>CAWKJQ010000001.1:0-335514 GCA_963849935.1 uncultured Actinomycetota bacterium
GCACGGTGCCCTTTGGCCCCGCGCGACCGGTCCGCCGTTCCACCCGACGGTCGCCAGTTTTCAGTGGCCTCTCAGTAGTGCGGGCTTACGCTGAGATTGTGAACCCGGAGGTCGATGGTGAAGGTCGCATCCGTCATCGCCCGCCAGGTGCTGGACTGTAAAGCCCGGCCCCTTCTCGAGGTGGAAATCACCACGGACACAGGCTTTGTCGGCTGCGGCGCATCGCCGACCGGCAGTTCGGTGGGTTCACATGAGGCGTACGTACTGCGGGAGGGGATCGGAGCAGATACAACGGTCTGAGCGTGCACCGCGCCGTCGCCGCGGTCACCGACGAAATCGCCCCGGCCCTCATCGGCTCGGAGCTCGACGATCCGCGGTCCCTGGACCGGGTCATGATCGACCTCGACGGCACACCGGACAAGCGCCGGCTCGGCGGCAACGCGATCTACTCCACGTCTATCGCGCTGCTGCGTGCGGCCGCCGCCGCGGCGGGCACACCCACCTACACGTAGTGGGCACACTGCTCGGGCTCAAACCGCCCACCACGGTCCCGGTGCCCAGCTTCAACATGATCGACGGCGGTCGCTACGGCGATGTCTGTCAGACGTTCAGCGAGTTCCTCGTCGTGCCGTATCGCGCGGACTGGATAGAATCCGCGGTCGAAAAGGGGGTGAGCCTGTTCGAGACGCTCGGCGAGGTGCTCGCCGCGCGACTCGGCCGCGCACCGATGCTGGCGTCGTCGTACGGGTACATCGCGCCGTCCAGCGACCCGCTCGTCGTCATGGAGGTGCTGGCCGAGGCCGTCGATCGCGCCGGCTGCGCCGACATCATGGCGTTCGCTCTGGACTGCGCATCCAGTGAAGTGTACGACAGCGACTCTGCGACATACGCTTTCAACGGCGAACGGGTGACCGCGGAGGCCCTGATCGACTATGCCCGCGGCGTGTCGCAGGAGTTCCCGATGCTGTTCATCGAGGACCTACTCGACGGGGACGACTGGGCCGGATTCGCCAAAGCGGTGCAGGCGGTGAACCGTTCGATCATCCTGGGTGACGACCTGATCGTCACCAACCGGGACCGCCTGCGGCGGGCAGTCGAAACGTCCGCCGTGGACGGTTTCATCCTGAAGCCCAACCAGGTCGGAACTATCGCCGAAGCCCTGGACTGCTTCGAATATGCCGCGCGGAACGCTGTTTTGGCGATACCGTCGGGCCGCTCGGGCGGCGTCATCGACGATGTCGTGATGGACCTGGCGGTGGGCCTGGGGGCACCGTTCCAGAAGAACGGCGCACCGCGTTCGGGTGAGCGCATCGCGAAGCTCAACTTCCTGCTGCGCGCGGCCGAAGGCATCCCGGACTGTGCGTTGGCGGACGTGCCCGCATTGGCGAGGTTCTAAAAGCGCGGCGCGGTTAGTGGCCGGTGACCAAGGCGAGACGGCCGGCCAGGGATTTGTTCCTGTCGCTCATGGGATCTGGACCTTCTTATCGTTGCGGCAGCGGGCGGGGACGCACCAGCGTCGGCCACCAGAACCAGGGTCCGAGGATCCGCAGGATGGACGGCACGACGAACGAACGCACGATGAGCGTGTCGAGCAACAGGCCGATGCACACGGTCGAACCCACCTGGCCGATCGTTCTCAGATCGCTGGTGAGCATGGCCAGCATGGTGAAGGCGAACACCAAACCGGCCGACGTCACCACACCACCGGTGCTGCCGAGCGCGCGGATGAGACCGGTGTGAATCCCGCCGTGCAGCTCCTCTTTGACCCGGTTGATGAGCAGCAGGTTGTAGTCCGAGCCGACGGCCACCAGGATGATGAACGTCAGCGGCAGGACGAGCCAGTGCAGGTGCAGGCCGACGAGGTGTTGCCAGAACAGGATGGACAGGCCGAACGCGCCGGCGTAGGAGAAGGCCACGGTACCGGGAATCACCAACGCCGCCACCAGACTTCGCGTGATGAACAGCATGATCAAGAAGATCAGCACGAACGCCGCGATCGCCGCGATCAGCAGATCCGACATCGCGTATTGCTTGATGTCTTTGTCGTTGGACCCCGAACCGCCGATATACACCCGGGCGCCGGCCAGCGACGTCTCTTTGAGGATCGTCTTGATCGCGTCGGGGAACTGTTCGACATGCTCCACGCCTTCGGGGCCCATCGCGTCACCCTCGTGGGTGACGATGAAGCGGGCCGCCTTTCCGTCCGGCGACATCATCAACTTCATGCCCGCCTTGAGGTCCTCGTTGTCGAAGGCTTCGTGCGGGATGTAGAAGAAGTCGTCGCTGCGGGACTTGTCGAAGTCGTTGCCGACGTTGATCGAATCGTCGTAGGTCTGCTCGGTTTGGATGGACTGCAGATCCGCCGAGCCGTAACTGTTGACCAACTTCGACTGAAGGGCTTCGGTGTCGTCGGCGGTGGCTTTCAGCTGTGCGATGATCTGCGGGAAAGCCTTGTCCACCTCCACGAGGGAGATCCTGGCGTACTTGATGTCCTCGGCCAGGTGGTCGATCTGGTCGAGCCCGTCGAACAACGATCTGAACGACCAGCAGATCGGAATGTCGAAACAGTGCTTCTCCCAATAGAAATAGCTCTTGATCGGCCGGAAGAAATCGTCGACGTTCGCGATCTCTTCGTTGATCTCGTTGCTGACCCTTTCCAGGTCCTCGACGGTGAGCACCGTCTGGTGCAGTTCGTCGGACACCTTCTGGAAGAAGCCGATCTCTTTGCGCAAGACCGCGACGGAGTGCGCCTGGATCTCGGCCTGCGCGTCGGTGTTTGAGTTCTGTTCCTTGTTGAACGGGAGCTGTTGCCCGTTGCCGCTGCCTTGCGTGGTGAACAGGTAGGGAATGCTGGCGTGCTCGAGCGCCCGGCCCAAGGGCCGGGTCATGCCTTGCACCATCGCCACGCCATGCAGCCGGATCAACGCCCTGGCAACCCGATCCAGCGAGATGAAGTCGGCCGAGTTGCGCATGTCGTGGTCGGTCTCGATCATCAGCATCTCGGAGAACAGCTTGCTCTTGGGGAAGTGCCGATCGGCAGCCTGGAAACCGAGATTCGCGGGCGCACTGGCCGGCTGGTACTGCCGATCGTCGTAGTTCTGCCGGTAGCTCGGCACGAAGATCGCCCCGAGCAGGACGACGGCGGAACTGGCCACCAGGATCGGCACCGGCCAGCGCACCACGCTCGCGCCGATGCGCCGATACAGACGCCCGTGGACGTTGGTTCTCGGGTCGAACATCCCGAAAAGGCTGCCGACGGTCAACACCGCCGGGCCCAGCGTCATCGCCGCCGCGATGGTGAACAGCATGGTGATCGCGACGGCCGGCCCCATGGTGTGGAAGTAGTTGAGGCGCGCGAACGTCAGGCAGTAGCACGCGCCGGCGATCGTGAGGCCAGATCCGATGATGATGGGCGCGACACCCTTGTACGCGATGTAGAAGCTGTCCTCCCGGCTTTCGCCGGCCTGTCGCGCCTCGTGATATCGGCCCATCAGGAAGATGCCGTAATCCGTTCCCGCCCCCAGGGTCAACGCGATGACGATGTTCACCGCGAACGACGAGAACTCGATGTACCCGTAATGCCCCAGGGTCGAGACAACGCCTTTGGCGACGAGCATCTCGATGAGGACTCCGAGCAGGGGCACCAACAGGGTGGCGGGGTGCGGTACACCAGCAGCAGCATCACGACGATGAGGATGATCGTGACGATCGTGACGTTGTTCAGGCTGGCGTTGGCGATAGCTAAGCGTGTCGGAGGCCAGTGGAGCCGCGCCGCTGACGTAGACCTTGAGGCCGGGTGGTGGCGTGTCTTTCTTGATGATGTCGCGAACGGCGTCCACGGACTGGTTGGCTTGAATCTGGCCGATGTCGCCGGCGAGGCGCAACAGCACATAGGTGCACTTGCCATCGACGCTTTGCGCACCCGCCGCGGTGAACGGCTTGCCCCACAGATCCATCACGTATTGCACGTGCTTGGTGTCGTTCTGCAGGCGGCGCATCAAATCGTCGTAGTACCGGTGATCCTGGTCTCCCAGTTGTCGGTTCGCCTCGAACACCACCATGGTCAAGTTGGTCGAGTTGGATTCATGGAACTTATCGCCGATGTGCAGCAGCGCCCGCTGCGAAGGTGCGTAGTGCGGGACCATCGGCCCGGCGAGCTCTTCTGCGACCCGTTCCACTTGGGGCATAAAGGTATTCGTAGTGACCGCCAGAAGTCCCCAGAAGAAGATGATCGGAATCGCAAGGGCGCGGACCATCTTTGGGATGAAGGGACGTTTGACCCGGCGCTCGTCGAGGCGATGCTCGGTCATGCCGACTTCACCCTGCACTGGACGTCGGCGTCCTGATGGTCGCCCGATTGCTCATCGCGGACGACGCCGTCCACCAGCATCCGGCAACCCACCTGACCGCCGTGAACGTGCACCGAGATGCTGCCGGACGCCACCGTGAGCGTGGTGGTCTCGGTGTGGGACCACGGCAGAGTCGTGATATCGACCTGATGCGGGTGGCCGTCGATATCGACGTAGACCAGTTTCCCGCCCTGCCCGGGGGAGCCGAACACCTCGTAGGTGATCCGTTTGAGGTTGAACTCCTCGGGTGCCTGCGGACCGTTGACGGTGATGACCGGCTCAGGTTCGGAGAACTGGTGCACTTTGTACATGCACAGCAGACCCGCTCCGACCGCGACGAGGGCGACCAACGGCATCCAGATTCGCGAAAGGACAGTCCGCCCGACTGAGCGAGGGCTCATCCGATCACCTCGCGACCCGGTCCGGACATCCTGTTGCTGCCCCCGCTCTCGCCCTCGTGCCCGTCAAATAGTAGACGGTCATGTGCCCAATTGACACATCATTGTGCAAAGACCAGGAACACCGCAACCCGAATGCGACCGCGAAGGTCTGGCGGTCGATCCGGCTGGCCGTGACCGCACAGGATGGCCGGCCTCGTCTTCGGTCAGGCCACTTTCTTCAGGCGCCGCTTCAACCGTGCGTGGCGGCGAATCTGAATGGCCAGATTCGTCGAGGTCAACATCGGGATCACGCCGATGAATGTCCGCTCGGAGGGAGTGGCTCCGTGCAAGTGGTAGAGGCTGCCGAAGACGTAGAAGCAGCCCAACATGAACAAAGCGCCGGGGATGCACAGGGTCAGTAACGAACCGCGGTCAGCGACGAGTCGCTTCGCGTAGTCCAACTCGTCCGGTGACATCGGTTCGCCTTTGCGCGCCTTGTGCAGAACCGCTTTGGCGCTCCCGATATCTTCGCTGACCGGAGCAGTCGCGCGGCGCTCCAAGCGATTTACGTACACGGCGGCGATGACCGCCAGCATCACGGCCAGGACAAGGGCAAGTGCGGTCAGCAGACCATATAAAGACGAACTCATTCTCCAGTCCTTGCTTCGCCGGGGGATTACCGAGGCTCGCGGAGAAACGCTACCCCAACGATTGCGACCGGGCCCGCGTGCTTTCCGGCGTCCGGTATTAGAACCCGAAGTCTCCGCCACCGCCGGAGTCGGACCCGCCGCCGAAGTCCGATCCGCCGCCGAAGTCCGATCCGCCACCGAAGTCCGATCCGCTGGAGTCCCATCCGCCCCCGGAGTCCCAGCCGCCGCCAAAGCCCACGTCGCCGCCGCCGGAGTAGGCGGCGTCGTTGCCCGCGAATCCGACGTCGGCGCCGCCCGAGTCCTGGTAGCCGCCGCTGAATCCCACGTCGGCCGGCGGGCTGTCGTAACCGGAACCGGCGTCCTGTCCGCCGTCATAGCTGTAGCTGCTGTCATCGGCGAAGGCGGAGTCGCGGCCGGCCTCGAAGCCGCGCTCGTAGCTGCCACCCCAGTGGTCGTCGAGTAGCGCATCCATCAGCAGCACATCGGTCAGCGCCCACGTCCAGCCCGATCCCCAGAACGCGTACGGGTAATAACCCGGGTAGAAGAACATTCCGTTGTGGTAGCCACCGCCGTAGTAGTGCGGGTAGCCGGGTTGCGCGGTGGTGCTGTAGTTGTTGTTGTTGATCGTCACCGATTCACCCGTGTCGGGGTTGGTGGTGCGCACCGATGCTTGCTTGCGATCGTCGGCCGGCACCGAAGTCACGGCGGCGACGTCGGGCGTAGGTCGCCGTGGGTCGAGCTTCCGGTTGGCCTTGGCGACCGTGGACTCCACCACGCGCAGATGCGCCCGTGCTGCGCCGTAATCGCCTTTCTCGTAAGCCTTTCGGGCGTCGTACAGGCTCGAGTTCGCCTTCAACGACTCGGCGCTGACATCTGTGCCGCTATCGGTGAGTACCGCGTTGTCGAGGTCGCTGACATTCGACGCGGCCGCGATCAGTTCCTGCTTGAGTTCTTCGCGCGCCTGAGTGTCCTTGCGATGCTTGCGATTTCGGCGAATGGCGAACCAGAGCATGCCGGTGATGGCCAGCGCGATGCCGACAATGACCAGCGTCGCCTTCAACCATGCCCACTGGTCGTGCTTCTGGTGCGCCACGGGAGAGGTGGTCGCCGGACCGACGGGGGCCGCGTTGGCAGCTCGCCAGCTTGCCGACGAAGGCGCTCGTCGCGCCGTACGGGTCGTTGCGGTGATCCCTCGCCGACTGATTCATGAATTGGTCGACGTTGTCCGCAATCGCCTTCGGCACGTTGTAGGCACGCACGTGGTAGCCGTGGGAGTCGATGACGAGAATGACGCCGCTGAACTCGGCGTTGCGGCCCAGCATGGCGTTGTGCACCGCGTCGGGCGTGGTCACACCGCTCTGGGCGGGCGACACCGCCGCCACCCAGACCGGTGGGCCCGCACTCCAGGTCCAGGAGCTGGTGAGGATCTGCTGGTTCAGCTTGTCGGGGTTCTGCAGCGGCGGTCTGGCGCCCGGATCGACGACCACATGCGTCTGGGCGTCGAACCTGTTCACCAGCTGGTCTGTGTAGGTGTCGGCCGAAGCGGTCGGCGCGAGCAGCATGATCAGTGCCACGGTCAACGGGACCAGGACGAGGCTGCGGAAGCGTAGGGTCACATCTCTCCTGCGACGAGTCGTGCTGTGTGAGCGCCCACCCTAGCCCGTTTCGGGCGGTTCCGCCGCAAGGCTGATTTCAGCCGGCTCCCGCTAGATCTTGACCGTAAGCGGCCACACGTTCCAGATCTCGTCGCAGTACTCGGTGATGGCGCGATCCGATGAGAACTTGCCACTGCGCGCGGTGTTGAGGATCGACATTGCGGTCCACGACTCCCGGTCCTGCCACGCGGCGCTCACCCGCTCCTGGCAGTCGAGGTAGGACGCGTAGTCGGCGCACACCAGGAAAGGGTCCTCATAGCGCAGATTGTCGACCAGGGGCCGCAACACTTCGGTGTCGCCGCGCGAGAAGGTCCCCCCGGCAATCAGATCCAGCGCCGCGCGCAACTCGGAGTTGCCTTCGATGTAGTCGGCCGGGCGATAGCCGTCGGCCTTGACGTCCCCGACTTGCTGCTCCGTCAGGCCGAACAGGAAGAAGTTCTCCGGCCGTCAGTCTTGCAGCGATGTGTGCACATCAGGCCCGCAATAGCGGTCGCAAAAGTGAACGCGGGTCCACGGGCCGGCGACGAAACGGCGGCGACGGTTGCGGTCAGTGCGCCCCGGTCAGATTCAGCGTGACCACCCCGGCGATGATCAGCGCGATACCGACGACCTTCGTCACCGATATCGGCGAGCCCAGGAACAGCACCGCGATCGCCACGATCAGGGCCGTACCGATCGCCGACCACAGCGCGTAGGCGACGTCGGTCTGCATACCGCGCGAAATGGACACCGCCAGTAGCGCGAAGGAGATGGCATAACCGATCAGGCACACCACGGTGGGCCACAGCCGGGTGAAACCTTCGGTGCTCTTGAGCAGGCTGGTCGCTATCACCTCTGCGAATATGGCGCCGAGGAGTAAGAGATAGGTCAAAACGCCTCCTTGCATACCGCGGTACACGTACGTATTTACCTGACGAGGAGCCGACGGACGGACCGGCACCGGCTGTGGCGGCGCCTGCTCGTCTGGGTCGCGACCGTAACGTGTGCAGCGTGATGAAAGGTCTCGACGCTCGCCTGGCCGCTCCGGCCCCGGCCGTGCTGAGCTTGTTTCGCCTCGTCTACGGTTTGCTCTTCGCCGCATACGGGTCGAGAAGCGTCTTCGATTGGCCCGTCCGCTCGCCCGTTCATATCGGGTTGGGCGTCTGGCCGGAGTGGTACGCCGGGGTGATCGAAATCGTCACGGGGCTGCTCATTGCCGGCGGCTTGTTCACCCGCGCCACCGCGTTCGTCGCCTCGGGGGAGATGGCGGTCGCTTACTTCTTGATTCACCAACCCAAGGCGCTTTGGCCCGTCGGCGATCCGCCCGCGGGCAATGGCGGAGCGCTGGCGATCCTGTTCTGCTTCGCCTTTTTCCTGCTGGTCTTCTCCGGTGGCGGCGCCTACTCCCTCGACGCCTTACGCCGGGCGACGGGGCCAATGCTTCCCCTCAACCGGCGATAATGGCATTCTCTGATACGGAGAAGCCATTTCCGAATGGCGGGCAGCCGAGGAGGTCGACGATGAGCGCGCAGCGGTGCGACGGGATGGTGGCCCTCGTCACCGGAAGCAGCCGGGGTCTGGGCAGGGCAATCGCCACGCGGCTGGCCGAACGCGGAGCCACGGTGGCATTGACCGCGCGCACGATGGAGCCCGATCCCAAGTATCAGGGGTCGCTGAGCCAGACCCGCGACGAGATCGTTTCCGCGGGTGGTCAAGCCATTGCGGTCCAAGCGGATCTGTCCCAATCCGAAGACCGCGAGCGGCTTTTCGCCGAGGTGGTCGGCGCCGTCGGCGCACCCGACATCCTGGTCAACAACGCGGCGGTGACGTTCTTGCGCCCGCTCGATGGGTTTCCGGAGCGGCGCGCCCGGCTGATGATGGAGATGCACGTGCTCGGGCCGCTGCATCTGTGTCAGCTGGCGATACCCGCGATGCGGGAGCGCGGCCGCGGCTGGATCTTGAACCTGACCTCGGTCGGCGGCGACCTGCCGCCCGGGCCGCCGTTCTCGGAGTTCGACCGGACCGCGGGCTTCGGCATCTACGGCACCGCCAAGGCCGCACTCAATCGATTGACGAAAAGCCTTGCGGCCGAACTCTATGACGATGGAATCGCGGTCAACGCGGCCGCCCCGTCCAATCCGGTGGCCACGCCCGGCGCCGGCACCCTCGATCTGGCCAAGACCGACACCGAGGACATCGCGCTCATCACCGAGACGGCGTTCCGGCTGTGCACGGGTGATCCCAAGACCCTGACCGGACGCGTCGCGCACACCCAGCCCTTCCTCGCCGAGGTCGGCTGGACCGCGCCGGCGGGCTGAATGGCCGAGCTCGATCCCGCCGAGCTGCGCCGGCGACTCGACGGCGCGGGGGTCACCGGCGTCGCTCCGCTGTCCGGGGGAGCCTCCAGTCTCACCTTCGCTGGCATCAAAGGTGGGCAACGTGTGGTGATCAAGGTGGCTCCTCCGGGTGTCGAACCGGTCGCGCATCGCGACGTGCTCCGTCAGGCCCGCATCATCAAAGCCCTTCAAAACAGCGATGTTCCGGTGCCCGCGGTGCTGTGGGAGGACGCGGGGGATCCGCCCGACACCCCGCCGCTGTACGTGATGACGCATGTCGAAGGCGATTGTGTGGAACCGTTATTCGACGACTGCCCGCCGACCGACGGCCTGTCGGATCGGTATCGAAATGCATGCCGCGCCATGGCGGCGCTGCACAGACTGACACCAGCGGACCTCGGGCTGGGCGGTGAACCCGTGGTCGATCCGGTCGCCGAAGTCCACCGGTGGGCGAACACGCTGCAGACCGTGGATCCGGCGCTCGTGCCCGGCTGGCCGAAAGTGCGCGACGCACTGCTGGATTGCGCACCGAGTGCGATGACCCCCCGCGTGGTGCACGGTGACTTCCGGCTGGGCAACCTGCTCGCGACCGGATCGCGGGTCAACGCGATCATCGACTGGGAGATCTGGTCGATAGGCGATCCGCGCATCGATGCGGGCTGGTTTCTGATCAATTGCGATCCCGACACTTACCGGCGGGTGGACGTGCCCGGCGGTATGGTGCCGCCGATCGACGAACTGGCCGAACTCTATGCGGTCGAGTCGGGTTGCCAAGTCGACGATTTGGCGTGGTTCACGGCGCTGGCGTGCTTCAAGTCGACGGCGACCTGGTCACTGATCGTCAAGCACAATCGCCGCCGAGCTTCGCCGCGAGCCGAATTGGAAGCCATGGCAACAACTTTGCCGAGACTGCTCGACCGCGCGCTGTCAGCTGCTTAACCCGCGCGATGAGTCCTACTGGCAGCGGACCAGAGATCCGCGATCAGCCGCGCGGGACGCCCGCCAGCTTGTCGGCGAACTTGGCCTCGGCGGCCGCGCGCAATCGCAGCAGATGTTCGGAGGGAAACAGATCGGGCGCGGGCTCACGGTCTTTCAGCAACAGCCGCGCCAGCGTGACCTTGTGCACTTCGGTCGGACCGTCGGCCAGGCCGAGCACGAACGACTCGACCAGGTACTGCACGAACGGCATCTCGTGGGTGGTGCCCAACGAGCCGTGCAGCTGAAGCGCCCGCGACGACACGTCGTGCAGGACCTTCTGCATCATCGCCTTGACGGCCGAGATGTCGGCCCGGACGGCTTTGTAGTCGTTGAATTGATCGATCTTCCAAGCCGTTTGAAGCGTCAGCAGCCGGAACGCCTCGATCTCCATCCACGAGTCGGCGACCATCTCCTGGACGAGTTGCTTGTTGGCCAGCACCTCGCCCTGGGTGTAGCGCGACGCCGCGCGTTCGCAGATCATGTCGAAGATCCTGCGCACCAGGCCCACGGTGCGCATGGCGTGGTGAATCCGCCCGCCGCCCAGGCGGGTCTGCGCGACGACGAAGGCGCCGCCGCGCGGCCCTAACATGTGATCGGCGGGCACGCGGACGTTTTCGTAGCGGACATAGCCTTCGCGTCCGCCGCCGGTCGGCTGGTAGCCCAGCCCGACGTCGCGCAGCACGTTGATGCCCGGGGTGTCGCCGGGAACGACGAACATCGAGTAACGCTCGTACGGTGGCGCCTCGGGATCGGTCATCGCCATCACGATGATGAACGACGCCATCGAGGCGAACGACGAAAACCACTTCTCTCCGTTGATGATCCAGTGATCGCCGTCTTGCGCCGCGGTGGTGCGGAATACCTTCGGGTCGGCCCCGCCCTGCGGCTCGGTCATCGAGAAACACGAAATGATGCGGTTGTCCAGCAGCGGCTCGAGGTAGCGCTCCTTGAGCTCGGGTGTGCCGTAGTGCGCCAGAATTTCGCTGTTGCCCGAATCGGGGGCCTGCGAGCCGAAGACGATCGGCGCGCATTCCGAGCGGCCCAGAATCTCGTTGAGCAGTGCCAACTTCACCTGCCCGTAGCCCGGACCGCCGAGGTGCGGGCCCAGGTGGGTCGCCCACAGCCCGCGCTTCTTCACGATCTCCTGCAGCGGCGGGATCAGCGCCTGACGCACCGGGTCATTGAGGTCGTGAGATTCCTTGACGATCATGTCGATCGGCTCGCACTCTTCGCGCACGAAGCCTTCGACCCACTGCAGTTGTTCCGCCCACTCCGGGTCGGTGGAGAAGTCCCACGACATACGTCGTCCTCTCTGGGTTGGTCACTTTGAGCTGCTTTGGGCCACCACGCCGGCGTCCTCGAGTGCGGTGATGGCGGTGGCGTCCAGGCCGAGCTCGCGCAGCACCGCGCGAGTGTGATCGCCGGGAAGCGACGGCGATTCGGGCGTGGCCGGACGGGTGCGGGAGAAGCGGGGCGCCGGTGCGGGCTGGGTGATGCCGTCCAGCTCGATGAATGTCTGCCGCGCGACGTTGTGCGGATGCCGCGGCGCCTCGGTCAGCGAAAGAACCGGTGTCGCACAGCATCCCGGTGTATCGAGAACACCCTCCCACTCGGCGCGGGACTTCTCGGCGAAGCGCGCGGCCAGCGCGGCCCGGTGAGCCGCCCACGCCGTCGGATCGCCATCGTCGTGGGGTACATCCACCCCGAGCCGATCGCACAGTTCGGCGTAGAACTTGGGTTCCATGGCGCCGACGGCGATGTGGCCCCCGTCGGCAGTGGCGTACGCGCCGTAGAAGTGCGCGGCTCCGTCGAGCAGATTGTCGTGGCGGCGGTCCCGCCACATGCCCGCGGGAAGCATGCCGAAATACGGTGCCAGCAGAGCGGCGACGCCGTCCACCATCGCCACGTCGAGGACCTGACCCGCGCCCGACTCGCGAGCCTCCAGGATCGCGCTCAGCAGCCCGACTGCCAAAAGCATTCCGCCGCCACCGTAGTCGCCGACGAGATTCAGCGGCGGTAACGGTGATTCGGCGGTGCCGACGGCGTGCAAGGCGCCCGTCAGCGCGAGGTAATTGATGTCATGACCGGCGTGACCGGCCAGGGGTCCGTCCTGTCCATAGCCGGTCATGCGGGCATAGACCAGGCGGGGATTGCGTTCCCGCAACGCGTCTGGGCCGATGCCCAGGCGTTCGGCCACCCCGGGCCGGTACACGTCGACGAAGGCGTCGGCCTCGGCGGCCAGCCGATGCACGAGGTCGCGGCCGCGCGGATCCTTCACGTCGGCGGCCAGGGACCGCTGGCTGCGGCGCACCGTGTGGTCGACGGGCAGCGGGCCGTCGACGCCGGCCAGCGCATCGATGCGGATGACTTCGGCGCCCAGATCTCCCAACAGCATTCCGCAAAACGGTGCAGGCCCCAATCCGCCCATCATGACGATGCGAACGCCGCGCAGGGGACCGGTCATGAAGACCACTTCTTGCGGCGTTCGGCCGCCTCGTCGGTCGCATGGGAAATCACCTGGTTGCGGTTTTCCAGTTCCATCGCCGACGACAGGCTCACGGCGTCGGTGTTGACCTGAAGGGCGCGCTTGGTCAGCTGGGCCCCGAGCGGGGCATGGCCTGCGATCAGCGACGCCAGCTCCACCGCGCGGCCGGGCAGCCGATCCGGCTCGACGACCTCACTGACCAGGCCGCGACGGTCGGCCTCGGTGGCCGACACGGTGCGGCCGGTGAGCATCCAGTCGGCGGCCACGCTGGTGCCGACGATGCGGGGCAGGTGGTAGCTCATGCCCATCTCGGCGCCCGACAGCCCGAGCAGGATGGCGGCATTGCCGAAAGACGCCGCGGCCGAGCAGATTCGGATGTCGGCGGCCAGGCACAGCGCGAATCCGGCCCCCACGCAGGGGCCGTTGACCGCGGCGATGACCGGCTGCGGCAATGCGCGCACCGCTTCGGCGAGGGCGGCCATCCTTTCCTGGAAGCGCATCCGGTCCAGCGCGGGCGCGCTCGCTTCGAGCATCGACGGCCCGAAGTCGCGCATGTCGATGCCCGCACAGAACCCGCGTCCCGCGCCGGTGAGCACCACGGCGTGCACCGCGGGATCGGTCGCCAAATCATTGAGCGCGTCCCGCAATTCGGTCTGCATCGTCTCGTTGATGGCGTTGAGCCGCTGCGGGCGATTGAGCCGCAGAATGACGACCCCGGCGCAGGGCCGACTCGAGCTTCAGGGTGTCGGGCATGCTCAGACCCGCTCGATGATCGTCGCCGTGCCCATCCCGCCGCCGGTGCACATGGTCACCAAACCCGTTGTCAAGTCTCGACATTCGAGCTCGTCGAGAACGGTGCCGATGAGCATTGCGCCGGTGGCGCCGATGGGGTGCCCGAGCGCGATCGCCCCGCCGTTGACGTTGACCAACTCGGGGTCGATGTCGAGATCGCGCATGGTCTTGAGTGGGACGGCGGCGAAGGCTTCGTTGATCTCCCACAGATCGATGTCGGCCACGGTCATGCCGGCACGCTCGAGACATCGCTGAGCCGCGGGTCCGGGCGCGGTGAGCATGATGATCGGTTCGCTGCCGATGGCCGCCGTGGCCCTGATCTGCGCGCGTGGAGTCACCCGGTGGGTGTGCATCCAGTTCGAGGACGCCAGCGCCACCGCGGCGGCGCCATCGACGACGCCGGACGAATTGCCCGCATGGTGTACGTGATCGATGCGGTCGATGCCGGGATAGCGCTGCAGGCATAGCTCGTCGAACGTGCGTTGCTCGCCATCGGCGCACGCGGCGCCCATGGCGGCGAAGGCCGGTTTGAGACGTGCGAGCGACTCGGTGGTGGTGCCGGGGCGGGGATGCTCGTCGCGTTCGATGCGGCCCTGCGGTGTCGGCACGTCGACCAGTGAACCCGCGAAGCGGCCCTGCTCGATGGCCGCGGCGGCGCGACTCTGGCTCTGCGCGGCGTAGGCATCGACGGTCTCGCGGCTGAATCCTTCCAAGGTGGCGATGAGATCGGCCGAAATACCCTGCGGCACCGTAGGATACAGCGCGCGAAGTTCGGGGTTGTTGCCGTCGATGGTTGGGACGCCCGCCGTGACATCCCAGCGCGACATGGACTCGACGCCGCCGGCGACCATCAGATTCTCGCTGCCGGCGGCGATGGCCGAGGCCGCGACGGTCACGGCCTGCTGGCCCGACCCGCAGAATCGGCTCAGTGTCATCCCGGGGACGCTCTCGGGCCAGCCGGCCAGCAGCACCGACAGGCGGGCGATGTCGTCGCCGTGGTCTCCGCTGAGAATGCCGTTGCCGGCGATCACGTCATCGACGTCGGCCGGGTCGAATCCGATCCGTTCGGCCAGCGCGGTGAGGCATCGGGCGAGCAGGGCTTGCGGATGCACGCCGTTCAGGCCGCCGTCGGGGCGGCCGCGGCCGCGCGGCGTGCGGACCGCGTCGAGAATCCAGGCGTCGATGATGGACTCCGATCGTTGTCGTTCGGGCGGGACCGGCAGCGGTCACCAGCGATCGTAATCGGTCTCTCGGCAATGGAGAACTGCCTTCTCCAAATCAGCGAAGCTGTTCTCGTTCGGCGGGGAGTGGCGCCGCTCTGCCTTTCTCTGGTCACATGCGCCCCGCCAGCCTCCGGGAGCGGGTGTGAAGTATTTGCCCGCCTCTGAGCGACAACGCAGCGGGCGCGCGGGGGCGTGTGGAGTTGTCGCTCAAAGGTGGGCACTCGACACTGTCCTTTCGCGGCGCGACTGAAGTGGTCGATGAAGCCCACACCCGCTGACGTGGGAAGCATTGGCTCGCAGCCTAACTCGTGCCGCAACGCGGCCGTGGCGGTGAACGCGCATTCGGCTCGATGGGACACTGATTCGGCGCGCAGCGGGATCGACGCGGTTAACCGTCGCATAACCGGGCACGCAGCGGGTAGCCCGGCACCATGACCAAGATCGGATACTTTCTCACCTGCGAGCAATTCGGCCCGAAGGAACTCATCGACCAGGCCAAGCGCGCGGAGGACGCCGGATTCGAGGCGTTGTGGATCTCGGACCACTACCACCCCTGGAACGACGAGCAGGGGCAGAGCCCGTTCGTGTGGGGAGTGATCGGTGCTCTCTCGGAGGCGACGTCGCTGCCGGTCAGCACCGCCGTCACCTGCCCGACCGTCCGGATCCACCCGGCGATCATCGCTCAGGCGTCGGCCACCGCGGCCGTGCAACTCGACGGGCGTTTCGTGCTCGGGGTAGGCAGCGGTGAGGCCCTCAACGAGCACATCCTGGGCGACCCGTGGCCGTCGGCCGGCGTGCGCCTCGAGATGCTGGAGGAGGCGATCGACGTTATTCGCAAGCTGCACAAGGGTGGTGAGGTGAGCCACCATGGCAAGCACTATGAGGTGCAGGAGGCGCGCATCTACACCCGCCCGGAGCAGCCGGTGCCCATCTATGTCTCTGCGTTCGGCCCGCAGGCCGTCGAGCTGGCCGCCCGCATCGGGGACGGGTACAGCATCGCCATGCCTGACGGCGACCTGGTTAAGCATTTCCGGGAGGCCGGCGGCGGCAACAAGCCGGTGCAGGGTGGTACCAAAGTGTGCTGGGATCAAGATGCCGACGCCGCGCTGAAGACCGCACACCGGCTGTGGGGTAACGAGGGGCTGCCCGGACAGACTTCGCAGATCCTGCCGCGGCCGAAGGATTTCGCCGCCCTGCAGTCACTGGTGCCGCCGGAGACCGTCGCCGAGAGCGTGGCATGCGGCCCGGACCCCGACAAGCACATCGCACAGGTCCGCGAGTACATCGACGCCGACGTCGACGAGATCTACGTTCAGCAGATCGGCCCCGACATGGACGGGTTCTTCGCCGCATGGCAGCGCGACGTTCTGCCCCAGGTGCGCGGCTAGGCCTCAACCCTCGAAGTCGGTGCTGCTGGTGAGCTCTTCCCAGTTGCGGATCTCGGCGGCCCGCGCGTCCGACTTGTAGCCGTAGGCGGCCAGCGCGTCGGGACCGAGCAACAGAAACGCCGGCGGCTCAGGCGATTCGACCGCCGCGATGATGGCATTGCCCGCCTTGGCGGGGTCGCCCGGCTGATTGCCGTGCATGGTGTCGTTCTCCTTGCGGCGCTGCCCGGCGGTGGCGGCGTAGTCCTCGATGACGGTGGCCGACTGGACCAGCGAGCGTCCGGCGAAGTCGGTGCGAAACGCGCCGGGCTCCACGATGGTCACCGAAATGCCCAGCGGGGCAAGCTCCCCGCGAAGGGCCCCGCTGATGCCTTCGATCGCGGCCTTGGCCGCCGAGTAGTAGCCGGACCCCACTGGGGTCAGCTGCGCGCCGATCGACGAGATGTTCACGATGGCGCCGCTGCGGCGTGCCCGCATGTCCGGGGAGCACGGCTTTGATCATCGCGACGGTGCCGAAGAAGTGTGTCTCGAATAACGTGCGGACCTCGGCGTCGTCGCCTTCTTCGACCGCGGCGCGATACCCGTAGCCCGCGTTGTTGACCAACACATCGATGTGGTCGAACCGCTGTTGTGCCTGCTGCACCGTGGAGGTGACCTGCGCGGGTTTGGTGACGTCGAGGGCCACGGCGAGCACCCGCTCGGATGCCGCCAGGTCGGCGACCGCGGCGGCGTCACGCGCGGTGACGACGGCGTTATGGCCGGCGCCGATGACGGCCTGAGCGAGCGCGCGACCGAGCCCGGTGGAGCACCCGGTGATGAGCCATGTGGACATGAACGTTTTCCTTTACCTCAGTCGGTCAACGCCCGGCCCACGATCTGCGGATCCGGTTCGCCCACCACCTCATCGTCCTTGTCATCGTATTCGGCGTTCGCGAGCACATAGCGCATCGCGTTGATCCGGGCGCGCTTCTTGTCGTTGCTGCGCACCACGATCCACGGGGCGTCGTCGGTGTCGGTCGCCTCGAACATCGCCTCTTTCGCCGCGGTGTAGTCGTCCCACCTTTTCACCGACGCGATGTCCATCGGCGAAAACTTCCACTGCCGCACCGGATCCACCAACCGGATCGCAAATCGGGTGCGCTGCTCGGCCGGTGACACCGAGAACCAGAATTTGGTCAGGCTTATCCCGTCGTCGACCAGCATTTTTTCGAAGAGCGGTGTCTGCTCCATGAATTCGGCGTACTGCTCGGCGGTACAGAATCCCATCACCTTCTCCACCCCGGCGCGGTTGTACCACGAGCGGTCGAACAACACGATCTCGCCACCGGCCGGCAGGTGGTTTACGTAACGCTGGAAGTACCACTGCGTCTGTTCGCGTTCGGTTGGCTTCTCCAGCGCCACGACCCGCGCGCTACGCGGATTGAGGTGCTCCATGAACCGCTGTATGGTCCCGCCTTTCCCGGCGGCGTCGCGGCCCTCGAACAGGATCACATGTCTGGCCCCGACGCGCTTGCCGTACTGCTGCAGTTTCAGCAGCTCGATTTGCAGCCGCCGCTTCAGCCGCTCGTACTCGTCGCTCGGCATCCGATGCTCGTACGGGTATCGCTCCCGCCACGTTTCGATGTGCTTGCCCTCGCGGTCGAGCAGGACCGGGTCCTCATCGTCCCGGTCGTCGATGGTGTACCCGTGTTCGGGGGTCGACAGGTCGTCCAGATCGAAGTCGGTCATGGTTCGACGTTATCGTCTTCGTCGATCCTCAGGCGTCAAACGCCGGACCATCGAACCGATCACGAGTGATGAACTCCCCGACCGGCCTGCGGCGCAATTTGGTCAACTGCCGCACCGGTTTTCCCAGCGGCACTACGGCGGCCACCGCGTGCCGCTCGGGAATCCCCAGCAGGTCGCGGACTTGGTCTTCGGTCGCAATGGCCATCGTCGTGATGGTGCCGCCGTAACCCTCGCTGCGGGCGGCGAGCAAGATGTTCCAGATGAGTGGATAGACCGATGCCCCGCCGGCGATGCCGACGCGGTCCAGATCTTGGTCGATAGCGGCGACAACGGTCAAGTCCACCGAAACGACAAGGACGACAGGCGCTTTGGCGATCGGTGCCACGAACGTGTCGGGAACCTCGGTTGTGTCGATGACGTTACGCGGCACTGCGCTGGGATGTACCGAGTTCCACGGGTTCTCCCCAGCCTGCAACTGGGCGAAGTAGCGGCGGGCGGCTGGCTTGCCGAGTTCGGCCAGCCGGCGACGGGCCGCTTCGTCGCGCACGACGGTGATGTGGGCGCCTTGCCGGTTGCCGCCGCTGGGCGCGAACCGGGCATTGTCGAAGATGCGGCCCAGCACCTCGTCGGGCAGTGGATCCGCGGTGAATTCGCGTGCGGCGAAAGTCGTTCGCATCACGTCGTATAGCTGCATGGCGGGATGGCTCATCAACTGGCGGACGCGCGCCGCTCCAGGCGGAAGGTGCGTTCGAACCCGGCCGGCTGCGTCGTCAAGGTCACTTCCACCGCACCGCTGGGGTTGATGACGTAGCGCTCCTCGACATCGGGCCCGTCCTTCCAGCGACCGACCGGCTGACGCCTGAGGTCGGCCCGGTCGTACAGGGCCGGGTCGAACGGAAACAGCACCGGGTCATACGGCGTGACATCTCCGTCGGGCCGCCCGTTGACCAGGCGGCTGCACTCCACGAACCGGAAATGCCCGATGTTGTGCGCCGCTCGATACCTTCGCTTCACCACCAGCGGGGATCGCCCGTCGGCCGGAAGCGAAACGTCCTTGCACACAATGGGGTCGAAGACGACCCCGGCCCCCGCCTCGGCCTCCCGGAAGACCCCGAAATTCCTCGAGAAGCGTTCGGTCAGCGCGAAACCGGACTCCTTGTCGAGGAAGACGGCAAGCCCGATCGCCGTGGCGGCAAAGGGATGGGGCGAGCGTTTCACCCGCTTGTCGCCGAAGGCGCCGCGCAGCATCCGGGACACCAGCGGGAAGCCGCCGGCCCCGCCGACAACGTAGATGCCCGCCACCTCCGACCAGTCCACGTCCCTGCGTCCGCGCGCCGGGTCGTGCAGGACCCGGTTGAGCAGTGCCGTCGTCTCGTCGACCAGCGGTGCGCACGCCGAGTAGACGTCGTCGATGGGGCAGGAGAAGGGCGCTCGATCCAGCGGGGACAGGTCCACCAGGAAGCGGCGCGTCTGCGGCCCGACGGCCTCCTTGCGGGCGGCGCACTCCTCGGCCAGCAGGTCACGCTGGGCGGTGTCGAGGCCGGGCAGGTCCGTCCCGGCCAACACGAGCTCGACGATCGCCTCGTCGAAGTCGTCACCGCCAAGGCGTTGGATGCCCTCGCTGATGACCACCTCGTTCGCGTGCCCGCTCATCTTCAGCAGCGACGCATCGAACGTCCCGCCGCCGAGGTCGTAGATGAGGACGTATTCGCGTTTGGCGGTGATGGTCGAGCGGTACCGGTGGGCGTATTCGAGGCTGGCGGCGGACGGCTCGTTGAGCAGCGCGACGACGTCAAAACCCGCCGCCACGTAGGCATCCAGGGTGAGCAGGCGCTGGGCGCTCGACGCGTTAGCCGGGACGCTGATCGCGGCTTCGATGGCTTCGCCCGGGGCCAGGGTGGCGTTCGAGCGGCGCTGCAGATCGGTTTTCAGCTGAGCCAGGAAGCCGGTGAAAAGGTCGGCAAGGCGATAGTCACGGCCTGCCAAGGTGACTTCGGTCTGGGGCCCGGCGTCGTTGAGCAAGCGCTTGAAGGAGCGCAGCACCGACCATGCCGGGTCGTGGCGGACGGCGGCAGCATCCGCGCCGAAGCGCAACTCTCCGGCGGCATTGGCGGCGATGAGCGACGGCCACGCATCCACGCCCTCAAAGGAGATGACGGGATAGTTGCCTCGGTCGACGGCCGCGACGACAGTGTGGGTGGTGCCGAAGTCGATACCGACTCTCATCGCGCAAGTTTAGGACCGCGGCGCTGACTTCGGCACGACCTTTTCGCGCGGCGTGCCGTCCGCGTTCGAGTCAATCCTCGAAGTGGCGCTCGTAGTCGTTGCGCTCGAGCCACCACTGCAGGTTGTAGGTGCCCAAGGCGAGCAGCACCATCGACCCGACGCAGGCGGCGCTGAGGATTGCGTTCACAGCCGGCACATTTCGCGTGCCATGCGGGCGCCCTCGAGGTAGGCGTAACGCCCCGGGTAGTGGGGGTGCCGCGGCTGATTGGCCTCCGCGGCCATGCGCCGCAGCTTGGCGGCGAGCCGGCTGCCGAGCGGGGCGCGGCGCGTCGCCTGGGCAATGGCGGTGCCGAAGAGGACCTGCTGGGTAGTGATCAGGACCTCTGCGGGTGCCGCGTCGACCGCGGGCGCCGCCGAGGACTGTTGCACGATGGACTCGTTGACGGTCTCGGGTGCGGTCCGGATACCCGCTGACGTGACCAGCATTTCGTCCACCTTCTTCGCGTTGCTGCCCCGTTGACCAGGTAGGTCGGCCGGTGATGCAGTCAACGTACGGTCGGCGATCGCCAGTACGCACGCGTAGTCGACTACCTATTTGTGCTTGGCTTCCTACCCGCGGCGGTGGGCGTCGGCACCTCGTCCCATTGCCGCTGGACCCGTTGCTCCGCGGCCGTGGGGATCATGCCCGCAGGCGCGAAGAACCTCGAGGGTACCGGGTCGTCCTCGGTCAACGGTCGGCTCAACTTACTGGCCGGGCCGCGGATTGCCCCGAGCGCAACCACGACTCCGGCGATCAGGACAACGACGACGGCCGCCGCGAACACGATGGACAGCGCGCCCTGGATGAAGGTGTTCCTGACTACCTCGTCGAGCTGATGCGCGTTCTTGGCCGAACCGAACGCCGTCTTGCCCGCGTGCTTGGCCGCCAGGTACTTCGAGTGCTGCGTCCAATAGCCGACGGCGGGATCCGGGGAGAAGATTTTCTGCCACGACGCGGTGAGCGTGACCACCAGATCCCACAGCAGCGGCAACCCGGGAACCCAGGCCCACTTCAGCAGGTCCTTCTTGATGACGATCACGGTGATGACGGTCAGGGCGATCGCCGCGAGCAGCTGGTTCGCGATACCGAACAGCGGGAAGAGCGTGTTGATGCCGCCCAGCGGATCCGTCACGCCCATCAGCAGGATGCCACCCCACGCGGCCACCACGGCCAGGCTGCAGCCCCAGACGCCCGGCCGCCAGCTCGGGTTCCGCAGCTTGGTTAGTGGGCCGCCCAGGTTGCCCAGCGCATCGGAGAGCATGAACCGGGCGACCCGGGTGCCCGCGTCGACGGCGGTCAGGATGAACAGCGCCTCGAACATGATCGCGAAGTGGTACCAGAACGCCTTGAGGCCGGCGCCGCCGAACGCCCGGTTCAGCACCTCCGACATGCCGACCGCGAGCGTGGGCGCCCCGCCGGTGCGCGACACGATCGACTTTTCGCCGACCCCGGCTGCGGCCTGGTTCAGCTGGTCGGCGGTCGCGGGGCCGCCCGGCAGCCCGAGGCCGTTGACGTAGTGCGCAGCGGTGGCCGCGGTGCCGCCGGTCTGCGCGGCCGGGGCATTGAGCGCGAAGTACACGTGCTGGTCGAGGACTGCGGCGCTGATCAGCGCCATGACGGCGACGAACGACTCGGTGAGCATGCCGCCGTAGCCGATCAACCGCATCTGGCTTTCCTTCTCCAGCAGCTTGGGCGTCGTGCCCGAGGCAATCAGCGCATGAAATCCGGACAGCGCGCCGCACGCGATGGTGATGAACAGGAATGGAAACAGCGAGCCGGGGAACACCGGCCCGTCGCCGCTGTGGGCGAATCGTGCAACCGCCGGCGCCTGGATGAGCGGGTGCGCGAGGAAGATGCCGAGCGCCAGCAACGCGATGGCGCCGATCTTCATGAACGTCGACAGGTAATCGCGCGGCGCCAGCAGCAACCACACGGGCAACGCCGATGCCACGAAGCCGTAGCCGATGATCAACCACGAAACGGTGACCGCCGACAGGTTCAACCATGAAGCGGCCCAAGAGGTTTCGCTGACCCAATTGCCGGAGATCACGGCGAGCATCAGCAACGCGAAACCGATGAGGGACACTTCACCGACCCGTCCGGGGCGCAGGAACCGCAGGTAGCAGCCCATGAAGAGGGCGATGGGGATGGTCATGGCGATGGAGAAGACGCCCCACGGGCTCTGGGCCAGTCCCCGCACCACCACCAGCGCCAGTACGGCGATGATCATCACCATGATGACGAGGACGCCGACCATCGCGGCCGCCCCGCCGGCAGCGCCGAGCTCGTCGCGGGCCATCTGGCCCAGCGAACGTCCCCGCCGCCTGGTGGAGATCCACAGCACCAGGTAGTCCTGCACCGCTCCGGCGAAGACCGCGCCGAGAATGATCCAGATGCTGCAGGGCAGATAGCCCATCTGGGCGGCCAGCACCGGACCGACCAGCGGTCCGGCCCCGGCGATGGCGGCGAAATGATGGCCGAACAGCACGCGCCGGTCGGTCGGCACGTAG
Source organism: uncultured Actinomycetota bacterium (assembly GCA_963849935.1). Taxonomy (GTDB): domain Bacteria; phylum Actinomycetota; class Actinomycetes; order Mycobacteriales; family Mycobacteriaceae; genus Mycobacterium. The sequence continues at coordinate 22,717 of CAWKJQ010000001.1, forward strand.
TCGCAGCCGTCATCGCAGATCTCGGCCGGGGTGGCGCGATCGTCGCGCGGGCGGACGATCTTCATTTCGATCAGCCGGGCGTAGAACCGGAAACCGATAACGTAGGTGCAGATCGCCGCGACGACAAACCACACGGCGTTGACCGTCTCGCCCCGCGTGAACGCGATGATGGCCCAGGCGATGGCGCCGGCCACCGCGATCATCGCGAACACGATCTTGTGCCGACCCGTGATGGGGGAGCGGTCGACGATGGCGACGGGTGGCAGGTCTTGGTCGGTGTGGATGTAGCTGACGTCGTTGTCGTGTTCTGTGACTGCCACGGCGGAAACCCTACGCGCGCAGCACCGACTGCGCCTGTCCAGAAGTCCTGGCTCAGTAAAGCGCGCGCACGGCGTCGATCGTGTCGGCCTCGGTGGGGCCCTTGTCGTCGCGATAGCGCACCACGCGCGCGAAGCGCAGCGCCAGTCCGCCGGGGTAGCGCGACGACTTTTGCACGCCATCCAGCGCGATTTCGACCACCTGCTCGGGTCGCACCCGCACGACGTGACCCTCGGTCCCACCGATGGCGAGTTCACTGAACCGGGCGGTCTGCCAATCCAGCGTGGCATCGGTCATGCCCTTGAAAGTCTTTCCCACCATGATGAATTCGCCGCTGGCCGGGTCGCGGGCGCCCAGGTGGATGTTCGAGAGCTTGCCGCGCCGGCGTCCCGATCCCCACTCCACGGCGAGCACCACCAGATCCAGCGTGTGCACCGGCTTGACCTTCAGCCAGCCCGCTCCCCGGCGTCCCGCCTGGTACGGCGCGGCGGGCGACTTGGCCATCACGCCTTCATGGCCGGCGGCCAGGGTGGCGTCCAGGAAGGCGCCCGCCGCCGCCTGGTCAGCCGTGAGCAGCCGGTCGACCCGTTGGGCCGGTGGCACCAAGGCGTCCAGGGCGGCCAGGCGATCGACGGTCGGGGCGTCGAGCAGATCGACGCCGTCGCGGTGCAGGATGTCGAAGAAGAACACCGAAAGCCGTTGCGCGGCAAGGGCCGCGGCGATGTCGACGGAGCGGCCGAACCGTGAGGCGGTCACCTGAAAGCGCTGCGGCCGGTTGTCGGGCCGCAGCGCAATCGCTTCGCCGTCGGCGATCAGGTTGTCGACCGGCAGCGCCAACGTCGCCTCCACGACCTCGGGCAGCCGTGCGGTGACGTCGTCCAGGCTCCTGGTGTAGACGGTGACCTCGTCACCGGCGCGGTGAATCTGTACCCGAGCACCGTCCAGTTTGGCTTCGAAAATCGTTGCGCCGCCGTGGCGTTCGAGCGCGTCGGCCACACTGGTCGCGGCCTGGGCCAGCATAGGGCCGACCGGCTGGCCGACCCGCAGGGTGAACGCGTCCAGCGCCGAGGCTGACCCGGACAGCGCGGCCGCCGCCACCGCCGGCAGGTCACCGCCCAGCATCGCGGCGCGCTGCACAGCGGCGGCCGGGATCCCGGCAGCCTTGGCCACCGCGTCGGCCATGATCCCGGTCAGCGCGCCCTGGCGCAGTTCGCCGCCGAGCAGCCGCAGCAGGAAGGCCTGCTCGGTGTCGGTGGCGGCGGCGAACAAGGCTTTCAGCAGCGCGGCGCGGCGTGCCTGCGCGCCCTTGCCCGACACCGCGCCGATGTCGGAGAAGGTTGCGTCGACCCCGCCGACGGTCAACGAGGCCTGTGGGGCCGCCGGCGGGCGCGAGCGCAGCGCCGCCCACCCCACGCCGATCTGGCGTTGCCGCAACTCACCGGAAAGCCACGACACGACGATGGCGACCAGCGCGGCGTCGGGCGCGGCCCGGCGCAGGAGGTCGGCGATATGGGCGACTTTCGTCAGCCGCGACGACGTGCTCCCGACATCGGTCGACGTCGTCGCCACATCGAGCAGGAGCACGGTTGTCAGCTTGGCATGGCTCGGTGACAGACGGCGGAAGCGGACACGCTAGCGTGCCTACGTAACGTTACAGATTGCACACGATCTGACAACCCACAAAGGAGACGTCCGGATGGAGATCAACGGGAAGAAGGTCGTCGTCATCGGCGGCGCATCGGGAATGGGACGTGCCAGCGCCGAGCTGCTGCATGAACGCGGCGGGGACGTAGCCATCCTCGATCGCGAGGGCTCCGACGGTAAAACGGTCGCCGAGGGCGTCGGCGGTACCTTCTACCCCGTCGACGTCACCGACTTCGCCGGCACCGAAGAGACGCTGCAGACCGCGGTCGACAAGCTCGGCGGCCTGCACGTCGTGATCACCACCGCGGGCGGCGGCATCGCGAAGCGGACGATGACGAAGTCCGGCCCGCACGACCTGGAGTCCTTCCAATCCGTCATCGACCTCAACCTGATTGCCACCTTCAACATCAGCCGGCTGGCCGCCGCGCACATGGCCAAGAACGAGCCCGAGGACGAGGAGCGCGGCGTCATCATCAACACGGCGTCGATCGCGGCGTACGAGGGCCAGATCGGGCAGGTCGCCTACACGGCCGCCAAGGCTGGTATCGCGGGCATGTGCCTGACCATGGCGCGCGACCTGGGTTCGCTGGGCATCCGGGTGCTGGCGATTGCGCCCAGCCTGTTCGCAACCGGTCTGACGCAGGGCATCCCGGACGAGTTCGCCACGCAGCTGACCAAGGACGCGGCGTTCCCCAAGCGCCTTGGCCGCCCCGAGGAGTACGCGAAACTGGCCGCCGCCATCGTGGACAACCCGATGCTCAACGGACAGTGCCTGCGGCTGGACGCCGGACAGCGGTTCGCACCCAAGTAGCCCCCCGCTAGGGCCCTCCCCGCATTAAGTACACTCTTTAGGCAGCCGCCCCGCTTCCCCTCGAAGCGGGGCAGGCCACCCAGCTTCAGCCCCGACGATGCGGACAGCGCTGCGGTCCGAGCAGTCGCGGGCGATCACCCGGCTGGCATGCGGCGCGAGGAGGGCCCTCATGGGTATCGCAATAACCGATGATCATCGTGAACTCGCCGAGGTAGCCCGCGGGTTCCTGACCTCGCAGAAGGCGCGCTGGGCGGCGCGTTCGCTGCTCCACGCGTCGGACGAGCCCCGGCCCGGGTTCTGGCAGAACCTGGTCGAGTTGGGGTGGCTCGGCCTGCATGTCGACGAGGAGTACGGCGGTTCGGGTTATGGGCTGCCCGAACTCGTCGTGGTGATCGAAGAACTCGGCCGCGCGGTAGCGCCGGGACCTTTCGTACCTACCGTGATCGCGTCCGCCGTGATCGCCAAAAACGGTACGCCCGAACAGAAATCGCGGCTGCTGGCCGGCCTGATCGATGGGACCGTCACCGCCGGCATCAGCCTGGACAGCCAGGTGCACGTGGCCGATGGCGTGGCCGACGGTGAGGCCGGCGTCGTGCTGGGCGCCGGGCTGGCCGAGCTTTTGCTGATCGCCGCCGGCGACGACGTGCTGATAGTTGATCGCGGCCGCGACGGTGTCTCGGTCGAGGTGCCGGAGAACTTCGATCCGACGCGCCGATCCGGACGCGTGCGCCTGCAGAACGTGCGGGTGTCCGACGACGACATCTTGACGGGGGCGCGCCAATCGGCGCTAGCCCGCGCCCGCACGTTGCTGGCCGCCGAGGCGGTGGGTGGCGCGTCGGACTGCGTCGACTCCGCCGTGGACTACGCCAAGGTGCGCCAGCAATTCGGTCGAACCATCGCCACTTTCCAAGCGGTCAAGCATCATTGCGCCAATATGCTGGTCGGCGCGGAGTCCGGCATCGCCGCCGTCTGGGACGCCGCCCGCGCGGCGTCGGAGGACTTATCCGAGGACGAAACGCAGTTCCGCCTGGTCGCCGCGGTGGCCGCGGCGCTGGCCTTTCCCGCCTACGTCCGCAATGCCGAACTCAACATTCAGGTGCACGGCGGCATCGGCTTCACCTGGGAGCACGACGCCCACCTGCATCTGCGCCGGGCGGTGGTCAGCGCGGCGCTGTTCGGGGGCGACGCCCCGGCCGCCGACGTCTTCGAGCGCACCGCGGCCGGCGCCGTCCGCGAGAACAGCCTCGACCTGCCGCCGGAAGCCGAGGAACTGCGCGCCGGCATCCGTGCCGACGTCACCGAGATCGCCGCTTTGAGCAAAGAGGCGCAGCGCGACAAGCTGATCGAGACCGGCTACGTGATGCCGCACTGGCCCAAGCCGTGGGGACGGGCGGCCGACGCGGTGGCGCAGCTGGTGATTGACGAGGAGTTCCGCGCGGCCGGCATCAAGCGGCCCGACTACGGAATCACCGGCTGGGTGATCCTGACCCTGATCCAGCACGGAACGCCTTGGCAGATCGAAAGATTCGTGGAGAAGGCGCTGCGCAAGGAAGAGATCTGGTGCCAGCTGTTCTCCGAGCCCGACGCCGGCTCGGACGCCGCGTCCATCAAGACGCGCGCCACCCGCGTGGACGGCGGCTGGAAGATCAACGGCCAGAAGGTGTGGACCAGCGGAGCGCACTACTGCGCGCGCGGTCTGGCCACGGTGCGCACCGACCCCGACGCTCCCAAGCACGCCGGCATCACCACGGTGATCGTCGACATGAAGGCGCCCGAGGTGGAGGTGCGCCCGCTGCGGCAGATGACCGGCGGCTCGGACTTCAACGAGGTCTTCTTCAATGACCTCTTCGTCCCCGACGAGGACGTCGTGGGGGCGCCCAACTCCGGGTGGACCGTCGCGCGCGCAACGCTGGGCAACGAGCGGGTAAGCATCGGCGGCAGCGGATCGTTCTATGAGGGCCTGGCCGACCAGCTCGTGCAGCTCACCGGGCAACACCCGGAGCGGTTGGCGGGCGGGCGAATTCGAGTGGGGTCCTACCTCGCCGAGGAGACCGCGCTGCGCCTGCTGAACCTGCGGCGCGCCGCGCGCAGCGTCGAAGGCGCGGGCCCGGGCCCGGAGGGCAACGTCACCAAGCTGAAGCTGGCCGACCACATGGTCGAAGGCGCTGCGATCATGGCGGCGCTGCTGGGGCCCGACGTCGCACTGACCGATGGTCCCGGTGCCCTGGCCGGCCGGCTGATGATGGGCGCTCGCGGCATGGCGATCGCGGGTGGCACGTCGGAAGTGACGCGCAATCAGATCGCCGAGCGGATCCTTGGCATGCCGCGTGACCCGCTGATCAACTAGGGGTCAGGCTGGCGCGAACTGCGGCGCGCCACCGCTACCGCGTTCCGGCCGCAGGACGACGGGCATGCCGCAGCTTACCGAGTTCGGTTCGCAGTCAACGATATTGGCGGCGATCCGCAAGCCGCTCTGTTCGGCGAGCTCGACGATGGCGATGACATACGGGGTGGGAATCTCCGGGTTGTACGGGTGATGGTTGACCGTGTAGGTGAACACGGTGCCGCGCCCGGAGACCTCGCGCGCCTCGAGCGAGCCCCCGCATTCGCGGCATCGGCCGCTGGCCGGATGCACCCAGCGCGCGCAATCGTCGCAGTACTCGATGAGCAGCGGCCCTTCTGACACGACGAATACAGTACACTCAATTGATTCGATGCTTGGGTCAGACGGGCGGTGTGCATGACGTATTTCGAAAAAGACGCGATCTTGTCCGGCATCGGGATCTCACGGATCGGCCGCCGAACCGGCATCCCCGGCCTGGAGCTGACCATGGAGGCGGTGCGCGCCGCCATCGACGACGCCGGGCTGGCCGCGACCGACATCGACGGCATCGCCACGCTCGGTGACACACCAGCGGCCGACGTCAATGCCGAGCTAGGCATCGAGGCCGCGGACTGCGGGTCGGGCTTCGGCACCGGCGGCCTGCTCTCGCCGGTGATGTCGGCATGCCGTGCCGTCGCCGAACGCCGTGTCCGCCACGTGGTGGTTTACCGGACGATACAAATGCTCGGCGGCACCGTCCCGGTCAAGCAGGAAGAGAACGCGCCGGCGCCGCCGCTGGCGCGGATGTTCGAAACACCCGAGGGCGAGCCGAAGCCCGCCGTGGGCGCGATGGACGACGTCAACGATCTGGTTGCGGCGCAGGCCTATTCCGCAGCCAACTGGCTGGCGCTCAACTGCCGACGCCACATGGAGCTGTACGGGACCACTAAAGAACAACTGGGCTGGATCGCGCTCAACGGCAGGCGCAACGCGGCATTGAATCCCCGTGCGGTTTACCAGGATCCGATGACGATGGCCGACTACCTGGGTGCGCGGCTGGTGTCCACGCCACTCGGCCTGCTGGACTGTGACGTTCCGATCGACGGCTCGATCGCGGTGGTGGTGTCGCACGCGGAATACGCCGCCGACTGTCCGCACCGGGCGGTGAAGGTGGAGGCGATCGGCGGGTCCGACGGCGCCGGCGGCTGGTTTCACCGCGCCGACTATCCGAAGATGGCGATGTCGGATGCCGCGGCGCAGATGTGGTCGCGGACCGAATTGAAGCCGGCCGACCTCGAAGTCGCCGAGCTCTACGACGGCTTCACCTATCTCACCCTGGCCTGGCTGGAAGCGCTCGGGGTCTGCGGCGACGGCGAGGCCGGCCCGTTCGTCGAGGGTGGGGCGCGGATCGCCCGTGACGGGCTCCTGCCGCTGAACACCTACGGCGGCCAGCTCTCGGCCGGCCGCATGCACGGTTACTGGGCGCTGCACGAAGGGTGTCTGCAGTTGCGCGGCGACGCGGGGGAGCGGCAGGTTTCGCGTCGCCCCGAGGTCGGCGTCGTCTCCGTCGGCGGTGGACCCGTCGCGGGGTGCATGCTGCTGACCTGTTGAGCGCCAGAGTGATCGAGCCCGGATGACTGAGGAGCCGATTACCGGCCAGGCCGACAAGCTCGCTGCCATGGTGGCGCGCGACATCGAAGCCGACATCGTTCGTCGTGGCTGGGCGGTCGGCGACTCGCTGGGCTCCGAACAGGCTCTGCGGCAGCGCTTCGGGGTGAGCCGGTCGGTTTTGCGCGAGGCCGTTCGCCTGATCGAACACCATCAGGTCGCGCGGATGCGCCGCGGCCCCAACGGCGGCCTGTACATCTGCGAGCCCGACGCGGGACCCGCCACCCGGGCCGTCGTCATCTATCTCGAATACCTGGGGACGACGCTGGGCGATTTGCTCAACGCCCGCCTGGTGCTCGAGCCGCTGGCGGCATCGCTGGCCGCCGAGCGCATCGACGAGGCCGGCATCGCGCGGCTGCGGGCGGTGCTGCACGCCGAACAGCAGTGGAGACCCGGTCTGCCGGCCCCGCGCGACGAATTCCATATCGCACTGGCCGAACAATCCAAAAACCCTGTGCTGCAACTTTTTATCAATGTCCTGATGCGCCTGACCGCCCGCTACGCCTTGGCATCGCGAACGGATTCGGCGACCGAGGCCATCGAGGCGGTCGACCATTTGCACGCGCACCACGCCGCGATCGTCGCCGCCGTCACGGCCGGCGATTCAGCGCGCGCCAAGACGCTGTCCGAGCGGCATGTCGAGGCGGTTACGGGCTGGCTGCAGCAGCATCACACCGGCGACGTCAGCCGGGGCCGCAAAACGCGCCGGAGGCTCGATTCCGAAGCGCCCCGGGGCAAGCTGGCCGAGATGCTGGCCGCCACGATCGGTGACGATATCGCCGCCAGCGGCTGGCACGTCGGCTCGGTGTTCGGCACCGAGGCGGCCCTGCTGGAGCGCTACCGGGTGAGCCGCGCGGTGCTGCGCGAAGCGGTGCGGCTGCTCGAATACCATTCCGTAGCCCACATGCGCCGGGGTCCCGGCGGCGGACTCGTCATCACCCGACCCGCGGCGCAGGCCAGCATCGACACGATTGCGCTGTATCTGCAATACCGCAACCCTAGCCGCGAAGACCTGCGCTGCGTCCGCGACGCCATCGAACTCGACAACGTCGCCAAGGTCGTCAAGCGGCTCGGCGAAGCCGAGGTGACCGCATTCCTGGCCGCCCACCGGTCCGGGCTGCCGGAAAACTCCCGACAGACTCCCGACGACGTGCGGCGGTCCATCGTGGCGGAGTTCAACTTCCACGTCGGTCTCGCGCAACTGGCCGGCAACGCGCTGCTGGATCTGTTCCTGCGGATCATCGTCGAGTTGTTCCGCCGGCACTGGTCGAGCACCGGACAGGCGCTACCAACCTGGTCAGACGTGCTCGCCGTGCACCACGCTCACCTGCGAATCGTCGATGCGGTCGAGGCCGCCGACGAGAGCGTGGCCTGTTATCGCCTTCGCCGTCATCTCGATGCGGCCGCCTCGTGGTGGCTGTAGGCGCGCCGGCGACGGCCATCGGCGTCGCCCGCCAGATAGGTGAACCTAAATGTGATCCGTTGCGGGGTATAGCGAAGGCCCGTCGTGGGTACTGACACGGGGGGTAGGCGACAGCCGATCCACCAGGGGGTTGGCGCAAGTGATCGAAAGCGGGAGCGCTGAAGTGGCGGCGGGTAACGAAACCAGGCAGTACGGTTTCGTACATTCCGCCCTGATTTACCACTCGCAGCAGGAGTTGTTGGATTTGGTATGCCGCTTCGTCGGCGAGGGTCTGGCGCTGGACGAGGCGGTGCTACTTGCCGTGCCGCCCGAAACGCTGGCGCTGGTGCGCGACGCCTTGTACGCCGGCGACCGCGTGCCGCCCGATGTGCGCATGGACGACATCACCGAGCCGGCACGCAATCCGAGCCGGTTCATGGCGATGCAGGGTGCGTTCATCGACGAGCACCCGGATCAGCGAGTGCGGATCGTCAGCCAACTCGCCTGGCCCGGCCGCACCGAGGAGGAGTTCGTCGCCTGCAGCGAGCACGAAGCTCTGGTGAATGAGGCTATGGACGCCTACCCGGCGACCAGTCTGTGCCTGTACGACGCGAGCCGGCTCGGCGATGGTGTGCTGGCCGACGCGCGCGCGACGCATCCGCTGCTATGGGCATCCGGTGCGCTGGAGCGCAGCCCGGTCTACGCGCCGAGTGACGTGTTGGCACGGTGCAACCGGCCGTTGGCCGCCAGTCCCGGAGCCGTCACCTACATGGTTCGCAAGTCGGCGGACCTTCGCCCGGCGCGGTCTTTTGCCGTCGACTACGCGGGGTGGATGGGGCTGTCCCAGGAAAGCATTGAAGATCTTCAGCTGGTCGCCACGGAGTTGGCCACCAACAGCCTGATGTACACCGGCGGCGCCTGCCGGTTGGCCTTCTGGCAAGACGACGGGCATGTCGTCTGTGAGGCGCGCGACACCGGACGTTTCGACGATCCGATGGTGGGCCGCCTCGATCCGGGCCCGTGCGGTCCGGCAAGTCGCGGCCTGTATCTGGTCAACGCCATCTCCGATTTGGTGCGCACCCACACCACCCGCACGGGTACGACGATTCAGGCGTATGTGCGATTCGAGCCCGCCGTCGGGCCAGCCGGCTAGGGGTTCGCGGCCGATCAATAGGTGAGTTTCGAAGGTGCGCTAGCGCCCGTGATAGCGCCCGTCGGACTCGGCCCCTACCGCGACAGCGGCGACTCGATTGCGGTCGCGGACGTTCTACAGCGGGCGCAACACAATCGGCATGCCGTCTTTCGGTACGGGCATGCCGCCGTAATCCCACTCGCACTTGTAGCCCGGGCGGGGCGGCTCCAGCCGATACCTGCGCAGCAGGCGGTGCAGGATCGTCTTGATCTCCAACTGCCCGAAGGTCATTCCGATGCACTTGTGCGCGCCGCCGCCGAACGGTGTGAACGCGTAGCGGTGCCGCTTGTGCTCGTTGCGCGGCTCGGTGAACCGCTCGGGGTCGAATTTCAGTGGGTCGGTCCACAATTCAGGCAACCGATGGTTCATGCCGGGATAGGCGATCACGTTGGTGCCCTTCGGGATGAAATAGCCCAGCAGGTCGGTGTCGCGCACCGTCTGGCGCATGGCCCACTGCACCGGCGTCACGATGCGGATCGATTCGTTCATCACCAGATCCAGCGTCTCCAGCTTCTCCAGCGAATCGATGTCGAGCGGACCGTCGCCCAGCCGATCCGATTCCTCTCGGCAGCGCTGCTGCCATTCCGGGTGAAGGGCCAGGTGGTAGGCCATCGTCGTCACCGTCGAGGTGGAGGTGTCGTGCGCGGCCATCATCAAAAAGATCATGTGGTTGACGATGTCGTCATCGGAGAAGCTGTTGCCGTCCTCGTCTTCGGTCTGGCACAACACCGACAGCAGGTCGGTGCCGGGATTCGCGCGCTGCTCCTTGACCCGCTCGCGGAAGTAGTTCTCCAGCAGCTCCCGCGCCTTGAGGCCGCGCCACCAGGTGAACGGCGGCACCGATGTGCGGATGATCGCGTTGCCCGCGCGGGTCGTGACCGCAAATGCCTTGTTGACCTTGGTCACCAGCTCGTGGTCAGTGCCCGGCTCGTGGCCCATGAAGACCATCGACGCGATGTCGAGCGTCAATTCCTTCATGGCCGGGTAGAGCAGAAACCGCGCATCATTGGCCACCCAGTCGTTGGCGACGGTCTGTGAAACCACCTGGTCCATCTGCTCGACGTAACTGACTAGGCGGGACCGGATGAAAGCCTCCTGCATGATCCGCCGGTGGAACATGTGCTCTTCGAAGTCCAGCAGCATAAGGCCGCGGTTGAAGAAGGGCCCGATCACCGGCACCCATCCCTGCTGGGAGTAGTCCTTGTTGCGATTGGAGTAGATGACCTGAGCGGCGTCCGGGCCCAAGGCGGCGACCCCCGGCAGGACGGGCGAGTCCCCGAAGACCACCGGACCCTTGGTCTTGTACATGTGCAGCAGGTAGTCGGGCCCGCCGCGCAGCATCTCGATGATGTGCCCGATGACCGGCAGGCCCGCGTCGCCGACGACCGCCTTGAGTCCACTGCCCGGTGGCGGCTCGGCGAGTATGTGCTCCGGGAAATCTGTGTTCAGCAGCCTGCGCTCGACCATCCCCATGCCGGGAAAGTTGTTGATGGACGGCGTGAACCGCCGCCGCGCCTGATCCAGCAGATACTGCGGGGTGCTGATGGTGGCGGTCATAAACGCTCCTTTGCGTGCCCTCCCGGTGACGGCCGTCACTGCTTACTAACCTTCGCCGACAAACTTGACGGCTGTCAAGTTTGCTTTTTGCGTGGCGTGGTGCAAGGTCAGGGAGTGACCAGCCACCCCGCCACCACTCCAGAGCCGGGCGCACGACGGCGTGGCGACAGGCAACGCCAGGCGATCCTGCAGGCGGTGCGTGAACTCCTGCAGGAAAAGCCATTTGCCGAGTTGTCGGTCAGCACGATCAGCCTGCGAGCCGGAGTCGCCCGATCCGGCTTCTACTTCTATTTCGATTCCAAATACGCGGTGCTGGCGCAACTCATGGCCGAGGCCACCGAAGAACTCGAAGAACTGACGCAATATTTCGCACCGCGCCACCCGGGGGAGTCACCCGAGGAGTTCGCCAAGCGGATGGTGGGCAGCGCCGCGGCCGTCTACGCGCACAACGACCCGCTGATGACCGCCTGCAACGAGGCCCGCCACACCGACGTCAAAATCCACGAACTGCTCGACCAGCAATTCGAGGTGGTGCTGGGCCAGATCGTCGGGATCGTCGAGGCGGAGATGAAGGCCGGGACGGCCAATCCGATCAGTGACGACCTGCCGACGCTGATCCGCACCCTGGCGGGCACCACCGCGCTGATGTTGACCGGCGACCCGGTCCTGGCCGGAGCCGACAGCGATCGCGACCGCCGGGTGCGCGTGCTCGAGCGGCTGTGGTTGCACGCGCTGTGGGCGGGCCGTCCCTAGGCTCGCGATACCGCCGGTATCGTCACGGCCATGGCGCAGAGGGGATCCGGGCGGACTTTCGCGGGAAAGCGGTGCCTTGTCACCGGCGCGGCCAGTGGCATCGGCCGAGCCACGGCCTTACGGCTGGCCGCGCAGGGCGCCGAACTCTATCTGACCGATCGCGACCGCGACGGTCTCGAACAGACCGTGGCCGACGCGCGCGCACTGGGGGCCCAGGTGCCCGAGCATCGGGCCTTGGACATCGCCGACTATGACCAGGTTGCGGCCTTTGCCGCCGACATCCACGCCGCACATCCGAGCATGGACCTCGTCCTGAACATCGCGGGCGTATCGGCCTGGGGGACCGTCGACCGGCTCACCCACGAGCAGTGGAGCAAGATGATCGCCATCAACCTGATGGGTCCGATTCACGTCATCGAGACGTTCGTCCCGCCAATGGTGGCGGCCAAGCGCGGCGGGAATCTGGTCAACGTCTCCTCCGCGGCGGGGCTGGTGGCCCTGCCGTGGCACGCGGCCTACAGCGCCAGCAAGTACGGACTGCGTGGCCTGTCGGAGGTGCTGCGCTTCGACCTGGCGCGCCACCGCATCGGGGTGTCGGTCGTGGTGCCGGGCGCGGTGAACACCCCGCTGGTGAGCACGGTCGAGATCGCCGGCGTGGACCGTGAAGACCCGAGCGTCGCGCGGTGGGTGAGGCGGTTCGCCGGCCACGCCGTGTCGCCGGAAAAGGCGGCCGACAAGATCTTGGCCGGAGTGGCCAAGAACCGATACCTGATCTACACCTCGCCCGACATCCGCGCGTTGTACGCCTTCAAAAGGCTTGCGTGGTGGCCCTATAGCGTGGCGATGCGCCAGGTGAACGTGATCTTCACCCGTGCGCTGCGGCCCAGCCCGCCGACGATGCAGGCCGTGCCTAGCCCTGCGTCGCTAGTCCGGCATGACCAGCTCGAGCCGCACCCCGAGCAATCGGACCGGCCGGTCGAGCTCGAATAGGTCGAGGACGCGACGGGCCGCGGCCACGATGACGTCGCGATCGGTGCTCGGCGCGTCGAGCTTGCGAATCTTGCTGCGCGTGTAAAAGGTCGCGGTTCGCACGGTGACCGCCACCCGGGTCACGACCCGACCCGCCGCCAGCACATCCGTCAGCGCCTGGTCGGCTAGATCCGTTACTGCCCTTTGCATTTCGGATTTATCGGTGAGGTCGCGCGGAAACGTGACGACGTGGCTGCGTGAGCGCGGCACCCACGGCTCGGCGCTGACGTGGCTGTCGCCGCCACCCTTGGCCAACAGCAGCAGCCACAGACCGGTGCGGGGGCCGAACGCGGCCGTGAGCAGCTCGGCGTCACAGTTGGCCAGTTGCCACACATTTGTAATGTCAAGCTGGGCAAGCTTTCTGGCGGTCTTGGGACCCACGCTCCACAGCGCGTCGACCGGACGATCGGCCATCAGCGACATCCAGTTCGCATCGGTGAGCACGAATATGCCGTCCGGTTTCGCGAAGCCGGTGGCGACCTTGGCGCGCTGCTTGTTGTCGCTGATGCCCACCGAGCAGGACAACCCGGTTTCCGAGACGATGACGCTGCGGATCTGCTCTGCGACCTCAACGGGGTCCTGCACCGTCACCGCGACGTAGGCCTCGTCCCAGCCCCACACTTCGACCGGATGGCCCAGATCGCGCAGCACCCCCATCACCTGATCGGACGCCGCGTCGTAGGCGGCCGGGTCGGAGGGCAGGAAGTTCGCGTCGGGGCAGCGGCGGGCGGCGGCGCGCAGCGGCATGCCCGCGCGCACACCGAACTCCCGCGCCTCGTATGAGGCGCAGGTGACGACCTTGCGCGGTTCGTTCGGATCGCCGCTTCCGCCGACAATGACTGGCAGCCCGGCCAATTCGGGGTGCCGGCGCAACTCGACCGAGGCGAGGAACTGATCGAGGTCCACATGCAAGACCCAAGCCGGCGCCACCGCGGCCACGGTGTTCATCGCCCGCACAGCTTGCGCGCCAAGCTCTCCCACGCCGTCGCCCAACGTCCCCAGCGTGTGACCGCCCTCGGCAAGTTGATGCTCGACGTAGTCGACGTCGAGCAACGCGAGCAACGCGTCGGTCTGGGCGTCGAGGTCGCCGGTGGAATCGGCCGCCTTGAGCAGCACGCGCACGTGCGTGCGCAGCACCATGGCCGGTGCATTGTGCCGGTTCTGCGGGTCGCGGTTGGCCGCGGACAGCAGTTCCCGGTGGGCGTGAGCGAAGCGGAGTCGCGCGCGGCCGAACGCGACCAGCCGGTCCGTCGGCGGCGCCCCGGGCCCCAGGGGCGGCGGTCCGAACAGGAACGCCTGCTGGACGGCTTGTTCATCCTCGTCGAGCAGCACCATCATCAGCCCGGCCCGGCTGCCGAAGCGGCGGAACAGCGTGCCCTTGCCCACTCCGGCGGCCGTGGCGATGTCGTCGGTCGTGACCGCGTCGGCGCCGCGCTCGGCGACCAGGGTTCGGGCAGCCTGCAGGAGAAGGGCGCGGTTGCGTGCCGCGTCGCCCCGTTCCTGGTGCACCACCTGGGGCGCGAACACGGGCAACTCACCGGATCGCTCGCTCACTCCTGCACTTTAACGCCGCCGGAATAAAGCGGACTATAGTCCGGTTGGTGCGTGCGAGGATGTACAGAACGATCGAAGGGAACTTGGGAACAGTGGCAACAAAAATCTTGGCGTTAGTGGGAAGCCTGAGGGCGGCGTCGATCAACCGTCAGATCGCCGAATTGGCGGCGGCGGTCGCCGCCGACGACGTGACCGTCACGATCTTCGAAGGGCTTGCGGAGCTGCCTTTCTACAACGAGGAGATCGACGACGCGATGACCACCGACGCAGCCGCCGCTGGCCCCGGTGGCCGCGCTGCGCACCGCGGCGGCCGAAGCCGACGCCGCACTGGTGATCACCCCGGAATACAACGGCAGCTACCCGGCCGTCATCAAGAACGCGATCGACTGGTTGTCCCGGCCGTTCGGCGACAGCGCGCTCAAGGGCAAGCCGCTGGCCGTCATCGGGGGATCCTTCGGCCAGGTACGGCGGGGTGTGGGCGCACGACGACGCGCGCAAGTCCTTCGGCATCGCCGGCGCGCGCGTCGTGGACGCGATCAAACTGTCGGTGCCCTTCAAGACCCTGGAAGGCAAGGCGCCCGCCGAGCATGCCGAGCTGTCGGCGAACGTGCGTGATGTGGTGGGCAAGCTGGCCGCCGAAGTCGGCTGATTGGCAGAAGTCGACAAGCCGCTCGCCAGACGACCAGCGAGGTTGGCACAACCGGATAGCAGAAGCCGCCAGCTCAGTCTGGCGGCTTTGCTAGCGGCGGGGGGACGCGCCGTCGACGGCGGGGTTGTCGGTGGTCGCTGATATACCGGATCGCATGACTCACGCCCAGCGCGATTTGTGATCTGCGACACGCCGAGCGGGTGTCCAGATTTTTTCGCGACAGGGCTCACGACCAGCGAATTTCAAAATTGTTATTCAGAACATCTTGTATCTCGACATCTTGTCAGCCACTAGGTGTAGTGTTTCGAGCACCGGCAGATCCCAGGACCGCCAAGCCAGCCAGGCTCGGTGAACCCCCAGAAATCGGCACCCACAGGTCGCTCGACCTTGACCGCCGCCCGACGGGAATCAGGGGGCCTGGCGGATCGCTGAACATAGCAAAGACGCAGTCCAAAAGTAGTTGCCAGTCCGTTGGGTCCCCCTCTTCCGCAAAGGAGCGGCATTCTATGAGCATCACCGTGTACACCAAGCCGGCATGCGTGCAGTGCAGCGCCACCTACAAGGCGCTGGACAAGCAGGGCATCCCCTACGAGAAGGTCGACATCTCGCTGGACTCCGAGGCGCGTGACTACGTGATGGCCCTGGGATACCTGCAGGCTCCCGTGGTGGTGACAGGGAACGACCACTGGTCGGGTTTCCGCCCCGACCGCATCAAGGCGCTCTCCGCGGCGGAACTGAGCGCGTAAGGCAAGACGTTAGGTAAGGAGGTTGCGGTGCAGTCGCGCAACCCAGGTTGGATGAGTGACGACCCGCTTCGCCCGGCTCAGGACACGGCTGCCGCGTCCGCGGCATCGTCACTGGTCTATTTCTCCTCGGTGTCGGAGAACACCCACCGCTTCGTGGAGAAGCTGGGAATTCCCGCCACGCGGATACCGCTGCATGGCCGCATCGAGGTAGACCAGCCCTACGTCCTCGTCCTGCCCACCTACGGCGGCGGCCGGGCCACGCCCGACCTCAACGCCGGCGGTTACGTCCCCAAGCAGGTCATCGCCTTTTTGAACAATGAGCACAACCGGTCGTTGATCCGCGGCGTCATCGCCGCGGGCAACAACAACTTCGGCGCCGAATTCGCCTATGCGGGCAATGTGATCTCGCGCAAGTGCGGCGTTCCGTACCTCTACCGCTTCGAACTAATGGGAACGCAGGACGACGTCGACGCCGTCCGTGCGGGCTTGGCCAATTTTTGGAAGGAACAGACGTGTCACCAACCGTCGCTGCAGAGCCTGTAACCACCGGAGCCCACGCGCTGCCGGGGGAGACGGATTATCACGCGCTCAACGCGATGCTGAATCTGTACGACGCGGACGGCAAGATTCAGTTCGACAAGGACCGCGAGGCCGCACATCAGTACTTCCTGCAGCACGTCAACCAGAACACGGTGTTCTTCCACAATCAGGACGAGAAGCTCGACTACCTGATCAAAGAGAACTACTACGAGCGCGAGGTTCTCGACCAGTACAGCCGCAACTTCGTCAAGACGCTGCTGGACCGCGCCTACGCCAAAAAGTTTCGGTTCCCGACGTTCCTGGGTGCGTTCAAGTACTACACCTCCTACACGCTGAAGACGTTCGACGGCAAGCGCTATCTGGAGCGCTTCGAGGACCGCGTGGTCATGGTGGCGCTGACGCTGGCCGCCGGTAACACCACCCTGGCCGAAAAGCTTGTCGACGAGATCATCGACGGCCGGTTCCAGCCGGCCACCCCGACGTTCCTGAACTCGGGCAAGAAGCAGCGCGGCGAACCGGTGAGCTGCTTTCTGCTGCGCATCGAGGACAACATGGAGTCCATCGGGCGATCGATCAACTCCGCGCTGCAGCTGTCCAAGCGTGGCGGGGGAGTTGCGTTGCTGCTGAGCAACATTCGCGAACACGGCGCCCCGATCAAGAACATCGAGAACCAGAGCTCCGGCGTCATCCCGATCATGAAGCTGCTCGAGGACTCGTTCTCCTACGCCAACCAGCTCGGCGCCCGGCAGGGCGCGGGCGCGGTGTACCTGCACGCGCATCACCCGGACATCTACCGTTTCCTGGACACCAAGCGTGAGAACGCCGACGAGAAGATCCGCATCAAGACCCTGAGCCTGGGCGTGGTGATTCCCGACATCACCTTCGAGCTGGCCAAGAAGAACGAGGACATGTACCTGTTCTCGCCGTACGACGTCGAGCGGGTCTACGGCCTGCCGTTCGCCGACATCTCGGTGACCGAGAAGTACTACGAGATGGTCGACGACGCCCGCATCCGCAAGACGAAGATCAAGGCGCGCGAGTTCTTCCAGACGCTGGCCGAGCTGCAGTTCGAGTCCGGTTATCCCTACATCATGTACGAGGACACGGTGAACCGGGCCAACCCGATCGACGGCAAGATCACCCACTCGAACCTGTGCTCGGAGATCCTGCAGGTATCCACGCCGTCGGTGTTCAACGACGACCTGTCGTATGCCAAAGTGGGCAAGGACATTTCGTGCAACCTGGGGTCGCTGAACATCGCCAAGACGATGGACTCGCCCGACTTCGCGCAGACCATCGAGGTCGCGATCCGCGCGCTGACGGCGGTGAGCGATCAGACCCACATCTGGTCGGTGCCCTCAATCGAGCAGGGCAACAACGAGTCCCACGCGATCGGGCTCGGCCAAATGAACCTGCACGGCTACCTGGCCCGTGAGCGAATCCTCTATGGCTCCGCGGAAGGCGTCGACTTCACCAACATCTACTTCTACACGGTGCTCTACCACGCCTTGCGCGCCTCGAACCGCATCGCGATCGAGCGGGGAAGCAAGTTCGGTGGCTTCGAGAAGTCGAAGTACGCCTCGGGTGAATTCTTCGACAAGTACACCGAGCAGGTGTGGGAGCCGGCCACCCCGCGGGTCCGGGAGATCTTCGCCGAGGCCGGCATCCGCATTCCGACGCAAGAGGATTGGCAGCGGCTCAAGGAGTCGGTGCAGCAGCACGGCATCTACAACCAGAATCTGCAGGCCGTTCCGCCGACCGGCTCGATCAGCTACATCAACAACTCGACCAGCTCGATCCACCCGGTGGCGAGCAAGATCGAGATCCGCAAGGAAGGCAAGATCGGCCGCGTCTACTACCCGGCGCCATACCTGACGAACGACAACCTGGAGTACTACCAGGACGCCTACGAGATCGGTTACGAGAAGATCATCGACACCTACGCCGCGGCCACCCAGCACGTGGACCAGGGGCTGTCGCTGACGCTGTTCTTCAAGGACACCGCCACCACTCGCGACGTGAACAAGGCGCAGATCTACGCCTGGCGCAAGGGAATCAAGACGCTGTACTACATCCGCCTTCGTCAGATGGCTTTGGAGGGAACAGAGGTCGAGGGCTGCGTGTCCTGCATGCTGTAGGACACGCGGGCGTCGCGTCGCCGAGGCCGATCGCGGGATAACACCTCCCCGCGGATACCTCCTGCCCGAGTCAAAGGCCGGTGCGCTCGATGTTTCTCGTCGCCCCGATGATTTCGTTGTCGTACCAGAAGCGGCGTGGGCCTTGATTGCCCGCGCTCTGCGGACAAGTGCCGCGCTATCTGGGTAGACCGGTGGTGGCGGTATCCCTAACGTTGCAGCAGACCGTGGCCGCTGCAAAACGGCGGCTCGTAAGCCCGCAAGCCCATTTGACCGATCGACAGTCGTGCCGACCGGAACACCAGCCGTCAGGTGACCGTCCCGAATACCTTCGGCTCGACGGTCCCTTCCGTGGTATCCGCCTGCGATCGCGCTACGAAAAGAGGTTATACGTCGTGGTTTTCGGTTGTTCCGGTATCTCGCCCGTCCAGCCGGAGGATGTCGCAGCCCTGGTTGCGGCGGTGTCGGGTTCGGTTCTGCAGCCGGGTGACGAGGGATATGACGAGGAACGCGCCGTCTTTAACCTCAACCACGAGCTCAAACCCGCTGTGATTGTGGTGGCGCAGTGTCCGACCGATGTCCAGGCCGCCGTTGCTTTCGCGGCGAGACAGCATCGTCCGGTTGCGGTGAAGGCCACCGGCCACCAGATCGTCGGCACCGCAGAGGGCGCCGTTCTGATCAATACCCGCCGGATGAACGACGTCGAGGTCAACGCGGTCGGCCGCACGGCCGGGGTCGGCGCCGGGGCGATATGGGCAGAGGTGGTCAACAAGGCAGCCGAGGCTGGGCTGGCACCGTTGAACGGATCCAACCCCACGGTAGGGGTCGTCGGTTACACCCTGGGCGGCGGTCTCAGCCCAACCCTCGGCCGCTCCCACGGCTACGCCGCGGATCACGTGCGCTCGCTCGACGTGGTGACGGCAGACGGCGAATTGCGCCGTGTCGACGCCGAATCCGATCCCGAGCTGTTTTGGGCGCTATGCGGTGGCAAAGGCAACTTTGGTGTGGTCACCAGGCTGGAGTTCGCGTTGTTCCCGGTTTCCCACATCTACGGCGGCGCCCTCTACTTCCCGGGGGAGCACATGACCGACGTGTTGCGCGCCTGGACTGCCTGGCACCCGAGCACGCCGGAATCCATGATCTCGTCGTTCGCGGCCCTGCGACTACCGCCGCTGCCCGAAATCCCCGAGCCGCTGCGCGGCGTGTTCACGGTGGCGCTGCGGATCGCCTACAACGGCACGGCCGAGGACGGCGAACGGATGATCGCGCCGCTCCGGGCAGTCGCGCCGACCGTCCTGGACGCCGTAGCCGAGATGCCGTACACGGCAGTCGCATCGATCCACGCTGAGCCGACCGAGCCATTGCCATACTACGAGCGCAGCATCATGCTGCGGGAATTCCCCGCAGAA
The DNA here is from genome assembly GCA_963849935.1 of uncultured Actinomycetota bacterium. GTDB lineage: Bacteria > Actinomycetota > Actinomycetes > Mycobacteriales > Mycobacteriaceae > Mycobacterium. Next base: position 42,447 of record CAWKJQ010000001.1, read on the forward strand.
TCGCAGGACAGGCTGGTGGAACTCGTCGGCCCGGCCTCCCGAACCACCATGTGGATCGCCGAACTGCGTGCCCTTGGCGGAGCCTGGGACCGAGAGCCGGTGGTGCCCAACGCCGTAGCGACCAGAGGTCTGCCTTATGTCTTGCTGGGCGTCGAGGTCGGTCCGCTGTCAGAGGAACGGCGGCTCAAGGAGTCGGTCGCTGCGCTGCTCGACGGGATGGCAGCCTGGCAGGCCGACCGGCGGCTGGTGAACAACCTTGCTCCTGAAGAAGCGGCCGACGCGGTCGCGATCTACGGTCCGGAATGCTACGAGCGCCTGGCGCACGTTAAGAAGATCTACGATCCGACCAACATGTTTCGCTTCAACCACAACGTGCTGCCGGCCGCCCGGACCGACAGTCGGTCGCACCAGGCTCGTCCATAGGCCCACCATCCCAACCCGTTTCACCGGTGGGCGTCGAACCTCCGCGCTTTCCGGCTATCGGCCGCGCCATTCGGGTAGACCGACCGTCGTCGTAGCCATAACTTTGCAGCAGAAAGCGGCCTGAACGAGGGTGACTCGTTCAGGCACAAGGTGATTCAAGGGGGCGAACAACGCCACGGACCCGTGATGATAGTTGGGACCTCAAGACCGGGGTGGGCGCGACCGCCACACTGGTCGCTGCGGCACGGGCGGTCGCCAGTAGGCAACCCGATCCGGTGATCCGCGATCCGTTCGCCGAAGTTTTGGTCAGGGCGGTCGGACTGAAACTGTTCACCCGAATTGTCGACGGCGCAATCGATTTCTCCGACCTCGAAGTCAACTGGATGCCGGACTACTTCGGCGTGCGCACGAGAACCCTCGATGACCTTGCCCGCGACGCGTGCCGAGCCGGCATCCGCCAAGCGGTGATTCTGGCCTCCGGACTGGATTGTCGGGCTTACCGATTGGACTGGCCGCCGGAGACGGCCATCTACGAGATGGACCAACCCCAGGTCATCGAGTGGAAGCGGCGTGTGTTGACCGGCTTGGGCTGGGCACCTGCCGAAGGGCACCATTGCTTGGGCATCGATCTGCGTCAGGACTGGTCGACAGCGTTGCGGCAAAACGGTTTCGACGACACGCAGCCGACCGTCTGGATCGTCGAGGGACTTCTCATCGGATATCTCCCGCCGGAGGCGCACGACCAGATTCTCGACACGATCACCAATTTGAGTGCTCCCGGCAGCCAACTCGGCGCTGATTACGTCGATACCCCCAGAACCGATGCGCTCGGCGAGAATCTGAGAAAACGCCACGCGGTATGGAATCAGTTGGACCCCGAGATCGACCTGCGCAGTGTGACTTTCGCCGGGCAGCACACAGACGCCGCCCAGTATCTGGCCGAGCGGGGCTGGACAACGCGCAGTGCTGAGATCGCCGACGTCTTCAACGCGGCCGGACGGCCCGTTCCCACGGCCGACGGCTTAGTCGAGTTGGCGAGTTTCACGCGGATGCTGAGCGCAGTGCGCATTTAGCGCCTCCCGCGGCGCCTCAACTCCATCGTCGCGACACCCATGGTTCGTGTGGCCACAGTGGTCCACCTGTTTCGATCTTCGTTGTGAGTGCCCGAGGAGGGTCATCGTCATGGTCGCGTCTCTACGCCGGCGACTGGTCAACAGGCTGTGGCTGCCTACCCTGGTGGCCATCGTCGCCGTCGTGGCGGGGTGCGTCATCGATTCCGCGCACAGGGTCTTCGGTTCCCAGGACCGAACCCGAAGCCCCGGCAACAACTTTTCGATAGCTCAGTTCAATCCCAAACACATCGAATACGAAGTCTTCGGCGAGTTGAGTGGGTGGGGGCGGGTCAGTTATTGGGACGTGAACTCCCACGCAATCACCGTCGACCTGGCGACGTTGCCCTGGACGCATACCGAAGTCACGGTGTTGACGACAGCGACCGCCGACATCACCGCGCAGGTCGCCGGAGGCAATGTCGGCTGCCGCATCATCGTCGACGGTCAGGTGCGTTCGGAACACACCGCCACGGGTGAGCACGCCGGGGTCTGGTGCCAGGTGCTGTCCGCATGAGGCCCAACAGCGTCGACCTCAAGGAGAGCAAGCCCTTCCTTGCGCGGACCATCCGCACGTTCGCGGTGCCCGTGGTTGTGGCGTGGGTCGGGCTCATGGTCGTGCTGAACGTGGCCGTCCCACAGCTGGAATCCGTCACCGAGGCGAACCGGGGACCGCTGGTCCCGGTCGATGCGCCCTCGTCGCAGGCGCTCATCCACATCGGGGAAGTGTTCAACGAGTCGGACAGCAACAGCCTGGTGATGGTCGTGTTGGAAGGCGATCACAAGCTCGATGAAGCCGACCACCACTTCTACGACGCTCTGATCGTAAAACTGCAGCGAGACAAGCACGTTCAATACGTCATGAATCTGTGGGGGCAGGGGATAACCGCCGCGGGGGTGCAGAGTAACGACGGAAAGGCGTCCTACACGCTGGTTCGGACTGCTGGCAATCTCGGCTCGGCGGTGTCGGACGGATCCATCAAGGCGGTGCGAGACTTGGTCTCGCAGACCAGAACCCCGCCCGGGCTGAAGGTCTACGTTTCGGGCTCTGCACCGCTGTCGGCGGACATGCTCCAAGCCGGTAACGAGAGCCTGATCATGATCATGTTCGTCACCATCGTTCTAATATCCGTGATGCTGCTGGTCGTCTACCGCTCGATCACGACCGCGCTCCTCGTGCTGTTCATGGTGATGCTGGAATTGAACTGCGGGCGGGGCATCGTCTCCTTCCTCGCCTTCCACAAGCTCATTGGGATATCCGAGTTCGCGTCAAACCTTCTGGTCTCCCTGATCCTCGGTGCGGGCACCGATTATGCGATCTTTCTGATCGGCCGCTACCACGAAGCACGCCACGCGGGTGAAGACCGCGAAACCGCTTACTATTCCGCCGTGAACGGCGTCTCCCACGTCATCCTCGGATCTGGTCTCGCGGTCGCCGGCGCAACGTTCTGCCTCAAGTTCACCCGCCTCAACTACTTCAACACCTGTGGGATCCCCTGCGCTGTGGCTATGCTCACCGCAGTGGCGGCCGCCTTGACCTTCGGTCCGGCTGTGCTGGCGTTGGGCAGCCGCGTGGGAATCTTCGAGCCCAAACGCAAAAGCGGACCCGGGATTTGGCGCAAAGTCGGCACGGTGACGGTCCGGTGGCCCGGCCGGGTCCTGCTGGCCAGCTGCGTGGTGGTGCTGGTGGGATCGCTCACGCTGCCCACCTACCATCCCAACTATGACGACCGGATCTATATCGCCGACGACAGTCCGTCCAAACAGGGATATGCGGCCAGCGACCGGCATTTTCCGGTCAGCAGGCTGAACGGCGACATGCTCATGGTCGAATCCGACCACGATATGCGTAACAGCACGGACATGATCGCGCTGGACCGCGTGGCCCGCAGTGTGTTTCACACTCCTGGCGTGGGATTGATCCAGAGCGTGACCAGGCCGTTGGGGACTCCGCTCGAACATTCGTCGTTCACATACACCATGGGCTCGACGGGAACGAAGATCAAGGAAATCTTGCCGTTCCTCACCGACCTCAACACGCGGCTCACCGAGATGGCCGGCATCACCGAACGCATGACGGGGCTGATGCGCCATCAAAGAGAATTGACGTCTCAACAGGCCGGCGCGGCTCATATCGCCGCCGAAGCCGCCCAGGGCATGAAGGACGTCACCGACGCGATGCGCGACGACATCGCCGACTTCGACGATGTCTGGCGGCCGATCCGCAGCTACTTCTATTGGGAGAAGCACTGTTTCGACATCCCGCTCTGTTGGTCGCTGCGTTCGCTATTCGACCTGACGGACAAGTTCGACCAGCTGGACGAGCAAATGGACAAGAACCTGAAGGCTGCGATGATTCAGGACTCGGTGATGCCGCAGCTGGTCGAACTCCTCGGCCGCAACGTCGACCAGCTCGAGCAGCTACACCAGGTGATCATGGCCGAGCACAGTACGATTGCGCCCCAGCTGGCCCAGTTGGACGAGCTGAGCCGGCAGATGATGGATCTGGGCTATGCGTTCGACAGTGCGAAGAACGACGAATTCTTCTACCTACCACCGGATGCGTTCAACAATCCGTCGTTTCGCATCGATCTGAAATTCTTCATGTCCCGCGACGGCAAAGCCGCTCGATACATGGTCTACCACGACGGCGAAGCACTCACGGAAGACGGCATCCACCACGACCAGGCCTATCTGCCCGCCGCCGAGGAGGCGTTGAAAGGCACCACGCTCGCCGGCGCCCATGTCTACCTCGGCGGCGCCGCGACGACGTACTGGGATATCCAGGATGCGGCCGCAACCGACCTGATCATCGCCGCCACCGCGGCATTCGCGTTGATTTTCCTGGTGATGCTGCTCATCACCCGGAGCATGATCGCGGCGCTGGTCATAATCGGAACCGTAGCGTTTTCGTATTCGGGAGCGTTCGGTCTGGCGGTCCTGATCTGGCAGCACCTGCTCGGCATCCCGATCAGCTGGCTGGGTCTGCCGCTCACCTTCATCATCCTGGTGGCGGTCGGCTCGGACTACAACCTGCTGCTCATAGCCCGCTACTTGGAGGAAAGCAAGGCGGGCCTGAACACCGGCCTGATCAGAGCGGTCGCCAACTCCGGCAAAGTGGTAACCACCGCCGGTCTGGTGTTCGCCGTCACGATGATGGCCATGGTCTCCGGCAAGCTTGTCTCGGTCGGTGAAATGGGATCCACGATCGGCATCGGTCTGCTGCTCGACACGCTGATTGTGCGTTCGTTCATCACGCCCGCCCTAGCTCGTCTGCTCGGGCCATTCTTCTGGTGGCCCCGCCTGATTCGCGCCGACTGGCGCGCGCCGCCAAGCGGACAGCGCCGGCCGTATACGCGGGCGTCCGGTGACCGGCGCCGTGTCGCGTTGTGTGGACCGCATGGCTTCATGGCCCTGGTGATCGCACCGCAGACGTGCAAACGTTATGAGCGTGCGCCAGCGAAGTGGATAGGAAGTGACACGACCATGCAAGCGATCACCGCGCGCGACCGCGCCGCCGGTTTCAGCGGACTCGCTCTGGCCGAGGTGCCCTACCCGCATGCCGCCGAAAACGACGTCGTCGTCAGGGTGCATGCCGCCAGCTTCACCCCGGACGAGCTCGACTGGCCGGCCACGTGGACCGACCGCTCCGGGCGCGATCGCACGCCCGTCATTCCGGGGCATGAAGTCTCCGGAGTTGTTGCCGAATTAGGTTATGGCACAACCGGACTCACCTTGGGACAGCGGGTTTTCGGGATCACCGACTGGGCTGTGATGGCTCGCTCGCGGAGTACGTCGCGGTCGAGGCCCGCAATCTCGCTCCGTTGTCGGCGGACGTGGACCATAGGTGGCCGCCGCGTTGGCCTTGCCCGGACTGACCGCATGGCAGGGGCTGTTCGCTCATGCGCACCTTGTCGCCGGCCAGACCTTCTGGTTCATGGCGCCGCCGGTGCCGTCGGTTCCTGGTGGTGGACTGGCCCGCGATGCTGGCGCTTGCGTCATCGGGAGCGGGCGTACAGAGCACCGGGACGCGGTGCTGGGCCTCGGCGCCGAACGTTTCCTGGACCTGGGATCCGACCGCCTCGAGGAGGCCGGCGCGGTCGACGTGGTATTCGACGTAATCGGCGGTGAAATCCTCGATCGCTCAGCGCAATTGGTAGTCAGGCGGCGCGCTGATCACCATCGCCGAGCCGCTGCGGGTTCATCCAGAGCACGGACGCGCTGTCTTTTTGTCGTCGAACCCGACCGGCAAGCCCTTACCGTGCTGGAACGCAGGGTTCGCGACGGCCGACTGCGCCCAGTCGTCAAAACGGTATGCGCACTGGCCGAAGCTGCGTCGGCATTCGATCCGGCGCGTCGTGGCGGCGGCAAGACCATCGTCACGGTCGCCGACGCTGGCTAGCCGAGCGCGAGTCGAAATCCAGTACCGTCCGCGCGAATTGTTGTGGGTCGTAGTCGACCGCCTGGTGTCCCTGGCCGCGCAACTGTGCAACCGTCGCGCCCGGTACCAGTCGGCTACGACTGCGGCGGCCGCCCGGAAATACGCGGGGCTTTGGGTGCCGAACAACATACGCACCGGGACAGTGATCTCGGCTAGCCGCTCGGTGGCGCGGTAGGCGCGGGCCGCCGCGAGTTCGCGGCCGGCGGTATGCCCGATCGAGTCGGCCAGATACGGAAACTCGCGATCGGCGAGGTCTTTGATGGCAGGCCGGGAGAGTTGGAGGGTTTCGCCGTAGAACGCTTGGAGTATTTCGCGCGGGTCCGACAGTTTGGTGATGCGTGCGAGGCCCTCCGGTGACCCGACGTCATGGCCTGGCGATGGTATTGGCGGCTGGTACAGCATGATCCGGCGGAACGCGGATGTGATCAGGGCTGCTTCCAGGACCGCCAACGCCCCGTAGGAATGCCCGACGACGTAGACGTCGCCGCCGACGGCCTCGGCGACCGCCGCCACATCCTCGGCTTCCCGGCTCAGGCTGTAAGGCTCGACCTTGATGGTGCTCAGTCCCCGACGCGGCGGTCCATTGCGTGGACGGTGTAGCGCTGCGCCAGCACCGGCGTCACCGAAGACCAGCGAGCACGCGTGCCGGTGCTGCCATGCACCAACAGCAGCGGCGGACCCGCACCAACGGATTCATAACCTATGCAGGTCCCGTCGGGAGAAATCACGGTTGTCATGCTGGTTGTAACGCCGCCCCGGGCCCGCTCCCAGGTGACAAACGCGCCATGTTACCCACAAGAACTGCCATGATTCAAAACCGTTGACTGCGAACGACTTGGTAGCACTGCACACCACTCACAATGCGCCGTCCGCTCCACAGAAAAGGACGGCTCTGGCCATCAACGGCATTGGCGGGGCGGAATGGTTGTTTTTTTCACCGGGCGTCACGACTCGATGGAGGGTACCGAATGAGACTTGGACTTCGCCTGTCCCAGGCGATCCGCGAACGGGCCACGGCTTCATGATCGACGGACTGCGCATCCGGACCGACACTACGGATCCGGAAGGTGCGCGCACCCAGATCGGATCTGTCGACTGTCCCCACCGCCTCACCGTTCGGGGTCGCGTGTCGGCTTTTCGCGCGCGGCATGCCGAAGGCGGCGGAAGCGGGCTCGGCATTTACTCCCGTCGAACGGCTTGGTTATCACGGTCCTCGAGTCGTCGACATTCGACGACTTCGTCTTGGTGTCCCAGCAGATCAGCGGGCGATTCGTGGCCGGGGCAGACAACGGGCAGCGGTAGTGTTGCCGGTGGTTTCGTCGTGCTGGACGCCCACACGGCATTTCGACTGCGGTGGGAGGAAGACTCAGATTTTCATGTGCGCATTCCGCGTACCGAGTTCGAATCGACGGTTGCCGAGTTCACCGGTGCGACTGAGCCGACGCCGGTCTGAGTCCCGACGAGTTGGCAGCCGTCCAAGCCGGGAACGTTGGCTGTTGCGAACGTGATGAAATTCTTGCTCCGCAATGCCGGGCCGAACGGGCTGCTGGCATCGAAGTCATCGGTAGCGGCGCAGATGTCTCGGATGTTGGTAGCGAGCATCGTCGAGGCCTACCCCGGGTTCATTCACACGGCCGACGCGGGCCCCAGTGGTGCCTCGGGCCGCCGGCGGTGCGGCGTGCGATCGCCTACCTCGAGGATTCCGCGGCCGAGGACGTCCGGATCAGCGACGTGGCGGCTGCCGCGCGGTTGACACTTGTGCCCTTCAGGAAGCCTTCCGTAAGCACCTGGACACGACTCCGATGGCCTATCTGAAGTCGATCCGACTTGCTGGAGCGCACGCGGACCTGCGGCGGTCATCTGTCGAGGACGGGACGACCGTGGCGGCCTCGCATACCGCTGGGGCTTCGGCAACCTCGGCCGATTTGCGGCCGACTACCGGCAGGAATGACGCTTCCGAGGAGACTGCGCGGGCCGTAGCGACGCGGCCTAGACAAGGGCATCGCAAGCCGCGGCGCCGATCGGGCAGTCTGCCCAGGTCAGAAGCCGCGACCAGGTACAGTGCTTGACGTGGTGAGAGTGCCTCGACCTTCCAGACCCCACCCGGCTGCCAAGCCCGGGGCCAAGGTCGACGCACGCAGCGAGCGCTGGCGCGAGCACCGCAAGAAAGTACGCAATGAAATCGTCGACGCGGCCTTCCGCGCGATCGACCGCCTCGGGCCCGAGCTATCCGTGCGAGAAATCGCCGAGGAGGCCGGCACCGCCAAACCGAAGATCTACCGGCATTTTCACGACAAGTCCGACCTTTTCGAAGCGATCGGGGAGCGGCTGCGCGACATGCTGTGGGCAGCGATCTTCCCATCCATCGACCTGAAAACCGACTCGGCCCGCGAGGTGATCCGCCGCAGCGTCGAGGAGTACGTGATCCTGGTCGACAAGCACCCCAACGTGCTGCGCGTGTTCATCCAGGGCCGATCGGCGGCCACCCCGAAAGTCCTCAACGAGGGGCGTGGCATCACGCTGGCGGTGGCCGACATGTTCGACAACGAGCTGCGCGAGATGGAGCTCGACCACGCGGCGGTCGAACTGGCCGGGCACGCTGCGTTCGGCTGTGCCGCGTCGGCCACCGAGTGGTGGCTGGGCCCCGAGCCGGAAAGCCCGCGCCTGATGTCGCGTGAGCAGTTCGTCGCGCACCTGACGACCATCATGATGGGGGTAATCGTCGGCACCGCCGAGGCGCTAGGCATCACAATGGACCCGGACCTGCCGATTCACGACATGGCGACTGTCAAGCCGGCCGCGGGCTGAGCGCGGTTCTGCGTTGACAATCGCCGCGGCCATCGATAACACTCGTCCACACCGATACCCTGGGTACTGGGTATCTGCGCCAGCCGGGGGCCGCAGCCAATACGGCGGCTAACGCCGACCCGACAGGCCTGGATAGAAAGACCGATCGATCGTGACCGACGTCGTGACACAAACCGAGACAATCCCGGCGGCAACCGCCCAAAAGCCGGTGCACACGCGCGCCGTCATCATCGGGACCGGATTCTCCGGCCTGGGAATGGCGATCGCGCTGCAGAAGCAGGGCGTCGGCTTCGTCATTCTGGAAAAGGCCGGCGACATCGGCGGCACCTGGCGAGACAACAGCTACCCCGGGTGCGCCTGCGACATCCCGTCGCACCTGTACTCGTTCTCGTTCGAGCCCAAGCCCGACTGGAAGAACCCGTTCTCCTTCCAGCCCGAGATCTGGGACTACCTCAAAGGGGTCACCGAGAAGTACGGGTTGCGCCGCTACATCGAATTCGACTCGTTGGTGGATCGGGCTCACTGGGACGACGAAGAGAATCGCTGGCACGTGTTCACCGCAGACGGACGCGAATACGTCGCGCAGTTCCTGATCTCGGGTGCCGGCGCGCTGCACATCCCGTCCATGCCCGACATCGAGGGACGCGACGAATTCGCGGCGCCGCTTTCCATTCCGCGGAGTGGGACCACAGCGTCGACCTGACCGGCAAGCGGGTGGCGGTGATCGGGACCGGTGCGAGCGCGATCCAGATCGTTCCGGAGATCGTCGGGCAGGTCGCCGAACTTCAGCTCTACCAACGCACTCCGCCGTGGGTGGTGCCCCGCTCCAACCCCGAGATCCCGCCGGCGGTGCGTCGGGCCATGGAGAACGTGCCCGGCCTGCGCGCGCTGGTCCGCCTGGCGATCTACTGGGGGCAGGAAGCCCTGGCCTTCGGCATGACCAAGCGGCCGAACCTGCTCAAGTTCATCGAGTCCTACTGCAAATACAACATTCGCCGCGCGGTCAAGGACAAGGCGCTGCGGCGCAAGCTGATTCCGAACTATCGCATCGGCTGTAAGCGAATCCTGAACTCCTCCACCTATTACGGCGCGGTCGCCGACCCCAAGACCGAATTGGTCACCGACCACATCGCCCGGATCACCGCCGACGGCATCGCCACCGTCGACGGAACCCACCGCCAGGCCGACGTGATCGTGTATGCCACCGGCTTCCACGTCACCGACTCCTACACCTACGTCCAGATCAAGGGACTGCACGGCGAGGACCTGGTGGACCGGTGGAACCGCGAGGGCATCGGTGCGCACCGCGGTATCACCATCGCCGACGTGCCCAACCTGTTCTTCCTGCTGGGACCCAACACCGGGTTGGGACACAATTCCGTGGTGTTCATGATCGAGTCCCAGATCCGTTACGTCGCAGACGCTATCGCCACCTGCGACAAGCTGGGCGCACAGGCGCTGGCCCCGACGCGTGCCGCCCAGGACAAGTTCAACGACGAGCTGCAGCGCAGGCTGGGCCCGTCGGTGTGGAACAGCGGCGGCTGCAGCAGCTGGTATCTGGACGAGCACGGCAAGAACACCGTGCTCTGGGGCGGCTACACCTGGGAATACTGGCGGGCGACGCGCTCGGTCAAGCCGGACGAATACCAGTTCTACGGCGTGAACATGGGCAGGCAGGCGGCAGTCTAAGAGCCGATCGAAGTTGTTGCGGCGCTGCGTTGTTCGCCGACCTGTGACTTGTTGGCAAAGGATCGCAGGTTCTGCCGCATGATGCGGTCCAGCACCCGGTCACTCACCACGCGGTTGATCCACAAGAGGATCGCGGTGTCGCGTCCGATGGTGTAGCGCGTGCGGGGACGCGATGCGGTCGCGGCCTTGGCGACGACCTTCGCGGCGTGTTCGGCCGACACGCCATCCTCGCCGAACGACCGGGCTTGCGCCGTGACAGCCCCGATGAGATCGCCGTAGCGGGCGAGTTGAGCATCGGTCAGGTTGGCCATCAGCCCCTCCGCGGTGCTGATTCCGCGCTCGGCCATTTCGGTTTTGACCGCGCCGGGTTCGACGACGACCACCTTGATGCCGAGCTCGGTGACCTCGCGCCGCAACGCGTCACTGGCGGCTTCCAGGGCGAACTTCGAACCCGCATATGCGCCATACGTCGGCAACACCACCTTGCCGCCGACGGAGCTGATATTGACCACGGTGCCCGAGCTCAGCAGCAGGGCCGGCAACAGCGCCTGGGTCATCGCGATGTGGCCGAACAGATTTACCTCGAACTGCCGCCGCCACTGGTCTATCGGCAGCGTTTCGACCGGAGAATTGACCGCGATGCCGGCGTTGTTGACCAGCGCTCGCAGCGGACGGCGTAGCGGATCGCGTGCGACGCGGTCGGCGATGGCGGCCACGTCCGTTCCCATCGTGATATCCAGAATTTGCGGCTCGATGTTTTCTGCCCGCAGCGCGTCGCCGTCCGCCTCGCGGCGCACACCGGCCAGCACGTGAAAACCCTTGCGCGCCAGTTCTCGAGCGCTGGCCGCGCCGATGCCGGTCGAGGCGCCGGTTACGACGATCAGCTCATTACGGGCGGCGCGATTCGACGACATCATGGGCGCTCTCCAATCGGGAGTTGGTTTGAGTTGACGCTGTCATCTCAAACTAGCAGTTGAGTTGACGTTGTCAACCCAAGGACCGGCTTATGCTCTGCGGGTGACGACAAGAGCCGAGAGCGCGGCGGCGACGCGCCGTTCGTTGGTCGAGGCGGCGGGGGTGTTGCTCGACCTCGGCGGTGTCGACGCGGTGACGCTGCGCGAAGTCGGCGCCCGCAGCGGTGTTTCGCGCTCGGCGGCGTATCGCCACTTTGCTGACAAGGAGTCTCTGCTCGCCGAGCTGGCCACCAACGCATTGCGCGAATTAGGTGACGCACTCGAGGCGTTGGTGGGCAGCGAAGACTCGCCGGAGCAGTGTTTGCGCTCGGCCCTGCTGTCGCTGATTGCGATCGGGCGCACCCGCCCGCATCTCTATCGCCTGATGTTCACCCCGCCGGCGGGGGACCCCACGGCAGCAATGAGCGCGGCACAACGGACGCAGGAATTGTTTCTGGAGATCGTAGGTCGAATCACCGGTCCGCAACAGGCGCCACGTTATGGAGCGCTCATTTTGACGAGCGCACACGGCATCACGGGCTTGGATTTGAGTGGCCACATGGATCTGGATAAGTGGCACACAAGCGCCGAGGAACTCGTCGACACGCTCATTTCGGTGTTGCCAAAAGCTGAATAAAGGCTTGCGCCGCCGCGTCCACGCCGGCCTCGTCATCGGTCGCGACGAGATCCAGCAGCAGTCCACGCGCGACCGCCAGTCCCAGCCGCGCGAAGGCGGGGTCGACCGTGCCCTCGGCAACCGCCTTGACCTCGGCGAGCCAACTCTCGACGGCGCCGGGAATCATTCGGGCAAAAGGCTTTTCGCCTTGGACGGCGCGGGCGTAGCACTCGAAGAAGAGACGCTCGGATTCGCGCAATTCGGGTCGACGGAGGTCGGCCCACATCGCCGCGAAGCTCTCGGCCGGGTCGGTCGGCAGTTCGGGCAGCACGCCCATCTGGCGGCGCTCGACTGCCTCGACGATCGCCAGTAGCAGACCTTCGCGAGAGCCGAAGTGGTGCAACAGCATTCGGTGACTGGTGCCGACCGCGGCGGCCACCTCGCGCAGCGATCGGTCGCCGATGCCACCGGTGGCGAATTCGGCGACGAGTGCATCGAGGAGCTTTGGCGCCGCTCGGTGTCAGGACTGCGCGCCATCGGCGCGGCTGAGCTGCTCGGAGCGGGCCTTGAGGCCTTGGGCTTCCAGCTCGAGGAAGCGCTTGGTCTTCTTGGCCATCAGCCGCCCGACGAGGGCCCCCAGCGCACCGCCCTGGTCGAGTTGCTGGCGCACCAGCGTGCGGCCGCCGGGCTGGGCGATGACGTCGTGTCGAGCGCTCACCCGCACCCCCGGGGATCGCTGCACCCAGGTCCAGGACCTACCGGGGTCGAGCTCGGTGACCTGCCAAACCAGCCTCGACATGCCGGGCTGCTTGATCGCGAAGCGTCTGCCGACGGCGAGGGCCGCGGCGTCCAGCCCCGTCAATGAGGTGACCGAGGCGGTCCAATCGGGCCAGTGCTCGACGTCGGTGAAGACGTCCCAGACGAGTTGGGGCGGTGCGTCGATCTCGACACTGTCTTCGGTGAACATGTACCAAATGGTACATCCTCGGCGCGGGATACTGGAGAACGGAATGGAATCCGACGGTATGCAGGGCACGCTTGCGACACGCAAACACAAGTTGTTGTGTTGCCGTCGCTTGTCGTACCCCAGGGGTAGTGTCTGGAGCCTGAGGTTCATCCGGTGAAAACGGTGCGTGAAGTGGGGTTCTGGTGTCCGAAAACATGAAGCTGATCGACCGGGTTTCGGCGATCAACTGGAACCGGCTGCAAGACGAAAAAGACGCCGAGGTCTGGGACCGGCTGACCGGCAACTTCTGGCTGCCCGAGAAGGTGCCGGTGTCCAACGACCTCCCGTCGTGGGGCACCCTGACCGCCCATGAAAAGCAGATGACCATGCGGGTCTTCACGGGCCTGACGCTGCTGGACACGATCCAGGGCACGGTCGGCGCGGTCAGCCTCATTCCGGACGCCCTGACCCCGCACGAGGAAGCGGTTTACACCAACATCGCGTTCATGGAGTCCGTGCACGCGCGTAGCTACAGCAACATCTTCTCCACGCTGTGCTCGACCGCCGAGATCGACGACGCCTTCCGCTGGTCGGAGGAGAACCCCAACCTGCAGCGCAAGGCCGAAATCGTCATGCAGTACTACAAGGGCGACGAGCCGCTGAAGCGCAAGGTCGCCTCCACGCTGCTGGAAAGCTTCCTTTTCTACTCCGGCTTCTACCTGCCGATGTACTGGTCGAGCCGGGCCAAGCTGACCAACACCGCCGACATGATCCGGCTGATCATCCGCGACGAGGCCGTGCACGGCTACTACATCGGCTACAAATTCCAGCGCGGCCTGGCGCTGGTCGATGACGCGCGCAAGCAGGAGCTCAAGGACTACACCTACGAGCTGCTCTTCGAGCTCTACGACAACGAGGTGGAGTACACCCAAGACCTCTACGACGAGGTCGGGCTGACCGAGGACGTCAAGAAGTTCCTGCGCTACAACGCCAATAAGGCGCTGATGAATCTTGGCTACGAGGCGCTGTTCCCGCGCGACGAGACCGACGTGAACCCGGCCATTCTGTCCGCGCTTTCACCCAACGCCGACGAGAACCACGACTTCTTCTCCGGCTCGGGCTCGTCGTACGTGATCGGCAAGGCCGTCGTCACCGAGGACGAGGACTGGGACTTCTAACCACACGTTTCAGCGGATTCACAACGTGGCAGTCGCCCCCAAAAGGGGCGGCTGCCATGTTTCGGCTGCACCCTTGCTCCAGAATCCCGTTGGCGCAGCTTTGGCCGAATCGCCAAATCGAGCTCGGCGAACGCATAGCACTTGAGAAGATGCTCAAGCGTTGCTGTAGCCGACCGAAGGCTGAGGCCAAATGCTCGAGGTGATCGACAAGGGATGTACGACCGAAGCGCATCCCGTACCGCTTCTCTTCGTCCATGGCGCTTCCGTCTCAGCATGGTGTTGGGATGAGCATTTTCTGGACTACTTCGCGAGCAGGGGTTATCGCGCCGCAGCATTAAGCCTTCGTGGTCATGGTGCCAGCACCCTGTCTGAGCCTCTCAATTCCTGTTGTCTTGCCGACTACGTGGATGACGTACACACCGCTGCCATCGAACTCGGCTCCCCGCCTATCGTCATCGGTCACTCCCTGGGCTGTTGGGTCGTACTGAATTACCTTGTGAGGCACCCTGCTTCGGCGGGGATTCTGATGGCACCCGGCACACCTCAGGGATTGCGGAGATGGGCACTCCGTTCGATCCGACGTCATCCGTGGGTCTTTCTACGCGCCACCACCGTGGGCAGCCCAGAGGATTTATTCAACAGCCCGGTCCTGGCCCGCGAATTCTGTTTCTCCGCGAACACCCCAGACGACATCGTTGATTCTTGCGCTACCCGTTTGGGGCCCGAAAGTAAGCGTGTTACAAGGGATTTGATGAAGCCACTTCCCGACGCGGCCCTCGTGCGAGCCCCGATGCTTGTTCTCGGCGCACAACACGACGGCATGCGAATCGAGGGGGATGCGTGTGCTGTGGCGCGAATTTATCAGGCAGACGTGGAGGTCTTTCCCGACATGGGGCACGTCATGATGCTTGAGCTCGGATGGCAAGCAGTCGCCGAAAAAATAGACGGGTGGCTGGCAACGCGCCGGCTATGAGAGCGCCGCAGTTCTTGATGGGGGATCAGCTAGCGGATCACAACGTGGCAGTCGCCCTCAAAAGGGGCGGCTGCCATTTCCGACTCACCCCTGCGCCAGAATCCCGTTGGCGTAGCTTGGGCCGAATCGCCAAATCGAGCTCGGCAAAACGCATAGGACTTGAGAAGATGCTCAAGCGTTGCTGAAGCCGACCGAAAGCTGAGGCCAAATGCTCGAAGTGATCGACAAGGGATGTACGACCGAAGCGCATCCCGTACCGCTTCTCTTCGTCCATGGTGTCAACGACGGCCGAATATTGACCCCTTTTCGACGGTTGAAAGTTGACCCCCTGCTGGTTGGTTGATGGTCAGTCTTCGGTGGTGGTCGCTGTCGGGACGCGGCCGAGGTCGCGGTCTTTGAGTCGGTAGCTGTCGCCTTTGAGGGCGATGACTTCGGCGTGGTGGACGAGGCGGTCGATCATGGCGGCGGCGACGACGTCGTCACCGAACACTTCGCCCCAGCGGCCGAATGGCTTGTTGCGAGGTGACGATCAGTGAGGCCCGTTCGTAGCGGGAGGACACGAGTTGGAAGAACAGGTTGGCCGCTTCGGGTTCGAACGGGATGTAGCCGACCTCGTCGATGACGAGCAGCGGGTAGCGGCCGAGGCGGACGAGTTCGGCTTGCAGCTTGCCGGCGTGGTGGGCCTCGGCGAGCGGTGCTGACCCAGTCGGCGGCGGTGGCGAACAGGACTCGGTGTCCGGCTTGGCAGGCCCGGATCGCCAGCCCGATCGCGAGGTGGGTCTTGCCGGTGCCCGGTGGGCCCGAGGAACACCACGTTGTCCTTGGCGACGACGAAGTCCAGGGTGCCCAGGTGGGCGATGAGGTCGCGTTTGAGCCCACGGGCGTGCTCGAAGTCGAACTCCTCCAATGACTTTACGGGCCGGGAACCGCGCCGCGCGGATGCGGCCTTCACCGCCGTGGGACTCCCGTGCGGAGACTTCGCGTTGCAGGCAGGCGACGAGGAACTCCTCGTGGGTCCAGGACTCGGCGCGGGCCCGCTCGGCGAGGCGGGCCACCGACTCGCGCAGCGTCGGCGCCTTCAACGCCCGGGTCAGGAAGGCGACCTCGGCGGTCAGATCACGCACGGTCTTGGCTGCTGTCGTGGCGCGGGTGGCCATCACGCCACCCCGCCGTCGATGTCGTCGAGGCCCAGGGCGGTGTCGTAGTCGCTCAAGGGCCGCTGCTCGACGTCGAGTTCGGCGACCGGGCGCAGCACCGCGACCCGTTCGCGCCGCAGCGCCCTGGCCGCCGCGACGTGGTCGGGGTCGGAGATCGTCTGGTGCCACGCCCAGATCCGTTCATGATCGGCGACGACCCGGCCCTCGCAGAGCACCCGCACCCGGTGCAGGTCGGCGATCACCTCGATGCGGCGACCGATCACCGACGGGTGCACCGAGTAGTCATTGCAGTCGAGGCGGACGTAATGATCGCGCGCCAGCCGCGTCGAAGACCGCCGACCCGATACCGGCGCCACCGGCGGCAAGGCCAGCATCGCGTGGCGATCGGCAACGATCCGATCGGTCGGGGCGCACCCCAACGCCCGGCGCTGCCGGGTGTTGACCACCGAGATCCATTGCTGCATCTGGCTGTTGAAGTCCGCCGGTGACGCGAACGGCGGCCCGGCAGAAACGACCGCTCCAAATAATCGTGGCAGCGTTCGATCAGTCCCTTGGCTTCGGGATCGCCGGGTTTGCAGACCAGCACCTTGGCGCCCAGGGTCCCGCGGAAGGCCTGACACTCGCTCGGTGAGCTCAACCTTCCCGGCCCGCCACCGACCGATCGCGCCTTCGCCGTCCCAGACCAGCACCCGCGGCACCGCCGCCAGCTTCTCGATCAGCTGCCACCAGCCGGCGAACAGATCCGCCGCCGACCGGGTCGGGATCAGCATCGCCGACAGCCAGCGCGAGTATCCGGTGATCATCGTCAACACCGGCAGCAGCGCCGGGCGACGGGTCTGCCCGAACCCGACCGGCAGGTGGATCGGCGGGAACCACAGATCGCACTGCGCGATCTCCCCGGCGACATAGCTCGTGCGACCAGCCGGGTCCGGCGGCAGATACACCGGCCGCAGCTCGGCGACGCGTTCCTTGAACACCGTCAGCCCACGCGTCCAGCCGATCCGCTCGGCGATCACCGTCGCCGGCATCCTCGGATACGCCTGCAGCAGTTCACGAATGCGCGGCTCGACCTCGTCGACGATCGACCCCGCCGGCGTGCGCTGGTACCTCGGCGGCACGTCCGAGGCGATCGCCGCCCGCACCGTGTTCCTCGAAACACCCAGCACCCGCGCGATCGCCTTGATCGGTAACCCCTCCGCTCGATGCAGCCTGCGGATCTCAGCCCAGTCCTCCACGGATAACACCCCTTCATCTCCCTCGGCTCGGATAAGCCGAGAATCAGCCGAAGGGGGTCAAAATTCGGGCGTCGACACGGGGTTATCTTTCAGGCGTCGCCGACACATGGCGCTTCCGTCTCAGCATGGTGTTGGAATACTCCCGGTCCTGGCCCGCGAATTCTGTTTCTCCGCGAACACCCCAGACGACATCGTTGATTCTTGTGCTACCCGTTTGGGCCCGAAAGTAGGCGCGTTACACGGGATTTGATGAAGCCACTTCCCGACGCTGCCCTCGTGAAAGCCCCGATGCTTATTCTCGGGGCACAACACGATGGGCATGCGAATCGACGGGGATGCGTGTGCTGTGGCGCGGGTTTATCAGGCAGACGTGGAGATCTTCCCGACATGGGGAACGTCATGATGCTTGAGCTCGGATGGCAAGCAGTCGCGAAAAAATAGACGGGTGGCTGACAATGCGTCGGCTATGAGAGTTCTGCAGTCGTTGATGGGGGCTGAATCAGCCGTCGGCAGTGCTCGGTGAAGTCCCGTCTGCTGCGGGCAGGTCGCCGACGTCGCGGTTGCCGAAGATGGTGGCGATGGCCTCGCTGAACGGGGCGCGGCCGACCTTCTCGCCACCCGGTAGGTCGCTGTGTATGTGGAGCGCACCGCGCGTCAGAAACGACACCACCACGCTGAATATCTCGAGACCCACGTTCAGGGCCTGCGTGACAATGCTTTCGCTGCGCGGCCCGGTGGGGTGTTGTGAGGCAATCACCTGATCCGTTTGCTCAAGACTAGCGTTGGCCGTGTGGTGCGGAGAGATGTTGCGCCCCTGTTGTCGGCGAATAGATTCGGGGCGCAAACGTCGCCATCACCGGCAACCGCAACGACACGCCACCGGCGACAGGCATGCGGAGCGTGAAGTAGATAACGTGCAAGTCGAGTCCGACTTGGAGGCGCATCTCCCTGAGGGGCTCCGTCTGCACCCCCAAACCCATTCCACGTAGGCGCGCGCCGATGCCGCGTTGAAGCGACTCGGCCTGATCCGACGGCCCCGAAACGCCCGGTGCCGGATTGCTGTGGCTCCCGTCACGTAACAGACGCGATGTGCTTCCGGTTCTTCGCGGTCGGAGTCGTCATGGCTCGACTCTACTCCGCAGTGCGTCGGCCGCCACGAGCTCGTGCAAGACGACGGCCGGGATCTATCCAGGTAAACGGCGTATGAATTGTCTGGACGGAGTGGCGCCGCGGTAGCGCGGGTAATACGGCTGCCCTGACACTGTTGGGGTGACGAACACCGCCGCCTCTGCCGCCACCAATTTCTGCCGTTCAGTGCATCCGCTGGCTGCGCGCCGGCTACCCCGAGGGCGTCCCGGGGCCGGACCGCGTTCCGTTGCTGGCGCTACTGCGAAGCACTCCGCTGACCGAGGAGCAGATCGCCGAGGTGGTGCACCACATCACCGCGGAGGGATCCCCGGCGATCGCCGACGGTGTGATCAATCGCGACGAGATCGCCCATTTCATCTCCGACATGACCCACTACGACGCCGGGCCGGAGAACATCATCCGGGTGGCCACCACCCTGGCCGCCGTCGGATGGCCGCTGGCCGGCATCGATGTCAGCGAAGTCATTCCAGGCGACGAGTGGGGAGAGGCCGCCGAGATCGCCGCACGCGGTGCGGCATCCGAAAGCGCTCCGGGCGTCGCGCTGTAGGGCGGGTTAGCGCCCTACAGCTTGGATATGTCGATGACGAAGCGGTAGCGCACGTCGCTGGCCAGTACGCGCTCGTACGCCTCGTTGATGTAGTCGGGGTCGATGAGCTCGATTTCCGGCGTCACGTCGTGCTCGGCGCAGAAGTCCAGCATCTCCTGGGTCTCGGCGATGCTGCCGATGTTCGACCCGGACAGGCTGCGCCGCGCCAGGGCCAGCGAGAACGCGCCCACTTCCATGGGGTGCTCGGGAATGCCCAGTTCGACCAGGGTGCCGTCGACGTCGAGCAGGCTCAGATAGTCGTCGAGGTTCAGGTTCGCCGAGACGGTGTTCAGGATCAGGTCGAAGCTGTTGCGGAGGTTTTTGAAGGTCTCGCGCTCGGCGGTGGCGTAGTAATGCTTGGCACCGAGCCGTAGCCCGTCCTCCATCTTCTTGAGTGACTGCGACAGCACCGTCACTTCGGCGCCCATCGCCGCGCCGAGTTTGACGCCCATGTGGCCCAGCCCGCCCAAGCCGATGATCGCCAGGCGAGTGCCCTGGCCGGCCTTCCAGTGCCGCAGCGGCGAAAACAGCGTGATACCCGCGCACAGCAGCGGCGCCGCCTTGTCCAGCGGCAGCGAGTCAGGGATGCGCAGGACGAAGTTCTCGTCGACGACGATCGCCTGGCTGTAGCCGCCCTGTGTCGTGGTGCCGTCCCTGTCGGTGGCGTTGTAGGTGAAAGTCGCACCCCTTGTGCAGTAGTTCTCGAGCCCGGCTTTACAGCTACTGCACTCGCCGCAGGAGTTCACCATGCAGCCGACGCCGACGTGGTCGCCCACCTTGTGCTTGGTGACCGCCGAGCCCACGGCGGTAACGACGCCGGCGATCTCGTGGCCCACCACCAGCGGGTAGTCCGGTGTGCCCCATTCGCCTTTGGCGGTGTGGATGTCGGAGTGACAGATTCCCGCGAACTTGATGTCGATGGCCACGTCGTGCGGACCCGGGTCACGCCGCTCGATGGTGGTCTTGGTCAGCGGTGCCGTCGGCGAGGTGGCCGCGTACGCCGAAACTGTGCTCATGAAAATCCCTCTTCGAATCGATACGTCACCAGAAAGCTTAGCTAAGGTAATAGTTCTTCCGCCAATGGACGGGCGAATATCACCTTATGACGATGTCTGCGTGCCCGCTGGCCGTCGTCAGTTGATCGGGGCGTTCACCAGGCGCAGGTCGTCGACGATGCCGCGGGCCGCGATCAGGCCCTCGCCGGTCTGCCATATTTCGTCGTTGACGACGTAGACCCGGTTGTCGCGATTGGCGGACAGCTTGCGCCACGGGTTGCTGTCCAGGATTGTGGCCGCCCGATCGGCGGCCGCCCGCGTCGCGCAGGACACGTACACCACGTCGGCGTCGGCGATCGAGAGGTCTGGGTTCTTCGCCAGGTCCGCGTCGCTGGCGCCGATCTCGATGTAGGGCTTGTCGGTGAACCGCTGAGAGGCCGGCCGATCCACCCCGACCGCGCCGAGCACGCTGGCCGGGAAGTTGTGGGCGCCGTACACCCGGATGGTGTCGGCCGTCAGCTGCACGATCGACGCCTGGTAGTGGGAGGCGTCATGCCGCGCGCCGATGCCGGTGGCCCGCTGGGAAAAGCCGCCGATCAACGCGTCCGCCGCGGCACCGCGGCCGGTCGCGGCACCGACCGCGCGCAGGTTGTCCTGCCAGGCGGCGCCGGGTGCGGCCGTGAACACCGTCGGAGCGATCGCGGTCAGCTGCGGATACAACGTGGGCGTCGTCCCCTGCGATCCCAGGATCAGGTCGGGATGGGCGGCCGCGATCGCCTTCACGTCCGGGTTCGAGCGGGTGCCGACGCCGGGCACGCCGTGCACCGCGCCGCCCAGATAGCCGGGCTGACTCGTGGATCCGTCGGGCAATGCGGCGCCGACCACCCGCGATTGCAGACCCAGCGCGCACAACGTGTCGAGCTGGTCGCCGGTGAGCACCACGATGCGCTGAGGATCGGCAGGCACCTGCACGACGTCCGGGGCGACGCCCGCGGCGTTGCGCACTTGCCGTTTCGGGGCACTGGGATCGGCCGCGGCGGCGTCCCGCGCGCACGAGTCGTCGGGGCGCCGGTCATTTCCGAGCACGCCTGCGCCCGCGATTTGGGTGGTCGGGGTCACCAGTGATCGCGTCGGCGTCTGGCCGGCGGGCTTGCCGGATCCACAGCCGCTGCACGCCAGGACGACCGCCGCCGTCGACCGCGGTCGCCGCGGCCAGCCGGGGGGGCCTGATGACGCCGAACAACACGCGTCAGACGCTAACATCCGGCCAGCGTGGCGATCGCGAACGCGGCGGAGCCGGGCGAAGCGGGTCGCCACGATCCGACCCGCTCACCGCCGCGCCGACGGACACGCCACACCGGTGAGCCGTTTACGACAGTTTGTAGGACCAGCCCTGACGTCGCCATGATCGGCGGCTAAGATTCGTCTCAATACCGATTTTTGGGCCAGTGTCCGATCCGGATGTTTGGAGAAGCTGTTGACAGCCGAAGCGCCCCCTTTGGGACAACTCGAGGCCGTTCGTCCGTACCCGGACCGGATGGGCCCCAAAGGGAACCTCGTCTACAAACTGATCACGACGACCGATCACAAGATGATCGGCATCATGTACACGGTCACGTGCTTCGCCTTCTTCTTCATAGGCGGGCTGATGGCGTTGCTGATGCGCGCCGAGCTGGCCGCTCCCGGGCTGCAGTTCCTGTCGAACGAGCAGTACAACCAGCTGTTCACCATGCACGGCACGATCATGCTGCTGCTGTATGCCACCCCGGTGGTGTTCGGTTTCGCCAACCTGGTGTTGCCGCTGCAGATCGGTGCGCCGGACGTGGCCTTCCCGCGGCTTAACGCCTTCTCGTTCTGGCTGTTCCTGTTCGGCGGGCTGATCGCGGCGTCCGGCTTCATCGTCCCGGGCGGGGCCGCCGACTTCGGCTGGACCGCCTACACCCCGCTGTCTGACGCCGTGCACTCGCCCGGCGTCGGGGGAGACCTGTGGATCACCGGCCTGATCGTCGCGGGTCTGGGCACCATCCTGGGTGCGGTCAACATGATCACCACCGTGGTGTGCATGCGCGCGCCCGGCATGACGATGTTCCGGATGCCGATCTTCACCTGGAACATCCTGGTGACCTCGATCCTGATCCTGATCGCGTTCCCGATCCTGACCGCGGCGCTGTTCGGGCTCGCCGCCGACCGACATCTGGGCGCCCATGTCTACGACGCCGCCAATGGCGGAGTTTTGTTGTGGCAACACCTGTTCTGGTTCTTCGGCCATCCTGAGGTGTACATCATCGCGTTGCCGTTCTTCGGCATCATCACCGAGATCATTCCGGTGTTCTCGCGCAAGCCGGTCTTCGGTTACACCACGCTGGTGTACGCGACCCTGTCGATCGCCGCCCTGTCGGTCGCGGTGTGGGCGCACCACATGTTCGCCACCGGAGCCGTTCTGCTGCCGTTCTTTTCGTTCATGACCTATCTGATCGCGGTGCCCACCGGGATCAAGTTCTTCAACTGGATCGGCACAATGTGGAAGGGGCAGATCACCTTTGAGACGCCGATGCTGTTCTGCGTCGGCTTCCTCATCACCTTCCTGCTGGGTGGTCTGACCGGCGTGATGCTGGCCAGCCCGCCGCTGGACTTCCACGTCACCGATACCTACTTCGTGGTCGCGCACTTCCACTACGTGTTGTTCGGCACCATCGTGTTCGCCACCTTCGGCGGGGTGTACTTCTGGTTCCCGAAGATGACCGGCCGGCTGCTCGACGAGCGCCTGGGCAAGCTGCACTTCTGGCTGACGTTCATCGGATTTCACACCACCTTCCTGGTGCAGCACTGGCTGGGCGACCTGGGCATGCCGCGCCGCTACGCCGACTACCTGCCAAGCGACGGCTTCCAGCCCTACAACGTCGCCTCGACGGTGGGCGCCTTCATCCTGGGCGCGTCGATGTTCCCGTTCGTCTGGAACGTCTTCAAGAGCTGGCGTTACGGCGAGGTCGTCACGGTCGACGACCCGTGGGGTTACGGCAACTCGCTGGAGTGGGCGACCAGCTGCCCGCCGCCGCGGCACAACTTCACCGAGCTGCCCCGAATCCGTTCGGAGCGCCCGGCATTCGAGTTGCACTACCCGCACATGGTGGAGCGGCTGCGCGCGGAGGCGCATGTGGGTCGCCACGCCACGGCTCTCGAATCGCCGAAAGGCTTCGGTCCGCGGACCGAACCCGATCGCTCGACTGCCGAGCAGTAGCGGCGGCCGTCGGGAGTGAGCTCACCACCCAAGGTGTCGGTGCTGATCACCGTCACCGGCGTGGATCAACCGGGTGTGACGGCGACCCTGTTCGAGGCGCTGTCACGGCATGGGGTCGAGCTGCTCAACGTCGAACAGGTGGTGATCCGGCACCGGCTGACGCTGGGCGTGCTGGTGTGCTGCCCGGCCGAGGTCGCCGACGGCGCGCAGTTGCGCGCTGACGTCGAATCATCCATCCGCAAGGTGGGTCTCGACGTCAGCATCGAGCGCAGCGACGACGTGCCGATCATGCGGGAGCCCTCGACCCACACCATTTACGTGCTCGGCCGGCCCATCACCGCCAGCGCGTTCGGCGCGGTGTCCCGCGAGGTGGCGCAGCTGGGCGTCAACATCGACCTGATCCGTGGCGTCTCGGACTATCCGGTGATCGGCCTGGAGCTGCGGGTCTCGGTGCCGCCGGGCGCGGACGGGGCGCTGCGGACCGCCCTGAACCGGGTGTCCAGCGAGGAACAGGTCGATGTGGCGGTCGAGGACTACACCCTGGAACGACGGGCCAAGCGGCTCATCGTGTTCGACGTCGACTCGACCCTGGTGCAGGGTGAGGTCATCGAGATGCTGGCGGCCCGCGCGGGCGCCGAGGGCAAGGTCGCCGCGATCACCGACGCCGCGATGCGCGGCGAGCTGGACTTCGCGCAGTCGCTCGAGCAGCGGGTGGCGACGCTGGCCGGCCTGCCCGCCAGCGTGATCGACGAGGTCGCCGAGGCGCTGGAATTGATGCCCGGCGCCCGCACCACGCTGCGGACCCTGCGGCGCCTCGGTTATGCCTGCGGGGTCGTGTCCGGGGGTTTTCGCCGGATCATCGAGCCGCTGGCCGAGGAGCTGATGCTGGACTACGTCGCGGCCAACGATCTGGAGATCGTTGACGGCACACTCACCGGCCGCGTGATCGGCCCGATCGTGGACCGGGCCGGAAAAGCTTCGGCCCTAAGGGAATTCGCGGCCAAGGTGGGGGTGCCGATGGCGCAGACCGTCGCCGTGGGCGACGGCGCCAACGACATCGACATGCTGGCCGCGGCCGGGTTGGGCATCGCCTTCAACGCCAAGCCGGCGCTGCGTGAGGTCGC
Source organism: uncultured Actinomycetota bacterium (assembly GCA_963849935.1). GTDB lineage: Bacteria > Actinomycetota > Actinomycetes > Mycobacteriales > Mycobacteriaceae > Mycobacterium. The sequence continues at coordinate 67,067 of CAWKJQ010000001.1, forward strand.
CGACGCGTCGCTGAGCCATCCGTATCTGGACACGGTGCTGTTCCTGTTGGGTGTGACCCGCGGCGAAATCGAGGCCGCCGACGCGGTCGACGGCGAGGTGCGTCGGGTGGAGATCCCGCCCGAGTAACCCGGCCTGCGGGTTGCGACCCGGCAGGTATTCGGCGGTCGCGGTACGGCACGATGGTCGGGTGCCCGAAACCAGCGATGCAGCCGACCCCGATCTGCTGCTCGACTTCAGGCAGGTGTCGCTGCGGCGCGGCGGCAACGTCTTGGTCGGGCCGCTGGACTGGGCAGTGGAGCTCGATGAACGCTGGGTGATCGTCGGCCCCAACGGCGCCGGCAAGACCTCGCTGCTGCGGATCGCCGCGGCGGCCGAACACCCTTCGTCCGGCGTCGCTTTCGTGCTCGGCGAGCGGCTGGGCCGGGTCGACGTGAACGAGCTGCGATCCCGGATCGGGCTCAGCTCCTCGGCGCTGGCGCAGCGGATACCCACCGACGAAGTGGTGCGCGATCTCGTCGTCTCGGCCGGCTACGCGGTGCTGGGCAGATGGCGGGAGCGCTACGAGGACGTCGACTACCGCCGGGCGATCGACATGCTGGAGAGCCTGGGCGCCGAGCACCTCGTGGACCGCACCTACGGAACGCTGTCCGAAGGTGAGCGCAAGCGGGTGCTCATCGCCCGCGCGCTGATGACCGACCCCGAACTCCTGCTGCTCGACGAGCCCGCCGCCGGCCTGGACCTGGGCGGCCGTGAGGAGCTCGTCGCGCGGCTGGCCGACCTGGCCGCCGACCCCGAGGCGCCCGCACTGGTGCTGGTCACGCACCACGTCGAGGAGATTCCGCCCGGGTTCAGTCACTGCATGCTGCTCTCGGAAGCCGAGGTGGTCGCCGCGGGTTTGCTCACCGACGTGCTGACCGCCGAGAACCTGTCCACCGCTTTCGGCCAAGCGATCGCCCTCGACGTCGTCGACGGGCGCTACTTCGCGCGGCGAATCCGTACCCGCGCAGCCCACCGGAGGAGGCTGGAATGAGCACCACCCCCGAGCCGCTGCCCACCCGGCCGGCGGCCACCGTGATGCTGGTCCGCGACGTCCCCGGCGGCTTGAAGATCTTCCTGATGCGCCGCCATTCGAAGATGGAGTTCGCCCCGGGCGTCATCGTGTTTCCCGGTGGCGGTGTGGACGACCGTGACCGCAACGCCGACATCGCGTGGGCCGGTCCGCCGCCGGACTGGTGGGCACAGCGGTTCGGCATCGACACCGAACTGGCCGCGGCGCTGGTGTGCGCGGCGGCGCGGGAGACGTTCGAAGAGTCCGGGGTGCTCTTCGCCGGCCCGGCCGATGACCCGGACGGCATCGTTCGCGACGCCTCGGTCTACGCCGATGCCCGCCACGCCTTGGACGATCGGACGCTGTCGTTCGCCGATTTCCTGCGCACCGAAAACCTGGTGCTGCGCTCCGACCTGCTGCGGCCATGGGCGAACTGGGTCACCCCGGAGGCCGAGCGGACCCGCCGCTACGACACCTACTTCTTTGTGGCCGCCCTGCCCGAGGGCCAGCGCGCCGACGGGGAGAACACCGAATCCGACCGGTTCGGCTGGGCGTTGCCGCAGGATGCCATCGCCGACTTCGAGGCCGGCCGCAACATCTTGCTGCCGCCGACCTGGACCCAGCTGGATTCGCTGGCCGGCCGTAGCGTCGCGGAGGTGCTGGCCGTCGAACGCCAGATCGCGCCCGTGCAGCCCCTCCTCGAAAAGCGCGGCGACAATTGGGTTTTCGAGTTTTTCGATTCCGATCGCTACCATCAGGCGCGCAAATCGGGCGGCATGGAGTGGCCCTTGTGAATGCTCGAGCGGGCGAGTTCGTCAGCGTCGTGGTCAGCGACGGCTCGCAGGACGCGGGGCTGGCCATGTTGCTGCTGTCGCGCCCCCCGACGAACGCGATGACCCGCCAGGTCTATCGAGAGGTCATCGCGGCTGCCGACGAATTGGGGCGACGCGACGACGTGGCCGTGGTGATCCTGTTCGGCGGCCACGAGATCTTCTCCGCGGGCGACGACATGCCCGAGCTGCGGACGCTGCGGGGTTCCGAGGCCGACAGCGTGGCGCGGGTCCGGCAGGAAGCTGTCGCCGCCGTGGCGGCGATTCCCAAGCCGACCGTCGCCGCGATCACCGGCTACGCGCTGGGCGCCGGCCTCACGCTGGCGCTGGCCGCGGACTGGCGAATCAGCGGGGACAACGTGAAGTTCGGCGCGACCGAAGTCCTGGCCGGCCTGATGCCCGGCGGCGATGCGATGGCCCGCCTGACCCGGGCGGCCGGCGCGAGCAAGGCCAAGGAGCTGGTGTTCAGCGGCCGGTTCTTCGGCGCCGAAGAAGCCCTGACGCTGGGCCTCATCGACGAGATGGCGGCCCCCGACGACGTATACGACGCCGCCGCGGGGTGGGCTCGCCGCTTCCTGGGCGGGCCGCGGCACGCCCTGGCCGCCGCCAAGGCCGGGATCAACGACGTCTTCGACCTCGAACTGCCCGAGCGGCTCGCCGCCGAACGCCGCCGCTACTTCGAGGTGTTCTCCGCTGGTCAGGGCGGTGGCGATCTGGCGGATCCCGGCGGCCGTTAGGCTGCCCTGCATGACCAGTTCGACCGACGCCGTTCCGACGCCCCACGCCACCGCCGAGCAGGTGGAGGCCGCCCGGCACGACAGCAAGCTGGCCCAGGTGCTCTACCACGACTGGGAAGCCGAGACGTACGACGACAAGTGGTCGATCTCCTATGACCAGCGCTGCATCGACTACGCGCGGGGTCGCTTCGACGCCATCGTGCCCGACGAGGTGCTGCGCGAGCTGCCCTACGATCGGGCCCTCGAATTGGGCTGCGGCACAGGGTTTTTCCTACTGAACCTGATCCAGTCCGGGGTGGCGCGGCGCGGTTCGGTGACCGACCTGTCGCCTGGCATGGTCAAGGTCGCCACCCGCAACGGGCAGTCGCTGGGCCTCGACATCGATGGCCGGGTCGCCGATGCCGAGGGCATCCCGTACGAGGACAACACCTTCGACCTGGTTGTCGGGCACGCCGTGCTGCATCACATTCCCGACGTCGAGCTGTCGCTGCGCGAGGTGATCCGGGTGCTGCGCCCGGGTGGCCGGTTCGTCTTCGCCGGCGAGCCGACCAGCGCCGGCGACGTGTATGCCCGCGAGCTGTCCACCCTGACCTGGCGCATCGCCACCAACGTCACCAAGCTGCCGGGCCTCGGCGGCTGGCGGCGCCCCCAGGCCGAGCTCGACGAATCATCCCGGGCAGCGGCGCTGGAGGCCATCGTCGACCTGCACACCTTCACGCCCGGTGACCTGGAGCGGATGGCCACCAATGCCGGCGCCACCGGCGTGCGGACCGTCAGCGAAGAGTTCACCGCCGCGATGTTCGGCTGGCCGGTCCGCACCTTCGAGGCGTCGGTGCCCGCCGGGCGGCTGGGCTGGGGCTGGGCGAAATTCGCCTTCAATGGCTGGAAGACGCTGAGCTGGGTGGACGTCAACGTGTGGCGCCGCGTGGTGCCGAAGGGCTGGTTCTACAACGTGATGGTGACCGGGGTCAAACCCTCCTGAGCGCAGGCCTGCGATTGCACGGCGACGATGCGGGCCGCGTAGCGGCGTGAGGAGGAGCCGGCAATCAGATTCAGCACGGACGACGTCGGCTATCTGCGGTCGCGGGCGGGTGCCGCCGCGCTGGCGGCGGTCGCCAAACTCGAGCTGACGGACGCCACCCGGGTCGCCGACGTCGCCGCCGCTCGCGCCCAGTTCGGTGACCGGGCCGCGGTGCTGGTGGAGACGGTTCTGTTGCGCCGCCGCGCCGCCGACAAGCTGAGCGAGCTGGGAGTGTCGGATTGGCTGTTCACCGACGAGGCGCTGCAGCAGGCCACCGCGGCGCCGGTCGCGTTGCACCGGGCCAGGCGACTGGCCGGCGGCGGCAGCGGCGTCATCGTGCACGACGCGACCTGTTCGATCGGCACCGAGCTCGCCGCGCTGCACCGCTGCGGTGTTGCCGCGATGGGCAGCGATATCGACCCGGTGCGGCTGGCGATGGCGCGCCACAACGTGGGGGAGGCGGCCTGGCTCTGCCGCGCCGACGCCCTGCACCCGGTCACCCGCGACACCGTGCTCGTCGTCGACCCGGCCCGGCGCGCCGAGGGCCGACGCCGGTTGCGCATCGACGACTATCAGCCCGGCCTGGGCTCGCTGCTCGACGCCTACCGTGACCGAAAGTTCGTCGTAAAGTGTGCTCCCGGAATCGATTTCGACGCGGTGCGCCGCCGGGGCTTCGGCGGGGAAATCGAGGTGACGTCGTATCGCGGTTCGGTCCGGGAAGCGTGCCTGTGGTCGGCCGGACTGGCGCATCCCGGCGTGGGCCGGCGGGCGAACATGCTGGATCGCGGCGAGCAACTCACCGACACCGACCCCGGCGACTGCCCGGTACGGCCGGCCGGGCGGTGGATCGTCGACCCGGACGGTGCGGTGGTCCGGGCCGGGCTGGTGCGCCACTACGGCGCCCGGCACGGGCTGTGGCAGCTCGACCCGGACATCGCCTACCTCTCCGGCGATCGGCTACCGGAGTCCGACCGCGGGTTCGAGGTGCTCGAACAACTGGTCTTCGACGAACGCCGGCTTCGCCAGGCACTCTCGGCGCTGGACTGCGGGTCACTCGAGGTGCTGGTGCGCGGGGTGCGGGTGGACCCGGACGCACTGCGCAAACGGCTGCGGTTACGCGGGAGCCGATCGCTGTCGGTGGTCATCGCCCGCATCGGCGCAGGGTCGTCCAGCCGCTCGATGGCCTTCGTCTGCCAGCCCTCCCGATAGCGCCCGGTACGCTGGCGGCGTCACTTCTCCGGGTCACCGGCCCTGGTCACTGCGAGGACGATTCCACGATGCGTTATTCGATAGCCGCTGCGCTGCTGCTCGCGGCGGTGGTCTTCTCGGGCGGGCCGGTCGCGGCCGAGCCACCATCGTGTGCCGGCCTGGGCGGCAGCCTCGAGGCCGGCCAGATGTGCCATCTGCACGCCACCGGGCCCAACTACACGCTCAACATGGCCTTTCCCGCCGACTATCCGGACGAACAGGCGCTGGCCGACTACATCACCCAGAACCGGGATGGCTTCGTCAACGTCGCGCAGAGTTCCGGGGCACGCGACCAGCCCTACCAACTAGAGGCGACGACCGACCAGCACAGCGCCGGACAGCCGCCGCACAACACCCGCAGCGTGGTGCTCAAGTTCTTCCAGGATGTCGGGGGAGCGCACTCGTCGATCTGGTACAAGGCGTTCAACTACAACCTCGGAACGCGCCAGCCCATCACCTTCGACAACCTGTTCCCGCCGGGCGTGCCCGCGCTGGACGCCATCTTCCCGATCGTGCAGCGCGACCTGGAACGCCAAACCCCTTTGGGCGCGGCCATTTTGCCGTCGACGGGGCGTGACCCGACGCACTATCAGAACTTCGCCATCACCGACGATCAGCTGATCTTCTACTTCGCCCCGGGCGAGATGCTGCCGGCGTTCGGCGGCCCGCTGCAGGCCCAGGTGCCGCGCAACGCCATCCCGCCGCTGGCAATCTAAGTGGCGATCGCAAGCGCGGCGTAGCCGGGCGCAGCGGGTCGCCACCATCGGACTAGAGGCCCTCAGACCGGGCCGGCCTGCAACTCCATCGCCACGGCGGCGACCGCCAGCGCCACCTGCGCAATACACCCGATGATCGGGACGACGAAGGCCCGTCGTTTCCGCCGCACCAGCAGATACACGGCGACCGCGATGTCGATGACCAACAGGGCGGCCCCGCCCCAGGTGCCCAGGTCCATGGCACGGTCGATCCAGGCGGGATCGCCGCATTTCCGCGAGCCGCAGGCGTCGGTGGTCATCACGAGAAGGCCCAGCACCGCAAAGCTCGCCGCGTACAGACCGCCATGGATGACCAGCAAGATCGTGGTCGCCACGATGTCGGCGGTGCTGCTGCGTCCGTTTCCGGGGCTGTGGGCTGTTGCGACGCCTGGCGCCGCGGGCTCGTCTATCGGCACCACGCAAGTATGTCCGGCTCAGGCCGGCGCGAAACCGTAAACCTGGCCGTCGCTGGTGGCCGCCACCACCCGTCGATCCGAGCCGACCGATACCCCGACCGGATACCCCGTCGCCGCGGGCATCGGATAGCTGTTCAGCGTGCGCCCACTGCCCGGATCGAACACCAGCAGCGACATGCCGGGTGCGCCGTTTGCCGGTGGACCGCTGACCACCGCGTAGGCGACGCCCGTGCCGGCCAGGCTCGAGGTCGACAGGGGGAGAACGTCGTCGCGGCGCCACGCCTGATCGGCGTGATCGCCGGCATCCTTGAATGCCGCCAGCCGGGTGTCGGGGCCGCCGCCCGAGACGATCAGCCCCTGCGGGGTGACCGCCGGCGGCGTCTGCGCCAAGAAACCCAGCGGCGCCGACCATTTCACTTTCGCGTCGGCGGCACGCAGCGCCCACAGTCGTTGGTCGCGGCCGTTGACGTAGATCGTCGACCCGTCGGACGACAGCACCGGGCTGGCGATGACACCGTCGACGACAGCGTCGCTGGTCCATTCGCGGGTCAGCAGCGGCGTCTGCCCGGGGTGATACTTCAGTCCCACCAGAGTCGCGGCGGGAGCGCCGGGCTGCCAAACGCCGAGCGCCGCCATTCCGTTGCCCGATGAGAAGGCGGGCGCGGCCGCGACCGGACAGCCCACGCGGGCCGGGGCGCAATCGGCCAAACCGCGCCCGGCATCGGTGGGGTCGACGCCGTCGACCAGATCGAGTGGGCTGCCCACCACCTCGCCGCGATGGGAGTCGAACACCAACACCTGTCCCAGGTGCGTCACCACGAGCAACTGGCCTTGTCCGAGGAACCGCGGCGTGGTGGGCATGCCGATCACCGGCTGGCGCCACCGCGTCCACTGGGTCACCGGAAAAGACAGAAACGCGCCCGGCTGGCCGACGTAGAGGTTGTCGAAACCGTCGAGCAGCGGGCCGCCGAAGCCGCCGCCCTGGACCAGACGCACACACCAGCGCTGCCGCCCGTTGTCGTTGTTCTCCCACTCCATCAGCGAGCATCCCGCCGAGGTCTGGGCGTTGAAGACCAGATAACCGCGCGCGCTCAGCGCCGGTCCGGCGGCCAGACTTCCCTTCACCGAACGAGTCCATTGCAGCGACAGCTTGGTGGCCCCGCCGGTGGGTGTGTAGCTGCTGTTGGCCGCGTCGGCGTACTGCGCCGCCCAGCCCTGTGCGGCCGAGGCCTCGACCCACGAGTCGGTGTTGCCGCAGGCGCCGAGCATGACCGCGAGCGCAGCCGCCAACACCAGGGATGAACAACGCCGGAGCCCACTGACGAGTTGTCGGGCAAGCACGTCGGTTTCCAAGTCCTTCCGCAGGGCGTTCGGAGGGTGGGCGATCGAGTACACGTGAGGGTATCGCTTGGCCACTCGACTAGGCTTTCCGGCCATGACATCCATGTGGGGCGCACCGGTTCATCGCCGGTGGCGTGGATCGAATTTGCGGGACCCGCGCCAGGCCAAGTTTCTCACGCTGGCCTCGCTGAAATGGGTGCTGCGCAACCGCGCATACACCCCGTGGTACCTGGTGCGTTATTGGCGGCTGCTGAAGTTCAAGCTGGCCAACCCGCACATCATCACCCGGGGCATGGTGTTTCTCGGCAAGGGCGTGGAGATTCACGCCACACCCGAGCTCTCGCAGCTCGAGATCGGGCGGTGGGTGCACATCGGCGACAAGAACACCATCCGCGCGCACGAGGGGTCGCTGCGGTTTGGCGACAAGGTGGTGCTGGGCCGCGACAACGTCATCAACGCGTACCTGGACATCGAGCTCGGTAACTCGGTGTTGATGGCGGACTGGTGCTATGTCTGCGATTTCGACCACCGCATGGACGACATCTCCCTGCCGATCAAGGACCAGGGCATCGTCAAGTCACCGGTCCGGATCGGTCCGGACACCTGGGTGGGCGTCAAGGTGTCGGTGCTGCGCGGCACGTCCGTCGGGCGTGGCTGCGTGCTGGGGTCTCACGCGGTGGTCCGCGGGGTGATTCCGGACTACTCGATCGCGGTCGGCGCGCCGGCCAAGGTGGTCAAGAATCGCCAACTCGCCTGGGAGAGTTCGGCCGCGCAGCGCGCCGAACTGGCCGCCGCCTTGGCGGACATCGAACGCAAAAAGGCCACCCGCTAGCCGCCCGTCGGGCTGACCGTTGCTGAGGTTTACGGCGTCCAGGCTGCGAATCGCTCAGATGCTCTGATAGCGCCGTAGCGCCTCGGCGCGTTCGGCGGCGTGGTCGACGATGGGCGCGGGGTAGCCGTCCGGCCGTTCGCCCTTGCTCAGGTGCACATCGTCGGCCGAGCGCAGTTCGGGTACCCAGCGCCGGATGTAGTCGCCCGACGGATCGAACTTCTCACCCTGGGTGATCGGGTTGAACACCCGGAAGTAGGGCGCGGCGTCGGTCCCGCACCCCGCGCACCACTGCCAGCCGTGCTGATTGTTCGCCATGTCGCCGTCCACCAGCTGCTCGAGGAACCATTCGGCGCCCCACTGCCACGGCAGATGAAGGTCCTTGACCAGAAACGAGGCAACGATCATTCGCACCCGGTTGTGCATGAAGCCGGTGTCGCGCAGCTGTCGCATCCCGGCGTCGACGAAGGGGAAACCGGTCTCGCCGGCTTTCCACGCCTCGAAGCGGCGGGTGGCCTCGGCTCCGGTATCGGTCTGGATGCCGTCGAAATCACTGTTCCAATTGCGCCAGGTGCTGGCCGGCCAGTGGTGCAGCACGTCGGCGTAGAAGTCGCGAAAAGCCAACTCCCGCAGGAAGGCTTGCGCCCCGTTGCTGCGCGGGTCCAGGTCGGCGACCAGGGTGCGCGGATGAATGGCGCCGAACTTCAGGTGCGCCGACATGCGGCTGGTTCCCGGTCAGGTCCGGCCTGTTGCGGTCTTCGGCGTAGCTTCCTAACCCCTTGTCGACGAACGACTTCCACTGCTTGCGCGCCGCCGCCTCGCCTGCCGCCACCTCGAGGGCGGATCCGGGATCGGGGATCTCGCATTGCTTGATCCGCAGCTGCGCCGGATCCAGCCAGCGTGCGGACTTCGCGTTCGACTGCGCCGGCTCGCGCCAGCCGGTCTTCTGCCACTGTCGCAGGAAAGGGGTGAACACCTTGTAGGGGGAGCTCGTCCGGCTTGGTGACGCGGCCGGGCGAGACCAGATACGGCGACCCCGTCGCCACCAACGGCACCGAATCCAGCGCCGCACGCACCCGCTCGTCACGGCGCTTTCCGAACGGCGCGAAGTCTTCGGAGATGTGTACCGCCGACGCGCCGATCTCCTTGGCGATGCGCGGGATCTGCGTGTCGGGCTGCCCGCGGGTGACCAGCAACCGGCCGTCGAGATCGTCGCGCAGCCGCCGCAGCGAGTCACCCAGGTACTGCAGCCGGCGGTGTCCCGACGACTTTTCCAGTCGTGGGTCGAGAACGAAGCAGGCGAGCACCTCATCGGCCTCGGCCGCGGCCAGAAGCGCCGGATGATCACGCAACCGTAGATCACGGCGAAACCACAAGACTGCCGGCATGATTCGAGATGTCCTTAACGGTTCAATCGCCAGATGTGGGTGGACAGGATGGTCGCAAAGCCGCACCACAGTGGGTAGGGCAGCAACGCCATCCCGCCGCGCGGCGTGGCTTGGGCGGCGCGCCTGACCAGATCGGCACTGCTGGCCGTCAGCGCCGCCGCGCCGACGACGGACGCGCCGAGCTTGTGATACCGAAAGAACAGCCAGCTCCATGCGGCGTTGAGCAGCAGGTTGACCGTCAGCGCGACGGCGTAACCGCGTGCCTTGTCATGCTGCCCGGTCGCACGAAACCGGTCGATGGTCACCGCCGACGTCGCCGCGATGTCACCGTAGAGCGTGGTCCATACCGTGGGAAAAGCGGCCGCGGGTGGCTGATAGGCGGGCTTGCGGAGCCGCGAGTACCAGCGGGACATAGCGTTGCCGCTGGCAACGCTTCCCGCGGCGGCGGTTGCGGCGACGGCCAGGCTGGTCGCGGCCAGGGTGGACTTGTTCACGGCGTGCTCCGTTCTGGTTGTTTCGAGTCTACTTGTCGCTCAACGGGTTTCGTGCGAGTTGGGTCGGAGGGCCACCAGATCCGGTCACCGATGAGGGCGAACAGTGCCGGGATGACCAGCGTGCGCACCACGAAGGTGTCGAGCAGAATTCCCAGGCCGACGATGATTCCCAGTTGGGTCAACACGATCAACGGCAGCACCCCGAGGACGCAGAAGACGGCCGCCAAAACTATTCCCGCGCTGGTGATTACGCCACCGGTCGCGGACACCGCGCGCACCATCGGATCGCGTGCGCCGTGCCGCGCGGCTTCCTCGCGGGCCCGGGCGACCAAAAAGATCGTGTAGTCCACACCCAGGGCCGCCAAGAACAAGAAGGCGAACAACGGGGTGGTGTTGTCCAGCGCCGGGAAGCCGAAGACGTGCAGGCTCGCCCAGCCACCCATGCCCAGCGCGGCCAGGGCGCCCAGGATCGTCGCGGCGAGCAGGGTCGGTGGTGCGAGGACCGACCGCAACAACAGGTAGAGCACGATCAGGATGACGGCCAAGATCGCCGGGATGAGCAGCAGCCGGTCATGCGTGGCCGCATCACGAATATCCAGCGCCTGTGCATCGGGCCCGCCGACCAGCACGCCGGGGTCAGCGGCCCGTGTCGAATGCCGCAGCGCGGCAACGGTGTTGAACGCCTGCTTTGACGACGGCGGCGCGTCGATCACCACCGACCACTTCGTCAGCCCCGATTCCGATCGGCCGGACTCCGTCACCGAGACGACGCCGGGCGTCGACTTGATTGCCTGCGACAGGACCGACGCGTGATCGCTGGCGCCGATGACCAGTGTCGGGTTGGCCAGGCCGGCCGCAAAATGTTCGGCCACAACGTGATAACCGGACACCGAATCCGCGCGCACGCGGAACTGTTCGGTCTGCGACAAGCCGATTCGGGTCCCCAGCAAGCCGGCGCCAAGGGCCGCCAACACCGCGACCGCGACCACCGCGACCACCGCGGGACGCCCGTTTACCCATTCCGCGACGCGACGCCAGGCGCCGGAGTCGAGGGTTTCGTCTTCGCCGGAGTGCGGGACGAACGGCCAGAACAGCCGCCGGCCGCACATCGCCAGCAGCGGGGGCAGGATCACCAGCACCGAAATCGCCGCGACCACAAGGCCGCACGCGGCGAGCGCCCCGAGGCTGCGGGTGCTCGGGGTGGCCGCGAACAGCAGGGTGAGCAATGCCAGCACCACGGTGGCATTGCTGGCGGCGATGGCCGGACCCGCCCTCCGCACGGCCAGGCGCAAGGCGGCACGATGCCCGGAATGGCGCCGCAGCTCTTGGCGATACCGGGAAATCAGCAGCAGTGCGTAGTTGGTTCCCGCGCCGAAAACCAGCACGCTGGTGATCCCGGAGGTGGCGCCGTCGAAGCTCAACCCGGTCAGCGACGCCATCGCCGTGCCGACGGCCGCGGCCACGCGATCGGCGAATCCGACCACGAGCAGCGGGACCAGCCACAGCACCGGGGAGCGGTAGGTGGCGATCAGCAGCAGCGCCACCACCGCCGTCGTCACCGCAAGCAGGGTGATGTTGGCGCCTGCGAAGGCGCCGGCGATGTCCGCGCCGAACGCCGGGCCGCCCGTCACGTGCACCTGTAACTGCTCGGGCAGACCGTTGGTTGCGGCGGTGCGCAGCGTCCCGATGGCGTCGGCCAAGGCAAACCCGGAAAGGTAGGCGTTGATGGGCACGATGGCCAGCACGGCCCGTCCGTCCCTTGACGACAGCAGCGGTGTTGCCGTCGCTTGCGCGCCGGGCTGCGCGACCGCCTGCACCCGATCGCGAACGGCCTGAGCGGCGGCAAGATCCGACGCGACCAGGACTCCACCGTCGGTACGGCTGACCACCACGATCAGCGGGGCCTGGTCGCCTCCGGGAAACTGCCTGGTCAAGGCGTCGACTCGGGCGGATTGGGCCCCGGCCGGCACAGATTGCGGGGACTGGCCCGCGGCGGCATTGTCACCGATGAGAATCGTCAAGCCGACACCCACCGCGACGCGCGACCAGGGCGAGCAGCCACGAACGCCGACCCGTCACCGCGGCGGCCAGACAATCCCACACCACGTTTACAACCCTTTCAGTTTGTTAAACATTAATCAACTGAAACGACGCGTCGCCATGCGAGAGCACCGGCGCAGGCAGGAGGGGGCACTATGGACATTATGAACGCGGGGCGGGGACAGTGTGGGACGGCAGGGGGCACCTCCGATGACCGCTGACCGCGGCGAGATGACGACCCGCAAGCGGCGCCACATCGATGTCTGTCTGACCGAGCCGGTGGGCTATGACGGCGTCACCACCGGACTGGACCGCTATGACTTGCCGTACAACGCGCTCACTCAGACAAATCTGGGCGATATCGACTTGTCCACCGACTTTTTCGGCGCCCACTTGCGGTCTCCGATACTCATCGGAGCGATGACCGGGGGCGCCGAGCTGTCCGGGACCATCAACCGCAATCTGGCGGCGGCGGCACAACAGCTGGGCGTGGGCATGATGCTGGGCTCGCAGCGGATCATGTTGGACAGTGCGCTGGGGGAGCGTGCGGCGGACAGCTTCACGGTGCGTGATGTCGCCCCGGATGTCCTGCTGTTCGGCAACATCGGCTTGGCCCAAGTGACGAAGACCGCCGCGGCGGATCTGGCCAAAGCGCTCGACCGCGTGGGCGCCGACGCGCTTGCCGTGCATACCAATCCGCTCCAGGAGGCGATGCAACACAACGGCGACACCGACTTCTCCGGGTCGCTGAGCAGGTTGCATGAGGCCGCGGACATCGTCGATATCCGGTGCTGCTCAAGGAGGTTGGGCACGGGATCGGTCGCGCGGCTGCCGCGGAGCTCGTCGGGGGTCAAGGCGAATTGCCGGTGGCGGGAATAGACGTCGCGGGTGCCGGCGGCACGTCGTGGTCGCGGGTCGAGCAGTTCGTGCGGTACGGCGAACTGCGCTATCCGCATCTGGCTGACTGGGGTATCCCGACCGCCCGCGCCATCGTGGAGGTGCGTGACGTGCTCCCGGCGATCCCGCTGGTGGCCTCCGGTGGTATCCGTACCGGTATGGATGCGGCCAAGGCCATCGCGCTGGGCGCCGATGTCGTGGCGGTGGCGCGACCGCTGTTGCCCGCGGCCATCGAATCGACTGCCGCCGTTGTCGATTGGCTGCAGCCGTTCATCGACGAGCTGCGCATCTGCCTGCACGGCTGTGGTGCCGCGAACCTGGCGGACCTTCGCGATGTCGATCTCATCGGCGGGGCCTAGGTCGGCGCGGACATCGAGGGCATTGCCGGGAACGACCGGCAGGAGCGAAACGCCCAGGGAGTGTTGAGATCATCGATCGACGTGCTGTGCCGTCGAGCGGCCGGTTCACTAGTCGGGAGCGCCGCCGGCTCGGGCCGGGCTTCGACGACCTTTCACGATCACCCGCTTCGGTTCGCCGGCGGCGGCCGTTTTGGGACTTGATGCGGTCAGTCGTGATTCGAAGCCTGCCATCGCCTCGATCATCGCCGTGAACACCCGATGCGCCGCAGCCAGCTCCCGATCGGGAATGTCGGCGAGGGCGGTATGTAGCTCGGCGCCAAGGGGAGTGAAGAACGACCGGGCCAGGGCCATGCCGGGTTTCTCGTAGCGGAGCAGGGTCTTGCGCCGGTCCTGTGGATCGGGTTCGCGCCGGACGTGGCCGGCGCCGATCATGCGATCGACGAGATAGGTGATCGCGGCCGGTGAGACGTCCATGCGCCGGCGCAACTGTGCCGCGGTCAACGGCTCACCGGCGCTTTCGGCGACCATGATGTGCAGCAACGCGTGAAAGTCCGTGCCGCTGACATCGTTTTGCCGGGCAAAGTGCCGACCGATGCGGTCGGACTGCGCAGTGATCGCGCGCATATCGGCCGACATCAATTTCTCGAGTTCGGCTCGGTCTACTCGCCGGTCAGCGGCGGCGCGCTTGGTCACTTACCCGCATCCTTCTTGCAAGATACGCCAGCCAGCGTATCGGTTGACCGCTATCCGGAGCCGGCGAAACGCAGGGGCGTTTGTCCTTTGTCCCCGGTGCGATCGGTGGCCATCAGCGTACGGCACCCCCGGATCGACCGCGTCGCGGCGGTTCAGCCGCAAGCGAAAGGGCGGTATCAGGACTTCGCGGGGTCGTGGCCCCGGTTCATCAAGGATGCACCGGCCGCTGGCATTGCCGGTGGCCTCGCCCCCCGCTTCTGGCCGACGCTCTTCGATTCCTCGGTGCCTAGCCAATGTTCCAGCTCGCGCGGTCATGTTGACGTTTTCGTGGCAGCGATCCCAGGTGGTCTTCTCATCGTCGGTCATGCTGAGCCCCGTGAATTTCTTGACGTGCATCACTTTACGCGGCGCAGCGCGTCCGGCTTGTGCACCGCGTCGGCGCCCGTCTTGTCGCTGCGAACCTTGTACTGGGGCTCGTCTTTGGACGCCCGCACCGTGCGGCCTGCGGCTTCGGTATCCGAAATGATTTTTCCCTCGACCGTGCCCCGTACCGTGGTGCCGTGGCTTTGCCACTCGACCTTGTCGCCCTTATCGAATTGGTTGTCGCTCATAAGGATTCACCTTTCGCCGATTCGTCGCCAGGAGATGCGGTGTGGGCCGGGTGGCCCCGGGTGCGCCGACGCTCTTTCAGTGCCATCTCGTAGAGATGGCGGTGACCATCGGTGAGTCGACTCCGTACCAGCCGTTCGGTCTCCTTGAAGCAGCGGTAATACCCGTCGTCATAGTCCTCGATGACCTGGAAGCTCCACCGGCCCGGCAGGACGTTGCGTCCGATCAGCTCGCAGCTGATGTGTTGCGCCAGATCGGCGTGGCCGATCTCGTGCAACCGCGACACCGCCTCGTCGAGTTGCAGGTCGGCGTGGCCGGTGAGTTGGTGGAAGGAGTACAGGTGCCCACGGGCGCGCTCGATGGTCTCCAGCGCCTCGGTCACTTTTCCTACCGCCTGCGCCACGCCCTCGATGTCGCCGCTGGCCACGTCACCCATATTTCCTCCCCCATGTTGTCTTGAGCATTCCCGCCGCGCGGGGACCCGAATCGTCGGAATCCGTATTCAGTGATTCATGAACTGGTGCAAACGGGCCCGCTGACCGGGCACCGCGGTTTGAACGACTTTTCCTCGGGTATGCGCCTGGCGATGACTTTGATCGAGACCTCGCGGCGCCTGGGGCGCGCCGAGCGCAAAGTGCTGCGCCTGCAAGGGCGTTTGTGGCTTGCGCAATTGGCCATGTGGCCCACCGCGATCGTCTTTTCGGCGGTGCTGGTAGCCGGGGCGGTGTGGGTGCTGCGGCGGCGGTCGGCCGGCCATCGGCCCGAACCTGCCCCCCGCTCGATCGATCCGGCCGGCGATCAGGCCCCATGAAACGCGGCGGGCTGCCCCGCACCGTGCGAGACGGGATCAGCCGAGTCTGGTGCGGACCTGGTAACGGCGCTCGGCGTAGGCCAGGTCGTCGCGCCAGAGCCTGGTGGCCGCATGGCGCATGAAGGGTGTGATCAACGGCGCCACCGCGCAGGCGCGCGTAAAACCCGGCCGGTCCGAATGCGCGATGATGGCTTCCAGGACGGCGGTGCGCGGCCGGCCATCGGGACCCGAACCCATTGGCGTCGCGTGGGTCTCGACGACGCTGCCGGTGCCCTCCCCGTCCACGATGCGCATCACGATGGTGCGCGGCTCCGGGCAGCTGAACTCGGCGACACGGGCACCCCCAGGCGTCCGATCCGGAAAGTCACCGCCACCAGGAAGCGGTCGAGCTGTTCGGTCCGGCGTGGCGTCGCTGAGCACGTCGAGCCGGGTGAACGAGTAGGGGTGAAACCACGCGCCGTGCCACGGATCGAGGCGGTTGGCGATGATGTCACTCGGCTCGCACACGCCCTCCAGGCGGGCGACCGCGCTCAGGGTGCCGCCGGTCGGCCGCTGCGGGATCACCGGCCGTCCAGCGGCTCCTCCTTGCCCACCGCGTCGAGGCGCACCCATGCCAGGACGCCGTCGTCGTGACTGGGCAACGGCCTCCAGCCGAATTCGCGAGCGCGTCCGTCCAGCGTCAGCCCGTGCCAGCGGCAGATCAGCGTTCCGCGGTGCACGCGTGCCGGTGGCGAGGTCGGCGCCCGAAATGCGGGCAACTGCGCCGGGCCCCACGCGCAGCCGGCCCTGCTCGTCGCGCCAGGCGACGATCTCGACACCGGCGACGCGCGTGCCGAAGGGTCGCCCGCCGGACCCGGTCGCTGGCGGCGAACGCGTACCAGTTGCCGCTGGGTCTGCGCTGGGAGCGTTGCAGCGCGGCCTCGATGATGGCGGGTTGTGCGTCGCGATAGGTCGGGCGCTGCTCGGCCCATCGACATGCGCGGGATCACCTGCAGCGGCCACTTGGTTCTTCGGACAGGCGTCGCCAGGCTGTGCGCGAATGTTCATGGTCGAGTGGCCTTTCGCGGGCGGCAAGCCATCGCAGCAGTGGCGACCGGCCTTGGGTGGGTACCGTGTCCAACGGGTGCCCCGCGAGTCCCGAAGCGCTGCAGCAGCTGGTTGGCGGCGCGACCAGCCGGTGGTGGCGGCCCGTTCCATCAGTGCCACCGGCAGGTCGATGCGGATGCCGTCGCCGGCCAACACCAGGCCCGGCGTGCGGCGTGCGCACACCGGGGCGGTCGGCGAAGTCGCCGGGCGCGAAACAGCGGGCAGTCGTTGCGGCGCAGCAGCTTCTCGGCGACGATCTGTGCCGCAGCGGTTTCCGGATACAGCTCGTGCAGCCGGTCCAGCAGGCGGTCGCGCAGGCCGGACGGCGCGATGCCACCGCGTAGGCGTGCAGTTCGACGACGGAACCGCCGGTGCGCGCGCGGCCCATCGCGCGGCTTCGCGTTCGTAGCGCTCCAGCACGCTGATGTTGTCGAGCGGCTCGTGGCCGCCGGTGCCCAGGAACGCCGGCCGGTGCGCGCGTCGACCGGGCGGTCCAGCCACAGCCGTTGCACGGCGAACGGCGGTGCGGTGCGCAAGCCGCGATATCCGCGCGCGCCAGTCGTCGTCGCCCAGGTCGGTCGACGCCGCGACGATGCGCTGCAGACCGGCCACGTCGGTGGCCAGAACGACGCCGTCGACGTCGAAGATGGCCATCGGAATCGGTGCGCACCCGGAAAGCCTTCGCCGGCGCGTCGACGCTCGGCACCGTTGGCGCCGGTGTGGAACCGCACGCCCCGCGCACTCCAGGTAGCCGCGCAGCGGGTTCCACAGCGCGACGTCGAAGTTCGCGACGGCGACGTCGAAGATCAGGCCCTCGACTGGAGCCCAGGAAGTAGATGTGGAACATCGTCGCCAACTCGGCGGCCGACAGCTCGGCGGGTTCGGCGAAGAAGCTGCGGGAGAACACCTCGAACGCCAGATGGCGCGCGGCCTCGGGGAAGTTGATGTCCCGCAGGAACGTCTCGGCGTCGGTGTGGTCGAGCCGCTGGTAGGTGTCGGGCACCGAGACCGCGGCCAGCGGTGCGGCCGCGCGGGCGTTGATGCGCGTCGAGGTCGCGAAGCCGGAAGGTGGGGCTTCGCAACGCGAACGCCAGCGCGTTCAACGGCGGGGTGCGCGGCAGGCCGCGGAAGGTGTCGCGCCGGCCGGCCCCGTCGATCAGCGGATAGTCCGCGACCGGAGTCAGCATGCGCCAGCGCGGGATCGATGCGGCGCAGCAGGGCTCGCAGGTTGTAGTACTGCCGGAAGAACGCGTGGAATCCGCGGTTCATCGCGACCGTCGAGCCGTCGCCGAGCTGCTCGGTCCAGCCGCCGACGCGGCCGCCGAGGTAGGGCTCGCGCTCGACGACGTCGACGGCGACGCCGCGTTCGGCCAGCCCGGTCGCGGCCGCCAGCCCTGCGATGCCGCCGCCGACGACGACGACACTCGGGCGTGACCGCGCAGCCAGCCGCGTCCGGCAGTCCGCGTGGCGCGGCGATGTGTCGACGCGGCGCGATCGTCGGTCATCGCGGCGCGTCCGCCAGGAACGTGTGCACGATGTTGCGTTGCCAGCCGGGCATCGTCTCGCTGTGTACCGCGGTGAAGCCGTTGTCGCGCAATCGGTCCCGAAACCGGTAGCGCCGTCGAAGCCGTTGACACTTCGCCGCAGATATCGGTACAGGTCGGCGTCGCCGGTGCGCAGCCGGCCGGCCGGGATGATGATCGCCCCAGCACACGGCGTTCCACACGCGGTGGCCGCGGCGAGTCGCGCACCGAGTATTCGTGCACGGCCAGCGTGCCGCCCGGGCGCAACAGCGTCCGGAACCGCGCAGCTGGCCGTCGGGGTCGGCGAGGTTGCGAATCAGGTAGGCGGCCAGGATGCCGTCGAACGGGCCGTCGACGCCCGCCTCGGCGAGGTCCTCCACGCGGCTGTGCACGAACCGCACCGAGGCCGGCCATCGCTTTGCGGCGCCGCGGCGAGCATGCCCGCGCGACGCGTCGACGGCGACGATCTCGGCCTCCGGCGCGACGGCCAGCAATGCGGCGGTGGAGGCGCCCGTGCCGCATCCGGCGTCGAGCAGCCGCAAGCCCTGGCCGCGGCCGGGAATCCGCATGCGTCGCGCCGAAATCCGCAGGTGCTCGTGGTAACCGGGGTTGGCGCCGACGAGCTGTCGTAGGCCGCCGCGCCCGCGTCGAACGCGGCGGGCATGCTCGGCGGAGGTCATCCGCGATCACTCGATCCTCGCGGTCGCGTTGCCGCTCCCACAGCAGCAGCACCGCGGTGACCAGCGCGAATCCGAAGAGGAAGTCCTCGACCGGGATGTCGAACGGGAAGCGCACGCCGCTGGTGTGCCGATCGTCGTAGATCACGATCGGCGCGCTGAGCTTGGTCAGCCAGCCGTCGACCGGGATCTGGAAGCCGAGCACGATCAGCATCGAGATCCAGTACGCCGGCCGACGGAACAGCCCGGTGCGCAGGACCGCGAATTCCAGCGCGCAGACCAGCCATCACCGCCAGCACCGCGGGCAGCGGTGTAGCCGAGTCCGGTCATCGGCGCGTCGCCCGACGTCTGTGGCCACGCAGGTCGGTGTCGACGGCGTTGTAGGTCAGCAGCCCGCACACCGGAATGACGAGGAAGAACAGCAGCTCTTCGACCGGCATGCGAGCCGGGCATGCTCATGCCGGTGAGGTAGGCGGGGTTGTAGCTCCAAACCGCGGCGGCGATCGCCATGGCGTCCCACACGAGGAAGACCGCGGCCACCGGCAGCGACCGCGCGTGACGGCGTCGCCACGCTGCCGGTAGACGCCGGCGCCGAAGATCTCCAGCGGCGCGGTGATCGCCAGGCACGCGGCGAGCACGATCAGGTATTGCCAGCGGTCCATCGCTCCCTTCCGAGCGCCGTCGCAGCCGCGCCCGCCACGCCTTGATCAGCCCGCTGCCGGCGACCCGCAGTCGTCGGCCGTTGCCGACGCGTGGCGCGGTGACTGAACACGGCGAAATCGCTGTCCTCGATGCAGTCCAGGATCTCCGAATACAGCGTCAGCGCGGTGGCGACGCACGGCCGTGATCGCGGGCCAGCATCGGCGATGCCCGTGCGCGGCGAAGTCGGTAGACGCGCCGGGTGATGGCGTGCTGTTCGACCAACGCGCGGCGCACCCGTGGGTCGGTGCGCCGGTGCTCGTGGCACCACGTCAACAGCTCGCGGTCGACGCCGTGGGCGGCCAGCTCGTCGGCAGGCAGGTAGACCCGGCCGCGTTGCAGGTCCTCGTCGACGTCACGAAGGAAGTTGGTCAGCTGGAACGCCTTTCCCAGTGCGGCGGCGTAGGGCGCGGCTTCCTCCGCGGCCGCCACCGTGCCGAGGATCGGCAGCAGTTGCAGGCCGATCACTTCGGCCGAGCCGTACATGTAGCGGTCGAGGGCGGCGCGGTCGGGATAGTCGGTGACGGTGAGGTCCATCCGCATCGAGGCCAGGAAGTCGTCGAACAGTTCCGGCGCGATGCCGTACGCGTGCGCGGTGTGCGACGACCGCGGCCAGCACCGGATGCCGCCACGGTGCTGCACCAGCCGGTTGAACAATTGCGTCCGCCAGCTGCTGCAACCGTCTGCTCGTTCGTCGACGCCGACGTGCGGGTCGAAGTCGTCGAGGATGTCGTCGGCTAGCCTGGCGAAGCCGTACAGCGCGTGGACCGGCGGGCGCTGGTCGGGGGCGAGCAGCCGGGTGGCCAGGAAGAACGTCCGTCCGTGCGCGGCGTTGAGTGTCGCGGCAACGGCGATAGGCCGTCGCGCAGCGCCGGATCGTCGAACGCCGGCCGCGTCCAATTCGCTGCCGATCATGTCTGCACCACCTCATGTCGAACGGCGCGCTGACCGCGTCGGCGATGCCGGTGATGCGGTCGGCGGCCAGCCGCCCGGACAACAAGGCCGTCGGCACGCCGACACCCGGCACCGTCGACGACCCGGCCAGCACCACGTTGTCGATGCCGCGCACGGTGTTGGCCGGCCGGAACGGTCCGGTCTGGCCGAACGTGTGGGCCAGCGCGAACGGGGTGCCGGCCGCCATGCCCTGACGCGCCCAGCCAGCCGGATGTGACGACGTGCAGAACTCGGCGTCGTCGCCGAGCGGGCAGCAGCCGGTCGGCGACCGTGCCGAGCATCTCGTCGACGTAGGCCGCCGCCGGCGTGGCCCAATCGACTGTTGCCGCGCGGCAGATTCGGTGCCGGCGCCAGGACGTAGAGCAGGTCGCGCCCTGCGGGCGCCAGCGTCGGGTCGCCGGCGGTCGGCCGGGTGACCAGCAGCGACGGGTCCCCATCGAGCGTCCGTCGTCGATGATGTCGCTGAAGGTCTGATCCCATGCGTCGCCGAAAAGGATGGTGTGGTGGCCGATGTCCCGGTGCCACGGCGCGGACAGCCGACGTGGGCGACGACCGCCGACGGCGCGGGCCGCAGCGCACAGCGCGCCGCGGTGTGCGGCCGAGCAGCCGGTAGGTGTCCGGTAGTTCGGTGGTCAGCACCACCGCGTCGGCAGGGGATCCGCTCGCCTCCTCGGTGCACACCGCCGCACCGCGCCGCCCGTGCGTTCCAGCGCGGAAACAGTTGCCCCGTAACGGAATTCGACGCCGGCGTCGGCGGCGGCCGCGGCCAGCGCATCGGGTAGCGCCCGCATTCCGCCGCGCGGGAAGTACACGCCCGCAGATGGTGTCCATGTAGGCGATGACGGCGTAGACCGCCAGCGCCCGCTGCGGCGGGACGCCCGCATACAGCGCCTGGAAGGTGAAGACCCGCAGCAGCCGTTCGTCGCTGAGGAACCGGCGCACCATCCGGTCCCAGCGGCGGAACCCGCCGATCGCGGCCAGCCGCGCCAGCTGCGGGGTGAGCAGCGAGAAGCGGCGAATCGAAGTTGGCGGCGATGAAACCGTCGAACTCGACCTGGTACAGCCGCGTCAGCCAATCCCGCAGCCGCAGATAGCCGTCGGCCTGGCGGGACCCAGCGAACGCTCGACCTCGGCGGCCATCGCGTCGGCGTCGCTGTGCACGTCCAGTGCACTGCCGTCGGCGAAGGACGCGCGGTAGGCGGGGTCGACCGGCATCAGGTCCAGCCGGTCGGAGAGTGGACTCGCCGACGGCGGCGAACGTGTCGTCGATGATGTCGGGCATCGTCAGCACCGTCGGCCCGGTGTCGATGCGGTAGCCGTCGATGTCGAGTCGGCCCACCCGCCCGCCGGGGTGTCGCCGCGTTCGACGACGGTGACGCCGCGGCCGCGGCCGGCGAGGTGCAGCGCGGCCGACAATCCGGCCAGGCCCGCGCCGACCACGACGACGTGATCGGTGTTGCCCTGCGACGGTCGCGCATCATGGCCGCGCGACTCACGGCGTGCAGGCGGCGGCCATGTCGGCCAGCGCGGTCCGCACGAGCTCGTCGATCTGCACGGTCGTCGATCGAGTCCCTGGCGCGGGTCAGACGCGATATTGATCAGCTGCTCAATCCAATCCACGGCACCGGTCGCGACGATCAATGATCGCCATCGCTCGAACGTCGTTGCATCGAGGTCCTCTGCGCTCATGAGGTCGTGAGCTCGCGGCGCAGCGTGTGCATCGGCCAGCTGGTAGGCAGCGACCACGACGCTCGTGGCCTTCTGCTCGGCCAGATCGCCGCCGCGGGCTTGCCGGTCACGGCCGGGGAGCCGAAAAAGCCGAGCAGGTCGTCGCGCAGCTGAAAGGCTTCGCCGACCGCGGCGCCGTATCCGCCGAGCACGGACAGCACGCGCGGTCCGCAGCCGGCCATCGCGGCGCCGATCTCCAGCGGCCGGCGCACGGTGTAGTTGCCCGACTTGCGCCGCGACACGTCGAGCACCGAGTTCCAGGTCGGGAAACTGCCGCGCGTCGTTGACAAGGTCGGCGAACTGGCCGACGGCGAGCTCGGTGCGCATCGCGTCGTAGCGCGGCCACACCCGTGCAGACGCCGCGGCGCTCGACGCCGCTCTCGCGCATCATCTGCTCCGCCCACACCAGGCACAGGTCGCCGAGCAACATCGCCGCCGATTCACCGAAACGCTCGCGACGAACCCGACAACCCGCGGTCGCGATGCCATGGCGCGAATTGCACGTGGGCCGACGGTCGTCCACGGCGAAAGCCGAGCCGTCCATGACGTCGTCTTGCAGCAGGGCGAATGCGTGCAGCAACTCGAAGCTGGCGGCCGCGCGCAGCGCGCGTCGTCGTCGTCGCGCCGCACAGCCAGCCCAGGTACATGAAAGTCGACCGCACGCACTTACCGCCGAGGACGAACTGAACCAGAATGTCGCCGGCGGCGTCGATGCGCGCATCGACGAGTTCGCCGACGCGTCGGCGGCGACGAAATCGGCCACATCGCCCAACACCATCCGCCGTACGTTCAATCGCCATGCTTCGAAATCGTCAGCATTCAGCCAACCGATCGCCACCGGCGGCGAGGCCGTGGCAGGCGAAAACGACAAAGCCCTCATTGTGCGCAAGCGCTCCCTCCCGGACGGCTTGGCATGCCAGGCCTGCGCGGTCCAAACACACGCGTCATACCCGCCGATAAGGCAGGCAAAACCACAGCACTGACCGTCAGACGCGCCTCGCGTCGCCCGTTAGTAGTTACCACCTTGTTCAATAACTTAAACATTAACTTAATGAACTTTGCCGCGCGCCAGCGGAGCGAGCCGATGAGACGGCGGCCATATCCGTCGCGACAACCATCCGGCAGACCGCCGAAAGGTCGTGTTGCGCAATGACGAATACGGACTTGACCGCCGCCCATCGAGTGCTGTCCGCGCTGATCGAGGCGTTGCGGTGCTTCCAACACGAACCGGGCGAAGATCCGAAACCCTAACCCGTGCAAGGGGTTAGGCTAAGATCACAACGCAGTTTTGGAAGGCCTCGGGCACCGAACCGGCGATCGGCAATCCGTTGTCGTGGTGAGAAGGGAGTGACAGCGTTTTGCGCCCGCTCCCGCATAGAGACGCAGCTGTGAACTCAACCTGTTCGGAGCCTACCGCCGAGGTGAGCGGGCGAGATGATCGATATGGCGAAATGCCCTGGTGAAGCATTCGTTTCCTGGCCTTTTGGCCACCAATCGTGTTCGCTTGGCGGCCGGGCCGATGTGGTTTGACCCCATATACGGCGGGTATACGCGCGTCAAGTAGCAAACGCGATAGACCCCCTGATGGACGTGAGGGGTGATGCGTCCAATGGAAGAGCCAGGCCGCCGGTGGTACCGGCTGGCGATCGCATCCGCATTCACCACGATGCTTCTTGCCGCACCGGGTCAGGCGGCTGCCGACCCGGGCGGCACGGTGTTCCCCGGAATGGAAATCCGCCAAGGCAACACGGTCTGCATGGTGGGACTGGTCGAGCCGCGGTTGCGGGTCGCCATGACCAGTGGCCAATGCGACGGCGGGCAGTCGGTGGTGACCGACCGTGATCGCAAGCCGATCGGGTCCGTGGTACTCGGCGTCGCCAAGTCGACGCCGACGCAGGCGCGGACGCCTCGATGCTGCCCGTGGAATACGAAGTCATCGCGATCGCACCCGATGTGACTCCCACCGATGTGCTGCCGACGGGGCGCCATCTGGGATCCGCGCCGGGTCTGCGCGCGCAGCCGGGCATGCCCGTGTGTCAGCTGCGCAGCGCGACCGGCCAACGATGCGGCTCGGTCAGCTCGGTGGGCAATGGCCGCTTCGCCGTCACCGACATGGCGTCCGACAGCCGGGACTTCGGCGGGTCCGGTCTACTCGCTGACCGACGACAACAATGCCGTGATCGTGGGATTGGTCGAGGGCACCTGGAGATCCGCGCCCCAGATCGAGTCGTGGCAGGCGGTCATGGCGCAGGTCTACATCGACAGCCACACCTACAGCCCACAACAACAGCCGCCCGCGCTGCGAATGATCGGCCGGCACACGGCCCTTCTGGGCCGTCGTAATATTCACGCCGACAACGCAGAGCAGCGATGTTGAGCGGCCTTGTTTCCCCCGGCGCAGAATGGGAATCCGCCGCCGGTGAACGTTTTCGAACTCGCGGCGTTGCCCTTCCAGTGGGGCTCCGCGATCCGGGGTAAACGGTTCTTCCATCCCGTCGGCGTGCTGGCCGAGGGCTTCATCGAACGCGTCGCCCCGGCGGCCCAGGGCTTGCCGATCGCCTCGTCGGAGATCGTTGCGCGCGTGTCGAAGGCCACCGGCACGCCAGGGGCGCTGCCCGACTTCATCGGGTTGGCTTTTCGGGTGCCCGCACCGCAGCCGTCGGACAAGCCGTGGGACATCCTGCTCGTCTCGTCGGGGTCGGGGGTGCTGTCGCGCGCGGTGGCACTGCGACCGGCCACGTCGTGGAACGGTCAAACCCTGACCACGCTGATGCCGTTGCACTATCGAAACAACAATTGGTGGCTTCGGGCCAGAACCTCGAGCGAGATCGGCGGTACCGGCCTGTCCCTGGACAGCGTCCGGACGAAGCTCGAGCGCAGCAACATCGAGGTGAAGCTCGACCAAGCCTGCGGCAGAGGCAATTTCACGCCCCTGGCCCACATCGACCCTGACCACCGCCATCGATCCCCAGCGCGACCATGACGTGTCGTTCGACCCCGTCCTCAACACCGCGCCCGGCTTGAGCCTGCACCCCAGGTGGCTCGCCGACCTGCGCGCCCGCGCCTATCAGCACAGCCGCGAGGGCAGAGATGCCGAAGAGTAGCCGCTCGTTTCACGGAGGTAGCCGGTGTCCAGCGGATCGTCAGCCGGTGCGCCCCAACAGGTGACGCAACGCCTGATCCAGGTCCGGCTGGCGGAACCGATGCCCGGCGGCGGCGAGTTTGGCGGGCGCCACCCGCTGGCTCGCGCACGCCAGCTCGCGGGCGCCCTGTCCGCCCAGTAGCAGCCGCGGACCCAGCGACGGCACCGGCAACACCGCCGGCCGGTGCAACACCGCCGCCAGGGTGGCGGTGTACTCGCTGTTGCGAACCGGTTGCGGTGCAACAGCATTCACCGGACCAGACAGCGTGGAGTCCCACAGGGCGCGGTGATAGACGTCCACCAGATCGTCGATCCCGATCCAGGACAGCCATTGGCGACCGTCACCAAGGCGGCCGCCCAGCCCGGCGCTGAACAGCGGCCGCATCAGCTTCAACGTGCCGCCCGCGGGCGATTGCACGATGCCGGTGCGCACCCGCACCACCCGCACCCCCGCCTGCTCCGCGGGCGTGATCGCTTCCTCCCAGTCGGCCACCACGTCGGCCAGAAATCCGTCGCCGCGACCGCTGTCCTCGGTGAGACTTTCATCGCCCCGGTCGTATCCGTAGTAGCCGATCGCCGACGCCGAGATCAGCACGGTAGGCCGGGGTTCGCTGCGGCCCAGCAGTTCGGCAAGCCGCCTCGTCGGCCCAATCCTGCTGTACCGGATGGCCTGCCGGTGTTTGTCGGTGAACCGACCCGCGATCGAGGCGCCCGCGAGATGGATCACCGCGTCGATCCCGTCGAACAGCCCCGGGCTCGGGATCGTCGGGATTCCACCGTCGCTCGCCGTCGCCGCGTGCGGAGCGACGGACCAACTGGATCACCCGATGCCCACCGGTGCGCAGGAAGTCGGTCAACGCCGAGCCGACCAATCCCGACGATCCGGTGACGGCGATTTTCAGAGGCCGCAGGCCGTTCTCGGCGGCCAGCCGGTGGGCGGCCAGGTCGTCGGCCAGCTGCCGATGCCGGTAGTCGAACATGGGCCGCAGCAGCGACCCGGGCACCGGCGTGTCGACCCGGTCGATCACCCTGGTGCGGTTGCCGCCGACATCTTCGAATTCGTGAGTGTGGCGCCAGCGCACGGCGATTCGCGCCGGGAGCGTGGCCAGGCCGTCGCCGCCGATGGTGTCGACGAATCGACGCGGCGGATCATAGCCGTCGGGCTGATGGACGGCGACCCAGCGCAGCCCACCGGGCAGCGCCAACGTGGCCCGACCGTCCTTCAGTGAGGCGGCCTCGGTGACGAGCCGCATCGGCTGCCACGGCGGCGACAGCCGGCCGAAAGCCCCCGGCCTGGCGTACCAATCGAAAACGTCGGTGATTCCGAGCGTCCACGACGCTCGAATAGTCCAGCCCCATCCCTAGACGTTAGGAACAGTGCTACCGGTTCGGCAAGGCGTGTTCGACGATGGGCAGCCGGGCCTGCGGCTGGCGGACTCCGCGCTTGGCCGACAGGTACACCTGGGCGGTCCTTTCGGCCACTGTGCGCCAATCGAAATCAGACGTGAGTCGTTCGCGGGCGGCGTGGGCACGCTGCTGCGCGGCCTGCGGGTCGTCGAGCACGCTGCGCACCGCCGCGGCCAGCCGGGCCACGTCACGAGGCGGGCACGACACGCCGGTCTGACCGTTGATCACCGCCTCGCCCAGGCCACCGATGTCGGAGGTCACCAGGGGAGTGCCGGCCGCGGCCGCCTCCAGGGCCACGATCCCGAACGGCTCGTAGTGGCTGGGCAGCACCGCGGCGTCGGCGCGATGCAGGACGGCCAGCAGCTGCGCATGTTCGAGGTGCCCGACGAACCGGATCGCCTTGAGCACCCGGTGTTTACGGGCTTGCTCGATGAGCCAGCCCTGCTGGGTCCCCTCGCCGGCGATGGTCAGTGTGGTACCCGGATGACTGCGCCTGATCCGCGGCAGCGCGGCGATGGCGTCGTGCACACCCTTCTCGTATTCCAGCCGCCCAAGATAGAGCAACTCGGCCGGCCCGCTGCGCGGCCGGCGTGCCGCGAAGGGCCACCGCGCCGTCTCGATCCCGTTGCAGATCACCGTGATCTCGGCCAGGCCGGGACCGAACAGCTCGGTGATCTCGTCGGCCATCGACGCCGAACACGTGATCAGCGAGTCGGATTCACGCACCAGCCACGACTCGATCGCGTGCACCTGACGGCTGATCGCCCCGCTGACCCAGCCGGAATGCCGACCGGCTTCGGTGGCGTGGATCGTGGAAACCATTGGCGCATCGTAGAATTGGGCGAGGGCGATCGCCGGGTGGGCCACCAGCCAGTCGTGGGCGTGCACCACGTCGGGCCGCCAGGCGCGGTTGGTGCCCGGCTTCGTCAGGGGCAGGCCGGCGCGGATCATGGAATGGCCCATCGCCAGCGTCCACGCCATCATGTCCTTGCCGAAGGCGAATTCGTGCGGGTCCTGAGCGGCTGCGATCACCCGGACGCCCTCGCTGATGTGGTCGGACGACGGATGGCTGCGTGGATCGGTTCCGGTGGGACGCCGCGACAGCACGACGACGTCGTGGCCGGCGGCGGCCAGCGCGGTCGACAGATGATGCACATGGCGGCCAAGCCCGCCGATCACCACCGGCGGGTATTCCCACGACACCATCAGGATTCTCACGCCGCGGCCCGCCTCATCGGGGCAACCTGCGGGCATCGAGGGCGCCGAATAGGCCGTCGGCGCGGTTCCATCCCTCCGCCAGCCGCTGCGCGGTGTCGCGCCGCCCCGATGCCAGCGCGTCGGCGATTTCGCGGGTGGCGTGCGCGTGCAGGTGGGCGCGGTAGCGGGCGTAGTCGGCGGCCGAATCCTTGCTGACCATGAACGGCCAGTCGCTGGAGACGGTGAGCAGCGTTTCCCGCAGGATCTGATCGGCGACCCGGTCGCGGGGGATCGGCCCGTCCAGGGATGCCGTCTGGGACAGCGACTTGTCGACGGTGCTCAGCGCCATGTCGACCACTTCGCCGTTGAGCGCGACCAGGTCGGCGACCTGTTCGCCCGCCCACACCTGCCAGTCCTTGCCCGAGCCCCACGAGCTGGGCGGCAGGGCCACCGGGTTCCCGATGAAGCCGTCGGCGATCGCGTCGGTCAGCGTTCCGACGCGAACGCCCGCGTCGGGCAGGGCCCGCAGCACCCGCTCCAGCCACGTCGGGCCCTCGTACCACCAGTGGCCGAACAGCTCCGTGTCGAAGGCGGCGATCACATGAGCGGGTCGCCCGATGCGCTCGGATTCCGAGAGCAGCCGGTTGCGGACCACGTCGACGAAGTCGGCGACGTGCGTGTCGACCGCGTGGTCGGCGCGCTCGGGATCGTAGGGCGCCTTGTCCTCCGAGGACACGTTGCGGCCCGTCACCCTGGCCGGTTTGAGCCCGGTGAGGTGGTCGTAGGTGTGGAAGTCGCGATACGCGGCGTGCCCGGGGTAGCCGGATTTCGGTGACCACACGCGGTAACTGACCTGCAGATCGCGCCCGAAAGCCACCACATCGGTGTCGCCGACGGGCCGGCCCAGCGCCGTGTCGCCGTGCAGCGACGGGCCGTCGACCATGAAATGGGTGACGCCGGCGGCCGAATAGTCGTGCTCCATGCCGGGCGCGTAGGCGCATTCGGGCGCCCAGATCCCGCTCGGGCCTCGCCCCTTTCGCGCCCCTAGGCGGTGCGCGGCGTCGGCCAGACCCTCGCGCAGCGCGAACTCGCGCAGCCGGGGCGCCAGCAGCGGCTGGAACGGGTGGGCCAGCGGGCCGCCGAGCAGCTCCACCGCGCCGGCGTCGAGCAGGCTGCGCAGTAGCGGGCTGCCGCCGTGCCGCCACAGGGTGGCGAACTCGCTCAACGCCCCTTCGGCCTCGGCGGATTCACGAATCCCCAACGCGCGCAACGCTTCCGGTGTGCATGACGGGTAGCCGGCCGACTTCGAGCGGGGCGCGGACCGCACGCTGGTGGCTTCCAGGGCGCGCAGCCGCCAGTTGGCCAGCCAATGATGCATGCCGTCGAGGCAGTACGGGTCATCGAGCTGCGCGTTGACCACCGGCGTGACGCCGAGCGTGATCAGGCCCCGCCGATCTTCGCCGGCCAACGTGTTCAGCACGCGCATCAGCGGCAGGTAGGCCGCCGCCCAGGATTGGTACAGCCATTCCTCGCCGACCGGCCAGCGGCCGTGGTGGGCCAGCCAGGGCAGGTGGGTGTGCAAAACCAGGGTGAACAGGCCGGGCACCCGGTTCTGCGCCGTGCTCACGGCGCTACCGCGATCGCGATCAGGTCGAGGCTGTCGTCGATGTGGTGGCCGGTGCCCGCACCCTCGCCGGCCTCGACCAGGTCGAAGTCGTCGACGGTGACCGCGGCAACGTCGGCCGCCAGCTCAGGCGGCCACGGCAACCCTTGGTCAGCGGCCATTGCCAGCTGGATCTGCGCGTCGATGATGGAGCCGCCGTGTCGGGCATCCATCTCGCGAAGCCGCGGGCCGTGGAACAGGCCGCTGATCGACACGTCGGAGAAGCCGCCGTCGATGAGCAACCGGCTCAGCTCGGCGGCGTTGAGTTCCCGGGTGTGGAACGGGTTGATCGGGGTGTCGCGGCCCGGTGAGAAGGTGATCCGGTTGGGCGTGGACATCATCAGCAGGCCCGATGGCCGCAGCACCCGGGCGCACTCGACGACGAACTGTGTTTGGTCCCACAGGTGCTCGATCACCTGGAAGTTGACCACAATGTCCACCGACGAGTCGGGCAGCGGCAGCTGTGCGAGGTTCGCCCGCATGACGTCCACCCGCGGGTAACGGCTGCGGACATGGGCCACCGCGGCCTCGTCGTAATCCACGGCGATGACGCGGCGCGCGTGGCCCGCGATCAGATCGGCGCCGTAGCCCTCGCCGCACCCGGCCTCCAGGACGTCGGCGTCCACGCAGCGCTCGGCAAGCCGCTGGTAGACGACCTCGTGGCGGCGGAACCAATAGTTCTCGATATCCAGACCCGGGATGGTGCGCTCACCCGTCAGCACCATCACGGCGTCACCCGCCGACGCGGTGTCGCCGGGGGTGTGCTGAGGGACGTCAGGCACGAGTGCGCTCATTGCATAGGCAGGCTAACGCGAAGTGTCGGATTCGCGAACCGGGGAAGCGGGCCGCCGCTTCCGAAGGGGCGGACGGGATGCAAGAACGTGCCGCCCGGCGACGACCCGGTCCGGGACAGCGGACGGGGGAGGACCGGGCAATATGGCCTAAGCGACCAGCTATGGTGTGAATGCATACCGCACAAAGTTACCGGGTAGTAACACGGCCGTGCGTTGCGAAAAACGCGTACCGAGGTTTCGCAGTCTATTGCTGCGAGCCCCCTTCTAGGAGGACGAACCACACTCATGACGAACATCGTGGTCCTGATCAAGCAGGTCCCAGACACCTGGTCGGAGCGCAAGCTCTCTGACGGCGATTTCACGTTGGACCGCGAGGCCGCCGACGCGGTGCTGGACGAGATCAACGAGCGCGCGGTGGAAGAGGCGCTGCAGATTCGTGAGCGCGAGGGCGGCGAGGGGTCGGTGACCGTGTTGACCGCGGGTCCCGAGCGCGCCACCGAGGCGATCCGCAAGGCGCTGTCGATGGGCGCCGACAAGGCCGTCCATCTCAAGGACGACGGCCTGCACGGCTCCGACGTCGTCCAGACCGGCTGGGCCCTGGCGCGTGCGCTGGGCACCATCGAGGGCACCGAGCTGGTCATCGCCGGCAACGAGGCCACCGACGGGACCGGCGGCGCGGTGCCGGCCGTCATCGCCGAGTACCTGGGCCTGCCGCAGCTGACCCACGTGCGCAAGCTCTCCATCGAGGGCGACAAGGTCACGGGCGAGCGGGAGACCGACGAGGGCGTGTTCACCCTCGAGGCCACCCTGCCCGCGGTGGTCAGCGTCACCGAGAAGATCAACGAGCCGCGCTTCCCCTCCTTCAAAGGCATCATGGCCGCCAAGAAGAAAGAGGTCACGGTGCTGACCCTCGGCGAGATCGGGGTCGAGAGCGACGAGGTCGGGCTGGAAAACGCCGGTTCGACCGTGCTGTCGTCAACGCCCAAGCCGCCGAAGACCGCGGGCGAGAAGGTCACCGACGAGGGCGAGGGCGGTAACGACGTCGCCAAGTACCTGGTCGCCCAGAAGATCATCTGACCCGATTCCCCTAAGACGAGAAGAGCGAAATAACCCATGGCTGAAGTACTTGTGCTCGTCGAGCACGCAGAAGGTGCGCTGAAGAAGGTCACCTCCGAACTGATCACCGCCGCCCGTGCGCTGGGCGAGCCCGCCGCCGTCGTGGTCGGCGCTCCCGGGACCGCCGCGCCCCTGGTCGACGGGCTCAAGGAGGCCGGCGCCGCCAAGATCTACGTCGCCGAGTCCGAGGACGTCGACAAATACCTGATCACGCCGGTGGTCGACGTGCTGGCCTCGCTCGCCGAGTCCAACTCGCCCGCCGCGGTGATCCTGTCGGCCAACGCCGACGGCAAGGAGATCGCCGGCCGGCTCGCGGCCCGGATCGGCTCCGGTCTGCTGGTCGACGTGGTCGAGGTCAAGGAGGGCAACAAGGCGACCTACTCCATCTTCGGTGGAGCGTTCACCGTGGAGGCGCAGGCCAACGGCGACACCCCGGTGATCACCGTGCGCGCCGGCGCCGTCGACGCCGAGCCGCAGGCCGGTGCCGGCGAAGAGGTCAAGGTCGAGGTGCCGGCCCCCGCCGAGAACGCCACCAAGATCACCGCCCGCGAGCCCGCGGTCGCCGGTGACCGTCCGGAACTGACCGAGGCCACCATCGTCGTCTCCGGTGGCCGCGGTGTCGGCAGCGCGGAGAACTTCAAAGTCGTCGAGGAGCTGGCCGACTCGCTGGGTGCGGCCGTGGGTGCGTCGCGCGCCGCCGTCGACTCCGGCTACTACCCGGGCCAGTTCCAGGTGGGCCAGACCGGTAAGACCGTCTCGCCGCAGCTCTACATCGCGCTGGGCATCTCGGGCGCCATCCAGCACCGCGCGGGCATGCAGACGTCCAAGACGATCATCGCGGTCAACAAGGACGAAGAGGCGCCCATCTTCGAGATCGCCGACTACGGCGTGGTGGGCGACCTGTTCAAGGTCGCTCCGCAGCTGACCGAGGCGATCAAGACACGCAAGGGCTGAGTCTCTCGGCCATCAAAAGCCCCCGGCACCGCGGTGCCGGGGGCTTTTGCGTTAGGGCATGGCACGCGGGCACCGGGGTCTGCACCATGCATTGAACTCCAATTCCGCTAGCGTCGGTGCTAGCGGAATTGCGAAGTCGCACAACGGTTCTCGAGCCCGGGCCGTCGACGTTCGCTAGGAGCCGGTCAGCATCGCGTCGATGCGGCGCACGGCCACCAGGCACACCGTCAGATAGGGCGCGGACCACCATGGCACCGAAATGCTCACTCGCGCACCGTCGCCCACTGCGTCCACCCGGTGCCGGGTCGCCGGGACACCGGCCACCTTCCACGCCCAGTGCCGCCCCGGCTCGAATTCGGTGACTTCGAACGGCACCGCGACCAGCAGGGAGGTCTGCACCGTGCCGGTGGCGTGCAAGGCCAACTCGGTGTGCGGGGCGTCCAGCCGGGCCCGCCGAATCGTCGGACCCCACTTCGGCCACGCGTCCAGGTCGACCAGCAATTTCCACACCGCGGCCGGCGGCGCCGCGATCCTGCGATCGGCGGTCAGCATCATGGCGCGGCCTGCCCGAGCCGGCGCTGTTGTTCGACGACGTCGTCGAGATCGGTGAGTCGGCGCAGGCCCGCCAGCGGTTGGGTCATGCGGTGGTTGCCCTCCAGAGAGTCCTTGTTGCGGTTCAGGAACGACCAGTAGCCGCCCGTGAAGGGGCAGGCGCGCTCGCCGACTCGCTCGGTGGGGCGATACGAGCAGCGCCCGCAATAGTCGCTCATGCGGTTGATGTAGGCACCTCCTGCGGCGTACGGCTTTGTCGCCATCAGCCCGCCGTCAGCGTGCTGCGACATGCCCACGACGTTCGCGACCATCACCCAGTCGTAGCCATCGACGAAGCATCGGTGGAACCAGTCGGTGACGGCGGCGGGATTCCACCCGCGCTGCAGCGCGTAGTTGGACAACACCATCAGCCGCGGGATGTGATGCACCCAGCCGTGGTCGCGCACCTGAGCCAGCACGTCTTTGAGGCAGCGCGCCTCGACCGCGTCGGCGTCGAGGCCGGCGAACCAATCCGGTAGTCCCGCGCGCGCTTTGAGCGCGTTGCGGCGCCGATAGTCGGGTCCGAAATGCCAGTAGACGTGCCAGATGTAGTCGCGCCACCCGATCAGCTGGCGGATGTAACCCTCGACGCTGTTCAGCGGGGCGTTCCCCGCGCGGTAGGCATCCTCGGCCGCATATGCGCACTCCAGCGGATCCAGCAGGCCGAGGTTCATCGGCGCCGATAACAGGCTGTGCGCCATGAAGCGGTCCCCGGTGAGCATCGCGTCCTCGTGAGGACCGAAGTGCGGCAGTCGATCTCGCAGAAAAAGGTCGAAGGCGGACTGCGCTTCGGTTGCGGTGACGGGGAATTCGCGCGGCCCATCGCGGCCGACGAAGGCCACGGCGCCGTCCCGCTCCCAGCGGTCCAGGTCGGCGCGCACCTGCTCGTCGATCTCGTCCTCGTCGGGTCGCCACGGTGCGGGCACGTCCAGTTTCTTGGCGCCCTTGGGCGGCGGCTCCCGGTTGACGGCGTCGAAGTTCCACCGCCCTCCGGCGGGTTCGCCCCCGTCCATCAACAGATCGAACCGGCGGCGCGCGTCGCGGTAGAAGTTCTCCAGCAGCAGCGTGCGTTGCCGTCGGGACCAGTCTTCGAAGTCCGCTCGATCGGTGCAGAAGCCGCGCGCCGGCAGCACCTCGATATCCGCGATAGACCGCACGAATCGGTCAGCGGCCCGCGAAGTGGGCTGGCACACGCTGATCCGCCCATCCGCCCGTTCCAGCGCCTCGCGATAGGTGGGGGTCTGCAAGAACTGCGCCTGGTCGCCCAGTTCGGCCGCGCGGTGACGCAGCGCGGACAGCACGAGGTGGGCCTTGCGGCGGTGGAATCGGCGGCGTTCGAACACCGCGCGGGACTCGATGAGCAACACCGGCTGGTCGGGATGGTCCAGGAAGTGCGGGCCGAGTTGATCGGCGAAACACCAGCGCCGCGTGGTCGGGCTCATCGGGCCCACCGGCGCCGGCGTGCGGTCGCTGCGGCGGCGCACCCGCCGGTCGGCGGTCCAGGTCGCACCATGAGGGCCGCATACCCGAAATGGCGCCGCTCGATCCCCACGGACGCGACGACGCCGGATTCCGCAGCGGCCTCGCATCGATATCTCGTCATCTCACGTGCACCGACACGTCACAGCGTCGATGCCGACTAGCTCATCGACTACGCCACGTTAGGGGTCATGAGCATCGCTTCCGTCCTCATACCCAGCGATAAGCCCACCGGCACGGCCTGCAGTTCGGCCGCGCCCCGCTACTCACTGTTGCTGTCCACCGACCCCGGCATGATCGAGGCGGCGCAGCGACTCCGGCACGACGTTTTCAGCAGCACGCCGGGCTTCGCACTGCCCGCGGCAGACCAGGACGGCCGGGACGTCGACAGGTTCGACGAGTTCTGTGACCACCTGTTGGTCCGCGACGACGACACCGGTGAGCTGGTCGGTTGCTACCGCATGCTGGCACCGGCGGGCGCCATCGCGGCCGGCGGGCTCTACACCGCCACCGAGTTCGACATCCGCGCGCTCGACCCGCTGCGGCCGTCGCTGGTCGAGATGGGTCGCGCCGTGGTGCGTGACGGGCATCGCAACGGCGGCGTCGTGCTGTTGATGTGGGCGGGCATCCTGGCCTACCTGGACCGCTACGGCTACGACTACGTAACCGGCTGCGTGTCGGTGCCCATCGGCGGCGATGGCGACGAGCAGGCGCCGGGCAGTCAGCTGCGCGGCGTCCGCGACTTCATCCTCAGCCGGCACGCCGCCCCACCGGAATATCGGGTGTACCCACACCGGCCGGTGGTCGTCGACGGAACGGCGATCGACGATATCGCGCCGCCGGCGCGGCCCTCGGTGCCGGCGCTGATGCGCGGTTACCTGCGGCTGGGCGCCCAGGTGTGCGGCGAACCCGCCCACGACCCCGACTTCGGAGTCGGCGATTTCTGCGTCCTGCTGGACAAAGCGCATGCCGACACCCGATATCTCAAGCGGCTGCGATCGGTGTCCGCGGCGTCGGACATGGCGGGCGGGAAGCGATGAACGTCTCCGGGGGCGCCGGGCACTCCTGGCTGCCGCGCGCATCGTGCGATGCCGGCTGTGTCGGCGCGGGCGACGTCGTTGCGCCGCGACGGCCGCGGGTGACGCTGCGGGTCACGCTTCGTCTCACGCTGGCGCTGCTGCTGGCACCGGGGTTGCCGCTGCTGGCGATGCCGCTGCCGGGCCGCACCCGCGTGCAGCGCATCTATTGCAGGCTGGTGCTGCGTTGCCTGGGCGTTCGAATCACGGTGACGGGCAACCCGATTCGTAATCTGAGTGGGGTGCTGGTGGTGAGCCCGCACATGTCCTGGCTCGACGTCTTCGCTATCGGGTCGGTGCTGCCCGGGTCGTTCGTCGCGCGCGCCGACATGTTCACCGGCCGCGCGACCGGGGTGGTGGCCCGCATTTTGAAGATCATCCCGATCGAGCGGTCCAGTCTGCGGCGGTTGCCCGGTGTGGTGGACGCGGTCGCCCGCCGGCTGCGCGCCGGACAGACCGTGGTGGCGTTCCCGGAGGGCACCACGTGGTGTGGTCGCGACCGCGGCGCCTTTTACCCGGCGATGTTCCAGGCCGCGATCGACGCCGGCCGGCCGGTGCAGCCCGTGCGGCTGACCTACCACCACGTCGACGGCAGCCTCTCGACGGTGCCGGCCTTCGTCGGTGACGAGACCCTGCTGAGCTCGATTCGCCGGCTGCTCGCCGTGCCGCGCACGCTGGCGCGGGTGCACGTCGAGTCTCTGCAGCTCCCCGGGACCGACCGGCGCGCGCTGGCCGGCCGCTGCCAGTCCGCGGTGGGCGCTCCAACCGCCCGGCGCGCTGGTCACGGGCACGTGCTGGTGGCCTGAGCAAACGGGCGGGCCGGTATCGTGGTGCGCGTCATGGTCTACCTTGATCACGCCGCCACCACCCCGATGCACCCCGCCGCCGTCGAGGCGATGACGGCTGTGCTCGGCACCGTCGGCAACGCGTCCTCGCTGCACACCAGCGGCCGGGCGGCCCGGCGGCGCATCGAGGAGTCCCGGGAGCTGATCGCCGACAAGCTGGGCGCGCGCCCCTCGGAGGTCATCTTCACCGCCGGTGGTACCGAGAGCGACAACCTGGCGGTCAAGGGCATCTACTGGGCCCGCCGCGACGCCGAGCCACGGCACCGGCGCATCGTCACGAGCGAGGTCGAACACCACGCCGTGCTGGATTCGGTGAACTGGCTCGTCGAACACGAGGGTGCCGAGGTCACCTGGCTTCCGACCGCCGCCGACGGGTCGGTGTCGGC
Source organism: uncultured Actinomycetota bacterium (assembly GCA_963849935.1). GTDB lineage: Bacteria > Actinomycetota > Actinomycetes > Mycobacteriales > Mycobacteriaceae > Mycobacterium. The sequence continues at coordinate 103,901 of CAWKJQ010000001.1, forward strand.
GGCGGCGCTGCGCGAGGTTTTGCAGACCCACGACGACGTCGCGCTGGTCTCGGTGATGTGGGCCAACAACGAGGTCGGCACCGTCATGCCGGCCGCCGAACTCGCCGCCGTCGCCGCCGAATTCGGCGTCCCGATGCACAGCGACGCCGTTCAGGCGGTGGGGCAGTTGCCGGTCGACTTCGCCGCCAGCGGGTTGTCGGCCATGAGCGTGACCGCACACAAGTTCGGCGGCCCGCCCGCCGTAGGTGCGCTGCTGCTGCGCCGCGACGTCACGTGCGTGCCGCTGGCGCACGGAGGTGGGCAGGAGCGGGATATCCGTTCGGGCACCGCCGATGTCGCCGGTGCGGTCGGAATGGCGGCGGCGGCGCGGATCTCGGTCGACGGGCTCGAGGTCAACAGCGCCCGGCTGCGCACGTTGCGCGACCGCCTGGTCGACGGCGTGCTGGGCGGCATCGACGACGTCACCCTCAACGGGGCCCGCGATCCGCTGCGACTTCCCGGCAACGCGCACTTCACCTTCCGCGGCTGCGAGGGCGACGCGTTGTTGATGCTGTTGGACGCCAATGGAATCGAGTGTTCGACCGGATCGGCGTGCACCGCCGGTGTGGCGCAGCCATCGCACGTGCTGATCGCCATGGGCGCCGACGCGACCACCGCCCGTGGGTCTTTGCGACTGTCGTTGGGGCACACCAGTTCCGACACAGACGTCGATGCGGTGCTGCGGGTACTGCCCGGGGCGGTGGACCGCGCCCGTCGCGCCGCGCTGGCCGCCGCGGGGGCGTCCTAGATGAAAGTGCTTGCCGCCATGAGCGGTGGCGTCGACTCGTCGGTCGCCGCCGCCCGGATGGTCGACGCCGGACACGATGTGGTCGGCGTGCACCTGGCGCTGTCCAGCGCGCCCGGGACGCTGCGCACCGGCTCGCGGGGGTGCTGCTCGAAGGAGGATGCCTCCGATGCCCGCCGCGTCGCGGATGTGCTCGGAATCCCGTTCTATGTCTGGGATTTCGCGGAGCGGTTCAAGTCAGACGTCATCGACGAATTCGTGTCGTCGTATGCGCGCGGGGAAACACCCAACCCGTGCGTGGTGTGCAATCAGAAGATCAAGTTCTCGGCCCTGTCGGCGAAAGCCGTTGCGCTGGGCTTCGATACCGTTGCCACCGGCCACTACGCCCGGCTGTCCGAGGGCCGGTTGCGTCGCGCCGTCGACATCGACAAGGACCAGTCCTACGTGTTGGCGGTTTTGAGCGCCGAGCAGTTGCGACATGCAGCCTTCCCGATCGGCGACACGCCCAAGCCGCAGATCCGGGCCGAAGCCGCGCGGCGCGGCATGACCGTCGCCGAAAAGCCGGACAGCCACGACATCTGCTTCATCCCGTCCGGAAACACCCGCGCCTTCCTCGGGGAGCGCATCGGGGTGCGCCGCGGTGCCGTGGTCAATGCCGACGGCACGGTGCTCGCCGAGCACGACGGCGTACACGGCTTCACCATCGGCCAGCGCAAGGGCCTCGGCATCGCCGGGCCTGGACCGGACGGGCGCCCGCGCTACGTGACCGCGATCGACGCGGAGACGGCCACCGTGCGGGTGGGGGAGCCGGCCGATCTCGAGATACGCGAAATTGTCGGGCGGACACCGATTTTCACCTCGGGTGTCGCACTGCCTGGCCCGGTGGAGTGCGCGGTTCAGGTGCGCGCGCACGGCGAAACCGCCGACGCGATAGCCGAACTCGTCAACGAGGAGCTCGTCGTGCGGCTGCGCGCCCCGATGCGCGGCGTGGCGCGAGGCCAGACGCTGGTGCTCTATCGCCGCGACCCCGACGGTGACGAGGTGCTCGGCAGCGCCACCATCGCCGGCACCGCACGCTGAATCGCGGCTACCGCGGCATGTTCGCGGAGATATTCGTCATCACGATGTCGGACACCGATTGCGCGAAACCGCAAAAGGTGACCTCGAGCATGGCCACCGACAGGACCCGGTAGTCGCGGCCGCACCCGCCGGGCCGCAGGTGCAGCGAAGTGGCGTCGGCATTCCAGTCGCCGACGTAGAGCTGCCCGCTCGAGCCGTTCGCGCAGTCACCGACGGTGCTCACCAGGGCGCCGAAGGCGCGACGGGCGGTGTCGGCATCGCGGTAGGCCGCGGCGCCTTCGGAGATCAACGCGCCGGCGGGTGGGTCCTGAAACGTCGTCTTGTGGAACGCCTCGAGATCGCGCCCGAACGTCGCCGTCTCGGCGTAGATGAAGCGGCACTCGCGCGGCGCGTTGTCGGCCAGCGCGTCGATGTCCACCGGACTGGTGCCGTCCATCGAGGGGATGATGGTCAGATGCTCACCGGCGCCGGTGATCGCGCGCATCCGCGACTGGTCCAGCAGGATCGTGTCGACGTCGACGCCCTGCACCACCCTGCGGTTGGCGCCGAAACCCGCCACGGCCGCGCCGTCCACCACCCGCGCGCACGACGCCACCAGCGCCACCGCCGCGCACAACAGCGGTAGCCACGCCGATTTCGCCTTCTGCGACACGATTTCGCACCCCTTCGGCGTTGAACCTACCCGCGCAGACCGTCCGCACGTAGGCCCCTGCCGACCGGCCGGTGGTATGACGTCGAATACGGTTGCCGGGTGAGTGTTTTCGCCCATCCCTTCGCCAGGGCCAGCGGTGTCGGATCGTGGCCCGGCAGCGCCGCTCGCGAAGCCGCCGAAGTCGTCGTGGGTGAACTGGCGGGTGCGCTGGCGCACATCGTCGAGCTGCCCGCGCGCGGGGTGGGCGCCGACATGCTCGGCCGGGCCGGGGCGCTGCTGGTCGACGTGGCCATCGACACGGTGCCGCGCGGCTACCGGCTTGCCGCCCGGCCCGGGGCGGTCACCCGCCGCGCCATCAGCCTGCTCGACGAGGACATGGACGCTCTGGAAGAGGCCTGGGAAGCCGCCGGTCTGCGCAACGACGGCCGGGTGGTGAAGGTGCAGGCACCGGGCCCCATCACGCTGGCCGCCGAGGTCGAGCTGGCCAACGGCCACCGGGCGATCACCGACCCCGGGGCGCTGCGCGACCTGGCGGCGTCGCTGGCCGAGGGCGTGGCCGCGCATCGTGCGGGGATGGCTCGCCGGCTCGAGGCAGAGGTGGTGGTCCAGTTCGACGAGCCGTCGCTGCCCACGGCGTTGGGCGGCGGGCTGAGTGGGGTGACCTCGCTCAGCCCGGTGGCGCCGATCGACGAGGCGGTGGCCGCCGGCCTGCTCGACACCTGCGCGCAAACGGTGGGCGGCGAGGTGCTGCTGCACTGCTGCGCTTCCGCTCTCCCATGGGATCTGTTGCAGCGCAGCGCATTTCGTGCCGTATCCGTGGACGCGGGCACGCTGAACGCCACGGATCTGGACGGCATCGCCGAGTTCGTCGAGTCCGGCCGCACCGTCATGCTGGGCGTGGTCGGCTGCACGACGCCACCGCGTCGGCTCTCGGCGGAGGAGGTGGCCGCCGCGGTGGTCGCGGTGACCGATCGCCTCGGCTTCGCCCGCTCGGCGCTGCGCGACCGCATCGGCGTCACGCCCGCGTGTGGTCTGGCCGGCGCGACGCCGCAGTGGGCCCGCAGCGCGATCGAGCTGGCCCGCAAGGCCGCCGAGATGTTCGCCGAAGATCCGGACGCCATCGAATAGGCAACCGATCCGGTTGCGTTTCTGGGCGCACTGTGCTGAACTCATAGGCAACCAGGAGGTTGCATATGAAGATCGAGAAGCAGGTGGTGCTGCGCGCGCCGCTCGAGCGGGTGTGGCGGGCCATCAGCGACGCCGAGGAGTTCGGCCGCTGGTTCGGGGTGCGCTTCGACGGGCCGTTCGTCGCCGGGACGTCGGTGACCGCCGCGATCAGCCCGACCACCGTCGACGGCGAGGTCGCCGAGCGTCAGGAGCCGCACGCGGGGGTGCGAAGCACCTGGCAGATCGTCACCGTCGAGCCGCCGCGCCGGTTCGCCTACCGCTGGCATCCGTTCGCCGTCGACCCGGGAGTCGACTACGACCAAGAGCCGACCACGCTCGTCGAGTTCACCCTGTCCGAGCAGGCCCGACGGCGTGCTGCTGACCATCACCGAGTCCGGTTTCGAGGCGATCCCGCAGGCGCGCCGCGGTCAGGCGTTCGAGGCCAACGGCGAGGGCTGGGCGATCCAGACCACGCTGGTGCGCAAGTACATCGAGGGCGTCCGGGTATGAGCGCCCGTGTCGCCGTCGATGCGCCGCTCTTCGATGCGCTGGGTGATCCCAACCGGCTGCGCATCATCGTGCGGCTCTGCGATCGGGGGCCGAGCTCGACATCCCAGGTCACCAGCGTCATCCCGGTCACCCGGCAGGCGGCCAGCAAGCACCTGCAGCTGCTGGAATCCGTCGGGCTGGTGACCAGCAGCCGGCGGGGCCGCGAGCGGGTCTGGACGGTGCAGACCCAACCGCTGGCGTCGGCCAGCGACTACCTGAGTCAGCTGTCCCGCCGGTGGGATGCCGCGGTGGATCGGTTGCGGGCCTTCGTGGAGGACTGAGTGTGCCGGGTTTTGCGTCGGTGTCCTCGGATAGCCTGCCAAGGTGAGCGCAGCAGAAGCTGATTCGGTATCGCCCGAGGTTCGCCGGCAGTGGCAGGACCTCGCCGAAGAGGTCCGTGAACACCAGTTCCGCTACTACATCAAGGACGCTCCGATCATCTCGGACGCGGACTTCGACGCGATGTTCAACGAGCTGCTCGCGCTGGAGGAGCGTCACCCCGAACTCCGGGTGCCCGACTCCCCGACGCAGCTGGTCGGCGGGGCGGGGTTTGCCACCGAGTTCGCCGAGGCGCAGCACCTGGAACGGATGCTGAGCCTCGACGACGTCTTCGACCGCGACGAGCTGGTGGCCTGGAGCAACCGCGTCGAGAACGAGGTCGGCAAGCAACCGCATTACCTGTGCGAACTCAAGATCGACGGGGTGGCCCTGTCGCTGGTGTATCGCGACGGCCGGTTGGAGCGCGCCGCAACCCGGGGCGACGGCCGGGTCGGCGAGGACGTGACGCTCAACGCCCGCACCATCGACGACGTCCCCGAGCGGCTGTCCGCCAGCACGGAGTTCCCGATGCCCGCCCTGCTCGAGGTGCGTGGCGAGGTGTTCTTCCTGCTCGCCGACTTCGAGGCGCTCAACGCCAGCCTGGTCGAAGACGGCAAGGCGCCGTTCGCCAACCCGCGCAACAGCGCGGCCGGGTCGCTGCGCCAGAAGAACCCGGCCGTCACCGCCCGGCGCAAGCTGCGGATGATCTGTCACGGCATCGGCCGCACCGAGGGGTTCGCACCGAAGAGCCAGCACGAGGCCTATGCCGCGCTGAGCGCCTGGGGGCTGCCGGTGGCCGCACAAACCGCGCGCGTGCGCGGCCTCGCCGCCGTGGAGGAGCGCATCGGCTACTGGGGTGAACACCGCTACGATCTCGAGCACGAAATCGACGGCGTGGTAGTCAAAGTCGACGACGTCGCCCTGCAGCGCCGGCTCGGGACCACCTCGCGCGCGCCGCGCTGGGCCGTCGCCTACAAGTACCCGCCGCAGGAGGCGCAGACCAAGCTGCTCGACATCCGCGTCAACGTCGGGCGCACCGGACGCGTCACCCCGTTCGCGTTCATGACGCCGGTCAAGGTGGCCGGGTCGACGGTGGGGCTGGCCACCCTGCACAACGCCGCCGAGGTCAAGCGCAAGGGCGTGCTGATCGGTGACACGGTGATGATCCGCAAAGCCGGCGACGTGATCCCGGAGGTGCTCGGTCCCGTCGTCGACCTGCGCGACGGCTCCGAACGCGAATTCGACATGCCCACCACGTGTCCCGAGTGCGGCACCCCGCTGGCGCCGGCCAAGGAGGGCGACGCCGACATCCGCTGCCCCAACGCCCGGTCCTGTCCGGCGCAGTTGCGGGAGCGGGTGTTTCACGTCGCCGGCCGCGGCGCGTTCGACATCGAGGGGCTCGGTTACGAGGCGGCCACCGCGCTGCTGAAGGCCGGGGTGATCGCCGACGAGGGCGACTTGTTCGCGCTCACCGAGGACGATCTGCTGCGCACCGAGCTGTTCCGGACGAAGGCCGGTTCCCTGTCCGCGAACGGCAGGCGGCTGCTCGACAACCTGGACAAGGCCAAGAAGGTGGCGCTGTGGCGGGTGCTGGTGGCGTTGTCGATCCGGCATGTCGGGCCGACGGCCGCGCGTGCCCTGGCGACCGAGTTCGGCGACCTGGACTCGATCATGTCGGCGTCGACCGAGCGGCTGGCCGCGGTGGAAGGCGTCGGCCCGACGATCGCCGCGGCGCTCACCGAATGGTTCACCGTCGACTGGCACTGCGCGATCGTCGAGAAGTGGCGGGCCGCCGGCGTGCGGATGGCCGATGAGCGCGACACCAGTGTTCAGCGCACGCTGGAGGGGCTGACGGTGGTGGTCACCGGCTCGCTCACCGGTTTTTCCCGCGACGACGCCAAGGAGGCGATCCTGGCGCGCGGGGGAAAGGCGGCCGGCTCGGTGTCGAAGAAGACCGACTACGTCGTGGCCGGCGATTCGCCGGGTTCCAAGTACGACAAGGCGATCGAGCTGGGGGTGCCCGTCCTCGACGAGGACGGCTTCCGGAAGCTGTTGGCCGACGGTCCGCCCGAAACCCCGGCGGACTGAGCATGGCCGGCCGGTACGGCGATTCCACCCGCAGCCTCAAAGCCATTGATGTACAAGCGATTTCAGGTCAGCCGGTGGCGCCGCAGGCGGTGCTCGCCGCCACCTATCACCTGTCCGGCGACGAGACCGGCGCGCTGGACAGTTACGGCCGCAGCTCCAATCCGACCTGGCGGCAGCTGGAGTCCGCGCTCGCCGAGCTGGAGGGGGCCGGCGGCGCGCTGGTGTTCGGCTCGGGCATGGCCGACGGATTCGCGCGCATCTCGCTGGGTATCGAGGACACCGACGACCTGCTCGCCGACATCGAACGTGCGCTGATGGGGTCCCGCTGACGAATTCAATTCGTCGGGCTTGACTGCACCGAAATTGGTCCGCATCGCCCGAGCGGCTCTATCGTGGGCTCTATGACCCAGACGGCCGATCGGTGCGAGCAGGCATCACCGTGGTCGCCGCGCGAGGCCGAAATCTTGGCCGTGACCCTGGCGCTGCTGCAGGAACACGGCTATGACCAGCTGACGGTGGACGCGGTGGCAAACGCCGCCCGCGCCAGCAAGGCCACGGTCTACCGGCGCTGGCCGTCCAAAGCCGAACTGGTGCTGGCCGCCTTCATCGAAGGCGTCCGCAAGGTGGCCGTTCCGCCGAATACCGGCACGTTGCGCGGCGACCTGCTGAGCCTGGGGGAGACGATCAGCCAGGAGTGCGGGCAGCACGCAGGCACCATCCGCGCGGTGATGGTCGAGGTATCGCGCCACCCCGCGCTCAACGACGCCCTGCAGCACCAATTCCTCGACCAGCGCAAAGCGATGATCCAGCACGTGCTGCATCAGGCCGTCGACCGCGGTGAGATCACCGAAGACGTCATCACCGACGAACTCTGGGACTTGCTGCCCGGCTACCTCATCTTCCGGTCGATCATTCCGGGTCGCCCGCCCACGCGTCGCACCGTGCAAGCGTTTGTCGACGGGTTCCTCATTCCGGGCCTGACCAAGCCCGCCGGTTAGCGACGCCGTACGTGCAAGTCGCCCCGCGACGCAAATATGTACGCGCGCGTCTCTTGTAGCAGTACGGTCCCGTACCGTACTGTCATAGCTGTCGATCACGCTCGCGACGTTGGCAGCCGCATTTGGCTTGAGGTGATCGTGTCGCCCGATCTTCGAAAGGCTAACGGGTGAAAGGCTTTTCGATCGCGTCCCTGGTGAAGCGGGGGTGGATGGTGCTGGTCGCGGTGGTGGTGGTCGCGCTCGCGGGATTCGGCATCTATCGCCTGCACGGAATCTTCGGGTCGCACAACAACACGTCGGCCAACAGCGGCCTGTCCAACGAGATCGTCCCGTTCAACCCCAAGCAGGTCGTGCTCGAGGTCTTCGGCGCACCGGGCGCGGCGGCGACCATCAACTACCTCGACGTCAACGCCCAGCCGCAGCAAGTCAAAAACGCGCCCTTGCCGTGGTCGTTCACGATCACCACCACCGAGCCCGCGGTGATCGGCAACGTCGTCGCGCAGGGCAACGGCGACACCCTGGGCTGCCGCATCACCGTCAACGGCGAAGTGAAAGACCAACGCACCGTCAACAAAGTCGACGCCTACACCTTCTGTCTGGATAAATCTGGATGAGCAAACCATGAACAGTCGCGGCCCTTCGTGCCGCGCACCATCCGCCGGCTCGCGCTGCCGATCCTGCTGTTCTGGATTGGCACTGGCCGCCATCACGAACATCGCCGTCCCGCAACTGGAAGAGGTGGGCAAGACCCACAACGTGGCGCTGAACTCGCCAGATGCGCCGTCGCTCAAGGCGATCAAGCGCATCGGTGAAAAGTTCGGAGAGTTCGACACCGACAGCTCGGCGATGATCGTGCTGGAAGGCGACAAGCCGCTGGGCGCGGACGCCCACCGCTTCTACGACGAGATGGTCCGCAGGATCGAGCAGGACCGCAAACACGTCCAACATGTCCAGGATTACTGGGGCGACACCCTGACCGCGGCGGGATCGCAGAGCAGCGACGGCAAGGCCGCTTATGTCCAGGTGAACCTCGCCGGCAATCAAGGCTCGGCGCTGGCCAACGAGGGCGTCGGGGCGCTGCGCGACATCATCGACCGCATGAAGCCGCCGCCGGGCGTCAAGACCTATGTGACCGGTGCGGCGCCGCTGATCTCCGACCAGTTCGACGTCGGCAGCAAGGGCACCGCAAAGGTCACCGGGATCACCGTCGGGGTGATCGCGCTGATGTTGTTCTTCGTCTACCGCTCGGTGCTCACCACGCTGCTGGTGCTCGCCACGGTCCTCATCGAAATGTCCGCCGCCCGAGGCCTTGTCGCGTTTCTCGGAAATGCCGGCGTGATCGGGCTGTCGACGTACGCGACGAATCTGCTCACGCTGCTGGTGATCGCCGCCGGAACGGACTACGCGATATTCTTCGTCGGCCGCTATCAGGAGGCGCGCGGCACCGGTGAGGATCGCGAAAGAGCCTTCTACACCATGTATCACGGCACGACGCACATCGTGCTGGGTTCCGGGCTCACCGTCGCCGGCGCGGTGGCCTGCCTGGGCTTCACCCGATTGCCCTACTTCCAAAGTCTGGGCATCCCCGCCGCATTGGGCATCCTCGTCGCGCTGTTCGCCGCGCTCACCCTGGGGCCGGCGATCCTCACTCTGGGCGCGATGGCGGGCATCTTCGACCCCAAGCGGGCGATACGAACACGCGGTTGGCGGCGCATCGGCACCGCGATCGTCCGTTGGCCCGGCGCCGTTCTGGCGGCGGCGTGCGCGCTGGCCCTGGTGGGTCTGCTCGCCCTGCCCGGATACAAGACGAGTTACGACACCCGCCCCTACATGCCCGCCAGCGCGCCGGCCAACATCGGTTACACCGCCGCCGAGAAGCACTTCTCGCGGGCGCGGCTGGAGCCCGAATTGCTGATGGTCGAAACCGATCACGACATGCGCAACCCGGCGAGCATGCTCATCCTGGACAAGGTGGCCAAGGCGGTATTCCACGTTCCCGGGGTCGCGCAGGTGCAGACCATCACCAGGCCGTTGGGAACCCCGCTCGTCCACAGCTCGCTCGCGTTCGTGGTCAGCAATTCCAGCGCGGCGCAGCAGCGAAAACCTGACCTACCAACAAGATCGGGCCAACGACGCCCTCAAGCAGGCCAATGAACTGACCAAGACGATCAACATTTTGAGGCAGCAGTACGTACTGCAGCAGCAGCTCGCCGGCACCACCCACGAGCGAGACCGAAAGTTTTCACGACACGCTCGGCACGATCCAGGACCTGCGCGACAAGATCGCGAATTTCGACGACTTCTTCCGGCCGGTGCGCAGCTATTTCTATTGGGAGAAGCATTGTTACGACATTCCCGCCTGCTTCGCGTTCAGATCGCTGTTCGACGCGCTCGACGGCATCGATCAGCTCACGGAGAAGTTCGAAAACCTCACGGCGTCCCTGGACAAGCTCGATGCGCTGCAGCCGAAACTGGTGGCGCTGATCCCGCCGCAGATCGAGAGCCAGCAGACCAATCGCGATCTGACGTTGGCCAACTACGCCACGCTGTCCGGCATTTACGCGCAGACCGCGGCCGCGATCGACAACGCGACGGCGCTGGGGCGAGCCTTCGACGCGGCCAAGAACGACGACACCTTCTACCTGCCGCCCGAGGTCTTCAACAACCCCGATTTCAAGCGCGGGCTGAAGCTGTTCCTGTCGCCGGACGGCAAGGCCGCCCGCATGATCGTCACCCATGAAGGCGATCCCGCGACGCCAGAAGGCATTTCGCACATCGATCCGATGGCCAAGGCCGCGCACGAGGCCTTGAAGGGCACGCCGATGGCCGGCGCGCAGATCTATCTCGGCGGCACCGCCGCGACCTACAAGGACATCCAGGACGGCGCGAAATACGACCTGATGATCGTCGCGTTCGCCGCGCTGAGCCTCATCCTGCTGATCATGATGATCATCACGCGCAGCCTGATCGCCGCGCTGGTCATCGTGGGCACGGTCGCTCTGTCGCTGGGCGCCTCGTTCGGGCTGTCGGTTCTGGTGTGGCAGTACATCTTCGGCATCCAGCTGTATTGGGTCGTGCTGGCGCTGGCCGTGATCCTGCTGCTGGCGGTCGGATCCGACTACAACCTGCTGTTGATCTCCCGATTCAAGGAGGAGATCCATGCGGGCCTGAAGACCGGCATCATCCGGGCGATGGCCGGATCCGGCTCGGTGGTCACCTCGGCCGGCATCGTTTTCGCCGTCACCATGTGTGCGTTCGTGTTCAGCGGTTTTCAGGTCCTCGGTCAGATCGGGACGACGATCGGCCTCGGTTTGTTGTTCGACACGCTGATCGTGCGGTCATTCATGACGCCTTCTGTCGCAAGGCTTCTCGGGCGCTGGTTCTGGTGGCCGCAACGGGTGCGTCCGCGTCCGGCCAGCACCATGCTGCGGCCCTACGGTCCGCGCCCGGCGGTTCGTCAACTGCTGCTGTGGGACGACGACGATCCGGTGGCGATGTCCGGATCGAAAACTCGGTGACTTGATCCGCCGGCCGGGCCCACCGTACTAGCGTGCACCAGATTCTTCGGTGGGGTACGCGCGCGTCTCTTGTACAGTACGGTCCCGTACCGTACTGTCATAGCTGTCGATCACACTCACGACGTTGGCAGCCACATTTGGCTTGAGGGTGATCGTGTCGCCCGATCTTCGAAAGGCTAACGGGTGAAAGGCTTTTCGATCGCGTCCCTGGTGAAGCGGGGTTGGATGGTGCTGGTCGCGGTGCTGGTGGTCGGGCTCGCGGGATTCGGGATCTATCGCCTGCACGGAATCTTTGGGTCCCACAACAACGTGGCTGCCAATAGTGGGCTGTCCAACGAGATCGTCCCGTTCAACCCCAAGCAGGTGGTGCTCGAGGTCTTCGGCGCGCCGGGCGCGACCGCGACCATCAACTACCTCGACGTCAACGCCCAGCCGCAGCAAGTCAAAAACGCGCCCTTGCCATGGTCGTTCACCATCACCACGACCGAGCCCGCAGTGATCGGCAACGTTGTCGCACAGGGCGATGGCGACACCCTGGGCTGCCGGATCACAGTCAACGGCGAAGTGAAAGACCAACGCACTGTCAACAAAGTCGACGCCTACACCTTCTGTCTGGATAAATCTGGATGACGAACCATGAGCAGTCGCGGCCTTTCGTGCCGCGCACCATCCGCCGGCTCGCCCTGCCGATCCTGTTGTTCTGGGTTGCACTGGCCGCCATCACGAACATCGCCGTCCCGCAGCTGGAAGAGGTGGGCAAGACCCACAATGTGGCGCTGAATTCGCCAGATGCGCCGTCGCTCAAGGCGATCAAGCGCATCGGTGAAAAGTTCGGAGAGTTCAACACCGACAGCTCGGCGATGATCGTGCTGGAAGACGACAAGCCGCTGGGCGCCGAGGCCCACCGCTTCTACGACGAAATGGTCCGCAGGATCGAGCAGGACCGCAAACACGTTCAGCACGTCCAGGATTACTGGGGCGACACCCTGACGGCGGCGGGATCGCAGAGCAGCGACGGCAAGGCCGCTTACGTTCAGGTGAACCTTGCCGGCAATCAAGGCTCGGCACTGGCCAACGAGGGCGTCGGGGCGCTGCGCGACATCATCGAGCGCATGAAGCCGCCGCCGGGCGTCAAGACCTATGTCACCGGCGCGGCGCCGCTGATCTCCGATCAATTCGACGTCGGCAGCAAGGGCACCGCAAAGGTCACCGGGATCACGATCGGGGTGATCGCGCTGATGCTGTTCTTCGTCTACCGGTCGGTGCTCACCACGCTGCTGGTGCTCGCCACGGTGCTCATCGAGATGTCGGCCGCCCGAGGCCTTGTCGCGTTTCTGGGAAACGTCGGCGTGATCGGGCTCTCGACGTACGCGACGAACCTGCTCACGCTGCTGGTGATCGCCGCCGGAACCGACTACGCGATCTTCTTCGTCGGCCGCTACCAGGAGGCCCGCGGCACGGGTGAGGACCGCGAAAGAGCCTTCTACACCATGTATCACGGCACGACGCACATCGTGCTGGGTTCCGGGCTCACCGTCGCGGGGGCGGTGGCCTGCCTGGGCTTCACCCGGTTGCCTTACTTCCAAACCCTGGGCATCCCAGCCGCATTGGGCATCCTCGTCGCGCTGTTCGCCGCGCTCACCCTGGGGCCGGCGATCCTCACCCTGGGCGCGATGGTGGGTATTTTCGACCCCAAACGGGCGATACGGACACGGGGGTGGCGGCGCATCGGCACCGCGATCGTCCGTTGGCCCGGCGCGGTTCTCGCGGCGGCGTGCGCGCTGGCCCTGGTGGGTCTGCTCGCCCTGCCCGGCTACAAGACCAGTTACGACACCCGCCCCTACATGCCCGCCAGCGCACCGGCCAACATCGGATACACCGCAGCCGAGAAACACTTCTCGCGGGCCCGGCTGGAGCCCGAATTGCTGATGGTCGAGACCGATCACGACATGCGCAACCCGGCGAGCATGCTCATCCTGGACAAGGTGGCCAAGGCGGTGTTCCACGTTCCCGGGGTCGCGCAGGTGCAGACCATCACCAGGCCGTTGGGAACCCCGCTGGACCACAGCTCGCTCGCGTTCGTGGTCAGCAATTCCAGCGCGGCGCAGCAGCAAAACCTGACCTACCAACAGGATCGGGCCAACGACGCCCTCAAGCAGGCCAACGAGCTGAATAAGACGATCAACATTTTGCGGCAGCAGTATGTATTGCAGCAACAGCTCGCCGGCACCACCCACGAGGAGACCGAGAGCTTCCGCGACACGTTGGGCACGATCCAGGACCTGCGCGACAAGATCGCGAATTTCGACGATTTCTTCCGGCCCGTGCGCAGCTATTTCTATTGGGAGAAGCACTGTTACGACATTCCCGTCTGCTTCGCGTTCAGATCGTTGTTCGACGCGCTTGACGGCATCGATCAGCTCACGGAGAAGTTCGAAAACCTCACGGCTTCCCTCGACAAGCTCGACGCGCTGCAGCCGAAGCTGGTCGCGCTGATCCCGCCGCAGATCGAGAGCCAGCAGACCAATCGCGATCTGACGCTGGCCAACTATGCGACGCTGTCGGGCATTTACTCGCAGACCGCGGCCGCGATCGACAACGCGACCGCGCTGGGGCGAGCCTTCGACGCGGCCAAGAACGACGACACCTTCTACCTGCCGCCCGAAGTGTTCAACAACCCCGATTTCAAGCGCGGGCTGAAATTGTTCCTGTCGCCGGACGGCAAGGCCGCCCGCATGATCGTCACCCATGAGGGCGATCCGGCCACGCCCGAAGGCATTTCGCACATCGATCCGATGGCCAAGGCCGCGCACGAGGCTTTGAAGGGCACGCCGATGGCCGGCGCACAGATTTATCTCGGTGGGACCGCCGCGACCTACAAGGACATCCAGGACGGCGCCAAATACGACCTGATGATCGTCGCGTTCGCGGCGCTTGAGCCTCATCCTGCTGATCATGATGATCATCACGCGTAGCCTGATCGCCGCGCTGGTCATCGTGGGCACCGTCGCGCTATCCCTGGGCGCCTCGTTCGGCCTCTCGGTTCTGGTGTGGCAGTACATCTTCGGCATCCAGCTCTACTGGGTCGTGCTGGCGCTGGCCGTGATCCTGCTGCTGGCGGTGGGGTCCGACTACAACCTGCTGTTGATTTCGCGATTCAAGGAAGAGATTCATGCGGGCCTGAATACCGGCATCATCCGGGCGATGGCCGGGTCCGGCTCGGTGGTCACCTCGGCCGGCATCGTTTTCGCGGTCACCATGTGTGCGTTCGTGTTCAGCGGTTTCCAGGTCCTCGGTCAGATCGGCACGACGATCGGGCTCGGCCTGCTGTTCGACACGCTGATCGTGCGGTCGTTCATGACGCCCTCTGTCGCAAGGCTTCTCGGGCGCTGGTTCTGGTGGCCGCAACGGGTGCGTCCACGTCCGGCCAGCACCATGCTGCGGCCCTACGGTCCGCGCCCGGCGGTTCGTCAACTGCTGCTATGGGACGACGACGACCCGGTGGCGATGTCATCAAAAACCGGTTGAGGTAGTTCCCCGGGTCGCGTCGGACTCGCGCGCCGATTCACAGCTCGGATCAGGAGGCCCGAACTTGTCGGAGGTGGCTGCGATGATGACGCCATGTCTTCGACCGCATTCGCGGCGCTGTGGTGGTGAGTCCTAGCGAGCGTCTTGAGGTGTTGTTCGAGGAGCTGGCGGAGTTGACCGGTCAGCGCAACGCGATTGATGGGCGCATCGTCGAGATCGTGGCCGAGATCGATCGCGACCAATTGTGCGGCGCCACCGGCGCGCGGTCGGTGCCGGCGCTGGTGGCCTGGAAGACCGGCTGCTCGCCGGCGAATGCTCACACGATCAGCACTATCGCGAGCCGGCTGAAGGAGTTCCCACGCTGCGCCCAGGGCATGCGCGAGGGTCGGCTGTCGCTGGATCAGGTCGGCATCATCGCCGCGCGGGCCGGTGAGGGTTCCGATGAGCATTACGCGCAGCTGGCGCGCTGCGCCACGGTCAACCAGCTGCGCACCGCGGTCAAGCTGGAACCGCGATCCGAACCCGAACCTCGGCCCGAGCTCGAGCGCTCGATCACCACGACCACCAACGAGCAGGGCAGCTGCTACCGGATCACACTTGCCCACCATGACGCCGCGAAGTTCAACGCCGCCTTGCAGTCTCATCGTGATGCGCTGATCGCCGAGTGGAAGCACGATCACGACAATGGCGTGGGCGCTTTGGATCAGCGGCCCCCGTTGCCTAGCACCGCCGAGGCTTTCATGCGGCTGGTCGAGGCTGGATGGGACGCCGAGGCGGCCAGCCGCCCACACGGGCAGCACACCACCGTGGTGGTGCACGTCGACATCGAGCAGCGAGCTGCGGCAATGCATTTGGGTCCGCTGCTCACCGATGCTGAACGCCGATACCTGACCTGTGATGCGACGTGTGAAGTCTGGTTCGAACGTCGCGGCGAGGTCATCGGTGCCGGCCGGGCGACCCGCCTGATCAACCGGCGGCTTCGCCGCGCGCTCGAGCATCGGGACCGCATGTGCGCGGTGCCGGGCTGTGGTGCGACCCGTGGTCTGCACGCCCATCACATCCGGCACTGGGAAGACGGCGGTCCCACGGAGTTGGCCAATCTGGTGTTGTTATGCCCCTATCATCACCGGTCGCACCATCGTGGCGTCATCACCATCACCGGACCCGCAGACGCACTCAGCGTTACAGACAACACCGGCCGCTTGCTGAGCCCGGGATCGCTGGCGCGCCCACCAACTCAACCGCCGCCCGCGGTGGCGCCCTGCCCGGGACCTACCGGCGAGCGCGCCGACTGGTGGTGGTATTCACCCTTCCAACCCCAACCACCACCGAATAACAACTAGCGGGGATACCGGGGCCGGTTACTAACGGCAATGCATTGCGGCTCAAAAACGTTGCGGCACGGAGACTTCGCGCAACCTGACCGCCTCTGCGGAATCGGCGCTCGGATCAGCGCAGCATGGTGGCGACGATCCCGGCGAGGTACCCCAGCCGGGCGACCTCCGAAGGCCGGAACTCGGGGCCGGGACGGCCGAGCACCACCGCGGTGTGCGGGTCGCCCAACGGGGCCGCGACCATCGTCACGTCCATATCGCGCCACGCCTTGGGCACCCACTCGGCGCTGCCGTCCAGGGTGACGGCCCGCTCGATCGGCAGCCACGGGGCCGAGTCCGCCTTGGTCTCCGGGGCACCCGGACTGCCGGCCAGGCGCTGCAGGTCCCCGCCCGAACTGCGCAACACCGTGCACCAACTGACGCGCAACACCTTGGGCGCCCCGTCGGCGAGAACCTGCAATCGTGCCGCGTTGCCGCCGGCCGCCGCGATGTGGTCGAGCAGCTCCAGCTCGCGGTGCGCTTCCAGCAGGCCGGTGTGCGGACGCACGCTGTCCACCCGGACACCGGACAGGGACTCGGCCGCCGTGATCAGTCTGTCCGGCATCGCCCCCGGCGGCAGTTCGATCACCAGGTCGTCGGTCGCGTAGCCCGAGCTGCGCTCCACGACATCGAGCGACAAGATGTCGGCGCCCACCGAGCCCAGCGCCACCGCCAGCGACCCCAGGCTGCCTGGACGGTCGACGAGCTCGATGCGCAACAGATAGGAGGGCACGGCCAACTGTTGCACAGCGCCTGGTGTTCTGCGCCCCGAGCGTCACGGCGGTGTGACGATGGTCGCCGAACGTCACGCCAGCGCGACGCACAAGGCGGGCTAGGCTTTCGGATCGTGTCCCAGATCTCCCGCGACGAGGTAGCGCATCTGGCCCGGCTGTCCCGGCTGGCGCTGACCGACAGCGAGCTCGACAGCTTCGCCGGTCAGCTCGATGCCATCTTGACCCACGTCAGCCAGGTCCAAGCCGTCGACGTCACCGGCGTCGAAGCGACCGGCAACCCGCTCAAGGACGTCAACGTCACGCGCCCGGACGAGCCGACGCCGTGCCTGCCCCAGGCCGAGGCGCTGGCGGAGGCGCCCGCCGCCGTCGACGGCCGCTTCGCCGTCCCGCAGATCCTGGGGGACAGCGAGTGAACGACATCATCCGGTCCGAGGCCGCCACGCTGGCCGCCCGCATCGCCGCCAAAGAGGTGTCCTCCGTCGAGGTCACCCAGGCGTGCCTGGATCAGATTCAGGCGACCGACGACCGCTACCACGCTTTCCTGCACGTGGCGGCCGACGAGGCGCTGGGCGCGGCGGCCGTCGTCGACAACGCGGTGGCGGCCGGGGAGCGGCTGCCCTCGCCGCTGGCCGGGGTCCCACTGGCGCTCAAGGACGTCTTCACGACCGTCGACATGCCCACCACCTGCGGGTCCAAGATCCTCGAGGGCTGGCGATCCCCGTATGACGCCACCGTCACCTCGCGGTTGCGCGCCGCCGGAATCCCCATTTTGGGCAAGACCAACATGGACGAGTTCGCGATGGGCAGCTCGACCGAGAACTCCGCCTATGGCCCCACCCGCAACCCGTGGAACGTCGACCGGGTGCCCGGCGGGTCCGGGGGTGGCAGCGCTGCGGCCTTGGCTGCGTTCCAGGCGCCGCTGGCGATCGGCTCCGACACCGGCGGCTCGATCCGGCAGCCCGCCGCGCTGACCGCGACGGTGGGAGTCAAGCCGACTTACGGCACCGTGTCTCGCTACGGCCTGGTGGCGTGCGCATCGTCGCTGGACCAGGGTGGCCCTTGTGCGCGCACGGTATTGGATACCGCACTGCTGCATCAGGTGATCGCCGGGCATGACGCCCGCGACTCCACTTCGGTAGACGCGGCGGTGCCCGACGTCGTCGGCGCCGCCAGGGCGGGCGCGGCCGGAGATCTCAAGGGTGTGCGCGTCGGAGTCGTCAAGCAGCTGCGCGGGCGAGGGTTATCAGCCCGGGGTGCTGAACGCTTTCGAGGCCGCCGTCGAGCAGCTGACTTCCCTGGGCGCCGAGGTCAGCGAGGTCGACTGCCCGCATTTCGAATACGCGCTGGCCGCCTACTACTTGATCCTGCCGTCGGAGGTGTCGAGCAACCTGGCCCGGTTCGACGCGATGCGCTACGGGCTGCGCGTCGGCGACGACGGCAGCCACAGCGCCGAGGAAGTGATGGCGATGACGCGGGCCGCCGGCTTCGGGCCTGAGGTCAAGCGGCGCATCATGATCGGCACCTACGCGCTGTCGGCCGGCTACTACGACGCGTATTACAACCAGGCCCAGAAGGTGCGCACCCTGATCGCCCGCGACCTGGATGAGGCCTATCGCTCGGTGGACGTGGTGGTGTCGCCCGCGACCCCGACCACGGCGTTCCGGCTCGGCGAGAAGGTCGACGATCCGCTGGCGATGTACCTGTTCGACCTGTGCACGCTGCCGCTGAATCTGGCCGGGCACTGCGGCATGTCGGTGCCGGCCGGTCTGTCGCCGGACGACGACCTGCCGGTCGGGCTGCAGATCATGGCGCCCGCGCTGGCCGATGACCGGCTCTACCGGGTCGGCGCCGCCTACGAAGCGGCCCGCGGCCCGCTGCCGTCGGCGATCTAGGACTGGCCACGCCCGGTTCCCGGGCGATTTTGCGCTTGCTCACGCCATGGAGGCGCGGCCCCAGGCAAGATGAGAGCATGCGGATCGGAGTGCTCACCGGAGGCGGCGACTGCCCCGGGCTCAACGCGGTCATCCGGGCGGTGGTGCGAACCTGCGACTCCCGGTACGGCTCGTCGGTGGTCGGATTCCAGGACGGCTGGCGCGGGTTGCTGGAGAACCGGCGCATCCAGCTGCAGAACGACGACCGCAACGACCGCCTGCTGGCCAAGGGCGGAACCATGCTGGGCACCGCCCGGGTGCACCCGGACAAACTGCGGGCGGGGCTCAACCAGATCAAGCAGACCCTCGACGACAACGGGATCGACGTGCTGATCCCCATCGGTGGGGAAGGCACACTGACGGCCGGGCACTGGCTCTCGGAGGAGAACGTTCCCGTGGTCGGCGTGCCGAAGACCATCGACAACGACATCGATTGCACCGACGTGACTTTCGGCCACGACACCGCACTGACGGTCGCCACCGACGCCATCGACCGATTGCACAGCACCGCCGAATCGCACCAGCGGGTGATGCTGGTCGAGGTGATGGGCCGGCACGCCGGCTGGATCGCGCTGAACGCGGGCTTGGCTTCGGGGGCCCACATGACGCTGATCCCCGAACAGCCCTTCGATGTGGAAGAGGTCTGCCGGCTCGTCAAAAGGCGCTTCCAGCGCGGAGATTCGCACTTCATCTGTGTGGTCGCCGAGGGCGCCAAGCCCATGCCCGGCTCGATTGCGCTGCGGGAGGGCGGGATTGACGAATTCGGCCACGAGAAGTTCACCGGGGTGGCCGCCCAGCTCGGTGCAGAAGTGGAGAAGCGGATCAACAAGGACGTCAGGGTGACCGTGCTGGGACACGTCCAGCGAGGCGGCACCCCGACGGCTTACGACCGCGTGCTGGCCACCAGGTTCGGGGTGAATGCTGCCGACGCCGCGCATGCCGGGGAATACGGCCAGATGGTGTCGCTGCGCGGGCAGGATATCGGCCGGGTGCCGCTGGCGGATGCGGTGCGTCAGCTCAAGCTGGTGCCGGAAAGCCGCTACGACGACGCCGCCGCATTCTTCGGTTAGAATTGCGCGCGTGGCAAACAACGGGTGGATTTGAGTGAACGGCGGCTTGAATTTGCCCGCTAATGATCCAGGTGGTTCGCGATTGCAGCATTTTGGTGGTTTCCGGACCGGTCCCTGGGGGTTATACCGGTGGTATGCGCAACCGCGGTGCGACTCGCGGACTCGTCCAGCAACCCGCTAAAGCGGCGGGGCCGCCGGGCCCGCCGAACCCAAAGCCGCAGGCCGGCGGCGCCTCGACGGTGATCCCGCAGCGGCCACCGTGCCGCAGTCCCGCGGCCCGAATCAGCAGGTGAACCGGCCGCCTGGCACCCCGGCCGCCCGCGCCGCCGCCCCGGCGCGTGCGGCGACCGCCCCGTGCCGAGCCGATGGTAGGGGCGACGGCGCTGGACCGCTTCGACAAGACCGACACCGACGCTGCGGGGTTCAACTGGCGACAGCTGCTACATCGCGTGACGGGCATCGACCTCGGTCCGGGCAAAAACACGACCTACGAGAACGAGCTGCGGCAGCGCATCCGCGCGTCCGTGGGTGGCGCTTTCCCCATCGCCGTCCTCAACCTCAAGGGCGGGGTCGGCAAGACCGCGGTGGTGGAGGCGCTGGGGTCGACGTTCGCCGCCGTGCGCGACGACCCGGTGCTCGCCCTCGATATCGACGCCGGCGACCTGGCGGAGCGCCACGGTCGCCGCAACCCGCACAGCTTGGCCGACCTTTTGCGCGGCCACCCGGCGGCGCAGTACGAGGACATCCGCGCGCTGACGTACATGAACGGCTCCGGGCTCGAAGTGCTCGGCCTGCCCAGACAACGACTGGCGCCTGGAACGCCACGACATGCTGCGGGCCTTCTCGATGCTGCGAAACCAGTATTCACTGGTGTTGGTCGACTGCGTCAAAACGCTGAATTCCGCTGTGATGGACGCTGTCCTGCCGGAATCGCGCGCCCTGGTGGTGGTAACCAGCCCGGCCATCGATGCGGTACGCAAAACGGGGGCGACGCTGGAGTGGTTGTGCCACAACGGGTATCAGTCCTTGATGCAGTGGACGGTGCTGGCCATCAACCACGTCGAGCCGGCCAAGGTCGACGGTGTGGCCGTTACCGAACTCGACCGGCTGTCCGCCCGCGTCGGCGCCTCCGTGGTGCTGCCGTTCGATCGGCACGTGCACGATGGACGAAAGATCGCGCTGGACCGGTTGAGCAAGGAAAGCCGGCGCAGTTATCTGGAGATGGCGGCCGTGCTGGCCGATATGTTCCCGGGCAGGGGAGGACGCGCGACGATCACCAGCTGGCTGACGGC
Organism: uncultured Actinomycetota bacterium; assembly: GCA_963849935.1. Taxonomy (GTDB): domain Bacteria; phylum Actinomycetota; class Actinomycetes; order Mycobacteriales; family Mycobacteriaceae; genus Mycobacterium. The sequence goes on from CAWKJQ010000001.1 coordinate 124,983, forward strand.
TCCGGTGGTGACCGCTTCGCCCGGCTCCGCCGCGCTCGCGATCACCATTAGGATCGAGCGCATGAGTGTTGCCGCCAGCGCCGATCTGATGGACTACGACGACGTCATCGCGCGTTTCGATCCGGTACTCGGCCTCGAGGTGCACGTCGAACTGTCCACCGTCACCAAGATGTTCTGCGGCTGCAGCACCGCATTCGGCGCCGAACCCAACACCCAGGTGTGCCCGGTGTGCCTGGGCCTGCCCGGCTCGCTGCCCGTGCTCAACCAGAGCGCGGTCGAATCGGCCATTCGCATCGGGCTGGCGCTGAACTGCGAAATCGTGCCCTGGTGCCGCTTCGCCCGGAAGAACTACTTCTACCCGGACCAGCCGAAGAACTACCAGATTTCGCAGTACGACGAGCCCATCGCCATCAACGGCTACCTGGAAGCACCGCTGGAAGACGGCACCACCTGGCGGGTCGAGATCGAGCGCGCGCACATGGAGGAAGACACCGGCAAGCTCACCCACATCGGCAGTGAGACCGGCCGCATCCACGGCGCGACCACGTCGCTGATCGACTACAACCGCGCCGGCGTGCCGTTGATCGAGATCGTCACCAAGCCCATCGAGGGTGCCGGCGCCAGGGCGCCGCAGATCGCCCGCGCGTACGTGACGGCCTTGCGAGACTTGTTGCGCGCCTTGGAGGTATCGGATGTCCGGATGGACCAGGGCTCCATGCGCTGTGATTCCAATGTGTCGCTCAAGCCCACAGGTGCGACCGAGTTCGGCACCCGGACGGAGACCAAGAACGTCAACTCGCTGAAAAGCGTCGAGGTCGCGGTGCGCTACGAAATGCAGCGCCAGGCCGCGGTTCTGGCGTCGGGCGGTCGAATCATCCAGGAAACCAGGCACTTTCACGAGGCCGGCGGCTACACGAGTCCGGGCCGCACCAAGGAAACAGCCGAGGACTACCGGTATTTCCCCGAGCCGGACCTGGAGCCCGTCGCGCCCAGCCGCGAGCTGATCGAGAAAGCTGCGCGCGACCATTCCCGAGCTGCCGTGGTTGAGCCGCAAGCGCATTCAGGACGAGTGGGGAATCTCCGACGAGGTGATGCGTGACCTGGTGAACGCCGGGGCGATCGAATTGGTCACCGCGACCATCGAACACGGCGCGTCCAGCGAGCAGGCCCGCGCCTGGTGGGGAAACTTCCTGATGCAGAAGGCCAACGAGGCCAACGTGGCGCTCGATGAACTGGCCATCACGCCCGCCCAGGTCGCCGCCGTGGTGGCGTTGGTCGACGAGGGCAAGCTGTCCACCAAGCTGGCCCGCCAGGTCGTCGAGGGGGTGCTGGCCGGGGAGGGCGAGCCCGCAGAGGTGATGACAGCCCGCGGTTTGGCGCTGGTGCGCGACGACTCGGTGACCCAGGCCGCCGTGGACGAGGCGCTGGCCGCCAATCCCGATGTGGCAGAGAAGATCCGCGGTGGGAAGGTGGCCGCGGCCGGCGCTATCGTCGGCGCGGTGATGAAGGCCACCCGCGGCCAGGCCGATGCCGCCCGGGTGCGCGAACTGGTCTTGGCGGCCTGCGGCCAGGGCTGACCGGGTCACACGTCCGCCAGCAAGACGTCGAGGGCGCTCAGCTCTTGTCGTCGCTGTTGCGCGGGAATCCGCCGCCCTGCGGGAAGAGCGGGAACACCACGTCGTCCAGCTTCTCGGCATCCCCGGCCGTCTTGTTGACGGTTGCGCCCCAGACGTTTCCGTCCGGCGACATGCGCAGCGCCCAGGCGTGCGCGTGGGTGTCCTTGCGGACGACGTCGGGTTCGCCGGTGACCGCGCCCGTGGCCGGCGCCAGCCGGACCGCGACCGTCAGCTTGGTGTTGATCAGGTTGACCAGCACGGTTCCGTCCATTGCCGCGCAGCCGGCCACGCCCGGCTTGTCGGGCCAGGTCCACACCGTCGACACGTCGGAGGTTTTGGTGATGCGCTGCAACCGATCCGCCGTCGGGGTGCGGTCGGCCACATACAGGGAGCCGTCGACCGGGTCGGTGCACAGGCCGCCGCCGGCACCCACGCCGGACAGCGCCGTCGTCGGCGGCGCCTGGCCCACGGTGGTGGGCTGCTCGATCCGCAGCACCTTGCCGGCCAGCGATTTGGGATCGGCGGCCAGCGCCGGATTGCCCGCGTCGCCGGTCATCACCACCAGCGTGGTGGGGCTGGTGAAGATCAACGCCCCGGTGTTTCCGGTGGCGCCCTTGGGGATCCCGGTCAGGATGTCCTTCGGGATGTCGCCGTCGGCCACGCGGATCACCCGGTTGTCGGTGGGCGTGCTGATGTAGGCGTACATCAGGCGGTCCTGCGTGTAGGTGGGCGACATCACGATGTCCATCAAGCCGCCATCCCCGGACGGGTCGACCGGGATCACCGTCTTCACCTTCGGCTCGGCGCTGACCGAGATCTCCTTGACCGCGCCGGTGGTGCGCTCGGCGACCAGCGCGGTTTTGCTGTCGGGACCCATGATCAGGCCGCTCGTGCTCTCCAGGCAGCCCTGCATCACCCCGGGAGCGGGGCAGGCCTTGGGAAACGGCGTGGGCGGCAGCGGCGGCGGCGGGGGAGGCGTCGAGCTGGGCTGCGGCTTGAGCTCGGGCGCGGTGGTGAACGGTTGCGATTGGGCGTCATTGAAGCGCGCGCACCCGCTCGCTACCAGCACGAGGGCGCACAGCGCGGCAAACGCGCGCCGATCCGACCGCCCCGATCGCCCTAGTCGCATGACCGTCAGGCTACGGACAGTGCCAGCGGTGCCGCCACACACGTCCCTCTTGCCGGCCGCCGCAAAGTCGATCCGGGGCGTTGCGTCGGATGGCGCCACCTCTGGCGACCAGCGATCTCCCGTCGCGGGCAGTCGCAACGGGCTCGGAAGGCGATTCGGGGCCGATTCGGGCCGATTTGACGGGCAAACCACCGATTGCCAGGCGAAAGCGCCGCTCAAATCCCCAATTCAGGACCGAATGCCCTTACCCTGACAGCCGTGACCAGTCAACCGAATGACGCACATTGGCAACGCCCCGGCGAATCCCCGGAGCCGACCCCGGGACGCCCCGCCTCGGCGCGGCTGGTCGATCCCGAAGATGATCTGACGCCAGTCGGCTACCCCGGCGACTTCAACCCGTCCACCGGGACCACCACCGTCATCCCCTACGGCGCGCGCGGTCGCCGGCTCCGGGGCCGGGGGTTACAACCTGCTGGAACACGCAGGAGCCCCTGCCCTACGCCCAGCCGCATTCGGCGGCCCGGCACGCGGTTTCCGACTCCGCCGACCTCGACGACGACGACGAACACGACGACCGATTGCACGATGTCGGCCGGCGCGGCACGCAGCATCTCGGTTTGCTGCTGCTGCGCGTCGGGTTGGGCGTGGTGCTCGGCGCCCACGGGCTGCAGAAGCTGTTCGGCTGGTGGGGCGGCTCGGGCGTCACCGGGTTCAAGAACTCACTGTCCGATGTCGGCTACCACCACGCCGACATCCTCGCCTACGTGAGCGCCGGCGGTGAGGCCGTGGCGGGTGCGCTGCTGATACTGGGCTTGTTCACGCCGGTCGCCGCGGCCGGGGCGCTGGCGTTCCTGATCAACGGCCTGCTGGCCAGCGTGTCGGTGCGGCCGCATACCCGCAACTTCTCGTTCTTCCTGCCCGAGGGTCACGAATACCAGATCACCCTGATCGTCATGGCCGCCGCGGTCGTTCTGTGCGGGCCCGGCCGCTACGGCCTGGACGCGCGCCGCGGTTGGGCCCACCGGCCCTTCATCGGGTCCTTTGTCGCCCTGCTGGCCGGCATCGCCGCCGGTGTCGGGGTGTGGGTGGCCCTCAACGGCGTGAATCCGATCGGCTGACCTGCCGGGTCACTGGTAGGGGTTGGGGACCCGGCCCCCGCTGGCCTCGGTCAGTTCCGGCAGCGTGGAGAACGTGACCGCGGGCAACCGCAGCTATGCGCCGTTCTTGAGTTGCGCGCGACCCCACGAACCGCGGTGGAAGCGCAGCCCGTCGATGTCGTCCCAGCGCACCTGCCGGCTGCCCAGCAGCGTCCGAACGGTCACGCCGCTGGTCGTCGGCGACGGTGCGCAACCGGACGATCAACGCCGACAGCAGCATCGGCAGGATCAGCAGCGGCAGGGACGGCGGCCAGAGCAGCACCGGTATCAGCAATCCCAGGGTCAAGAACCCGACGGCCAGATGCGCGATCGGGGACACCTTGATCACGACGGGCGCTTTGGACGGGGTTTGGGGAGACGAACCAGTAGCCACCCCACCATCATTTCACCCGGCACCCGGGACCGATTCCGCGAGCGCTCGCCGGTGCGCCGCGGCCCGACCCACCTGGTGACCGGTCGCCGGCGGTCACGGATTTGACTGCTGAGCTGTGCGAAGGCTAGCGTCGGACGCTATGGATACCGCCGGAAAGCCCGGGATGCTCGTAGTAATTAGTCGGCGCGTTGGTGCCTGACTTGCCCTTCAGCATGTGAAGCAATCCAGCACCAACGCGCAACCCTCGTGCAGCAGATGAGCTGTCGGGGGTTTTTTGTTGCCCCGCAGCGAGACTTCCGAGAATGAAAAGGACTGAACGACAGTGAGCGCTCCCATCAGGCAGCACACCTCCGCGGCACCGGATGCTGCGGACATCGCCACGGACGCGGCCAAGCGCGCCGCGAAGCCCGCGGCCGCCAAACCGCAACGGATTGGGCCCGAGCAACTTACCGGCGCACAGTCGGTGATCCGTTCGCTGGAGGAGCTCGGCGTAGAGGTCATCTTCGGCATTCCGGGCGGCGCGGTGCTGCCGGTCTATGACCCGCTGTTCGACTCGCAGAAACTGCGCCACGTGCTGGTCCGCCACGAGCAGGGGGCCGGCCACGCCGCCAGCGGCTACGCGCACGCCACCGGCAAGGTCGGCGTCTGCATGGCGACGTCGGGGCCAGGCGCCACCAACCTGGTGACCCCGCTGGCCGACGCCCAGATGGACTCCGATACCCGTCGTCGCCGTCACCGGCCAGGTCGGACGCTCGCTGATCGGCACCGACGCCTTCCAGGAAGCCGACATCTCGGGCATCACGATGCCGATCACCAAGCACAACTTCCTGGTCCGCTCGGGCAACGAGATTCCGCAGGTGCTCGCCGAGGCGTTCCACATCGCCTCCTCGGGCCGCCCCGGCGCGGTGCTCGTCGACATCCCCAAAGACGTGCTGCAGGGGCAGTGCACGTTCAGCTGGCCGCCGCGCATCAACCTGCCCGGATACAAGCCGAACACCAAACCGCACAGCCGGCAGATCCGTGAGGCCGCCAAGCTGATCGCGGCCGCCCGCAAGCCGGTGCTCTACGTGGGCGGCGGTGTCATCCGCGGTGAGGCGACCGAGCAGCTGTACGAGCTGGCCGAGCTGACCGGCATCCCGGTGGTGACCACGCTGATGGCGCGCGGGGCGTTCCCGGACAGCCATCCCCAGCACATGGGCATGCCCGGCATGCACGGCACCGTCGCCGCGGTGGCGGCGCTGCAGCGCAGCGACCTGCTGATCGCGCTGGGAACCCGCTTCGATGACCGGGTGACCGGGAAGCTGGACACCTTCGCGCCGGAGGCCAAGGTCATTCACGCCGACATCGACCCGGCCGAGATCGGCAAAAACCGCCATGCCGACGTGCCGATCGTCGGCGACGTCAAAGCCGTCATCATCGAGCTGCTCGAGTTGCTGCGCCAGGACGGGATTCCCGGCAACTCGACATGGCCGAGTGGTGGGCCTACCTGAACCAAGTTCAAGTCCACCTACCCGTTGAGCTACGGGCCGCAGAGCGACGGGAGCCTCGGCCCGGAATATGTGATCGAGAAGCTGGGCCAGATCGCCGGTCCGGACGCCCTGTACGTCGCCGGCGTCGGCCAGCATCAGATGTGGGCGGCCCAGTTCATCTCGTATGAAAAGCCACGCACGTGGCTGAACTCCGGCGGGTTGGGCACCATGGGTTTCGCCATTCCGGCCGCCATGGGCGCCAAGATGGCGCGCCCGGACGCCGAGGTCTGGGCGATCGACGGCGACGGCTGTTTCCAGATGACCAACCAGGAGCTGGCCACCTGCGCGATCGAAGGCGTGCCGATCAAGGTGGCGCTGATCAACAACGGCAACCTGGGCATGGTGCGTCAGTGGCAGGCCCTGTTCTACGAAGAGCGCTATTCGCAAACCGATCTGGCCACCCATTCGCATCGTATCCCGGATTTCGTGAAGCTGGCGGAGGCGCTGGGCTGCGTCGGATTGCGTTGCGAGCGTGAGGAAGACGTCGAAGACGTGATCAACCAGGCGCGCGCGATCAACGACCGCCCGGTGGTGATCGACTTCATCGTCGGCGCCGACGCGCAGGTGTGGCCGATGGTGGCCGCCGGCACCAGCAATGACGAGATCCAGGCGGCCCGCGGAATCCGCCCGCTGTTCGACGACGAGAGCGAAGGGCACGCCTGATGAATACGCACACCCTGTCGGTGTTGGTCGAAGACAAACCCGGCGTGCTCGCGCGGGTGGCGGCCCTGTTCTCGCGGCGCGGGTTCAACATCGAATCGCTGGCGGTCGGTGCCACCGAGCAGAAGGACATGTCGCGGATGACCATCGTGGTCTCCGCCGAGGAGACCCCACTCGAGCAGATCACCAAGCAGCTCAACAAGCTGATCAACGTCATCAAGATCGTTGAGCTCGACGACGACAACTCGGTCTCGCGGGAACTGGCGCTGATCAAGGTGCGCGCCGACGCGGGTATCCGCAGCCAGGTGATCGAAGCGGTGAACCTGTTCCGCGCCAAGGTGGTTGACGTCTCGCCGGAGTCGCTGACGATTGAGGCCACGGGTGACCGCGGCAAGATCGAGGCGCTGCTGCGGGTCCTGGAACCCTTCGGGATCCGCGAAATCGTCCAATCGGGAGTGGTGTCGTTGTCCCGCGGTCCACGCGGAATCGGCACGGCCAAATAAGTTTTCGGCGCAAACAAGAAGGAGATAGTGAAGTGGCTAACCCGTCTGGGGAGACATTGCCGATGTTCTACGACGACGATGCGGACCTGACGATCATCCAGGGTCGCAAGGTCGGTGTCATCGGATACGGCAGCCAAGGACACGCGCACTCGCTGAGCCTGCGCGACTCCGGCGTGCAGGTGAAGGTGGGCCTGAAGGAGGGGTCGAAGTCCCGGGCCAAGGTCGAAGAGCAGGGCCTGGACGTCGACACCCCGGCCGAGGTCGCCAAGTGGGCCGACGTCATCATGCTGCTGGCGCCCGACACCGCGCAGGCCGACATTTTCAAGAACGACATCGAACCCAACCTCAAGGATGGGGACGCGTTGTTCTTCGGTCACGGGCTCAACATCCACTTCGACCTGATCAAGCCGCCCGCCAACGTCACCGTCGCCATGGTGGCACCGAAGGGCCCGGGGCACTTGGTGCGTCGGCAATTCGTCGACGGCAAGGGTGTGCCCGTGCCTGATCGCCGTCGACCAGGATCCGAACGGCGACGGCGAGGCGCTGGCCCTGTCCTACGCCAAGGCGATCGGCGGCACCCGCGCCGGTGTCATCAAGACCACCTTCAAGGACGAGACCGAGACCGACCTGTTCGGTGAGCAGGCCGTGTTGTGCGGTGGCACAGAGGAATTGGTCAAGACCGGTTTCGATGTGATGGTCGAGGCGGGCTACCCGCCGGAGATGGCGTACTTCGAGGTGCTGCACGAGCTCAAGCTGATCGTCGACCTGATGTACGAGGGCGGCATCGCCCGGATGAACTACTCGGTGTCCGACACCGCTGAATTCGGCGGCTACCTCTCGGGTCCGCGCGTCATCGACGCCGGCACCAAGGAGCGGATGCGGGAAATCCTGCGCGACATCCAGAGCGGCGACTTCACCAAGAAGCTGGTCGCCAACGTCGAGGGCGGCAACAAGCAACTCGAGCAGCTGCGCAAGGAGAACGCCGAGCACCCCATCGAGGTCACCGGAAAGAAGCTGCGCGACCTGATGAGCTGGGTCGACCGGCCGATCACCGAAACCGCATGACGCGCGGCCGTGCCTGACCCGGTATCCGATGCGGGCGGCGGCGGCCCGTCGACGGAGCTGACCGACACCGGACGCGTGGAGGCCTTCAGCGACGGCGTCTTCGCGATCGTGGTCACCTTGCTCGTGCTGGATCTGAAGGCACCTGAACACACTCCGGGCGAACTGCTCGACGGCCTCGCCCGGCAGTGGCCCGCTTATCTCGGCTACTTCGCGTCCTTCTTCTACGTCGCGGTGATCTGGCTCAGCCACCATCAAGCGTTTGTCGCGATCCGGCGTGTCGACAATGGCGTGCACTTGGCGAACCTCTTGCTGCTGTTCACCACGGCGCTGATACCGTTTCCCACCGCGGTGCTCTCCCGGGCGCTGATCACCGGGGTGGACAGCGCAGACGCACGGACCGCGGTGGCGCTGTACGCGGGCATCGCTACCGCAATGTGTGCCAGTTGGCTGCTGCTCTACCACCAGGTCCATCGCCGCCGCGACGAGCTCGTCGAGACCGGAATCGACCGGCAAGCGTTCGGCGCCAACAGGATCCGTGCAGTGGTCGGTATCACGGCCTATGTGATTGCAGGCGTCATTGGGGCGTTGTGGCTCCCGGCGGCAGCGCTGGTCATTTTCGTCGCGATGCCGGTGTTCTATGCGCTCACAACCACACGAATCAGGCACCCGTAAGCGCCGAACGTGCACTCACGGCGACGATTTCGCGATATTTTCGCCGTCAGTGCACGTTCGGCGGCTCAGGACGTCGCGAGGCGCCCGGCCGTCTCGACCACCCGGCGGGCCAGATGCTCGAGAGCCGTGCCCGTGGGCTCGTCGAACTCGTGGATGTTGTCGTGAGTGCGTGACCAGGCTCGCGCCATACGGATTGCCATCGACGAACTTGCACGGGTCGGTGTATCCCGGCGGCACGATGATGCCGCCGAAATGCATCAGCGTGATGTACAGCGAGAGCAGGGTGGTTTCCTGACCGCCGTGGATGGTGTTGGACGACGTGAAGCCCGCATACACCTTGTCCGCGAGCTTGCCCTGCGCCCACAACCCGCCCAGCGAATCGAGGAACGCGCGCAATTGCGCTGCCGGAGAGCCGAACCGGGTCGGTGAACCGAAGATCACCGCGTCGGCCCAGACGATGTCGTCGCCGGTGGCTGCCGGAAGGTCTTTGGTCGCCTCATAGTTGGCGGTCCAGGCCGGATTATGGGCGAACGATTCGGGATCCTGTGTTTCGGCGACGTGCCTCAGGCGGACTTCGGCCCCCGCCGACTCCGCCGCGGCGGCGACGCGCTGCGCCATCGTGGTGCCATGGCCGGTGGCCGAGTAGTAGATGATCGCAAGTTTCGTCACGGCGTCATCGTAGGCCGCAAATCCCCGCCGAAGGTCGGCTGAGCTTCGACGACCTGCACTTTCAGGCCGGCCCGGGCGCAGATTACGGCAGCGGTCAGCCCGTTGGGTCCGCTGCCGACGATGGTGACGTCCACGCGTCAATTACAGCCGATAGGCTGGCCGGGTGAATCTGCCTGTTGTACTCATTGCCGACAAGCTCGCCGAATCAACCGTCGCCGCCCTGGGTGACCAGGTCGAGGTGCGCTGGGTAGACGGCCCCGATCGGGAGAAGCTGCTGGCGGCCGTGCCGGAGGCCGACGCGCTGCTGGTGCGTTCGGCCACCACCGTCGACGCCGAGGTGCTGGCGGCGGCGCCCAAGCTGAAGATCGTCGCCCGCGCCGGGGTAGGCCTGGACAACGTCGACGTCGACGCCGCCACCGAGCGCGGCGTGCTGGTGGTCAACGCGCCGACGTCGAACATCCACAGTGCCGCCGAGCACGCGCTGGCATTGCTGCTGTCGGCGGCCCGCCAGGTGCCCGCGGCCGATGCCTCGCTGCGCGAGCACGCCTGGAAGCGGTCGTCGTTCTCGGGCACCGAGATCTTCGGCAAGACGGTCGGCGTGGTGGGCCTGGGCCGGATCGGGCAGTTGGTTGCCCAGCGGCTCAGCGCCTTCGGGACGCATCTGATCGCCTACGACCCCTACGTGTCGCCGGCCCGCGCCGCGCAGCTGGGCATCGAACTGTTGACGCTGGACGAACTGCTGGGCCGCGCCGACTTCATTTCCGTGCATCTGCCGAAGACGCCCGAGACCGCGGGCCTGATCGACAAGGACGCGCTGGCCAAGACCAAGCCGGGCGTCATCATCGTCAACGCGGCCCGCGGCGGTCTGGTGGACGAGGCGGCGCTGGCCGACGCGGTGCGCAGCGGCCACGTCCGCGCGGCCGGTCTGGACGTCTTCTCCAAAGAGCCCTGCACCGACAGCCCGCTGTTCGAGCTGCCGCAGGTGGTGGTCACACCGCATCTGGGGGCATCGACCGAAGAGGCGCAGGACCGGGCCGGCACCGACGTCGCGGCAAGCGTGAAGCTCGCTCTGGCCGGGGAATTCGTTCCCGACGCGGTCAACGTCGGCGGCGGGGTGGTCACCGAGGAGGTGGCGCCCTGGCTGGACTTGGTGCGCAAGCTCGGGGTGCTGGCCGCCACGCTGTCCGACGGCCCGCCGGTGTCGCTATCGGTCCAGGTACGCGGCGAGCTTGCCTCCGAAGACGTTGAGGTGCTGAAACTTTCGGCCCTGCGCGGGCTGTTCTCGGCCGTCGTCGAGGGGCCGGTGACGTTCGTCAACGCACCGTCGCTGGCCGAAGAACGCGGCATCACCGCCGAAATCGGCACCGCGTCGGAAAGCCCCAACCACCGCAGCGTGGTCGACGTGCGCGCGGTTGCGCCCGACGGCACCGCCGTCAACGTCGCCGGCACCCTGTCCGGGCCGCAGCTGGTGGAGAAGATCGTGCAGATCAACGGCCGCAACTTCGACCTGCGTGCCCAGGGCATCAACCTGGTGATCAACTACGTCGACCAGCCCGGTGCGCTGGGCAAGATCGGCACCCTGCTCGGTTCGGCCGGGGTGAACATCGAAGCCGCGCAGCTCTCCGAGGACACCGAGGGCCCGAGCGCGACGATTCTGCTGCGCCTGGACCGAGACGTGCCGGGCGACGTGCGGGCCGAAATCGGCGCGGCCGTCGGCGCCAACAAGCTTGAGGTGGTTGATCTTTCGTGACCCGCGCCGGCGACGATGCAGCGGGGTGCCACCCGCTTGCCGGGGACGAAGCGATGAGGAGGAGCGGCGCCGATGAAGCTGGCGGTGATCGAGGGCGACGGTATCGGTCCCGAAGTCGTTTCCGAGGCCATCAAAGTCCTGGACACGGTTCTGCCCGGGGTGGACAAGACCAGCTACGACCTGGGTGCGCGGCGATACCACGCCACCGGCGAGCTACTGCCCGACTCGGTCGTCGACGAGCTGCGCGCGCATGACGCCATTCTGCTCGGGGCCATCGGTGACCCGTCGGTGCCCAGCGGCATCCTGGAGCGAGGGTTGTTGCTGCGCCTGCGTTTCGAGCTGGACCATCACATCAACCTGCGGCCGGGCCGGCTTTATCCGGGAGTGAACAGCCCGTTGGCCGGCAACCCCGAGATCGACTTCGTGGTGGTGCGCGAGGGAACGGAGGGTCCCTACACCGGCACCGGCGGCGCCATCCGCGTCGGAACACCCAACGAAGTCGCCACCGAGGTAAGCCAGAACACGGCTTTCGGCGTACGCCGCGTGGTGTCCGACGCATTCGAGCGGGCGCAGCGACGCCGAAAGCACTTGACACTGGTGCACAAAACCAACGTGCTGACCTTCGCCGGCAAACTGTGGTCGCGCATCGTGGCCGAGGTCGGCAGGGACTATCCCGACGTCGAGGTGGCATACCAACACATCGATGCCGCGACCATCTTCATGGTCACCGACCCCGGTCGCTTCGACGTGATCGTCACCGACAACCTGTTCGGCGACATCATCACCGACCTGTCGGCGGCGGTGTGCGGCGGAATTGGCTTGGCCGCCAGTGGAAACATCGACGGCACCCGGACCAACCCCTCGATGTTCGAGCCCGTCCACGGCAGCGCTCCCGACATCGCCGGTCAGGGCATCGCCGATCCCACCGCTGCCATCATGTCGGTGGCGCTGCTACTGGCCCATCTCGGCGAGGACGCCGCCGCTAAGCGGGTGGACCGGGCCGTCGAGCGATATCTGGCGACGCGTGGGAACGAACGGCGCGCCACCGCCGAAGTCGGCGAACGGATTGCTGCCGAGCTTTAGTTTCCAGGCCGGGCGGGAGCAACCGCGTCGGCACCAACGGCATTGCCGCCAATGGGAACAACGCGCACAACATCCATGCCGGTGGGTATTTCGCGGCCGAGATCAAGGCACCGAACAGCGGGGGGCCGGCGGCCGCCATCATCCGCTGGGTGGTGTTCTGAATGCCCAGCGCGCGACCACTCCAGAACGGTCCGGCGAATTCGGTGATGGCGGTTGCTTCCAGCCCGTTGTCGAGTACCGCGGTCACGGAGATGGCGACCATCAGCCCGGCCTGCCAACGGGAATTCACGTAATCGGCCCACGCCAGCAAGAGCAGGATGAGCGCGGCGGCGGCCGCGATGTAGCGCACGGGCCGCATGCGTGAGCCCAGTCGATCCGACCAGCGGCCCACGGCCACGCGGCCGAGCGCGCCGAGCAACTGCGAAAGCGTGACCAACCCGCCGGCGGCCGGCGACCGACCAGTGCAGGTTCTTGATCAGCCACACGAGCATGAACGTCACGGTGACCGTTTGCGGCATCATCATCAGGGCCGCCACCGCGTGAATTCGCCAGAGCGTGAACGATCCTCGGTATGGGCTGGCGAGTTCCTGTTCGCTCGCACTGGCGCGGGGCTTGCGCGGCGGGTCGACGATGCCGACCACGCTCACGATCGCCCCGAGCACGCACGCCAGCGCGGTGAACCTGAGGCCGGCCTGCGGTCCGTGTTCGGCAAGCTCGGGAATTATCAGCGCGCCCAAGGCGATTCCCAAGGGTTGCGCGGTCTGGCGGATGCCCATGGCCAGCCCGCGCTGGTGTGGCGGAAACCAGGCCGACACCAGCCGGCCGCCGGCCGTGTTGCAACTGGCGGCGGCCATACCGCCGAGAAATAGGTACACCGCGATCAGCAGCGATCGAATGCGCCGACGCCGCGGCGTAGGCCGCTATCGCGGTAAGCGCCGAGCCCGTGGCCATCACCATCCGCTCGCCGACCCGGTCCAGCACGTACCCCCAGAGCACCAGCGTGACGACCATGCCCCAGCTGGGCATCGAGGCCAGCAGACCGGCCTCGTCGAGCGGGATTCCGCGCGCGCTTTGCAGCGACGGGATCAGGAACGCGACGCCGTTGATGAAGAGGAACGAACTTGCCGTTGCCAGCAGCGAAGCGCATCATGATCGACCAGCGCCTGCCCGCGCCGATTTCGGGCGTCGCGGCGGGCTCGTTCTGCATTCCCCATGCTTGCATACCGGCGGGAAAATGCGCGGTAGGACTTGTGCCGTTGCCCGCTGTCGGTGCCCCCGGCCGCGGGCCGTCCCGGCCCGAATCGTCGCCAGACTAGGACCGGATGGTGACGGCCCGCCACGCCCGGCTACGCCGCGCTCGCGACCGTCACTAGCTCGGATGGTGACGGCCCGCCACGCCCGGCTACGCCGCGCTCGCGACCGTCACTAGGCTCAACCAAATGCGCCTTGGTCGAATCGCCAGCCCGGACGGTGTCGCCTTCGTCAGTATCGAAGGTGAAGCTCAACGACCCAGCGGAGATGGTCGCGCGCGAGATCGCCGAACATCCATTCGGCACGCCGAACTTCACCGGCCGGTCATGGCCGCTGGCCGACGTCCGGCTGCTCGCCCCGATACTGGCCAGCAAGGTGGTGTGCGTCGGCAAGAACTACGCCGACCACATCGCCGAGATGAAGGACATGACCGGACCCGCGCCGGTGGATCCGGTGATATTCCTCAAGCCCAACACCGCGATCATCGGGCCGAACGTGCCGATTCGGTTGCCGGCCAACGCATCACCGGTGCATTTCGAGGGCGAGCTCGCGGTGGTGATCGGCCGGCCCTGCAAGGACGTGTCGGCCGCACAGGCGGCGGAGAACATCCTCGGCTACACCATCGGCAACGACGTGTCGGCGCGGGATCAACAGAAATCCGACGGCCAATGGACCCGGGCCAAAGGGCATGACACCTTCTGCCCGGTCGGGCCGTGGATCGTCACAGACCTCAAACCGCTCGACCCTGGCGATCTGGAATTGCGCACCGAGGTCAACGGCGAGGTCAAGCAGCACAGCCGTACCTCGCTGCTGATCCACGACATCGGCTCCATCGTCGAGTGGATCTCGGCCGTGATGACATTGCTGCCCGGCGACATCATCCTCACCGGAACGCCGGCGGGTGTCGGTCCCATCGAGGACGGCGACACCGTCTCCATCACCATCGAGGGCATCGGCACCCTCACCAATCCCGTGGTCCGCAAAGGAAAATCGTGACTGCACCCGCACAAGTACGCGTCCGATTCTGTCCCTCGCCCACCGGCACCCCGCACGTCGGAATGGTGCGCACGGCGCTGTTCAACTGGGCCTACGCCCGACACACCGGCGGCACCTTCGTCTTTCGCATCGAGGACACCGACGCGCAGCGCGACAGCGAGGAAAGTTATCTGGCGCTGCTGGACGCGCTGCGCTGGCTCGGCCTGGATTGGGACGAGGGGCCCGAGGTGGGGGGACCCTATGGCCCCTACCGCCAATCGCAGCGCAGTGAGATCTATCACGACGTGGTGGCCAAGCTGCTCGAAGCGGGGGAGGCCTATTACGCCTTTTCGACGGCGGAGGAGGTGGAGGCGCGCCATGTCGCCGCGGGCCGTAATCCCAAGCTGGGCTACGACAATTTCGACCGGCAGCTGACCGACTCCCAGCGCGCCGCGTTCCTGGCCGAGGGCCGCAAACCGGTGGTGCGGTTGCGGATGCCCGACGGCGATCTCGCGTGGGACGACATGGTTCGCGGCACCACCGGCTTCGCCGCCGGGTCCGTGCCCGATTTCGCGTTGACCCGTGCCAACGGAGATCCGTTGTACACCTTGGTCAACCCGTGCGACGACGCGCTGATGAAGATCACCCATGTGCTGCGCGGGGAGGATCTGCTGCCGTCGACGCCGCGCCAGCTCGCGCTGTATCAGGCGCTGATCCGGATCGGCGTGGCCGAGCGCACTCCGCAGTTCGCTCACCTCCCAACGGTATTGGGGGAGGGAACCAAAAAGCTCTCCAAGCGCGACCCACAGTCGAACCTGTTCGCCCACCGCGACCGCGGCTTCATCCCCGAAGGGCTGCTCAACTATCTCGCGTTGCTCGGCTGGGCCATCGCCGCCTGACCACGACGTGTTCAGCCTCGACGAGATGGTGGCCGCGTTCGACGTCGTCAACGTCAACTCCAATCCCGCCCGTTTCGACCAGAAGAAGGCCGACGCGCTGAACGCCGAGCACATCCGGATGCTTGCGGTCGACGACTTCACCGGCAGGTTGCGCGATTATCTCGACCTCCACGGCCATCACCTCGATTTGGACGACGCCGGCTTCGCCACCGCCGCCGACTTGGTGCAGACCCGGATCGTGGTGCTCGGCGACGCCTGGGAGCTGCTGAAGTTCCTGAACGACGACGAGTACGCGATCGACCCCAAGGCCGCCGCCAAAGAGCTGGGCCCGGACGGTGCCGCGGTTCTGGACGCGGCGCTGGCCGCGCTGGACGCCGTGGCGGACTGGACGGCGCCGCAGATCGAGGCCGCGCTCAAGGCCGCGCTCATCGACAACCTGGGCCTCAAGCCGCGCAAGGCGTTCGGCCCGATCAGGGTGGGGGCCACCGGGACGACGATCAGCCCGCCATTGTTCGAGTCGCTCGAGCTGCTCGGGCGCGACCGCAGCATGCGGCGGCTGCGGGCCGCGCGCGAGACGGCCGGGCGCGAGCCCGCTTGAGCGACCGCGCGCACGCGTGCGGAGTGTCCGGCGAGACTTTGGTAGTCTGCACTGCGGTTTACCGAAAGGCCGACAACGGCTGGCGGCGGCGGACTCCAAAGAGCTTACGAAAGCCCGCAATACACGCTGACCAGCGGTTATAGGCAGCCAATGGGGTATGGTGTAATTGGCAACACAGCTGATTCTGGTTCAGCCATTCTAGGTTCGAGTCCTGGTACCCCAGCAAAATCACTCCGCCTGAAGCGATTAGGTGGGCTTAGCGGGGTGAGCTATGCTGGCACTCCGGATCGTCTCTGGATCGTTTCTGGCCCCGTCGTCTAGCGGCCTAGGACGCCGCCCTCTCACGGCGGTAGCGTGGGTTCGAATCCCATCGGGGCTACAAATAACGCACTTACTGGTCGGTCTGTAAGACCGCCGGTGCTGTCGATCCGCCCACCGGCATAGCCGGCAAGCCGAGTTTGCGGTGATCCCACGAGCGAGCCCGGCGGGCCACGATGCGAACGCAGACCCGCTTGTTCATCATCTGCTCGACAAACGGCTTCATGTCGTCGGTGTAGGGACCGGTGTAGCGCTCCCAGACGCTGACACCCACGCGATGTGCGACGTCGGGATCGTCCACGATTTCCGCCACGCCCTCGAAAGAGACCCCGCGCAACGTGTCGTAGGTGTGGCCGTCCTCGATCAGAAAGCTCACCCGCGGATCGCGCTTGAGGTTGACGGCCTTCTGCGACTTGGCCTTGGTCTCCAGCCAGATCTCGCCGTCGACCACGGCGTACCACATGGCGGTCAAGTGGGGCTGGCCGTCGGCGCCGATGGTGGCCAGCGTGCCGGTGCGGCTTTTCACGACGAATTCTGCGATCTCGTCTTCGGACATGACGATGCTCGCGCGCTGATTGGTTCCCATGCCGGTCAGTCTGTCAGGCCAGGCCCGCGGCAGCGTGCGCTGGTGGCTCAGAGACGGCGGGTGAGTGCGTCGGCGGCGGCCAATAGGTCTGCGGCCCAGCGTGCCCCCGGGCGCCGGCCGATTCGGTCGATGGGTCCCGATACCGAGATGGCTGCGACGACCACACCGCGGCTATCGCGGACCGGCGCCGACACACTCGCGACGCCCGGCTCGCGCTCGGCCACGCTTTGGGCCCAGCCCCGCCGCCGCACTTCGGCCAGCGTTCGTTCGGTGAATTTCGCCGTCGCGAGCACCGCTTTCTGAGTAGCCGCATCGCTATGGGCAAGTAGGACTTTCGCCCCCGACCCGGCCGTCATCGGCAGTCGCGCCCCGATCGGAACCGTATCGCGAAGGCCAGCAGCGGGTTCCAGCGCGGCCACGCAGACCCGGTCGGTGCCCTCGCGGCGGTAGAGCTGCACGCTTTCGCCGGTGGTTTCGCGCAACAGCGGGAGCACCGCGCTGCTTGCGGCCAGCAGCGGATCATTGACGTGGCTCGCGAGTTCGGTGACGGCCGGGCCGAGCAGCCAGCGTCCTTCGTGGTCGCGCGCCAGCAGGCGGTGGACTTCGAGGGCGGCCGCCAGCCGGTATGCCGTGGCGCGGGGCAGTGAGGTCCGCTCACACAGTTCGGCCAATCCACAGGGTGATTGGGAAATCGTGTGCAGGATACCCACGGCTTTGTCCAGGACGCCGATACCGCTATGCTGTCTCACAAGGAGATACTAGCGTCTCGCATTCTGAGATCACAGCCCGAATGATCGGTGAGCCGCTAACGAGTCGAATTGAGGCGAGTTCGAATGGGGATCGACCAAGGGGCGGCGGGGGTCGCCGCAAAACCGCGCACTCTGGCCGAAAAAGTCTGGGAAGACCACGTTGTGGTGTCCGGCGGTGCCTCGGAACAAGGCGGGGCGCCCGACTTGATCTACATCGATCTGCACCTGGTGCACGAAGTCACCAGCCCGCAGGCTTTCGACGGTCTACGCCTGGCCGGCCGCCCGGTGCGCCGCCCCGATTTGACGCTGGCGACCGAGGATCACAATGTCCCGACCATCGACATCGACAAGCCGATTGCCGACCCGGTGTCACGGACCCAGGTCGAGACGCTGCGGCGAAATTGCGCCGAATTCGGTGTGCGGCTATATCCAATGGGCGACCTCGAGCAGGGCATCGTGCACGTGGTCGGGCCGCAGCTGGGCCTCACGCAACCCGGAATGACGATCGTCTGTGGGGACAGTCACACCTCCACCCACGGCGCATTCGGCGCGCTGGCCATGGGAATTGGCACCTCGGAGGTCGAGCACGTGCTGGCCACCCAGACGTTGCCGCTGCGGCCGTTCAAGACGATGGCGGTCAATGTCGACGGGCGGCTGCCCGCCGGCGTGACGGCCAAAGACATCATTCTCGCCCTGATCGCCAAGATCGGCACCGGCGGCGGACAGGGGCATGTCATCGAATATCGCGGCAGCGCCATCGAATCGCTGTCGATGGAAGGCCGGATGACGGTCTGCAATATGAGCATCGAAGCCGGCGCCCGGGCGGGAATGGTGGCTCCGGACAAGACCACATTCGATTTCCTGCGCGACCGCCCACACGCCCCGCAAGGGGCGCAATGGGATGCGGCGATGCGTTATTGGCAGGAGCTGCACACCGACCCCGGCGCCGAATTCGACACCGAGGTCTACCTCGACGCCGCGTCGCTGAGCCCATTCGTGACCTGGGGAACGAACCCCGGCCAGGGCGTGCCGCTGGCCGACGCCGTGCCCGATCCCGAGCTGATGACCGACGACGGGCAGCGCCAGGCGGCCGAGAAAGCGTTGGCATATATGGACCTTCGACCGGGTACGCCGATGCGCGACATCGCCGTTGACACGGTGTTCGTGGGGTCTTGTACCAACGGTCGTATCGAGGACCTGCGGGTCGTCGCCGACGTGCTGCGGGGTCGCAAGGTCGCGCGCGGGGTGCGGATGCTCGTCGTACCGGGCTCAATGCGGGTGCGGGCGCAGGCCGAAGCCGAAGGGCTGGGTGAGGTTTTCACCGCTGCCGGCGCCGAGTGGCGCCAAGCGGGCTGCTCGATGTGCCTGGGGATGAATCCCGACCAGCTGGCGCCGGGGCAGCGCTGTGCGGCGACGTCCAACCGCAACTTCGAAGGGCGCCAGGGTAAAGGCGGTCGCACGCATTTGGTGTCTCCGGCCGTTGCCGCGGCGACAGCGGTTCGCGGCACATTGTCCGCTCCGGCCGATTTGAGCTGACGTATTTCGACCGCGAAGGGATTGAGCATGGAAGCATTTCACACCCACACCGGTATCGGTGTGCCGCTGCGGCGCTCCAATGTCGACACCGATCAGATCATTCCGGCGGTGTTTTTGAAGCGCGTCACCCGAACCGGTTTCGAGGACGGCTTGTTCGCCAGTTGGCGGTCGGATCCGTCATTCGTGCTAAACCTCAGCCCCTTTGACCGGGGGTCCGTGCTAGTGGCGGGACCCGATTTCGGGACGGGTTCGTCGCGTGAGCACGCGGTGTGGGCACTGATGGACTACGGCTTCCGGGTGGTCATCTCGTCTCGATTCGGCGACATTTTCCGGGGCAACGCCGGCAAGGCGGGGCTGTTGGCGGCCGAAGTTTCTCAGGACGGTGTGGAACTGCTCTGGAAGCTCATCGAGCAGAGTCCGGGATTGGAAATCACTGTCAATCTTCAAGATCGAAATATCACGGCGGGAACGACGGTGTTGCCGTTCAAGATTGACGACCATACCGCGTGGCGACTGCTCGAAGGTCTTGACGATATAGCCCTTACGCTGCGAAAACTCGACAAAATCGAGTCGTTCGAAGCGGCGTATCCGGACTGGAAACCACGCACTCTGCCCACCTCGTGAGCGGGCGCCGCGGCCGAATTTCTCCTTGATCGGCTAACTAAACCAAGCCGATTTTTTCAACTCGCCACCGGTCAAGGGCGGCAACCGGATTGCGAAAACTTCGCACGCATTGCCCTGAAATTGCGCGTGGCTCTTGGAAATTTGCTGGGTGAGGGTTTACCGTGTCCACTAGTCGGTTCAAATCGAGGACCACTAGCGTCGGAGGGATTGATGAACAAGGCAGAGCTCATTGATGTGCTCACAACTAAATTGAACACGGACCGTCGACAGGCGACCGCAGCGGTCGAAAACGTTGTCGACACCATTGTGCGTGCGGTACACAAGGGCGACAGCGTCACCATCACCGGGTTCGGTGTGTTCGAACAGCGGCGCCGCGCAGCGCGGGTGGCCCGCAACCCGCGGACCGGTGAGACGGTGAAGGTGAAGCCGACGTCCGTCCCGGCGTTCCGCCCCGGTGCCCAATTCAAAGCGGTTGTGTCTGGCGCACAGCGCCTCCCGTCGGACGGCCCGGCCGTCAAGCGCGGTGTGGTGTCGGGTGGTGCGGCCAAGAAGACCGCCGCGAAGAAGGCTCCCGCCAAGAAGGCTGCGGCCAAGAAGGCCCCGGCCAAGAAGGCTGCGGCTAAGAAGGCTCCGGCCCGCAAGGCCGCGACCAAGGCTCCGGCCAAGAAGGCTGCGGCCAAGAAGGCTCCGGCCCGCAAGGCGGCGACGAAGGCTCCGGCCAAGAAGACCGCCGCGAAGAAGGCTCCGGCCAAGAAGGCCGCGAGCAAGGCTCCGGCCAAGAAGGCCGCGAGCAAGGCTCCGGCCAAGAAGGCTCCGGCCAAGAAGACGACCGCGCGTCGCGGTCGCAAGTAGCCGGAAGTCAAGTTCTAAACACGAATACCCTTCGGGCGGCAGCGGTGCCCCCGAAGGGTATTCGTGCGCTCAGGCCGGCGGCGGTCGTAAGCGCGGCGAAGCCAGGCGTGGCGGGCCGCCGCAATCAAGTTACGCCCGAACGTTGGCGGCCAGTGCACCGCCGATGTGGTCGGCAGCCACCAACCGCCCGCCAGACAGTGACAGCACCCAGGTGCTGCCCTTGTGGTTGCGCGATTTGTCGGGCCGCACGCCATCGCGCTCACACCACCACGCGATCAGGTCCGGAATGACCTTGCCCTGAGTGCAGACAACCGGCGTGCCTTGCTGTTCGGCGATATCCACCATTCGGTGGCGGCCGCGTTTCGCATTCTTGGCGTAGGCCTCTTCGGTGAGGGCGGGCTCGTTGTGCACGGGCACGCCCAATTCCTCGGCAAGCGGTTCCACGGTCTGCTGGCAGCGGACGCGGTCGGCCGCATAAACCTGTGACGCGCCGAAGGCGAGCAGTTGCGGAACCAGGGCCTCGGCCTGGGCACGTCCACGTTTGTCCAGCGGTCGCTTGGCGTCATCGCCGGAGAAACGCGATTTCCGGCCGGCGGTACCGTGCCGAACCACCAGCAGGGTTTGCGTGTCGACAGGCTTTTTACCGAAGTGGCGCAACACTTTTCGATCCTGTGCGTACTGGAGCTTCTGCATCGCCTCGGCGATCGGAAGCCACACCAACTCGTCCACCTCGTTACCCGGCACGAAGTCGCCGCCGGTGGCGCGCGCCGCCCAGTAGAAGACTTTTTTGACGCCCTGGTCGATCGGATAGCTCACGACGTTGAGCCGCCTGCCGAGGACGGCGTGCTGACCAGTCTCCTCGTGCACCTCGCGCACCGCGGCCACCGGTGCCGTCTCGCCGGGGTCCACCTTGCCTTTGGGCAGTGACCAGTCGTCATACCGGGGACGGTGAATGACGGCGATCTCGATGTCGTGGTCGGCGGCGTCGGCATTGACCGGCCGCCAGAGCACCGCGCCGGCGGCGAAGACGACTCGGCTTCCCGAGCGCCGAGCGGCGGACGAATTATGGGGCGGCAACTCAACTCCTGCAGATCAATTCGGTCAGAGCCGGCATGCTTAATCGAGATGCGGCCCGGGAAGAACAGCCGGAAAATCACCACACAGAGCTAGGGACTGCGATGGCGCTCCATCAACGATACTTGGTGGTCACGCACGGTATGACCGTCCTGTGGCGACGGGGTCCACTGCCCGTCGGGCCCCAATTCCCAGCACCGCGTGGACGGGTCCAGTGCTGACTCGAATAATTCGTCCAGCTGTCCGGTGAGCTTGGGATCCTTCACCTGAGCCAGCACCTCCACGCGCCGATCGAGGTTGCGGTGCATCATGTCGGCGCTGCCGATCCAGAATTCGTTGATGTTGCGGAAATGGATGATTCGCGAGTGCTCCAGGAAGCGGCCGAGAATGGAGCGTACGACGATGTTTTCGGAGAAACCCTCGGCACCAGGGCGCAGCGCGCAGATGCCGCGCACCACGACCTCGACCCGCACTCCCGCCTGCGACGCCCGGTAGAGCGCGTCGATCACCTGCTCGTCCACGAGCGCATTCATCTTGAGACGGATTCGCCCGTTTCCGCGTTCGCGGTGTGCGGCGATCTCGCGCTCGACGCGTTCGATGATGCCGGCGCGAATTCCGTGCGGCGCCACCAGCAGATTGCGGTAGGAGAGCTTGCGCGAATAGCCGGTAAGGGAATTGAACAAATCGGTGAGGTCTGCCCCGATATCGGGGCTCGCCGTCAACAGGCCGACATCTTCATACAGACGCGCGGTCTTGCTGTTGTAGTTGCCGGTTCCGATGTGGCAGTACCGCCGGATCGCCGAACCTTCGCGACGCACCACCAAGCAGGTCTTGCAGTGTGTCTTGAGTCCGACGAGTCCGTAGACCACATGCACGCCCGCTTGCTCGAGTGCGCGGGCCCAACGAATGTTGGCCTGTTCGTCGAAGCGCGCCTTGATCTCGACGAGCGCCACGGCCTGCTTTCCGGCCTCGGCCGCTTCGATCAGCGCCCGAACGATCGGCGAATCACCGGAGGTGCGATACAGCGTTTGTTTGATCGCCAACACATTGGGGTCCGCGGCGGCCTGCTGAATGAAGCGCTGCACGCTGGTGGAGAAGGAGTCGTACGGGTGGTGTACCAGCACGTCGCCTTCGCGCAGCGTCGCGAAGATGCTCTTGGGAGATTCGCGGTCGGCGAAGGCGGGGTGCGTGTCCGGGACGAACGCCGGATCCTTCAGCGCCGGCCGGTCCAGGTCGTAGATCTGCCACAGCGACGAAAGGTCGAGCAGGCCTGGGACTTCGATGACGTCACCGGGGTGCACGTCGAGTTCGCGCAGCAGCAATTCCAGCATGCCCTCGGTCATGTCGTCGGCGATCTCGAGTCGCACCGGCGGGCCGAATCGCCGGCGCGCCAATTCCCGTTCCAGCGCCTGCAGCAGATCCTCGTCGCGGTCTTCTTCGACTTCCATGTCGGCGTTGCGGGTGATGCGGAATGCGTGATGCTCCACGATTTCCATGCCCGGGAAGAGAAGAGGAAGGAATGCCGCGATCAGTTCCTCGGTCGGCAGGTACCGGACGATGACCCGCCCGGAGCCGTCGGCGTTGTCGATGGCGGCCAATTCGACGAAGCGATCGACATTGTTGGGCACCTTGACTCGGGCGAAGTGCTGTCCGCCGTCCTCGGGTTGACGCACCATCACCGCCAGATTCAGGCTCAGCCCGCTGACGAACGGGAACGGGTGCGCGGGATCGACGGCCAGCGGCGTCAGAACGGGGAAGACCTGTTCGGTGAAATAGGCCGACAATTCGTCGCGCTCGGCCTGATCGAGGTCGGCCCACGTGACGATGTGGATGCCTTCCTCGGCGAGCGCCGGGCGCACCGAATCGAGGAACACCCGCGCGTGCCGGGTCGCGATGCGCTGAGTCTGTTCGCCGATGAGGGCGAGTTGCTTTCGCGGCGTCAAACCGTCGGCGGAGCGGACGGACAATCCCATCTCGTCGCGGCGTTTGAGGCCGGCGACGCGCACCATGTAGAACTCGTCGAGGTTGGAGGCGAAGATGGCCAGGAACTTGGCACGTTCCAGCAGCGGCAGCGAGTTGTCGTCGGCCAGCGCCAGCACGCGCGCGTTGAAGTCGAGCCAGCTCAGTTCCCGGTTGAGGTAACGGTCGTCCGGCAGATCGGTCAGCGCGGCCTGGGTCGCAGCCGGTGGTGCTGCCACGGCCGAGTCGCCCGAATGCCATAAATTCTCGTCGGGTCGCGCCTCAGCTTCGATTTCAGTCACCCTGCGATCATTGCTCATCACGCGCGGGTGCTGCTAGCGCTCGAGGCACATCCATTCGCCGTTGGGGCGACGTTCACCCACCGGACAGATTTTCCCGCGGTGAATCGAATCAGTGCTTAGCGATGGCGCGGGCGGTCGCCGGCCCCACTCCGAGGCGACGAGCGACGGCGAGATCGGTGGGAGTGTCGACGTCGCACCGCAGGCCGGGCCAGGCTCCGGTCAGCTCGATCGCGCCCGAACTGCGGTGCCGCGCCGAGGAATCGGAACCGAACCGTGGGTCGAGCGGGCCTCCGAACGCAAACAGCGCCGCGGTGCCCGTCGCCAGCCGGTCGGCGACGAAGCTGCGCCGGTGCTGGCGCGCGGCGGTGATCGCCTCGTTCAGCTCCTGAGTTTGCAGCGCGGGCAAATCTCCCTGTAGCACAACGACATTGGCGAAGTGCCGGTTCACCTCGCGTTCAGCCATGGCAATGGCGTTGTTCAATGGATCGGGGTGGCCCTCGGGAGTCGGGTCGGTCAGCACGTCGGCCCCCAGATCGGTGGCCGCGGCGGCGGCGTCGTCGTCGGGCGTGATCACGGTGATCTTGCCCAGCGACCGGACCCGTCCGGCGGCGGTCAGGGTGTCGATCAACATGGCGAGTACCACGCTTTCCCGGGTGCGCGCCGAGAAGATCGGCGCGAGCCTGGTCTTGGCCGCGGCCAACCTCTTGACGGCGATGATCAGGGCGACGTCGCCCGCACCGTCGGCCCGTATGCCGGTCATGAGATGCCATCCTGCCAGCGACGCCCCGCAGATCGCTCGCGAGCCGGGGGCGAGGACACCGCGCTGCACGACACGCTGGCTCGCGTGACGCCCGGTCCGGCGCTGATCTAGGGTGTAGCGGCTGCAAGTGCCGCGTGAGCAACACCGACCACGGATAGGGGGTGGTACGTGACCAGCGCATCATCGGGCGCCGTGGCGGTCATGGGTGCCGGGGCGTGGGGCACGGCGCTGGCCAAGGTGCTGGTCGATGCCGGGGGACCGGAAGCGCGGGTCACGCTGTGGGCCCGCAGACCCGAGCTCGCCGAGCAGATCAACTCCACCCGATACAACCCCGACTACCTGCCCGGAACCCTGCTGCCGCCCGGAATTCGTGCCACCGACGACCCGGCCGAAGCCCTGCGCGATGCGTCGACGGTGCTGCTGGGCGTGCCTGCCCAGACGATGCGCGGCAATCTCGAGCGCTGGGCGCCGCTGGTCCGCGAGGGTGCGACGCTGGTGAGCCTGGCCAAGGGCATCGAGCTGGGCACCCTGATGCGGATGAGTCAGGTCATCGTCGCGGTCGCAGCCGTCGATCCGTCGCAGGTGGCGGTGATCTCCGGGCCGAACCTGGCCAGCGAGATCGCCGCGTGCCAGCCCGCCGCGACCGTGATCGCGTGCAGCGACTCGGGCCGGGCCGTCGCCTTGCAGCGCATGCTGAACAGCGGATACTTCCGGCCGTACACGAATAGCGATGTGGTGGGCACCGAGGTCGGCGGGGCCTGCAAGAACGTCATCGCGCTCGCGTGCGGGATGGCGGTCGGCGTCGGGCTCGGCGAGAACACCACGGCGGCGATCATCACCCGCGGACTGGCCGAGATCATGCGGCTCGGGATTGCGCTGGGCGCCAAAGGCGCCACGCTGGCCGGACTGGCCGGAGTCGGCGATCTGGTGGCCACCTGCAGCTCGCCGCGTTCACGCAACCGTTCGCTGGGCGAACGGCTGGGCCGGGGAGCGACCATCGAGGCGGTTCTGGCCGGCACACCCGACGGCGGGGACGGGCACGTGGTCGAGGGCGTGACGTCCTGCGAGTCGGTCCTGGCGCTGGCCGCCAGCTACGACGTCGAAATGCCCCTCACCGACGCCGTGCACCGCGTGTGCCACAAAGGGCTGTCGGTCGACGAGGCGATGGCCCTGCTCCTGGGCCGCAGAACCAAGCCCGAATAAATAGGCCGGGCAAAGGCCCGCCACCCGAGCGGGCCGGATGCCACCCGGTAGCCTCTTTGACATTGTGAATGCCAGCGAGCGGTCGACGCCGCACCCCGGCCCACGGGGTGGCGACCGAGTGCGCGTCGCGGTCGTCTTCGGCGGGCGCAGCAACGAGCACGCCATCTCGTGCGTCTCGGCGGGCAGCATTCTGCGCAACCTGGACCCGAATCGGTTCGACGTGGTCGCGATCGGCATCACCCCGGAGGGTTCATGGGTGCTCACCGACGGTGACCCCGCCGCGCTGGCGATCACCGACCGGCGGCTGCCCGAGGTGACCGCCGAATCGGGAACCGAACTTGCGCTGCCGGCCGACCCCCGGCGCAGCGGCCAGTTGGTGTCCCTTGCGCCCGGCGCCAGTGAGGTCTTGGCGTCGGTCGACGTGGTGTTCCCGGTGCTGCACGGCCCCTACGGCGAGGACGGCACGATTCAGGGCCTGTTGGAACTCGCCGACGTGCCCTATGTGGGGGCCGGCGTGCTGGCCAGCGCGGCCGGCATGGACAAGGAGTTCACCAAGAAGCTGTTCGCCGCCGAAGGATTGCCGATCGGTGACTACGCGGTGCTGCGCCCGTCGCGCTCGAGGCTCCGCCCCGAGGAGTGCGCTCGGCTGGGTCTGCCGGTGTTCGTCAAACCCGCCAGGGGTGGGTCCTCGATCGGTGTGAGCCGGGTTTCGAGCTGGGATCAGCTGGACGCCGCCGTCGCCGCCGCGCGCCGGCACGACCCCAAAGTCATCGTCGAAGCGGCGATCGTCGGCCGTGAGCTGGAGTGCGGTGTGCTCGAAAAGCCCGACGGCACAGTGGAAGCCAGCACGCTGGGCGAGATCCGGGTGGCCGGCGTGCGCGGGCGTGAGGATTCGTTCTACGACTTTTCGACCAAATACCTTGACGACGCGGCCGAACTGGATGTGCCCGCCAAGGTGGACGACGAAATCGCCGACGCGATACGCCAATTGGCGGTCCGGGCGTTCAAGGCCATCGATTGCCAAGGGCTGGCCCGGGTGGACTTCTTCCTCACCGAGGACGGCCCGGTGCTCAACGAGATCAACACGATGCCGGGATTCACCACGATTTCGATGTACCCCAGGATGTGGGCGGCCAGCGGCGTGGATTACGCGACCCTGCTGGCGACGATGGTCGAGACCGCGTTGGCCCGCGGCGTGGGTCTACGCTGACCCGGACTGTTAGCCGGGTTGGCCCGGATCGATGGGCGCCGCCGGAATGCTGCGGTCGATTACCTCGGAAATCCGCTGGATCGGTGTCGGGCCCGACCCGGTGGGCAGCGTGAGCGCCACGTAGACGCCGCGGTCCACCGCGTACCAGGTGGATCTGCCCGCGTCACCGGCGGATTGCTGTTCGGAACCCACCCGGAACCACTGCACCCGATCAACGACCTGGATCGGAGAGCCGACGACGAACTCGGCCGGGCGGCCCAGCCCGCAGCGCAGCACCACCGGGTCGCTGTCCGGCCCGGTCCGCCAGGCGGCGGCGCCGTGCGGTGCCGGCTGCTCGAGGGGCGCGCGCTGGTAGTTCCCGAGCTGCTGCGGCAGCGCGCCCAGCAGCGCACGGCACGCGGCGCCGTCGGCCTGCGGTGCGGGGACGTCGGGAACCGCAACCGCACGCGGCGGTGCCTCGCGGGTCGCCGCGATGGCCAGGATCACGCCGATCGTCGTCACCGCCAGCGCGATCGCGACGATGATCAGCGCACGCGACGGGCCGCCATCGGCGTCCGATTCGGTTGCCACCGCCGCGCACCTCCTTCACTGCACACCACTATCGCCTTCGTTTACCCCCAGGCCAATTTATTCTCGGGCCGAAACGGGCTCGCACCGACGCGGGGTTCTACACTGGCGCGGTCCGTTCCACGGGCGGGGACCCAGCGTGGGCGCCGGGCCGGGACGCGCCGAAGGAGGTGGCGTGCAAGACGAATCGGGCGAGTCGCTGCAGCAACTCGGTGAGTTCGCCGTGATCGATCGCCTGGTGCGGGGTCGCGAGCAGCCCGCCGCCGTCGTGCTCGGGCCGGGTGACGATGCGGCGTTGGTGTCGTCGGGTGACGGCCGGGTCCTGGTGTCGACCGACATGCTCGTGCAGGACCGGCACTTCCGGCTGGACTGGTCGACGCCGCATGACATCGGTCGCAAGGCGATCGCCCAGAACGCCGCGGACATCGAGGCGATGGGCGGGCGGCCGACGGCCTTCGTGGTCGCCTTCGGGGCGCCCGGCGATACGCCGGCGGCGCAGGTGGACGCGCTGGTCGACGGGATGTGGGACGAGGCACGGCGGGTCGGTGCCGGCATCGCCGGCGGTGACCTGGTGCACTGTCCGCAGTGGGTCATCTCGGTGACGGTGCTGGGCGACCCGCAAGGGCGCGCACCGGTGCGACGTTCGGGCGCGAGGCCCGGCGCGCTGATCGCCGTCGCCGGCGAGCTGGGCCGCTCGGCTGCGGGATTTGATCTGTGGCGCAATGATATTGCCGGCTTCGATGAGCTGCGGCGCCGGCATGTGGTGCCGGAGCCGCCGTATGGTCAGGGAGCGGTGGCGGCGGCCGGGGGCGCGCAGGCGATGATCGACATCTCCGATGGCCTGATCGCCGACCTGCGTCATATCGCCGAAGCGTCCGGGGTGGGCATGGATCTGTCCACGGCGGCGCTGGCCGCCGACCGCGAGGCGCTCGCCGCGGCGGCGGTCGCCGTGGGCGCCGATCCCTGGCACTGGGTGCTGGGCGGCGGTGAGGACCACGCCCTGGTGGCGTGTTTCGCCGGTCCCGCGCCGGCCGGGTGGCGCATCATCGGGCGGGTTCTCGACGGGCCGGCCGGGGTGCTCGTCGACGATCAGGAGTGGAGCGGCTCTGCCGGCTGGCAGTCGTATTAGGGTGACGCGGTGACCGTTTACGCGATCGCGAAGAGCCGATGATGACCGCGCGGCCGTTGGGTGAACTGGTCGAGCCGGGCTGGGCGAATGCGCTGCAGCCGGTGGCCGGCCAGGTGGCCGAGATGGGGAAATTCCTGCGGGCCGAGATCGCGGCGGGACGCAGGTATCTGCCGGCCGGACCGAATGTGTTGCGCGCCTTCACCTATCCCTTCGACGACGTCAGGGTTCTGATCGTCGGGCAGGACCCGTATCCGACGCCCGGACACGCTGTGGGCCTGAGCTTTTCGGTGGCGCCCGAGGTGCGGCCGCTGCCGCGCAGTCTGGCCAACATCTTTCAGGAGTACACCGCGGACCTCGGCCATCCGCCGCCCTCATGCGGTGACCTGACGCCCTGGGCGCAGCGCGGCGTCCTGCTGCTGAACAGGGTGCTCACGGTGCGTCCCAGTAATCCGGCGTCGCACCGCGGCAAGGGCTGGGAGACGGTGACCGAATGCGCCATCCGGGCGCTGACCGAGCGATCGCGTCCGCTGGTGGCGATCTTGTGGGGCCGAGACGCATCGACGCTCAAACCGATTCTCGCCCAAGGGAACTGCGTGGCGATCGAGTCGCCACACCCGTCGCCGCTGTCGGCGTCGCGCGGGTTCTTCGGTTCGCGTCCATTCAGCCGTGCCAACGAACTGCTGGCCGGAATGGGCGCCGATGCGATCGATTGGCGTCTGCCGTGACCGAGATGACCGCGCTACGGGCGCACCGGCGCGGCGGCCCGGAGCAGTTGGTGCTCGAACGGGCGCCGCGACCGGAGTTGGCCGCGGGTGAAGTACTGGTGGCCGTGCACGCGGCCGGGATCACCTTCGACGAGTTGACGTGGGAGGAGACCTGGACCCGCGATGGCGTCAGCCGTGTCCCGGTGATCCCCTCACACGAGGTGTCGGGTGTCGTCGAAGCGGTTGCCGCCGACGTGTCGGATTTCGCGCCGGGCGCCGAGGTGTACGGGTTGATCGGGTTCGACCGCGACGGCGCGGCGGCCGACTTCGTCGCCGTCCCCGCCGCCGATCTGGCGTCCAAGCCGTCGACCGTGTCGCACACCGTGGCCGCCGCGCTGCCGCTGGCCGGCCTGACCGCCTTGCAGGCGTTGGTCGACCACGCCGCCGTGCAGCCGGGAGAGAGCGTGCTGGTGCACGGCGGTGCCGGGGGAGTGGGGCTGCTGACGGTTCAGCTGGCGGCACTGCTGGGTGCGCAGGTAACCACGACCGTGCGCAGCGATACCGCCAACCTGCTGCGCGGGTGCGGGGCGCAGCGGGTGATCGACACGCGCGCCGAGGCATTCGACGAGACCGGCGGCGGCTACGACGTCGTCATCGATACGGTCGGGGGCCCGACGTTGGAGCGTTCGTACGGCGTGCTGCGCCACGGGGGGCGCCTGGTCACCTTGTCGGCGCCGCCGCCAGAGGGCAGAGCCGAGGAATTCGGCGTCACCGCAACCTTTTTCATCGTCACGCCGAATCGCGATCAGCTCGACGAACTTGCCGCGCTGGTCGACAGCGACCGGTTGCACGTCGCGATCGCCCAGACGTTCGGGCTCGACGAGGGTCGGGAAGCGTATGAAAGCCGCGGGAGTGGCAGGCGCGCCGGAAAGACGGTCCTGGTCGTGCGGGACTGAACGCGCGCGCTCGCGTGAGTGGCGTCATGAACCCGGAAAGTTCACGTCCTTGGTGACGGCCTTCCACTCTTCGATCGACGCAGACATCGCGGTGATCTTGTCGCGCATGGCCTTCAGCACGTCGCGGCCCAGCAGCAACCGCAGCGGCGGTTCATCGAGCGTGGTCACCATCAGCACCGCTTCGGCGACCTTGCGCGGGTCGCCGGGCAGGTGATCGGCGAACTGTTTGATCAGGTCCTTGCGCGCCGCCACGTCGGCGTAATCGGCGATGGGGCTGCCCGACTCCTTCATCGACCGCGTCGCCCAGTCGGTGCGAAACGCGCCGGGCTCGATCGCGGTCACCTTGATGCCCAGCGGGCGCACCTCGGCGGCCAGCGCCTCGGTCACCGCCTCCAGCGCGAACTTGGTCGACGAGTAGTAGGCGTTGGGCGGGTTGGCCACCAGCCCGGTCATCGAGGAAATGTTGATGATGTGCCCCGACCCTCGCGCGCGCATGGCCGGCAGCACCGCCTTGATCATGTCGACGGCGCCGAAGTAGTTCACGTCGAACAGCTTTCGCACCTCGGCATCCTCACCCTCCTCCACCGAGGACAGGTAGCCGTGACCGGCGTTGTTGACCAGGACGTCGATGCCGCCGAACGCCTCGTCGGCCGCCGACACTGCGGCCGCGATCTGGGCGGCGTCGGTGACGTCGAGGGCGACGGCCACGGCCCTGTCCCCGAATTCGCCGGCGATATCGGCCACCGCCGCGGCCCGACGCGCTGTCACCACCACGCTGTGGCCCGCTTGTAGCGCGGCGCGTGCGATTTCGCGACCAAAGCCCGTGGAGCATCCCGTGATCAGCCAGCGCGACATCGTCAGATCGTCCCTTCCGGCAGGCGGCGCAGATAGGCCCCGCGCCGCTGCGCCAGCTCGGTCGTGCGCTGGTGTTCGCTCACCCGCGGCAGGTGCGGGACCTCGGCGTCGAGCCGGTCCAGCTTGACCACCCGCCCGCGCGCGCCGAGGTCTTCGCGGGGACCGCCGTCACCGAACTCCGCCATGCGCAGCGTCAAAATGGCCTCCCGCAGGCCGTCGGAGTCGATCCAGTTGGCCACGCCGGGGTCGACGGGTGAAATCACGTAGGTGTAGCTGCCGTCCTCGTTGGCCACCGACTGCGCCTTGTTGAGGCTCCCGGTGCGGTCGACGAGATCGAGGGTGGTGCCCCAGATGTTGCTCAGCGGCACGGTGAAGTATTCGGCGCCACCGTCGTTCAGGTCGACGACGAACGCCTCGTCCGGGGCGAGGTCGAAGCGGCCCATCACGTAGACCTGGTTTCGCATCGCGCCGACCTTGTCGGCCGACCAGGCCAGGTTGAAGTGGTTGGCCGGCATCTTGTAGATGCCGTGGCTGAGCTTGCCGGTGAAGTTGGCGAAGTAATCCATCATCGCCGCGGTGGCCTCGGCCTGCTCGTCGAGCGTGCGCGCCGGGGTGGTCGGCGCACCGCCGAGTCGTTGCACCTCAATGTGATTGGGGTCGTCGAGGCCCCAGTCCAGCAGGACGTCGCGGATGTAGAACTCGTGGGCCTGCGGCGAGGTTTGCACATGGTTCGCCCGGCCGTTCGCGGGGTCGGAGTCGACGGTGATGGTGTAGCCGCCGTCGGAGTCGACCTCATGGTGCGGCCGTTGAGCACGGCGACGGTGCCCATGTGCGCGTCCCACAGCGTGAAGTAGTTCTCGGTCATGCGGTGCTCACCGACGCGGCCGTGGATCTCGTAGCGCTCGTCGCCGGCGATCGGGATCACCCGGTACACGCTGTCGGGATTGTCGATGCCCCAACGCGATCCGGGAATACGGCGGCCGTCCACCGGGTGCGCGAGCCGGGTGATGCAGCTGACCTTGGGCCGCAGCTTGTCCTGATTGGACGACCACACCGCCGCCGAGAACATCACCTCGGCGAACGCGTCGTCGAATCGTTCGCGCATCGCGTCCGACGCCTTGGCGCGACCGAGCCAGGTCTGCGCAACCGTGCGGTAGGCGGCCTTGACGGTCGGGTGCTCGATCAGGTCGAGGGCCGCCAGCTCCTGCTCGTGCTGAGACTCCGTCGCGATCGGGTGGTCAGGCATGTGCTGTTCCTCCGATAATCCGCAGGGCGCCGTCGAATTCGCCTGGGCCCCAATCGGTCAGCTCTTCCTTGCGTTGCGCGTCGGCCAGCACGCCGGCCGGGTCGAATGGGCCGTCGGACGCGCTCGCGGATGCCACGGGTCAGAACTTCAGATGCCGGCTGACGTCGCCGACCTGGTCGACGAACATGGTGCGGCTGTCGAAACACCAGGCGCCGTCCACCCGATGAAAGGTGTCCTTGTAGTGCCCGGTGACGATCACCTGCAGCGGCAGGTCATCGGTGGCCTGCGTGACGCAGTAATAGGACGTGCTCTGCGCGGTTCCGGCGGCCTCGTCGATGTAGAGCTGCACGTTGGTCGTGTTGTGTTTGGTCTTCGGGGTGCCGTCGTCGTAGATGCGCGTGGCCATGTCATACATCTCCCGCACGCGGGCCGAGCCGGCGAACACCGTCTCCGGCGGGCCGTCCTGGACCCCGCAGATGCGGCCGTGCTCGAAGAGCCGGGCCACCCCGTCCAGGTCGCCGCCGTCGAGAAGCTGCGCGTAGGTGTAGATGAGGTTGGTGATCTGGGTGGCGCTGTCACTCATGTCGAACCGCCTCGGGAGTCTTCGCACTGTTCCGCGAACAATGTTGGCAGAACCGGTCCAACTTACATAGAACCGACCATTACTCTTGATCGCCGTGACCTTACCGTGGACGCCGAGCAGGCTCGGCAACCTCACCGGCAAACGCGTGATCGTGACCGGAGCGACCAACGGCGTCGGGCTCGGCACCTCGCGTGCGCTCGCCAAAGCCGGGGCGCACGTGATCCTGGCCGCGCGCAACACCGAACTCGGCGAGCAGCGGCGCGAACGCGAGATTGGCGGCTCGACCGCGGTGGTCAAACTCGACCTCGCCGACCTGTCGTCGGTGCGCGCCTTCGCGGGCCTGATCGACGAGCCCGTGGACATCCTGATCAACAACGCCGGTGCCCTGACCGACCGGCGCACCGAGACGGTCGACGGCTTCGAGATGACGCTGGGCACCAACCTGCTCGGACCGTTCGCCCTGACCAATCTGCTGCTGCCCAAGGTGCGTTCGCAGATCATCAACGTCGGCTCCGACGCGCACCGGTCGGCGACGCTGCGGCTCGACGATCCGCACCTGCGCCAGCACAAGTGGACGAGGCTGGGCGCCTACGCGCAGTCCAAGCTCGCGGTCATGCTGTGGGGCCTGGAGCTGGACCGCAGGTTGCGCGCGGCGGGATCGCCGATCGTCACGCCAGCTCACCCACCCGGGCTGGGTGGCCTCGAACCTGTCGAACCTGGGCGAATCGCCGCTGATGTCGCTGGCCCACAAGGGGGTCAAAGCGGTGGCCGACCGGTTGGCCAACGACATCGACGAGGGTGCGGCGCCGACCCTCTACTGCATCAGCGAGCCGATTCCGCCGGGTAGCTATGTCGGGGTCACCGGCAGGTTCGGGCTGCGCGGCGGCCCGACGCTCGCCGGCCGCACGCCGCCGGCGTGCGACTACGACGCGGCCGCGCGGCTGGTGGCCTTCGCCGAACACGAGACCGGCACGACACTGGAGGTGTAGTCATGGGCGAATTCGACAACACGGTCGCCGTCATCACCGGCGCCGCGCGCGGCCAGGGCCGCAGCCACGCCGTCGCGCTGGCCGAGCAGGGCGCCGACATCATCGCCGTCGACATCTGCGCCGATCTCGAGGCGATTCCCTACGCCCTGGGGACCGAATCCG
Source organism: uncultured Actinomycetota bacterium (assembly GCA_963849935.1). GTDB lineage: Bacteria > Actinomycetota > Actinomycetes > Mycobacteriales > Mycobacteriaceae > Mycobacterium. The sequence continues at coordinate 159,276 of CAWKJQ010000001.1, forward strand.
ATCTCGCCGAGACCGTGCGACTGGTCCAGGCCGCCGGGCGCAAGGCGGTTCCGGTGGCCGCGGACGTCCGCGACCTGGGGAGTTGCAGGCCGGGGTGCAGGCCGGCGTCGACGAGCTCGGTGACATCGACGTCGTCGTGGCCAATGCCGGGGTGGTGGCCATCGGTGTCACCGACGCCCGAGTCCGAACCGGTGTTCAACACGATCGTCGACACCAACCTCAAGGGTGTGTGGCACACGCTGCTGGCGACGGTGCCCTCGATCGTGCGCAAGGGCCGGGGCGGCTCGGTGGTGCTGGTCAGCTCGTCGCAGGGCCTGACCGGCCGCGGCGGCGACGGCAGCGCGGCGATGTTCGCCTACGCCGCGTCCAAACACGGTGTGGTGGGGCTGATGCGCTCGGCGGCGAATGCCTATGCGCCGCACAAGATTCGGGTCAATTCGATCCACCCGAGCGGGTCGCGACGCCGATGATTCTCAACGATTTCGTGGTGAACCGGATGCTGGAGAACCCCAACCCGGCACTGTCGCAGACGCTGCTGCCCGACGTGCCGTTGGTCGAGGCGCAAGACGTCACCGAAGCGGTGCTCTGGCTTGCCGGCCCGCGGTCGCGCTACATAACCGGCGCGGCGATACCCGTGGATGCCGGCCACGTCGTCATGTGACGACGGCTGCGCTTGCCCGATGGTGGCGACCCGCAGCGCCCGGCGACGCCGCGCTTGCGATCGCCACTAGCCCCGGACGACCTTGCCGGCCTTGATGCAGGACGTGCAGACGTTCAGGCGCTGCTTGTTGCCGCCCGGGCGGGTGACGACGTGCACGGTCTGAACGTTGGGGTCCCACCGGCGGCTGGTGCGGCGGTGGGAGTGCGACACCGACTTACCGAAGCCGGGGCCTTTCCCGCAGATGTCGCACACAGCGGCCATTGTTCAAGCTCCTCAAATCTCGGGGGTCCGGCAATCTGGCCGGGACAGCCCAGATACACCGGGCACACCTGAGGATACCGGCTGTCGTGGCAACCACCAAAACGGTCACCACCGGCTGACCCTGCGGTTACGCGTGGTCGCGCCGGGTCAGCTGTGTGCTGGGACCCCTCGCGCAGTCAACATGCAGTCGATCACAGTTATCGGTCGAATCGGGGTTGCTGGGGCAAACGGCCGTTAGGATGGCGGCGCCGCCGATGGTCGGCGCGATCGCCGTATCAGGCGCGAACGGCGCGCTGGTCGTGGCTGAAGTCTTCTTCCCGGCGGTGCCGGCCCGCGCGGAGCTGCGGATGAGGCTGGGAAGCAAATATCGGCAGGTTTGAGGGGAGTGCGCGGAGTGGTTGCGCGCGCCGAAAACACCGCTGGTCCCGCCCGTGTCGAAAACCGGCGGGGCCGTCCGGCGGGCGTACGACGGTTGGTATCGCGGTTGCGACGGGTCGCGGCGGCTTATCTGGTGGTGACGGCGCTGGGCAGCGTCGCATGGGCGGTACCTCGGGTAACAGCCCGGCCAGCGGCGGCGGGCTGGGCCCGAAAGCGTCGTGGGCCGGCCGAGCCGGTGCCGCAGCGTCGTGGTGGCAGCCCGATGGCGTCGTGCTGCGGTGCACGAGGCTGCCGCCGCCCCGCGTGGGATCGAGCTGCGGCAGGTGGCTTTCGACGGTCGGGGAGCGTGGCCGGACGGACCGGAGGCGGCCCGCGGCTACCTGGAAGAGGCGCTGACGCGGATAGGCGATCACCGAGGCGCCGGCCCGCGGTCATTGGATCGAGGGAATGATGACCATCGCCGATCACGAGGCCCAGTTTCACTCGAATGCCATCAACCTGTCGGACAGCAACGCCTACGGGCCGCCTCAGCTCGACGGAGGCCCGCTGCACGCGACCCGGGGGCCGTGGCAGGTGATGCCCGATACCTTCGCGGCTTTTCACCAGGCGGGGACGTCGAACTCGGCATGGGATCCGGTGGCCGCCGCGTGCGCGTCGATCAACTATCAGATGAGCTCGCTACGGGGTGAGCCGCGACGGCAGCAATGAGCGCATGCTGGTGGGGCAGGCCAATCCCGGTATCAGGCAGGGCTATTAAGCCCGGCCTGCGGTATCTTCTTGGCGAAGGTGCGTGGCGACGAGGACCACCTCGACCAGATGGGTCCGGTGCTGCCGGCTGGCTGCACGATCTTCCTCAACGGCGCGGAGCAACTGAACGCAGCGGCTCCATCGCCGGGCTACGCTGGCGCCCATCGGGCGCTGGGCAGTAAGGTGCGGAGGAGGTGGGTCACCCTGGGCACTGCTGATACGTCGCAGGATCGTGTGCTGGACGCGATCACCTTGCGCGACTGGGCGCACACCGCCGTCAGCGACCTGATCACGCACATCGACGAGATCAACCGGCTCAACGTCTTCCCCGTCGCCGACTCCGATACCGGCGCCAACATGCTGTTCACCATGCGTTCCGCCCTGGCCGAGGCCAACGCGGGCGCCGAGGGTGGCTCGAGCTGCGTGGCCCGGGCCGCGGCGGCGCTGTCGGCCGGCGCGCTGAACGGCGCCCGCGGCAATTCCGGGGTGATCCTGTCGCAGATCCTGCGGGGCGTCGCCGACGTCACCGCGACCGCGGCGGCCGACGCCGGCGGTGAGCTGCCCCACATCGACGCCGTCATCCTCGGTGCCGCGCTGCAGCGCGGCGTGGAGCTGGTCATCAGTTCGATGGGCGGCGAGGAGATTCCCGGGACCATCGTCTCGGTGCTGCGGGCGGCGGCGAACGCCGTCGCGCAGTGCGCCCGGGCCGGGGACGGGCCTGGTGCAGGCGGTCATCGCGGCCGGCGACGCGGCCGTGGTCGCGCTGGAAAAGACCCCCGAACAGCTCGACGTGCTCGCCGACGCCGGTGCCGTGGACGCCGGCGGGCGCGGGCTGCTGGTCCTGCTGGACGCGCTGCGGTGCACCATCACCGGGCAGGCCCCGGCCCGCACGGTGTACGAGCTGTCGCCGCGGGCACTGCAGCCGGAAGCGCCCGCGCAGCGCCCGGCGCCCCACTTCGAGGTGATGTACCGGCTGGACGGCTGCGAGCCCGCGGCGGCGGACACGCTGCGGGACCGGCTGGGGGAGCTGGGTGATTCGGTGGGCATCGCGTCGGCGCCATCGTCGGCGCAGCGCACCTACTCCGTCCACGTGCACACCGACGACGCCGGCGCCGCCGTGGAAGCGGGTCTGGCGGCCGGGCGGCTCAGCCGCATCGTCATCTCGGCGTTGAGCTCCGCCACCGCCGGGCCTGCCCGCCGGCGGCTGGACCCGCGAGCGCGCGGTGCTGGCGGTGGTCGACGGCGACGGCGCCGCCGAGCTGTTCGCCGGCGAAGGTGCCTGCGTGCTGCAACGCGAACCGGCCGGCGCACGACCCCGTCACCAACATCAGCGCCCACCAGCTGATGCGGGCCATCGTCGACACCGGCGCCGCGCAAGTGATGGTGTTGCCCAACGGCTATGTGGCGGCCGAGGAGCTGGTGGCCGGCTGCACCGCGGCCATCGGCTGGGGAATCGACGTGGTGCCGATCCCGACCGGGTCGATGGTGCAGGGGCTGGCCGCGCTGGCCGTGCATGAAACCGACCGGCAGGCGGTGGACGACGGCTACACCATGGCCCGCGCCGCCGGTGCGGCGCGGCACGGCTCGGTGCGCATCGCGACCGAGAGCGCGCTGACCTGGGCGGGCCGCTGCCGGCCCGGCGACGGCCTGGGCATCGCGGGTGACGAGGTGTTGATCGTGGCCGCCGACGCGGTCGGGGCGGCGATCGGCCTGCTCGATCTGCTGCTGGCCTCCGGCGGTGATCTGGTGACGGTGCTGCTGGGCGCCGGCATCGACACCGACGGCTCGGATGCCAATGCCGGGGCCGTCGGCGACATCCTGGAAGAACACATGCACGACCACCACCCCGGGACCGAACTGGTCGCCTACCGCACCGGCCATCACGGTGACGCGCTGCTGATCGGGGTCGAGTAGCGATGGTGTCGCTGAGCGACCGGCTGGACTTCGTCGTGGGAGCCAAGGCCGCCGAACCGCTCGACGAGGTGTTCGGCATCCGCACCGTCGACGCCCTGTTGCGCCACTATCCGCGCAGCTACACCGAGGGCGCCTCGCGGTGGGGATCCGACGACGAGCGACCGGAAACGGGCGAGCACATCACCATCATCGACACGATCGCCGAAACCAAGACGTTCCCGATGAAGAAGACCCCGAACAAGATGTGCCATCGCATCACGCTGGGCGCCGGCCGCAGCAAGGTGACCGCGACGTTCTTCAACGCGAACTACCTGAAGAAGGACCTGACCAAGGGAACCAAGGTGATGCTGTCCGGCGAGGTCGGATTCTTCAACAACGTCATGCAGCTGACGCACCCGGCGTTCCTCATCCTCGACTCGCCGGACGGACGCAACCGCGGAACGCGATCGCTGAAGAACATCGCCAACGCCTCGGGCGCCACCAGCGGCGAAGAATTGCTGGACGCCTACGAACGTCACTTCTTCCCGATCTATCCGGCCAGCACGAAATTGCAGAGCTGGGACATCTTTTCGTGCGTGCGCCAAGTGCTCGACGTGCTCGACCCGGTGCCGGATCCACTGCCCGAGGACCTGCGCGCGAAGTTCGGCCTGGTCTCCGAGGACCAGGCGCTGCGCGACATCCATCTCGCCGAGAGCGAGCCGCGGCGCCAGCGGGCCCGCGAGCGCCTGACCTTCGACGAAGCCGTCGGTCTGCAGTGGGCGCTGGTGGCCCGCCGCCACGGTGAACTGTCGGAGTCGGGGCCGCCGGCACCGCCGCGCCCGGCCGGCTTGGCCGCAGAACTGTTGGGACGCTTGCCCTTCGAGTTGACCGCGGGGCAGCGTGAGGTGCTCGGCGTGCTGTCCGACGGGCTCGCGGCGACCCGGCCGTTGAATCGTCTGTTGCAGGGCGAGGTGGGTTCGGGCAAGACGATCGTGTCGGTGCTGGCGATGCTGCAGATGGTCGACGCCGGATATCAGTGCGCGCTGCTGGCGCCGACGGAAGTTCTTGCCGCGCAACATCTCCGGTCGATTCGCGACGTGCTCGGTCCGCTGGCGATGGCGGGGCAGTTGGGTGGTGCCGACAACGGGACCCGGCTGGCGCTGCTGAGCGGCTCGATGACCGCCGCGCAGAAAAAGCAGATCCGCGCCGAGATCGCCGGCGGGGAGGTCGGCATCGTCGTCGGCACCCACGCCCTGCTGCAGGACGCGGTGGAATTCGACAACCTGGGCATGGTGGTGGTCGACGAACAACACCGCTTCGGTGTCGAGCAGCGAGATCAGTTGCGCGCCAAGGCCCGTCCCGGTGTGACCCCGCACCTGCTGGTGATGACGGCCACGCCGATACCGCGCACCGTCGCGCTCACCGTGTACGGGGACCTGGAAACCTCGACGCTGCGCGAACTTCCGCGCGGCCGCCAGCCGATCACCAGCAATGTGATTTTCGTCAAGGACAAGCCCGCCTGGCTCGGGCGGGCCTGGCAGCGCATCATCGAGGAGGTCGCCGCCGGCCGCCAGGCCTACGTGGTGGCGCCGCGCATCGACGAAAGCGACGACCCGGGCGACGGGCAGAACGGCAAGGCCCCGGAAACCGCCGAGGGTCTGTATGCCCGGTTGCGCTCCGGCGAGCTGGCGAACCTGCGGCTGGGCCTGATGCACGGGCGGCTGTCCGCGGAGGAGAAGGACGCCGCGATGGCCGCCTTCCGGGCCGGTGAGATCGATGTGCTGGTGTGTACCACCGTCATCGAGGTGGGCGTCGACGTCCCCAACGCCACGGTCATGCTGGTGATGGACGCCGACAGGTTCGGGATCAGTCAGTTGCATCAGCTGCGCGGCCGGATCGGCCGCGGCCGGCATCCCAGCCTGTGCCTGTTCGCCAGCTGGTCAGCACCGGACTCGTCTGCCGGCCGGCGGTTGTGTGCGGTGGCCGAGACGCTGGACGGCTTCGCCCTGGCCGATCTCGACCTCAAGGAGCGCCGGGAGGGAGATGTGTTGGGCCGCAACCAGTCCGGCAAGGCGATCACGTTGCGGCTGCTGTCTTTGGCGGACCATCTGGAGTACATCGAGGCGGCCCGGGACTTCTGCGTCCAGGCCTACGCCGACGACCCCTCGAGCTCCGGAGTGGGGCTGCTGGCCGCGCGATTCACCGACACCGACCGCATCGAATACCTGGACAAGTCTTGAACCGCAAAGCACTGCTGTGGCTGGCCGCGGCGGCGGCGCTGGCGTTGCTGGTGGCCTACCAGACGGTGGGCTCCTCGACCGCCCGTCACTCCGCCGAATACGCTGCGCGCGCTGACGTTCCGACGGTGCAGCCCGGTGCCGATGTGCTCGCGGGCATCGCCGTCGTGCCCCTGCGCCAGCACCGCTACGACTACCTGCGCTCGGCATTCGGCGACGCCTGGGACGACGACAACGACGCCCCGATGGGGCACAACGGATGCGACACCCGCGACGACATCCTCAACCGCGATCTGGTCGACAAAACCTACGTGTCGGTCAAACGGTGTCCCGACGCCGTGGCCACCGGCACGCTGCACGACCCGTACACCAACAAGACCATCGCCTTTCAGCGCGGCCCCAAGGTCGGCGAATCCGTGCAGATCGACCACATCGTCCCGCTGGCCTACGCCTGGGACATGGGCGCCAACGGCTGGCCCGCTCCGGAGCGGCTGCGCTTCGCCAACGATCCCGCCAACCTGCTGGCCGTCGACGGGCAGGCCAATCAGGACAAGGGCGATTCGCCGCCGGCGCAATGGATGCCGCCGAACGCGGCGTTCGCGTGTCAGTACGCCATGCAGTTCATCGCCGTGCTACGCGGTTACTCGCTGCCGGTGGACCAGGCGTCGACCGGCGTTCTGCGCCAGGCCTCGACGACCTGCCCGGCGGCGTAGCGAGGCACCGGTCTTGATCGCGGCCTGGTTCACCAAGGGTGCATCTCAGGTGATGACCGCAGGCATGCTGTCCCAGCCTCGGACGGTCGAGGTACGCGAGCGTCGGGCTGCGGACATGTCGATGTCCCATTCGGGCCATCGCTTGAGCACCTCTTCCAACGCCACGCGGCCTTCCAAGCGGGCCAACGGAGATCCGACGCAGAAGTGCGGACCCCGGCCGAATGTGAGGTGGCCTCCTGGCTTTCGCCGAATGTCGAAATTGTTGGGGTCGTCGAAATGACGTTCGTCGCGATTGGCTGAAGCCAGCATCAGAAGTAGGGCACTACCTGCCGGGATAACCTCCCCCTGGAACGTCGCATCATCGGTGGCCACGTAGCGTGCCACATGCGGGCCGGGCGGTTCGTAGCGCAGAAGCTCCTCGATTGCCAGCGGGATCAGTGCGTGGTTTCCGGCGAGTTCCTTGCGTTGGTCAGGATGCTCGGCCAGAACCTTCCCCATCGAGCCGAACAGGCGACCGGTCGTTTCGACGCCCGCGCCGGCGACGACCGCCAAGAACACGACCAGTTCCTGCTTGGTCAACTTTCGGTTGGTCCCGGTCTCGTCCTCGAACGACACATTGAGCAGTTCGGTGATCAAGTCGTCTGAGGGGTTCTTCTCTCGCCATTGGACGTACTCGCCGAACATCTCCCCGGTGAAGTAGCGATCCTTCTTGATTGCCATCGGTTTTCCGGGTTCGTTGCGAAGCACCTGGTTCGCATGTTCACGTACTGCCGGCTGTTCCGCATCGGGGATGCCGGCAAGCATCCCGATAGTGCGCATCGGGAAGTTCGGCGCCCAAATCCTGTACGAAATCGAACCGTTCGCCGCCAATGAGTGGGTCAAGACATGCGACGCAGAAGGCGCGGATCTTGTCCTCGATCGCTCGCATCTTCTTCGGTGTGAACGCCCTGGACACGATCGCGCGATGAATAGTGTGCAGCGGCGGATCCTCATTGATGAAGATCCCGGCGGCATCACCGGATCTGCCATGACAACCTCGAGGATGTCTCCCTTGGCCGAGCTGAGCCGGGCGGTGTCTTTCAGCGCCGCATCGACATCCGCGTAACGGCTCAGGGCCCAGAAGTTGTGTCGTTCGTTGTAAAAGACCGGGCACTGGTCGCGCAGGCGCTCTATATGTGGGATAGGGATCCAGGTCGATGTCGACGTCCCACGGGTCGTAATACAGCTCGGACAACGTCGGCTCCTCGGCGGCGGTTCTACCAGCGCGCGCATGGCACGGGTGCTATACGACCGTACAGGAGTCGATGTCCGACGAGCAACTGACCGGTTCCACTCCGCGAGACTGCGGCCTGCTATACGATCGTACAAACATTGAGGCCTCGCCGGCGCACCGGGCCCATTCGACGAAAAAAGGGAAACGTGATGGAGAGTCGATTTGACCTGGGCGGCCGCGTCGCCGTCATCACCGGCGGCGGTACGGGAATCGGACGTGGTACGGCGCTCGTACTGGCCCAGTATGGTGCCGATGTCGTGTTGGCGGGCCGACGTCCTGACCCGCTTGAATCGACGGCGAAGGAAATCATGGCGCTGGGCCGCCGTGCCCTGGGCATATCCACCGATGTCACCTCCGCCGAAGCGTGCCGGGCACTCGTCGACACCGACTCTGCAAGAATTTGGACGGCTGGACATCCTTGTCAACTGTGCTGGCGGGGCGGAAACGAAGTCGATCCTCAAGTGGCCTGACGACGATTTCGAAAACGTGCTCGCGCTGAACTTCAAAGCCGTCTGGCACCTGTCCAAGGCGGCGGCGAAGCCGATGATGGCGCGGAAAAAGGAGCGATCGTCAACATCTCGTCGGGGGCCAGTCTGCTGTCCATGCCGCAGGCGGCGCCCTATGGTGCTGCGAAGGCCGCCGTGAACAACCTGACGGGGTCGATGGCGGCTGCATGGGCCAAGAAAGGTATTCGAGTCAACGCAATTGCCGTCGGCGCGGTGCGCGCAGCCACCCTGACCGACGATGCCGCAAGGTACGGACTGGATCCCGAGGCGATCGCGCTATCCAACGGCCTAGGCCGCCTCGGTGAACCTGACGAAATCGGTTATGGCGTTTTGTTCTTCGCGTCGGACGCGTCAAGTTTCTGTTCGGGGCAAACCCTGTACATGCACGGAGCGCCCGGTGGCGCGGGGGTCTGAGACGGCATCGGAGGCTGACGCGGGCGAGCGCTTCTTGTGCCCCGTTCAATTGCGCTATACATTCGTACAGCGCGTTGGCGATGCCGACCACGACCGAGGAGCTGCCTGATGACCCGAACGGCCATTGTGACTGGCGCGGGTTCCGGATTGGGAAGTGCGATCGCCGTCAAACTCGCAGCCGACGGTCATCGCGTCGCGATCTTGGATGTGCATTCAGGGAATGCCGAGAAGGTCGCCGCCGAGATCGAAGCGGGGAGGGGCAGGGCGCTCGCGATCGGAGTCGACGTTTCCGATGAGGCGGCCGTCGAATCGGCATTCTCCACCGTGCGGGGCGAATTCGGACCGGCAGAGATTTTGGTGACCAGTGCGGCCATCGCCGGGTTCACGCGATTCGACAAGATCACCCTTGATGAGTGGAACCGTTACTTGGCGGTGAATCTCACCGGGACTTTCCTCTGTGTGCGTGCGGCGCTGCCGGACATGGTGGCGGCGAAGTGGGGTCGCATCGTCACCATCTCATCGGCCGCCGGTCAGCAGGGTGCTCCTGCACAGGGGCACTACTCGGCCACCAAGGGCGGTGTGATTGCGATGACCAAGACGGTCGCGCTGGACTATGCCCGCAAGGGCATTACGGCCAACACCGTGCCACCCTTCGTCATCGACTCCCCGATGCTGCGCCAGCAGCAGCGGGACGGGAAGCTGCCGCCTACCGAGCAATTGACGCAAATGATTCCGGCCGGGCGGTTGGGGAAGGCTGACGATGTGGCGGCGGTGTGCTCATTCCTGTGTTCGGAGGGTGCCGCATACGTCAATGGTCAGGTGATCGGTGTGAATGGCGGAGCCGTGGTGTGACGCGGGCTGCCATCGACATTTACTGATAGCCAATATATTTGAGGAAATTGCATGCGAGTCTGGCACGTCCGATCACGGAACTGAAGGGTGGGCCAGATCCGCTCTGTTGAAGGGATTGCGAACAGACCACCTACGCAAAGGAGCACATCGATGCCCGACAACAACCCGGTGGCTGTGGTCACCGGAGCGAGCCGCGGCGCGGGCGCAGGGATCGCTCGGGCATTAGGCAGCCATGGCTGCACGGTCTACATCACCGGACGCACGCGCAGCGGTGCCACATCCTCGCCGACGGGCACCATTGATGAGACGGCCGCACAGGTGAGTGCCGCGGGTGGGCGCGGGGTCGCCGTATGTGTCGACCATGCTGATGACGACCAGGTAAAGGCACTGTTTGCGCGTATCGGCGACGAGCAAGGCCGGCTGGACATCCTGGTCAACAACGCCGCGATCATCCGCGACGAGATGATGGGCCGGACCAAATTCTGGGAAGAGCCCCTCGACGTGCTTGACACGTTCGATGTCGGGCTACGCAGCAGTTACGTCGCCACCGTCCTGGCCGCACCCTTAATGCTCCCGCAACGTAAAGGGCTCGTTGCGTTCTCGTCGTCCTCGGGAGCTGTGCACTATGCTTTCGGTCCCGCCTACGGGGTGCCAAAGGCGGGCACCGACAAGATGGCCGCCGACATGGCGTTCGACCTCCGCGAATTCAGCATCGCCGCCGTCTCGATCTGGATGGGGTCGCTGCTGACCGATCGTGTCCGGAAAATCATCGCCAGCAATCCCGACAGGTTCGGCCACATCCTCGACACCGCCGAGACGCCCGAATTAACCGGCCACGTCATCTGGGCGCTGTACCAGGACCCGGAATTGATGAATTTGAGTGGCCAGACACTGATCGGCGCGGAGCTGGCGGCAAGATACGGCATCAGCGACGAAGGCGGCCGTCGGCCACCGTCCTATCGTGACCTCTTCGACGTCCACCCCCACCAGCAATGTGCACACGTAATGCGTTGAGCGCCAAAGCGAGTACCGACTAGCAACGGGGCCGAGAAGGTGCCGGCCGAGAATCTGGTCGGTGAACTCGACCACGGCCGGCGGGTAGCCAGTTGCCTGATAGTTCTTCGACCACGTAGTCCCTGTACTGCAGGACAAAAGCTTGATGCAAAAGGAGTATCACCCGGGCACGCTGCGCGAGAGGCTATTTGGAACACCGACTGCCGACATCAGTGAGCGGCACCCCGCATATGGCTACCGCGCCCTCCTCTGCGGCGGATGAGGTCCTAGCGGGTACGCGCGGTCGCGCGTCGGCGCTGCGTCGTCTTCCGTTTGGGAGATTCGAGCGCGGTTCCACTGAGTCTATGTAGCGCTCGAACGCCTTGGTGACCTCCGTGTGGGCCGATTTGACGCCGATGCCCTCCTCGAGATTGAGGAATTTCGGCAGACCGGACATCAGCAACTGCAGCGCGGGGAGCGAAAGATCACCGACCGGACGAGCGTTCTTGCCGAATTTGGCGACGAGTGCGTCCAATTGGACCTTTCGTACGCTCTCCGTTACTGCTGCGATCTCGTTGCGAATGGATTTGCGGTGATTGCCCAACGCCATGAATTCGGTCATCAGCGCGCCGGTTGCCTCTTCCCACGAGTACTCCCACACGGCCCGCAAGGGATCCTCGCTGCGGCGTGCGAGCGTTTCGGTCAGGTATGCGAGGTTGCGCTCGGAGTAGCGTCGAATCGCGCCGACGAAAATCTCATCGAGAGTGGGGAAGTAGTACTGCACCAAGCTCGAGGTGACACCGGCCTTGGTCGCCAACGCCCGGTATGTGACGCTCGCATATCCCTGCTCGAGCATCAGCTTTTCGACGCAGTCAAGAAGCACGTCCCGCGTCTTGGACGTTTCGGCGCCCACGCGCCGCGACGACGTCGCCATGGCCTTCCGATCTGTCGAGTACCCGTAATTGTGACATCCGACTTTTGCTATACGAGTGTATAGTGTTGGCAGCGGGGCGCCGGTGAGCGTCGATGCCAACTAACCAATAGGCAGGGAACCAGATGACCGCCGAGACGGGCTTGGAGACGCTGAAGAAAAATGTTCGCTATCTGATGGACCGCAGCGAGATCCTCGACTGCATTTCGCGCCACGCCCGAGGATGTGACCGCCACGATGTGGACCTGATCGCGTCCGCATACCACGGCGATGGTGTCGATGAGCATGGCCACGCCGTCAACTCTGGTCCGGCGTATGGGGATTGGGCCAACAAGACTCATGCCGAGACGTCGCGGGTTCACACCCACAACATCACCACGCACACGTGCGAGGTCGATGGTGATGCCGCACATGCCGAGAGTTACGTCATCGTCGTTCTCGTCGGGCCGGACGCCAAGAGTGCCCAGTTCATCACCGGGCGTTACATCGATCGGTTGGAGCGGCGAAATGGGCAGTGGCGCATTGCCGTCCGCCGCTCGACGGTCGAAGGCATGTTCCTTGCGGACTCCCGGGTGTTGCAGTCATCGTTTTTCACCGACAAGGGCTACCCCGTTGGCACCCGCGACCGCACCGACCTGTCGTACCAGCGTCCTCTGACCATCGACGCGCCGGCCCCGGCGCGGTGGTAGTGGCGCCCTTAAGCGCCGTCGTAGGTCTCGGGGTCCGGGCGCAGCCGGGTGCCGTCGTTGAGCCCGTTGAGCGCATCGATGTGCTCCTCGGCCAACTCGAAGTCGAAGACGTCCAGGTTGGACGCGATGTGCTCGGCGTTGGCCGACCGGAACACGACCGCATTGCCGAGTTGCAGGTTCCACCGCAGCAGCACCTGTGAGGCGGTCTTGCCGTATTCGCCGGCGACCGAATTGACCGTCGGGTTGTCGTTCAGCTTGCCCAGCGCCAGCGGCGTGTAGGACTGGGTGAGGACGTTGTGCTCGGCGTTGGTCTTGCGCAGCGCTTCCTGGTTCAGCAGCGGGTGCAGCTCGATCTGGTTGACCGCCGGGGTGACGAACGTGAGGTCGATGACCGTCGTCAGGTGCTCATCGGTGAAGTTGGAGACACCGATCGAGCGGGCCTGACCCTCTGCACGCGACTGGATCATGCCGCCGAAGGAGTTCACATAAGCCCCCAGGGCCGGGGCGGGCCAGTGGATCAGGTAGAGGTCGACGTAATCCAGCCCAAGGCGCTCGAGGCTGGCGTTGCAGGCGTCCATCGCCCCCTTGAAGCCCTGGTCGGCGGTGGCCAGCTTGGTGGTGACGAACAGCTCGGCCCGGGGAATCCCGGAGGCGGCGATGGCGCGCCCGACGGCGGCCTCGTTCCCGTAGGCCGCGGCGGTGTCGATCAGCCGGCAGCCGGTTTCCAGCGCCGCCGACACCGCACGTTCGGTCTCGTCATCCGACAAGTCCGCGACGCCCAGGCCCAGGGCCGGCATCGTGTTCTCGTCGTTGAGAGCAATTGAAGGTACGGCGGAACCCGACTCGCCAGCCAATTCAGTCACCTGCCTGTGAAATTGAAGGTTCGAGATTGTGCACCGAGCCGTGTTCCGTCATCGAATTCGAAGCGCTGAGTTCGAAATACAACACTCGAAGTCGCTCGCAATCCGATGAAGGCGCACCGACCTGGGGATCACGATCTTACCGAGTCAGTAAACCCAACTAACCAACGCCTGGGCACGTGTCCATCTGCGGCTGCGGCACCAAGGACGCCACCACGTACAGTTAGCCGCGCGGCGCACCGGAATCGGCAGCCGCTCGGCCGGTTCAGCGCGTGCCGCGCGGTGTGGTTAATCGGTGACCGACGGCGGTGTTGACCGCTTGTTTGGTCGACGCCGGGGCAGGCAAGACAGCGTTAGCACATGTTGTTCAAGGGGGTTACCCATGGCGAGGCCTGCGTCAGGCTCACCGCAGCTCGAGTCCGGAGCCGACCGCGCCTCGGTGCCGTTGGCCAGCCGCATCCAGGGCGCCATCACCAGCGTCGGGACCAAGGTCATCCCGTGGATCCCGACCGCGCTGCGGCGAGGCATGGTCCGCAGTCGTTCGGTCATCATCGACGGCAACACGCTGGATCCAACGCTGCAGCTGATGCTGTCGGGCCTGCGCGCCGTCGGCATCGACGGGCTGGTCGTCGACGACGACGCGCAGGCGTCGCGGACCCAGCTGCGAGAGCAGATCGTGGGGTTGCCCGGTCCGCAGATCCACGTGGACGTGGCCGAGCTGTCGCTGCCCGGTCCGGCCGGCGGGATCCCGGCGCGGCACTACCGTCCGGTCGATGGCGCGGCCGCGCCGCTGCTGGTCTTCTACCACGGCGGTGGTTGGTCGATCGGCGACCTGGACACCTATGACGCGCTGTGCCGGCTGATCTGTCGGGACGCCGGGATTCACGTGTTGTCGATCGACTACCGGCTGGCCCCCGAGCATCCGGCGCCGGCCGCGATCGAGGACGCTTACGCGGCGTTCACCTGGGCGTATGAGCACGCCGAGGAGTTGGGCGCGATTCCCGGACGGGTCGCGGTCGGCGGGGACAGCGCCGGCGGTAACCTGGCCGCCGTCGTCAGCCAGATAGCGCGCGACGAGGGCGCCCCGGCGCCGGTGCTGCAATGGCTGATCTATCCGCGGACCGACTTCACCGCCCAGAGCCGGTCGCTGACCCTGTTCTCGCGCGGCTTCGTGCTGACCAAACGGGACATCGACTGGTTCGAATCGCAGTATCTGCGGCGTTCGGACCTCGACCGCACCGATCCGCGGGTATCGCCGGCGCTGGCCGAATCGCTGACGGGGCTGGCGCCCGCGCTGATCGCGGTCGCGGGCTTCGACCCGCTGCGCGACGAGGGCCAGAGCTACGCCGAGGCGCTGCGGGCCGCCGGGGTCGCGGTCGATCTGCGGTACCTCGGCTCGCTGACCCACGGCTTCATAAATCTGTTTCCGCTGGGCGGCGACAGCATGGTCGCGACCAGCGAGCTGATCTCGGCCCTACGCGCACACCTGAGCCGGGTCTGATTCTTTGAGGTCGGCGCCGGTAACCTAGAGGCGCTTTGTCCGATCGCTTTGTCCGCACACGGGCAGACCGATAACTCGTACCGAAGGATCAGGGAACCTGTGGCCGACACACCCAAACGTCCCCCGCGATTCGACATGAAGTCGGCCTCCGGCGGTAAGTCGAGCCGACTCGTTCAGATCGGCGGCACCGCATTCGTGGTGATCTTCGCGGTCGCCCTCGTCTTCTACATCGTGACGTCGCACCACAAGAAGGCCGGCACCACCGGCCCCGGCGACACGGTGCGGGTGACGTCGAGCAAGCTGGTCACCCAGCCCGGCACGTCCAACCCCAAGGCCGCGGTCTCCTTCTACGAGGACTTCCTGTGCCCGGCCTGCGGCAACTTCGAGCGCACCTTCGGCCCGACGGTGTCCAAGCTCATCGACATCGGCGCCATCGCCGCCGACTACAACATGGTGTCGATCCTGGACAGCGCCCGGAACCAGAACTATTCGTCCCGGGCCGGCGCCGCGGCGTTGTGCGTCGCCGACGAGAACCTCGACGCGTTCCGCCGCTTCCACTCCGCGCTCTACAGCACCGACATCCAGCCGAGCGAAACCGGCAAGACCTTCCCGGACAACGCGCGGCTGATCGAACTCGCCCGCGAGGCCGGCGTGGTGGGCAAGGTGCCGGACTGCATCAACAGCGGCAAGTACCTGTCCAAGGTCACCGGCGAAGCGGCGGCCGCGCATATCAACGCCACGCCGACCATCAAGATCAACGGCGAGGACTACGAGCCGTCGACCCCCGATGCGCTGGTCAACAAGATCAAAGAAATCGTGGGCAACATTCCGGGCATCGACGGCGCGGTCGCGCCGGCCGCCGCGTGACCGGTGCGGTGACGACGCAAGCGGCCGACCCCGCCGGCGACTTGACACAGGATTCGTCTCCGGCAGCGCGAGTGCCGGCGCCCAGCGCCTGGTGGGTGCTGATCGCCGGCCTGGTCGGCTTGGCCGCGTCGATGACGCTGACGGTCGAAAAAATCGACATCCTGGAAAACCCGTCGTACGTGCCGTCGTGCAACATCAACCCGATCCTGTCCTGCGGCTCGGTGATGATCACACCGCAGGCGTCGCTGCTGGGCTTCCCCAACCCGCTGCTGGGGCTGCTGGCCTTCACCGTGGTGGTCGTCACCGGGCTGCTGGCGTGTGCGAACGTGGCTCTGCCGCAATGGTATTGGCTGGGGTTAACGGCCGGGCTGGTGGTCGGCGCGGTGTTCGTGCACTGGTTGATCTTTCAGAGCCTGTATCGCATCGGCGCGCTGTGCCCGTATTGCATGGTGGTGTGGGTGGTCACCATGTCGCTGCTGGTGGTGGTCGCCTCGATCGCGTATCGCCCGGTGTTGCAGCACCGGCAGACCGGCCCGGGGTGGGTGCTCTTCCAATGGCGGTGGTCGATCGCGGCGCTTTGGTTCACCGCGGTGTTCTTGTTGATCATGGCGCGGTTCTGGGACTACTGGTCGACTTTGCTGTAGGTGTCTGCACGTGACCCGGATCATCGGCGGCGCGGCCGGCGGCCGTCGCATCGCGGTCCCGCCGCGCGGCGCCAGGCCCACCACCGACCGGGTGCGCGAGTCGCTCTTCAACATCTTGACCGCCCGCCTGGACCTGACCGGCCTTGCCGTGCTGGACCTCTACGCCGGTTCGGGCGCACTGGGATTGGAGGCGCTCTCTCGCGGCGCCGCGACCGCGGTCTTCGTGGAGTCGGACTCGCGCATCGGATCCGTCATCGCGCGCAACATCGAAACCGTGGGGCTGCCCGGTGCGACGCTGCGCCGCGGCGCGGTGGCGACCGTGCTGGCGGGCGGGACAGCGGTCGCGTTCGATCTGGTGCTGGCCGACCCGCCCTACGACGTCGACGCCACCGAGGTCGAGGCCGCGTTGACGGCGTTGGCCGCGCATGGCTGGGTGCGCCCTGGCAGCGTCGCGGTGGTGGAGCGGGCGGCCGCCAGCGCATCGCTGCATTGGCCGGCCGGTTGGTCCGTGTGGCCGCAACGGGTTTACGGCGACACCCGTCTGGAGCTGGCCGAGCGTCAGTGAGGTCGGCGTGTACCGTCATTCGTCATGAGCGGCGCGGTATGCCCGGGCTCGTTTGACCCGGTGACGTTGGGCCACATCGACGTCTTCGAGCGCGCGTCGGCCCAATTCGACGAGGTGGTGGTGGCGATCCTGACCAACCCCGCCAAAAAGGGCATGTTCGATCTCGACGAGCGGATCGCGATGATCAACGAGTCGACGACGCACCTGCCCAACCTGCGGGCGGAAGCCGGACAGGGTCTGGTCGTCGACTTCGTCCGGTCGCGGGGCATGACCGCCATCGTGAAGGGGTTGCGCACCGGCACCGACTTCGAATACGAGCTGCAGATGGCGCAGATGAACAAACACGTCGCCGGGGTGGACACCTTTTTCGTCGCGACCGCCCCGCGCTATTCGTTCGTGTCCTCATCGCTGGCCAAAGAGGTGGCGATGTTCGGTGGTGACGTATCGGAACTGTTGCCCGAGCCGGTCAATCGTCGCTTGCGCGAACGGCTTTCGGGCCGGTCCTGAATCGGTCGATCATCCTCAGCGGTGCGGCGAAAGCCTTGCGCGGCAAGCGCTTCGGCGAAGCGACGGTGACCAGGAGTATCGGGCCGCGTAGCGGGTACCCGATGGTGTCGCGCGCGAGTCGCCGACGTCGATAGGAGAACGGCAGCCATGACGGTGGACAATCCATCTGACGTACGTGAGGCCGCGGCGGATCTGGTCGCGCTGCTCGCCGACGAAGGAGTCGCGCACTTCTTCATCAACCCCGGAACCGATTCCGCGCCGATTCAGGAGGCGCTGGCGGCGGCGCGCGCCGCCGGCACGCCAAGCCCGCGGGCGGTGCTGTGCGTGCACGAGAGCATCGCCCTGGCGGCGGCCATCGGCCACCACATGGCCAGTGGCCGCCCGCAGGCGATCATGGTGCACGTCGATGCCGGGACGCTGAACCTGGGCTGCCAGCTGCACAACGCACAGCGCAACGGGACTCCTGTGGTGGTGTTCGCGGGGCGTACTCCCTACAGTTCGGCGCCGGGGATCCGCGGTCATCGCGACACGTACATCCATTGGCGGCAGGAGCAACTCGACCAGCCGGGCGTGGTGCGCAACTATTCCAAGTGGCACATGGAGGTTCCCCGCGGCCGCGAGTTGGCACCGATCGTGCGTCGGGCATTCCAGGTCGCCCAATCCAGCCCTACCGGCCCCGCCTACGTCATGTTGCCGCGAGAAGCGTTGATGGAGCCCGGAGTCGGTGCGCTGCCGCGCAGGCTACCGCCGGCCATACCGCCCGGTCCCGATCCGGGTGCGCTGGGACGCTTGGCGGGAATCCTGGTGGCGGGCAAGCGGGTTGTCATCGTCACGTCGCGGACCGCTGCCGACCCCGAGACCGCAACCGTGCTGGGCCGCATCGCCGAGTTGCTGGGTGCGCCGGTGATCGATCAGGGCGACCGCGTCAATCTGCCCCTGGGGCATCCGCTGCATGTGGTGGGCGATTCGTCCCCGCTGGAAGACGCCGACACCGTGCTGCTGTTGGACTCCGAAGTGCCCTGGGTGCCAGCGCGACTGGCCCCGCCCGCGGGCGCTCGCGTGGTGCAGATGGACGGCGACCCGGTCAAACCGAGCATGCCGCTGTGGTCCTATCCGGTCGAGCTGGCGTTGACCGCGGACACCCGGGTGGCGCTGCTGCTGCTCGAGCAGACCCTGTTGCGGCTGGCCACCGACGAGCTACGGGAGGGGTGGGCCGCACGCCGGCAGGTGGCCGAGGCTGACGTCGCGCAACGCCGCAGCGAAGCGACCCGCCGGGCCGCCTCCGATCGCCCGGCGGACGCGCCCGACGCGTTGCTGGCCGCGCTGGGAAGCGCCTTGCCCGACGACGCGGTGGTGGTCCAGGAGGCCGTGACCAACCGGCCCGCCGTGGCCCGGCAGGTCCGGCGGCCACCCGGGTGTCTCTTCGACACCGGCGCACCGGCATTGGGCTGGGCGCTCGGCGGGGCTTTCGGGGTCAAACTCGCCCGGCCGGAGGCGCCCGTCGTGGCCGTCTGCGGTGACGGTTCGTTCAACTTCGGCGTGCCCACCGCCGCGTTGTGGTCGGCGCATCGCCATGGTGCGCCCTTCGTGACAGTCATCTTGAACAACCAGTCGTATCTGGCCTCCAAGTTGCCGGTGATGGATTTGTATCCCGATGGAGTGTCGGTGCGGGAGAACGACTTCGGCGAGACGCAGCTGACTCCGGACACCGACTACGCCGCCCTCGCCACGGCCTGCGGCGGTAGCGGACGAACCGTGCACACGCCGGCGGAGATGACCAAGGCCGTCGAATGGGCGCTCGCCGAGGCCGACCAAGGGCGCTGCGTGGTGCTGGACGCGCGGTTGCCGCAACCTTGAGGCCGTTCAGTGCTGATGCTCGGACTGGCCGGCGTCGGGTGAGCCGCCCATCATGCGCAGCATCGGCACGCCTCCAGATGTGGTGAACCGGACGATCAGGATGGCCGCGAGCACCAGGAAGGCGATGTTGAGCCACGTCGTGTAATTCCAGGAGATCGACGCCTCGATCACGGTCGCATTGCGGCGGGTGGGAACGAGACCGGTTGTGCCGAAAATCAATTCGACCAGATATCCGGCCGCGACCATCGCGGCATAGAAGGTGCCCAGCAGCGTCAGCATCATCTTGGTGCCGTAGTACTTCCGGTAGATATTCAGGATCGGAAGGATCAGCAGATCGGCGTAGATGAAGGCGATGACGCCGCCGAAGCTGATGCCTCCGTTCCAGAGCACCGCGGCCAATGGGACATTGCCGATGGAGCACACGAAGGACGCGATCGCGACGATGGGTCCCACTATCGGACCCCACAGCGCCGAGAGACCCGGGTGATCGACCAAAAAGAAGACCTGCCAGAACTTTTCGGGAACCCACGCCGCGACAGCGCCCGCGATCAGCAAGCCCAGGACGAGGTCACGCAGGATCGCCAACCACTCCATCACGAACACGTGGGACACCGATGTGAAACCCGCCGGGGAGAACAGCCGCCGCCAGAACGAGCCTTCACCCTGGATGGACATGTCCATCGCGGCATGGCCTTCCATCGAGCCGGCGATTCCCCGCTCGGCCTGCTCGCGTGCGGCGTCGACGAGACGCGAACGCACGAACAACCGGAACAACACGGCCAGCACGACGATCATCAGTGGGCCGCCGACGAATTCCGCGGCGGTGAATTGCCAGCCCATCAGCAGCGCCAGGATGATGCCGAGTTCCACCACCAGGTTGGTGGAACCGATTTCGAACGCCATGGCGGCGGTGAAATCGGCGCCCTTGCGAAACAGCGATCGCGCCAACGCCACCGCGGCGTACGAGCACGACGAAGATGCCGCTCCCAGCGCGGCGGAGACGGCCAGGGTGCGCGGGCGATCATCACCCATCAGTGACACGATCGTCGAGCGCCGTACGACGGCCTGCACCACCGCCGAGAGGGCGAAGCCCAGGATCAGCGCCCACAGGATTTCCCACGTCATCGATCCCGCGAGCGTCAAAGCGTGCCCGACCGCTGACAGCACCATCACCTGTGTCCTCCTGCGGTAGACCACTCGAGCCGAGGGCGGCTGCGTCCGACTGTCAACTATACCCCACCGGGGTATTCGGGAGGGGTGCAACGTCCGGTCCCGGTGCCGCGCGCGCCGTCCGACACCTAGAATCGCTGGCAAATAGCCAGGCGCTCCGAACGGGCAAATACCCGACACACCGGGTCACCACCGCTGTCACAGAGACAACACCAGGCACACTGGTAACAACAAGAGCTTTGCAGACGCCAGGAGGGTATGGCCGTGTATCGAGTCTTTGAGGCGCTGGACGAACTCAGCGCCATCGTGGAAGAAGCCCGTGGCGTTCCGATGACGGCCGGCTGCGTGGTGCCTCGCGGCGACGTGCTGGAGCTGATCGACGACATCAAGGATGCGATTCCGGGTGAACTGGATGACGCCCAGGACGTGCTGGACGCGCGCGATTCCATGCTGCAGGACGCCAAGGCACATTCCGAGTCCATGGTGTCCTCGGCGACCACGGAGTCGGAGTCGATGCTCAACCACGCCCGCGCGGAGGCCGACCGGCTGCTGTCCGACGCCAAGGCGCAAGCCGACCGGATGGTGAGCGAAGCGCGCCAGCACAGCGAGCGGATGGTCGGCGAGGCCCGCGAAGAGTCGATGCGCATCGCCACGGCGGCCAAGCGCGAGTACGAAGCCAGCGTCAGCCGCGCCCAGGCCGAAGCCGACCGGCTGCTGGAGAACGGCAACATCTCCTACGAGAAGGCCGTGCAAGAGGGCATCAAGGAGCAGCAGCGGCTGGTTTCGCAGAACAGCGTGGTGGAGGCGGCCCACGCCGAGTCCACGCGGCTCATCGACTCGGCGCACGCCGAGGCCGACCGGCTGCGCGGCGAGTGCGACATCTACGTCGACAACAAGCTCGCCGAGTTCGAGGAATTCCTCAACGGCACCCTGCGGTCGGTGGGACGCGGTCGTCACCAACTGCGCACGGCCGCCGGGACCCACGACTACGCCGTGCGCTAGCCGCCCGCGGCCGGCTTGCGGGGCGGGCGCGACCTGGAATTGTGCGGTCGGCGCCGTAGGATTTCCGATATGGCGCGGCAGCACAGCACATCATCGGCCCGCGGCGCAGCGTCACGGCTTGCCGGGCCGCTGGCAGTCGACATCACCCGGCTCGGGCGACGCCCGGGGGCGATGGTGACCCTGCGCAAAACCGTGCCCAGCCCCTCACGCATCGGGCTGGACATGATCGCAATCGAGGCCGGCGCGCCGCTGGAGCTGGACTTGCAGATTCAATCGGTGTCCGAAGGCGTGCTCGTGACCGGGACGGTGACCGCTCCCACCGCCGGCGAGTGCTCGCGCTGCCTGACCACGCTCGAGAGCCACGTGCAGGTGCGGCTGACCGAACTGTTCGCCTACCCCGACAGCACCACCGAAGCGACCACCGAGGAAGACGAGGTGGGCCACATCGTCGACGACACGATCGACCTCGAGCAGTCCATTCGCGACGCCGTCGGACTGGAACTTCCGTTCTCGCCCGTGTGCACCCAGGACTGCCCGGGGTTGTGCCCCGACTGCGGCGTTTCGCTGGCCGCCGAGCCGGGCCACCACCACGATCGCATCGATCCGAGGTGGGCCAAGCTGGCGGGCATGTTCACCGCTGAACCGGACGAGTCGCGGGGTGAGCGGTGAGCTCACGGCAAGTTCTGCTCGACGCCCTCGGGGTTGAGCTGTCCGATGAACTGCTGTCCCTGGCGCTGACGCATCGCAGCTACGCCTACGAACACGGCGGCCTGCCGACCAACGAACGTCTGGAATTCCTGGGCGACGCCGTGCTGGGGCTGACCATCACCGACGAGCTGTACCACCGCCACCCCGACCGTAGCGAGGGTGACCTGGCCAAGCTGCGGGCCAGCGTGGTCAACACCCAGGCGTTGGCCGACGTCGCGCGCAAGCTGTGCGACGGGGGCCTCGGCGTACATCTGATGCTGGGGCGCGGGGAGGTCAACACCGGCGGCGCCGACAAATCGAGCATCCTGGCCGATGGGATGGAATCGCTGCTGGGCGCGATCTACCTCGAACACGGTGTCGACGTTGCGCGCGAGGTGATTCTGCGGTTGTTCGGCCCGCTGCTGGACGCCGCGCCGACGCTTGGAGCGGGGCTGGACTGGAAGACCAGCCTGCAGGAACTGACCGCGGCGCGCGGCATGGGCGCGCCGTCCTACGTCGTCACCTCCACCGGGCCCGATCACGACAAGGAATTCACCGCGGTAGTCGTCGTGGCGGAAACCGAGTACGGGACGGGTGTCGGGCCGCTCCAAGAAGGAGGCCGAGCAGAAGGCCGCGGCGGCGACCTGGAAAACACTCGACGTGCTGGATCCCGCGGGGAAAACCAGCGTTTAGATGCCCGAACTGCCCGAAGTCGAGGTGGTGCGCCGCGGCTTGCACGCCCACGTCGTCGGCAAAACGATCACGGCCGTCCGGGTGCATCACCCCCGCGCGGTGCGTCGCCATGAAGCCGGGCCCGCTGACCTCACCGCCCGGCTGCTGAATGCACGGATCACCGGCACCGATCGGCGGGGCAAGTACCTGTGGTTGCTGCTCGACACGGAATCCGCTGGGGAGGAATCGGATACGGCGCTGGTGGTCCACCTCGGGATGAGCGGTCAGATGCTGCTGGGTGCGGTGCCGCGCGCCGAACACGTCCGGATTTCCGCGCTGCTCGACGACGGCACCGTCCTGAGTTTCGCCGACCAGCGCACCTTCGGTGGGTGGCTGCTCGCCGACCTGGTCGAGGTGGATGGCAGCGTGGTGCCGGAGCCCGTAGCGCATCTGGCGCGTGACCCGCTGGACCCCCGATTCGATGCAGATGCGGTGATAAAGGTGTTGCGGCGCAAGCATTCCGAAATCAAACGGCAGCTGCTGGATCAGCAGGTGGTGTCCGGGATCGGCAACATCTACGCCGACGAGGCGCTGTGGCGGGCCAAACTGAACGGCGCGCGGATCGCCGACTCGCTGAGCCGCAAGCAGTTGACCGCCGTGCTGGACGCTGCCGCCGAGGTGATGCGGGAGGCGCTGGGCAAAGGCGGGACGTCGTTTGATTCGCTGTATGTCAACGTCAACGGCGAATCGGGATACTTCGACCGATCGCTGGACGCCTACGGCCGTGAGGGCGAAGCCTGCCGCCGCTGCGGGGCGGTGATGCGCCGGGAGAAGTTCATGAACCGCTCCTCGTTCTACTGCCCGAAATGTCAACCGCGGCCTCGGGTTTGAGGTCGGCGGTCACTCGAAGATGTCGCGCCGCGCGGTTCCCGCGGGCAACGCCGGGTCGACGAACCACTCGCGGCCGAACAGCGCACCGAACACCTGGGGCGGCAACCGGAGCAGCACGCCGAACGCGCGTGCGGCCGGACCCGCGGTGCCGATCTGCGAGCGATGCGCGGCCAGAGCGTCTCGCTTCTGGCGGGCGAAGCGAAAGACGTTGACCCGATGGGTGATCGTCGCGCGCGGCGCGTATGCGCTGCGGACGATCTCGCGCTCATACGGTCCCGGCAGCCGCAGGACGTGCGCGATATCGCTGACGCGAACCAGCATTTCGCGCGGCATCGTCGCCTCGAGCACCCGTGGAGTGGCGGCCAGTTCGGCGGCCCGCTTGCCGACGTGGTGCACCGCGACGTGGTCGCGATGGCCGTAGCCGCCATTGGGCTGGTAGCTGAGCAGCAGGTCGGCGTGTTCGTCGCGCAGGATGCCGGCCAGCCGATCGGCCGCCTCATCGAGGTCCGCGCGGCCGAATCGGACGCGCCCGGGCGGATCCGGATAGAACAGCGGACCGTAACCGCTGTCGGCATACCCGAGGCATTCCACCCGGTGCGCCCCGAGAACCCTTGCGCTCGAGCGCAATTCGCCGAGCCGATCGTGGGTGTCCTCGTTGTGGACGCGCCCATCGGTTGCGGTGACGACGACCACCCGGTGACCGTCGGCGGCCGCCCGCGCGAGGGTGCCACCGGTGAGCACGACCTCGTCGTCCGGGTGAGCGTGAAATGCGACCACGGTAGCCATGCACAGCAGTATGCCCGTGCGCGAAAGTTCGGGGTGCCGGTAGAAATAAGCCATGGCCGAACTTTGGGTGGAACGCACCGGGACTCGCCGCTACACCGGCTACAGCTCACGGGGAGCGCAGGTGCTGGTCGGTTCCGAGGACGTCGAGGGCGTGTTCACGCCCGGTGAGCTGCTCAAGATCGCGCTCGCGGCGTGCAGCGGGATGTCCAGCGACCTGCCGTTGGCCCGCCGGCTGGGCGACGATTACAAGGCCGTCATCAAGGTCTCCGGCGTCGCCGACCGCGAGCAGGAGCGCTACCCGCTGCTCGAGGAGAACCTGGAACTGGATCTGTCGGCCCTGGCCGACGACGAGAAGGAACGGTTGCTGGTCGTGGTCAACCGCGCCATCGACCAGGTCTGCACCGTCGGGCGCACGCTCAAGTCCGGAACCACCGTCAATTTCGAGGTCAGCGATGTCGGAGCCTGAGGCCCGGCTGACCGCCTGGGTGCACGGCCAGGTCCAAGGTGTCGGGTTCCGCTGGTGGACGCGCTCCCGGGCGCTGGAACTGGGCCTCACCGGATATGCGGCCAACCAGGCCGACGGCAGCGTCCTGGTCGTCGCCCAGGGGCCGCGATCGGCCGGGGAGAAGCTGCTGCACCTGCTGGAAGGCGGCACCGCGTGGCCGTCGCGGCCCGGCCACGTCGACGAGGTCGTCGCCGACTGGTCAGAACCGCAGGAGCGATTCGAGGGTTTCGTCGAGCGTTGATCGCCGCGTCCAGGCACGTCGGGACCTGCCCGTCACAGTGATCACACCAGCCCCAGCTCAGGGTTCGATCGGCCAACTCAGAACGCGCTAGCGCCGGCGCCAGCACGTTTCAGAAGGCGACATCCAGCTCCCCTGCGTGGCTGATGTGACAGCTGTGACCAGTGCGTCGACCGCTCCACGCGGCGCCGCATTTCGCGCCAGCCGACACCCCTCGGTGCGGCCGTGCGCGCCGATTTGAGCGGTAGTCTGGCTCGCCGTGTACCTCAAGAGTCTGACGCTGAAGGGCTTCAAGTCCTTTGCCTCGCCGACGACTCTGCGTTTCGAACCGGGCATCACGGCCGTCGTCGGACCCAACGGCTCGGGCAAATCCAACGTCGTCGACGCGCTGGCCTGGGTCATGGGCGAGCAGGGAGCAAAGACGCTGCGCGGCGGGAAGATGGAAGACGTCATCTTCGCCGGGACGTCGTCGCGCGCCCCGCTGGGCCGCGCCGAAGTCACCGTCACCATCGACAACTCCGACAACGCGCTGCCCATCGAGTACTCCGAGGTGTCCATCACGCGCCGGATGTTTCGCGACGGCGCGAGCGAATACGAAATCAATGGCAGCAGTTGCCGTTTGATGGATGTTCAGGAGCTGCTGAGCGACTCCGGGATCGGCCGGGAGATGCACGTCATCGTCGGGCAGGGCAAGCTCGACGAGATCCTGCAGTCGCGGCCCGAAGACCGTCGCGCGTTCATCGAGGAAGCCGCCGGCGTGCTCAAGCACCGCAAGCGCAAAGAAAAGGCCCTCCGCAAACTCGACGCGATGGCGGCGAACCTGGCCCGGCTCACCGACCTGACGACCGAACTGCGCCGCCAACTCAAACCGCTGGGCCGCCAGGCCGAGGTGGCCCGTCGCGCCCAGACCATTCAGGCCGACCTGCGTGACGCCCGGCTGCGGCTGGCCGCCGACGACCTGGTCAACCGGCAGGGCGAGCGGGAGGCGATCTTCGAGGCCGAGGCCACCATTCGCCGCGACCACGACCAGGCGTCCTCGCGGTTGGCCGTGGCGTCCGAAGAGCTGACCACGCACGAGACGGCGGTCGGCGAACTCTCGAGCCGGGCCGAGCAGGTTCAGCACACCTGGTTCGCCCTGTCCGCGCTGGCCGAACGGGTCGCCGCGACCGTGCGCATCGCCAGCGAGCGGGCACAGCACCTCGACGTCGAGCCGGTCGCCACGGGCGACACCGACCCCGACGCGCTGGATGCCGAGGCAGAGCAGGTCGCGATCGCCGAACAGCGGCTGCTCGCCGAGCTGGCCGGTGCGCGCACCCGGCTGGACGGCGCCCGCGCCGAATTGGCCGAGCGCGAGCGCGAAGCCGCCGAGGCCGATCGGGCCCACATGGCCGCCGTGCGCGCCGAGGCGGATCGGCGAGAAGGCCTGGCGCGGTTGACCGGTCGGGTGGAGACGATGCGGGCGCGCGTCGAATCGATCGACGACAGCGTCGCGCGCCTGTCCGAGCGCATCGAACAGGCCGCCGCCCGCGCCCAGCAGGCCAAGGTGGAATTCGAGACCGTCCAAGCCCGGGCCGGTGAGCTCGACCAGGGCGAGGTGGGTCTCGACGAGCACCACGAGCGGACGGTCGCCGCGTTGCGGCTGGCCGACGAGCGGGTGGCCGAACTGCAGTCCGCCGAGCGGGACGCCGAACGCCAGGTCGCCTCGTTGCGAGCCCGCATCGACGCGCTCGCGATCGGGCTCGACCGCAAGGACGGCGCCGGGTGGCTCGCCCAAAACCACAGTGGGACAGGGCTGTTGGGTCCCATGGCCAAGATGGTCAAGGTGCGTTCCGGCTATGAGGCGGCACTGGCGGCCGTGCTGGGATCGGCGGCGGACGCACTGGCCGCCGAAAGCTTCGGTGCGGCCCGTTCGGCCGTCGCCGCGCTCAAGGCGGCCGACGGCGGCCGCGCCGCGCTGGTCCTGGGGGACTGGCCCGCCGACCAGCCCCCGCCGCAGGCCGCCCCCGCCGGCGCGCTGTGGGCGCTCGAGCTGATCGAGGCGCCCGCGCGGCTGCGCGGCGCGATCACTGCCATGCTGTCCGGCGTCGCGGTGGTCGACGACCTGGACCAGGCGCTGGCGCTGGTCGCGGCCCATCCCCGGTTGCGCGCGGTCACGCTCGACGGTGACCTGGTGGGCGCCGGGCGGGTGAGCGGCGGATCGGACCGCAAGCTGTCCACGCTCGAGGTGACCTCCGAGATCGACAAGGCCGGCGAGGAGCTGAGCGCCGCGGAGGCGCGGGTCGCCCAGCTGAGCGCGGCGCTGTCCGGGGCGCTGGCCGAGCAGGCCGCCCGTCAGGACTCCGCCGAGCAGGCGCTGGCCGCGCTCAACGAATCCGACAGCGAGATCTCGGGAATGTACGAGCAGCTGGGCCGGCTCGGTCAGGACGCCCGGACGTCCGAAGACGAGTGGAGCAGGTTGCTGCGGCAACGCGAGGAGCTCGAAGCGGGCCGGATTCAGACCGTCGCCGAAGTCACCGAGCTGGAGACCCGACTGCGCAACGCGCAGGAGACCCAGCAGGCGCCGACGGAAGAACCCGTGAACCGTCAGCAGATCGCCGCCGCCACCGAAACCGCGCGCAGCGTCGAAGTGGAGGCCCGGCTGGCGGTGCGGACCGCCGAAGAGCGCGCGAACGCGGTTCGGGGGCGAGCTGATTCCCTGCGCCGCGCGGCCGCCGCCGAACGCGAGGCCCGGTTGCGGGCCCAGCAAGCGCGGGAGGCGCGACTGCGCGCCGCCGCGGTGGCGGCGGCGGTGTCCGACTCCGGGCGGCTGCTGGCGCAACGGTTGAACGGGGTCGTCGCCGCCGCGTCCCGGATCCGCGACGCGCTGGCCGCCGAACGCCAGCAGCGTGCGACCGCGATGGCCGCGGTGCGCGACGAGGTGAACGCGCTGAGCGCCCGGGTGGCCGCCCTGACCGACTCGCTGCACCGCGACGAGGTGGCCAAAGCCCAGGCGGCGATGCGGATCGAGCAGCTCGAGCAGATGGTGCTGGAGCAGTTCGGCATGGCGCCGGCCGATTTGATCGCCGAGTACGGACCGGACAATCAGCTACCTCCGACCGACCTGGAAATGGCCGAGTACGAGCAGGCCAAGGAGCGTGGCGAGCAAGTCTTCGCGCCCGCGCCGATTGCCTACGACCGCGCCACCCAGGAGCGGCGGGCCAAGCGGGCCGAGCGTGAACTGGCCGAACTGGGCAGGGTCAACCCGCTGGCGCTGGAGGAGTTCGCCGCGCTCGAGGAGCGCTACAACTTCCTGTCCACCCAGCTCGAGGACGTCAAGGCGGCCCGCAAAGACCTGCTCGGGGTGGTCGACGAGGTCGACGCCCGCATCCTGCAGGTGTTCAGCGAGGCCTACACCGACGTCGAACGCGAGTTCGCCGACGTCTTCACCGTGCTGTTCCCCGGGGGCGAGGGCCGGCTGCGACTGACCAATCCCGACGACATGCTGACCACCGGCATCGAGGTCGAGGCCCGGCCGCCGGGCAAGAAGGTCACCCGGCTCTCGCTGCTGTCCGGTGGCGAGAAGGCGCTGACGGCGGTGGCCATGCTGGTGGCGATCTTCCGGGCCCGCCCGTCGCCGTTCTACATCATGGACGAGGTCGAGGCCGCCCTCGACGACACCAACCTGCGGCGGCTCATCTCGCTGTTCGAGCTGCTGCGGGCGCGCTCGCAGCTCATCATCATCACGCACCAGAAGCCGACGATGGAGGTCGCGGACGCGCTTTACGGCGTGACCATGCAGGGCGACGGCATCACCGCCGTCATCTCCCAGCGGATGCGCGGCCAGCAGGTGGACCAGCTGGTCTCCAGTTCGTCGTAGCGCCGGTCGCGAGCGCGGCGTAGCCGCGCGAAGCGGGCCGGCGCCATCCGACTAGCGCCGGTCGCGAGCGCGGCGCAGCCACGTGAAGCGGGCCGGCGCGATCCGACGAGCGCCCGCACGGTGGTGGCTGCCGGGCGGCCACGCTGCCCCTGAAACAATGTCAGCGTGTCCCAAGGTCTTTGGATCGCCATCGCGATCGTCGCTGCCCTGGTCGTCATCACCGCGCTGGTCCTGGGCCTGCTGCGGTATCGCCGGCGCCGGATCAGCTTTTCGACCCGGCCCGAACCCGGGGCGATCGACCGCTCCGGCGGTTACACCGCGTCCTCGGGCATCACCTTCACCCAGACCGCGACGGCCGATCGGCTCGACACCAGCGGGTTGCCCGCGGTAGGCGACGATGCGGCCATTCCCCGCGACGCGCCGCGGCGCACCATCTCCGAGGTCGAACTCCCCGAACCCGAACCCCAACCCGAACCCGAAGCGCCGGCCCCGCCGCCGGACCTGCAGGCCGCGCCATCCGAGGCGCCGGCGGCGCCTGCCACCCTCGACACTCCCGCGGCTCCCGAAGCCCCGGCCGCTCCCGAGCTCGAGGAGATCGCGCCCACCGAGGGCCGGCTGGAGCGGCTGCGCGGCAGGCTGGCCAGATCCCAGAACGCGCTCGGGCGCAGCGTCCTGGGCCTGATCGGCGGCGGCGACCTGGATGAGGACGCCTGGCAGGACGTCGAGGACACGCTGCTCGTTTCCGACCTGGGGCCGGTGGTCACCGAATCGGTGATCTCCCAGCTGCGCTCCCGGCTGGCCGGCAGCGATGTGCGCACCGAGGCCGACGCGAAGGCCGTGCTGCGCGACGTGCTGATCAAGGAGTTGCAGCCCGCCATGGACCGGTCCATCCGGGCGCTGCCACACGCCGACCATCCCTCGGTGCTGCTGATCGTCGGCGTGAACGGCACCGGAAAAACCACCACCGTGGGCAAGCTGGCCCGGGTCCTGGTGGCCGACGGGCGGCGCGTCGTCCTGGGCGCCGCCGACACCTTCCGCGCCGCGGCGGCCGATCAGCTGCAGACCTGGGCGTCGCGGGTGGGAGCGGAGGTGGTGCGCGGGGCCGAAGGCGCCGACCCGGCCTCGGTGGCGTTCGACGCCGTCGACAAGGGCATCGCCGCGGGTGCGGACGTGGTGCTCATCGACACCGCGGGGCGGCTGCACACCAAGGTCGGGCTGATGGACGAGCTCGACAAAGTTAAGCGGGTCGTAACACGGCGAGCCGCGGTCGACGAGGTGTTGCTGGTGCTCGACGCCACCATCGGGCAGAACGGGCTGGCCCAGGCCCGGGTGTTCGCCGAGGTGGTCGAGATCACCGGCGCCGTGCTGACCAAGCTGGACGGAACGGCCAAGGGCGGCATCGTCTTTCGGGTTCAGCAGGAACTCGGTGTGCCGGTCAAACTGGTCGGACTCGGCGAGGGCCCCGACGATCTCGCGCCGTTTGAACCGGCCGCTTTCGTCGACGCGCTGCTCGGCTGAAATCCCTTACCCGGCGAGCGGGACGTTAATCCCACCGAAACACGGCGGCACCATCGCCGAAACAACGATTGCGCAATCTTCTCCTCAGGTCATCAGACGTGTGTCTGGCGGCCGTTTGTGGGTCGACCGGAGGAGATTGCGAGTGACTTACCCGATACTGGGCCAGCCCAATACCGGCGATACCGCCTGGATGTTGGCCAGTTCCGCGCTGGTGCTGTTGATGACGCCGGGTCTGGCGTTCTTCTACGGCGGTATGGTGCGCGCCAGAAGCGTGCTGAACATGCTCATGATGAGCATCAGCGCGATGGGCGTGGTCACCGTGCTGTGGGTGCTCTACGGCTATTCGCTCGCCTTCGGCGACGACGCCGGCGCCGGCGTCGTCGGGAAGCCGACGTCGTTCTGGGGTCTCAAAGGTCTCATCGGTGTCAATGCGGTGGCCGCCGATCCGAGCAAAGGCGTTGCGGCAACGGATATTCCGTTGGCGGGCACCCTTCCCGCCACCGTGTTCGTGGCGTTTCAGCTGATGTTCGCGATCATCACCGTCGCCCTGATCTCCGGGGCGGTGTCCGACCGGCTGAAGTTCGGCGCCTGGCTGGTGTTCGCCGGCCTGTGGGCGACGTTCGTCTACTTCCCGGTCGCCCACTGGGTTTTCGCGTTCGACGGCTTCGCTTCCGAGAAGGGTGGCTGGATCGCCAACAAGCTGCACGCGATCGACTTCGCCGGCGGGACCGCGGTCCACATCAATTCCGGTGTGGCGGGCCTGATGCTGGCGATCGTGCTCGGCAAGCGTCGCGGCTGGCCCACCACGTTGTTCCGGCCGCACAACCTGCCGTTCGTGATGCTCGGTGCCGGATTGCTGTGGTTCGGTTGGTACGGGTTCAACGCCGGATCGGCGACCAGCTCCAACGGCGTTGCCGGGTCGACCTTCATGACGACGACGGTCGCAACGGCCACCGCGATGCTGGGCTGGATGCTCACCGAACGCATCCGCGACGGCAAGGCGACGACCCTGGGCGCGGCGTCGGGCATCGTCGCGGGGCTGGTGGCCATCACGCCGTCCTGCTCGTCGGTCAACGTGCTGGGCGCGCTGGTGGTGGGCCTGGTGGCCGGCGTGGTGTGCGCGCTGGCGGTCGGCCTGAAATTCAGGCTCGGCTTCGACGACTCGCTCGACGTGGTCGGGGTTCACCTGGTCGGCGGTCTGGCCGGCACGCTGCTGGTGGGGCTGCTCGCCGCCCCGGAAAGCCCGGCCATCAACGGTGTCACCGGGGTATCCAAGGGATTGTTCTACGGCGGCGGCTGGGCTCAGCTCGAGCGGCAGGCAGTCGGCGCATTCAGTGTTCTCATCTACTCTGGGGTGGTTACGCTGATCCTGGCGTTGATCCTGAAGTACACCATCGGACTTCGTCTCAACCCTGAGGCGGAAGCCACGGGTATCGACGAGGCCGAGCACGCTGAGAGTGGTTACGATTTCGCCGTGGCTACCGGTTCGGTTCTGCCGCCCCGGGTCCCTGTGGCGGATACCCGCAACGGCCTGGAGGAGGAGCGAGTGGGCGAGAAAGTGGAGGCAGAGCAGTCATGAAGCTGATCACCGCGATCGTAAAGCCGTTCACGCTCGATGACGTGAAGACCAGTCTGGAGGACGCGGGCGTCCTGGGGATGACGGTCAGCGAAATCCAGGGCTACGGACGGCAGAAGGGTCACACCGAGGTCTACCGGGGCGCCGAATACTCGGTGGACTTCGTGCCCAAGGTGCGCATCGAGGTCGTCGTCGACGACTCCATCGTCGACAAGGTCGTGGACAGCATCGTCCGGGCGGCGCGCACCGGCAAGATCGGTGACGGCAAAGTGTGGGTGAGCCCCGTGGAAACCATTGTGCGGGTGCGTACCGGCGAGCGCGGAACCGATGCGCTATGACATTCGCTGTCAATTGCTGATTCGACCCGGGCGGGCCGGGAGGGTATGACCCCGAACGACCCCGACTCGTCCGGGCAGCTGGCTGGGACAGGAAGCGCCTGCGGGGCAGTCGATCTGGCTGCCTCGCGGCGCAAACTGCTGTCTGAGGGCAGCAAGCTGCACGCCGCCGAACTGCGGCACGCCTGGCTGGATCTGCACGAATCGTGGTTGATGGCCAAGGCGGCCGAGATCGGGATCACCGACGACAGTGGTTTCGCGGTCGTCGGGATCGGCGGATTGGGCCGCCACGAGCTGTTGCCGTATTCCGATCTCGACCTGATGCTGTTGCACGACAACAAGTCTGACGACGTGCTCGGCAAGGTCGCCGACAAGTTGTGGTATCCGCTGTGGGACGCCAACGTTCGGCTCGACCACAGCGTGCGGACCGTCTCCGGAGCCCTCGGGGTGGCCAACGGCGACATGATCGCGGCCTTGGGCATGCTCGACGCCCGCCATATCGCCGGCGATGCGCGACTGTCCGACGAATTGATCGCCGGCGCACGGCGGCAGTGGCGCAGCGCAATTCGCTCCCGGATGAACGAGCTCGTCGAAATGACGCAGGCCCGCTGGGAACGTTGTGGCCGCATCGCGCAGCGGGCCGAGCCGGACCTGAAGTCGGGCCGCGGCGGACTCCGCGATGTGCAACTGCTCGACGCGCTGGGCGTGGCCCAGCTGATCGACCGCCACGGCATGGCCCGTCCGGAATCGCCCGGGGGGTCCCTTGACGATGCCCACCTGACGCTGCTCGACGTGCGCACCGAGCTGCACCGGGTGTCGGGACGGGGGCGTGATCAACTGCAGGCCCAGTACGCCGACGAGATCAGCGCCGCGCTGCACATCGGAGACCGATTCGACTTGGCGCGCAAGCTATCCGATGCCGGTCGCACCATCGCCTATCATGCCGAGACGGGCATTCGGACCGCCGAGAACGCGCTGCCGCGCCGCGGGGTGACGGCTTTCGTGCGGCGGCCCAAGCGGCGTCCGCTGGACGAGGGCGTCGTCGAATATGCCGGAGAGATCGTGCTTGCCCGCGACGCACGTCCGGAAACCGACGTGGGTTTGGTGTTGCGGGTGGCGGCCGCGTCGGCCGATACCGGGCTGCCGATCGGCGCCGCCACCCTGAACCGCCTGGCCACCAGCGCGCCCGAGATGCCGGTGCCGTGGCCGCGAGAGGCGTTGGACGACTTGCTGGTTGTGCTGTCCGCCGGGCCGACCACGGTGGCGACGATCGAAGCGCTGGACCGCACCGGCCTGTGGGGGCGGTTGCTGCCGGAATGGGATGCCATCCGCGACCTGCCTCCCCGCGACGTCGCGCACAAGTGGACGGTGGACCGCCACGTCATCGAGACGGCCGTCAACGCCGCACCGCTGTCCACCCGGGTGGCGCGACCCGACTTGCTTGCGCTCGGCGCGCTGCTGCACGACATCGGCAAGGGCCGCGGCGTCGACCACAGCGTGCTCGGTGCGGGCCTGGCGCTCGAGATCGGGCCGAGGCTGGGCATGCCGCCGGTCGAGGTCGAGCTGCTGGCGCAACTGGTCCGCCACCACCTGCTGCTGCCGATGGTGGCCACCCGCAGCGACCTCAACGACCCCAAAACCATTGAGCGCGTGGTGAAATCGCTGAGCGGCGACGCACTGCTGCTCGAAGTCCTGCACGCGCTGACCGAGGCGGACTCGAAGGCCACCGGCCCGGGAGTGTGGAGCGAATGGAAGGCGTCGCTGATCGAGGACCTGGTCCGCAGATGCCGACTGGTGATGGCCGGCGAGCCGCTGCCCGAGGCCGAACCTGCTGCGCCGCAATATCTCTCACTCGTCAAGCCGATCGTGGCGTTCATGTGGACATCAAGCCCAGCGACGGCGAGCGCCTGGACGTGGTGATGGCCGCACCGGATCAGCGTGGACTGGTGTCCAAGGCCGCCGCGGTGCTGGCGCTGAACTCGCTGCGCATCCATTCGGCATCGGCCAGCACCCACGAGGGATTCGCGATCGTCGAATTCGTGGTGTCGCCGTTATTCGGTTCACCGCCGGAAGCCGGCCTGCTGCGCCAGCAATTCACCGGTGCGCTCGCCGGCGACGTCGACGTGCTTGGCACCTTGGAGAAGCGTGACAGCGACGCCGTCAGCGCGGCGACGAGCCGGGCCGGCGAGGTACAGGTCGGGGTGCCCGTCACGCGGTCGAGCGCACCGCCCCGCATCCTGTGGGTCGACTCGGCGTCACCCGACCAGCTGATCGTCGAAGTCCGCGCCATGGACCGCCTGGGGCTGCTCGCGCTGCTGACTCGCGCGCTGGAACGCGCGGGCTCCGACATCGTCTGGGCGAAGGTCAACACGTTCGGATCGACGGCGGCGGACGTCTTCTGTGTGAAGGTGTCGGAACAAGCGGCCGAGGCGGCCGGCGACGCCGAGCACGGCGCGCGGGACACGGTCGAGCAGAGTCTGCTGGCCGTGTTGGGCGGCCCCGTCGTCGAAGTGCTCGAGGAACCCGTCGGCGACTAAAGCCGACGGCTACCGGCCGCTACCGCTCGGCGTTGAGCTGCCGCACGGCCTCGATGCGCGCCCGCAGCTGTTCGCGGCTCGCCGCGGCGATCGGGGGGCCACCGCAGCGACGCCGCAGTTCGTTGTGAATCCAGCCGTGCGGCTTGCCCGTTCGGTGATGGGCGATCGAGACGAGGGTGTTGAGTTCGCGCCGGAGTTCGCGAAGCTGACCGTGCACCGTGGCGGACGGGGCTTGCACGTCCGCCGGCGATCCGGCCTCCTTTTGCAGCCGGGCCCGCTTCTGCAGCTGCTCGTCCTGGCGCTGGTGCAGCAGCGCGCGCATCTGTTCGGCGTCGAGCAGCCCGGGGATGCCGAGATAGTCCGCCTCCTCGTCGCTGCCGGCCGCGGCGGCGGTGCCGAACGAAGATCCGTCGAAGATGAGCTGATCGAGTTCCGCATCGGCGCCCAGCGAGGTGAATCCCTTGTCGGCGTCGCTCTTCTCGTCCTGCGTCTTGGTGGCGGGATCGCCGTCGAGGGGGTCGCCCTCGGACGGCCGGTGCGGCTCGCCGAGCACGTGGTTGCGTTGCGCCTCCAGTTCGCTGGCCAGCTGCAGCAGGTTGGGCACCGACGGCACGAAAGATGCTGGCGATTTCACCCTGGCGGCGCGACCGGACGAACCGGCCGATGGCCTGAGCGAAGAACAGTGGCGTCGAGGCGCTGGTCGCGTAGATGCCCACCGAGAGCCGGGGCACGTCGACGCCTTCGGAGACCATGCGCACCGCGACGAGCCAGCGGCTGGTGCTCGCGGCGAATTCACTGATGCGCGCCGACGAACCGGGGTCGTCGGAGAGCACCAGCGTCGGCGCCTCGGAGGTCAGCTTCGCCAGCAGGGCGGCATAGGCGCGGGCCGCGGTCTGATCGGAGGCGATGATCATGCCGCCGGCGTCGGGCACATGCGTGCGCAGCTGGCGCAGCCGCTGATCCGCGGCGGCGATCACCGCGGGCATCCATTCGCCCGCGGGGTCCAGCGCCGTGCGCCACGCGCGCGCGGTCTGCTCGGCGGACAGCGGCTCGCCGAGTCGCGCCGCGTGCTCCTCGCCGGCACTGTCCCGCCAGCGCGCCTCCCCGGAGTAGGCGAGGAACACCACCGGCCGCACCACCCCGTCGGCGAGGGCGTCGGTGTAGCCGTAGGTGTGATCGGCCCGCGAACGCCGTATCCCGTCGGGACCCGATTCGTAGGTGACGAAAGGGATGGGGCTGTCGTCGCTACGAAAGGGCGTTCCCGTCAGGGCGAGTCGGCGGGTGGCGTCGCTGAAGGCTTCGCGGATGGCGTCGCCCCACGTCTTGGCGTCGCCACCATGGTGGATCTCGTCGAAGACGACCAGCGTCCTGCGCTGCTCGGTGCGTACCCGATGCAACGTCGGATGCGCGGCGACCTGCGCGTAGGTGACCATCACGCCGTGGTACTCCGGCGCGATGCGCGGATTGCTGTTGGAGAACCTCGGATCCAGGCGAGATGCCGTAGCGCTGCGCGGCCTGCGCCCACTGAACCTTCAGGTGCTCGGTGGGCACCACGACGGTGACCTGCTCGACGACGCGCTGGCCGAGCAGTTCGGCGGCCACTCGCAGGGCGAAGGTCGTCTTACCCGAACCCGGTGTGGCCACCGCCAGGAAATCGCGCGGCTGGCCGGCGAGGTATTTGACCAGCGCTCGGCGTTGCCAGCCGCGCAGCACGCCGGTGCTGGTGTCGCCGAAATCGCCGTCGGCCTGCGCCTGGATGCTGCCGAGCGGCACCGACACAGGCCCCCCGTTTCGTTGCTCGTCGCCGCGGCCCACTCGATTGAGTGGCGGCTGTGAAATCTAGCACGCCAACGCTTTTCGATGTAGGAACGACTCGACCGGCTATCCAGCGCGGCTCACGGTGTCGCGGGCCTGCAGCCACTCATCGATGCGCTCGGCGACGTCGGCCCAGCCCGGTTCGAGCATCATGTTGTGGCCCATCGAAAAGAATTCGGGCTCGGTTCGGTAGGCGCGCGCCGTGTTGCGCACCTCGCGGACGCTGACGAAGCCGTCGTGCTCGGCGCCCAGGACGAGGATCGGCGTTGTCACCCGCTTGGTTCTGACGCGGCGCAAGATCGGGTCGGTCATGGCGGCGCGGACACTTTCAGCCCCGGCGCGTTGCCGGCAGGATTCGACGACATCCTCGGGCGTGTCAGGGCAGAACAGGTAGTCGCGGGCCAGCGCCGGGGTGGCCAGGAATTTCAGCAGCGTGGGATCGCTCCACGATTCCATCGTCATCGACGGCCGACGGCGCCAGACCCGCAGCGCCAGGCTCGAGCACGCCCTGCGGCGGCACGGAGCCCACCAGCACCGCGGCCGGTGCGGTGCGATCTTCCAGGTAGCGCTGGATCACGAACCCGCCCAGGGAATGACCGATCAGGATCGGCCCGCCGCCCAGGTCGTCGGCCACCGAACGGACGTCGTCGATGTAATCGGCGATCGACACCTTCGGCAACGGCTTGGCGGTGGGGCTGGCGCCGTGCCCGCGCAGGCTCATCGCGACCGCGCGGTAGCCGGCCTGGGCGAAGTAGTCCAGGAAGTGTCTCCCAGCACCACGCCCCATGCCAGCCGCCGTGCACGAAGAGCAGCGGCACCGGGTGCGCTTCGCTGCAGGACCCCTGTGTCGATCACCTCGAGCATGAGCCTGGTCCCTTCGCCGTCGTCTCGCCGAAACATAAGCCACGGCGACGTTGCCCGGCGCGTCTTCTGCGTGATTTCCGTGTCGGGCGAACCTGCGCCGCCCGGCCTGGCACGTGCCCACTAGGCTGGCGGGGTGTTTGAATCGCTGTCCGACCGATTGACCGGTGCCCTTCAGGGGCTGCGCGGCAAGGGTCGATTGACCGACGCCGATATCGAGGCCACCACCCGCGAAATCCGGCTGGCGCTGCTGGAAGCGGACGTTTCGCTGCCCGTGGTGCGCGCGTTCGTCACCCGGATCAAGGACCGCGCCAAAGGCGCCGAGGTCTCCGGTGCCCTCAACCCGGCGCAGCAGGTCGTCAAGATCGTCAACGAAGAACTCATCGGCATCCTGGGCGGCCAGACCCGCCAGCTGGCGTTCGCCAAGACGCCGCCGACCGTGGTGATGCTCGCCGGTCTGCAGGGTTCCGGTAAGACGTCGCTGGCCGGCAAGTTGGCCGCCTGGCTGCGCGGCCAAGGGCACACGCCGCTGCTGGTGGCGTGCGACCTGCAGCGGCCCGGCCGCGGTGAACCAGCTGCAAGTCGTCGGTGAGCGCGCCGGGGTACCGGTCTTCGCGCCGCATCCCGGTGCGTCCGCCGAGTCCGGCCCCGGCGACCCGGTCGCCGTCGCGGCGGCGGGGCTCGCCGAGGCGCAGGCCAAGCATTTCGACGTCGTCATCGTCGACACCGCCGGCCGGCTGGGCATCGACGACGAGCTGATGGCCCAGGCCGCGGCCATCCGCGACGCCATCGATCCCGACGAAGTCCTGTTCGTGCTGGACGCGATGATCGGTCAGGACGCCGTCACCACCGCGGAGGCGTTCCGCGAGGGCGTCGGCTTCACCGGTGTGGTGCTGACCAAGCTCGACGGTGACGCCCGCGGTGGCGCGGCGCTCTCGGTCCGCGAGGTGACCGGCGTGCCAATCCTTTTCGCCTCCACCGGCGAGAAGCTGGAGGACTTCGACGTCTTCCACCCCGACCGGATGTCCAGCCGCATCCTGGGCATGGGCGACGTGCTGAGCCTCATCGAGCAGGCCGAGCAGGTCTTCGACGCCGAGCAGGCCGAGGCGGCCGCCGTCAAGATCGGCACCGGCGAGCTCACCCTCGAGGACTTCCTGGAACAGATGCTGGCCATCCGCAAGATGGGCCCGATCGGCAACCTGCTGGGCATGCTGCCCGGCGCCGGGCAGATGAAGGACGCGCTGGCCCAGGTCGATGACAGCCAACTCGACCGCCTGCAGGCCATCATCCGCGGCATGACCCCCGCCGAGCGCGCCGACCCGAAGATCATCAACGCGTCGCGGCGGCTGCGGATCGCCAACGGGTCGGGCGTCACGGTGTCCGAGGTCAACCAGCTGGTCGACCGCTTCTTCGAGGCCCGCAAGATGATGTCGTCCATGCTCGGCGGCATGGGCATCCCCGGTATCGGCCGCAAGTCGGCGACGCGAAAGTCCAAAGCCGGCAAGGGCAAGGCGGGCAAGAAGGGCAAGAAGGGGGGACGCGGCCCGACGCAGCCGAAGGCCCGCAACCCCCTGGGCGCCGGCATGCCGGGCATGCCCGCCGGCTTCCCGGACCTGTCGCAGATGCCCGAAGGCCTCAACGAGCTGCCGCCCGGGTTGGCCGACTTCGACCTGTCCAAGCTGAAGTTCCCGGGCAACCCGGGTAAGAAGTCGTGACGATCGCAAGCGCGGCGGAGCCGGGTGAAGCGGGTCGTCACCATCAGAAGTAGCCCATCGGTGCGCATGCACGTGCGGGGCGTTGGCCTGCCCGACGAGACCGAGATCGAACTGTGGATCGTCGACGGCCGCATCAGCGCCGAGCCCGTCGCCGGCGCCGACACGGTCTTCGACGGCGGCTGGATCGTGCCCGGGCTGGTCGACGCCCACTGCCACGTCGGCCTCGGTGATCACGGCGAGATCCCGCTGGACGATGCGATCGCCCAGGCCGAGATCGAACGCGATGTCGGCGCGCTGCTGCTGCGCGACTGCGGGTCGCCCACCGACACCCGCAGCCTCGACGACCGCGACGATCTGCCCCGCATCATCCGCGCCGGAAAGCATCTGGCCAGGCCGAAGCGGTATGCGGCGGGCTTCTCGCGCGAGCTGGAAGACGAATGGCAACTGCCGGAGGCGGTGGCCGAGGAGGCCAAGCGCGGCGACGGCTGGGTCAAGCTGGTCGGCGACTGGATCGACCGCAGCGTCGGCGATCTGGCCCCGCTGTGGTCCGACGAGGTGCTCAAGGCCGCCATCGACACCGCACACGCACACGGCGCCCGGGTCACCGCGCACGTCTTCAGTGAGGACGCGCTGCCCGGGCTGATCAACGCCGGCATCGACTGCATCGAGCACGGGACCGGCCTGGACGACGACACCATCGAGCTGATGGTCGAGCACGGCACGGTCCTGGTCCCGACGCTGGTCAACATCATCGAGAACTTCCCGGGGATCGCCGACGCCGCCGCGAAGTATCCGGCGTATGCCGCGCACATGCGTGACCTGCACGCGCGCGGGCTGTCCCGGATCGCGGCGGCCCGCGACGCGGGCGTGCCGATCTACGCCGGCAGCGACGCCGGCACCATGGTCGCGCCCGGGCGCATCGCCGACGAGGTCGAGGCGCTCAAGAGCATTGGGATGAGCCCAACCGAGGCGCTGGGCGCCGCGTGCTGGGATGCGCGTCGCTGGCTCGGCCGCCCCGGACTCGATCACGGCGCCTCGGCGGATTTGGTGTGCTACTCGAAGGATCCCCGGTCGGGTCCGGCCGTGCTGAATCGACCCGATCTGGTGATCCTGCGCGGCAAGACGTTTCGCCCGGCCGCTTAGGCGCGCGCCGCGGCGCGGGGGCGGATACGATCGCCGAATGTCGTTGCCCAGCGGCGCGAACTTTGCCGGCTACATCGTGTCGCGAGGGCTGGGTTCAGGAGTGACGGGTGAGGTCTACCTCGTCCAGGATCCCCGGACGACGCGTCGGCAGGCGTTGAAGGTGCTGTCCCGCGAGCTGTCGACGGACACCGACTTCACGGCGCGGTTCCGGCAGGAAACCCCGATCGTCGCCAACCTGCACTACCGCCACATCGTCGAGGTGCACGAGCGTGGACAGTTCGACGGCCAGCTCTACATCGCGATGGAATACATCGAAGGCACCAGCGCCGCCCAGCTCATGACCGACCGGTTCCCGGCCGTGTCGCCCGCCGGCGAGGTGCTGGCCATGGTCACCGCCATCGCCGGCGCCCTCGACTACGCCCACCTGCGCGGGCTGACGCATCGCGATGTGAAACCGGCCAACATCCTGCTGACCGATCGTGACGGGCGGGGAGCAACGAATCCTGTTGACCGACTTCGGCATAGCCCGGCAAGTCGCGCGGCCAGTTGAGGTCGCTGTTGCTTACGCGGCGCCGGAACAATTGAGTGGCGACGACGTCGACGGGCGCGCCGACCAGTACGCGTTGGCGGCCACCGCATTTCACCTGCTGACCGGCGCGCCGCCGGTTGCGCATGCCGACCCGGTGGCCGCGCTGCGCCTGCATCGCGACGGCAAGCTGCCGCGGCTCAGCGACCAGCGTCCCGAGCTGGCGCACCTGGACAGCGTTTTCGCCAAGGCGCTCGCCGAACGACCCGAGGACCGATTCGAAACGTGTCACGACTTCGCCCAGGCGGCAAGCGAACTGGCGGGCCTGTCGACGGGCGAAAGCCCCGAACCCGAACCGCCGATACCGAACCCGGACGACGCGCCGAACCCGACGACGCCGAGACGCCGACGACGAAAAGGACACGCCGGCGGCGCCGGAGGATGTCGCGGCAACGAAGCCGGACGAGCCGGACGTCCCCCGCAAACGCAGACCGCGAAAGGTCTTGTTGGGGGCCGCGGCGGTGGCGCTCGTCGCCGCGGCGCTTGTTGGCGGGATCGCGATCGGCCGCCACACCGCCACCACACCTAAGCAGGTCGCCGCTGCGACGCCGACCCCCTCGGCGTCCCCGCCGGCCCCACTCGACGGCAGCTACCGCGTCGAGGCCCAGCGCACCAGGCAGACGTATAACTACGTCGCCGATCCGCAGCCGCCGGACGTCAGAACGTGGTGGGCGTTCCGGTCGTCGTGCAAGCCGGGGG
The DNA here is from genome assembly GCA_963849935.1 of uncultured Actinomycetota bacterium. GTDB lineage: Bacteria > Actinomycetota > Actinomycetes > Mycobacteriales > Mycobacteriaceae > Mycobacterium. Next base: position 201,217 of record CAWKJQ010000001.1, read on the forward strand.
GCTGCTTCGCCGCGGCGATGCAGCTCGACGACAACGACCACATGCAGGGGATGTCACCCGGCGGGGGAACCCTTTCCATGAAATTCACGGACGGCGAGTGGCAATCCGAGCCCGTTGATCTCAACTTCCCGTGCTTGGGCCCGGACGGATCGCAGTCCACGCAGGGCACGATCTTCGTGCTCGCGCTGCGGCCGCAGCCCAACGGCGAGTTCGTCGGCGAGGAGGTCGTCACCGTGCAAACGGATGAGTGCGGCCAACGGTCGGCCGTGATCAGGGTGCCCACTGTGGCGAGCCGGACGGGCGAGGTGCCGCCGGCCGTGGCCGTGCCGGAGCCCGGCTCGGGTCGGCAGAGCCCGGAAGGGCACGCACCTGGCGCCGCGCCGACGGTGGCGCCGTTTCGGCCGCAGAACTGACCGGTGACCCGCATTTACCACCAGTTTTAGCGGGTCGTGTCGCGGGAGAAAAGATTGCGAGTACTTACTATCTATGTTAGCGTTCGGCAATCAGCGACATGGAGGGCACCGTGGCCTACGACGTGATCATCCGCGACGGATTGTGGTTCGACGGCACCGGCAGCGCGCCGCTGACCCGCACGCTCGGTATCCGCGACGGCGTCGTGGCCGAGGTCTCCACGGAAGCGCTGGACGAGACCGGTTGCCCGGAGGTGATCGACGCGTCCGGCAAGTGGGTGGTGCCCGGCTTCCTCGACGTACACACCCATTACGACGCCGAAGTGCTGCTGGATCCCGGGCTGCGTGAGTCGGTGCGCCACGGCGTCACCACGGTGTTGCTGGGCAACTGCTCGCTCTCGACGGTCTATGCCGATTCACAAGACGCCGCCGACCTGTTCAGCCGGGTGGAGGCGGTGCCGCGCGAATACGTCTTCGGCGCGTTGAGTTCCCGCCGGACCTGGTCGACGGCCGCGGAGTACGTCAAGGCGATCGACGCCCTGCCGCTGGGGCCCAATGTCGGTTCGCTGCTTGGTCATTCGGACCTGCGGACCGCGGTCCTCGGACTCGACCGGGCCACCGACACCGCGGTGCAGCCCACCGACGGCGAGCTCGACAGGATGGCCGAGCTGCTCGACGACGCTCTCGACGCCGGCTTGCTCGGCATGTCGGGCATGGACGCGGCCATCGACAAACTCGACGGCGACCGCTTCCGCTCACGGGCGCTGCCGTCGACCTTCGCGACCTGGCGGGAACGGCGCAGGCTGATCAAGGTCTTGCGCAAGCGCGGCAGAATGTTGCAGAGCGCGCCCAACGTCGCGAAACCGTCAACCGGAATGCTCTTCTTCCTGGCCAGCAGCCGAATACTGAACTGGGGCAAGGGTGTTCGGATGAGCATGCTGGTGTCCGCCGACGCCAAATCGATGCCGCTGTCGGTCTACGTGTTCGGCCCGGGGACTCGGTTGCTGAACAAGCTGCTGGGTGCCAGCGTGCGATTCCAGCATCTGCCGGTGCCGTTCGAGTTGTACTCCGACGGAATCGACCTGCCGGTCTTCGAGGAGTTCGGCGCCGGAACGGCCGCCCTGCACTTGCGGGACCAGTTGGAGCGCAACGAGTTACTGGCGGACAAGGAATACCGCCGGAAGTTCCGCCGCGAGTTCGACCGCATCAAGCTCGGACCGTCGCTGTGGCACCGCGACTTCCACGACGCGGTCATCGTCGAATGCCCGGATAAGTCGTTGATCGGCAAGACTTTCGGCGCGATCGCCGACGAGCGCGGGCTGCACCCGCTCGACGCATTCCTGGACGTGCTCGTCGAGAACGGTGAGCGCAACGTCCGGTGGACCACCATCGTCGCCAACCATCGCCCCAAGCTGCTGGACGCGCTCGCCACCGAGGGCAGCGTGCACATGGGTTTCTCCGATGCCGGAGCGCACCTGCGCAACATGGCCTTCTACAACTTCGCACTGCGGATGCTCAAGCGCGCCCGCGACGCCCACCGCGCCGGTGCGCCCTTCATGTCGATCGAGCACGCGGTGCATCGGCTCACCGGCGAATTGGGGGAGTGGTTCGGCGTCGACGCCGGCACGCTACGCCAGGGCGACCGCGCGGACTTCGTGGTGATCGACCCGGCCGGACTCGACGAATCCGTCGACGCCTACCACGAGGAAGCGGTGCCGTTCTACGGCGGCCTGCGGCGCATGGTCAATCGCAACGACGACGCCGTGGTCGCCACCGGAGTGGGCGGCGCGGTCGTCTTCGGCGGAAGCCACGGTAAAGGCGAATTCCGGGATGGCTACGGGCAATCCGTGCAGTCGGGCCACTACCTGCGGGCGGGAAGGCACTCGCGTCGGGAACGCAGCCCGCTGAGTGTCACCGCCTGACATGGCCAGAACCCAGCAGCAGCGCCGCGAGGAAACCGTCGGGCGGCTCATCGACGCCTGCATCGCCACCATCATCGAGTCTGGCTACGCCCGGGCATCCGCCGCGGTGATCACCAAGCGCGCCGGGGTGTCGGTGGGCGCGCTGTTCCGGCACTTCGACACCATGGGCGACTTCATGGCCGCGACGGCCTCGGAGGTGTTGCGCCGTCAGCTGGAGTCGTTCACCAAGGGAGTCGCCGAAATACCGGCCGACCGCCCGGCGCTCGAAGCGGTGCTGGGGATCCTGCGTGACCTCACCGGCGGCCCGATCAACGCCGTGATCTACGAACTGACGGTCGCGGCGCGCACCGACGAAAAGCTCAGGGAGACTTTGCAACACGAGCTGAGCCAGTACGCCGCGAAGATCGACGACGTGTCTCGCGCGCTGCCCGGCGTCGAGGGTTTCCCGGAGGACACCTTCCCGGTGATGGTGGCGCTGATGCGCAACGTGTTCGACGGGGCTGCCGTGGTGGAAGGCGTTCTGCCGCAACCGGAAATCGCCGCCCAGCGGATCCCGGTGCTGATGGCGCTGCTGACCGCGGCGCTGCCGAACGCGGATTCCTGACGTGGGTTACAGCGAGCCGATGCCCGACTGCGGGCTTTGGGCGAATCCCCAGTCGAACAACGAGGCCGCCTGATCCCAGTACGTCGGTCCGCCCTGTTTCACCAGCCCGTACATCATGGCGATCACCAGCCGGCGGCCACCGCGAGCCGCGGCGCCGACGAAGGTCTTGCGCGCGGCGTCGGTGAACCCGGTCTTGCCGCCGATCGCGCCGGGATAGCGCTGCAACAGCTCGTCCTGGTTGGTGATCGGGTGGTCGCCGTTATCGCCGGGGAACATCGCCGACGGCTCGGCGGTGATCTGCGCGAACACCGGATTGGCCATCGCGGCGCGGAAGATGACCGCCAGGTCGTGCGCCGTCGATGCGCCCGAGCCGCCGGGGCCGTCCAGGCCGGACGGTGTCGCCGCATGCGTGTTGGTGGCTCCGAGCGAGGCGGCTTTGGCGTTCATCTTGGCGACCGCGACGTCCGGGCCGCCCAGCATGTGCGCCAGCGTGTTGGCGGCGTCGTTCCCCGAGACCAGCAGCAGGCCATCGAGGAGCTGCCGGGCGGTATAGGTGCGGCCGGGCTTGATGCCGACGCAGTTGCACTCCACCTCGGTGTCGGCGACGTCGGCGACGACGGTCGAGTCCAGGCTCACCGAGTCCAGAACCACCTGCGCCAACAGCGTCTTGATGGTGCTCGCCGGCGGGTGGGCCACATTCTGGTCGCGCCCGGCCAGCACCTGCCCGCTGTCCAGGTCGGCGACGATCCAGGTCTGCGCGGGGCCGTCGGGAATGGGGATCGAGCCGACCGGCTGCATGCTGTCGGCCCACGCGGGGGAGCCGGTGGCGGCGCAGGTACCGAAGGCGAGCAGGGCAGCGGCTGCGGCCGTGAGTTTCCGCATGGCCGCAAAGTCTAACTTCCGTTCCTTTTCGGCGTGGATTTTCAGTACTGTCCGTTGCATGTTGAGCCTGGCCGAGATTTCGGACCGCCTGGAGATCCAGCAGCTGCTGGTGGACTACTCCACCGCCATCGACAACCGCCGATTCGACGACCTGGACAAGGTGTTCACGCCCGACGCCTACATCGACTACACGGCGCTGGGCGGCATCGAGGGCCACTACCCGGAGGTGAAGAAGTGGCTGGCCGAGGTGCTGCCCAACTTCCCGGTGTACGCCCACATGCTGGGCAACTTCTCGGTCCGGATCGACGGGGACAAGGCCTCATCACGGGTGATCTGCTTCAACCCGATGGTGCTTCGGCGCGGCGACAAGGACCAGATGCTGTTCTGCGGCCTGTGGTACGACGACGAGTTCGTCCGCACCCCCGACGGCTGGCGGATGACGCGGCGCGTGGAGACCAAGATCTTCCAGAAGGTCGATGTAGCGGGTGGATTTCTGGCGAGCGGCCCTGTTCTGGCACAATGGGCGGCTGTCCGCCGAGCGATTACGCATCGCTTCGTGGTCATACACGCGAGGCAAAACCGGATCCGGGCATCCCGCCCCGATCGCTGAATTGCAGCGTGACACACACAGGAGAAATCGCTTAACCATGGCTGTGAAGATCAAGCTCACCCGGCTTGGCAAGATCCGCAATCCCCAGTACCGCATCGCCGTCGCCGACGCACGCACCCGGCGCGACGGCCGCTCCATCGAGGTCATCGGCCGCTACCACCCGAAGGAAGACCCGAGCCTCATCGAGATCAACTCCGAGCGCGCCCAGTACTGGCTGTCCGTGGGTGCCCAGCCCACCGAGCCCGTCCTCAAGCTGCTGAAGATCACCGGCGACTGGCAGAAGTTCAAGGGCCTGCCCGGCGCCGAGGGCCGCCTGAAGGTCGCCCCGGCCAAGCCCAGCAAGCTGGAGCTGTTCAACGCCGCGCTGGCCGAGGCCGACGGCGGACCGGCCACCGAGGCCGCGAAGCCGAAGAAGAAGGCACCGGCCAAGAAGGCCGCGAAGGCCGCGGACCGACCTGCCGAGCCGACCAGGCCGAGCAGCCTGAAGCCGCGCTGCGGAGACCGCTGCCGAAGGCTCAGGCGCCCGCCGAGGGCGGCGAGCAGGCCGAGCCGACCACCGAAAGCTGACCGCGGCGATGAGTACGGTCGTCGTTGACGCTGTCGAGCACCTGGTTCGCGGGATCGTCGACAACCCCGACGACGTCCGGGTGGACATGGTGACCAGCCGCCGGGGGCGGACGGTGGAGGTCCATGTCCATCCCGACGACCTGGGCAAGGTCATCGGCCGCGGAGGCCGCACGGCGACCGCATTGCGCACGCTGGTCGCCGGCATCGGCGGCCGCGGCATCCGCGTCGACGTGGTGGACACCGACCAGTAGCGGAGCGCGGGTCATGGAACTCCCTTGGAGTTGACCGTCGGGCGCGTGGTGAAAGCCCACGGCATCAGCGGCGAGCTCGTGGTGGAAATCCGCACCGACGATCCCGCCGCCCGGTTCTCGCCCGGCAACACGTTGCGCGCCAAGCCGTCTCGTGGCGGTGCGGAGCGCAGCTGCGTCGATCGAGAGTGCCCGCGAGCACGGCGGGCGCCTGCTGGTGCGGCTGGCCGGGGTCACCGACCGTGACGCCGCCGACGCGCTGCGCGGCACGCTGTTCGTCGTCGACTCCGAGGACCTGCCCGACATCGACGAGGCGGACACCTACTACGACCATCAGCTCGAAGGCCTGCGCGTCCACACCATCGACGGCCACCAGATCGGCGTCGTCGCCGAGGTGTTGCACACCGCGGCCGGTGAGCTGTTGGCCGTGCGGCCGGACGCGGGCACGGCCGGTGAGGACAAGCGCGAAGTGTTGGTGCCGTTCGTGTCGGCGATCGTCACGTCGGTGTCGCTGGATGACGGCACCGTCGAGATCGATCCGCCCGAAGGCCTGCTGGATCTGTAGCGGAGCACTTCGACATGAGAATCGACGTCGTCACCATCTTCCCGGCCTATCTGGACCCGCTGCGACAATCGTTGCCGGGCAAGGCAATTCGCTCCGGCCTGGTCGACCTGCGGGTCCACGACTTGCGGCGCTGGACCCACGACGTGCACCGCTCGGTCGACGACGCCCCTTACGGCGGCGGTCCGGGAATGGTGATGAAGGCACCGGTGTGGGGTGAAGCGCTGGATGAAATCGCCTCCGGTGAAACACTTTTGGTTGTTCCGACCCCCGCCGGTCGCTTGTTCACGCAGGCGACCGCGCCGCGCTGGAGCGCCGAGACCCACCTGGTGTTCGCGTGCGGGCGCTACGAAGGCATCGACCAGCGGGTCATCGAGGATGCCGCGCTGCGGATGCGGGTCGAAGAGGTCTCGATCGGCGACTACGTGCTGCCCGGCGGCGAATCGGCGGCCGTGGTGATGATCGAGGCCGTGCTGCGACTGCTCGACGGAGTCCTCGGCAATCCCGCGTCGCACCGCGAGGATTCGCACTCCCCGGCGCTGGACCGGCGCCTGGAGGGGCCCAGCTACACGCGGCCGCCGAGCTGGCGCGGGCTCGACGTTCCCGAGGTGCTGCTGTCCGGTGACCATGCGCGAATCGCCGCCTGGCGCCGGGAGATTTCGCTGCAGCGCACCCGCGAACGCCGCCCCGAACTGCTTGCGACGCGGACTGAGGGACTTGAGCCCGGCGACGACTCGGCTCGTTAGAGCCCGTGGCGGCCCGCCTCGATGCGGCCCTCGGGAAATATCGTCCTGACCGCCCGGGTGATGGTGTCGCGGGCGGTGGCGTCATCGGAGGTCTGCAGGGACTGGACCACCATGATGTAGCGGCGATCGGCGCCGATCACGCCGGTCGACAGGTGCATCCAGTCGCTGCCGATGCAGCACATCCAACCCTGCTTCACCGCGACCGGTTCGGCGTACAGACCGTCGGGGATGCCGAATCGCTGCGGGTAGCCGTCCAGGCCGTTGGGGGTGGACTGGGCCAGGTCGTTGACGATGATCTTGGCGTCGTCGGCCGGCAGCCCTCCCGATCCGTCGAGCAGCATCTCGTAGTAGCGGATCAGGTCGGTCACCGAGCTCATGGTGTTCCACCACCGCCCGTCGCTGGGCGGGGTGGTGGATGCCAGTCCGTACCGGGCCGCCACCTCGGTGATGATGGCGTCCCCGCCGCCCTGACCCCAGAACTTCTCGGCGGCGCCGTCGTCGGACGACTGCAGCATGATGTCCAGGGCCTGGCGGTCGTCGGTGCACAGCGGCGTCTTGCCCTCGGATTCGTGCAGCAGCAGATCGTCGGCGATGAACAGCTTCGCCACCGATGCGGTGCCGATGATCTGGCTGTTGCCGTTGGAGACCAGCTGATGGGTGCTGCGGTCGAGGATGGCCACCGACAGGGCGGCCCCGCTGCCGGCGGCTTCGTCGGTGGCCTGCTGGATGCGGGCCTGCAGCGGTCCGAATGCCGGGTTCGGCAGCGCCTCCGGTGGCGCGGCGGAACGGCCGCCTTCAGCATCAGCGCGACGGACTGCGGGGGAGTCGATGTGGGTGGCGCGGAGATCACCCGAACGGGCGCGGTGACCGGCAGGTGGTACACCTTTGCCTGGACCAGCGCCTCGGAGCCGGCGGCAACCACCAACGTCACCGCCGCGGTGGCGGTGAGCACCGTCAGCGGACGTACCCGCATTCGTCTCCTCCGGCATGACTCCGACACGTGGATGTCGGGCCGCCTCGCGCCACCTGCCCCGGCCATCACGCAAGGTGCGGGTAGCGCGTTTTGACCCCAGTAATATGTACCATTCACCAGCGAATTTGGCGCGTTGCGAACCGCCGATTCGCGGTGATTTTCGCCGCAAGCGCCCTGTCTGGCACAATTGACCAGTTGTCTCCAGCGGTTGCGGGCCGGTTGAGCCGTTTCCCGCCTGCTGCGAGATACGCCAGAAAGCCCGAAACCATCGGCTTGGTGACCGCCTCACACCTGCGTGTGGGCTGCTGCCGCAGGCCGCGACCTCAAGGAAGTGTCTTCGCACATGAACAGGCTGGACTTCGTCGACCAGGCGTCGCTGCGCGACGACATCCCGGCCTTCGGCCCGGGCGACACCATCAACGTGCACGTCAAGGTCATCGAGGGCGCCAAGGAGCGCATCCAGGTGTTCAAGGGCGTGGTGATCCGCCGTCAGGGCGGTGGCATCCGCGAGACGTTCACCGTGCGCAAGGAGAGCTATGGCGTCGGCGTCGAGCGGACCTTCCCGGTGCATTCGCCCAACATCGACCACATCGAGGTGGTGACCCGTGGCGACGTCCGCCGCGCCAAGCTGTACTACCTGCGTGAACTGCGCGGCAAGAAGGCCAAGATCAAGGAGAAGCGCTGAGCCGGGACGCCTTGGCGGCGCGGCTGATTCGTCCCGTTTCCGGGCGCGGATCGCTCGCCGGTTTAGAGCCCCAACGGGCGCTGGCTACGCTGATCTCGTGACCGATACCGCGGATTCACCGAAGCCCGAGTCCGACGCTGGCGAGTCAGATCCGAAGGTCTCTACCCGCAACCCGGAGACGCACCCCGGCGACGCCGCGACGACGGCCGGATCGATCCCCGAACCGGGGCCGGTAGCGGAGCCGCCCGACCAGGGCGACCCGGAGGAGCCCAAGCGTTCGACGCTGCGCGAATTCGCGATCCTGGCGGTGATCGCCATCGTGCTCTACTACGTCATGTTGACGTTCGTGGCGCGGCCCTACCTGATCCCGTCGGAATCCATGGAGCCCACGCTGCACGGGTGCACGGGCTGCGTCGGCGACCGCATCATGGTGGACAAGGTCAGCTACCGCTTCGGCGCGCCGCGCCCCGGCGACGTCATCGTCTTCAAGGGCCCGCCGCCGTGGAACCTCGGCTACAAGTCGATCCGGTCCCACAACACCGCGCTGCGCTGGGTGCAGAACGCGCTGTCGTTCGTCGGCTTCGTGCCGCCCGACGAGAACGACCTGGTCAAGCGGGTCATCGCGGTCGGAGGACAGACGGTGCAATGCCGGGCCGACACCGGGTTGACGGTCAACGGCAAGCCGCTCAAGGAGCCGTACCTGGATCGCAACACCATGGCCGCCGATCCGTCGGTGTACCCGTGCCTGGGCAGCGAGTTCGGGCCGGTCGCCGTCCCGGAGGGACGGCTGTGGGTGATGGGCGACAACCGGACACACTCGGCGGACTCGCGCGCCCACTGCACCAGCGTGCCGGCCGAAGCGCTCAAGGGCGTGCTGTGCACCGGTGACCCGACCTCGGGAACCGTGCCGGTGTCCAACGTCATCGGCAAAGCCAGGTTCATCGTGTGGCCGCCGTCGCGATGGGGTGGCGTGGGATCGGTGAACCCGCAGCAGAATCAGTAGCCATGGCCACGACGTGGCCGCCGCGGACGGTGATCCGCAAGTCGTCGGGGGATTGCGCACCCTGGAATCCGCGCTGTACCGCAGCGGGCTGGGGCCGGTGGCCGGGGTCGACGAGGTCGGCCGCGGCGCCTGCGCCGGCCCGCTGGTGGTGGCGGCCTGCGTGCTCGGGCCCGGACGCACTGGAAAGCCTTGCCGCCCTTGATGATTCGAAGAAACTCACCGAGACGGTCCGGGAGAAGCTGTTCCCGTTGATCCGCCGCTACGCGCTGGCCTACCACGTGGTGTTCATCCCGTCGACCGAGGTCGACCGGCGCGGCGTGCATGTCGCCAACATCGAAGGCATGCGCCGTGCCGTGGCCGGGCTGTCCGTGCGGCCCGGCTACGTGCTGAGCGACGGCTTTCGGGTGCCCGGCCTGGCCGTGCCGTCGCTGCCGGTCATCGGCGGAGACGCGGTGGCGGCGTGCATCGCGGCGGCCAGCGTGCTGGCGAAGGTCAGCCGGGACCGGCTGATGGTCGCCATGGAGGCCGACCACCCCGGTTACGGCTTCGCCGAGCACAAGGGCTACAGCACGCCGGCGCACAGCACGGCGCTGGCGGAGCTGGGCCCCTGCTCCGAGCACCGCTACTCGTTCATCAACGTCCGGCGCGTGGCCACCCGGAACGGCAGCCGGGTGGTGGCCGAATGCAAGCCGGACCCTCCGCTGCAGCGCGACGGATATCGGTGAGGAAAGATGGGATCAGGATTCCCCCGCGGCGAACGGCAGCTCTGGCCGGGAGCCCGGGAAAACGGTCTGGGAGAAGGACGTCTGAGCAGATGAGTGCAGAAGATCTCGAAAAGTATGAAACCGAGATGGAGCTCTCGCTGTACCGCGAATACAAGGACATCGTCGGCCAGTTCAGCTACGTCGTGGAGACCGAGCGGCGCTTCTATCTGGCCAACAGCGTGGAGATGATGCCACGCAACGCCGACGGCGAGGTCTACTTCGAGCTGCGACTGTCCGACGCCTGGGTGTGGGACATGTACCGCCCGGCGCGCTTCGTCAAGCAGGTGCGGGTGGTCACCTTCAAGGACGTCAACATCGAAGAGGTCGAGAAGCCCGAGCTGCGGCTGCCCGAATAGCCGAAGCCGCTAGTCGTTCGGCGGAAGCTGATTTTCGCTCTCGGGTGGCAGCTGACCGCGGTTCTCGATGACCGCCCGCGCCACATCGGCCAGCTTGATGTTCAGCGCCTGGGAGTGGCGCCGCAGCAGGTCGAACGCCTCGTCCTCGCTCATTTCGTGCAGCATCATCAGCATGCCGACGGCCTTGCCGATCTCGCGGTTGCTGAGCAGCCCGCGTCGCAGGCTTGCGGCATCTTCGCCCTTGGCGACCGCGTTGATGGCGACGCTGGCGAACGCGGCCAGCACCGCCGCGCGTCCCGGCGGATTCGGCGTCGAACATGTTCGGGGTGTCGCTGAACAGATTGAGCGCGGCGCCTTTGCGTTTGTCGACCAGGAGCCGAAAACCCATCGCGCCGCGCACCGGAGTCTCGGCGACCAGAACCTGCCGCCAGCTTGGGCCACAGCGACGGGCGTGGTCAGGTCCGGGTCGATCTGCGGTGTCTCTTCCTCGATGGCGTCGATGCAGGGGCCGTCGCCGGCACGCCGTTCGAGGTCGTCGATGGCCTGCGCCAGCCGGTCGCTGGCGCCGACGGTGACGTATTTGTCGTTCTCGCGCACCAACAGGCTGGCGTGGTCACAGCCGCGGACGGTCAGGGTCGCCGCCACGCAGATGGCGGCGTACATCTGGTTGGCGTCCGAGCCCTGATAAATGATCTCGGCGAGGGCGGCGAAAACCGTCGCGGGGTCGGCCTTCTCCCCGCCGGTCACGGGTGCGCCCGCGCCGGTCTTCGATTCGTCCGCCATGCTGCTCTCGTTTCATGTCGGCGGTGTGGTCCGTGTCGATCGCCGTAAATTATGGTCGCCGACACCAGCCTTACACGCCGTTTGGTCCGGTTGCGTCCGATCCGGGCATCTTGCCTGTCACCGTTGACCGCCAAGCCCCCGCTGACGAGGCGGGAGGACCCGCATGTCTGAACCTTTACGGATCGCCAGACGTTGGAAAGATGGTTCTACCACGCCACGAATGCGCGCGCTGATCGGCCGATGATGTTTCGCTCAGAGGTTTCGGCTGGCCGCGGGAGGGAAGGACGTTCGGATGGGAGTGACCGTCGCGGTGACCGGACCGACCGGGGAGATCGGCATCTCCGCGGTGACGGCGCTGGAACGCGAACCCGCCGTCGACACGATCATCGGAATGGCGCGCCGGCCGTTCGACCCCTCGTCACGCGGGTGGCTGAAGACCACCTATCAGCAGGGCGACATCCTGGACCGCGAGGCCGTCGACGCCCTGGTCGCCCAGGCCGACGTGGTGATCCACCTGGCGTTCATCATCATGGGGTCGCGCGAGGAGAGCGCCCGCGTCAATCTGCAAGGCACCCGCAATCGTCTTCGAGGCGACCGTGGCCGCCGAGCGACCCCGGCGCCTGGTGTACACCTCGTCGGTGGCGGCGTACGGCTATCACTCCGACAACCCCGTCCCACTGACCGAGGATGTGCCGGCCCGCGGGTCCGAGGAGCACTACTACTCCGAGCAGAAGGCGGCCTGCGAGGCCGCTGCTCGCCGACATCACCGAAGGATTCGTCGCTCGAGGTGTTCGTCTTGCGGCCGTGCATCGTCGCGGGCCCCGAGGCCACCGCCCTGGCCGACGCGATGCCGTGGAACCAACTGCCTGCCCCGATGCGTGCTGTGGTCAAGGCCGTGCCGATTTTGAAGCCGGTGGTGCCGGATCCGGGATATCCGTTGCAGCTGGTTCACCACGACGACGTCGCGACCGCGATCGCGCTGGCGGCGACCGCCCCGGCGCCGCCGGGGGTGTACAACATCGCCGGTGATGGGGTCGTGACGGTGGCCGACGTGGCCAGGGCGCTCGGCGGCCGGCCGGTGCGGGTTCCCGCCGTAGCCGCCATCGGCGGCCTCGGCGGCGATATCGCGGGTGCCGCGGGTGCCGTCCATGCTGGAATGGCTGCACACCGCGCGGACGTCGATGGTCATGGACACCACCAAGGCCAAGACGCAACTGGGCTGGCGCCCACTGCACTCTTCGGCCGAGACGCTGGAAGCGCTGGCTTCCGGGGTGTGAGAGTCGTTGTTCGCGGCTTGCGGTTTGCGATTGCCGGGCGGGGTAGTTTGATCCCGTGGGTTTACAGCGTTCCGCCGCTTCTCGCGACGTCGCCATCGGCGGTGAAATCGCCTAGTGGGGCACGTAACGTCGCGCCGGCGGGTAACTCATCTGACCGCCGGGAAAGCGATCACCCGACCCGAGACCCTGGTCGTGGAGGAACCGCTCGAGATCCGGGTCGACGGCGCGGCGGTCACCGTGACCATGCGCACACCCGGATCGGATTTCGAACTCGCCCAGGGCTTTCTGCTCACCGAAGGCGTCATCACGGGCCGAGACGACGTGCACAGCATCCGCTACTGCGCCGGGCGTGACGAGGACGGCGCGAACACCTACAACGTGTTGGACGTGACGTTGGCCGCCGGGGTTGCAAAGCCCGGCCTCGATGTCACCCGCAACTTCTACACCACCTCGTCGTGCGGGGTGTGCGGCAAGGCGTCGCTGGAGGCGGTGCGGCTGATCAGCCGGTTCTCGCCCGGCGACGGATCCCGCCAGGGTCGGCCGCGGCCACGCTGAAGGCGATGCCCGACCAATTGCGCTCCGCGCAAAAGGTTTTCGACAGCACCGGCGGCCTGCACGCCGCGGCGCTGTTCGGCGTGGACGGCGCAATGCTGGTGGTTCGCGAAGACGTCGGCAGGCACAACGCGGTTGACAAGGTGATCGGCTGGGCGGCCGAACAGCGGCGGATACCGTTGCAGGCCTCGGTGTTGCTGGTCAGCGGCCGGGCGTCGTTCGAGTTGACGCAGAAGGCCGTGATGGCCGGGATCCCGGTGCTGGCGGCCGTCTCCGCGCCGTCGTCGCTGGCGGTCTCGTTGGCCGAGGAGGCCGGCATCACGCTGGTGGCGTTTCTGCGGGAGGACTCGATGAACATCTACACCCGGGCGGACCGGATCACGTAGCTGATGGCGGCGACCCGCTGCGCCCGGCTGTGCCGCGCTTGCGATCGCCGCTAGCCGATGGCGGCGACCCGCTGCGCCCGGCTGTGCCGCGCTTGCGATCGCCGCTAGCCATGGCGGCGATCCACCGTGGGCTGTGGATGGGCACCGCACTGGGGATAACCGGCCGTTGCGGCGTCCGCCGGGGCCCGACGGCGGCCCCTCCCGTCGGGGCGGCCGGGCACCGTGACCCGCATGACGACCGAAACGACCATGACCCGGATCCAGCTGGGAGCGATGGGTGAGGCGCTTGCCGTGGATCATCTGACGCGGATGGGATTGCGGATCCTGCAACGCAACTGGCGCTGCCGCTACGGCGAACTCGACATCATCGCCCGCGACGACGCCGCTTCGACGGTGGTGTTCGTCGAGGTGAAGACCCGCACCGGCGACGGATACGGGGGACTGGCGCATGCCGTCACCCCGCGCAAGGTACGGCGGCTGCGCAGGCTTGCCGGGCTGTGGCTGGCCGGCCAGGACCAGCGCTGGGCGGCGATCCGCATCGACGTGATCGGCGTGCGGGTCGGGCGGCGCCGCACCCCGGAGATCACCCACCTGCAGGGGATCGGCTGATGGCGCTGGGACGTGCGTTCTCCGTCGCGGTGCGCGGCGTGGACGGACAGATCGTGGAGATCGAGGCCGACATCACCTCGGGGCTGCCGGGCGTGCACCTGGTGGGCCTGCCCGACGCCGCGCTGCAGGAGTCGCGCGACCGGGTCCGGGCGGCGGTCACCAACTGCGGCAACAGCTGGCCGCATGGCGCGGCTCACGCTGGCGCTGTCGCCGGCGACGTTGCCCAAGATGGGTTCCGTCTACGACATCGCCCTGGCCGCCGCGGTGTTGTCGGCGCAGCGCAAGAACCCCTGGGACCGGCTGGAGAAAACGGTGCTGCTGGGCGAGCTGTCACTGGACGGCCGGGTCCGCCCGGTGCGCGGGGTGCTGCCGGCCGTCCTGGCCGCAAAGCGTGACGGCTGGCCGGCCGTGGTGGTGCCGGTGGACAACCTCGCCGAGGCCAGCCTGGTCGACGGCATCGACGTGTGGGGCGTGCGCACCCTAGGGCAGCTGCAGAAGCTGGCTGAGCGGCAACGGCGTCCTGGACAGCAGGACCGAAGCGGCGCCCACCGACGGGGAGCCCGCGGCGGATCTGGTCGACGTCGTCGGGCAGACGCAGGCGCGGTTCGCGGTGGAGGTGGCCGCCGCCGGGGCGCACCACCTGATGCTCACCGGCCCGCCGGGAATCGGCAAAACGATGCTCGCCCAGCGCCTGCCGGGGCTGCTGCCGCCGTTGACGGATGCCGAGTCCCTGGAAGTCACGGCGATTCACTCGGTGGCCGGGTTGCTGTCGGGTGACACACCGTTGATCACCCGGCCGCCGTTCGTGGCGCCACACCACAGTTCCAGCGTCGCCGCGCTGGTCGGGGGAGGGTCGGGGATGGCCCGCCCGGGCGCGGTCAGTCGAGCCCATCGCGGGGTGCTCTTCCTCGACGAGTGCGCCGAGATCCGCGTCAGCGCGCTGGAAGCCCTGCGAACGCCGTTGGAGGACGGTGAGATTCGCCTCGCCCGCCGCGACGGGGTGGCGTGTTATCCCGCCCGATTCCAGCTGGTGCTGGCCGCCAACCTGTGCCCATGCGCGCCGGCCGACCCGCAGGACTGCATCTGCGCGGCGGCGGCCAAACGCCGCTACCTGGGCAAGCTCTCGGGGCCGCTGCTGGATCGGGTGGACCTGCGCGTGCAGATGCATCAGGTGAAGGCCGGGGCGTTCGCGGGCGGAGACGGTGAATCGACGGCGCAGGTTCGCCACCGGGTGGCGCTGGCCCGCGCCGCCGCAGCCCAGCGCTGGCTACCGCACGGATTTCGCACCAACGCCGAAGTCAGCGGGGCGTTGCTGCGACGAGAGTTCCGTCCCAGCAACGCGGCCATGGAGCCGCTGCAGAGGGCGCTGGACCGAGGGCTGCTCAGCATCCGTGGCCTCGACCGGACGTTGCGGGTCGCGTGGAGCCTGGCCGACCTGGCGGGCCGCACCTCGCCCGGGATCGACGAGGTCGCCGCCGCCCTGAGCTTCCGTCAACCCGGAGAGCAGCGATGAGCACCGCGATCGACGATCCCGCGTTGCGGGCGTGGGCCTACCTGTCCCGGGTGGTCGAGCCGCCCTGCGCCGAACTCGCCGCCCTGGTGCAACGCGTCGGCCCGGTCGAGGCGGCCGAACGGGTCCGGCGTGGACTGGTCGACGACGACCTGGCCCAGACGGACCGAGGCTCGACGCGAAATCGACCGCAGCGCAGCCGATCTCGAGATGCTCGCCCGGCGCGGCGGCCGATTGATCACCCCCGACGACGACGAGTGGCCGCTGCTGGCGTTCGCCGCATTCCGCGGTGCCGGCGCCGCGACCCGGCGGCGGTGCGCCGATGGTGGCGCCGATGGTGTTGTGGGCGCTGGGGCCCGTCCGGCTCGACGAGGTCGCGCACCGGGCGGCCGCCGTGGTCGGGACGCGCGCTGCGACCGCGTACGGCGAGCACGTCGCCGGCGACTTGGCGGCCGGGTTGGCGCAGCGCGACGTCGCGGTCGTCTCCGGAGGCGCCTACGGCATCGACGGCGCGGCGCACCGCGCCGCGCTGGACTGCGACGGCATCACCGTGGCCGTCCTGGCCGGCGGTCTCGACGTGCCCTACCCGAGCGGTCACACTGCCCTGCTGCACCGCATCGGCCAGCACGGGCTGCTGTTCACCGAATACGCGCCCGGTATCCGCCCGGCCCGCTACCGATTCCTGACCCGCAATCGTCTGGTCGCCGCCGTGGTGGGGGCCGCGGTGGTGGTGGAAGCGGGTCTGCGCAGCGGCGCGGCGAACACCGCGGCCTGGGCGCGAGCGTTGGGGCGGGTGGTGGCCGCGGTGCCCGGACCCGTGACGTCGTCGGCGTCGGCGGGCTGTCACGCCCTGCTGCGCAACGGCGCCGAGCTGGTGACCCGGGCCGACCATGTCGTCGAACTCGTCGGCCACATCGGCGAACTGGCGGCCGAAGAGCCGCAGCCCGGCGACGCCGCTCGACGGCCTCAGCGATGCCGAGCGCCGGGTCTACGAGGCACTGCCGGGCCGCGGCGCCGCCACCGTCGACGAGATCGCGGTCGCCTCGGGAATGGTGCCCGAGCTGGCGCTGGGACCGCTGGCGATGCTCGAGCTGGCCGGGCTGGTGCAGCGTCAGGACGGCCGATGGCGAATCGTCCGCGTCTGCCGCGGGCCGAGCTGCATCAACGGCGCGACTCGTATAGTCGACCGAGGGGTCGGGGGATTGAACAGGAGGACATGTGGCAGGTCGACCACTGCAACGCTTCGAGGTCGTCGGTACCGAACAACTCACTCCGACACATGGTGCGGATAGTGCTCGGGAGCAAGGATTTTGACACCTTCGTGCCCAGCAAGTTCACCGACTCCTACGTCAAGCTGGTGTTCGTCGCCGACGACGTGGACGTGGCCGGCCTGCCCGAGCCGCTGACCCTCGACAGCTTCGCCGAGCTGCCCCCCGAGAAAGGGCCTTCGGTGCGGACCTTCACCGTGCGCCAGGTCGACGTCGAACAGCGCCAGATCACGCTCGACATCGTCGTGCACGGCGAACACGGCATCGCGGGCCAATGGGCGGCGACGGCCCAGCCCGGCCAGCCGATCTACCTGATGGGTCCGGGCGGCGCCTACACGCCGGACCCGGCCGCCGATTGGCATCTGCTGGCCGGCGACGAATCGGCGCTGCCGGCCATCGCCGCGGCGCTGGAAGCGTTGCCCCCCAGCGCAGTCGGCAAGGCGTTCATCGAGGTCGCGGGCCAAGAAGACGAAATCCCGTTGACCGCACCGGAAGGCGTCGAGGTGCATTGGGTCTACCGCGGTGGGCGTGCCGACTTGGTTCCGGAGGATCGTGCCGGCGATCACGCGCCGCTGATCGAAGCCGTCACCAGCGCCCCATGGCTGCCCGGACAGGTACACGTCTTCATCCACGGTGAGGCCCAGGCCGTCATGCACAATCTGCGGCCCTACATCCGCAAAGAGCGCGGCGTGGACGCGAAGTGGGCGTCGTCGATCTCGGGCTACTGGCGCCGCGGGCGCACCGAAGAGACGTTCCGGCAGTGGAAGAAAGAACTGGCACAGGCCGAGTCGGCGAACTCGTCAGCCTGACGGCCGGCTGGCATTGTCTATCGCATGGCATTCGGCGACTACCAGAACGAGATCTACTTCAAGGGCCTGGGCGGGGTGGCGCCCGCGCTGCCGATGGTCTTCGCGGAATTGGAGGCCCGGGCCGAGAAGGCCATGTCGCCGTCGGTGTGGTCCTACGTCACCGGCGGCGCGGGCGACGAGCGCACGCAGCGGGCGAACCGGGAGGCGTTCGATCACTGGGGCCTGATCCCGCGCATGTTCGTCGGTGCCGCCGACCGCGACCTGTCGGTGGAGCTGTTCGGCCTGACCCTGCCGTCGCCGGTCTTCATGGCACCGATCGGGGTCATCGGCATCTGCGCTCAAGACGGCCACGGCGACCTGGCCACCGCGCGCGCGGCCGCGGAAACCGGTGTCCCGATGGTCGTTTCCACCCTGACCGCCGATCCGATGGAAGACGTCGCCGCGCAGTTCGGCGACACCCCCGGGTTCTTCCAGCTGTACACGCCGAAGGACCGTGACTTGGCCGCCAGCCTGGTTCAACGGGCCGAAGCCGCCGGCTACAAGGGCATCATCGTCACCCTGGACACCTGGATTCCGGGATGGCGCCCGCGCGACCTCACCACGGCCAACTTTCCCCAGCTGCGGGGGCTTTGCCTGAGCAACTACACCAGCGACCCGGTCTTCCGCGCCGGCTTGCAGCGCCCACCCGAGGAGGACCCGCAAGGCACCGTGCTGCAGTGGGTAACGACCTTCGGAAACCCGCTGACCTGGGACGACCTCGGTTGGCTGCGGTCGCTGACCGACCTGCCGCTGATCATCAAGGGCATCTGTCACCCCGACGACGCCCGGCGCGCCAGGGACGGCGGCGTCGACGGCATCTACTGCTCCACCCACGGCGGCCGCCAGGCAAACGGTGGCCTGCCCGCCCTCGCGTGCCTGCCCGGGGTGGTCGAGGCGGCCGACGGACTGCCCGTTCTGTTCGATTCGGGCATCCGCAGCGGCGCCGATGTCGTCAAGGCGCTCGCGCTGGGCGCCACGGCCGTGGGCATCGGCCGGCCCGTATGCCTACGGCCTGGCCCTCGGCGGCGTCGACGGCATCGTGCACGTGCTGCGCTCAATTCTTGCCGAAGCCGACCTGATCATGGCCGTCGACGGCTATCCGACGCTCAAAGATCTCACCCCGGACACACTTCGGCGCGTCGACTAGAGCGCCCCGGGCCGTGCCTGCGACCGTGGGGGAGTGCAGGCGATCCTCGACGAGTTCGACGAGTACCTGCACCTGCAATGCGGGCGTTCGGCGCACACCCGTCGCGCCTATCTCGGCGACCTGCGTTCGCTGCTCGCCTTCATCGAAGAGCGTGGCGCCGGCCTGGACGGGCTGAGCCTGCCCCTGCTGCGCTCCTGGCTGTCCGCCGCGGCCGCGGCCGGTGTCGCCCGCACGACGCTGGCCCGGCGCACCTCGGCGGTCAAGGCGTTCACCGCGTGGGCGGTCCGGCGCGGCCTGCTGGCCGCGGATCCGGCCGCGCGGCTACAGGTGCCCAAGGCGCACCGCACCCTGCCCGCGGTGCTGCGCCAGGACCAGGCCGCCAACGCCATGGCCGCGGCGAAATCCGGTGCCCAGCAAGGTGATCCGCTGGCATTACGGGATCGGCTGATCGTCGAGATGTTGTACGCCACCGGAATTCGGGTCAGCGAGCTGTGCGGCCTGGACATCGACGACGTCGACACCGGGCATCGGCTCATCCGGGTGCTCGGTAAGGGCAACAAGCAGCGCAGCGTGCCGTTCGGCGGGCCCGCCGCCGAGGCGCTCGACGCGTGGCTGGCCGACGGGCGCCCGGCCCTGGTGAACGCGGAGTCGGGTCCGGCGCTGCTGCTGGGCGCGCGGGGCCGCCGGCTCGACGTTCGCCAGGCGCGCACAGTGGTGCATCAGACCGTCGCCGCGGTGGACGGCGCGCCGGACATGGGCCCGCACGGCCTGCGGCACAGCGCGGCCACCCACTTGCTCGAAGGCGGGGCTGACCTGCGCGTTGTCCAGGAGCTGCTCGGCCATTCGAGCCTGGCGACCACCCAGCTGTACACCCACGTCGCGGTGTCCCGGTTGCGCGCGGTGCACGATCAGGCCCATCCCCGGGCCTGAACCCGGCCCGCTCAGCGGTTCAGCGGTTTGAGGCGAATCGGCGTGGACCTCAGCAGGCCCAGCGGATCGACGTAGCGGGCGCCCGACGCCGGTCCCCACATGGCGCCCCAGTGCAGGCACGCGGCGGCCGGGCACCCGGCGTGCCCGGCCACCAGCTCGCCGATCACCGTCGCCGCCGTCACCGGCTGGCCCACCCGCACGCTCGCCCGGACCGGCTCGTAGCTGGTGTGCAACCCGCCGGGGTGGGCCAGCGACACCACCGGCCGTCCGGCCAGCAGCCCGGCGAACACCACCGTCGCGACGCCCGCGGCGTAAACCGGCTGACCTGCAGCACCGGCCAGGTCCACGCCCCGGTGTCCGGGATGCCAGTCTTGGGCCGGGGCGTCGAATCCCCGGGTGACGGCCGGCGGCGGTCGCAGCGGCCACTCCAGGCGATCCTCGTCGGCAACCGCCGGCACCGCGCTGACCAGGCCCGCACATACCAGCAGCGCTGTCCACCGCATCCAGGCAGTTCAGCGCGCCGGCGCCGCCCCGGCCACCCGGTCCGCACTGGTCTTGTGGACGAGCGTCCGGGTTGGGGAAGCGTGGCAAAACCACCTGCTGAGTCGGTGTAAACTGCTGGTCGCAGCTCGTTCGCGGGCTGACTTCGCGCGTCTGCATCGCGTCTCTGGTTTCACGAGGAGTTCGCACCGCATGCCGGGCGGTCCCTTAACCGGGTCCGGCATCGCAGCAGCCGCCAGGGCCCGGCCTCACCCGATGCCAGGCGACAACCGACACAAGTAAGGCACAACATGGCCGTCGTAACCATGAAGCAGCTGCTGGACAGCGGCACCCACTTCGGGCACCAGACCCGACGCTGGAATCCCAAGATGAAGCGGTTCATCTTCACCGACCGCAACGGCATCTACATCATCGACCTGCAGCAGACGCTGACCTTCATCGACCAGGCGTACGAATTCGTCAAAGAGACCGTCGCCCACGGCGGCAGCGTCCTGTTCGTCGGCACCAAGAAGCAGGCGCAGGAGTCCGTCGCCGCCGAGGCGACCCGCGTCGGCATGCCGTACGTGAACCAGCGCTGGCTGGGCGGCATGCTGACCAACTTCTCCACCGTGCACAAGCGGCTGCAGCGCCTCAAGGAGCTCGAGGCGATGGAGCAGACCGGTGGCTTCGAGGGCCGCACCAAGAAGGAAATCTTGATGCTGACCCGCGAGAAGAACAAGCTCGAGCGCAGCCTCGGCGGTATCCGCGACATGGCCAAGGTGCCGTCGGCCATCTGGGTCGTCGACACCAACAAGGAGCACCTCGCCGTCGCGGAGGCTCGCAAGCTGAACATCCCGATCATCGCGATCCTGGACACCAACTGCGACCCCGACGAGGTCGACTACCCGATCCCGGGCAACGACGACGCGATCCGTTCGGCCGCGTTGCTGACCAAGGTGATCGCGTCCGCGGTCGCCGAGGGGCTGCAGGCCCGCGCCGGAGTCGGCCGCGGCGACGGCAAGCCCGAGGCCGAGGCGGCCGAGCCGCTCGCCGAATGGGAGCAGGAGCTGCTGGCCTCCGCTACCGCCACCGCCCCCACCGACGCCGCTGCGGGCACCCCCGAACCAACCACTGACCCCTCATAGGAAGGCTGATCATTGGCGAACTTCACCGCTGCCGATGTCAAGCGGCTTCGTGAACTCACCGGTGCCGGCATGCTCGATTGCAAGAACGCGCTGGCCGAAAACGACGGCGACTTCGACAAGGCCGTCGAGGCGCTGCGAATCAAGGGTGCCAAAGACGTCGGCAAGCGTGCCGAGCGTGCGACGGCCGAAGGTCTGGTCGCGGCCCAGGGCGGCGCGCTGATCGAGCTGAACAGCGAAACCGACTTCGTCGCCAAGAACGCGGAGTTCCAGGCGCTGGCCGACCAGATCGTGGCCGCCGCCGTGTCCTCGAAGGCGAAGGACGTCGACGAGCTCAAGGTCGCCAGTGTCGGTGACAAAACCGTCGAGCAGGCCATCGCGGAACTGTCGGCCAAGATCGGCGAGAAGCTCGAGTTGCGCCGTGTCGCGAATTTCGACGGCACCGTCGAGACCTACCTGCACCGGCGGGCGGCCGACCTGCCCCCCGCGGTCGGTGTGCTGGTCGAGTACAAGGCTCGGACACCGAGGCCGCGCACGCCGTCGCTCTGCAGATCGCCGCGCTCAAGGCCCGGTATCTGTCCCGCGACGACGTCCCCGAGGACGTGGTGGCCAGCGAGCGCCGCATCGCCGAGGAAACCGCCAAGGCCGAGGGCAAGCCGGAACAGGCGCTGCCCAAGATCGTCGAGGGCCGGCTGAACGGCTTCTTCAAGGACGCGGTGCTGCTCGAGCAGCCGTCGGTGTCCGACAGCAAGAAGACCGTCAAGGCGCTGCTCGATGACGCCGGTGTCACGGTGACGCGGTTCGTTCGCTTCGAGGTGGGCCAGGCCTGACGAAGGCCTGGACCGGTCCCCGCGACGCGGTTCCGGACGTGGACAAGCCGGGAAACCTCCCGGTGAAAGAATGCTCGGGCTAGCGTCACTGTCATGCGACACGTGCACGCGTTCGGCGACGATGCCCTTGGCGATCTGGACGCGGTCGGCCTGGCCGACGCCCTTCGATCCGGCCGGGTCGGCAGGGCCGAGGTCGTCGAGGCCGCGATCGCCCGCACCGAAGCCGTCGACCCGCTGCTGAACGGGTTGGCGTATGCGGCTTTTCAGCAGGCACGCGCCGACGCGGCAGGCCCGGTATCGGGTTACTTCGGCGGCGTCCCGACGTTCATCAAGGACAACATCGACGTCGCCGGGCAGCCGTCGATGCACGGCACCGACGCGTGGACGCGCCGAAATGCGGCCGCCCACAGCGTATTCGCCCAGCTGTACTTTGCCACCGGGCTGACCTCGGTGGGCAAGACGCAGTTGTCGGAATTCGGATTCAGCGCGTCGGCCGAACACCCGCGGCTGGGCCCGGTCCGCAATCCGTGGGACACGGACTACACCGCCGGCGCGTCGTCGTCGGGATCGGGCGCGTTCGTCGCCGCCGGTGTGGTGCCCATCGCCCACGCCAACGACGGCGGCGGCTCGATCCGGATTCCGGCCGCGTGCAACGGATTGGTCGGGCTCAAACCGTCGCGCGGACGGTTGCCGCTGGACGTGACGCTGCGCCGGATGCCGATCGGCGTCGTCGTCAACGGCGTGGTGACGCGTTCGGTCCGCGACACCGCGGCCTTCTACCGCGAGGCCGAGCGGATCTGGCGCAACCCCAAGCTGGCACCGATCGGGGACGTCACCGCGCCCGGTCGGCAGCGGTTGCGCATCGCGGTGCTCACCCGCTCGGTGCAGCGCGAGTGCAGTCCCCAGGTGCGGGAGCTGACTCTGAAGTCCGCGGCCCTGCTCGAGGAGCTGGGGCACCGCGTCGAACACGTCGACGTGCCCCCGGTGGCGGCCAGTTTCGTCGACGACTTCGTCATGTATTGGGGGTTTTTGGCGCTCGCCCAGGTAAGCGGCGGTCGTCACATGTTCGGCGAGACCTTCGACCGCAGCAAGCTGGACAGCCTGACGCTGGGGCTTCTCCGACACACCAGCCGCAACCTGCATCGGCTTCCGTTGGCGATCGTGCGGCTGCGCCGGGCCCGCAGGCGCACCGCGCAGTTCTCCCGCATCTACGATGCGGTGCTCACGCCGACCCTTGCCGACGAGACTCCCCGCATCGGATTCCTGGCGCCGACCGATTACCAGCAGGTGATCAGCCGGCTCATCGACTGGGTTTCGTTCACGCCGTTGCACAACGTCACCGGCGAACCCGCGATCTCGCTGCCGTTGGCCCAGTCCGCCGACGGCATGCCGGTTGGCATGATGCTGTCGGCCGATATAGGGCAGGAAGCGCTGCTACTCGAATTGGCCTATGAACTCGAAGAGGCGCAGCCGTGGGCGCGCATCCACGCATCCGCGTGATCAGACCCGGTGGAGGCGACCCGCTTCGCCTGCCGGCTGCTGCTAGTCCGAGCCGAGTTTTTCGAGCATCCTTTTGAATTCGCGCTGCTGCGTTTCGGTGAGCTTGCCCAAGATGCGGGCGTCGGCGCCGCGGACCGCGGCTTCGGCACGCTTGAGCAGGGCACGGCCCTGGCCGGTGAGGTTGGCCGGTAGTGCGCGGCCCGAGGACACTGACGACGGGCGCGCCACCGCCCCGACTTCTTCCAGCTTGCGCAGCACGGTGTTCATCGCCTGCGGGGTGACGTTGGTGTGGCGAGACAACTCGGCGCTCGACATGCCCGGGTACATCGAAAGAATACGCAGGCAAACGAATTCGGGCAGGGTCAACCCCAGCGGGCCCAACACCGCGGAAACCTCGGGTCGCAGCACCGCTCCCACCCGATAAAGCAGGTAACCCAGCGGAGCGTCGTCGGCCTGAATCATGTCAACGATATTGACATATTTCCACCGTCCGGATGCGCACATCGTGCAGACCGTGATTGTCCGTGCCGCAATGGGGTAACCGTTGGGCTACCCGAAACGCTGATGCCCACACGAGGAGGTTCGATGCCGAAGACGACGAAAGGCGGCGCGGCCAAAAAGAGCGAATTGCCCAGCACGTTGCAGCGTTCCAGCGCCAAGGCCCAACGCACGTTCGCGAAAACCCATGACGCGGCCGCCGAAGAGTACGGGAGTGAGGAGCGCGCCCACCGGGTGGCGTATTCCGCTGTCAAGCACAGTTTCGAAAAGGTCGGCGATCACTGGGAGCCCAAAGACAAGAAGGGCCCATCCGACCAGCGGGCCGAGAGCGGTGGCCCACGGCCCACCGGGCAATCGGCCGAGGGCGTCGACGCCAACGCCAGCAAGAAGCACCTGCTCGACCTGGCGCGTCGGCTCGACATCGCCGGCCGGTCCACCATGAACAAGTCGGAGCTCGTCGACGCGATCAAGAAGCACAACCGCCGGGTCCGGGGTCGCTGAGCGCGGGCTGACGGGCCGAGAACCCTTGCGGTGTAGAGGTTTCGGCTAGAGGATCGGTCGGCCGCCGGTCACGGCAACCCGTGCCCCGGAGATGTAACTCGCGTCATCGGATGCCAGCAGCACGTAGATCGGGGCGAGTTCGGCCGGCTGGCCGGCGCGACCCAGCGGTACGTTGTCCCCGAACGATTCCACGCTGTCCGGCGGCATGGTCGACGGGATCAACGGTGTCCATATCGGTCCCGGTGCCACACTGTTGACTCGAATTCCCTTGTCGCCCAATAGCTGGGCCAGGCTCGCCGAGAAATTCGCGATGGCCGCCTTCGTCGCCGCGTAAGGCGCCAGGGTGGGATTGGGGGTATCGGAATTGACCGACGAGCTGCCGATGATCGACGAGCCGGGTCTCATGTGCGGCACGGCCGCCTTCGCGAGGTGGAAATACGCGCCGACGTTGAGCCGGAAGGTGTACTCCCACTCCTCGTCGCTGATCTCGTCGAGGCTTTTGTGCATCATCTGGAAGGCGGAGTTGTTGACCAGGATGTCGATGCCGCCCAATTCCTGCACCGCTCGGTCCACGACGGCGCGGCAGTGTGCGGCGTCGGACAGATCGCCGGGAACCAGCACGCATTTGCGGCCGGCATTGGTCACGTAACGGGCGACGTCACGCGCGTCGTCGTCCTCGTTGAGGTATGCGATCAAAACATCAGCACCTTCGCGCGCGAAGGCGATCGCGACAGCGCGCCCGATGCCGCTGTCGCCGCCGGTGATGATCGCCTTTTTGCCCAGCAGTTTTCCCGAGCCCTGGTAACTGTTTTCACCACAGTCGGGAATCGGGTCCATCTGCGCCTGGACGCCGGGAACGGATTGTTGTTGCGCCACAAAGCCCATGTGATTTCCTTTGCCGATTAAAAGTTGGTTGTCTGCGTGACGATTCGGACAAGCCAAGCAGGTCGTTGCCTTCCCGTGCGCCGCTTTACGATTCGCGCTGCACCGGGCCCGCCGTGGGAACATCCGGGTCGTCGTCGGCAGGAGGCTCCGGATCTCGCCATTCCTCGCTGCGACTGGAGCGATTTCCGCGAAGCGTTCCTTCCAATTCCTCCTTGAGCGCATCGTCCTCGCGCGAACTGTGCTTGGAGTTTCCGCGTTCCACCTGATGCCCCCTTCGCGGCTGGACCGGCTTGCCCGCACCGGCACCTCAATTTGCCAAGTGATGCTGTGCGGGCCTCAGCGCATGGTTACCCGTCAGCCCGCTGCCTAATCGCACACCCGTGTGAGTGATGATGCAGATGTTATGAATGGGGCGAAAGACGTTGTCTCGGAATGCAACCTCTTTTACGCGGTTAACCCGGCGTTTCGAAGTAATCCTCGGGCGCAGATGTTTGAAGGGGAAAGCAGATGGCTATTTGCTGGATATATCACTGTGCCCTGCGGGGGGCAATTGTTTGATACGAAAGGAATGGACAATGAAGGTCACCAAGACAGCCGTTGCGACAGCTGCTGCTGCCGGGGGGATAGCGGTGGCAACCATTTTCGCGACGCCCGCTTCTGCTGCGCCCAACATTCAGGGATTCGGCACCAGCGAGCAACTTGTCGACGGGCCGCTGGTCACCAATTACACGGTGAGCAACCTGCAGCCCAGCAATGTCGCCATCCCGGGCTACACGCCGAAAGGCACGCTGTACCAGGCCGACATCACGGCCAGGTCGGACGGCGGGATGGTGACCCCGATGGTCAACGACTTCATCGCTCGCGGACCCAACGGTCAGAACTACCGGGTGATCGACAAGGTCGGGGCTCCGAACGGGTTGAACCCCGCGCCGATCGCCCAGGGCAATGAGTCGACCGGCACGCTGTACTTCGACGTGACGGGCGCACCGCCGAACGGCGTCGTCTACAACGACGGGATGCAGGACGTCCTGATGTGGACGTCGAACGTGCAGGGCGGCTCGGCGCCTGCTGCGCCGAACAGCCCGGCTCCGGGTGCTCCGCCCGCGCCGGCACCGCACACCTAAACCGGTTGTGAATTCTCCCCGCGCCACCCCGAGTGGCGCGGGGAGAATTGCATTCGGGGGAATCGTGCGCGGCGGGAATCGGGTATGCGACTACTCATGAGTAACCCCGATCACAGGCCAGCGAAGGTGCGCGCCCAAGCGCAGCGACACGCCGAGCAGGCCCGCGAGGCCATGGAAGAACGTCGCAGCAATCAAAGCGGTGGGGTGAGCGGCTGGGTGGCCGAGCGCGCGGCCAGATGGGATCTCTCCGGCCAGGATGAGACGGCCCTGCAGCGGCAGAAGTACCTGTGGAATGTGCTGGTGGACTATTGGTTTCGCATGGAGATCGACGGCTGGGAAAACATTCCGGAGTCACCGCCGGCGCTGTTGGTGGGAATTCACTCCGGGGCGCCGTTCGTCTGGGACGCGTGGACGGTCGGTCTGCAATGGTGGCGCCGGTTCGGACAGGGCCGCACCTTGCACGGCACCGCGCACGATGCGCTGATGGCGATTCCGTTGTTCGGGCGGTATTTCCGGTCGATGGGCGTGTTGCCGGCCGCCCCCGACGCGATTGCCACCGCGTTGGCGGAAGGGCGTGACGTGGCGCTGTGGCCGGGCGGCGAAGTGGACTCGCTGCGCCCGTGGACCGAGCGAGACCAGGCCAACCTGGCGGGGCGAACCGGCTTCGTCAAGATGGCGATTCGTGCGGGCGTGCCGATCGTGCCCATCGCCACCGTCGGCGGCGCCGACGCGATGCCGGTGCTGATCCGCGGCGACCGGCTGTCGAAAGCGCTGCGCCTGGACCGCATCTTGCGGCTCAAGGTGTTTCCGTTGGCCGTCTCATTGCCGTGGGGGATCGCCCCGGCTGCGCTTCCGCAACTGCCCCTGCCGGCCAAGATCCGAACCCGGTTCATGCCCGCGGTGGAACTCGACAACGACCCGGCACGCGCTGACGACGACGAGTACGTCGAACGCAAATACCATGAAGTGCAAGATGCCATCCAGGAAGGGATGGATGCGCTGGCGCGCAAGCGCGCCTTCCCGCTCTTTGGCTGACCTGCCGCCGAAAGCGCTTGCGCTCGAGTGGGTTACGACTCGAACGCTTCCGCGCTCAGCTGACCCGCGGCGGGATTGGTGGTCGAGGTCCAGATCGCCGTCAGCGTCGAGTGGTCGACACCTGATTCGCGGTCGCGGAGGTGTCTTCGCGCGGTAGCCGACACCGCGGACCGTGTCGATCAAGAATTGGTGCCGGGTGCCGAGCTTGGCGCGCAGCCGCCGGATGTGGACGTCGATGTTGCGCGCCTTGCCGACACTGTCGTAGCCGCACGCCTCCTGCATCAGCCGCGTCCGGGTGAACGCCTGATCGGCGTGCTGCACAAGGAAACTCAGCAATTTGAACTCGGTGAGTGTCAGGCTCAGTGCCTTGCCGTCCAGCGATGCGGTCAGACTGGCCGGATGCAGGACGAGGTCGCCGAACTTCAGCGTGCCGTCGACCGCGCTGCGCCGGCGACCGATCGCAAGGCGAAGCCGTGCCTGCAATTCTTCCGCGCCGGTGCCGGGCCGTATCACGTCATCGAAATCGCAGTCCGACGTCGACCGCCACACCGTCCGCCGGCGCCACCATGGCCACCACCGCGGTACCGGGGGTGTCGGTCATCAGTCGATTGCTGACGACTTGAGCCAGCGCGAAATTGCTTCGCGCATCGATGATTGCGATGTCGGGCGTCGTATAATGCCCGTCGATGTCGGCCGTCAGGGAGAAGCGGCGCATCGATTCGGCGAACGTGGCCAAATCCGGTAAGGCCGATTCGAAATCATCCGCATCGGTGAGCACCACCACGTCCAACGACATCTCCAAACCTCGTCCGGTTCCCCCCGGTCCGTAGGCACCTCTGCGGAGATGTCTTAAGGCGCTAACCCGGATACCCAGCCCCACTGAAACTATGCAAGGCGATGCGAACTCAGGCTGCGTATTGCGCCGATTCGGCATGAAGCAAAAGCGATGGGCCCGGTCCGTTTCCACGGACCGGGCCCATCGTCTGCAAAGTGCTACTGGTTGTTCTTCTGGCGCTCCTCGGCCGCCTTGGCACCGCCGCGCGCGGCTTCGGCTTCGGCTTCCTTCTTCGCCGCGTCGCGCTGCGCGTCGGCCTTGTCCTGCTGCGCCTGGCCCTCGCGGGTGAGGTCATCACGACCGGCCACCGCGCCTACGGCCTCCTTGGCCTTGCCCTTGGCGTCCTCGACGACGCCTTTCACAGCTTCGGCAGGTCCCGACTTGTTTTCTTCAGCCATGGAAATGCTTCCTCCTCGTTGGCGTACTTTGAGCGATCCAACGCTCTGCGGCGATCGCGAGCGATCGACCCGGTCATACGGCGAGGCCGGTCCTCGTTGCTTAAGACCGCATAGTTCTGCCGCGTTGATGCGGATTCCCATGCCAACCGTGGCTCAAACGCGAGCCCGAAGAATGCGCGGAGGTGGCAAGTATTCCGGTACCGAGAGACTCGAAAATTGGTCCGGCGCGCCAACTATGCGCATAATGCACCCGCCGACGCCGCATTGTGCTGCGATGAGGCAGGATGTGAAATGCCGTTCCGGATGGAGATCGCCCGGGATGGCACTCTCATGCGAGGAGTCTGATGACGGAGTCCAGGGAGCCCCAAGTCGCCGGCTCGGCGGCTCCGAGGCCGGGGCCGACAACCACCAGCAACACCGTATCGACAACCGCGCCCGACAACGGACTGGCTTCGGCCAGTCGCTGAGCCGGGCCAGGTATTCGCGAGTGCTGCTCAAGCTTGGTGGCGAAATGTTCGGCGGCGGCCAGGTCGGCTTGGATCCCGATGTAGTGGCGCGGGTGGCGCGACAGATCGCCGAGGTGGTCCGCGACGGTGTCCAGGTCGCCGTCGTGATCGGCGGCGGCAACTTCTTCCGGGGCGCGCAGCTTCAGCAGCGCGGCATGGAACGCACCCGTTCGGATTACATGGGCATGTTGGGCACCGTCATGAACAGCCTCGCGCTGCAAGACTTCCTGGAGAAGGAAGGCATCGTCACGCGGGTCCAGACCGCGATCACCATGGGCCAGGTCGCCGAGCCCTACCTGCCGCTGCGCGCCGTACGCCACCTGGAGAAGGGGCGCGTGGTGATCTTCGGAGCCGGCATGGGGCTGCCGTACTTCTCCACCGACACCACGGCAGCGCAGCGTGCCCTGGAGATCGGCGCCGAGGTGGTTTTGATGGCCAAGGCCGTCGACGGTGTGTTCGACGCGGACCCGCGGCAGCATCCCGATGCCGAGTTGATCGCCGCGATCAGTCATCGTGAGGTCATCGACCGCGGGCTACGAGTGGCCGATGCAACCGCGTTCAGCCTGTGCATGGACAATGGCATGCCGATCCTGGTGTTCAACCTGCTGACCAATGGCAATATCGCCCGGGCGGTCGCGGGTGAGAAAATCGGGACTCTGGTCACCACCTGATCCGAACACGCGATGATCTGCGTTTGCGAGGGTTCGCAACGCAGCAATGAGGAGGAGCGGCGCCCATGATTGACGAGGCTCTCTTCGACGCCGAAGAGAAGATGGAGAAGGCCGTAGCGGTTGCCCGAGACGATTTGTCGACCATCCGAACCGGGCGTGCCAACCCCGGCATGTTCTCGCGGATCGTGATCGACTACTACGGCACGGCCACGCCCATCACCCAATTGGCCAGCATCAACGTGCCCGAGGCCCGCCTCGTCGTCATCAAGCCGTACGAAGCCAGCCAGGTAGGCGCGATCGAGACGGCGATCCGCAACTCCGACCTCGGCGTCAACCCCACCAACGACGGCACCCTGATCCGGGTGGCGGTCCCGCAGCTCACCGAGGAACGCCGCCGGGAGCTGGTCAAACAGGCCAAGAGCAAGGGCGAGGACGCCAAGGTCTCAGTGCGCAATATCCGCCGCAAGGCGATGGAGGAACTGCATCGCATTCGCAAGGACGGCGAGGCAGGCGAGGACGAGGTAGGCCGGGCCGAAAAGGACCTGGACAAGACCACCCACCAGTACACCACCCAGATCGAAGAGTTGGTCAAGCACAAAGAAGGCGAACTGCTGGAGGTCTAGCGACCGCTCAGCAGCTAAGTTCATCCAGGCCAGTGGCTACTCCAGAACCCGGCGCAGGCGACCCGCCCGACAATCCGGCGCCCGCCGCCAAGGAAACGACCCAGCAGCCGGCCAAGACGACGTCTCGGGCCGGACGCGACCTGCGCGCCGCCATCGCGGTAGGGGCCGGAATCGGCGGCGTGCTGGTGGTCACGCTGGTTTTCGCGCCGCGCTTCTGGGTGCCCATCGTCGCCCTGGCCATCGTGGTGGCCACCCACGAAGTGGTACGGCGATTGCGCGAAGCCGGCTACGTCATACCCGTCATCCCCCTGTTGGCCGGGGGCCAACTCACCGTCTGGCTGACCTGGCCATTCCACGCCGCGGGCGCCCTGGCCGGCTTCGGCGTCACCGTGGTGGTCTGCAACGTGTGGCGGCTGTTCATGCAGGACAACAGCAAACGGCCCGAGCCGTTCGACGGCTCGCTGTCGGCGAACTACCTCAGGGACGCCTCGGCCACCGTCTTCCTGGCCGCGTGGGTGCCGCTGTTCGCGTCCTTCGGCGTGCTGCTGGTCTACCCGCACGACGGCGCCGGACGGGTGTTCTGCCTGATGATCACCGTCGTCGCCTCCGACACCGGCGGCTATGCCGTTGGGGCGCTGCTCGGCAAGCACCCGATGGTCCCGGCGATCAGCCCCAAGAAGTCCTGGGAGGGATTCGCCGGTTCCCTGGTGTTCGGGATCACCGCCGCGACGCTGACGGCGACCTTCCTGGCTGGCAAACCGCTGGTGGATCGGCGCGTTGCTGGGTGTCGTCCTGGTGCTGACCAGCACGCTTGGCGATCTGGTGGAGTCGCAGGTCAAGCGCGACCTCGGCATCAAGGACATGGGCCGGCTGCTGCCCGGCCACGGCGGGCTGATGGATCGGCTCGACGGCGTGCTGCCCTCGGCGGTCGCTGCGTGGACGGTGTTGACACTCGTTCCCTAGGTCGGCTCGGACGTGACCGATACTGGATAGGTCATGGTTCAACAATTGGTCTTCTCCGAGCCGCGTCCCGGCAAGCCGCCGCGGCACCTGGCCGACCTCGACGAGGACGGTCGCACGTCCGCCGTCACGGAGCTGGGCTTGCCGGCGTTTCGCGCCAAGCAGCTGGCGCATCAGTACTACGGCCGCCTGATCGCCGATCCGCGGCAGATGACCGACCTTCCGGCGGGACTGCGCGACGCCATCGCCGAGACGATGTTCCCGATACTGCTCACCGCGGCCTCCGAAGTGACCTGCGATGCCGGTCAGACGCGAAAGACGTTGTGGCGGGCCATGGATGGGGTCACCGTCGAGTCGGTGCTGATGCGCTATCCGCAACGGAACACGATATGCATCTCGTCGCAGGCCGGCTGCGGCATGGCGTGCCCATTCTGCGCGACCGGTCAGGGCGGGCTGAGCCGCAACCTGTCGACCGCCGAGATCCTCGAGCAGGTGCGCGCCGGCGCGGCGGCCCTGCGCGACGACTTCGGGGACCGGCTGTCCAACGTGGTGTTCATGGGCATGGGGGAGCCGCTGGCCAATTACGCCCGCGTGGTGGCCGCGGTCCGGCGCATCATCGCCGCGCCGCCACGCGGTTTCGGTATTTCGGCCCGTTCGGTCACCGTGTCGACGGTGGGCCTGGCCCCCGCCATCCGCAAGCTCGCCGACGAACGGCTCGGCGTGACGTTGGCGCTGTCGTTGCACGCGCCCGACGACGAGCTGCGAGACACGCTGGTGCCGGTCAACAACCGGTGGAAAATCACCGAGGCCCTCGACGCCGCAAGGTACTACGCCGACGTCACCGGTCGGCGGGTGTCGGTGGAGTACGCGTTGATCCGCGACGTCAACGACCAGCCCTGGCGCGCAGACCTGTTGGGACAGCGGCTGCATCGCGCGCTCGGGCCGTTGGTGCACGTGAATTTGATTCCGCTCAACCCGACGCCGGGCAGTGAGTGGGACGCCAGCCCCAAGGCGGTCGAGCGGGAGTTCGTCCGGCGCGTCCGCGGCAAAGGGGTTTCCTGCACGGTGCGCGACACCCGCGGTCGCGAGATCAGCGCCGCCTGCGGACAGCTGGCCGCCGAAGGCGGGTAGCTGGAGCGCAGGCGATTCAGCACGGGCCTGCGGACAGCTGGCCGCCGAAGGCGGGAGTGGCGCAGGCGATTCACCGGTCGAACTCGCGAAGGCGGTAGCCTGCGCAGAACGTCTTCAAGGTATGACGCCAGCAACCGGGGGTGCGCCTTGATTCGCTTGTTCTCGCCGCTCAAATTGTTTGTCGCGGCGCGTGGTCGCCGCGGCACTGATGGTGGTGCTGGGCGGTGCGCCGCGCGCGCGCCGCCGCCGACGACCGACTGCAATTCACCGGGACGACCCTGAGTGGTGCGCCGTTCAACGGCGCGACCTTGCAGGGCAAGCCCGCGGTGCTGTGGTTCTGGGCGCCGTTCTGCCCGTTCTGCAACGCCGAGGCTCCCGGCGTCAGCCAGGTGGCGGCCGCCAATCCCGGTGTCACCTTCGTCGGCGTCGCGGCGCACTCGGACGTGGGTGCGATGCAGAACTTCGTCTCCAAATACGGCCTGAACTTCACCAACCTCAACGACGCCGACGGGTCCATCTGGGCGCGCTACAACGTCCCCTGGCAGCCCGCTTACGTGTTCTACCGCGCGGACGGCAGCTCGACGTTCGTGAACAACCCGACCTCGGCGATGTCACAGCAGGAGCTCTCCGA
Source organism: uncultured Actinomycetota bacterium (assembly GCA_963849935.1). Classification (GTDB taxonomy): domain Bacteria; phylum Actinomycetota; class Actinomycetes; order Mycobacteriales; family Mycobacteriaceae; genus Mycobacterium. The sequence continues at coordinate 234,609 of CAWKJQ010000001.1, forward strand.
GCCGGGTCTCAGCCCTGAGGTCCTGACCCGGTGGACCAGGGTCTGGTCGGCCTGGCCTTCGCCGCCGGATTGGTGGCCGCGCTGAACCCGTGTGGGTTTGCCATGCTGCCCGCCTACCTGCTGCTCGTGGTGCGCGGCGAACGCCCGGCCGTGTCCTCGGGTGTGGCCGCCGCCGGCCGGGCGCTGGCGGCCACCGTGGGGATGGCGCTGGGCTTCCTGACGGTGTTCGGCGTATTCGGCGCGCTGACCATATCGGCGGCCACCACCGTGCAGCGGTTGCTGCCCTACGCCACCGTGCTCGTCGGGGCGGTGCTGATCGTGCTCGGAATGTGGCTGCTGTCGGGCCGGGCGTTGCCGACCCTGACCCCGCGAGCGCCGGGCCCGCGGTGGGCGCCCACCGCTCGGCTGGGCTCGATGTACGGCTATGGCGTCAGCTACGCGATCGCCTCGCTGTCGTGCACCATCGGCCCATTTCTGGCCGTCACCGCCGCGGGCCTACGCGGCGGATCGGCCGTCACCGGCGCGGCGATCTACCTCGCCTACAGCGCGGGGCTGACCCTGGTCGTGGGTGTGCTCGCCGTCGCAGCGGCGACGGCGAGCTCGGCGATGGCCGACCGGCTACGCCGAATCCTGCCGTTCGTCAACCGGATCGGCGGCGCGCTGCTGGTGCTGGTGGGGCTGTACGTGGCCTACTACGGCAGCTACGAGGTGCGGCTTTTCGGTGCAAACGGCAAGCCGCAGGACGCGGTGATCACCGCGGCCGGACGTCTGCAGGGCAGCGGTGGCCGGCTGGGTGCATCAGCACGGAATATGGCCGTGGGTGCTGGCCGCGCTCGCGTTGGCGGTCTTCGTGGTCGGCGGCGCCTGGCATCGCCGGGCGCAACGCTAGGGCAGCCGGCGCGGCGGCTACCTGATCCAGCCGCGGCGGCGACCCCACAGGTCGCGGATCAGCGCCACCAGGATCAGCGCCGCAAACCCGATCAGGAACCAGTTCTCGATGTGGCCGACGTGGTTGCCCCGCAGCATCGCCAGCAGGAATCCGAAGCCGATCAGGCCGGCAATGTGCCAGGTGCGGTGATTGATCCTGCTCCAGCCCCACGCTGCCGACGGCACCTCGACGGCGTCGACGCCGGTGAAGTGCTCCACCTCGGTACTGGCCACGGCGAATCCCCTTCGGATCGGATTGGCTTGTCGAACCCAAATTCTGGCACACCCCCGCCGGCCTGGAAGGGCGTGGCCCGGCAGATGGCCCCCGTCGGGTGCCGGGCGGCACAATGAATGAGTGAGCAACCCGACGACCGACGGGCAAACGCGGGACCGGCTGCGCGTGCTGGTGCTGGGTAGCACCGGCTCGATCGGCACCCAGGCGCTGGACGTCATCGCCGCCAACCCGGACCGCTTCGAGGTGGTCGGCCTGGCCGCGGGCGGCGCCAACCTGGACACGCTGTTGCGGCAGCGCGCCGAGACCGGTGTGACCAACATCGCGGTCGCCGACGAGCGCGCGGCCCAGCTGGCCGGCGACATCCCCTTCTGCGGCCCCGATGCGGCAACCCGGCTGGTCCAGGAGACCGACGCCGACGTCGTCCTCAACGCGCTGGTGGGGGCGCTGGGCCTGCGGCCCACGCTGGCCGCCCTGGAGTCGGGGGCCCGTCTGGCGCTGGCCAACAAGGAATCCCTGATCGCCGGCGGCCCGCTGGTGCTCCGGGCCGCCGAGCCGGGACAGATCGTGCCCGTCGATTCCGAACATTCCGCACTGGCCCAATGCCTGCGCGGCGGGGCCCCCGACGAGGTCGCCAAGCTGGTGCTGACCGCCTCTGGCGGGCCGTTCCGCGGCTGGACCGCCGCCCAGCTCGAGGACGTCACGCCGGAGCAGGCCGGCGCCCACCCGACGTGGTCGATGGGGCCGATGAACACGCTGAACTCGGCGTCGCTGGTCAACAAGGGGCTCGAACTCATCGAGACCCACCTGCTGTTCGGCATTCCGTACGACCGCATCGAGGTCGTCGTGCACCCCCAGTCGATTGTTCATTCGATGGTCACCTTCGTCGACGGTTCGACCCTGGCCCAGGCCAGCCCGCCGGACATGAAGCTGCCGATCTCGCTGGCCCTGGGCTGGCCGCAGCGTGTTCCCGGCGCGGCCGCCAGCTGCGACTTCAGCACGGCGTCTAGCTGGGAATTCGAGCCGCTGGACGACGACGTTTTTCCCGCCGTGGAGTTGGCCCGGCAAGCCGGTCAGACCGGCGGCTGCATGACCGCCGTCTACAACGCGGCCAACGAGGAGGCGGCGGCGGCCTTCCTCGCCGGCCGGGTCGGCTTCCCCGCGATCGTCAAGACCATCGCCGACGTGCTGCACGCCGCCGACCAATGGGCCGTTTCACCCGCTACCGTGGATGAGGTACTCGACGCGCAGCGCTGGGCACGTGAGCGGGCGCAGCGTTCGGTCGCACAAGCCCAGACCGGCGAGGTGTCAGCAAAAGCCTCCGGAATGGTGTGAGAAAGGTCTTGCAGCGGAGATGATGTTCGTTATCGGCATTGTGCTGTTCGCACTGGCCATCCTGATTTCGGTGGCCCTGCACGAGTGCGGGCACATGTGGGTTGCCCGCGCGACCGGCATGAAGGTGCGCCGCTACTTCGTCGGGTTCGGCCCCACGCTGTGGTCGACCCGGCGCGGCGAAACCGAGTACGGCGTCAAAGCGGTTCCGCTGGGGGGCTTCTGCGACATCGCCGGCATGACGTCGGTGGAGGAACTGGCCCCCGACGAGACCGAGCGCGCCATGTTCAAGCAGGCGGTCTGGAAGCGGGTAGCGGTCCTGTTCGCCGGCCCGGCCGCGAACTTCGTCATCTGCCTGGTGTTGCTCTACGGCGTCGCGCTGATCTGGGGGTTGCCGAACCTGCATCCGCCAACCCAGGCCGTCGTCGGCGAAACCGCTTGTGTCGCACCGGAAGTGGCGCCGGGCAAGATCGCCGACTGCACCGGTCCGGGGCCGGCGGCGCTCGCCGGAATCCGGCCCGGAGACGTCATCGTCAAGGTGGGGGACACCCCGGTGTCGACCTTCGAGGACATGGCCGCCGCCATCCGCAAGATGCACGGCAACGTCCCGATCGTCGCCGAGCGCAACGGCACGAGGATCACCACCTACGTCGACGTCACAAGCACCCAGCGCTACCTCAGCCCCGGAACCAACGGGCAGGGCGGTCAGCAGCAACCCTCGACAGTCGGCGCCATCGGTGTCGGCGCCGTCAAGGTCGCGCCCACGCATTACGGGGTGTTCACTGCGATACCGGCCACCGTCGCCTTCGCGGGTGACCTCACCGGCGAGGTGGGCAAGGCGCTCGTCGCGATCCCGACGAAGGTCGGGGCACTGGTCCACGCCATCGGCGGCGGGCAGCGCGACCCGCAGACGCCGATGAGCGTCGTCGGAGCCAGCATCATCGGCGGCGACACCGTCGACCACGGATTGTGGGTGGCGTTCTGGTTCTTCCTGGCGCAGCTGAATCTCATCCTGGGCGCTATCAACCTGGTGCCGCTGCTGCCCTTCGACGGCGGCCACATCGCCATCGCGGTGTTCGAGAAGATCCGCAACATGGTCCGGTCGGCCCGGGGCATGGTCGCGGCCGCGCCGGTGAACTATCTCAAGCTCATGCCGGCGACGTACGTCGTGCTGGTGTTCGTGGTCGGCTACATGCTGCTGACCGTGACCGCCGATCTGGTCAATCCGATCAGGCTCTTCCAATGACGAGACCGAAGGAATCAACACAGTGACCACTGGCCTGGGCATGCCGCAGACGCCCGGCGCCCACGCTTGCCGCCCGGCGCACCACTCGCCAATTGATGGTCCGCGACGTCGGGGTCGGCAGCGAGTATCCGATTTCGGTGCAGTCGATGTGCACCACCAAGACTCATGATGTCAACACGACGCTGCAGCAGATCGCCGAGCTGACCGCGGCCGGCTGCGACATCGTCCGCGTGGCCTGCCCCCGTCAGGAGGACGCCGACGCGCTGGCCGAAATCGCCCGGCACAGCCAGATCCCGGTGATCGCCGACATCCACTTCCAGCCCAAATACATCTTCGCCGCCATCGACGCCGGCTGCGCCGCCGTGCGGGTAAACCCCGGCAACATCAAGGAATTCGACGGCCGGGTGGGCGAGGTCGCCAAGGCCGCCGGCGCGGCGGGCATCCCGATTCGCATCGGCGTCAACGCGGGCTCGTTGGACAAGCGGTTCATGGAGAAGTACGGCAAGGCCACTCCCGAGGCGCTGGTCGAGTCCGCGCTGTGGGAGGCCTCGCTGTTCGAGGAGCACGGCTTCGGCAACATCAAGATCAGCGTCAAGCACAACGACCCGGTGGTGATGGTCGCCGCGTACGAGCAGCTGGCCGAACAATGCGATTACCCGCTGCACCTGGGCGTCACCGAGGCCGGTCCCGCCTTCCAGGGCACCATCAAATCTGCGGTCGCCTTCGGCGCGCTGCTGTCGCGCGGGATCGGCGACACCATCCGGGTGTCGCTGTCGGCGCCGCCGGTAGAGGAAGTCAAGGTCGGCATCCAGATCCTCGAGTCGCTGAACCTGCGACCGCGTGGGCTCGAGATCGTGTCGTGCCCGTCGTGCGGTCGCGCCCAGGTCGACGTCTACACCCTGGCGAACGAGGTCACCGCCGGCCTGGACGGTCTGGATGTGCCGCTGCGTGTCGCCGTGATGGGTTGCGTCGTCAACGGTCCGGGCGAGGCCCGCGAGGCCGACCTCGGCGTCGCGTCGGGAAATGGCAAGGGCCAGATCTTCGTTCGGGGCGAAGTGATCAAGACCGTGCCCGAAGCGCAGATCGTCGAGACGTTGATCGAAGAGGCAATGCGGCTCGCCTCGGAGATGGAACGAGACGAGTGACGGCGGCCGGAAGCAACATCCAGCGGTTCACCTGTTGTCACCGTAAGCTGATAAAGGCCGGTCGTCAAGAGTTCGCACCACAGAGAGTTCGCCCTATGTCGGCTCCGCCCCTGTTCCGCCTTGTCGGCGAGCGACGGGTGTCCGTGGTGCGCGACGCGGCCGCCGTGTGGCGGGTGCTCGACGACGATCCCGTCGCGTCGTGCATGGTCGCCGCCCGCGTGGCGGACCACGGCATCGACCCCAATTCGATCGGCGGCGAGCTGTGGACGCTGCGGGGTGCGCAGGAATCGCTGTGCTTCGCCGGCGCCAACCTGATTCCGCTGCGCGGCGCGCCGCTCGGATCTGAGCGCCTTCGCCGACGAAGCCATGCGCGGCACGCGGCGCTGCTCGTCGCTGGTCGGCAGGGCCGACCTGGTGATGCCGATGTGGGAGCGGCTCGAGGCGGCCTGGGGCCCGGCTCGTGACGTGCGCGACCACCAGCCGCTGATGGCGTTGTCCAACCACCCGAGCTGCGACCTCGACACCGGTGTGCGACAGGTCCGGCCCGAAGAGCTGGACGCCTACCTGGTGGCCGCCGTCGACATGTTCATCGGCGAGGTCGGCGTCGACCCGCGGCTCGGCGACGGCGGCCGCGGCTACCGGCGGCGGGTGGCCAGCCTGATCACGGCGGGGCGCGCCTGGGCGCGGTTCGAGCACGGCCAGGTCGTCTTCAAGGCCGAGGTGGGCTCGCAGTCCCCGCGCGTGGGTCAGATCCAGGGGGTGTGGGTGCATCCGGAGTGGCGCGGGCTGGGCCTGGGCACCGCCGGCACCGCGACGGTCGCCGCGGTGATCGTCGGCACCGGGCGCACCGCCAGCCTGTACGTCAACAACTTCAACACCGTGGCGCGCGCCGCCTACGCCCGCGTGGGCTTCACCGAGATCGGCACCTTCGCGACGGTGCTGCTCGACTAGCGCCCTTGGTCGTCGCCCGGCTTCGGCCGCGGCCGCACGGCTTGGCGGGCGACTGGGCGACTAATCCCCGGCTCGCCGGGCTTTCGTCGATCTCCTGCGTTACATCACGGTTGGGTCTCGGTGTGTCGGCGCTGCTGTTCAGGTCGAAGTCTTAACATCAGCACCGATGGTAACTCGAACAACACTGGCCTCAGCTGCCTCAGGTGTGCTGTTGCTCGCGGTCGTCGCCCTGTCCGGATGCACGCCGCGGCCGGAAGGCCCGGGCCCGGCCGCGGAGAAATTCTTCCGCGCCCTGGCCGTCGGCGACACCGCGACCGCCGCCCAGCTCAGCGACAGCCCGAACGAGGCGCGCGAAGCCCTCAACGCCGCCTGGTCCGGCCTGCAGGCGTCCCACCTCGACGCGCAGCTCCTCAACTCCAAGTACGCCGAGGACAGCGGCACGGTCGGCTACCGCTTCACCTGGCACCTGCCCAAGAACCGGACCTGGACCTACGACGGCCAGCTGAAGATGGCCCGCGACGAGGGGCACTGGGCGGTTCGGTGGACCACCACCGCGCTGCACGCCAAGCTCGGCGAGCATCAGACGTTCGCGTTGCGCGCGGACCGACCGCACCGCGCCTCGGTGAACGAGCTCGGCGGCAGCGACGTCCTGGTGCCGGGCTTCCTGTACCACTACACGCTGGACGCCACCCAGGCCGGACCGGCCCTGATCGGCACGACGCACGCCATCGTCGACGTACTGCACCCCTTCAACGACACCCTCAACGATCCACAGCTGCTCGCCGAGCAAGCCAGCTCGACGCCCCACCCGGTGGATCTGGGCGTGACGCTGCATCCCGACGACAACGACAAGGTGTTCCCGCTGATCGGGCGGCTGCCCGGCGTCGTCGTCACGCCCCAGCCCGAGATGCTGCCCACCGACCCGCATTTCGCCCCGGCGGTCATCTCCGCGGTGAAGAAGGCCGTGGTCGACCAGCTCGACGGCGAGGCCGGCTGGCGGGTGGTCAGCGTGAACCAGAACGGCGTCGAGGTGGAGGTGCTGCACGAGGTCGAAGGGTCGCCGGCGCCGTCGGTGTCGATCACCCTGGACCGCGCGGTGCAGAACGCCGCCCAGCACGCGGTGGACACCCGGGGCGGCAAGGCGATGATGGTGGTGATCAAGCCGTCGACCGGAGAGATCCTCGCGATCGCGCAGAACGGCGGCGCCGACGCCGACGGCCTGCTGGCCACCAACGGGCTGTTTCCGCCTGGGTCGACGTTCAAGATGGTCACCGCCGGCGCCGCCGTCGACCGCGACATGGCCACGCCCAACACCATGCTGGGCTGCCCGGGCCATCTCGACATCGGGCACCGCACCATCCCCAACTACGGCGGCTTCGACCTCGGCGTGGTGCCGATGTCGCGCGCGTTCGCCAGCTCGTGCAACACCACCTTCGCCGAGCTCGGCAGCAAAATGCCGCCTCGCGGACTGACGCAGGCGGCCACCCGCTACGGCATCGGGCTGGACTATCAGGTCGACGGCATCACCACGGTGACCGGGTCGGTGCCGCCGACGGTGGACCTCGCCGAGCGCACCGAAGACGGTTTCGGCCAGGGCAAGGTGCTGGCCAGCCCGTTCGGCATGGCCCTGGTGGCGGCGACCGTCGCCGCGGGCAAGACGCCGGTGCCGCAGCTGATCGCGGGCCGGCAGACCGCCGTTCAGGGCGACACCACGCCGATCAGCCCGAAGATGGTCGACGCGCTGCGGCCGATGATGCGGCTGGTGGTGACCAACGGGACCGCCAAGGAGATCGCGGGCTGCGGTGCCGTGTACGGGAAGACCGGTGAGGCCGAGTTCCCCGGCGGATCGCATTCCTGGTTCGCCGGCTTCCGCGGCGACCTGGCCTTCGCGGCGCTGATCGTCGGGGGTGGCAGCTCGGAATACGCCGTCCGGATGACGAAGGTGATGTTCGAATCGCTGCCGCGGGACTTCCTGGCCTAGTGCTCGGTGCCGGCCTACCCGGTGCCGCATCAGCGGTAAATTGCGAGCATGACGGATACCGGCGGCGACATGGTGGCTTTGCGGGTCTCCGACGCGGACCGCAACGGCACGATGCGGCGCCTGCACAACGCGGTCGCGCTCGGGCTGATCGATATCGACGAGTTCGAGCAGCGCTCGTCGCAGGTGTCCTATGCGCGCACGCGCGGCGAACTGGACGGCTTGGTCGGCGACCTGCCGGGACCTGGCGCCATCGTCACCTCCGCGGCCGACCGGGTGGAACTGCGGGGCTGGGCGGGTTCGCTGAAGCGCCACGGCGAATGGCAGGTGCCCACCCGCCTGGCGCTGGTTCGCCGGCTGGGCTCGGTGGAACTCGACCTCACCAAGGCCCGGTTCGCGGGACCGGTGGTGGTCATCGAGCTCGACATGAGATTCGGCTCGGTGGAGATTCGATTGCCCGACGGCGCCAGCGCGTCGATCGATGACGTGGAGGTCTATGTGGGCAGCGCCAGCGACCGCCGCAAAGACCCACCTGGTGAGGGCAGGCCGCACGTCGTGCTGACCGGGCGGGTGGTGTGCGGCTCGGTGATCATCCGGGGGCCGCGCCGCTCGCTGCTGCGCCGCCAGCGGCTCTGATCGTGCCAGCCGGGCCACGGTTAAGCTGGTCGCATGCCTGCTCGCACCGCGCTTGCCCCCGGAGAGTTGTCCCCGACTCTGCCGGTGCCCAGCCGGATCCCGCGCCCGGAATACGTCGGCAAGTCGACGGCCCAGGAGGGCAGCGAACCGTGGGTGCAGACACCCGAGGTGATCGAGAAGATGCGCGTCGCCGGGCGGATCGCGGCCGGCGCGCTGGTGGAGGCGGGCAAGGCCGTCGCACCCGGGGTGACCACCGACGAACTGGACCGCATCGCCCACGAGTACATGGTCGACCACGGCGCCTACCCGTCGACGCTGGGTTACAAGGGCTACCCGAAGTCGTGCTGCACGTCGCTCAACGAGGTCATCTGCCACGGGATCCCCGACTCGACGGTGATCGCCGACGGCGACATCGTCAACATCGATGTCACGGCCTACATCGACGGGGTGCACGGCGACACCAACGCGACCTTCCTGGCCGGCGATGTCGCCGAGGAACACCGGTTGCTGGTGGAGCGGACCCGGGAGGCGACGATGCGCGCCATCAACGCCGTCAAGCCCGGTCGTGCGCTCTCGGTCGTCGGCCGCGTCATCGAGTCGTACGCAAATCGGTTCGGCTACAACGTTGTTCGTGACTTCACCGGTCACGGCATCGGTACCACGTTCCACAACGGCTTGGTCGTCCTGCACTACGATCAGCCGTCGGTGTCCACCATCATCCAACCGGGCATGACGTTCACCATCGAACCCATGATCAACCTCGGCGGTCTGGATTACGAGATCTGGGACGACGGCTGGACGGTGGTCACCAAAGACCGCAAGTGGACCGCGCAGTTCGAGCACACCCTGCTGGTCACCGACACCGGCGCCGAGATCCTCACCTTGCCATGACGTTTGCCGGATGACCGGCGCCCTGCTGGTCGCGGGCACCAGCTCCGACGCCGGGAAATCCGTGGTGGTGGCGGGCCTGTGCCGGTTGTTGGCCCGCCGCGGGGTCCGGGTCGCCCCGTTCAAGGCGCAGAACATGTCCAACAACTCCGTGGTGACCGTCGACGGCGGTGAGATCGGCCGCGCCCAGGCGATCCAGGCGCGAGCGGCGGGGCTGGAACCCAGCGTGCGATTCAACCCGATCCTGCTCAAGCCGGGCAGCGACCGCACCTCGCAGCTGGTGATCAAGGGTCAAGTCGCCGACTCGGTCAGCGCGAAAAGCTATGTGCAGCATCGCGATCGGCTGGCCTGCATCGTCCTCGACGAATTGACCTGGCTGCGTGACGAATTCGATGCGGTGATCTGTGAGGGGGCCGGTTCGCCGGCCGAGATCAACCTGCGCGCCACCGATCTGGCCAACATGGGGCTGGCCCGGGCCGCGGATCTGCCGGTGCTTCTGGTCGGAGACATCGACCGCGGCGGCCTGCTGGCGCATCTGTTCGGGACGGTCGCGGTGCTCGAGCCCGACGACCAGGCGCTGATCGCCGGTTTCATCGTCAACAAATTCCGCGGCGACCCCGCGCTGCTCGAACCCGGGCTGCGCCAGCTGCAGGACATGACGGGCCGCCCGACCTACGGGGTGCTGCCGTACGCCGACGAGCTGTGGCTGGACGCCGAAGACTCGCTGTCGGTAGTCGCGCACCGCGTCATCGGCACGCCCGCACCCCCGCGCGGTGACGACTGGCTGCGGGTGGCCGCCGTTCGGCTGCCCCGGATTTCCAACTCCACCGACGTCGAGGCGCTGGCCTGCGAACCGGGTGTGCTGGTGCGCTGGGTCACCGACCCCGCCGACCTCGCCGACATCGACCTGATCGTCATCCCCGGCAGCAAAGCCACTGTGTCCGACCTGTCTTGGCTGCGCGATCACGGCCTGGCCGACGCGATCACGGCGCACGCCCGTGCCGGCAAACCGGTGCTGGGAATCTGCGGGGGATTTCAGATGCTGTGCAGTCGCTTAGACGATCCGGTCGAATCCGGGACGCGGGGCGTGCCCGGGCTGGGGATGCTGGACGTCGACATCACCTTTCATCCCGACAAGACCTTGCGTCGCTGGCAGCAACCGCTCACCGGCTACGAGATCCATCACGGGCGGGTCAGCCCGTTGCGCCGAACAGAGCTGGTTCGCATCCGATGCGGATTCGCGACCCGCATGGCGTGGTGCGCGGCGCGGTCTTCGGCACCCACTGGCACGGCCTGCTCGACAACGACGAGTTCCGGCGTGCGTGGCTCGCCCGGGTCGCCGAGGCGGCCGGCCGCGTCGGCTTCGTGGCCGGCGACGTCAACGTCGCCGCGCGCCGCGATGCCCAGCTCGACCTCGCCGCCGACCTGCTGGCGTCCCATCTCGACATCGACGGCATTCTCAGCCTCCTTGACGGTCCACCGCCGCGGCGGCCGCACCTCACAAATCGCTTGCGGCCGTAGGCCATTCGCCTTGATAGCGGCGCGAACGTCGACGTTGAAGACGCCGAAAAGAAAGTTAAGTCTGTGTGTTAAATGCCCGGAATCGTCGCACTCGCATGCCGTTTGGCTGTAGCGTGCTGGGGTGTCCACGATGATGACCACCCTGGACGGGTTCCCCGTGCCGGTGGTCGTCGCCGGCCCGGAGACCGGCGTCGTCGTCGTCATCTTGGGCGACGAGGACCGCGTGCCCGGCCGCGTACGACGCCGTCTGCGAGCGTCTGCACACCGCATCGCTCCGGACCGTCGTCGTCGGCTTCGATCCGCGCCTGACCCCCAAGTCGGTGATCGGCATCCTCGACGCGCTGGGCATCGGGTGGGCCGTGGTGATGGGCGACCGCGCCGGCGCCGAGCTCGCCTGGGAACTCACCGCGACCCGGCTGGGCCGGTTCGTCGGACTGGTGGTGATCGACCGCGGTCATCCGCGGGCCTCCAATTACGACGGCGCCGTCACCGACGGACACTGCCCCCCGGTGGAGATCGGCACCACCGTGTTGGTCAGCTCGCCGGCCGCCCGGGCGGTGGCCCAGGCCAGCCAGCGCTACGTCTACGCCGATTACCGCGGTGGTGCACCTGGGGCGGCGCAGCGTGCAGGAGTCGACGGCGCAACTGGCCGCCGAGATCATTTTGCGCACCAGTAGCTGGTAGCGCCTGGTTGACTGACGGTCGTGGCCAGTGAAGAACCCGCTGTGACCGATCCGGATGACTGCGATGCTGTCGTTGCCCGCGCTCGAACGACTGGTCGGCGCCGGCGAGGTGGACACCGTCATCGTGGCGTTCGCCGACATGCAGGGCCGGCTGGTCGGCAAGCGGATCGACGCCCGGCTGTTCGTCGACGACGTGGCCGCCCACGGCGCCGAGTGCTGCGGCTATCTGCTCGCCGTCGACGTCGACATGAACACCGTGGGCGGTTATGCGATGTCGAGCTGGGACACCGGCTACGGCGACACCGTGGCCAGGCCCGACCTGTCCACCCTGCGGCGCGTCCCATGGTTGCCCGGTACGGCGTTGGTGATCGCCGACGTGGGCTGGGCCGACGGCAGTCCCGTCGCCGTGTCGCCGCGGGCGATCCTGCGCCGCCAGCTCGACCGGCTGGCCGAACGCGGCCTGGCCGCCGATGTCGCCACCGAGCTCGAATTCATCGTGTTCGACGAGCCCTATCGCCAGGCGTGGGCCAGCGGCTACCGCGGGCTGACCCCGGCCAGCGACTACAACATCGACTACGCGATCTCGGCGTCGTCGCGGATGGAGCCGCTGCTGCGCGACATCCGGCAGGGAATGCTCGGCGCCGGTCTGCGCTTCGAAGCCGTCAAAGGCGAATGCAACAGGGGGCAGCAGGAAATCGGTTTCCGCTACGCCGACGCGCTGGTCACCTGCGACAACCACGTCATCTACAAGAACGGCGCCAAGGAGATCGCCGACCAGCACGGCAAGAGTCTGACGTTCATGGCGAAATACGATGAGCGAGAAGGGAATAGCTGTCACATGCACCTCTCGCTGCGCGACTCGCAGGGCGGGTCCGCGGTGTTCGCCGACACCCGGCCGCCCGCACGGCATGTCGTCGACGTTTTGCAGTTTCGTGGCCGGCCTGCTGGCCACCTTGCGCGACCTCACGCTGTTCTATGCGCCGAACATCAACTCCTACAAGCGATTCGCCGACGGAAGTTTCGCGCCCACGGCGCTGGCGTGGGGACTGGACAATCGCACCTGCGCCCTGCGGGTGGTCGGTCATGGGCCCAACACCCGCGTCGAATGCCGGGTTCCCGGCGGGGACGTCAACCCGTATCTGGCGGTCGCGGCCATCGTTGCCGGCGGGCTGTACGGTATCGAACGGGGCCTGAAGCTACCGGAGCCCTGCGCGGGAAATGCCTACCAAGCCCCCGGCGTCCGGCGGCTGCCCGTCACCCTGGCCGAGGCGGCCTCGGCGTTCGAGCGCTCGACGCTCGCGCGGGACGTGTTCGGCGACGACGTTGTCGCGCATTACCTGAACAACGCGCGGGTGGAGTTGGCGGCGTTCAACGCGGCGGTCACCGATTGGGAGAGGATGCGTGGGTTTGAACGCCTTTAGGCCCGTGGTCGGCCTGACCACCTACCTGGAGCGCGTGCAGACCGGCATCTGGGACGTCCGCGCCGGGTACCTGCCCGCCGACTACTTCGAAGGCGTCATCCTGGCCGGCGGGATCGCGGTGTTGCTGCCACCGCAGCCGGTGGACGCCGAGATCGTCGACTCGGTGCTCGACAGCCTGCACGCGCTGGTGATCACCGGGGGCTATGACCTGGACCCGGCCGGCTATGGCCAGCAACCGCATCCGACGACCGACCAGCCTCGCGCCGACCGCGACGCGTGGGAGTTCGCGCTGTTGCGGGGCGCGCTGCGGCGGGGCCTGCCGGTGCTGGGAATCTGCCGCGGCGCCCAGGTGCTCAACGTCGCATTGGGCGGCACGCTGCACCAGCACCTGCCCGACGTGCTCGGGCACAGCGGTCATCGCGCGGGCAACGGGGTGTTCACCAGGCTGCCGGTGCGCACCGTGGCGGGCACCCGGCTGGCCGCGCTGGTCGGCGAGGCCGCCGACGCGCCGTGCTATCACCATCAGGCCATCGACCGGGTCGGTGAGGGCCTGGTGGTCAGCGCGCGGGACGCCGACGGCGTGGTCGAGGCGCTGGAGCTGCCGGGGGACATGTTTGTGCTTGCCGTGCAATGGCATCCGGAACAGTCGCTGGAAGACCTGCGGTTGTTCACCGCGATCGTCGACGCGGCCCGGTCCTACGCGGGACGCGTGAGCTGAGTTGAGCACCGCGCAACTGATCAACCCGGCGACCGAGGAAGTGCTGCGCTCGGTCGAGCAGGCCGACGCCGCCGCGGTCGACGACGCGGTCGAGCGGGCGCGGGCGGCCCAGCGGCGGTGGGCACGGTTGGCGCCGGCCGAACGGGCCGCCGGGCTGCGGGCCTTCGCCGCCGTCGTCGACGCCCACCTCGACGAGCTGGCGGCGCTCGAGGTCGCCAATTCGGGGCATCCCGATCGCGTCGGCCGAGTGGGAGGCCGGCCACGTCCGCGACGTGTTGAACTTCTACGCCGGCGAGCCCGGAACGCTTGTCCGGCAAGCAGATTCCCGTGTCCGGCGGCCTGGATGTCACGTTCAACGAACCGATGGGTGTGGTCGGGGTGATCACGCCGTGGAACTTCCCGATGCCGATCGCGTCGTGGGGCTTCGCACCGGCGCTGGCCGCGGGCAACGCGGTGCTGGTCAAACCCGCCGAGGCGACGCCGCTGACCACGATCCGGCTCGGTGAGCTGGCGGCGCAAGCCGGACTCGACGCGGACCTGCTGCAGGTGCTGCCCGGACAGGGCGCGGTGGTCGGGGAGCGGTTCGTCACCCATCCCGACATCCGCAAGATCGTGTTCACCGGGTCCACCGACGTCGGCAAGAAGGTGATGACCGGCGCGGCCGCACAGGTGAAGCGGGTGACGCTGGAACTGGGTGGCAAGAGCGCCAACATCGTCTTCGCCGACTGCGACCTCGAGCGCGCGGCCGCGACCGCGCCGGCCGGCGTGTTCGACAACGCCGGGCAGGACTGCTGCGCCCGCAGCCGGATCCTGGTGCAGCGCAGCGTCTATGACCGGTTCATGGAGCTGCTCGAGCCCGCCGTCACGCGCGTCGTCGTCGGCGACCCGGCATCCCGGGACACCGAGATGGGTCCGCTGGTGTCCGCGGCGCACCGCGACAAGGTCGCCTCGTACGTGCCCGACGGCGCCCCCGTGGCGTTTCGCGGCACGGCGCCGACCGGCCGCGGATTCTGGTTTCCGCCAACGGTTCTGACTCCGCAGCGCACCGACCGCTGTGTCACCGACGAGATCTTCGGCCCGGTCGTCACGGTGCTGGCCTTCGACGACGAGCACGACGCCATCACGCTGGCCAACGACACCAGCTACGGGCTGTCCGGCTCGATCTGGACCGACGACCTGTCCCGCGCGCTGCGCGTGTCCCGGGCGGTGGAAGCCGGGAACCTGTCGGTGAATTCGCACTCGTCGGTTCGTTACAGCACCCCGTTCGGTGGCTTCAAGCAGTCGGGGCTGGGTCGTGAGCTGGGCCCGGATGCGCCGTTGCATTTCACCGAGACCAAGAACGTGTTCATCGCGATCGGAGAGGAGGTAGGTGGTGGCGGTCGATCTCACCCAACGACTGGCGGGCCGGGTGGCCGTCGTCACCGGTGCCGGTGGCGGCATCGGGCTGGCCGCGGCGCGGCGCATGCGCGCCGAGGGCGCCACCATCGTGGTGGGCGACATCGACGGCGACGCCGGTGGTGCCGCGGCCGACGAACTGTCCGGCCTGTTCGTGCCCACCGACGTCTCCGACGAGGCCGCGGTCAACGCGCTGTTCGATACCGCGGCGCAGGCCTACGGGCGCATCGACATCGCGTTCAACAATGCCGGCATTTCACCGCCCGACGACGACCTCATCGAAAACACCGAACTGCCGGCGTGGCAACGCGTTCAAGACGTCAACCTGAAGTCGGTGTACCTGTGCTGCCGGGCGGCGTTGCGGCACATGGTTCCCGCGCAGCAGGGTTCGATCATCAACACGGCGTCGTTCGTTGCCGTCCTGGGGTCGGCGACGTCGCAGATCTCCTACACGGCATCCAAGGGCGGGGTGCTGGCCATGTCGCGCGAACTGGGTGTGCAGTTCGCCCGGCAGGGTATCCGCGTGAACGCGCTGTGCCCGGGGCCGGTCAACACCCCGCTGCTGCAAGAACTCTTCGCCAAAGACCCCGACCGGGCGGCTCGCCGGCTGGTGCACGTTCCGGTGGGCCGCTTCGCCGACCCCGACGAAATCGCCTCAGCGGTGGCATTTTTGGCCAGCGATGACGCGTCTTTCATCACCGCTTCGACGTTCATGGTCGACGGCGGCATCAGCGCGGCCTATGTCACCCCGCTCTAACCGCCGAACTCGCGGGCCGCAGGCGAGCCGGGCGGCTCGCTGACCGCGACCAGCCGGATGGGCTCGCCGGCCCGGTCGGAGTGGGGCAGCCGAGCAGGGGTGCGGCGGCTGCCCAGGCGCGCGGCACCGACAGCACGCCGACCGGCGTCGCGCGGCCGAATTTCGCGTGCAATCCCGTTGGTCGCTGACGGCTTTGGCAAAAGCGATTGCAGGGCCGCCGTCTTGTTCACGGAATTCAGGTGACCAATCGCGAAATCCGACGGCGCGGTCAGGGAACTCAGTTTCGACAGCGAGGCGGTGACCGGTGAGAGCGACGCACCGATGGTCCTCGAGCGGCGACGGCGGCAGCTGCTCAAGGGCGTCGGGTATCGCCGACATCACGTCGGCGCCGGCCGATATGACGTCCGGCGCCGAGTGCAGGGCCCAATCGCGTTTGACCACAGCGGGTGTGCCGGGCGCAGCGGGGAAGGGAGCCATCGTCGCGGCACGGCCGCCAGCCGGGCATAGGCGTACATGGCGCGGGCGTTCTGCGCCCACATCGCGTCGTACTCGGCATCGACAGTCGCGATCGCCGTGCTGTTGTGCCCCAGGCAATTGGTCGACGCCAGCGACATTCGGTTGTTGCGGTTGCCGGCGATCGCCGGTGGCGGCGCCATCGCCGTGAAGGCGGACTGATGGGCGCCGACCGCCGCCTCGAGCTGGATGGCCGCGCGCTCACTTCGGGCGGCGACGGCTTCGAGCCAGTCGACGTAGCGTCTCGCGGCTTCGGTGTGTGCCCGGCCTCCGCCGGCCGCCGAAAGCTGTGCGGTCACCGCCCGGTAGTCGGCGGCCGCGGTATACAGCCGCGCTGCCAACGCCTGCCACGCCGCCGCGGCCCGCATCATCGAGCCCGCGCCGGGACCCGAGTACATCAGCCCGGAGCTGATCTCCGGAGGTAGCGTCGCGAAATCCATTACAGCCCCAGCCTGCTTGTGGCGGTACCAGTGGTGCCCGAAAACATGAGGGTCTTCTTTCACGAGATAGACGCCGGGGTTACGAGCCGGTGGGCGAGACATGCTCGGCACGGGCGCGACGATCAGTTACCGGCGACGCAGATCTGGGTCAGGAACATCACAGTGCACTGAATGTAACGCGCGACAATCGGTGAACGGTTCAAACGAGCTGTGAAGTCGATCCGAGTCCGATGGCGTTTCATCGCGGCTACGGCCGGAAAACGATGAGCGGAATCGCCATCTCCGCCGCGGTGCCCCCGCCGTGAAACCCGACCAGGCGAGCCGTCTCCGGCGGCTCATGTGCGCTGGCCAGCACCGCGACATCGCCGGAGCAGATGACGACCACGTCGCCGAGCCGATCGGCGTGTTGCGCGGTGAGCGGCCCGAACATGCCGGTGGCCGCCGCCTGCTCGCGGCTGTACACGGTGGCGCGGCCGTCCAGCAGCTCGCCCCAGGCGGCCTGCACGTCGCCGGCGGCGCCCGGCTCGGTGTGCAGATACCGCACCCGCGGCTCGCCGGCCACCACCCGGATCCCCTCGGCCAGCCTGGGGTCGGAGTCGAGGTCGATGCGGGACTCGGGTGGGACGTTGATGCCGCCGTGGTCGGCGGTCACCAGCATCGCAGCGTTCGCGGGCAGCGCGTCGAGTAGGCCGGACAGCAGTGCATCCACGTTCGCCGCCGCGGTATGCCACTGGTCAGAGCCGATACCGAACACATGGGCGGCGGTGTCAAGCTCTGCGGTGTAGCCGTACACCAGCCCCGGCGCCGCACGCAGCTAGTCGGCCAGCAGGCGCGCGTAGTCGTCGGTGGGGGTGGCCGGGTGAAGTTCTGCGCCGCGGTAGGCGGCCTCGGTCAGCCCGCTGCCGATGAACAGCGCCGGCAGCACGGCGCGGGCGCTCACGCCGGCATTCTTGAGTCGTTCGAACCAGGTGGGCACCGGCTGCCACACGGCGGGGGGCGGGTCATCGCGCCACCGGACGTGGTTGAGGACCCGATCGGTGCCGGGCACCCTGAGCGTGAAGCCCAGGATGCCGTGTTCACCGGGCAGCGCACCGGTGCCCAGTGACACCAGGCTGGTCGGTGTCGTCGACGGGAATGTGCAGTCCAGCTGGGTCAGCCGCCCGGTGGTGCCGCCCAGCACGGACGCGAGCAGCGGCGCGCTGCCGGCCAGCTGCGCTAGCAGGTGCCAGCCCAGCCCGTCCACCAGCACCACCAGCACCCGGTCGACGCGGTCGGCGCCAACCCAATCCGCCACCTCGAGCCTGTCGACGGCGTCCTCAACGTCGAGCAGGGCGGCCGCGGCGGGCAGCACATCGCGCAGAGAACCGGGCACCGGGCCAGTCTGGCCGCGAAGTCAGACGCGCGCCAGTCGGTGGCCGGTGACCAGCAGCTGCCGATCCGTGCTTTCGGTCAGCGCGCGAAGCTGTGCCGGCGACAGCCGGCCGCACAACCGGCCCCAGTGGATTGCCACCACATCACCGGCGGCCACGTCGGGCACCGCGCTGTATCCGTCGGCCCACACCTCGAGCACGCGCGCCGACGGCTGCGACAGCACAAGGGTCTGACCGTCCCACGCCAGCCTTGCGCACAACACCTCGACACGGTCGCCGTCGCGGGAAAGCACTGTGCCGGAGGTGATTCGACAGTTGTCGAGCACATTCAGCGGCTGCTCGTCGCTACCGCGGCCCAGAAACCGCGTCCACGGATACACCCCGAACACGTGAAAGCAGTGGTTGCCGGCGGCCTCGCACGCCAGATCCGTCGAGAGGTGCGACCAGTAGTGGCCCGCCTGCGGGCCGATGATCGCGAGCAGCGCGTCAAAGAATTCCTGTGGGTCCAGGCCGGCGGCGACGCCCCCGCCGAGCCAATACGACTCGACCAGACGATAATCCAGCGGGTCGGCGATGCCGGTCAGCTTCGAGAGCACCCGCAGATACGGCCACGCGCCGGAGAACCTCGTCGCCGCCCTGCGCACGTCGGCGACGGACCCGTCGCGCAGGGTGGCTCCCAACGGCGGACCGCAATAGCCGAGCGCGTTGGGGGCATACGCGTAGCGGGCGAACATCTCGGCGCCCTTGTCGAAGGTCAAGTGCGCCCCACCAGCTTGACGGCGTCGCGGTGCATGCGCCCGAAGTTGTAGTACGCCGCACAGGCCCCCTCCGGGGACACCATGCAGGTCCCGATCGGGGTCTCCGGTGTGCACGCGGTGCCGAAAACCTTGCATTCCCAAGGCTTGAGCACTCCCTTGAGTACCTCACCGCACTGGCAGGCCTTCGGGTCGGCCACCCGCACGCCGGGCATCGCGTACCGCAGCTCGGCGTCGAACTCGGCGAAATCGTCGTGCAGCCGCAGCGCGCTTTGCGAGATGAAGCCAAGCCCGCGCCATTCGAAGTGCGGCCGCAACGCGAACACCTTGCCCATCAGGGCCAGGGCGGCCGGGTTGCCGTGCTCGGGTACCACGCGCTTGTACTGGTTCTCCACTTCGCAGCGGCCCTCGCGGATCTGCCGCAGCAGCATCGCGACCGAGGCCAGGATGTCCAGCGGCTCGAAACCGGCCACCACCAATGGCTTTCGATACACGTCGGGGACGAACCGGTAGGGCCGGTTGCCCACCACGGTGGACACGTGCCCGGGGCCGATGAACCCCGACAGCCGCAGGTCCGGGGATTCCAGGATGGCCCTGATCGGCGGCACGATCGTGACGTGGTTGCAAAAGACGCTGAAATTGGGCAGGCCCAATTCGCGCGCCCGCACGAGCGTCACCGCGGTCGACGGCGCGGTGGTCTCGAAACCGATGGCGAAGAACACCACTTGCTTGTCGGGGTGGTCGACCGCGATCTTCAACGCGTCCAGCGGCGAGTAGACGAATCGCACGTCGGCCCCGCGGGCCTTGGCGTCCAGCAGGCTGCCGGCCGAGCCGGGCACCCGCATCATGTCCCCGAAGCAGGTGAAGATCACGTCGGGCTGGGCGGCCAGCCACATCGCGTCGTCGATGCGTCCCATCGGGATCACGCAGACCGGGCAGCCCGGGCCGTGCACCAGTTCGACGTTGTCGGGCAACAGATGTTCGATGCCGTGCCGGTAGATGGTGTGCGTGTGCCCGCCGCACACCTCCATGAACTTGAAGTCCTCACCGCCCGTCCCGGCCAGATGCTCGATGGCCGCCAGCAGCTTGCGCGCCGCGGCCGGGTCGCGGAATTCGTCAACGAATTTCATTGCTGCTCCTCGTCAAACGATGGCCGACGAATCGAAGGCCTGCATTTCGGTCGTGTAGGTGTCGCCGAGTTTCTTGATGGCGGCCAGGGTCAGCAGCGCCTCGGTCTCGTCGATCTTGGCCATCGCGAACCCGACGTGCACCAGCACCCAGTCGTCCGGTGCGGGCATGTCGTTCTCCAGCAGCCGGACGCTGATCGTCCGCTGCACGCCACTGACGTCAACCTTGGCCAAACAATTGGCGGGATCGGTGATTTCCACGATCCGGCCCGGAATGCCCAGACACATCTGCATTGCTCCTTTCTCTTGTGGCGACCCGCTGCGCCCGGCTTCGCGGCGCTTGCGATCGCCACATCAGCAGATTCGCGGCAACGGGTCCCCGACGAGCATGTCGACGATCCGGGTGCCGCCGAACCCGGTGCGCAGCACCACGCTTTCCGCGGGTTCGGTGACGATTTCCCCGACCTCGGCCGCATCGGCGCCCAGCGGATGCGACCGCAACGCGTCCAGCCCGGCCTCGGCCTCCTGCGGCGCGACGACGGCGACGAACTTGCCCTCGTTGGCGACGTAGAGCGGGTCGATGCCGAGCAATTCGCAGGCGCCATTGACCATGGGCGCCACCGGAAGTCGCTCCTCTTCGAGCAACACCCCGAGGCCGCAGGCCTGGGCCAACTCGTTGCACACCGTTCCCACCCCGCCGCGCGTCGCGTCACGCATCCATCGGGTGGACGGGGCGGCCGCCATCAGCAACTCCACCAACGGGCTGACCGACGCGGTGTCGGAGGCGATGTCGGCCTCGATGGCCAGATCGCCCCTGGCGAGCATCACGGCCATGCCGTGATCGCCCATCGACCCCGACAGCAGCACCTTGTCACCGGCGCGCACCGACTGTGCCGACAGCGTGCGGCCCGCGGGGATGACACCGGTTCCGGCGGTGGTGACGAACAGTCCGTCGGCCGCGCCCTTGGGCACCACCTTGGTGTCGCCGGTGACAACCTGCACGCCGGCCGCGGCGGCCGCGGCGGCCATGTCGGCGACGATCTCCCTCAATTCCGCGATCGGGAAACCCTCTTCGAGCACGAACGCCGCCGAGATCCAGGACGGCACGGCGCCGGCCACCGCCAGATCGTTGCAGGTGCCGTGGATGGCGAGCTCGCCGATGGACCCGCCGGGGAATCGGCGGGGCTGCACCACGAAACGAATCCGTCGACATCGCCACCCGCTCGCCGCTGGGCAGCGTCAGCACGGCGCCATCGCCCAGCGATTCGAGCAACGGGTTGCGAAACGCCTCCACGAACACCGCGTCCACCAGCGCCGCCGACGCCTTGCCGCCGGCCCCGTGCGCCAGGGTCACGTGGTCGTCGAGGAGTCGGGGGCGACGCCGGCGGAACGACTCGATCCGCTCGATCACGTCGCCTTCGCCGAACCGCGGGCCCGACGACAGGTAGTCACCCGCCGGCTTGTTCATCATGCCGCCCCCAAACCTTGGTCGTCGCCGAGACATTCGTGAACCGCCAGCCACAACTGATAACCCAGCAGCGCCTGCGATTCCTGAATCCGGTGCACGCTCTGCGAACGAACGACGAAGCAGGCGTCCACGTTTGGGTTGTTCACGAAGGCGCCGCCGTCGTAGCCCGGCGAAACCGATGGTGTACAGGCCGCGTTTGTGGCGCCTCCGCCAGAGCGGTCAGTAGGTTGGGTGAATTGCCGCTGGTCGACATGGCGATCGCGATGTCACCGTCGCGCGCGCGGGCGATCAGCTGTCGCGCGAACACCAGCTCGAAACCGACGTCGTTGCCCAGCGCCGTCAGGATCGCCTGATCGGCGGTCAACGACCACGCCGGCAGCGGCTTGCCCAGCGGTGGCCGCGCGAACAAGCCCGCCAGCGTGGTGCAGTCGGTGCAACTGCCGCCGTTGCCGAAGGTGAACATCCTTCCGCCGGAGGCGAATCGGCGGGCCAACTCGGCGGCGGCCGCCGCCAGCAGGTCGGCGTTGGCCTCGAGCGTGGAACGCCGCAACGCCAGGCTTTCGGACGCCTTGGCCTGTGCCGACGCGGCCAGGTCGGCGAGCAGTGCGGAGGGGTCGTCCTCCTCGGCGTCGATGAACGGGTACAGGAAGTTGGTGGGTTCGTCGGCGGCACTCATGAAACCGTCCTCCTCCATGCGGCTGATCGCCGTGCCTGCGTGCACCAGCACCAGCTCGCCTGGCGCGACGGGGTCGACGAGCGTGGTGACCACGTCCTCGATTCCCCGCGCGGTGCGTACCGCTGCCTGGCCGTCGACCGAAGCGGTCACCACTTCACCCAGCCGGCCTTCGTCACTGCACGTGACACATACGCCGTTGTCGTTGTCGCTCTTGGGTTTGAGCAACCCGGAATGCTCGAAACACACGTGGGTCAGCTCCCACAGCAGGTGGTAGAACAGCACGAAGCCACCGGTGGCGGGGACGCGCGGATCGGGATCGTCGAGCCAGAGCACGTGATCGGCCATCGCGGCCGCGGGTGGATCGCCGCTGCCGATCCAGATCGTGGTGGCTCCCCAGGCCGGGCTGCGGCGCATCACCGAGCGCACGTCCGCGTCGTCCGCACCGGAGATGGCGACCACGATGTCGCCGGGCCGCACCGATACCCGCACCAGGTCGACCAGGTCGGGTCCGGTCAGCGCCACGGCCGGCAGCGCCCGCTTGCCCATGATCACCGGATGGACGAACTCGACCGCGATGTGCAGCGCGTGCGGCTCCCACGATGGCGCGATGGACCACATCGTGGCGCCCGCGGCGAATCGCTTGGCCAGCGTGAGAGCGGTGGCGGCGAGATCCTCGGCCAGCTCGGCACTCAGCCCACGATCGATGGCGGTGGTGATCATCGCGTCAACGCCTCCTCCTGCGCGATCAGCACCGAGACCGCGGCCTGGCCCAGCGCCAGCCCCCCGTCGTTCGGCGGCACGGTGTGATGGGTGAGAACTTCAAAACCCGTTCTGCTGCAGCCGCATGCGGCACGCACCCAGCAACAGGACGTTCTGGAACACCCCGCCGGTGAGGCCCACCAGCGCACCGTGCCGCGCCACCTGGGCGACCACCTCGGCGACGGCGACGGCGACCGCCTCGGTGGAAACGCGGCGGCGAGCACCGCCGGCTGCGTCCCGGCGCGCAGCGCCGCGACGATGGATTGCACCATCGGGGCCGGATCGATCACCCCGTCCGGGTCGCACCGTCAGCGGCAACGCCGGCTGCAGTGCGTGTTCGGCCGGCCGACTGCGCCAGCGCCTCGAGCTCGATCGCGGCTTGGCCCTCGTAGTCGATGCGGTGCCGCACGCCGAGCAGGGAGGCGACCGCGTCGAACAGGCGGCCCATGCTCGAACACGGGACACAACCCGCCCCGGTCTCCAATTGCGAGCGGGTGAGCCGCAATTCGTCGGCGGTTGCGGCGGCCACCGGTGCCAGGTCGGCGGTCCAGTCGATGCCGGCCATCCACAGCTGGGACAGCGCCATCCGCCACGGATTACGCACCGCGGCGTCGCCGCCGGGCAGCGGCACCGCCAGCAGGTGTCCGGCCCGATTGAATCGGTGGCTGTCGGGTGCCGAGCGTGAGAATCTCACCGCCCCAGATCGTTTCGTCGCAGCCGTAACCGGTGCCGTCGAAGGAGACCCCGACGATGGGTTCGCCGAGGCGCCCGTGTTCGGCCAGCAGCGACACCACATGGGCGTGGTGGTGCTGGACCAGATCCAGCGGTAGCTCGCCCGCGTGACGCTCGGCCCAGCTGCGGGTGTGATAGCCCGGATGCAGGTCGGCGGCCAAGCGCACTGGCCGGCCGCGGATTTCGCTGAGCTGGCTCACCGCCCGCTCGAAGGCGCGCAGCGTCTCCCAGGTGCCCATGTCGCCGATGTGGCCGGACAGGTAGGCCCGGTTGCCGTCGGTGAGGCAGAAGGTGTTCTTCAGTTCCCCGCCCACGGCCAGCACGGCGGGGGCCTCGAACTCCAAGTCGATCGGCAGCGGCGCATAGCCGCGGGACCGGCGGATCGGTAGCTCGTGGGCCCCTGCTCGATCGTGGACGATGCGCACCACCGAGTCGTCGCACGGCACGTGAATCGGCCGGTCGTGATCGAGCACGGCGTCGCACAGTGCCGGAAGTCGTTGCGCGGCATCGGCATCGGTGAAGCAGATGGGCTCATCGGAGCGGTTGGCGCTGGTCAGCACCAGCGCGTCGGGCACCGGCCCGCGGCCGCCGGGAACCGGCGCCAGCAGCAGGTGATGGATGGGGGAGTACGGCAGCATCAGCCCCAGCAGCGGGCTGCCGGGCGCGACGGCCGCGGCGACCGGCGCGTCGGTACGCCGGCGCAACAGCACGATCGGGCGGGCCGGGACTGGTCAGCACCGCGGCCTCGGCGTCGTCGACGTGGGCGTAGCGGCGCGCCACGTCGAGATCGCGGACCAGCATCGCAAACGGCTTGGCGCCGCGCGCTTTGCGCGCGCGTAATGCGGCGACCGCCGCCGCGTCGTCGACCGTGCAGGCCAGGTGGTAGCCGCCGATTCCCTTGATGGCCACCACGGCGCCGGATGCCAGCGCGACGTTGGGTGGCGGCCAGCGCCGCGTCCGAGCCGCTCACCCGGCCGGCCCGCGATGCGAACCACAGGCGACGGCCCGCAGTCCGGGCAGGCGATCGGCTGCGCGTGGAATCGGCGATCCGCCGGATCGTGGTATTCGGTGGCGCAGCGCGCGCACATGGCGAACCCCGACATCGTGGTGGCCGGGCGGTCGTAGGGCAGCCGGCGTGATGATGGTGAACCGGGGTCCGCAGTTGGTGCAGGTCACGAACGGATGCCGGTAGCGCCGGTCGAGCGGGTCGAACAGTTCGGCGATGCAGTCGTCGCACACCGCGATGTCGGGCGGGATCGGGGTGGTCGTGCCGGCAACCGATTGGCTTGGCACGATGCGGAATTCGGGTGGGCACGCGGGGTCGGCGGCGACGTCGGCGACGCGCACGTCGGTGATCCGTGCCAGGGGCGGCGCCTCCGCGCGCAGCCGGCGACCGAATTCCGCCACCGAGGCGGGTCGGCCCTGCACCTCGAGGAAGACCGCGCCCGAGTCGTTACCGACGAATCCGGCCAGACCCAGTTCGGTCGCGATCCGGTGCACGAACGGACGGAAGCCAACCCCCTGCACCACGCCGGTCACCGTGACGCGCTGCCGCACTTGGGTGTCACGCGTGCCGGGCCGCAACAGCAGGGGGGTATCGGTCATGTCAACCGGCCTCCTGGTGCGGTGTCGGGTCGGCGCGGCCCCGGCCCATCAGCTCCAGCCCGGCCATGGCCTGTTCGGCCCCGGCCTGATCCGTCTTCTCGACGACGAAGCCCATGTGGATGATCACCCAGTCGCCGGGCGCGAACGTCTCTTCCGGCAACATGCCGACGTTGACCTTGCGTTGTTCACCGGTGACGTTGACGAGTGCGAGCTGTCCCTCGAAACCGTCCAGCATTCCGATCACCTGTCCCGGTATGCCCAAACACATGGCTCAGCACCCCTTTTCGGCCGCCGAGCGGTGCGGCGTGCAACGCCGCGACGATCTCTTCCACAGCCCGCGCCGCCCGGGGGACGGCCTGTGCGACCGGTTCGGTCAGGCCGATGCCCTCCTCGACGCTGCCCGCCTCGCAGCCGACCACCACGGTGTAGGGCGGGCTGGCCACCCAGCGCCCGCAGGCTGGCGAAGACCGCGGCCGGGTCCATGCTGTGCGCATCCAGGCCGTTCGGCTCGGGCGACGACTCGTGGTCGGCCTGAAACACGTGCAGCGTGCCGGGATTGCCGCGGCTGGGCACGGCGTCGACCAGGACCAGCGTGTCCCACTCCTCGAGCAGGTCATACGCCAGATGCATGCCCCGGATTCCGTAGTCGATGACCTGGATCGTCGGATCATCCTGGGGCAGCTCGGCGTTGCGAACCACTTCCGAGCCGAACCCGTCGTCGCCCAGGAAGATGTTGCCGATCCCGGCTACCAGGATGCGCGTGGTCATGGTGGCACCCGCGTCGGTTACATGCGCCTCAACTTGAGATAGCGGCGGGCATCCGGTAGCGATATCGCGCCAAGCACCAGCCCGACCGCTGCCACCAGCGCGACGATGGCGATGAAGATCCAACCTAGGACTTCCATGGTGAACTCCTTTCTGGGTTTGTGCTGTGCTGCGACTGCAGCGGTTCGACTTCGTCGGGGGAGAAGTACAGGTAGCGGCCATACCAGTCGTGCAGGTCGGCGGCCGGGTCGTCGTCGACGACGACGCCGACGTGCTTGTTGCCTTCGACGTCCTCGTGCACCGACGTGACGCGGGCGGTCTTGCCGGCGACGAAGATGTCCTGGGCGTCGGCGTTGCGCCGCGGGCGCAACCGGACCTTGCTGCCCCGGGCTATCCGGACCCCGTTCACCAGCACCGCGTCGATCTCGGGTCGAACGGCGTTGTCGGCCAGCGGATCCCACCAATCCACGCCCTCGGGAATCTCCGGTACCAGGCCGGCGGAGACATTGAGCGCGTGCGGGTCGCGCAGCACACCGTGCAGTCGCGCCATGGCCTCGGGCGACATGGCGTCGCACTCGTCGATGATCCGCGCGGCCCGCGGGTCGGTCGCTCGGGCCTGCGCCTTCTCGTCATCGGTCATAGTCATCACGCGCAGGGTGAGGATCTCGTCGATCTCCGTGCAGTCGTACAGGGCGGTGTCGCTCTGTTCGGCGACTTCGGGGTGGTCGTAGAGGATGATCGGCGAGATCAGCAGCATGTCATCGGTGCCCGGGCGGGCCGGCCAGCACCGGGAAGCAGCGATGCCGGCCGCACCGGGACACCGCGTCGGCCGCCGGCGGTGGCGGCTCGAGCAGCGAGACGAACCGGCCGCCAACCACTTCGGCGATGAGGTGGGTTCCGATCATCGATCGCGCGATCACCGAATCTCTTGTCGTCATGTGCGTTGACGGCCCCGCCGGTGTTGGCTACCCGCACCGAAACCCGCCGCAGATCGCCGTCGGGCTCGCTGGTCACGGCCAGCTCGCCCCGTATCTCGTGCCGTTCGCGAACCAATCGGCCGCCGTCCAGGATTTCGATGTCTGTCGCCGCGTCGGCCGCCACCGGCAGCGACCAGGGACCGTCGCCGAACGCGAGCGGGCCGAAAGAGATTTCGCATTCGACCGCTTCGTCCCAGGTCAGCCACGATCCGGTCGGGGTCGTCAGCTCGTCGACGGGCTCGAAATCGCCGTCACCGGTTGCCCGTTCGGCCCGTCGATGCTGCAACTGCAGGAATCGCACCACCAGCGTCAGCGCCCGGGCGTCGTCGACCAGGAAATCCGCGGAGAGGGTGTCGTCTTCGCCCAGCCCGGACTCGGCCGCCTCGGGCGGCCCCAAAACGCCGAATTGCCAGCGTGATTGATTCTTGCTCGACGTCCCCCGGTACGGGTAGAGCAGGTAGCCCTCGTAGAGCACCGCGTCGGCGACGGCGCGGGCCCGGTCCCAGCTCGATGTCATCGCGTCACCTCGCGATCGTCGGCATCCAGCAATGAGGTGACCGCGTGGTCGAAGTCGAGCATCCCGTGGGCCGACTTGTAACCGGCCAGTTGCGCGATGGTCTCGTGGCTCAGCCGAATCCATCCGCTGTTGGGATAGTGCTGTGCGACCAGGTCACGCCAGACCGTGACCGGCATGGCGTAGTTGATCCTCGCAGTCCCACGACACCTGCTGAACCGAGAATCCGCGCTCGGAGTTGACGAAAATCGTTCCGCTGAACAGGAATTGCAGCGGCACGGCACCGTCGCGCAGCGCGTGCAGGTATTTGGCGGCGGCCACCTCGAAGTCGTAGGTGCATTCCAGGGGCAGGGTCGCGGTCGTGTGACCGGTGAACCCCGGCACCATCGCGGCGCAGTGCTGCCACAGGAAGGTGCGCTGGGTGGTGGCCCAGCGTTCGCGGGTGCCGAACAGATCCGTCAGCCCGGCCGCCTCGTCGTCGGAGTAGGAACGGCGCAGCGGCTCGATTCGGACCTGGCACCGCAGGGCGATGGCGTGCACCGGGTCGTCACCGCTGGCGGTGACGCCGATGCGGGCGGTGAGCACCGGGCTGACGGCGTAGGGTTCGGCGGCCACGTCCAGGACCGCGAAGCTCACGTCCATCGGCGGGCTCGTTCATCGCGGTGTCTTTGTGGCCCGGGCGGCGAGCCGGTCGAAGAAGCCGTCGATGAATTCGCGCGCCTGCTGGCCGCCGTCGAAGCCGCGCCACATCATGCGCAGGCGGCCGACGAATTCGTAGCAGGCATCGATCGGGACGAGATACGTTTGTGGCTGCGGCAATTCGCCGTCCTGGTCGCCGTCGGCAACCCGGACGAGCAGCGCCTCCACGTCGTCGGCCAGCAGGCTCACCCGCGGGTCGGCGCCGCGGATGGTGTCCCAGACCTCCATGTCCAGCTCGGATTCGGTTGCCCCGGCCGGTCCCGGATAGAAGGCGACGGTGTGCCCCAGGGCGGAGTTGGTGAAGAAGAAGGCGACCCCGACCGGGATCTGCAGTGCCTCCCACACCAGGCGATCCAGCGCGAAGTCGGGAAACGACAGATACCGGTCCGGCACCGCGCGGTATCGCAGGTCGGCTTCGGTGTCGGTGAACAGCAGATAGCAGGCGCGGCAGACGCACATGAGCTGGCGGCCGGCCACATTGACCACGTGCTGGTGCTCGTCGGCGATCGACTCCGCGCACATCTCGCAGCGCTCGCCCGCGGCCTCGGGGGCGCGCCGGTCGGTTCTGATGCGGGCCAACACGTCATAAGGGCTGGTCATGTCGGAGCCCCCATCGCTTCGTGCGCGCAGCGCCACCGACAGCAGGCCGTCGCGGGTCAGCAGCGGAATCGGATCGAGGTGGGCCGCCGAACCACCGGCGGCGTCCGCTGCCCGCGTGGACGACGTCGAAATCCGTCCGGCAGCGCGCACAGCGCAGCAGCGGGCCGTGCAGTTGCGAACCCGCCAGCGAGTCGTCACACACCGGGCAGTGGTCCCGGTAGGCGAAGGTCTGGTCGCCGACCCGGCAGGCCAGCACGGTCACCCCGTCGATCACGAAACCCGCGACTTCGCCGGGGTCAAGCTCGGCCAGCTCGGGCGCCGGGTGCCAGGTGGTCGGCCCATGCCCGTTGGAATGCACATGCGCCAGTAGCGATTCGGCGGGAATGACACTGCCGGAGTGGTCGTGGCTTCGGCGGTCACCACCTCGATCGAGGAGATCTCCGGGGCGGCCGCGCGGACCGCATCCTGCACGGCCAGCTCCAGCGTCACCGCCGACGACGGGCAGCTCTTGCAGCTGCCCTTGAAGGCCAGCCGCACGGTGAGATCTTCCGGGCGTTCGCCCGGAACGACCTCGAGCAGGTCGACGTCTCCGCCGTGCGAACCCAGGTAGGGCCGCACCCGATCCAGCGCGTCGGACACCCTGCGGTGCACGTCGTGCGGATGCAGGCCGTGCACCAGGAGCAGGCTGGCCACCAGGTCGTCGGTGGCCAGCCGCTCGACCAGCCCCCCTTCCGGTCCGGGATCGCCGGCCATCCGCACGATCCGTTCCAGCCCGGCGCCGTAAAGCCCGACTACCTCGCGAACCAGTTGCTGCGCACGGTCATACGCGGCGGTCCCACCCGCCGCGCAGGAATCGAGCAGTGTCTGGATCCGATCGCCCGCTTCACGCCACTGCGCGTCGCTTCGCGGACTTCTCCGGGCGATCCGCCATGCGTCACTCCCCGACGGGCGACTGGGTCGGCGTGTGCAGTCTGTCCAGGGATTTGCCCTTCCCCAGGTACATGTGCACGCCACACGGCAGGCATGGATCGAAGCTGCGCACCGTGCGCATGACGTCGATGCCCTTGAAGTTGTCCCGGCCGTTCTCCTCGAAGATCGGCTGCCCCTGCACCGCATCCTCGTACGGGCCCGGTGTGCCATAACTGTCGCGCGGGTTGGCATTCCACGGTGTGGGTGGGTACGGGTGGTAGTTGGCGATCTTGCCGTCCCGGATCACCATGTGGTGGCTGAGCACGCCGCGCACCGCCTCGGTGAAGCCGCATCCGATGGCCTCGTCGGGCACGTCGAACTTCTCCCACGTCTTGGTGCGCCCGGCGCGAATCTCCTCGAGCGCCTTCTCGGCGAAGTGCAAAGCGCACGCCGCCGCGTAGGCCTGGAAGTAGGTGCGCGCCCGGTCGCGTTCGATCGTGTTGCTGCCGTAGTTGGGGATCTTCCACTCCAATTCGACCGGTCCCTTCAGGGCCGTCTTGGGCAGGTTGATCTTGACGCTGCTGCCGGTCGCCTGCACGTAACCGATGTCGACCAGGCCGGCCAGCGCCGTCGACCACAGCCGGGCCAGCGGTCCGCCGCCGGTGTCCAGCGCCAGGTGGTCCTTGCCGTCGAACCAGCGCGGCGACATCACCCAGCTGTACTTGCCGCCCTCCATGTCCCGCTTCTGCGGGTGCGGGTTGGTGTGCTGGTTCCACGGGTGGCGCCGGTCCACCGCGTTGCCCAGCGGGTCGGTCTTGACGAACATCTCCTGGTCGGTCCAGTCGTCGTAATATGAACTGCCCAAAAGGATTCGGATGCCGAGGTTGATGTCCACCAGCGAGTGGGTGACCAGCTTGCCGTCGACCACCACGCCCGGGGTGACGAACATCGCGTTACCCCAGCGCTCCATGTCCTTGTATTCGAAGTTGCACACCTCGGGATCCTGGAAGGAGCCCCAGCAGCCGAGCAGGGTGCGGCGCAGCCCGACGTTCTCGTAACCGGGCAGGGCCTCGTAGAAGAAGTCGAACAGGTCGTCGTGCATGGGCACGACCTTCTTCATGAACTCGACGTAGCGCATCAGCCGCGTCATGTAGTCGGTCATCAGCTGGATGGTCGCGACGGTGCCGACCCCGCCGGGGTACAGCGTGGACGGGTGCACGTGGCGACCCTCCATGAGGCAGAACATCTCTCGCGTCCAGCGGCTGACCATGCAGCGCCTCGCGGTAGAACTCGCCGCTGAACGGGTTGAGCGAGCGCATGATGTCGGCGATCGTCTTGTACCCGTGGGCGTCGGCGTGCGGGGCCGGCGTCTTCTCGGCCAGGGAGAGCACGCTCGGGTTGGTCTCGGAGACCATCTTCTCGCAGAAGTCCACGCCGACCAGGTTCTCCTGGAAGATGTTGTGGTCGAACATGTATTCCGCGGCCTCGCCGAGGTTGACGATCCACTCGCCCAGATGCGGCGGCTTGACGCCGTAGGCCATGTTCTGCGTGTAGCACGAACACGTGGCGTGGTTGTCACCGCAGATTCCGCAGATGCGGCTGGTGATGAAGTGGGCGTCGCGAGGGTCCTTGCCCTTCATGAAGATCGAGTAGCCGCGGAAGATCGACGAGGTGCTGTGGCACTCGACGACTTCTCTGTTCTCGAAATCGATCTTGGTGTAGATGCCCAGGCTGCCCACGATCCTGGTGATGGGATCCCAGGCCATGTCGACCAGTTGGCCGGGTTCCCGCTTGGCGTGGGTGGGTTCAGGAATGATGGTTGTCATCGCGCTACTTCTTCCCGCTTTGGCTGCTGTCAGTGGCTGATGCGGCGACGGCTCTTCGTCTACGAATGTGGAGAAGGAGCACGCCGACCGGGTAGGTGACCTACCAGGTGCGGCGCGCTCCGGTGGTGAGTTGGTCGCCGTTGTGGCGCCACCGCGGCTCTTTGTCGACGGTGCGTTCCGTGATACCCCTCAGACTGCGAATCACGGCTCCGTACAGACCCGACGCGGCGCTCGAGATCTTGCCGCCCGGTGGCTCGTCCATGAACGGCATGAACTTGTCCGGGAACCCCGGCATCGTGCAACCAATGCAGATTCCACCGACGTTGGGGCAACCCCCGACGCCGTTGATCCACCCGCGCTTGGGCACATTGCATTTCACAACGGGACCCCAACAGCCAAGCTTCACAATGCATTTCGGCGATCCGTACTCGGTGGCGAAGTCGCCCTGCTCGTAGTAGCCGGCCCGGTCGCAACCTTCGTGCACGGTCTTGCCGAACAGCCACTGCGGGCGCAGCGCGTCGTCGAGCGGGATCATCGGCGCCTGACCGGTCGCCATGTAGAGCAGGTAGGTCAGCGTCTCCGACAGGTTGTCCGGCTGGATCGGGCAGCCGGGCACGCACACGATCGGAATGCCCGCCTTGCTCTTCCAGTCCCAGCCGAGGTAGTCCGGCACGCCCATCGCCCCGGTCGGGTTGCCGGCCATCGCGTGGATTCCCCCGTAGGTGGCGCAGGTCCCGACCGCCACGATGGCGGTGGCCTTGGGCGCCAACCGGTCGAGCCACTCGCTGGTGGTCATCGGCTGCCCGGTGGCGGGGTTGTTGCCGAAGCCGCACCAGTAGCCCTCGTCCTTGATCTTCTCGTTCGGGATGGATCCTTCGACCACGAGCACAAAGGGTTCCAACTCGCCGCGGTCGGCTTTGAAGAACCACTCCAAGAAGTCGTCCGCCCCTCCGTTGGGTCCGCATTCGAAGTCGATCAGGGGCCAGTGCACGGCGACCTGGGGGAGTCCGGGCAGGGCCCCCAAGGCGATCTCCTCGACGCTGGGCTGGGTGGCAGCAGTCAATGCCACCGAATCACCGTCACAACTGAGGCCCGCGTTAATCCATAGAACATGGATCAGTGTTTGTTCTGCCTTGACTGCTGCTTCTGTTGGCATGCTGCAGCTTTCCGGAGCCGGGCTGGGGCTCCTGCGCCGCCGGAGTCGACCGTCGGCCCACTTGCGCAGCGCTATTTTCCGGGTCTACTCCCGCTATCGAGCGTTGTCAACGGTTCGGCATTACTCATTAGTAGGCATGTGTTGCATAGCGACGAAAAGCCATGTCGCGCCTGGGTGTTCGCGGAGATCGACGAAGCATCGCAGAGCACGCTCGTCCTGCGAATGTTTCGCAGGAGCGTGGCCGCCGTCGGGGCGCCCGCGCTCGCCGTTCAGGCTGCGTCCGCGGCGAAGCGCCGCAGCCAGCCGAACCAGGCGCCCATGCCATCGCCGGTGCGCGCACTGACCGGCAAAATCGTCGCTGCCGCATTCACTTTGCGGACATGCGCGATGTACGTGTCGACATCCACGTCGAGGTGGGGCACCAAGTCGATTTTGTTGAGCAGCACCACGTCCACGGACCGGAACATCACCGGATACTTCAGCGGCTTGTCCTCGCCCTCGGTCACCGAATAGACCATGGCCTTGGCGTGCTCGCCGACGTCGAATTCCGCCGGGCAGACCAGATTTCCGACGTTCTCGATGATCACCAGGTCCAGCGCGGCAAGGTCGAGGCCGGGCAGCGCGCGGTTGATCATGGGCGCGTCGAGGTGGCATTCGCCACCAAATCCGTTGCTGGTGTTGAGCAGTGACACCTGGGCGCCGCGGCCGCTGAGCTTGGCCGCGTCCAGGTCGGTGGCGATATCACCCTCGATCACCCCGAGCGCCAGCTCGCCGGCGAGTTCGTCGAGCGTTGCCTGCAGGATGGTGGTCTTGCCCGAGCCCGGGGAGCTCATCAGGTTGAGGGTGCGCACCCCGTTGCTCTCGAACGCCGCCCGGTTGGCGTCGGCGAGCAGGTCGTTCTCGGCGAAGATCGCCTCCAGCACCTCGATGCGCTGACTGCCGGTCTGATAGCGGCTGTGATCGCCATGATCGTGATCGTGATCGTGTCGTGCGGAAGGTGATCGTGTTCGTGGGTGTGCACGGTTCCGTCGTCGTGCCGATGAAATCTACCCATCGTCAACGCCTTTCACGAGACATCCAATGACGTCACCAGGAATTCGTTGCCGCGCAGCACCTCGACGTCGGAACTGTCGCACCGGGGACACCAGATCGACCACGGCGAGGTGATCTCGGATTGCCCGCCGCATGCGCGGCACTCGACTTCGGCGCCGACGCATTCGAGTTCCAGTTCGGCGTCCGGCATGTCCTCGGCGTCGCGGACCAGTGTCCAGCAGAAGGACAGCGACTCCGGCACCACCTGCCGAAGGGCGCCGACCCGCACCCGCACCACGTCGACGTGCCGGCCGTCGGCGTGATTCTTGACGACACCGGCGATCGCTTCGCACAGCGACAGCTCATGCACCGCCGGTCACCGCCGATCCGCGAGCTGGGCGCAGGCCAACGAGCCCATGAGCACTGTTCTACACCCGAACGGCGGTTTGTGGTCAGCCTCTTGCCGGTCGGCTTACGCGGTCCACTTCTCCTCGATGCGCCCGTAACGCCAGACGAGCAGGGCCACCGCCCACGTGACGACGAACATGCCGACGACGAAGTAGCCGATCGTGTTGAGGTCCAGCCCGCCGATCCAGCTCCAGAACGAGCCCCGCCAACCGAACTGGTCGGCGAACAGCACGAGCAGTTCGACGCTGCCGATCACCAACGCGACCGCCACCGACAGCGCGGTGATGGTGATGTTGTAGTAGATCTTGCGCACCGGGTTGGAAAAGGCCCAGCCGTAGGCGAAATTCATGAACGAGCCGTCGATGGTGTCCAGCAGGCACATGCCGGCGGTGAACAGCACCGGCAGGCACATGATGGCGTACCAGGGCAGCCCGGCGGCGGCGCTGGTGCCGGCCAGCACCAGTAGCGCGATCTCGGTGGCGGTGTCGAACCCGAGCCCGAACAACAAGCCGACGGGATAGCAGTGCCAGGACTTGGTGATCGACTTGGTGAAGCGGCCGAGCAATCGGTTCATCAGTCCGCGGTTGTCCAGTTGCCGCTCCAGTTCGGCCGCGTCGGTGTCGGGATCGTATTCGCCCCGGCGCAGCCGCGCGAAGACCCGCAGGATGCCGACCAGGACGATGACGTTGAGAAGCGCGATCGCGTACAGGAACACGCCCGAGACGCTGGTGCCGATCAGCCCGGTGTAGTGGTGCAGCGTCGAGGAGTCATCGCTCGACCGGTCCGACGACCGTCTTCACCCCGCACGCCAGCAGCACCGCCAGCCCGAAGACCACCGTGGAGTGGCCCAGCGAAAAGAAGAAGCCGACGGCCAGCGGGCGTTGCCCGTCGTTCATCAGCTTGCGGGTGGTGTTGTCGATGGCGGCGATATGGTCGGCGTCGAAGGCGTGCCGCATGCCCAGGGTGTAGGCCGTCAATCCGATACCGACGCCAAAAGCCTTGCCGCCCAAGCTGTATTGGGCCGGTGCCACGAAGAAGACCATGGTGAACCAGCCGAGCAGGTGCAGCGCGACGATCACCGCCAGCATCGATGCCAGTCGCCACCACTCCGCCGGCGTGAGGGCGCCGAGAAGCCTGGTCGTCCGTGACGGCCGCCAGTCGATCTCGGTACTGGCCACGGGGGTCCTTCCGGCGCGTCCTTGCGGTATCGGCTGAGAACAACCGGCACGACTGTAAGTTCCACGGCTTGCCAGATGCAAGTGAGTTGCAGGAATCGCGGAGTCTGGATTGCGCCGAAGACTGGCGATCCGCCCGCTCGGGCGCGACACTGAACCGGTGGCGTCCAAGCCGTCGGCACTGGATGCGTCGGTCACCGAGAGGATCGGCGATTTTCTGCGCGCCCGGGGGCTGCGGCGGATGGCGTCGCGGATCCAGGTACTGGCGGTGCTCGAGCCCGTCAACGGGCACCTGCCCGTCGCCGAGATCTACAAGCGGATGCGCGAGTGCCTGCCGCCCGGCACCCATGCGCCCGACGTGGCGACCGTCTACCGCACGGTGACCACCCTGGTCGATCAGGGGGTGCTGCACGCGCTGACACTCGAGGGCGGCGTGACGACCTACGGGCTGGCCACCGCGCCGCACCATCACGCGGTATGTACGAACTGCGGCACCGATCATCGAGGTGCCCGCCCGGCAGCTGAGTTCGGCGCTCGAGCACGCGATGGCGGGCAGTTCCTTCGCGCTGTCGGAGGCGGCCGGACTGACGCTGCACGGCCTGTGCCCGCAGTGCCAGGACGACCAGCCCGCCGCGCGGCCGCGCCGGCGCTGAGGTCAGCGCAGACCCAGCAGCGCGTTCTCCACCACCTCGGGCAGCGCCGGGTGGATCCAGTACTGCCCGCGGGCCATCTCGCGGCGCGGTGAGCCCGAAGCTCATCGCCTGGATCAACGGCTGGATGATCGACGATGCCTGATGGCCCATGATGTGCGCGCCCAGCAGGCGCCCGGTGCCGCGTTCGGCGACGAGCTTGACGATCCCGGTGGTGTCCTCCGACGCCCAGCCGTAGGCGACGTCGCCGTAGTCCTGGATCTTCACCGAGACCTTGAAACCCTGTGCGATGGCTTCGTTTTCGGTCAGCCCGACGCAGGCGACCTGCGGATCGGTGAACACCGCCGAGGGCACGTAGCGATGATCGGTGACGGCCATCGCCTCGGTGTCGTCCCAGTCGCAGAACAGGTTGTGCTGCACGACGCGCGCCTCGTGGTTGGCCACGTGCTTGAGCTGATACGGCGACGAGACGTCGCCGAGGGCGAAAACCCCACGCGCCGTGGTCCGCTGGTACTGATCGACGACCACCAGGCCGTCCTCGACGGCGACGCCGGCCTGCTCGAGGTCGAGTTGATCGGCGTTGGGCACCCGGCCGGTCGCCACCAGCAGCGCGTCGGCGTGCACGGTGCGGCCGTCGTCGAGTTGCACCGCGACGCCCGAGCCTTGGTTTTCGGCGCCCACGACGTTGCGGTGGGTGTGCAGTTCCCATTTGCTCGACTGCGATGCGGGTGAAGCGCTCGCCGAGGACGTCGTCGCAGATGCCGCAGCAGTGTGGAGCCCCGGACCACCAGGGTGACGCGCGAGCCCAGCGAGGAGAAGATGTGGGCGAATTCGGCCGCCACGAAACCACCTCCGACGATCACCAGATGCTCTGGCAATTCGGGGATTCGCATGATCGTGTCGCTGGTGTAGTACCGGGCGCCGCAGTCGAGGATCGCCGGGGGAACCACGGCGCGCGCGCCCGCGGCGATCACCACCTGATCGGCGGTGAACTCGTCACCGGCATCGGTGCGCAGCAGATAGCGCCCGTCGGCCTGCACCGCACCGAATTGGGTGTGCTGCTTGTACACGTCGATGTTGGGTGCGGCGCATCGATAGTCCTCACCGCCCACCCCGATCGGATCGATGCGCCCGAAGACGCGCGAGACGATGTCGTCCCAGCGCACCCGGTCGATGCGCGCGTCGATGCCGAAGCGCGCCGCATCCCGGATCGTCTGGGCGACCTCGGCGGCGTAGACGAACATCTTGGTCGGGATGCACCCGACGTTCAGGCAGGTGCCGCCGAAGGTGCCCTGTTCGCAGATCGCCACTCGCTTGTCGGCGAAGCGGTCATCGAGAATGCTGTTGCCCGAACCGGTTCCGATGATCGCGACGTCGTAAGTCTCCAAGCTGTCACCCCTTTCCCACCGATGCCGAGGCGTTGCGGTGCGCAGGTAGCTGTCCAGCCAGAGGTCCAGTTCCCGATAGGCGACTTCGCGCGGCCCCTGCAGCGACAGGAACACATCGTGTTTGGCGTCGGGCACGGGAACGACGGTGCTGCGGTTGCCGACACAGCCGGCCCACCGGGCGATCTGGTTGACGTCGAGGACCGCGTCGCCGCACTGCATCGCGGTGGAATCGGTGCCTTCGTCCACGCTGTGATCCGAACGCAGGATCAGGTTCGGCACACCGACGTCCAGGCCGCGGTGCAGTCGAGCCTGGCCGCGGCGGATGGCGTGCAGCCAGCCAAACGTGATGGGGAAGCCGCCCACGGGTTTCCATTGCAGGTCGTAGTCGAATTCGCCGCCATAGTCGCGGTGCAGGGTGGTGCCGTAACCGCCCTCACCCGGCGACCGGGCCACGCCCTTGGACCGCACCCGAGACAGGCCCGCGATCAGCGCCACCGTCGCGGAATGCCGCAGAATGGGCGGGCCGGGCAGCTCCAAGAACGGGCTGTTGAGCACCAGGCCGCTGACGGCGGCGTGAGCGGCCGGGTCTCGCCGGCGCAACCGGTCCAGCCACAACGACACGATGAGCCCGCCCGCGGAGTGCGCGTACACCAGCACCGTCGCCGGATGGCCCAGGTGACCGTCTGCGGCGATGGCGGCCAGCGCCTGATCGAGCTCTGTCTCGTAGTTGGCGAGGTCGGTGATGAAGTGCGGTGTCTGGCCGTCGCGCCGGGACCGGCCGCACTTGTGGAGGTCCAGCGCGTAGAAAGTGAAGCCACGAGCCGCGAAATGATCGGCCAGCTCGGTGTGGAAGAAATAGTCGGTGTAGCCGTGGACCGCCAGCACCGCATGCCGGCCGGCCGCCGTCTGGCGCCCCGACTGTCGAGGCCCGGGTCCGCGCCGGATCAGGGTCGCGACGATGTCGCCCTCACCGGCGGGATCGGACCCGAGCGCGATGGTGCGCTGCTGGTAACCGGGGAGGACATCGGGCACCCAGCCGGTCGCGTCGCCGGTCACCCTGCCAGTCACGAGGCCAGCTTAAGGCTTTTGCTGGGCACGGGGCGCCGCACGTCGTTCGTGGCCAATTTGCCTCGGGATAACCTGGGACCGGCCCAGTCGAGGGAAGGACCAGCAAGCCGGTGTCATCGCTAGCCAGAACCACGCCGACGGACGTCGTGCTGGTGGGCGCGGGCATCATGAGCGCGACGCTGGGAGCGTTGCTGCGCCGGCTGCAGCCGGATTGGTCGATGACCTTCGTGGAACGTCTGGACGCCGTCGCCGCCGAGAGCAGCAGCCCCTGGAACAACGCCGGCACCGGGCATTCGGCGCTGTGCGAGCTGAACTACACGCCGCAGCGCGCCGACGGCTCGATCGACATCAGCAAAGCGGTGCGCATCAACGAGCAATTCCAGGTGACCCGCCAGTTCTGGGCCTACGCCGTCGAGAACGGCATCCTGACCGATCGGGGCTTCCTCACCGCGATCCCGCACGCGAGCTTCGTGCGCGGGGCACAGCGCGTCGACTATCTACGGCGACGGCAACGGGCATTGGCGCCCAACCCGCTGTTCGCCGGCATCGAACTGATCGACGACGCGGACGAGTTCGCCCGCCGGTTACCGTTCATGGCCGCCAAGCGCGACTTCTCCGAACCGACGGCGCTCAACTGGGCCGCCCACGGCACCGACGTCGACTTCGGCGCGCTGTCACGACAACTCGTCGGATTCTGCGTGCGCAGCGGCGCGACCGCCCTGTTCGGTCATGAGGTGCGGAGCCTGTCGCGCCAGTCCGACGGCAGCTGGGCGATGCTGATCCGCAACCGGCGCACCGGCGAAAAGCGGCGTCTGAAGGCGAAATTCGTCTTCGTCGGGGCCGGCGGCGATGCGCTGCCGCTGTTGCAGAAGTCCGGCATCGACGAGGTCAAAGGTTTCGCGGGGTTCCCGATCGGCGGCCGGTTCCTGCGCACCGGCAACCCGGCGCTCACCGCCGCGCACCGGGCCAAGGTGTACGGGGTGCCCGCGGCGGGCGCGCCGCCGCTGGGCGCGCTGCATCTCGACCTGCGCTACGTCAACGGCAAGCCGTGGCTGGTGTTCGGTCCGTACGCCGGCTGGTCGCCGAAGTTCTTGAAACACGGACATTTCACCGATCTGCCGCGCTCGGTGAAGCCGGACAACGTGGCCTCACTGCTCGGTGTCGGCATCAGCCAGCTGGCGCTGGTCAGATACCTGATCGGCCAGCTGCGGCTGTCCGAACCGGATCGGCTTCGCATGCTGCGCGAATTCGCCCCCACCGCAGTGGCTTCGGACTGGGAGCTGACCGTGGCCGGCCAGCGGGTGCAGGTGATCCGGCGGGACAAGCGCAAGGGTGGGGTGCTCGATTTCGACACCACCGTGGTGGGCGCCGCCGACGGAAGCATCGCGGGGCTGCTCGGCGGCTCTCCGGGAGCGTCGACCGCGGTGCCGATCATGCTCGGCGTGCTGGAACGCTGCTTCGCCAACCGCTTTCCCTCGTGGCTACCCACGCTCAAGGAGATGGTTCCGTCGCTGGGAGCGACGCTGTCGGATGAGCCCGCGCTGTACGACGAAGTGTTTTCCTGGGGAACGAAGGTGCTGGGCTTGAGCGATGGGGAGTGGCGCCAGTGATGCGCGCCGACGACGATGCAGAGAAGGAGCGGTGCCAGTGATAGAAGCACTGCGGCGTATCTGGGCCAAAGACCTTGACGCCCAGACACTTTACGAGCTACTCAAGCTGAGGGTCGAGGTGTTCGTCGTCGAACAGGCTATTCCGTATCCCGAGTTGGATGGGCGCGACCTGCTCGCCGAGACCCGGCATTTCTGGCTGGAAACGCCCGGCGGCGAGGTGATCTCGACACTGCGGCTGATGGAGGAGCACGCCGGGGGCGAGAAGGCGTTCCGGATCGGGCGGCTGTGCACCAAACGCAATGCGCGGGGTAAGGGCCACACCACCCGGCTGCTGCGCGCGGCCCTGGCCGAGGTGGGCGACTACCCGTGCCGGATCAATGCGCAGACCTATCTGGCGGACATGTACGCCCAGCACGGATTCGTTCGCGACGGCGACGATTTCCTCGACGACGGCGTTCCGCACGTGCCGATGTTGCGGCCCGGTTCGGGCTTGGCGGCCAAGCCGTGAAGCCCTACCCGTTCAGCGCGATCGTCGGGCACGACCAGTTACGCCTGGCCCTGTTGCTGTGCGCCGTGCGTCCGGAGATCGGCGGCGCGCTCATCCGCGGCGAGAAGGGCACCGCCAAGTCGACGGCCGTGCGCGGGCTTGCGGCGTTGCTGTCCGACGCCACCGGCAGCGGCGCCGGCCTGGTCGAAATGCCGCTCGGGGCAACCGAAGACCGGGTGATCGGCTCGCTGGACCTGCAGCGGGTGCTGCGCGACGGCGAGCACGCTTTTTCGCCGGGACTGCTTTCCCGCGCGCACGGCGGTGTGCTCTACGTCGACGAGGTCAACCTGCTGCACGATCATCTCGTCGATGTGCTGCTCGATGCCGCGGCGATGGGGCGGGTGCACATCGAACGCGACGGCATCTCCCACTCGCACGAGGCGCGGTTCGTGTTGATCGGCACCATGAATCCCGAAGAGGGCGAACTGCGTCCGCAGCTGCTGGACCGGTTCGGGCTCACCGTCGACGTCCACGCCTCGCGCGACGTCGACGTGCGGGTGCAGGTCATCCGGCAGCGGATGGCTTACGAGGCCGACCCGGACGGTTTCGCCGAGCGGTATGCCGACGCCGATGCCGAGCTGGCCCGGCGCATCGCCGCGGCGCGCGCGCTCGTCGACGAGGTGGTGTTGCCCGACAACGAATTACGGCGCATCGCCGCGCTGTGTGCGGCGTTCGACGTCGACGGAATGCGTGCCGACCTGGTGGTAGCCCGCACCGCCGTCGCGCATGCCGCCTGGCGCGGCGCGCAGATCGTCGAGGAAGAGGACATCCGGGTCGCCGCCGAACTGGCGTTGCCGCATCGGCGCCGCCGAGATCCGTTCGATGATCCCGGCATCGACCGCGACCAGCTGGACGAGGCCCTGGCCCAGGCCGGTTCCGATCCTGACCCGGATCCCGACCCACCCGGCGGCGGTCAGTCCGATCAACCGGAACATGGATGCACCGCAGCAGAACTCACCGGATAGCGCCGCAGCCCGCAGCAGCCGAAGACCAGGCCCAGCGCGCCGCCGTCGAAAACCTTCCAAACCCGCGCGCTGCGGGTTCCGGGTGTCGGAGAAGGCGCGCCCGGACGGCGGTCGCGGGCCCGAAATGCCAGCGGCAGTGTCATTGCCGCCACCGATGCGGACGACACCAGTTGCGGCGCGCACGGACTGCACCTGTTCGCCACCCTGCTGTCGGCCGCCGAACGTGCCGGGGTCGGGCCGTTGCGGCCGCAGCCCGACGACGTGCGCCGCGCCGTGCGCGAGGGTCGCGAAGGCAATCTGGTGATCTTCGTCGTCGACGCGTCGGGTTCGATGGCCGCCCGCGATCGCATGGCCGCCGTCAGCGGTGCGACGCTGTCGCTGCTGCGCGACGCGTATCAGCGGCGCGACAAGGTTGCCGTGATCACGTTCCGTCACCGGGAGGCGCGGCTGCTGCTGCCGCCCACCTCGTCGGCGCACATCGCCGGGCGGCGACTGGCCCGGTTCGACACCGGCGGCAAGACCCCGCTCGCCGAAGGCTTGATGGCCGCGCGTGAGCTCATCGTGCGGGAGAAGGCGCGCGACCGGGCGCGGCGTCCCCTGGTGGTGGTGCTGACCGACGGTCGCGCCACCGCCGGTCCGGATCCGTTGGGCCGCAGTCGAATCGCGGCGGCGCGGCTGGTCGCCGAGGGCGCCGCAGCGGTGGTCGTCGACTGCGAGACGTCGTTTGTGCGGCTGGGCCTCGCCGAGCAGCTGGCCCGCCAACTCGGCGCTCCGGCCATCCGGCTCGAGCAGTTGCACGCGGACTCCCTGACGCGTGCGGTGCGCGACGCGGCCTGAGCGGAAAGAGGTAATCGCTGATGCCACAGGGCGTTCCATTGCAAGTTCCCG
Source organism: uncultured Actinomycetota bacterium (assembly GCA_963849935.1). Taxonomy (GTDB): domain Bacteria; phylum Actinomycetota; class Actinomycetes; order Mycobacteriales; family Mycobacteriaceae; genus Mycobacterium. The sequence continues at coordinate 277,061 of CAWKJQ010000001.1, forward strand.
ATGACGGCCTGACCACGCGGGCGCGGCGTCACACACCCGTGCTGGCCGTGCACACCGGCGCGGGCAAGGGAAAGTCCACGGCCGCATTCGGAATGGCGTTGCGGGCCTGGAACGCCGGGCTGTCCGTCGCGGTGTTCCAGTTCGTCAAAAGCGCCAAGTGGAAGGTGGGCGAGGAGGCGGTCTTCGCTCAGCTGGGCCAACTGCACGACCAGCAGTCGATCGGCGGGCCCGTCGAATGGCACAAGATGGGCGCGGGCTGGTCGTGGACCCGTAAGGCGGGCAGCGACGTCGATCACGCGGCGGCAGCGGCCGACGGCTGGGCCGAGATCGCGCGCCGGCTGGCCGATCAGCGTCACGACTTCTACGTGCTGGACGAGTTCACCTATCCGCTGAAATGGGGTTGGGTGGACGTCGACGAGGTGGTGGAGGTGCTGGCGGCGCGACCCGGGCATCAGCATGTGGTCATCACCGGACGCGACGCCCCGCAGCGCCTGGTCGACGCGGCCGACCTGGTGACCGAGATGGCCAAAGTCAAGCACCCGATGGACGTTGGCCGTAAGGGGCAGAAGGGCATCGAGTGGTGAGTGTTCCCGCCGTGGTCATCGCCGCTCCCGCGTCGGGCAGTGGAAAGACCACGGTGGCAACGGGTTTGATCGGGGCCCTGCGGCGGGCGGGCCATGCCGTGGCGCCGTTCAAGGTCGGCCCGGACTTCATCGACCCGGGATACCACACGCTGGCCGCGGGGCGCCCCGGCCGCAACCTCGACCCGGTGCTGGTGGGGGAGAGCCTGATTGGCCCGCTGTACGCCCATGGCGCACGTGGCGCGGACATCGCCGTGGTCGAAGGCGTGATGGGGCTGTTCGACGGCAGGATCGTGCCCGCCGCCACGACTCCCGCGCCGGGATCGACGGCCCACGTCGCCGGCCTGCTGGGCGCGCCCGTAGTCCTGGTCGTCGACTCGCGCGGGCAGAGCCAGAGCATCGCCGCACTGTTACACGGCTTCTCCACCTTCGACACCGCGACCCGCATAGCCGGTGTGATCCTGAACCGGGTCGGGATCGGACCGGCATGAGCAGGTGCTGCGGCAAGCCTGTGAGCAGGCCGGTGTCCCGGTGCTGGGCGCCATCCCTCGGGTAGCCGAATTGGAGTTGCCGACAAGGTATTTGGGCCTGATCACCGCCGTGGAGTACGGACAGCGGGCGCGTCTTGCGGTCGAGGCGATGACCGCCTTGGTCACTCGCCACGTCGATCTGTCGGCGATCGTTGCGGTGGCCGCAAGCCGGGTCGCGCCGCCGCCCTGGGATCCCGTGGCGGCGGTGGGAGAGGCGACCGGGGGGAGCGCCACCGTCGCGGTGGCGGCCGGTAAGGCATTCAGTTTCGGCTACGCCGAACACGCGGAGCTGCTGAGGGCCGCCGGCGCCGAAGTCGCCGAATTCGATCCGCTCGTCGATGCGTTGCCCGACGGCACCGATGCGGTGTTGCTGCCCGGCGGTTTTCCCGAACAGTTCACCGCGGAGCTCTCGGCCAATGACGTCGTGCGCCGGCAGATCAACGAACTGGCCGCCGCCGGGTGCGCCGATACACGCCGAGTGCGCCGGGCTGATCTATCTGGTCTCCGAGCTCGACGGCCATCCGATGTGCGGTGTGCTGGCGGGGAAGGCTCGGTTCAGTTCGCACCTGACCCTGGCATATCGCGATGCCGTCGCCGTCGCGGATTCGTCGTTGTACACCGCCGGCCAACGTGCGGTGGGCCACGAATTCCACCGGACCACAGTCACATTCACCGACGACTATCAGCCCGCCTGGGTGTACCAGGTCCACGGCGCCGACCATGAGAGCGGTCCGGTGCGCGACGGGGCGGTGCATGCCGGCGTGCATGCGTCGTATCTGCACACCCATCCGGCTGCGGCACCCGGAGCGGTGGCGCGCTTCGTCGCACAGGCGACCCGCAGCGCCCGGCTTCGCCGCCCTCACGATCGCCACTAGGCTTGCCGGGTGACCGAGAGCGCCTACCTGGTTGGGCTGCGGCTGACCGGCAAAAAGGTCGTCGTGGTCGGCGGCGGCACCGTCGCCCAGCGCCGGTTGCCCTTGCTCATCGCCAGCGGCGCCGACGTGCACGTCATCTCCCGCAGCGCCACCAGGTCCGTCGAGGCGATGACCGGAATCACCCTGGCACTGCGCGAATATCGCGACGGCGACCTCGACGGAGCCTGGTACGCGATCGCGGCCACCGACGACGCGCAAGTGAACGAGGCCGTCGTCGCCGAGGCCGAAAGCCGCCGCATCTTCTGCGTCCGGGCCGACGTCGCCGTCGAGGGGACCGCAGTCACCCCAGCATCGTTCGACTACGCGGGGCTGTCCGTCGGAGTACTGGCCGGCGGCGAGCACCGCCGGTCGGCGGCGATCCGCTCGGCGATCCGCGAGGCGCTGCAGACCGGGCCTGATCACGGCCGAGGGCCCGGTGGGCTCCGACATCGTCAAGGGCGGCGTCGCGCTGGTCGGCGGCGGCCCCGGCGACCCCGAACTCATCACCGTGCGCGGCCGCCGCCTGCTTGCCCAGGCCGACGTCGTGGTCGCCGACCGCCTCGCGCCACCGGAACTGCTGGCCGAACTGCCCCCGCACGTCGAAGTCATCGACGCCGCCAAGATCCCGTACGGGCGGGCCATGGCCCAGGACGCGATCAACGAGGTGATGATCGAACGCGCCCGCGCCGGCAGCTTCGTGGTGCGCCTCAAAGGCGGCGACCCGTTCGTGTTCGCCCGCGGCTACGAAGAAGTGCTGGCGTGCGCCGAGGCCGGGATTCCGGTCACCGTCGTGCCAGGTGTGACGAGTGCCATAGGCGTGCCCGCTTTGGCGGGCGTTCCCGTCACTCATCGGGCGATAAATCACGAGTTTGTGGTGGTCAGCGGCCATCTGCCGCCCGGTCATCCCGAATCGTTAGTGAATTGGGATGCATTGGCCGCAATGTCCGGCACGATCGTTTTGCTGATGGCGGTCGAACGCATCGAACTTTTCGTCGACGTTCTCCTCAAAGGCGGTCGACCTGCGGATACGCCGGTGCTGGTCGTTCAACACGGAACGACCGCCGCTCAACACACTTTGCGGGCCACCCTTGCCGACACGCCGGAGAAGATCCGCGCCGACGGTATCCGACCTCCCGCGATCATCGTGATCGGGGCTGTGGCGGCCTTCGGGCTTTAAACGGATTCTTAAGATTACTGTAAGGTAACCCTTTATGACGGCTCTCAACGATGCAGAGCGCGCGGTGCAGAACTTGGCGTCTGCGCGCCCCGATCGTCCGGCCCCGGTGCGTGCTGCGGAGACCACCGCCAAGCCCCCGGCGGAGACCGCCTTAACGCGCATCAGCAGGTATTACCCGGCGTGGCTGCCCTCTCGGCGCTTCATCGCGGCCGTTATCGCGATCGGTGGCATGCAGCTGCTCGCGACGATGGACAGCACCGTCGCAATCGTCGCGCTTCCTAAGATCCAAAACGAGCTCAGCCTGTCCGACGCCGGCCGCAGCTGGGTGATCACCGCCTACGTGCTGACGTTCGGCGGGCTGATGCTGCTCGGTGGCCGCCTCGGCGACACCATCGGGCGCAAGCGCACCTTCATCGTCGGCGTCGCGCTGTTCACCATCTCCTCTGTGCTGTGCGCGGTCGCCTGGGACGAGGCGACCATGGTCATCGCGCGGCTGTCGCAGGGCGTCGGGTCGGCCATCGCCTCGCCGACCGGTCTGGCGCTGGTGGCGACCACCTTCCCCAAGGGCCCGGCGCGTAACTTCGCTACCGCGGTGTTCGCCGCGATGACGGCGATCGGTTCGGTGATGGGCCTGGTGGTCGGCGGAGCGCTGACCGAGGTGTCGTGGCGGCTGGCGTTCCTGGTGAACGTGCCGATCGGCCTGGTGATGATCTACCTGGCCCGCACCGCGCTGCGGGAGACCAACCGCGAGCGGATGAAGCTCGACGCCACCGGGGCCATGCTGGCCACTCTGGCGTGCACCGCTGCCGTGTTCGCCTTCTCGATGGGTCCGGAAAAGGGCTGGATGTCGATCACCACCATCGGTTCGGGCGTGGTGGCCCTGGCGCGCCGCTATCGCCTTCGTCATCGTGGAGCGCACCGCCGAAAACCCCGTCGTCCCGTTCGATCTGTTCCGTGACCGCAACCGGCTGGTCACCTTCATCGCGATCTTCCTGGCCGGCGGACTCATGTTCAGCCTGACCGTGTGCATCGGTCTGTACGTGCAGGACATTCTCGGTTACAGCGCGCTGCGCGCCGGGCGTCGGCTTCATCCCGTTCGTGATTGCGATGGGGATCGGCCTCGGCGTCTCCTCGCAGCTGGTGTCCCGGTTCTCGCCGCGGGTGTTGACTATCGGCGGCGGCATCCTGCTGTTCTGGGCGATGCTGTACGGCTGGGCGTTCATGCACCGCGGCGTCGCCTACTTCCCGAACCTGGTGCTGCCCATCGTGGTCGGCGGAATCGGCATCGGCATGGCCGTCGTTCCGCTGACGCTGTCGGCCATCGCCGGTGTGGGCTTCGACCAGATCGGCCCGGTATCGGCGGTCACGCTGATGCTGCAGAGCCTGGGCGGGCCGCTGGTGCTGGCCGTCATCCAGGCGGTGATCACCTCGCGGACGCTGTATCTGGGCGGCACCACCGGCCCGGTGAAGTTCATGAACGACGCGCAGTTGTCCGCGCTGGACCACGGCTACACCTACGGGCTGCTGTGGGTGGCCGGCGTGGCCGTCATCGTCGGCGGCGCGGCGCTGTTCATCGGCTACACCCCCGACCAGGTTGCGCACGCTCAAGAGGTCAAGGAAGCGATGGACGCCGGGGAGCTGTAGCTCACCACGAACGGGTCCTGCGCCGGTCGCTGGCGCGCTCCGCGGCAAGCTATGCCTGATCGCGGTGACCCGCCGCGCCCAACTTCGTTGCGCTCACGGTCACCGCTAGGCTGGCCCGCTGTGATCACCCGGATGTCCGAGTTGTTCTTGCGCACCTTGCGCGACGATCCCGCCGACGCCGAAGTCGCCAGCCACAAGCTGCTGATCCGGGCCGGCTACATCCGGCCCGTCGCGCCCGGGCTGTACAGCTGGCTGCCGCTGGGATTGCGGGTGTTGCGCCGCATCGAGCGCATCGTCCGCGAGGAGATGAACGCCATTGGCGGGCAAGAGATCTTGTTCCCCGCTCTGCTGCCGCGCGCGCCGTATGAGACGACGAACCGGTGGACCGAGTACGGCGACTGCGTGTTCCGGCTGCAGGACCGCCGCGGCAACGATTACCTGCTGGGCCCCACGCACGAAGAGCTGTTCACCCTCACCGTCAAGGGCGAATACAGCTCCTACAAAGACTTTCCGGTGCTGCTGTACCAGATCCAGAACAAGTACCGGGACGAGGCGCGGCCGCGGGCCGGCATCCTGCGGGTCCGGGAGTTCCTGATGAAGGACTCCTACTCCTTCGACATCGACGACGCCGGGCTCAAGGCCGCCTATCACGCGCACCGGGAGGCCTATCAGCGGATCTTCTCCCGTCTGCAGGTGCGCTACGTCATCGTCTCCGCGGTGTCGGGCGCCATGGGCGGCAGCGCGTCGGAGGAGTTCCTGGCCGAAAGCGCGGTCGGTGAGGACACCTTCGTGCGGTGCCTGGAATCCGGCTACGCGGCCAACGTCGAGGCCGTCGTCACCGCCCGGCCGGAGGCGCAGCCCATCGATGGGCTGCCCGAGGCGGTGGTCCACGACACCGGCGACACCCCGACCATCGCCACCCTGGTGGACTGGGCCAACCAGGCGGACCTGGGGCGCACCGTCACCGCGGCCGACACGTTGAAGAACGTCCTGCTCAAGGTGCGTCAGCCCGGCGGGGACTGGGAGCTGCTGGCCATCGGGGTGCCGGGCGACCGTGAGGTCGACGACAAACGGCTGGGCGCGGCGCTGGAACCGGCCGAATACGCGTTGCTCGACGACGCCGATTTCGCCAAGTACCCGTTCCTGGTGAAGGGATATATCGGCCCGAAAGGGTTGCAAGACAACGGCGTTCGCTACCTGGTCGATCCGCGGGTGGTGGACGGCACCAGCTGGATCACCGGGGCGGACGAGCTGGGCCGCCACGTCGTCGGACTGGTGGCCGGCCGGGACTTCACCGCCGACGGCACCATCGAGGCCGCCGAGGTGCGCGACGGTGACCCCTCACCGGATGGCGCGGGCCCGCTGGTGTCGGCGCGCGGCATCGAGGTCGGCGCACATCTTCCAGCTGGGCCGCAAATACACCGACGCCTTCACCGTCGACGTGCTCGGTGAGGACGGCAAGCCGGTGCGCCTGACCATGGGCTCCTACGGCCTCGGGGTGTCGCGGATGGTGGCCGTCATCGCCGAGCAGCACCACGACGAGCTGGGCCTGCGCTGGCCGTCGGCGGTCGCACCGTTCGACGTCCATCTGGTGATCGCCAACAAAGACGACCAGGCTCGCACCGGAGCCATGAACCTGGCCGACGAGCTGGACCGGTTGGGTGTCGAGGTGCTGCTCGACGACCGCTCGGCCTCACCCGGCGTGAAGTTCAAGGACGCCGAGCTGCTCGGCATGCCCTGGATCGTCGTGGTGGGTCGGGGCTGGGCGGACGGCGTGGTGGAGCTGCGCGACCGCTTCGGCGGCCAAACCCGCGAACTGCGCACGCGGGCCGTCGCTGGCCACCGACATCGCGGCGGCCCTGACCGCCGCTGGCTAGTCGTTGCCGCCCGGGAAAGCTGGTCGTGATGGGCCAGGCGCCCAGCACGCGGCTCCACCGGGCGCCCATGACCGCGCTCTGCGTCAGCGCCGTCGCCGCAAACGCGCGGTCCTCGCCGGTTTCGGCGTGCTCGGCAACGACGCGCCAAGCCCCCGCGCCGTCGTTCTCCATCCGCGCGGCCAGGCGCGCGGCGTCGGCCGGGCCGCCGACCACCATCGGCAGCTGGTAGCCCGCCGCGGCGACCGGGGCGGTGACCTTGCGGGCGTTCAGCATCGCGATGACGTCGTCGCGGCGCTGGCGGTGCTGGGCGAGAGCCTCCACCACCATGTCGTTGACGCTGGGCGGCGACAGCGCGGACACGATGCCGTAGCCGTAGATCGTCGAGTGCTCGATGGCCAGCGCGTCGCACAGGGCGGCGTTGTCGGCGTCCTTGCCGGAGGTCATATCGACGGCCCCCCGGGCACCAGCGCGACGGTGTACGACGCCGTGCAGGAAGCGGCGATCGAGGCGAGCAACCCGGCACGGTAGCCCGACGCGGTGGCCACCAGGCGGGTCGCGCTGTCGGCCGAAGCGCGCAGCGCATCGATCACGTCGGATACCGGCGGCGGAGGCGGCGGCGGCCCGGCCGGTTGGGCCTGGCTCGGGCTGGGCGTTTCGCTCGAGGAGGACGTGGCGAGCTTGCCGGCCACTCGCGAGATCTCCGCGGACAGCGCGCGGGCATGCGCGGCGCGCTGGCTGGCCACCACCGTCAGCGCGGCGGCCACCTGAGGTGGGTTCCCGATGGCCGCGGCGGCGGCACCCGCCAGCGCGCTGTCGTGCCGGGCCTGGTCCAACGGCCCCAGCAACTGCTTCGACCGGCGGGGGCTTGGGCGCGGACTTTCGTCACAGGCGGACACCACCGCCCCGAGCGCAGCCAAAGCCACACCACCGGCAAGGACATCTCGCCTGTTGAGGAACGGAACTGCGCTAGGCACAACGACATCCTGCCATCGGCGCGGAGGCGGGCAAGATGCCAGGACGCGATCACGCCGTCAACCGCGATTCCTGGCGTATCGTGGATAGCTGGTTCTCGCAGAGGGCGGCCCACTGACAGCAAGGTCAGGACGGGTGTTCCTCCGCCGGGACACCGGAAGCCGCCTGCGAATCCATCGGGGCGCCGACATCCGCCAGATGACCGGACAACTCAAGATGAGGAGCTCGCCGTGACCACCGGGCTACCGTCGCAGACGCAGGTGATCGAGCTACTCGGTGGAGAGTTTGCGCGCGCCGGTTTCGAGATCGAAGACGTGGTCATCGACGCCCGGACCCGCCCACCGCGAATCATGGTGATCGCCGACGGCGACAACGGCCTCGACCTGGACACCGCCGCCACGTTGTCCCGCTCGGCGTCGGCGCTGCTCGACGGCCTGGACACCATCGGCGACCAGTACGTGCTCGAGGTTTCCTCGCCCGGCGTGGACCGCCCGCTGACCAGCGTGAAGCACTTCCGCCGGGCCCGCGGACGCAAGGTCGACGTCGTCTTGTCGGACGGATCGACGCTGACCGGCCGTGTCGGTGAGACCAGCGATGACTCGGTCGCGCTGGTGGTGCGCGCCGGCCGGGACTGGGCGGTGCGCGAGATCTCACTCGGCGACATCGTCAAAGCTGTTGTCCAGGTTGAGTTTTCGCCCCCTAACCAAGCGGAGCTGGAACTGGCGAGCATGGGTCAGGCCAGGACGGACGGAGGCCGGCGCCTATGAACATCGACATGGCCGCACTGCATGCCATCGAGGTGGATCGAGGTATCTCGGTCAACGAGCTGCTCGAAACGATCAAGTCGGCGCTGCTCACCGCCTACCGGCACACCGAAGGCCACCAGAACGACGCGCGGATCGAGATCGACCGCAAGACCGGCGTCGTGCGGGTGATGGCCCGGGAGACCGACGAAGACGGCAACGTCATCAGCGAATGGGACGACACCCCCGAAGGCTTCGGCCGCATCGCCGCCACCACCGCCCGCCAGGTGATGCTGCAGCGCTTCCGGGACGCAGAGAACGAGCGGACCTACGGCGAGTTCTCCACCCGCGAGGGCGAGATCGTCGCGGGCGTCATCCAGCGTGACAGCCGGGCCAACGCGCGCGGGCTCGTCGTCGTCCGGATGGGCACCGAGACGAAGGCCTCCGAGGGGGTCATCCCGGCGGCCGAGCAGGTCCCCGGCGAAAGCTACGAGCACGGCAACCGCGTGCGGTGCTACGTGATCGGGGTGACCCGCGGGGCCCGGGAGCCGCTGATCACCCTGTCGAGGACCCATCCCAACCTGGTTCGCAAGTTGTTCTCGCTGGAGGTCCCCGAGATCGCCGACGGGTCGGTCGAGATCGTGGCCGTCGCCCGGGAGGCCGGCCATCGTTCCAAGATCGCGGTGAAGTCGAACCTGCCCGGTCTGAACGCCAAGGGCGCCTGCATCGGTCCGATGGGGCAGCGGGTCCGCAACGTGATGAGCGAGCTCTCCGGCGAGAAGATCGACATCATCGACTACGACGAGGACCCCGCGCGATTCGTCGCCAACGCTTTGTCGCCGGCGAAGGTGGTGTCGGTGTCGATCATCGACCAGGCCGCCCGCGCCGCCCGCGTGGTGGTGCCCGACTTCCAGTTGTCGCTGGCCATCGGCAAGGAAGGCCAGAACGCGCGCCTGGCCGCCCGGCTCACCGGGTGGCGCATCGACATCCGCGGGGACTCGCCCGGCGGCTCGGGCGGGCATTCGGAGAGCCAGCCCGAACACGGCGCCACCCACGGAATGGCCCACGAGCGCTAGCCGGCAGCCCGGTCGCGCAGGCGCATCCTCGGGCGGTTCTGACCATCGATTCGGTGACGCTAGACTTAGCCGTGATCCAGCGCGAACTTTCGGCCCCCGAGGCCAGCACGGCGCACCGTCATGCGGGTGGACCCGTACGGACGTGTGTCGGGTGCCGGAAGCGAGAGTTGGCCGTCGAGCTGCTTCGAGTGGTGGCTGTGCCGAACGGGAACGGCGAATTCGCCGTGGTCGTTGACACAGGCAATAGCCTGCCGGGGCGGGGTGCATGGCTGCATCCCGAGCCGCAGTGCGCGCAACAGGCGATCCGGCGGCGGGCTTTCACCAAAGCGCTGCGCATCACCGGTTCACCGGACACATCCGCGGTGGTCGAGCACATAGAGTTCCTCAGTGCGCCCGATCACCGGCAACAGAACAGGTAGCGAAGAACATGAGCACACCGTGAAGTCCCGATGACAATGCGTCATAGCTAAACCCGAGGCGCGGCCCCACGACTGTCGCCTCATAGACAGGAGATGTAGTGGCAGGTAAGGCCCGCGTACACGAGTTGGCTAAGGAACTCGGTGTCACCAGCAAGGAAGTTCTCGCCCGGCTGAATGATCAGGGCGAATTCGTCAAATCCGCATCGTCGACGGTAGAAGCGCCGGTGGCTCGCCGGCTGCGCGAGTCCTTCGGCGGCGGCAAGGCCGCCGAGAAGGCCCCCGCGAAAGCCGCTGCACAAGCAGGGGCCAGGGCTCCCGCCGCCAAAGCCCCCGACACGTCGCTCGACAAGGCCCTCGACAGCGCCATCGGCGCCGCGGGCGGCAACGGCGAAGCGACGGCGACGCCCGCCAAGCCCGCCGCGCCGCAGCCCTCCGCCGCGGCGTCCACCGACGGCCCCGGCTCGCCCGGGCCCGGCACCGGTGCGGCCGTCCGCGCCGTCTCCGGGGCAGCCGAAGGCGCCCGCCCCCGGGCAGCCGCCCGGCCAGGCGCCGCATCCCGGCATGACGCCCGGCCCGCGTCCGGGCCCGATGCCCAAGCCCCGCGCCCCGCGCGTCGGCAACAACCCGTTCTCGTCGTCGCAACCCGTCGACCGGCCCATCCCGCGCCCGCAGGCGCCGCGTCCGGGAGCGCCCCGACCGGGCGCCCCGCGCCCCGGCGGCGCTTCGCCGGGCAACATGCCACCCCGGCCCGGCGGTGCCGGTGGACCGGGTCGCCCGGCCCGCCCCGGCGCCCCGCGTCCCGGCGGTGGCCGCCCCGGTGGTCCCGGTGGTCGTGACGGCGGCGGCGGCAATTACCGCGGCGGCGGTGGCGGCGGAGTCGGCGCCCCGCCCGGAGGTGGCGGCGGTTTCCGCGGCCGTCCCGGTGGTGGTGGCGGCGGTGGCCGTCCCGGCCAGCGCGGTGGTGCAGCCGGCGCCTTCGGCCGTCCCGGCGGTGCGCCGCGACGTGGCCGCAAGTCGAAGCGGGCGAAACGCGCCGAATACGAGAACATGCAGGCGCCCGTCGTCGGTGGTGTGCGGTTACCGCACGGCAACGGCGAGACGATCCGGCTCGCGCGCGGCGCATCGCTCTCCGACTTCGCCGACAAGATCAACGCCAACCCGGCCTCGCTGGTGCAGGCGCTGTTCAACCTCGGCGAGATGGTCACGGCCACCCAGTCGGTCGGCGACGAGACGCTCGAGCTGCTGGGCAGCGAGATGAACTACGTCGTCCAGGTCGTCAGCCCCGAGGACGAGGACCGCGAGCTGCTGGAGTCCTTCGACCTGAGCTACGGCGAGGACGAGGGCGGCGAGGAAGACCTGCAGACCCGGCCGCCGGTGGTGACCGTGATGGGTCACGTCGACCACGGTAAGACCCGACTGCTGGACACCATCCGGAACGCCAGCGTCCGCGAGGCCGAGGCCGGCGGCATCACCCAGCACATCGGTGCCTACCAGGTGACCGTCGAACACGACGGTGTCGAACGGCCGATCACCTTCATCGACACCCCGGGTCACGAGGCGTTCACCGCCATGCGTGCCCGCGGTGCCAAGGCCACCGACATCGCCATCCTGGTGGTCGCCGCCGACGACGGCGTCATGCCGCAGACGGTGGAGGCCATCAACCACGCCCAGGCGGCCGACGTGCCGATTGTGGTGGCGGTCAACAAGATTGACGTCGAGGGCGCCGACCCGGCCAAGATCCGCGGACAGCTCACCGAGTACGGCTTGGTGGCAGAGGACTTCGGTGGCGACACCATGTTCGTCGACATCTCCGCCAAGCAGGGCACCAACATCGAGCAGCTGCTCGAGGCGGTGCTGCTGACCGCCGACGCCGCCCTGGACCTGCGGGCCAATCCCGATATGGAGGCGCAGGGTGTGGCGATCGAGGCGCACCTGGACCGCGGTCGCGGTCCGGTCGCCACCGTGCTGGTGCAGCGCGGCACGCTGCGCGTCGGCGATTCGGTGGTGGCCGGCGACGCCTACGGCCGGGTACGCCGCATGGTCGACGAGCACGGCGACGACGTCGAAGAGGCGCTGCCGTCGCGGCCGGTGCAGGTCATCGGTTTCACCTCGGTGCCCGGCGCCGGGGACAACCTGCTGGTGGTCGACGAAGACCGCATCGCCCGTCAGATCGCCGACAAGCGCAGCGCCCGCAAGCGCAACGCCCTGGCGGCGCGTTCGCGCAAGCGGATCAGCCTGGAGGACCTGGACTCGGCGCTGAAGGAAACCAGCCAGCTGAACCTGATCCTCAAGGGCGACAACGCCGGTACGGTCGAGGCGCTGGAAGAGGCCCTGATGGGCATTCAGATCGACGACGAGGTGGCGCTGCGCGTCATCGACCGCGGTGTCGGTGGCATCACCGAGACCAACGTCAACCTGGCGTCGGCCTCGGACGCGGTGATCATCGGCTTCAACGTGCGTGCCGAGGGCAAGGCCACCGAGCTGGCCAACCGCGAGGGTGTGGAGATCCGCTACTACTCGGTGATCTACCAGGCGATCGACGAGATCGAGAAGGCCCTGCGCGGCATGCTCAAACCGATCTACGAGGAGAACACGCTGGGTCGCGCCGAGATCCGGGCGATCTTCCGGTCCTCCAAGGTCGGCATCATCGCGGGCTGCATGATCAGCAGCGGCATCGTGCGCCGCAACGCCAAGGCGCGGTTGCTGCGGGACAACATCGTGGTCACCGACAACCTTTCGATCACCTCGCTGCGACGGGAGAAGGACGACGTGACCGAGGTCCGCGAGGGCTTCGAGTGCGGTATGACGCTGGGGTACTCCGACCTCAAGGAAGGCGACATCATCGAGTCCTACGAGCTGGTCCAAAAGGAGCGCACGCGACCATCGATGACGCGCTCGACATGGCTGACCCGGCCCGGGCGCGCCGTCTGGCCAAGCGAATCAACACCATCGTCGCCTCGGCCATCGAGTTCGAGATCAAGGATCCCGGGCTCGAGGGGGTCACCATCGTCGACGCGAAGGTGACCGCCGACCTGCACGATGCGACGGTGTTCTACACGGTGATGGGACGCACGCTGGACGACGAGCCGGATTACGGGGCGGCCGCGGCCGCCCTGGAACGGGCCAAGGGCGCGCTGCGCACCAAGGTGGGGGCCGGCACCGGCGTGCGCTTCACCCCCACCCTCACGTTCACCCGCGACACGACGTCGGACAACGTGCAGCGGATGGAGGAGTTGCTGGCGCGGGCGCGCGCGGCGGATGCTGATCTGGCGCGGGTTCGTTCGGGCGCCAAGCCGGCTGGGGAGGCCGATCCATACCGGGCCAGCGGAGCGGGTGGGGAGTCCGGCGTCGACGGGAGCATCGGTGACGACGACCAACACGAATACTGAGCTGGGCGGTCCCCGGGTGGGGGTACGCGTCGACGCCGAGGGTGCGGTCGCCTTGATGTCGGACGCCGACGACCGTCGCGGTGATCGCACACGTGCATCCCGACGCCGACACCATCGGCGCCGGACTGGCGCTGGGGCTGGTGCTGGACAACTGCGGCAAGCGGGTCGAGGTCAGTTTCGCCGCGCCGGCGGCGCTGCCCGAGTCGCTGGCGTCGCTGCCCGGCTGCCGGTTGCTGGTCGATCCGGAGGTGATGCGCCGCGACGTCGATCTGGTTGTCACCGTTGACGTTCCGAGCGTCAAGCGGCTGGGCGAGTTGAGCGAGGTGGCCGTCGCGGGCGACGAGGTGCTGGTCATCGACCATCACGCCTCCAATGACCTGTTCGGCACCGCCAATTTCGTTGACGTGTCGGCTGATTCGACCACGATGATGGTCGCCGACATCCTGGACGCCTGGGGCAAGCCCATCGATTCCGAAGTCGCGCACTGCATCTACGCGGGTCTGACCACCGACACCGGCTCGTTCCGCTGGGCCAGCGCGCGCGCCCTGCGCCTGGCGGCCCGGCTGGTCGATGCCGGTGTGGACAATGCCGCAATCAGCCGTACCTTGATGGATACCCATCCGTTCGGATGGCTGCCGCTGCTGTCGCGGGTGCTGGCCTCGGCCCGGCTGCTGCCCGACGCGGCGGGTGGCCAGGGACTGGTGTATGCCGTTGTGAGCAACCAGGATTGGGTCGGGTCACGCCCGGAGGAAGTCGAGAGCATCGTCGACATCGTGCGGACCACGCAGCAGGCCGAGGTGGCCGCGGTGTTCAAGGAGATCGCGCCGCAGCAGTGGTCGGTGTCGATGCGGGCCAAGGCCGCGGTGGACCTGGCGGCGGTCGCTTCCGGGTTCGGCGGCGGCGGCCACCGGCTGGCGGCCGGCTACTCGACCACCGGCTCGATCGACGACGCGGTGGCGTCGCTGCGCAGCGCGCTCGACTAGACCGCCCAGGGTCAGAACGCCCAGCTTCCGGAGCGCTGCACGACGAACCCGTGGTCGCCGCTGGTGGTGTCCAGGCAGGCGACGAGGTCGTCGGTTCCCACCGCGCAAGTGACGTTGAGGTAGGTCAGCTTCTGGCCCGGCCCCAGTGGTTTGCCGCCGGCCGGCAGCTGGGGCGGGTTGCCGTCGCATCCGCCGTAGGACATGCGGCTCAGCTGGTAGCCGGGCCCCTTGAAGTCCACCGAACCCACGAGGCAATCGCCGGGTCGTGGACGGCCGCCGGGGACGGGGACGTCGTCCATCCCGAGCATGTCGCCCTTGCACTTGATGTCCTGCGACGGTTGCGGCACGGGCGGCGGCCCGCCGTAGAAGTCACACACCAGGGCGGAGCCGGCGGAGAAGCTGACCCGCGGCGAGGTTCCCGGCGCCCCGGTGCCGACATAGCCGTCGGCCGGGACGGGGGTGAACGTATCGAGGTTGGGGAATCCCGGCGGCGGCAGCGCGCGCGCGTGCGGCGCGGACAGCGCGATCGCCGACGCGGCGGCCAGGGTCAGGCCGCCGAGCACCCGCACGGTGAGACCGACGACCACATGCATCAGCTGATCGTATGGGTTGGACCGGATCTTCGGGGACAGACCGGCGCAAATCGCGAAGTCAGCGCACCTGCGAGCGCCCGCGTTGCAGCACGGCCTCCCGGTTGGCGGCGATGTCGTCCCCGCTGGTCCGGAACTGCCGGGCCGCCGTCGCCTCCTGCCACAGCCCGGCGCTGGTCTGCGCGTCGTCGATGCGGTGGTAGGACGCCAGCAGCGCCCGCACCGCGTCCTGGTTGTTGCCGACGATCGACGACGCCACCGCGCGGGCGGCGCCCAGCAGCTGGTCGTGCGGCACGACCTCGGTCACCAGCCCGGCGCGCAGCGCGTCGGCGGCCGACAGGTAATCCCCGGTCATGCTCATCCGCCGGGCCAGCCCGATGCCCACCTTCTGCGGCAACCGCACGCTCAGGCCCCAGGTGGGTAGCAGCCCGACCCGGGCGTGCGTGTCGGCGAACCGGGCGTTCTCCGAGGCGATGAGGATGTCGCAGTACAGCGCCAGCTCCAGGCCGCCGGTCACCGCGGCGCCGTTGATCGCGCCGATCACCGGCTTGGTCAGCGCGGGCCAGCGCGGCGAGATGTCCGGAAGCGCCGAGGGACCACCGAGCTCCTTGAGATCCAGCCCCGCGCAGAACACCGGGTCGGTCCCGGTGACGATGATGACGTCGACGTCATCGTCGGTTTCGGCGTCGGCGAGCGCCCCGAAGAAGCGGTCCCGCAATGCCGAGGACAGCGCGTTGCGCGACTGGGGCCGGTTGAGGGTCAGGGTGCGCACTCGCTCGTCGGTGTCGATCAGCAGGATCTCGTCGGTCATCACATCACCGTAGCCAGTCGGGCGCAGGACCGGTCGGCCGCCTTGCCGCCGGACGCCGGGAAGCGGCGCCGCCGAGCAGCGCTTATCGTGGGAAAGATGTGCCGGAACATCACCGAACTGCGCGGTCTGCAGCCAGCGGCCACCGCCGAGGAGATCGCCGCGGCGGCCCGCCAGTATGTGCGCAAGGTCAGCGGCATCACCCACCCCTCGGCGGCCAATGCCGACGCGTTCGAGGCGGCGGTCGCCGAGGTCACCGAGACGACGACGCGACTGCTGGGGCAGCTGCCGCCGCGGCGCCAGCCGCCCAAGACCGTCCCGCCGTTGCGTCGGCCCGAGGTGATGGCGCGGATAGCGGGAGCGAAATGACGCGTCACCGCAACGATGCCCGCGCTCAAGGAGTGGAGCGCCGCGGTGCACGCGCTGCTGGACGGCCGCCAGCGGGTGCTGCTGCGCAAGGGCGGCATCGGGGAGAAGCGGTTCGAGCTGGCCGCCCGAGAATTCCTGTTGTTCCCGACGGTCGCACACAGCCACGCCGAGCGCGTTCGCGCCCGAGCATCGAGACCTGCTGACACCGGCGGCCGCCGACAGCACCGACGATGAGCTGGTGATCCGGGCCGCCGCGAAAGTCGTTGCGGCGGTGCCGGTTGAGCGCCCGGACGGCCTAGCGGCCATCGAGGACCTGCACATCTGGACCGCCGAGTCGGTGCGCGCCGACCGCCTCGACTTTCGTCCCAAGCACAAGCTGGCCGTGCTGGTGGTCTCCGTGATCCCGTTGTCCGAGCCGGTGCGCCTGATCCGGACCCCGGAGTACGCGCGGCTGCAAGAGCTGGGTGGAGCTGCCGGTTCCGTTGGCGGCGCCGGCGCACGACCCCGTTCACGACCAAGCGGCGCTAGCCGCGGTCGCCGCCCGGGTCCGCGACGCCGTTGGCTGACAGCTCGGCCGGGCCGACCGGCAAGAGCAGCCGGGAGCGTCCGTAGCGCACGGTGTGGGTGACCGGCGTGGGCTGCCGCCCGGTCAGCACCGGTTCGCCGGAGCCGAGGTTGTGCGCGTAGCGCGGGGACCAGCTGCCGGCGATGAGCACCCGGATGCGCGAGCCGGCGCGGAACCGGTGGGCCATGCCGTCCAGTTCGAGGCGAACGCGCTTCTCCGACTTCGGTTTTGCCGCGCTCGGCAGCCGGCGGTAGGCCTCGCTGACATTGCGCGACCGGCCTTTGACGTCGACCTCGCTCACCCGCACGAACAGGTCGGCGTGCGGATTGTCCGCGCCATGGGCCAGCTCGACGACCGGGCTGCCGTAGACGTACACGTCCTCGGTGAGCGTCGCGCTGGTGAAGGCCAGCACGTCGGCGCGCGACGCGAGCCGGCTGTCGTCGCGGTATCCGCCGTCGGGCGACAGCAGCGGGCCACCGGTGGTGGGTGTCGGATTGGCCGGGTCGTAACGAAATGTCGCCGGACGCAACCCCTTCAGCGTGGGAGCGGTTTCACCCAGGTAGCCACCGGGCCGCAGGTACAGCGCGCGTTCGGTGGTGGCGGGCGGCCAGTCGGGCAGGCTGCGCCAGCCCCCGCCCCCGCCGGTGACGTAGACCCGGACCCGGCCGGGCCGGCGCGACGTGGCCGCATCGCCCAGATGGGTGCCCAGCCAGTCCAGCGCTTCCCGGGTGCAGGTGGAAAACGCCTTGGTGAGCAACTGGGTGTGCGTCCAGGGGCCGACAGTGAGCGCGACGTCGACGCCGCGGCCGCGCAAATGCGCGTACTGCTGCAGCGTCTGCCTGCTGAAGATGTCCTGCCAGCCGCCCACCAGCAGCACCGGCACCCGCGACGCGGTCCAGCGCCTCGTTGCACCGCAACGCATTCCAGAACGGGTCGTCGGATTCGCTGTGTTCGACCCAGGATTCGAACCACGGCGCACCGGCGCCGAGCAGCGTCCGCGCGGCGTCGCCCAGTGGCACCCCGGCCGCCGCCCGGGCCACCTTGCGGCGGGTCCACGCGTGGCGCACCGCGGCCCGGATGCGCACCGGATCCTCCTGGTGCGCCACCATGTCACTCCAGTCCAGGAAGTCGTTGGCCGCGAATGTGCCCGTTCCCCAAGTCGATTCGTGCCAATCATGCGCGCCCGCCACGATGACGGCGGTCGCCAACTCCGGCGGGGGATCCTGCAACAGGGCCCACTGGGTGAATCCCAGGTACGACATTCCGATGGTGGCGAAGCGGCCGGTGAACCATGGCTGTTCGCGCAGCCAGCCGACGGTGTCGGCGCCGTCGGCGACCTCGTTGGCCATCGGCTCGAACACCCCGCCCGACCCGAACGTCCCGCGCACGCTTTGCAACACGACGTGATAGCCGCGCGCCGCGTACATCGCTGCCGTACAACAGCGTGAACGGAAATCCGCGCCCGTAGGGGCCGCGGACCAGCAGCGTGCCGGCGGGCGACGCGGTGGCCGGTTCGTAGTGGTCGGCCGCCAGCTGCACCCCGTCGCGCATCGGCACGTGGACGCGCTGCACGGTGTAATCGGTGGTCACCGGCGGCAGGCCCAGCAGCCGGCGCGGCGGCCTTGCCGCCCAGGTGTCGCAGGGTGTGCAGCGCCGGCTGTGCGGGTCGGGTCAAAACCGTGCTCACGGCCCTTACATTAGGACCAGGCCGGCCGGCGGACGACTCGACGCGCGGCGGAAATCAGAACTTGTAATAGGGCGCAAGGTCGTTGGCGCGTTGCAGATTGGTCTGCATGCAGTCGACCTCGGGATTGGAGTAGACGGTCGAGTAATACAGCGCCTGCTGCAGCACGCCGTAACTGGTCTTGAACACGACCATGCAGGAGTAGTACCAGTAGCTGTTGTGGTAGGTCGGCTTGAGCACCCAGTACTGCGCGGCCCGGTGACCCGCGATCGTCGTCTCGACGGCGTCGGCGGGCAGCGACTGCTCGTAGGTGCGCCAGATGATCGGCTCGACGGCCACCTGATAGTTCCCGGCGTCGAAGTGGCAGCGCAGCCCGTCCTCATGTTCGGGGGGCGTGAAGCCCAGCCCGAGCCGCTGGACGACGTCGAACGGGATGTCCTCGCACGGATCGAACGGGCGCGGGATCGGTGGTCGCCACGATCGGGCTCTTCATGGTGGTTTCCATCGGCTGCGCGGTCGATCGCAGCTCGACGGACCGATCGCCCGCGCCCGGCGCGGCCGGGGCGGTCAGCAAGCCCACCGTGCCCCCGATGGCCGCTGTGAGCAGCGCACCCAGCGCCCCCATCAGACGCACATTGGCGAACACGACACCCCCTGACGCCTCGGCGGTCCTTTGGGGGGAGTGTACAAGTCGCGCGCACGCACCTCACAGTCAAACCTGAACTTGTTCTAACTCGCCCGCTCGCCGGCCGGATGACGCCCGCCGGAGGGGGTTGTCCGGCTCGGGTCGTTAGGGTGGTTATTCGTGGCTGGGCATACATCTGGGCGGGAATCGAGCAACGGTGGGCAACCGACACTGTGGGCGGTGTCCGACCTGCACACCGGTCACCTGGGTAACAAGCCGGTCACCGAGTCGCTGCATCCCTCGTCGCCGGACGACTGGCTGATCGTCGCCGGCGATGTCGCCGAACGCACCGACGAGATTCGTTGGGCCCTTGACCTGCTGCGACGGCGCTTCGCCAAGGTGATCTGGGTGCCGGGCAACCACGAGCTGTGGACCACCAATCGCGATCCCGTGCAGGTCTTCGGCAAGGCGCGCTACGAGTACCTGGTCAACATGTGCGACGAGATGGGCGTCATCACGCCCGAGCATCCGTTCCCGGTGTGGACCGAGCGCGGCGGTCCGGCCACGATCGTGCCGATGTTCCTGCTGTACGACTACAGCTTCTTGCCCGAGGGGGCCACGAGCAAAGCCGAAGGGCTGGCGATCGCGCGCGAGCGCAACGTGGTGGCCACCGACGAGTTCCTGCTCTCCCCGGAGCCGTACCCCACCCGCGAGGCGTGGTGCCGCGAGCGCGCTGAAGAGCACCCGCGCCCGGCTGGAAGAGCTGGACTGGATGACACCGACCGTTCTGGTGAATCACTTCCCGTTGGTGCGGGACCCCTGCGACGCGCTGTTCTACCCGGAGTTCTCGCTGTGGTGCGGAACCACCAAGACCGCCGACTGGCACACCCGCTACAACGCCGTCTGTTCGGTCTACGGTCACCTGCACATTCCGCGGACCACCTGGTATGACGACGTGCGCTTCGAGGAAGTGTCGGTGGGTTACCCGCGGGAGTGGCGGCGCCGCAAGCCGTCCAGCTGGCTGCGCCAGGTGCTGCCGGATCCCCAATACGCGCCCGGCTACCTGAACGACTTCGGCGGCCACTTCGCTGATCACTCCCGAGATGCGGCAACAGGCCGCGCAGTTCCGGGAACGATTGCGGCAGCGGCAATCACGATGACGGCGCGACATGCTGGTGTCGTCGGTGCTGCCCGGCATGCGGACGGCCTGGCGTATTCCGAGGTGTACTCCGATCCGCCGGATCTCGCGCCGCTGCCCGAGGAGGAGCCGCTGATCGCCAAGTCGGTGGCCAAGCGGCGCAACGAGTTCATCACCGTCCGGCACTGCGCGCGGATCGCGCTCGGTGAGCTCGGCGTGCCGCCGGTGCCGATCCTCAAGGGCGACAAGGGAGAACCCTGCTGGCCCGACGGCGTGGTGGGCAGCCTCACCCACTGCACGGGCTATCGCGGCGCGGTGGTGGGGCGCAGCGACGCGGTGCGCTCGGTGGGCATCGACGCCGAACCGCACGACGTGTTGCCCGAACGGCGTGCTGGACGCGATCAGCCTCGACGAGGAGCGACACGAAATCGCCGCCTTGCCCGCGGGGCTGCATTGGGACCGAATCCTGTTCTGCGCCAAGGAGGCAACCTACAAGGCGTGGTTCCCGCTGACCAAGCGGTGGCTGGGCTTCGAGGACGCGCACGTCGTGTTCGACGTCGACCCGCCCGACGGGGGAACCACCGGGGTGTTCGTCTCCAAGATCCTGATCGACCCGGAGGCGCTGTCGGGTCCGCCGCTGACCGCGCTGCGGGGTCGTTGGTCGGTCGAGCGCGGGCTGGTGCTCACCGCGATCGTGCTATGAGCCAAAGCCCTTGCGGGCCCTGGAATAGTCGTCGTCGACAAGCCGGCCGGGATGACCAGTCATGACGTGGTGGGGCGCTGCCGCCGGATCTTTTCCACCCGCAGGGTGGGGCACGCGGGGACGCTGGACCCGATGGCCACCGGCGTGCTGGTGATCGGCGTCGAGCGCGCCACCAAGATCCTCGGCCTGTTGACCGCGGCCTCGAAGTCGTACACCGCCACCATCCGGCTGGGCCAGACCACTTCCACCGATGACGCCGAAGGTGAACTGCTGCGCAGCGTCTCGGCGCGGCACGTCACCGACGAGGCGATCGAAGCCGCGGTCGGGCGGCCTGCGCGGTGACATCGAGCAGGTGCCGTCGACGGTCAGCGCGATCAAGGTGGACGGGCAGCGCGCCTACCGGTTGGTCCGCGAGGGCCAGACCGTCGAGCTCAAGGCCCGGCCGGTGCGCATCGACCGGTTCGAGGTGTGCGACGTCCGGCCTGCGGCCCGACGTCGTCGACCTGGACGTCGAGGTCGACTGCTCGTCGGGAACCTACATCCGCGCCCTGGCCCGCGATCTCGGCGCTGCGCTGGGCGTGGGTGGGCACCTGACGTCATTGCGGCGCACCCGGGTCGGGCGCTTCGGGCTCGATCAGGCGTATCCGCTCGACGACCTGGCGGAGCGGCCACGGCTGAGTTACAGCCTGGACGAGGCGTGCCTGCTGATGTTTCCGCGCCGCGACCTGTCCGCCGAGGAGGCCGAGGCGACCGGCAACGGCCGCTCGCTCGCGCCGGCCGGCATCGACGGCGTCTACGCGGCCTGCGACCCCGACGGCCGGGTGATGGCGCTGCTGCGCGACGAGGGCTCGCGCACCAAGTCGGTGGTGGTGATCCGCCCGGCGACGCTGCTGGAACCGGGTGCTCACCGGCCGAACGGTTGGTTGGGCTAGGTTGCACACTGAGGTATCTAGGCGGCCTACGGAAGGGGCTGACATGTCCACCAAAGACGTCCAACAAGGTCTACGTCGTCGGCGTTGGCATGACGAAGTTCGAGAAGCCGGGTCGCCGTGAGGGCTGGGACTACCCCGACATGGCCCGGGAGTCGGGCACCAACGCGCTGGCGGACGCCGGCATCGACTACCGCGAGGTCGAGCAGGGCTACGTCGGCTACGTCGCCGGTGATTCGACCTCCGGGCAGCGTGCGCTCTACGAGCTCGGCATGACCGGCATCCCGATCGTCAACGTCAACAACAACTGCTCGACCGGCTCGACGGCGCTTTTCCTGGCGGCGCAGGCCATTCGCGGCGGCATCGTCGACTGCGCGATGGCGCTGGGCTTCGAGAAGATGCAGCCCGGCTCGCTGGGCGGCGGCGCCCAGGACCGCGAATCGCCGATGGGCAGGCACGTCAAGGCGATGGCCGACATCGACGAGTTCGCGTTTTCCGGTCGCGCCGTGGATGTTCGGCGCGGCCGGACGCGAGCACATGAGGAAATACGGCAGCACCGCAGAGCATTTCGCCAAGATCGGCTACAAGAACCACAAGCACTCGGTCAACAACCCGTTCGCGCAGTTCCAGGAGTAGTACACGCTCGACGACATCCTGGCGGCGAAGATGATCTCCGACCCGCTGACCAAGCTGCAGTGCTCGCCCACCTCGGACGGTTCGGGCGCGGTCGTGCTGGCCAGTCGAGAAAGCTTCGTCGACAGCCACGACCTGGCCGGGCAGGCCGTGGAGATCGTCGGGCAGGCGATGACCACCGACTTCGCGTCGACCTTCGACGGCAGCGCGCGGAACCTCATCGGCTACGACATGAATGTGCAAGCCGCGCAACAGGTTTACGACCAGTCCGGGCTGGGTCCCGCAGGACTTCCAGGTGATCGAGCTGCACGACTGCTTCTCCGCCAACGAGCTGCTGCTCTACGAGGCGCTCGGCCTGTGCGGTCCGGGTGAGGCGCCCAAGCTGATCGACGACAACGAGACCACCTACGGCGGGCGTTGGGTGGTCAACCCGTCGGGCGGCCTGATCTCCAAGGGGCACCCGCTGGGCGCGACCGGGCTGGCGCAGTGCTCCGAGCTGACCTGGCAGCTGCGCGGGGCCGCCGACAAGCGTCAGGTCGACAACGTCAGCGCCGCGCTGCAACACAACATCGGGTTGGGCGGCGCGGCCGTCGTCACCGCCTACCAGCGCGCCGAGCGTTGAAGGGTGCCATGATCGAGTGGTCCGACACCGACCTGATGGTCCGGGACGCCGTTCGGCAGTTCGTCGACAAAGAGATCCGCCCGCACCTGGACGAATTGGAAACCGGCGAGCTGTCGCCGTATCCGATCGCGCGCAAGCTGTTCAGCCAGTTCGGTCTCGACGCCATGGCCGCCGAGTCGGTCAAGAAGATGCTGGACCGCGAGCGGGCCAAGCAGGACGGCGACCGGCGTCGCCGAAGAGCACGACGAAAAGCTCGGATGATGCAGGCGGTTTCGGCGGCGGCGCCCAGGGGTCGATGGTCGCGGTGCTGGTGTCCGAAATCGCCCGGGTCAGCATCGGATTGCTGAGCACCGCGTCGGTCAGCCTCGGTCTGGGCGCGGCGACCATCATGAGCCGCGGCACGCTGGCCCAGAAGGAACGCTGGCTGCCCGAGCTGATGACGCTGGAAAAGATCGCGGCGTGGGCCATCACCGAGCCGGACTCGGGCTCGGACGCGTTCGGCGGCATGAAGACCTACGTCAAACGCGACGGCGAGGACTACATCCTCAACGGGCAGAAGACCTTCATCACCAACGGGCCCTACGCCGACGTCCTGGTCGTCTACGCCAAACTCGACGAGGGTGATCGCGAGCGTGGACAAGCGCAACCGGCCGGTGCTGGTCTTCGTGCTCGATGCCGGCATGCCGGGCCTGACGCAGGGCAAGCCGTTCAAGAAGATGGGCATGATGTCCTCGCCGACCGGCGAGCTGTTCTTCGACAACGTGCGGCTGAGCCCGGACCGGCTGCTCGGCGAGAGCGAACAGCACACCGACGGCGACGGCCGCGACAGCGCCCGCGCCAACTTCGCCGCCGAGCGGATCGGGATCGCGATGATGGCGCTGGGCATCATCAACGAATGTCACCGGCTGTGCGTGGATTACGCGAAGAGCCGAACGCTGTGGGGCAAGAACATCGGGCAATTCCAGCTGATCCAGCTCAAGCTGGCCAAGATGGAGATCGCCCGAATGAACGTGCAGAACATGGTGTTTCACACCATCGAGCGCCAGCAGGCCGGGAAACCGCTGACGCTGGCCGAGGCGTCGGCGATCAAGCTGTACTCGTCGGAGGCGGCCACCGACGTCGCGATGGAGGCCGTGCAGCTGTTCGGCGGCAACGGCTACATGGCCGAGTACCGGGTGGAGCAGCTGGCCCGCGACGCCAAGTCACTGATGATCTACGCCGGCAGCAACGAGGTTCAGGTCACCCACATCGCCAAGGGTGCTGCTGGCTCGAGCTGAGCGCAGCTCGATCGGCTAGGCCGGTCACCCAGATCGCCCGGGCGGCCGGGCTGCCCAGGTCGACCGTCGTCTCGGCGCCGTCGCCGGATTCGATCGCCACCGAGATCATGCCGGCGAATTCGCGCCGCGTCAGGACCCGCAGCCGGGAGTCGAGATTGATCCCGACGTCGGTCGAAATAGCGCAGCATCTCGGGGTCGGCATCGGAGATGCGGGCCACCGTCGCCGGTGTCCCCGTCGTCGCACGCCCACAGCTGACGGGCCGGCGGCGTCGGCACCTGCCCGTCGGAGGCCGGGATCGGGTCACCGTGCGGGTCGCGCCGCGGGAATCCCAGCTTGGCGTCGATGCGGGCCACCAGGCGATCCGACACCGCGTGCTCGAGCACCTCGGCCTCGTCGTGCACCTCGTCCCAGCCGTAGCCGAGCTCGTTGACCAGGAAGGTCTCCAGCAGCCGGTGCCGGCGCACCATCTCCAGCGCCGCCCGCCGGCCCGCCTCGGTCAGCGTCACCGCGCCGTACTTCTCGTGGTCGACCAGGCCCTGCTCGGCGAGTTTGCGGATCGACTCCGAGGCCGTGCTGGCCGACACCCCGATCTTCTCGGCCAGCATCTTGGTGCTGACCTTCTGCGGTGCCCCCTTCGGGGACCACTCCTGGGCATTCCAGATGACCTTCAGATAGTCCTGGCCGACCGCGGTGATACCGCCAGGCTCCTCGTCAGCCCTCACAACCGAGAAAGTTTAGGCAACCCACGCCTGATCCGGTGCGTTCCACGACACCACGGCGGGACTTAACGCCTCTCGATCTCCCGGCGGACCACTCGGCGCCGTAGGCTTGCGGTCGTGCAGCGGTGGCGCGGCCAAGACGAGATCCCCACGGACTGGGGCAGATGCGTGCTCACCATCGGGGTGTTCGACGGTGTGCATCGCGGCCACGCCGAGCTGATCGCGCATGCGGTGAAAGCCGGCGCGCGCCCGCAACGTGCCGACCGTGCTGATGACGTTCGACCCGCATCCGATGGAAGTGGTCTATCCCGGCAGCCACCCGGCGCAGCTGACGACGCTGACCCGCCGCGCCGAGCTGGTCGAAGAGCTGGGCATCGACGTCTTCCTGGTGATGCCGTTCACCAGCGATTTCATGAAGCTCACCCCGGAGCGCTACGTCCACGAGCTGTTGGTGGAGAACCTGCATGTGGTCGAGGTCGTGGTGGGGGAGAACTTCACCTTCGGCAAGAAGGCGGCCGGCAACGTCGACACCCTGCGGCGCGCCGGCGACCGGTTCGGGTTCGCGGTGGAGTCGATGTCGCTGCTCTCCGAGCACCACAGCAACGAGACCGTGACGTTCTCCTCCACCTACATCCGGTCCTGCGTGGACGCCGGCGACATGGTGGCGGCCACCGAGGCACTGGGCCGCCCGCACCGCGTCGAGGGCGTGGTGGTCCGCGGCCACGGGCGCGGCGCCGAGCTGGGCTTTCCCACCGCGAACGTGGCGCCGCCGATGTACTCGGCCATCCCGGCCGACGGCGTGTACGCCGCCTGGTTCACCGTGCTCGGGCACGGGCCGGTGACCGGCACCGTCGTCCCGGGCGAGCGCTACCAGGCCGCGGTGTCCGTCGGCACCAACCCGACCTTCTCCGGACGCACCCGCACCGTCGAGGCGTTCGTGCTGGACACCGACCGCCGACCTGTACGGCCAGCACGTGGCGCTGGACTTCGTCGCGCGCATCCGCGGTCAGCGCAGGTTCGACTCGGTGAAGGATCTGGTCGCCGCGATGGGCGACGACACCGACCGGGCGCGGCCACTGCTCACGCAATCGGACCAGTGAGCGCCCCGCGACGATTCGAGCCGGCCGCCTGCCGGCTGCTAAACTGCCGGACGACATCGGCGCGTGCTGCGGTTCGCGGTGGCCGCGCCTGCAACATTTACCCTGATCGCGGACCGATTGATGGAGATAGTTTCGTGGCGCTTACAGCCGAGCAGAAAAAAGAGATTCTGGGCAACTACGGCCTGCATGACACCGATACCGGATCCCCGGAGGCGCAGGTCGCGCTGCTGACCAAGCGGATCGCCGACCTGACCGAGCACCTGAAGGTGCACAAGCACGACCACCACTCGCGGCGCGGGCTGCTGCTGCTGGTGGGGCGCCGGCGGCGGCTGCTCAAGTACGTCGTCGCAGATCGACGTCGAGCGTTACCGCTCGCTGATCGAGCGGCTGGGTCTGCGTCGCTGACGCAAGCCGGCATCAGCGTCCCGCACGATCCCGAGCGGATATGGCGGCCAGAGGTCGCCCGTGTAGAGTGAGGACGTTCTGGGCCGATTCGGCCCGAGCAAACGGTGCGGTCACGCAGATCCGCGTGTGCCGTTCCAGCGTGTCACTACGCACCTCCGAGGGAGCAGCCCAGTCTGCATCGGGCGGTCTTCGGTAGTGGCTGCCGGGCTCTCCGGATCTGGGGCAGGTCGGCCGCTTCGATCGATGGCCGTAGCCGTATTCAGACTGGCTCTTCTCCGAAGCTTCCAGGGTGACTCGCAGGCCCGCACGGGCCGGTGGGTAATCCTGCGGGGCCTTCCAGGTTGCGCGTGACGATGCGAAAAAGCTGAATAACCAGAGAGGCCGTACGGACGTCTATGTCTGTAGCTGAAATTGAAGAGGGCGTGTTCGAGGCGACCGCCACTATCGACAACGGGAGCTTCGGCACCCGCACCATCCGTTTCGAGACCGGCCGGTTGGCCCAGCAGGCCGCTGGCGCCGTGGTCGCGTACCTCGACGACGAGAACATGCTGCTGTCGGCGACCACCGCCAGCAAGAGCCCCAAGGAGCACTTCGACTTCTTCCCGCTGACGGTCGATGTCGAGGAGCGGATGTATGCCGCCGGTCGCATCCCCGGTTCGTTCTTCCGCCGCGAGGGCCGTCCCTCCACCGACGCGATCCTGACCTGCCGGCTCATCGACCGGCCGCTGCGCCCGTCGTTCGTCGTCCGGGCTGCGCAACGAGATCCAGGTCGTGGTGACGATCCTGAGCCTGGATCCCAACGACCTGTACGACGTGCTGGCGATCAACGCCGCGTCGGCCTCCACCCAGCTGAGCGGCCTGCCGTTCTCCGGTCCGATCGGGGGCGTGCGGGTGGCGCTGATCGACGGCACCTGGGTCGCGTTCCCGACCGTCGAGCAGCTCGAGCGGGCCGTGTTCGACATGGTGGTGGCCGGCCGCAAGGTCGACGGCTCCGACGGTCCCGACGTCGCCATCATGATGGTCGAGGCCGAGGCCACCGAGAAGGTCATCGAGCTCGTCGAGGGCGGCGCCCAGGCGCCGACGGAAACCGTTGTGGCCGAAGGCCTGGAGGCCGCCAAGCCGTTCATCGCCGCGCTGTGCACGGCGCAGCAGGAGCTGGCCGAGGCGGCCGCCAAGCCGATCAGCGACTACCCGACGTTCCCGGATTACGCCGAGGACGTCTACTACTCGGTGGCCTCGGTGGCCACCGACGAGCTGGCCAAGGCGCTGACCATCGGCGGCAAGGCCGAGCGCGACGCGCGCACCGACGAGCTCAAGGCCGAGGTGCTGGCGCGGCTCGCCGAAACCTACGAGGGCCGGGAGAAAGAGGTCAGCGCCGCGTTCCGCTCGCTGACCAAGAAGCTGGTGCGCCAGCGCATCCTGACCGATCACTTCCGCATCGACGGCCGCGGGCATCACCGACATCCGCGCGTTGTCGGCCGAGGTCGCCGTGGTTCCGCGGGCGCACGGCAGCGCGCTGTTCGAGCGCGGTGAGACCCAGATCCTGGGTGTCACCACGCTCGACATGGTCAAGATGGCCCAGCAGATCGACTCGCTGGGACCGGAGACGTCCAAGCGGTACATGCACCACTACAACTTCCCGCCGTTCTCCACCGGCGAGACCGGCCGGGTCGGCTCGCCCAAGCGGCGCGAGATCGGGCACGGCGCGCTCGCCGAGCGGGCCCTGATTCCGGTGCTGCCCAGCGTCGAGGAGTTCCCGTACGCCATCCGTCAGGTGTCCGAAGCGCTGAGCTCCAACGGCTCGACGTCGATGGGTTCGGTCTGCGCGTCCACGCTGTCGCTGCTGAACGCCGGTGTGCCGCTGAAGGCGCCGGTGGCCGGCATCGCCATGGGCCTGGTCTCCGACGACGTCGAGGTCGACGGCAAGACCGAGCGCCGCTTCGTCACCCTGACCGACATCCTGGGCGCCGAGGACGCGTTCGGCGACATGGACTTCAAGTGCGCCGGCACCAAGGACTTCGTCACCGCGCTGCAGCTGGACACCAAGCTCGACGGCATTCCGTCGCAGGTGCTGGCGGGCGCGCTCTCCCAGGCCAAAGATGCGCGCCTGACGATCCTCGAGGTCATGGCCGAGGCGATCGACGAGCCCGACGAGATGAGCCCGTATGCGCCGCGGGTCACCACCATCAAGGTCCCGGTGGACAAGATCGGTGAGGTCATCGGCCCCAAGGGCAAGGTCATCAACGCCATCACCGAGGAGACCGGCGCGCAGATCTCCATCGAGGACGACGGCACCGTGTTCGTCGGCGCCACCGACGGACCCTCGGCGCAGGCCGCGATCGACCGGATCAACGCCATCGCGAACCCACAGCTGCCGACGGTCGGCGAGCGGTTCCTCGGAACCGTCGTCAAGACAACGGATTTCGGTGCGTTCGTATCGCTGCTGCCGGGCCGCGACGGCCTGGTGCACATCTCCAAGCTCGGTAAGGGCAAGCGGATCGCGAAGGTCGAGGACGTGGTGAACGTCGGTGACAAGCTGCGTGTCGAAATCGCCGATATCGACAAGCGCGGCAAGATCTCGCTTGTTCTGGTGGAGGACGACAACTCGGCTCCTGCCGATGCTCCGGTGGCCGCCCCTGCCGATGCCGCAGCGACGAGCAGCTGACTCACCGACCGGGACGCGTCCCGGTCGGGCCGGCGCGTTGCGCCGGGGCAAGGCCGCTGAGGCTGAATCGGCGTCCCAGGCCGCGCTGCGGCGCACCACGCTGCCGGGCGGCTTGCGCGTGGTCACCGAGTACCTGCCGTCGGTGCGTTCCGCGTCGGTCGGCGTCTGGGTCGGGGTCGGCTCCCGCGACGAGGGCGCCACCGTGGCCGGCGCCGCGCACTTCCTCGAGCATCTGTTGTTCAAGTCGACCCCGAGCCGCACGGCGGTGGACATCGCGCAGGCGATGGACGCCGTCGGGGGAGAGCTGAACGCGTTCACCGCCAAGGAGCACACCTGCTACTACGCGCACGTGCTCGACAGCGATCTGGCGCTGGCCATCGACCTGGTCGCCGACGTGGTGCTCAACGGGTGCTGTGCGGCCGACGACGTCGAGCTGGAACGCGACGTGGTCCTCGAGGAGATCGCGATGCGCGACGACGATCCCGAGGACGCGCTCGGCGACATGTTCCTGAGCGCGCTCTTCGGTGACCATCCCGTGGGCCGCCCCGTCATCGGCAGCGTGCAGTCGGTGGCGTCGATGACCCGTAGCCAGCTGCACTCGTTTCACGTCCGGCGGTACACGCCGGAGCGGATGGTGGTGGCGGTGGCGGGCAATGTCGACCACGACGAGGTGGTCGGGCTGGTACGCGAACACTTCGGGCCGCACCTGGTTCGCGGGCGCCAACCCATCGCGCCGCGTAAGGGTGGGGGACGGGTCACGGGCCGCCCGGTGTTGTTGCTGGGCAACCGGGACGCCGAGCAGGCCCACGTGTCGTTGGGCGTCCGCACGCCCGGCCGCGGCTGGGAGCACCGCTGGGCGTTGTCGGTGCTCAACACCGCGTTGGGCGGGGGATTGAGTTCCAGGCTGTTCCAGCAGGTTCGAGAGCTGCGCGGCCTGGCCTACTCGGTCTACTCGACGGTGGACGTCTTCGCCGACAGCGGCGCGCTGTCGGTGTATGCCGCCTGCCAGCCCGAGCGCTTCGCCGAAGTGATGGCGGTGACCAGCGACGTGCTCGACGTCGGTGGCGCGCGACGGCATCACCGAGTCGGAATGCCGTATCGCGAAGGGGTCGTTGCGCGGCGGGCTCGTGCTCGGGCTGGAGGATTCCAGCTCGCGGATGAGCCGGCTGGGCCGAAGCGAGCTCAATTACGGCAAGCACCGCACCATCGAGCACACCCTGCAGCAAATCGATCAGGTGACCGTCGAGGAGGTCAACGCGGTGGCCCGCCGGTTGCTCGGCCAGCGGTACGCCGCCGCGGTTCTGGGCCCGTATGCCACCAAACGGTCACTGCCCCAACAACTTCGGGCGATGGTAAATTAGCCGCATGGTACTGGGCTTTTGGGACATCATGGTGCCCATCGTCGGCGCACCCATGGCCGGCGGGCCCGGGACTCCCGCGTTGGCCGCGGCGGTGTCCAATGCCGGCGGGCTCGGTTTCGTCCCCGGCGGGCATCGCAGCGCCGAGCAGTTCGCCGCCGACATCGTCGCGGCGCGCAAGGCCACTACCGGTCCGCTCGGCGTGAACTTGTTTGTGCCACAACCCAGCGTCGCCGATTGGGTGGCCCTGCACTATTACGCCGCCGAACTCGAAGAAATCGCCGAGCACTACCAGGTGGAGGTCGGTCACCCACAGCACGGCGACGACGACGATTGGGAGCAGAAGCTCGAGGTGGTGGCCGACGTCCGGCCGGAGCTGGTGTCTTTCACCTTCGGCGTGCCGCCGCCCGATGTGATCCGTCGGCTGGGCGCGCTGGGGCTGCTGGTCATGGTCACCGTGACGTCGGCCTACGAAGCGGGAGTGGCCGTCGCGGCCGGCGCGGACAGCCTGGTGGTCCAGGGTCCCGCGGCCGGCGGGCACCGCGGCACCTTCGCACCGGACATGGAACCCGCCAACGAGTCGCTGCACCAACTCATCGACCGCATCCGCCACGCCCACGATGTCCCGATCATCGCGGCGGGCGGACTGGGCACCGCCGACGAAGTCGGGGCCGTGCTGCGCAGGGGAGCGGTGGCGGCCCAGGTGGGCACCGCGCTCCTCCTGGCCGACGAGGCGGGCACCAACGCGGCCCACCGCGTCGCCCTGAAGAACCCGTTGTTCGCCACCACCGTTGTCACGCGCGCGTTCTCGGGCCGCTATGCGCGCGGTCTGGAGAACGACTTCACCCGCACGCTCGATCATGTGGCGCCGCTGGGCTACCCCGAGATCAACCAGATGACCTCACCGATCCGGGAGGCGGCCGCCGCCATCGAGGACCCCAACGGGATGCCCCTGTGGGCGGGCACGTCGTTCAAGAACGCGTGCGCGGGCCCCGCGGCCGACATCATCGCCGACCTCGCGGCCACCAGTTAGCCCACGCACTCAGGTCAGCCCAGAACGCCGGCCGGGTCGGTGAACGGCAGGCCGAGGTCGGTGGCCACCTGTTCGGACAGCAGGCCACCATCATGCGTCGAAAGTCCCTTGGCCAGAGCGTGATCCGATCGGCACGCCGACTGCCAGCCACGGTCGGCGAGCGCCAGCACGTACGGCATCGTCGCGTTGGTCAGCGCCACCGTCGAGGTCTTGGGCACCGCGCTGGGCATGTTCGCGACGCAGTAGAACACCGTGTCGTGGACCGCGAAGGTGGGGTCGTCATGCGTGGTCGGCCGGGAGTCCTCGAAGCACCCGCCCTGGTCGATCGAGATGTCGACCAGCACCGCGCCCGATTTCATCCGCGAGACAAGGGAATTCGAGATCAACTTGGGCGCCTTCGCGCCGGGCGACAGTACGGCGCCGATCACCAGATCGGCGCGCTTGACGGTGCCCTCCAGGTCGTAGGCCGACGAGTAGCGGGTGCGGACCTGGCCGCCGAACTCAGCGTCGAGCAGCCGCAGCTTGTTGATGTTGACGTCGAGCACCGTGACCGCCGCACCCATGCCGCCGGCGACCCGGGCCGCGTTGTAGCCGGCCGTCCCGGCCCCGACGACCACGACGTCGGCGGGTTTGACGCCCGGCACCCCGCCCATGAGCACGCCGCGTCCACCATGGGTGCGCATCAGGTGGTAGGCCCCGACCTGGGCGGACAGCCGGCCGGCGACCTCGCTCATCGGCGCCAGCAACGGCAGTGTGCCGTCAGCGGTTTGGACCGTCTCGTAGGCGATCGATGTGGTTCCGGATGCCAGCAGCGCCTCGGTGCATGCACGCGAGGCGGCCAGATGCAGATAGGTGAACAGGATCTGGTTGCGCCGCAACAGGTCATACTCGGCCGGGACCGGTTCTTTGACCTTCAGCAGCAGGTCGGCTTCGCCCCACACCTGTTCGGCCGTATGGGCCAGTTGGGCGCCGGCGGCTTTGAACTCGGTATCGGGGATCGCCGACCCTTCGCCGGCGCCGGCCTGCACGAGAACGTCATGGCCGTGGCGGGTCAACTCGGCGACTCCGGCGGGGGTGATGGCGACCCGAAACTCGTTGGTCTTGGTCTCGGTCGGTACGCCGACTCGCATGATCGCCCCTTGGTTGCCGGTTCACCATCAAGTGTGAAGAAAGTTCGCGGAGGCCGCAAAAGCTGGGTGTTTGCTGGCTATGATCGGCGAATGACCGACCCGTGCGTAACGGCCACCGTGCAGATCGCGGCCGCACCCGACGTGGTCTATCGGCTCATCACCGACCTGCCCACTCTGGCCGAGCTGGCCGAGGAAGCGGTGGCGATGGAGTGGCGCAAGGGCAACGCGGTGGCCCCGGGCGCGGTGTTCACCGGCCGCAACGAGAGCGGCAGTCGGCACTGGAGCACCAAGTGCACGGTCACCGATGCCGAACCGGGTCGTCGCTTCGCCTTCGACGTGAGCCACACCATCGTTCCGATCGCCCGCTGGCAATACGACATCCTCGCGGCCGACGGCGGGTGTGCGGTCACCGAGAGCACCTGGGACCGCAGGCCCGGGTGGTTCCGCAAGGTCGCCGGCAAGGCCACCGGCGTCAGCGATCGGCTGAGCGCCAACACCGAGCACATCCGGCTCACCCTGCAGCGCCTCAAGCAGCGCGCCGAGACCGACTAGCCCACCGACCGCCGTGAATCTCCTAAACGTGGGAGTTCCGATGACGCGACGCGACCCCACCGTAGCCGTCGTCGGAGCGGGCATGTCCGGGCTGTGTGTCGCAATCGCCTTGCTGCGCAGCGGTATCGCCGATGTGACCATCTACGAGAAGGCCGATGAGGTGGGTGGCACCTGGCGGGAAAACACCTATCCGGGTCTCGTCTGCGACGTTCCGTCGCGCATCTACCAGTACAGCTTCGCCAGAAACCCCGACTGGTCCCACCTGTTCTCACCCGGCGACGAGATCCAGGCCTATTTCCGCGACATCGCCGACCGTTACGGTTTGCGGGAACGGATTCGGTTCGGCACCGAGATCGCCAGCGCCCGTTTCGAGGACGGCCGGTGGGTGCTGCGCACCGACGCCGGGGAGGAAACGAAAGTCGACTTCTTGATCTCGGCCACCGGCGTGCTGCATCACCCGCGACTGCCATCGATCCCTGGCCTGGATGACTTCGGCGGCAACGTTTTTCACTCGGCGCGCTGGGATCACAGTGTCGACGTGCGGGGGCGCAGCGTCGCGGTCGTCGGCAACGGGTCGACGGGAGTACAGCTGGTGTGCGGTCTGGCAGGCGTGGCAGGCCACGTCGCGCTGTTCCAGCGCACCGCGCAATGGGTGCTGCGCCTTGCCAATCCGCGCTACAGCGTGTTCACCGGCGTCACCCGGCGAAAGCTGCCGTGGCTCGATGGGTTGGCGTACCGCATCTACAGCCTCGGGTACGACTACTTCGCGGTCGGACTCACCAAGCCGGGCCTGCGCCGAAAGATCATGGCGGCGCTGTGCCGCGCCAGCCTCTGGGAGATCCGCGATCCCGAGTTGCGGCGGTCGCTGACGCCCGACTACACGCCGGCCTGCAAACGCCTGGTGATGTCGAACGGTTTCTACCGGGCGATGCAGCGCGACGACGTCGAGCTTGTGACGGCGAGCATCGACCATGTGGAAAAGCGCGGCATCGTCACCGGTGACGGCGTCCTGCACGAGGTGGACATCATCGTCCTCGCCACCGGATTC
The DNA here is from genome assembly GCA_963849935.1 of uncultured Actinomycetota bacterium. Taxonomy (GTDB): domain Bacteria; phylum Actinomycetota; class Actinomycetes; order Mycobacteriales; family Mycobacteriaceae; genus Mycobacterium. The sequence continues at coordinate 311,320 of CAWKJQ010000001.1, forward strand.
GACACGCATGCATTCTTCCGGCCGATGGAGCTGATCGGCCGGGACGGCATCCGCGCCAACGACGTCTGGCGCGACGGGCCGCGGGCCTACCAAACCGTGGCGCTGTCGGGCTTTCCCAACTTCTTCATGATGCTGGGGCCGCACAGCCCGGTGGGCAACCTTGCGCTGACGACGGTGGCGGAGTCGCAGGCGGATCACATCCTGGGGTGGATCGAGCGCTGGCGCCGCCACGAGTTCGACACGGTCGAGCCGACGGCGGCTGCGACCGAGCGTTTCAACGCGAAGCTGCGCGCCGCGATGCCGGACACCGTGTGGACCACCGGCTGTAACAGCTGGTACCTCAACAAGGACGGTGTGCCCGAGGTGTGGCCCCTCACGCCGGCCGACCACCGCCGGATGCTGGCGAACCCCGACCCGGGGCAGTACGAGCTGCGCCGGCACGCCACCGCGGGCTGAGGACGATCACGCGAGAACCCGGTACCGGCGGTTTCGCATATCTGGGTCGCTTACCTATACTTGGGACGCGCGACGTCCACCGCAACATCGTGATCGAGGGTAAAACGCCGAGGTAGGGGGCATGATGCTGACCGTCGACGACCAGGCAGCGGGTCCGCACGACGCCTCGCTGGACCACGAGCGACTGGTGCTCGAGGCGCGCGATGTCGACTTCGACTGGTCGCAGCTGCCGTTCCACTACGTGCCCGGTGAGCCGTTCGCGACGCACGTCCTCAACGTGCTGCACCTGCTGCTGCCCGCCGGCGAGGAGTTCTTCGTCGAGGTCTTCAAGCAGACGCTGCCACTGATCAAGGACGACCAGCTGCGGCTCGACGTCCAGGGCTTCATCGGCCAGGAGGCCGTGCATTCGCAGGCGCACGCCAACGTGCTCGCCCACTTCGCCGCGCGCGACATCGACCTGACCCCCTACACCGGCCAGATCAAGTGGCTGTTCGACAAGCTGCTGGGCCCCCGGCCCGACTGGAGCGAACGCCGCCAGCAGAGCTGGTTGCTCGAGCAGGTTTCGATCGTCTCCGCGATCGAGCACTACACCGCAATCCTGGGGGAGTGGATCCTCGACTCGCCGGCCCACGACGAGATCGGCACCGATCCGGTGATGCTGGACATGCTGCGCTGGCACGGGGCCGAGGAAGTCGAGCACAAGGCGGTGGCCTTCGACACCATGAAGCATCTGCGGGCCGGCTACTGGCGGCAGGTGCGCGCCCAGCTCGTCGTGACGCCCGCCATGCTGTCTGTTGTGGATCCGCGGCGTGCGGTTCATGTACTCGCTGGATCCCCTGCTGCCGCCCCGCACCAAGCCGCGCTGGCGCGACTACTTCTCCGCGGCGCGCCGCGGCTTGGTGCCCGGGGCCGATGCGCTTCATCCGCGCGGTCGGCAACTACTACCGGCCGGGCTTTCACCCCTCGCAGCTCGGTGGGCTGGGGCTGGCCGTCGACTACCTGGCCGTCTCACCCGCCGCGCGCGCCTCGCACTGATGACCACGACCTCGACCATCACCGCCGGCGACGGCGTCACGCTGGCCGTGCACCGGTACACCGACATCGACCCGGCGCGGCCAACCATCCTGGCAATTCACGGCTTTCCCGACAACCACCACGTCTGGGACGGTGTCGCGCACGAGCTGGCCGGCAAGCCCTACAACGTCGTGGCCTACGACGTGCGCGGAGCCGGCGAATCGAGCCGTCCCGCAAAGAGATCCGGATACCGTTTCCCGCAACTGGTGTCCGACATCGGTGCGGTGATCGACAGCCTGGGTGTCGGGCGGGTGCACCTGCTGGCCCACGACTGGGGATCGATTCAGGCATGGGCGGCGGTCACCGACGCATCGGTGATGGGCAAAGTGGCCTCCTTCACCTCGATCTCGGGCCCGCACCTGAACTATGCCGGCGCGTTTCTGCGCTCGGCGCGCACGCCGCGGGCCATCGCCCGGGTCATCAGACAACTGATCGCGTCGGGCTACATCGGCTTCTTCTTGTGCCCGGGCGTGCCGGAGCTCGCGTTTCGCTCCCGGGTCGGCGTGAAAGTCGTTGAGGCGCTGGAGCGCATCGGCCGGTCGAGCACGCGCAGCCAACACCACGACACCATGCGCTCGGTCACCGATTACGTCCACGGGCTCAACCTGTACCGGCAGAACATGCCGGCGCCGATGCTGGCGCCCGGTCGCCAGCTCCCCGAGACCACCGTCGCGGTCCAGACATTGGTGCCGCGCCGGGACATCTTCGTCACTCCCGCTTTGCAGCGGTTCACCGGCGCAATTCCCCACGGCAGCAGGGTGATCGAGATCGAGGGTGGGCACTGGGTGGTGACGTCGCGCCCGGATGTCATCGCCCGGCTGACCGCCGAGTGGGTCGACCGCAACGTCGACGGCGCGACCGCCGCCGGCACGAGCGAGGTGCGCGGCGAGCGGCGCGAGGTGCGAGGCAAACTGGCCCTGGTCACCGGTGCCGGCGCCGGGATCGGCCGGGCCACGGCGGTGGAGCTGGCCCGGCACGGCGCCCGCAAGATCGTGCTCGCGGACCGTGACCTGGCCGCGGCCAACGAAACCGCCGACGCGGTGCGCGCCGCGTGCGCCGAGGCCGCCGTCTACCAGGTGGACGTCAGCGACGAGGCGGCCATGAATGACCTTGCGGCGCAAGTGCGCAACGAGCACGGCGTGGTCGACATCCTGGTGAACAACGCCGGCATCGGGATGGCGGGCCGCTTCCTCGAGACGAGCTCGGCGAACTGGGAAGCCATCATGGGCGTCAATGTTCACGGCGTCATCTCGGGCAGCAGGGCGTTCGGGGCGCAGATGGTCGAGCGCGGCGAGGGCGGCACGATCATCAACGTGGCGTCGGCGTCGGCCTACCTACCGTCGAAGTCGATGGTCGCCTACAGCACCACCAAGGCGGCGGTGCTGGCGCTGAGCGAGTCGTTGCGGGCCGACTTCGCCGACGAGGGGATCAGCGTCACGGCGGTGTGCCCGGGATTCGTCAACACCAACATCGCGAAAAACACGGTCTACGCGGGGATGAGCGCGGAGCAGCAGGAGCGGGCGCGGGGCAAGGCCGACGCCGCTTACCGGCGCCGCAACTTCACCCCCGAAGCGACCGCCAAGGCGATCGTCAAGTCCGTCAAGACCGCTCCGGCCGTGTTGCCGATCGCCGCGGAGTCGCGGATCGGCTACGCGATGCGGCGCATCAGTCCCGGAGCGATCCGGCTGTTCGCGCGCTTGGACATTCGGCAGAAGTAGGGGCGGTTTTCGGTGCCGGAGAGCATTTGGTCCAGCAGACCGGCCGACCTGTACGGCCGGCGCGACCATGACCGCTTCGGGTCGTTGCTGTGGGGCGTGCGGGCGGTGTTCGAGGGGTTCGCCACGGTGTCGCGGTGGTCGCCCGCGCGGGTGACGCCGGTGCAGCGCAAGCTGACCGCGGTGGTAACCAAGCGCGAGCTCGTCGCGCCGGACGTCGTCGCATTGACCTTGGCCGACCCCGACGGCGGGCTGCTGCCGTCCTGGACGCCCGGCGGGCATATCGACGTCCTGTTGCCCTCGGGCCGGCGGCGGCAGTACTCGTTGTGCGGTTCTCCCGGGCGGCGCACCGACTACCGCATCGCCGTGCGCCGGATCGCCGACGGCGGAGGCGGATCCATCGAGATGCACGAGACGTTCGACGTGGGTGACACGCTGCAGTTCGAAGGTCCGCGCAATGCGTTCTATCTCGGCACCGCCGAGCACGAAGTGTTGTTCGTCATCGGCGGCATCGGGGTGACGCCCATCCTGCCGATGATCCAGGTGGCCGCGCAGCGCGGCATCGATTGGCGCGCAATCTATACCGGCCGCAGCCGCGAGTACATGCCGTTGCTCGACGAAGTCGTGGCCATGGGGCCGGACCAGGTGACGGTGTGGGCCGACGACGAGCGCGGCCGCTTCGCCACCGTTTCGGAGCTGTTGGCCGGCGGCGGGACCGGCGACCGCCGTCTACGTGTGCGGGCCGAGCGCCATGCTGGAGGCCGTCCGGATCGCCCGCAACGAACATGCCGGTGCGCCATTGCATTACGAGCGGTTCAGCCCGGCGCCCGTGGTGGACGGGGCTCCGTTCGAATTGGAGCTCGCGCGATCAGCGCAGGTGCTCGCGGTACCGGCGAATCGGACCGCGCTCGACGTCATGCTCGATGGCGACCCCACCACCCCCTACTCGTGCCGGCAAGGGTTCTGCGGCACGTGCAGGGTGAAAGTGCTTGCCGGACAGGTGGATCACCGTGGCCGCGCCGCGTGCGGATGACGACGGCATGCTGGTGTGCGTCTCGCGGGCCGACGGTGAGCGAATCGTCATCGACGCCTGAGACGGTAGCCCAGGTGGGGCACCTTGACGCCGGGCACCGGCTCCCAGTCCATCGTGCGGCCGTCGAGGCGAAAGCCGTTCTTCTCGTAGAAGCGTCGCGCGATGCCATTGGCTTGCGCGCACCACAGCACGACGTCGCGGCGCGGGTCGGAGTCCAGGGACCTTCGCGAGCAAGGCGCCGCCGACGCCGTGCCGCTGGCTTGCCTGCGAGATGTAGAGCGCATCGAGTTCGAGTTGCTCGGGGCCGTCCGGATCCGGCCCGAAGAGCGTCATGCCGAGGAGTTGCCCGCCGGCCTCGGCGATCCACATCCGCCATCCGGGGCGACCGAGGTCTCGGGGATAGAGCAGCACGGCCCAGGTCTTCGGCGACGTGAGCCCGTCGAGTACCTGGTCCGGCACTATCCCGCACCAGGATTGCCGCCACACCGAATAGTGCATCGCGGCTACATCGGCGAAATCGGTTGGCGTGGCCTCGCGGATCGTGATGCCGGCCATTACGGCCGGGACGGCTCGAGGTAGGCGGCCAGCGCGTTGGTCAAACCGCGGCGCGCCATGTCGAGGTCGGCATAAGAACCCAGCTGGCGCTCGGAAACCAGGCCGCGCATCGCGCCGGGGATCAGGGCGGCCACCTCGCGGACCCGATCCGGGTCGACGGCCAGACCGGCGAAGGCGTGCTGGCAGGTCTCCAGCCAGCTTTTGCCCCAGGAAAACAGTTCGGCGGCGGTGCGCGGGTAGAGCCGCTCGAGCTCGTCGGGTTCGCGTGGCAGCGCGGCCCGCAGGTTCTCGATCGCACGCGAATCCGGCGATGCCAGGCCGCGATAGAGGGTGTCGATGATGGCGCGACGCGCTCGCGCAGCGGGGCATCCGGCGAGACGGGTGTCGACAGCGTGGAGAACGTCGCGGCGCGCCGCTCGGCGGTGCGGTGCAGCACCGCGGCCCAGAATCCATCGGTGTCGCCGAACTGGTACTGCACGGCGCCCCACGTCGCGCCGATGTCCTTGGCGATGCGGTTGGCCGACACCGAGCCCGGCTCGCCGGAGGCCAGCGATCGCAAGCGCCGCCTCGAGCATGCTTTCGCGAGTCGCGTGGCCCCGCCGATTCGGGCGCCGGCCGTCCACTCCTGCCGGGCTGCTCTGACGGGGCATTTGCCGATCTTATCCATTGGCGCCGAGTGGGTCGCTCGGTTTCATAGAGGGTACTTTGATTTTGTCGCCGCGGGGCCTATCATTCGTACGCGAGGGAGGGCAGCTCACATGGCAGGGCTCGATGGCTAAGCCACCGTTGTCGATGAAACCGACCGGCTGGTTCCAGGTCGCCTGGTCGGACGAGATCGGCGTCGGCGACGTGCACAAGATGAAGTACTTCGACCAGGAGATGGTCGCCTGGCGCGCCGAATCCGGCGAGCTCACGGTGATGAACGCCTACTGCGAACACCTGGGCGCCCACCTGGGGTATGGCGGCAAGGTCGTCGGCGAGGTGCTGCAGTGCCCGTTCCACGGGTGGCAGTGGAGCCAGGAGGGCCGCAACGTCTGCATCCCGTACCAGGATCGGCCCAACCGCGGCCGACGCATCCGCACCTACCCGGTGGTCGAGCGCAACGCGTCGGTGTACATCTGGCACGACGTGGACCGTCGCGAACCCTACTTCGATGCGCCCGGACGTGTTCGCCGCCTTCGAGGACGGCAGCGGCGTCGACGACTACTACCCGCAGCAGCGGCTGTACCGCGGGACCCTGGAAATGCACCCGCAATACGTGCTGGAAAACGGCGTCGACTTCGCGCACTTCAAGTTCGTGCACAACACCCCGATCGTGCCGGTCTTCACCCGCCACGACTTCGCCGACCCGGTGTCCTACGTCGACTTCACCATCACCTTCGAAGGCGACGACGGGCAAAAGATCGAGGACATCAACAGCGGCGTGCAGGCCATCAACGGCGGTCTGGGCATCGCGGTGACCAAGAGCTGGGGCATGATCGACAACCGCACCATCTCGGCGATCACGCCGGTCGACGAGTTCACCTCCGATGTGCGCTTCATGGTCTACATCGGCCGGACGCCGCACAAAGACCCGGACCGGGCCGCCGCCAAGGCCGACGAATTCGGGCGCGAAGTCATCCGCCAGTTCGAGCAGGACATCGAGATCTGGCGGCACCAGCGCTATTCGGACCCGCCCGCGCTGGCCGCTGACGAGTATGAAGGCTTCACCGCAATTCGCAAGTGGGCCAAGCAGTTCTATCCCGAGGCATCGGTATCGCAGGAAGGCTCGAAGCAATGAGACCAGCACCGGTTCGCGTCTTTCAGGTCGGAAGCGGAAACGTCGGCTCGGAGATGATCAAGCGGATCGCTACCCAACCCGACATCGAACTCGTTGGCGTGCACTGCTATTCGCCGGACAAGGTCGGGAAGGACACCGGAGAATTCGCCGGACTGGGGCCAAACGGGGTGGCGTTCACCGGGACGGTCGACGAGATCATCGCCGCCAAGCCGGACGTGCTGACGTTTCACGGGGTGTTTCCCGACGAGGACCTTTACGTCACAGTGCTCGAGGCCGGCATCAATATCGTCACCACCGCCGACTGGATCACCGGCTGGCACCGCGACAAGAACCACCCGCACCCGTCGGGCAAGCCGGTGACCCAGCTGCTGGCCGAGGCGTGTGAGAAGGGCGGCGCCACGTTTTACGGCACCGGGATGAACCCGGGGCTGAACCAGATCCTGGGCGTGGTGTGCTCGGCCGACGTCGCCGACATCGAGAACGTCACCACCATCGAGTCGGTCGACGTGTCGTGCCACCACTCCAAGGACACCTGGATCGAGGTGGGGTACGGCCAGCCGGTCGACGATCCCGAAATCCCCTCGAAGCTCGAGAAATACACCCGCGTCTTCGCCGACAGCGTGTACATGATGGCCGACTGTTTCGATCTGACGCTCGACGAGGTCAAGTTCAGCTACGAGCTGGGAGCGTGCACCAAGGACATCGACCTGGGCTGGTACACCCTGCCCAAGGGTTCGCTGGGCGGTAACTACATCAAGTATCAGGGCATGGTCGACGGCGTGCCGCGGGTCGAGACGCACCTGGAATGGCAGATGACACCACACACCGATCCGAGCTGGAAGATCAAGGGCTGCTACATCACTCAGATCAAGGGCGACCCGTGCGTCTACAACAAGCACATGATCTTTCCCAAACCCGGGGTGGACCTTTCCAACCCGGACAACTTCGCGTCGATCGGCATGACCGTCACCGGGATGCCCGCGCTGGCCTCGATCAAGTCGGTGGTCGCGGCGCCGCCTGGGTTGATCACCAGCGCCGACCTACCGCTGCGCGGATTCGCCGGGCGGTTCACGAAGTAGCCGTCCCGGATGGTGGAAGTCGAATCTTATGTGCGCGGCGACGAGGGGAGACGGGCCTCGCCCTAGCTGTGGATAAACCGCGAACTGTGGACAACGCATTGCTTCTGTCAACTCAGCAAACGGGCAAGCCAGGATTGGCTTGACGCGGGCGTCAGATAGTCCCGCGTTTTCCCTGGCAGCGCTGCGGGTAACCACCCGGGGTGCGCGCGGGATTTGGAATTGCGGCCGCCGCGGTCGCCGTGGCCATTGCCGCATGCTCGTGTCCCACCGGTTGGGCCGACTCCACGCCGGAGGATCCACCGTTCCCGATCGGTCAGATGGGCGTGCCGGTGCATGCGCGGTCGGCCGGCGGCGCGACGGCCGACATCACTGTGAACAGTGCAACGTGGTTCCCGCCGGGGTGCGCCTCTCATTTTGCGAGTCCGACGCCTGGCTCCGCATGCAACGTGGTGGAACTGACTATCACCGCGACGTCCCACCGGTTCTTCCAGTTCGACCAGGAGCGCTCGATGTTGGCCGGGTACGGCGGCGGCAATCAGCCATGGACCCATCCCGCCGACGCGCCCCAGCTGTCAACGCTTGCGGTCGACTACCAGAGGCTCGGCAAGATGCCCCCGCTGCAAGCGGGCGGCCTGCAAGACGGGCAGACCGCACATGGATTCGTCGGCTTCGTCATGCCGACGCCAGGCGACCTGTACATCACGATCAACGATCCCGAGCAACGCGCTCCCTACACCGAAGCGGGCTTGATCGCCCACACCTGATCGGCGCGAGAAACCCACGTTGGGGTTGCTCTAGGGTGAAACCCATGCGGGTAGGAGTGCTGGGGGCCAAGGGCAAGGTCGGATCGGCGATGGTGGCGGGCGTGCAGGCCGCCGAGGATCTGACCCTGTCGGCCGAAGTGGACGCCGGCGATCCGATGAGGCTGCTGACCGAGGGCAACACCGAGGTCGTCATCGACTTCACCCACCCCGACGTCGTGATGGACAACCTGAAGTTCGTCATAGACAACGGAATTCACGCCGTTGTGGGGACCACGGGCTTCACCGCCGAGCGCCTGCAGCAGGTGCAGGACTGGCTCGCCGACAGCCACGGCACATCGGTGCTGATCGCGCCGAACTTCGCGATCGGGGCGGTACTGTCGATGCACTTCGCCAAGCAGGCGGCGCCCTTCTTCGACTCGGCAGAAGTGATCGAGCTGCATCACCCGCACAAGGCCGACGCCCCGTCGGGCACCGCGACGCGCACCGCGAAACTGATCGCAGAGTCGCGAAAAGGGTTGCCGCCCAACCCCGATGCCACCAGCACCAGCCTGCCGGGCGCGCGTGGCGCCGATGTCGACGGCATTCCGGTGCACTCGGTGCGGCTGGCCGGCCTGGTCGCCCACCAGGAGATCCTGTTCGGCACCGAGGGGGAGACGCTGACCATCCGCCACGACAGCATCGACCGGACCTCGTTCGTGCCGGGGGTGCTGCTGGCCGTGCGGCGCATCAAGGAACACCCCGGCCTGACGGTGGGTCTCGAGGCGCTGCTCAATCTGCAATGACCAAAGCGCTGCGCACCCAATTGCTCGTCGCCTTCATGTGCGTCGCGCTGTTGGTTACTTCGTGCTGTTGGGGCGCGTGGCCGTCGCGATGATCGGCTCCGGCCGCGGGGCCGCCGTCGGCCTCGGACTGGCGGTGTTGATCCTGCCCGTGATCGGGCTTTGGGCGATGATCGCCACTCTGCGCGCCGGATTCGCGCACCAGAAGCTGGCCCGGCTCATCGCGGCCGACGGAATGGAACTGGACACCAGCGCGCTGCCGCGCCGGCCGTCGGGCCGCATTCAGCGCGACGCGGCCGACGAACTGTTCGCCACCGTGCGCGCCGAAGTCGAGGACCACCCCGACGATTGGCGGCGCTGGTACCGGCTGGCCCGCGCCTATGACTACGCGGGGGATCGCCGCCGCGCCCGCGAGGCCATGAAGACGGCGGTCACCTTGCAGGGCCGCCCATGAGTAAGACGCTGCTGATCGTGCACCACACGCCGTCGCCGCACACCCACGAGATGTTCGAGGCCGTGGTCTCCGGCGCCACCGACCCCGACATCGAGGGCGTCGACGTGCTGCGGCGCCCGGCGCTGACGGTGTCGCCGGCCGAGATGCTGGCCGCCGACGGCTACCTGCTGGGCACCCCCGCCAACCTCGGCTACATCTCGGGCGCCCTCAAGCACGCGTTCGACTGCGCCTACTACCAATTGCTCGACTCCACTCGCGGGCGACCGTTCGGGCTGTATCTGCACGGCAACGAGGGCACCGAGGGCGCCGAACGCGCCGTCGACACCATCACCACCGGGCTGGGTTGGTCGAAAGCCGCGGCGACGGTGATCGTTTCGGGCAAACCCGAGCAAGGACGAACTGCAAGCGTGCTGGGAGCTCGGGGCGACCGTCGCGGCCCAGCTGATGGACTAGCCGACGGCCGGGTCTCGACGGCCCGATCCCGTGGCGGCGTATCCCAATGCCCCCACGAGGACCGCGAACTTGATCAGCGCGGCGACCTGTGCGCGCCGCGCATGCACGCCGATACGTGTTCCGCGCAAGACCCTCAGCAGTGAAACGCCCTCCACCGCATCGCCCGCGACGGCGACGAGCACCGCGGCGGGCAAACCGGTCGGGTGACCACGCCGCCGGCGTGCGCGCTCGACGAGTAGCGCCGTCAACACGCCGTAGGTGGCCATGTAGCCGAAGTCGAGCCACAGCGATAGGCGCGCGGCCCGCTGACCGTTGCTGCCCCACCGGGTCATGATGTCTTCGGCTCGAGATGCGCTGCCGGCCAACTCAAATGCGATGATCCCCGGGCCGCCACTGCGGCGCATGCGATTTTCCAGCACGAGCATCGCCGCCGTGTAGCCGAGGAAGGAGACGGCGGCCGCCGCGAGGCGACTGTCCGGTACGCGCTGGCTCACCACTCAAGGCTCTCGTGAAACGGCTCGCGAGTCCAGGGTGACGCTCGACTACGCGTACGTCGGCTTGAAGGCATCGGCCGGCTGAGCCAGCGCGGACGCCGAGCTGGTGCCGATCGGTCCGTGCCGGTCGAACAGGGTCGCGGCGCCGGTGGCGACTCCGGCCGCGCCGTAATGGCTCTGAGCCGCCAGTCCCAGAAACTCGCCGTCGGGCAACCGGCTCGCGGTGACGGTGTAGTCGGCGTTGATGTAGCGCAATCCGCCGGTGCCCCAATGGGTGAGCGAACTGGTGATGTCACCGACGAAGGCCAGACGGGTGAACGGTGTGAGTGGGTGACCGTGCACCATCGGACGAAACAGCCGGGCCCAGGCGAACTTCTGGGAATGGGTCTGCTCCCATTCGCCGGCGGCGATTCCCGGACTGCCGTGCAACGTCGCGCCATACCCCCAGATGAGAAACGGCATCTCGTCGGGAAAGCCGTCCGAGGAGGTCGGAAGCGGCGGCATCTGCGCCGGCGACGACCACACCTGCCCGTCGGGATGATCACCCCGGCGCAGGAACAGCGCGCTGGCCCGGGCGACGACGGCACCGTTCTGGACCAGGATGCCGTCGACCAGCTTGATGCGCCGGCCCTCCCGCTGCACCGAAGTCCGAATCTGCACCGGCTCCATCAGGGCCGGGCGCAACAGGTCGACCGTGAACCGGGCGGGCTGCAGCTCCGCATCGATGCCGGATTGCTCTATGCCCCAACCCAACAGGCCCCCGACGATCTGGCCGCCCATCGCCGCGCCCCACGGGCCCTGCGTCATCTGGCCCGGAACATAGGAGTCGCCGTCGACAGTGAAAAACGCCTCGGGCATGATGGCGGAATCCTCGATCGTCACCGCTATCACGATAGGGCAGCAGGATAGTAAGGACCGGGCATGCCTCCAGTGATCGAAATTCCCCGCGACCGCAACCCGTTCCCGCTGACCGGTGTCTCGCGCGGCTCCGACGGCATTCCGCGCTATGACGGACTGCCCGCCACCCTGCTGGAGATGCTCGCCCAACAGGTCGATACCCGTCCGGACAGCGAGGCCCTGGTCGAGCTGGGCGCCGGGCGGCTCACCTACGAGCAACTCTGGGACCGTGCGGCGCGAGTGGCCGGCGGCCTGCGCGCGGGCGGCCTGAAGCGGGGCGACCGCGTCGCGGTCCGCTACCCCGCCGGAATCGACTGGGCGCTGGCGTTCTGGGGCATCGTGATGGCCGGTGGCGTTGTGGTGGCGGTCAATACGCGATCGGCGCAACCCGAGGTCGACTTCGTGGTGTCCGACTCCGGTGCGCGGGTCGATCTGGCGCCGGACGCGCCGCTGCCCGACGCTCAGCCATACGTCACCGAACAACTCGACCGCGCCGACACCGCAGCCCTTTTCTACACCTCGGGCACCACCGGCCACCCCAAGGGTGTGCCGACCACGCACGAGGCGTTCCTGACCAACACCGAGAACGGGATCCGCTGTCTGCAACAGCCCCGAGATCTGGGCGAGGCGATGCGCACGCTCATCTCGGTACCGCTGTTCCATGTGACCGGTTGCAATACGCAACTTCTGGCCGCGGCCCGGCTCGGGGGGACGTCGGTGATCATGCCCACGCTCAACCTCGACGCGCTGCTCACCGCGCTGACGGCCGAGCGTGTTTCGGTCATGGTCACGGTGCCGGCGATCTACTCGTTGTTGTTGCGGCATAAAGGCTTTGCCGCCCTCGATACGTCGGGCGTGCGGTGGGTGGGCTACGGCGGGGCGCCGATCGCCCCGTCTTTGGTGCGGTCGGTGAAGAGCGCATTCCCGCACGCCACGGTGTTCAACGGCTACGGCATGACGGAGACGGCTTCACTGATGACGGTGCTGCCCGACGACGAGGCCGTCGAGCACGCCGACTCCGTCGGGTATGCGGTGCCGTCGGTCGACCTGGGCGTGATCCCGTTGGGCGACGACCCCGGCGTGGGTGAGCTGGTGGCCCGGGGCGCCAACGTGACCACCGGCTACTGGAACCGTCCGGAGGCCACCGCCACCACCTTCGCGGACGGCTGGCTGCACACCGGCGATGTGGTGCGCGTCGACGATGCGGGCCGGGTGCACATCGTCGACCGGCTGAAGGACATCATCAACCGCGGTGGTGAGAACGTCTCCAGCGTCGAGGTGGAGGCCGTGCTGTTGGCTGCGCCCCATGTGGCCGACGCCTGCGTGCTCGGGGTTTCGGACGACGTCATGGGGGAGAAGGTGGGGGCGGTGCTGTTCGGCGGCGACGACGAGATCGACGTGCCGGCGGTGCTCGAGCACTGCCGCGGCCAGTTGGCCGATTTCAAAGTGCCGCAATATGTCACGGTGGTCGCTGACGCGCTTCCACGCAACGCCGGCGGCAAACTGCTCAAGGCCAGGCTCCGCGAGCAGGTGCAGTGGGGCGAGCCGCTGCGATGAGCGCGAGCCTGCTGGTCGCCAACCGCGGCGAGATCGCACTTCGAATAATCCGCACCGCAACCGAATTAGGCATGCGAACGATCGCCGTCTACGCCGAAGACGATGCCGAGAGCCCGCACGTGCACGCGGCCGACGAGGCGATCGGCTTGCCGGGCACCGGCCCGCGAGCGTATCTGGATCAGCACGCCATGCTGGCGGCGGCGAAAAGTGCCGGCGCGGAACTGATTCACCCAGGTTACGGATTCCTCAGCGAGAGAGCTGAATTCGCCAACGCGTGCGCGCAGGCAGGCCACACGTTCGTCGGTCCCGACGCCCGGGTGCTCGAGCTGCTCGGCAACAAGACCTCGGCCCGCGGCGCCGCGATCGCCGCCGGGGTGCCGGTACTGCCCGCGACTGACGGGCCAAGCAGCGTCGAGGACATCAAGGCATTCTTCGCCGCCCGGGATGGCGGCATCATGATCAAGGCCCTCGCCGGCGGCGGAGGGCGCGGAATGCGCAAGGTGCACAGCGCCGATCAGATCGACGACGCCTACCACCGCTGCGCCGCCGAAGCCCAGCTGGGATTCGGTGATTCCGCGCTGTTCGCCGAGGCGCTGCTTACCGACGCCCGCCACATCGAGGTGCAGGTGGTGGCCGCGCCGGCCGGGCACCAAACCCACGCACACGCGGTCGGCGACCGCGACTGCAGCATCCAACGGCGCTACCAGAAGCTGGTCGAGATCGCCCCCGCCCAAGGACTTTCGGAGGACCTGCGCCGCGCCCTGCACCGGGCGGCGGTGCGGTTGTGCGCGCGCGTGGGCATGCGCGGGCTGGCCACCGTCGAATTCCTGGTCACCGGCGAGGATTTCGTCTTCCTCGAGGTCAACCCGCGGATTCAGGTCGAGCACACCGTCACCGAGGAAACCACCGGACTCGACCTGGTGGCCGTCCAGCTGGCCATCGCCGGTGGCGCATCCTTCTACCAGCTGGGGCTGGCAGCCGGAATCGCCTCAGATGGCCTCGAAATCATCGGCGAGCCGGCTGCCCACCGCGGCATCGCGATTCAACTGCGGGTCAACATGGAGACCTTCGGGCCCGACTTCTCCGTCGTGCCCTCGGCGGGCACGCTCACGGTGTTTTCCCCACCCAGCGGCCCCGGCGTACGAGTCGACAGCTATGGCCGGCCGGGATTGGTGATAAGCCCCCAGTACGACTCCCTGTTGGCCAAGCTCATCGTCTTTGTGCGTCAGTCGCCCTCCGCGCACGGGTCGTCGTGGCGGGCGGCGGTGCGCAAGGCCCGCACCGCCCTGGGCGAATTCACCATCGAGGGCGTCCACACCAACACCGCCTTCCTGCGCGAGCTGTTGACCGACGACCGAATCGAATCCGGCTGGGTGAGTACGGGTTTCCTCGATGAGAAGCTTCCCGAATTGGTCCGGTCCGCGCTGTCGCACCAACAGGAACCGCGGCCGGCGGCTATCGAGCTCTATCCCGGCGAGGATGCGCTGCGCGCGCAGTTGGCGGGCACAGTGGTCGAGGTGGCGCCCGAGGGGGCCGAATACGCCGCGGGCAGCCAGCTCGTTGTCCTGGAAGCGATGAAGATGCAGCACGTGCTCGTCGCACCGGACGCGCTGCGGACCGTGCGGATTCTGGTGACACCCGGACAGGTGGTCGGGACCGGAGATCCGCTGCTGGTGTTCACCCGCACGGCGACGGCGGAAGACGGCGAATCCAGTAGTGCGGCAATGGATTTGGATCGTCCTCGTGCCGACCTCGACGAGGTCGTGCACCGCCATTCCCTCACTCTGGACGAGGGCCGCCAGGCCGCCGTCGCCAAACGGCACCAGCGAGGCCGCCGCACCGCGCGGGAGAACATCGACGACCTCGTCGATCCCGACAGCTTCGTCGAATACGGTGCGCTGGCCATTGCGGCGCAGCGCAGCCGTCGTTCGGAGGAGGACCTGATCGTCAACACCCCGGCCGACGGCCTGGTCGCCGGCCTGGCCACCATCGGCGCGGACCGGTTCGGGCGGGCGGCGGCGCAGGCCGTCGTGGTGTCCTACGACTACACCGTGCTGGCCGGCACGCAGGGCATGCGCAACCACGCCAAGACCGACCGCGTGTTCGATCTCGCGGCGCGAAAGCGGTTGCCGGTCGTGTTGTTCGCCGAGGGCGGCGGTGGCCGCCCGGGGGATACCGACGTCGGCGGCGCCGCCGGTCTGGACGTCCCGACCTTCCGGATGCTGGCGGGATTGAGCGGGAAGGTGCCGCTGGTGTCGATCGTCTCGGGCCGCTGTTTCGCCGGCAACGCGGCGCTGGCCGGGGTGTGCGACGTGATCATCGCGACGCCCGACGCCAACATCGGGATGGGCGGGCCGGCGATGATCGAGGGCGGCGGGCTGGGCGTGTATCCGCCCGAGGCGATCGGGCCCATCGGTGTACAACGCCGCAATGGCGTGGTCAGCCTGGTCGCCCGCGACGAGGCCCACGCGGTCGCACTGGCCAAGCGATACCTGTCCTACTTTCAGGGCTCCGTGAGCGATTGGGCGGCGCCCGATCCGCGGCTGGCCCGGCATGTGGTGCCGCAGAACCGGTTACGCGCCTACGACGTGCACCGGGCGATCGAGGCGATCGTCGACGTCGGTTCGGTGCTTGCGCTGCGGCCCGACTACGGCGTCGGAATCGTCACCGCCCTTGTTCGCGTCGAAGGCGTGCCCTATGGACTGATCGCCAACAGCACACATCACCTGGGCGGCGCGATCGACGCCGAGGCGGCGGATAAGACCGGCGACTTCCTCGCCCTGTGTGAATCGTTTGGGCTACCGGTGATCTCGTTGTGTGACACGCCGGGCTTCATGGTCGGGCCGGACGCGGAGATCCAAGCGGCGGTGCGTCGCTTCGGCCGGATGTTCGTCCTGGGCGCCCGGCTGACGGTGCCGGTGGGAATGATCATCCTGCGCAAGGGTTATGGGCTGGGCGCGATGGCGATGGCCGGCGGTTCGTTCCGCGCGCCGCAATTCACCGTCGCGTGGCCGACCGGCGAGATCGGCGGCATGGGGCTCGAAGGCGCTGTGCGCCTAGGCTTCAGCAAGGAGCTGGCCGCCGTCGACGATCCAACCGAACGGCAAGACCTGTTCGATCGCCTGGTGGCCGCGGCCTACGAGCACGGCAAGGCGCTGCGGGCGGCCACCACGTTCGAGTTGGACGACGTGATAGACCCAGCAGCCTCCCGGGCCTGGATCACCAGGCTCTCGGGAGCCTGAGGGACCGAGCGGTTAGGCGTGGCCGGAACCGCAGCCGACGCCGGGCAGACATCCGCTACCGCCGGGGATACCACCCGGGCCGGCGTTCTGCCCGCCGGAGCCGCAGCCGACGCCCGGCACGCAGCCCTGGCCGCCAGGCCCGCCACCGGGGCCGTTGAACTGGCCGCCCGAGCCGCAGTTGCCGTTGGCGTCGCATCCGCCGCCGCCCGGGTCGTCCTTGAAGATGACGTGGGTCGGGGCCGGGGAACTCGCGGCCGGTCCGGCGACGTAGACGTCAGCAGCGGCCACGGGCGCGGCGGCGATAGCCGCGGCGACGGCCCCGGCAACAGCCAGCGGTTTCATGAGCGTCAATTTCGATAACATGCGGCTGGCATACCACCTCAACACATGTCCAAAACATCGCGAATAAAATTCGACGGCAGACAATGTTTCCGCTGCCCACGGCGGCTCCCACCGCGACGGAAGGCCTGACCACATGACCTCACAAGATCTGACCGGCCGCACCGCGATCGTCACCGGCGCGTCACGTGGAATCGGGCTTTCGATCGCGCAGCAGCTGGCGGCCGCGGGGGCCAACGTGGTACTCACCGCGCGCAAGCAGGAGGCCGCCGACGAGGCCGCCGCCCAGGTGGGGCAGCGGGCCCTCGGCGTCGGCGCTCATGCGGTTGACGAGGAGGCCGCGCGACGCTGCGTCGAGCTCACACTGGAGCGCTTCGGCAGCGTCGACATCCTGATCAACAACGCGGGAACCAACCCGGCCTACGGTCCGCTGATCGACCAGGATCACGCTCGTTTCACCAAGATCTTCGACGTAAACCTGTGGGCTCCGCTGCTGTGGACCTCGCTCGTCGTCAAGTCGTGGATGGGCGAGCATGGCGGGGCGATCGTCAACACGGCCTCCATCGGAGGCATGCACCAATCGCCGGCGATGGGCATGTACAACGCCACCAAGGCCGCGCTGATCCACGTCACCAAGCAACTGGCGCTGGAACTATCGCCGCGCGTCAGGGTCAACGCGATATGCCCGGGTGTCGTACGCACCCGGCTGGCCGAGGCGCTGTGGAAGGACCACGAGGACCCGCTGGCATCGTCGATCGCTCTCGGGCGCATCGGGGAGCCGATCGACGTGGCCGCCGCAGTCGCCTTCCTGGTGTCCGACGCGGCGAGCTGGATCACCGGCGAGGCCATGGTGATCGATGGTGGCCTGCTGCTCGGCGCCGCACAGGGATTCCAGTCCGCCCCCGGCGGCGGGCAATGACGGCCGTCGATACGACCGACCTGGACGCACGGATTCAGGCACTGCTCGACGAGCACGATCCATCGACCAGCGAGCCGCGGGATTTCCTTGGCGCGCAATACGATGCGGGCCTGGCCTGGGTGCATCTACCGCACGGTTTCGGCGGGCTGGACCTGCCGCGCACCGCGCAGGAGCGCGTCGATGCCCGGCTGGCCGCCGCCGGCGCGCCGGTGGGCGGCACCCGCAAGAATTACATCGGCATGGGCATGGCGGCGCCGACCATTGCGGCGTTCGGCACCGACGAGCAGAAGCGAAAGTTCCTGCGCCCGTTGTTCACCGGCGAGCAGATCTACTGTCAGCTGTTCAGCGAGCCGGGCGCCGGATCGGACCTGGCCGGGGTGGCCACCCGTGCGGTGCGCGACGGTGACGACTGGATTGTCAACGGGCAGAAGGTGTGGACGTCGCAGGCGCAGCATGCGCAGATGGCGATCCTGGTCGCCCGGACCGATCCGACCGTGCCCAAACACCATGGCCTGACCTACTTTCTCTGCGACCTGACGCAACCCGGCGTCGAGATCCGGCCGCTGCGCCAGATCACCGGCGAGGCGGAATTCAACGAGGTATTCCTCACCGACGTCAGGGTGCCCGATGCGAATCGGCTTGGCCCGGAGGGCGGTGGCTGGCGGGTCGCCACCACCACGCTCAACAACGAACGCGTCGCCATCGGGTCGCGCGCCGGGGTGCCGCGGGAAGGCGGCCATATCGGCAAGGTCACCGAGGCCTGGCGCGACGAGCCGGCGCTGCGCAATCCCGCCATGCACGACCAGCTGATGCGGCTGTGGGTTGAGGCGGAGGTCCTTCGGCTGGCCGGTGAACGATTGCGGCAACAGGCGGCCACCGGTGTCCCCGGCCCGGAGGGTGCCGGTATGAAGGTGGCGTTCGCCAAGCTGGCACAAGCGATTTCGGGCTTCGAGATCGAGCTGCACGGCGAGGCGGCGCTGCTCTACGATGACTGGACCATGCGCAGGCCCGAGACGGTCGACCTGGTCGGTCGCGGGCCCCGGGTACCGATACTTGCGGGCACGCGGCAACTCGATCGAAGGCGGCACCTCGGAAATCCTGCGCAACACCATTTCCGAGCGGATCCTCGGCCTGCCGGGTGAACATCGTGTCGACAAGGACGTCGCCTGGAAGGACCTGCCCCGATGAGCGCGCACGCCGCCGACCTGCTGTACTCCGACACCGAGGAGGCATTGCGGGCCGGCGTCCGTCAGCTGTTCGCCGAGCGGTGCCCGCCCGACAAGGTGATACGCATGTATGACGCTGAGCCACAAGACTTTTCGGCCGTGTGGCGCACGCTGGCCACCGAACTGGGCGTGGCCGGTCTGCTGGTTCCGGAGTCGCTGGGTGGGGCCGGCGCGAGCGCCCGCGAGGCCGCCGTTGTCATGGAGGAGATCGGCCGGGCCGTTGCGCCCGTGCCGTTCCTGTCCAGCGCGGTCCTCGCCACCATCGCACTGTTGCGGGCCGGTGACGGCGAGACCGTGCCGGCGCTGGCCCAGGGCGAGCTGACGGCGGCGTTGGTGGTGCCGTTGTCGAGCGCGCCCGGCGACCCCATCCCGGCGGTCAGCGGGGACGGCGAGGGACTGAGCGGGTCGGTCAGCAGCGTGGCCGGCGCCGACGCCGCCGACGTGCTGGTGGTTCCGGTCGCCGGGCGAGACGGGCTCGAACTGCACACCGTCGCCCGCGACGCCGCGGGCATGCAGATTTCACCGCTGCTTGCGCTGGATATGACCAGACCCCTTGCCGCAGTGTCGTTCTCGAACACACCGTCGTCGCGGGTCGGGGCGGGCGACGAGCCGGTCACCGAAGCCATCCGGACTTCGGCGGCTCTGCTGGCGTCCGAGCAACTCGGGGTCGCCCAATGGTGCTTCGAAACCACGCTGGAGTACGCCGGGCAGCGCAGGCAGTTCGGCCGCACGATCGGCTCCTACCAGGCGATCAAGCACCGGCTGGCGGATCTGTGGTTCGAGGTCGGTGCGGCGACCGCCGCGGCACGCTACGCGGCCGACACCTGCGCCAGGGGCGGGGAAGACGCGGACGCGGCGGCGGCGATCGCGCAGGCCTACTGCAGCGACATCGCCGTGCACGCCGCCGAAGAGTGTGTACAGCTACACGGTGGCATCGGTATGACTTGGGAATATCCCGCGCACCTGTACCTCAAGCGGGCCAAGAGCGACCAGTTGGCCTTCGGCACCGCCTACCGTCACCGCGCCCGGCTGGCCGAACTGGTGGACCTGCCGGCGTTCTGACGTTCGGTGGCCGCGACGGTGCTGATGACCGCGCTAACGCGGCAGCGCCGAAGCGAACACCCCCGTCATCGCCTCCCAATGCCGCTCGGCCGCGGCGGCGTCGTACGGCCCATTGTCCGGAACCGCGAAACCGTGGCCGGCCGAATACCACTCGATGGTGTGCTCGACGCCGGCCGCCGTTAACGCCTTGTCGAGCTGTTCGGCGTGATCGGCGGTGAACGACGCGTCGTTCTGCGCGCCGCCCACGTACACCGTGGCCTTGATTCGGTCGGCAAACAGGTGGGGGCTGTCTTCGGTGTCGGTCACCAGGCCGCCGCCGTGGAAGGACGCCGCCGCGGCCACCCGGTCGGGTACCCGCCCGGCCACCATCAGCGACGTCCGCCCGCCCATGCAGTAGCCGCACACCCCGAATCGCTCGCCGGCCACCTCGGGGCGGGCGGCCAGATAGTCGAAGAACGCGCTGGCGTCGGCGGCCATCCGGTCCGGCGTGACGCTGCCGATCATCGAGAACAGGCGCCCGCGTTCCTTCTTGTCGCTGAAGACGGTTGCCATGTCGAACGGTGCCCAGTCCGCGGTGCGGTAGTAGACATCCGGCAGCAGCACGGCATAACCGAACCCGGCCAGCTTGGCGGCCATCTGTTCGAACGTGTCGCGCACGCCGCCGGCATCCGGATACATGATCACGCCGGGCCAGGGGACTTGCGATTCGGGGCCACCGGGAGTGAACAGGTGCACCGTGCAGGTGCCATCGGGTGTGGTGACGACGTCGACGATGTTCGGCATGGCACCCGTTCTACTCCGCGGGCCAAGACCCAAATTCATCGACGCCGACCCGCCGCGCCCGGCTACGCCGCGCTTGCGATCGCCGCTAAGCTAACCGCGTGCCGATCCCGACCCCCTACGAGGACTTGCTCCGCCTGGTGCTCGACCGGGGAACGGCCAAATCCGACCGCACCGGCACCGGGACCCGCAGCCTGTTCGGTCAGCAGCTGCGCTACGACCTGTCGGCCGGCTTTCCGCTGCTCACCACCAAAAAGGTGCACCTCAAATCGGTGATCTACGAATTGCTGTGGTTTCTGCGCGGCGATTCCAACGTCAGCTGGCTGCGCGAGCACGGGGTCACCATCTGGGACGAATGGGCAAGCGACACAGGCGATCTCGGGCCGATCTACGGTGTGCAGTGGCGGTCCTGGCCGACGCCGAGCGGCGAGCACGTCGACCAGATCAGCGCCGCGCTGGAGCTGCTGCGCACCGACCCCAACTCGCGGCGCATCATCGTCTCGGCGTGGAACGTCGGCGAAATCCCACAGATGGCGCTGCCGCCGTGTCACGCGTTCTTCCAGTTCTACGTCGCCGACGGGCGGCTGAGCTGCCAGCTCTACCAGCGCAGCGCCGACCTGTTCCTGGGCGTGCCGTTCAACATCGCCAGCTACGCACTGCTGACGCACATGATGGCCGCGCAGTCCGGCCTGTCGGTCGGCGAGTTCGTGTGGACGGGCGGGGACTGCCACATCTACGACAACCATGTCGAGCAGGTGCGGCTGCAGCTGAGCCGCGACCCCCGGCCGTACCCGGAACTCGTTCTGGGCGCGAGGAATTCGATCTTCGATTACACCTACGACGACGTTGTCGTGAAGAATTACGACCCCCATCCGGCGATCAAAGCCCCAGTCGCTGTATGAAGCGCGCCGGCGACGATGCCGGCTCGGGCGGCCTGCAAGCCGGGATCAAGGAGTAGCGCGTATGACCGAGGTGGGCCTGGTGTGGGCTCAGTCGACCTCCGGCGTCATCGGGCGCGGTGGCGACATCCCCTGGGACGTGCCGGAGGATCTCTCCCGGTTCAAAGAGGTGACCCTGGGGCACCCGGTGATCATGGGCCGGCGGACTTGGGATTCGTTACCGGCGAAGGTGCGCCCGCTGCCCGGCCGCCGCAACGTCGTCCTGTCCCGCGATGCCGGCTTCGTCGCCGACGGGGCGCGGGTGGTCGGATCCATGGAGGCGGCCCTGGCCGACGCCGACGGCGGGCCGCAGGCATGGGTGATCGGCGGCGAGCAAATCTATTTGCTGGGGTTGCCGTACGCCACCCGCTGCGAGGTCACGGAGATCGAAATCGATTTGCGCCGCGATGACGACGACGCGCTGGCGCCGACGCTGGACGACACCTGGGTCGGTGAGACGGGGGGGTGGCTGGCCAGCCGCTCGGGGTTGCGGTATCGCTTCCACAGCTACCGTCGGCCCGCCGCGCACCCGATCGCGCCCCCGGCATGACCTGACATACTCGGACGAGGGGCCGGTCGCACAGGCGTCAACCAGGCATTTGAAGAGAGAAGGGGGAAATTGCCGTGATAACCGAACCCGTGAAGACGTTCTCTCGAAAATTCATGGGGTATGACGCGACCGCCGTTGATGCCCACATCGAGATGTTGACCACCAAGCAGCAGCTGCTGCTTGACGACGTGGCGAGCCTACGGGCCCGGCTGCAGGAATCCGCCGATCAAACGGCGGCGCTGCGCAAGGAAGTGGCTGTCGCTCACGGACACCTCGCCCTCGCCGCACGCGGTGCAGCAGCGAATGGCGAAAATGTTGAGCCGCGCGGTCGATGAGGTGGCCGAGATGCAGGCCGAGGCGCGGGCCGAAGCGGATGCGGTGATCGCCGAGGCCGAGGCCGAGGCCGAGGAGACCCAGCGGAAGCGCGAGCAGATGTTGTCGGACATGGCCGCGCAGCGGGAAGCCATGGAAGCCGAGTATCAGGCGACCAAGGAAAAGCTCGAAGCCGAGCTGACCAGCCTGCGCGAAGACGCCCAGCAGGCGCGTGAGCGGCTTCTCGCGGAGGCGAAGGAGAGGGCCGACCGGGATCGTGACGAGGCTCGACGGGCCGTGGACGAGGCAAGTCGGCAACGGATCAGGATTCTCGAGCAGCTGATGGGCGTCTACCGCGACCTCGGCGAGGTGCCGGAGGCTCTCGAGGCGGCATACGAAGAACAGAAGAATGCGCCCGAGACGGACTCGGCGGTGCGGTTGGACGAGAAAGTCGGCGCGGGCGCAGCGTCGTAAGCGCAGCACGTCGGACACGACCGGTATTCTCGGCGCCGTGTCGACGCGCAGGTTATCGGCCGCCCAGGCGCGGCGGATAGCCGTTGCGGCTCAAGGATTTAGCGAGCCCCGGCCCGGCGGCGAAATCACCCGGGCGCACCTGAAACGGCTGATCTCCAGGATCCAAGTGCTGCAACTGGATTCGGTCTCGGTGGCGGTGCGGGCGCATTACGCGCCGGTGTTCAGCCGGCTGGGCCCCTACGACCGTGACGTGCTCGACCGCGCCGCCTGGGGCCCGCGTCCGTCGCGGCTGCTGGCGGAGTACTGGGCACACGAGGCCGCGCTGATGGCCGTCGAGGACTGGCCGCTGTTGCGCTGGCGGATGCGCCAGTACCGGCATGGCCGGTGGGGCACCCACATCGTCAAGGCCAACCCGCGGCTGGCCGACGAGATCATCGCCGCCGTCGCCGAGCTCGGACCCAGCACGGCGGGGCAGATCGAGGCGCATCTGGCCGCCGAGCCGCGCCGGAAAAAGGGCACCTGGTGGACGCGCAGCGACACGAAATGGGTGGCCGAGGCGCTGTTCTCCGCCGGGGTGCTCACCACCGCCACCCGGGTGGGGTTCGCGCGCCACTACGACCTGGTGGAACGGGTGCTGCCGGCCGCGGTGCTGGCCCGCGAGGTCGACGACGACGAGGCGATCCGCGAGCTCACGCTGCGGGCCGCCGGCGCGCTGGGCGTGGGCACCGAGGCCGACATCCGCGACTACTTTCGGCTGTCGGCTGCCGCAGGTCAAGCCCGCGATCGCCGCGTTGGTGGCTGCCGGTGACATCGAACCCGTCGACGTCGAAGGCTGGTCGGCACCTGCCTATCTGCGGGCGGGCCGCACGGTGCCCCGCGCCGACCGCGGCACCGCGCTGCTGTGCCCGTTCGATCCGCTGATCTTCTTCCGGCCGCGGGTCGAGCGGATATTCGAATTCCATTACCGCATAGAGATTTACACCCCGGCCGCCAAGCGCCAGTACGGCTATTACGTCTGGCCGCTGCTCATGGACGGACGGTTGGTGGCGCGGGTCGACCTCAAGGCCGACCGCGTCGCCAACTCGCTGCAGGTCCTCGGCGCATTCGGCGAGCCCGATGCGCCCAAGGCCCGCGTGGCCGCGGCGCTGGCCGGTGAACTGGAGTCCATGGCGTCGTGGCTGGGCCTGGGTGGATTCAGCGTCGCCGGCCGCGGTGATCTGTCCGGCGAGCTGCGCGCGGCGGCCAAGCGGGTCAGCTGATGGC
>CAWKJQ010000002.1:0-29467 GCA_963849935.1 uncultured Actinomycetota bacterium
AGGACCGGTGAAGCGTGACGCCGCGCTCTGCCTGGCGACACTGCGCGTCGGTGCCGACCCCCAAGACGTGCCGGGCTTACGCCACGTCGACGGCCGAGTGGTCATGGTCGATTTGGACGTCGACCCCGAGCTGATCGCGCCGCTTGTCGAAGGGGTGCGGATCTTTGCGGGGTACTCGGGTTGGACTATCGGTCAGCTCGAAGGTGAGATCGAACGCGACGACTGGATTGTGTTGTCCGCCTTGCCATCCGACGTGCTGGTGGGACCGAGGTCTACCTGTGGGGCCAAGTCCTGCGTCGCCAGCCGCTGCCGCTGTCCCTGCTGGCCACGCACCCCATAGACATAAGCCGCAACTAGGCCACTCCCCCAGCTTCAGGTCAGTGGCACGACTGCGTGCAGCCGGCGCAGCTGCCGGCGCAGGTGGGAGCGGCGCCTTCCTGGCGCAGCGCGAAGCG
The DNA here is from genome assembly GCA_963849935.1 of uncultured Actinomycetota bacterium. GTDB lineage: Bacteria > Actinomycetota > Actinomycetes > Mycobacteriales > Mycobacteriaceae > Mycobacterium. The sequence continues at coordinate 456 of CAWKJQ010000002.1, forward strand.
CGCACTTTGCCATGAGCCCGCGGCCAGCGTTCCCAGCGCGCCCAGCACACACACGATGAGCACAACCAGAGCAGTGTCTGGGACGGCGGCCATGGCAACCGCACCGCCGGCGGCCAACATCACCGCGGCCGCCAACTGGGTCGGCGCCATCGCGCGCAGCGCCAACGCAGTGGCGCCGAAATTTCGGTTGTGCGCCAGCGACCAGGTGCCGAACCCGGCCGAGGCCACCGCCGCACACATGCAGAGCACGCCCGCAATCAGCATGGGGTCACAATACGAGCCGGATCACCGGCCCGCACATTGGGCTCTTTGGGGCGTCGGCGTCGTCGCTAGTGCTGGAGGAAGGAGAAGTTCGGTAGCGGGGGCAGGCCGGGCACCATGGCCAACAGGCTCGGCGCCTGCTGCTGACTCATCGTGGGTGCCTGTGCGGGCAGCCCGACCGGGGCCGCCGGCGTGGTCTGGGCGAGCGGTACCAGCGGGGTTGCGCCGGGTGCCGGGGCAACCGGAGCCACCGCCGGCGCCGGAGCGGCCGGCGCCGTGAAGCCGCAACCGGGGCAGGGGCGACCGGAGCCTGAGCGGGCAGCCCCACCGGTGAGGCGGCGGGTGCCTGGGCCGGCGCTGGAGCTGGCGCGCCGGGGGCGCTCACGCGGAATCCGTTGACAATGGCGTCGGTGGCCGGTGCGTCGGCGACGCTGACCGCACGATCGGTGGTCACCGACAGTGACACCAGGTACTTGTCGTGTCCCGACGTAGCGATGACGTGGCGCCGCGACGTGTTGAGCGTCAAGTCACCGTCGCGGTAGGTGCCCTCGACGATCGACGATGGGAAGCCGCAGAAATCGGTCATCGCGGCGTTGGTGGGCTGCCACGCCAGTAGCTTCTGGCTGTCGACGTAGCCGTGGCTGATGGCCTCCTTCGGATCGAAGGCGCCGACCAATTTGTACACCACGACCTGCGCGTTTGATGAATAGATACTGCTGCCGTGCCGGTCGGCGATTACCGCGAACGCGTCCGGCACGTTGGGATCGGGCACCTGGGTCCAGCGCGCGGGCACCGGCAAGGTGATGTCAAGTGCGTTGAAGCCCTGGGGCTTTTGCGCCTCGAGCTTCACGCCCTTCGACTGCAGGAACTCATAGACCGTTCCGGACGTCGCGGGAGCCGGGGCCGGCGTGACCGGTGTGACCGCGGCCGGCGCGGTCGTTCCCGGGACCAAACCGGTAGCCGGGGGGGCGATTTGGTTGCCGGCCGGCGGGGCCGCGAGGTACCTACTCGGCGGCACCAGCTCGGGCCCGAGGTTCTGTGATGCCGGCGCGGGAACGGCGGGAACCGTGGGGACGGGTGCCGGCGCCGGAGGCAACGGGTCTGCCGATGCCGTGCCGCCCGCAACACCCGCCAGGCCAATCAGGCCAGCGACCATACCGCCGAGGAGTGCCCGGTGGACGGGGACGATCTCAATCATCTGCGTCGGTCCTTCCAATGGCTCATCTACCAGAAGCCGTCGATAGTGGCTGACTGTAACTAGAGGTCAAAGGCGGTGGACAGGCCCGAAACACACCTGGAATGAACCTCTGATCGCCGCGCAACGGAACCGAGACCAACCTGTGGCCGTCGGATGCGTCGTGTCGGCCCTTATACCCTGTTCAGGTGACCGACTCCCCGACCGCTTCGCCAGCGAGCAGCTCTGGCGCCGCCGCGCCCGACTCCGACGCGCCGCCGCATCGCTACACCGCGGCGCTGGCGGGCCGTATCGAGGGCGCGTGGCAGGAGAACTGGGCGAAGCTCGGGACGTTCAACGTGCCCAATCCGGTCGGTTCGCTGGCTCCGGCAGACGGAGCCCCGGTCCCCGACGACAAGTTGTTCGTGCAGGACATGTTTCCCTACCCGTCGGGGGAGGGCCTGCATGTCGGCCACCCGCTCGGCTACATCGCAACGGACGTGTTCGCCCGCTACTTCCGCATGACCGGCCGTAACGTGTTGCACGCGTTGGGGTTTGACGCTTTCGGGCTGCCCGCCGAGCAGTACGCGGTGCAGACCGGGACCCATCCGCGCACCCGCACCGAGGCCAACGTCGTCAATTTCCGGCGCCAGCTTGGACGCCTCGGCCTCGGCCACGACAGCCGGCGCAGCTTCTCCACCACCGACGTCGAGTTCTACAAGTGGACCCAATGGATCTTCCTGCAGATCTACAACGCCTGGTTCGACACCGCCGCCAATAAGGCGCGCCCCATCGCCGAGCTGATCGGTGAATTCGATTCCGGTGTCCGCGCCCCGGAGGACGGGCGGGTCTGGGCGCGGCTGTCGGCGGGGGAGCGGGCTGACATCATCGACGGCCACCGGCTGGTCTACCGGGCCGACTCGGTGGTGAACTGGTGTCCCGGTCTGGGCACCGTGCTGGCCAACGAAGAGGTGACCGCCGATGGCCGCAGCGATCGCGGCAACTTCCCGGTGTTCCGGAAACGGTTGCGGCAGTGGATGATGCGCATCACGGCGTACTCCGACCGGCTGCTCGACGACCTCGACGTACTGGACTGGCCCGAACCGGTCAAGACCATGCAGCGTAACTGGATCGGCCGGTCCACCGGCGCCAAGGCGCTGTTCGCGGCCACGGGCGCCGATGGCGAGACGGTCGATATCGAGGTGTTCACCACCCGGCCCGACACGCTGTTCGGCGCGACCTATCTGGTGCTGGCGCCCGAACACGATTTGGTCGACGAGTTGGTGGCCACCGCCTGGCCGGACGGCACCGACGCGCGTTGGACGTACGGCGGCGCCACACCGCGTGAGGCCGTCGCCGCCTACCGGCAGGCGATCGGATCGAAGTCGGATCTCGAGCGCCAGGAGAGCAAGGCGAAGACCGGCGTCTTCTTGGGCAATTACGCCGCCAATCCCACCAACGGGAAACCGGTGCCGATCTTCATCGCCGACTACGTGCTGGCCGGATATGGCACCGGGGCGATCATGGCGGTCCCCGGCCACGATCAGCGCGACTGGGACTTCGCCCACGAGTTCGGCCTCCCGATTGTGGAAGTCATTGCCGGCGGTGACATTTCGGAGTCGGCCTACGCCGGTGACGGGGTGCTGGTCAACTCCGGCTACCTCGACGGTCTGGACGTGGCCGCGGCCAAGGAAAAGATCACCGCGCCACTTGGAGGCCGACGGCCGCGGCTGGGCGCGTATCGAATTCAAGTTGCGCGACTGGCTTTTCGCCCGTCAGCGGTACTGGGGCGAGCCGTTTCCCATCGTCTACGACGCGGACGGGCGTGCCGCATGCGCTCAGCGAAGCCGCCTTGCCGATCGAGCTGCCCGACGTGCAGGATTACTCGCCCGTGCTGTTCGACCCCGACGACGCCGACAGCGAGCCGTCGCCGCCGCTGGCCAAGGCGACCGAGTGGGTGCACGTCGAGCTGGATCTGGGCGACGGCCTGAAGCCCTACACCCGGGACACCAACGTGATGCCGCAGTGGGCCGCCAGCTCCTGGTACGAACTGCGCTACACCGACCCGCACAACTCGGAACGGTTCTGCGCCAAGGAAAACGAGGCCTACTGGATGGGTCCTCGGCCGGCTGAGCATGGGCCGGAGGATCCCGGCGGCGTCGACCTGTACGTCGGCGGCGCCGAACACGCGGTGCTGCACCTGCTGTATTGCAGGTTCTGGCACAAGGTCCTCTACGACCTGGGCCATGTCAGTTCTCGGGAGCCCTACCGCCGGCTGGTCAACCAGGGCTACATCCAGGCCTTCGCCTACACCGACTCGCGAGGGTCGTACGTGCCGGCGGAAGAGGTGGTCGAACGGGACGGCCGGTTCGTCTACCCAGGGCCCGGGGGAGAGGTCGAAGTCTTCCAGGAGTTCGGCAAAATCGGTAAGAGCCTGAAGAATTCGATCTCGCCCGACGAGATCTGCGACGAGTACGGCGCCGACACACTGCGGGTCTACGAGATGTCCATGGGCCCGCTGGAGGCTTCCCGGCCCTGGGCGACCAAGGACGTCGTCGGAGCCCACCGCTTCCTGCAGCGCGCGTGGCGTCTGGTCATCGACGAGCAGACCGGTGACACCCGCGTGGTCGACGGGCCCGCTCAAGAGCTGGCGACCGGCACGCTTCGAGCGCTGCATCGCACCATCGCCGGGGTCGCGGAAGACTATGCGGCACTGCGCAATAACACCGCTGCGGCCAAACTGATCGAATACACCAACCATCTCACCAAGGAACACCGTGACGCGGTGCCGCGCGCGGCGGTCGAGCCGCTGGTGCTGATGTTGGCGCCGCTGGCGCCGCATATGGCCGAGGAGTTGTGGTTGCGACTGGGCCACGAGACGCCGCTGGCGCACGGTCCGTTCCCGGTTGCCGACCCCGCCTATCTGGTCGATGACACGGTGGAGTACCCGGTGCAGGTGAACGGCAAGGTCCGCGGACGAGTGGTGGTGGCCGCCGATGCCGATCAGGACACGCTGAAGGCCGCCGCGCTGGCCGATGACAAGGTCCAGGCATTCTTAGCGGGCGCCAACCCGCGCAAGGTGATCGTGGTGCCCGGCCGGCTGGTCAACCTGGTCGTTTAGCGTCGCCTAGCGCCCGGTGGGTCGCAGCACCACCTCGTGGACGTGTCCGTCGGGCGGGGTGGCCACCGCATGGGCGACCGCGGCCGCGACCGTTTCCGGCTTCAAGAAGTTGGCGGGGTCGTAGGTGCCGCCTTCGAACTCGACGAGCGCGCGTTGCATGTCGCTGTCGGTCCGGCCCGGATAGACCGTCGTCACCCGCAACTCCGGTTCGTCGCTGCGCAGCGAATCCGCGAAGGCGCGCAACGCGAACTTGCTGGCCGAATAGGATGCCATGCCCCGCGAAGCTGTGCGCCCGGTGCCGGAGTTGATGAACACCACCTGGCCGCGCGCCCGTCGCAGCGCCGGCAGCAGCGCCAGCGTAAGTTCCACGGCGCCAAACACATTCACGGCAAAGGTGGCGCGCCATTCGTCGACGTTCGAGTCGGCGACAGTGCCGGGTATGGCCAACCCCGCGTTGTGCACCAGCACGTCGAGTTCGTCCACGATTTCGCAGGCGGCTTCGATATCGCCGGAGTCGGTGAGGTCCAGCGGAAACGTGGTGGCGCCGAGCCGCTCTGCGACCGCGTCGAGCCGATCGGATGGCCGGCCGGCCAACAGCAGGGTGTGGGTGGGAGCCAGCGCCGCGGCGATTGCCGAACCGATACCGCCGCCGGCGCCGGTGATGAGTGCATTGGGCATGCCCGGCAGTTTACCGACAGCCGAAGCGCAGATGGAAAGCGTTGAGAGGACAGCCTTTTCAGGCTTCCTTGCGTGCGGGTGGCACGCCGGCAGGTCCGGACGTGGGGTCACCGGAGGCCAGTCGTTCCAGCGGGGCCAGCGCCTGCATCAGGGTGTTGAGGTCGGAGGTCGGGAGCTGGCTCAGCATCGCGGCCAGGGAAGCGCGCCGATTAGCCAGCGATTCACCGTGAACGGCCCGCCCCCGCGGGGTGATGTCGACGAGCACCGCACGCAGGTCGGATGGGTCGCGGGAACGCTTGACCAGCCCCACCTTCTCCAGCCGGCGGATCGCCACCGTCGTGGTGGGAGTCCGCACCCGTTCGTGTGCGGCGAGATCGGTCATCCGAATCGGGCCCTGGTCGAGCAACGTGACCAGTATCGACAACTGCGCCAGGGTCAGCTCCCCGGCCGCGGCGCCGCTGGGGTCGCCGCGGCGGAGAATCGCAAACAATTTGGACAGCGCTCGGTGCAAACCTTCGGCGAGCTCGGCTACCTCGGCCGGGTTCGATTCGCTGTCTGCCATAAATCGGGAGTCTATCTCGATATCAGGCTGCATTCAGGGAGCTATCGGTCACTAGTTAGCGAGATCAAAGCACTTGGGACAAGAACCGCTGCAGCCGTTCGGTCCCTGCGGCTTCGAATATCTGCTCAGGGGGGCCCGATTCCACGACCCTGCCGTGATCCATGAACACGACGGCGTCGGATGCCGACCGCGCGAAACCCATTTCGTGGGTCACCACGACCATTGTCATGCCATCGGCGCCGAGGTCGGCAATGAGTTGCAGTATTCCCTTGACCATTTCGGGATCCAGCGCCGAGGTCGCCTCGTCGAAGAACATCACCTGCGGCGCCATTGCCAGCGCACGTGCGATCGCCACCCGCTGTTGTTGGCCGCCGGACAGCATGCTGGGGCGTGCAGCGGCCTTGTGCTTCAGGCCAACTCGATCCAGCTGTGCCATCGCCAGGTCGCGGGCCGCGTCGGCCGGTAGGCGGCGCAACTTTCGCGGCGCGATCACAACGTTGTCCAGCACGCTGCGGTGGGGGAAGAGGTTGAAATGCTGGAACACCATGCCGATACGCTGGCGGAGCTCGTCGGGATCGTCGCGCAGCACCGATCTGCCATCCAGCAGAATGTCGCCGCTGTCGGGCTCATACAGGCGGTTCAGGGTGCGCAGCAGTGTCGACTTGCCCGAGCCGGACGGCCCGATGATCGCGACGGTGTTGCCGGCGGGTGCCTCGATATCGACGCCGCGCAGGACTTTGCTCCCGCCCAGGGTCTGGTGAACGTCTTTGGCGGCCAGCGAGACTGACGCACGCGCGTGGGTGCCGGAGGTCACGTGATTTCCTGGCCGAATGTCGTAGCGAGCAGGTCGGCGTCGTCATCTGGTCGCGGCGGCGCGGCGGCCGCGGCGGAGCCGGATGTCGATGTAGTTCACCAAATGCGTTAGCGGGATGGTCAATAGCAGATAGAAGAGGCCGGCGGCCACCAACGGCGACAGGCTGCCGGTTTGCGCGTTGAGGTCCCGCCCCACCTGGAACAGTTCTCGTTGATCGGCGATCAGGCCGAGGAAGTACACCAGCGCGGAGGCCTTCAACAGACCGATGGCCTGATTGACCAGGGCGGGCAGCACGCGCCGGATTCCCTGCGGTACCACCACCAGCCGCATCGCGGTGGCATAGCTGAAGCCGAGCGCCCGGGACGCTTCCAGTTGTCCGGGGTCGACGCTTTGAATTCCGGAGCGCAGGATCTCGCCGATGTAGGCGGCGGCCATCAATCCCAGTGCGGCGATTCCCAGCGGGTAAGGGTTCTTATTGGTCAGCCCACTGACCAACGGGCCGATGCCCATCCCGATGAGCAAGATGATCACCACTTCGGGCAGGCCGCGGAAGATGTCGGTGTACATGCGCGCCGGCCAGCGCAGCCAACGCCGGTGCGAGATTCCGGCCATCGCCAGCACCATTCCTAACGCCAGGCCGATTACGAGGGCGCTGTTGGTCAGGATCAACGTGTTGGGCAACCCGGTGGTGAACAACATCGGGACGGCTTGTCGGTACATGTCCCAGTCGAAAAAGGATTCACCGAGCTGCGCAAGTGGTGATTTCGGGGCGGGCGGTCCCGTCGGCGAGCGATGCTGTTTCGCGATCGCGGCAAAGTCCGGCAACGTGGGGACGGGCGCGGCTTTCGAGCCCGGTTTCCAGCCGGGCGGCACTGTCCGCGGCACCCATTGGCTGTACAGGTGCGCCCACGTGCCGTCGGCGATGACGGCGTCCAGCCCGGAGTTGAGTGCGTCGATCAACGGCTTGTTGCCCCGGGCGACGGGATAAGCCACGAAATTGCCTGGGCTGTAGGTGTTCGCGACGACCACCGCCGGATCACCCTGGCGAATGACGGTAGCCGCGAGGGTCCCCGGCGCCACCCACGCATCGATCTGGCGGGACTTGAGGCTGGCGTACAGGGTGGCAAACCCCGGATACTTGACCGGTTGCAGGTGCAATACGTCGACGACGTACGACTCTTCGACGGTGCCCTGCACGACGCCGATGCGTTGGCCGGCCGCGAGGTCGCTGAACTTGTGGATGGCGGAACCGGGCGGCACCACCAGCGAATAGAAGCCGAAGTCGTAGCCGTTGGTGAACGAAACCGTGCGCCGACGGGCGTCGGTGGCTTTGACCGCTGCCGAACCGACGTCGAAGCGCCGGGATGCCACCTGCGCCAGTAGCGCCGAAAAGTCGGTGCTGACGAAGCGGACTCGCAGGCCCAACTTGTCGGCGATGGCGCGCAGCAATTGGTTGTCGAAGCCGCTGAATTCGCCGGTGGGGTTGATGCAGATGTTGGGCGGGGCGTCCGACAGCGTGCCGACCGTCAGGAGTCCCGGTACGCCGAGGCCCAAGGCGCCGACGTCGACCGCACCGAGCGGCTCGACGGACGCCGTTGTGTCGCGGTCGTCCTCGCCGGTGGATCGGGTTGTCCGTCACGTCCTTGGGCAGGGTCCTCGCGCTGTCCACGCCGGCCGGCGCGCATTGATTCCAGTCAGCGGCCGCCGGCGCCATCGGTCCACCCAGCGCGACACCGCAGACCATGAGGACTGTCGCGGCCAGGCCGAAGGCCCTTCCGCGGCACCTGTTATGCCGGCCTCCGCGCGAATTTCATCAGTGTCACCGTAACGACTGAACGGCGACGCGGCCCGTCAGAGTCGGTTCAATGCGCCAGGGACGCTTCGCCGCAGATCGTATTCGCGTCGGCGACCACCTGGAGTGGGGCCGGAACGACCCGATCGACGTCGTCGGGCGGCGAGAAGACCCGCCGCCGGAATAGTTCGGCAAGCATGGACTGGGCCATCAGATAGGAACGGTCGACGCACGCTGCCCGCGCGGCTTCGGGGTCGCGCCGGTGTATTGCCGAGGTCTCGTCTTCGTAGAACGGCAGCACCTCGTCGCGCCCGCTCTGATAGGTCGTCCAGAACATGCGGGGGATGAGATTCTGCGAGGCCCGGATGGTGGCGTGCAGCCGCGGTCCGGCGTACTCGTCGTTCACGGTGCGCCGATATTCGGCCGCGATGTCGGTGAAGGCCCGCGAATCCTTGGCGGTGCGCAGCGAGCGCATGAGCGTATCGAGCTCGCCGAGGATCCGGGGCGTGGGATTGGTGGCCGCGCGTGCGGACGCGATCCCATTGAGCAGTCCGTCGAGCTCGTGATGCTCGAGGACGGTGGCTTCGTCGAACCGCTCGACGAAGGCGCCCCGGTGGTAGCGCGTGGACACAATGCCGTCGTGTTCGAGTTGGACCAGCGCCTCTTGAATAGGCACCCGGCTGACTCCCAAGCCCAACGCAATTTCGTTGCGGTCGACGCGGTCCCCGCTGCGCAGCTTGCCGGTCAACAACAGATGGAGGATGTGCGAAACAACCAGGTCCTTTTCTTTGACCCCGTATTTCTTCGGCATCTTTTTGTCGAGTCTCTTTCACCCCGGGTTCGGCCAACCGGCGGTGAGAGTTTCTCATGAATTGACCCGTGTGTTTAGGTATTTGGCCGATGAACCTGATGTACGGCGGCCGGTTCAACCGCTATTGCGCCATTTGCACAGCGCTTCGGCGGCGGTCAGGTCGTAGTCCGGACCATTGACACCCACCGTCAGCAGTGTCACCCCCAGTGCGGCGAGGCCTTCGGCGTTGGCGATCAACCCGTCGAGGCCCTCGCCGCGGCGAACACCGCTGTTGTTCTCGACTCCGGCCGACCTTTCGATGGTGGACGGATCGCGCCCGACGGCGGCGCAATGTTCCTCCAGCACGGCCGCGGCGCCCGGGTAGGTCTCGACGGTGGTGAAGCCGTGCCAGATGTCGCCGTATTCGGCGACCATCCGCAGCGTCTTACGCGGGCCCTTGCCGCCGATCAGGAGCGGGATGTCGCGGGTGGGCGCCGGGTTCAGTTTGGTCAGCCGAGTTTGTATCCGGGGCAGTGCAGTCGCCAGGTCGTCCAAGCGGCTGCCTGCGGTACCGAATTCGTAGCCGTACTCGTCGTAGTCCTTTTGTTTCCAACCCGAACCGATGCCCAAGATGAGCCGGCCGTCGGAAATGTGGTCGACCGTGCGAGCCATATCGGCGAGCAGCTCCGGATTGCGATAGGAGTTGCACGTCACCAGCGCGCCGATCTGGATACGCGACGTCTGCTCCGCCCAGGCGCCGAGCATCGTCCAGCATTCGAAATGTGCCCCGTCGGGGTCACCATAGAGCGGAAAGAAGTGGTCCCAGTTGAAAGCGACATCGACGCCGATGTCTTCGCAGCGGCGCACGGCGTCGCGAATCTGGCTGTACTGCGGAGCGTGTTGCGGCTGTAACTGGACACCGATGCGGATCGGAAACCGAGAAGTCATCTCCCCACCGTAGGTTCAGCGCGCGTCGAGGACCCCACGCAGGATGTCGATCAGCGCGCGAGGCTGGTCGCTCTGCACGGAGTGTCCCGAATTCTCCACCACGTGCGCTGCGCGGAAATGCTTTGCGCGACGGCTCAGCTCGGCCGCGTCCTCGTCGTTGACGAAGCCCGATGAGCCACCGCGCACCAGGGTCACGGGTGCGGACAAGGCATCGACGTCCTCCCACAGGCTGGCGAAGTCGGGGAAGGTGCGGATGGCGTCGTAGCGCCACGCCCACTGGCCGTTTTCCAGCTTGCGCGAATTGTGGAACACCCCGCGGCGCAGCGCCTTCAGCTCGCGGTGCGGTGCCGCGGCGACGGTCAAGTCGAGCATCGCCTGGAAACTCGGGAACTCGCGCTCCCCGTGCATCAGCGCGACGGTGCCCTGCTGCTCCTTGGTCATCTCGGAATGCCGTTGCAGCGCCGACGGGGTGACGTCGATCAGCACCAGCTCGTCGACCAGCTCGGGCGCCACCGCGCCCAGCCGGATCGCCGTCAACCCGCCCAGCGACATGCCGACGACCAGTTCGGCAGACGCGGCGTGCTCGCGCAGGATCGGCAGCAAGGTGTCGGCATTGTGCTGCGGCGAATAGTCGCCGTCCTCGCGCCAGGCGGAGTGGCCATGGCCGGGAAGGTCGACGGCCAGCGCGGGCTCGCCGAGCCCGACGACGATGGTGTCCCAAGTGTGCGCATTCTGCCCGCCGCCGTGGAAGAAGACGATGCGCGGGGCAGTGCTGCCCCAGCGCAAGGCGCTGATTTTGCTTTCGCCCGTGCCGGACTCGACGCGCTGGGCGTCGGGAAGTGGGCCGGAGACGCCGGCCTGCTCGGCGTTTTCGGACAGTAGCGAGAATTCGGACAGCTCGGCCAGTTCGTCTTCGGAGATCTCGGTCACGATCTTTGACCCTAGACCTGGCCACGCATCAGCTATAAGACATAACGGCGGCGAATGCCATGGAAGCGTTCCCACATCGCGGCGGCGCGCTGCGGTGCGCTCACCATGGTGGTGTCTTTCGGCAGGGCGCCGAGCAGTTCGTCGTGCCTGACCACCCGGGTGTCCAGCACGGCGGGCTCGCCCTCGAGCATGTGGCGGTAGGTCAGGTTGCCGCGTTCGAAGCCCTGGGTGTCCAGCCAGTTGTGCACGCCGGGATCACGGTGAGCCATAACCAGACGGATACGGCCGTCGGCATCGATCTTGGTGCGGCTCGGCGTGTAGCTCACCGGGCGGTAGAGGTAGTCCATGCTGTTGAAGAAGACGCCCATGTTGGTGAACATCCACAGCCCGTCGTGGGCGGCGAATTCGACGATCAGCGCCTCGTCGGGCGCCAGCTCCCAATACATGTTGGCGGCGGCGCGGCCGCGCTTGTTGTCGGCGTCGGTCGCTCCGACGCGCGGGAACGTGTTCGGGTGCGCGGCGTCGACGCCGCCGTAGGTGAAGGGGAATTCGGGCCAGTCGGACATCAGGCCGGTGACGAAATCACCGGCCCAGCGCATCGCCGCGACCATGTCGGCGGGCGTGGGCAACGGCTTGGGGGAGGCCATGTCGACGCGTTCGATGCGCATTTGCGCCGGCGACTCGTCCCAGCGGTCAAACCCCTGACGGATGAACAGCTTTCGCGACTCGGGCGTGGTGGGCAGCCAGTTCGGCCCACGTTCGGGGCCTCCGATGTAGAGCTCGAACTGCCCGTCTTCACCGACATCGAGTTGATGGCCGAGCAGGTTGGCCTGCGGTGTGTCGCCGAACGGCTCATGCAGGACGCCCGGCCCGGGCGTGCGCCGCCCCTGCACGGTGACGTTGAAGAAGCGCGCGGTGCCGCGGGTGCCGGTGAGCCGGTAGGTCGTGTGTCCGTCGATCCATGCTTGTTGGTAGGTGAAGTCGGCGCAGTCGCCGCCGAGCTTGCGGGTCGGGCCGCAGAAGGTGTGCAGCACCGGGTAGCCGGTGTCGCGGGTTTCGAGCGCCAGATCGAAGGCCTGGCCCAGGTTCTGGGTGAGGAAGCGGTAGGCGTCAGCGCGCTGCAGCGCGGCGGCGGGGTTGGCGTCTTTGAAGACTCGTTCGCCCGCGCGCTGCAGCTGGGCGCAGAATTCGGCCCATGCCGATTGCAGCGCCGCGTCGTCGGAGCCGTCGCCGAAACCCATTGTCACGCACCCAATCTGTGCAGCATCGCGCCGACGACGTCACAGGCGCGCCGTGCGGATTGCAAGCGGCCCTCCGCTTCGATGCGGGGACCGATCAGCTCCAGGTCGAATCCGTGGGCGTAGCCACCGGCCAGAGCCTGGGCGACGAATGCTTCGAGCGGGATCGCGCCGTCGCCGGGCACCGCGCGGCCCGGGAGCGCGCGGTCGCCCAGCACGTAGTCGCTGAGCTGGATCAGCTCGGTTCGTGGCAACGCCCGCTGCACCATCGCCTCGAAATCGCCCTCCGCCCAGCAGTGGAACAGCTCGATACAGATGCCGAGCCCGCTCATCTCGGCCAGGGTGATGGTATCGCGCAGGGTGTGGGCGAGATGAATGTCGGCATAGAGGCTCGAGGCGTTCTCGATCGCGAGCGCCACGCCCGCCCGCTTCGCGTGCTCGACGCAGGGCGCGATCATGGCGCTGAAGCGATCGGCGGCCTGCGCCCAGGTCATTGCGCCCCGACCGCCGGTCAGCATATAGACCACGCGCGCATTCACACCGGCCGCGCCGTCGATCACTGGCAGCAGCGCGTCGCGCGCCGCCTCAGCCCCTCCATCCAGCCGGCCACCGCCGAAGACGTGGCACACCGCCTCCACGGTGTAGTCGTTGCGCTGCAACACTTCCGGGAAGACTCGGATCGAGCAGTTGGCTGTCCAGGATGCTCAGCCGTGAGACACCGAGCGCCGCCCAGTGCGCCTCCAGCGCGGACAGCGGTTCACCATAGAACGTGACATTGTGCACCGAGAGCCGTTTGTGCGCCGCCGCCATGTCAGCCGCGGTTCTCGATGTCGACCCCGAATCGCTCACGGAACGGCCGGAATTCGGCGTGCAGCGCATCGAGGTCCTCACCGATGTCGGTGAGCAGTTGTGTGGAGTAGCGGAACTTGCCGTAGCGGTCGCCGCGGTTGTCGGCAAGGTAATCGCGCATGGCGGATTCGGCTTCGGCCGCGACCCGGCGGCCGGCGAATGCGTAGTAGCGCTGCACCGTACCCACCTGGTCGGCAATGAAATCGGCGTAGCGGATGTGCAGGATGCGTGGATCGTCGACCATGGGATTGCTCATCGTGTTGGCGACGCTGGCCCGCGTCAACTCCAGATGCATCTTCGCCAAGGCATGCAGGTCGACGTCGCCGACCATGCCTTCGGCGATGTCGGCCATCATCATGGTGCGCGACGCGGCGACCTGAACCGGATCGCGGTGCAGCCAGACCAGGGTGGCGTCGGGATACGTATCAAACATCTCCCGGAGCCTGAATCCGTGAAAGCCCTTCAGCACCCAATACTTTCGTGGGCGGTTGTATTGAAGCTGCTGCAGCATGGCCTTGTGCAACCGGTATTGCGCAGCCGGGTCGGTGGCCAGACCGCCAACCAGCGACTGCATGGGTACCCGCCACCAGGCGGTGGGGGTCATCACCCGAAAGTCGAACGCCCAGGTTCGTTCATCTTCGGGAAGGCCCTCACCCAGCATGTCGTTGTAGGGATGGCTGTGCAGCCATTTCGGCATCTTGGCGTTGATCTCGCGCCAGTCGGCGTCGGCCCGCGCCCGGCGGGCGTCATCGGGTGCCGCCAGTCCCGGCGGTGGGGACGGATACATCACCTCCCAGAACCGCAACGCCCGGGCCTGCGGGTCGACCGACATCAAAGCGTGCATCAGCGTCGTCCCCGAGCGGGGTTCGCCGGTGACGAACATCGGCGCCTCGATCACTTCAGCGCCGATCGGGTAGCGGTTGCGGTCCTCGATGAGTTCCAAACGCGACGTCAGCAGCCAGCGACACACCTGCGCGGCCTCGAAGCGGCCATCGGCGTCCATGCCGAGACCGTTCAGGTGGTCGACGGCGACGGCGAAACGTTCCGGCAACGTGGGATCGCCGTAGTCGCACAGCCCGGTTTCCGCCTCTGCGGCGGCAAGCATCTCCGCGGCGTCCAACCGGGTTGTCACGACGGGACTCCGCATAATCGCACGAGTTCATCTTCGGCCGCAAGGACATTCGCGGCCGAAGCTTGCGCGTATTGCAAGCCGGCCATGGCGCCGTAATCGAGAATCTTGGGCACGCGCAGGCCTGCGTCCACATATGTCTTGACGATTTTGGCGACCTCTTTCGGTGTGCCATGCGGCACGACGGCCAGCACCATCTCGGGGCGCACGTTGTCCAGAAACTCCACGATCCGCTCTCGGGTGAGTACGGCCGGGTCGATGTCCTGGAAGCCCCTCCAGGCGTCGCCCATGGGGTGATCAAAGCCGAAGTCGTGCAACGTCTTTGCGGAGACCTGTAGCAGAAAAGCCTTGACCAGCGGAGCCTGCAGGATTTCGGCCAGGGCCCCGTCGTCCGCGCCGATCAGGCAGACCTGGATGAAGCACGGGGTGATGGCCAGCGGATCGCGGCCCGCGCGTTCCGCGGAGGCGCGCACCGCGGACAGCATCTGGGCGTAGTGCTCTGGAGTCCAGGCGCCCGCGGGCCACCATCCGTCGGCATACCGGCCGGCGATGTCGAGCATCCGCGGGCCGCTGGCGCCGATCCAGATCGGGGGCACCCGGCCCCCATAGGGTTCGGTGTCCAATCGGGCATGGCGTAGCGAATAGAACTGGCCGTCGAAGTCGACCGGGCCGTCGCTGCGCCACAGCAACTGGATCACCGCCAGGGCTTCCTCGAAACGGCTGACCGAACGCGAGAAGTCGAAGCCGTAGGGCAGCGTGTTTTCGCTCTCGCCGCTGCCCAGCCCGAGGATGAAGCGCCCCTTGGCCAGGTGGTCGATGGTCAACGCCGTCTGCGCGAGCAGCACGGGGTGGCGGCGCACCGTATCGACCACGGCGCTGACCAGGGGGACCCGCTCGGTCAGAACGGCCGCCGCGGCGGCCACGGCGAGCCCGTCCAGATGACGGTGCGGTGATGGGGAAGCCGTGGCCAGATCGGTGAATTCGGGGGTCCAGATCGAGTCGGGCCAGAAGCTGACCAGGTGATCGGGAAGCCAGATGGAGTGGTACCGACCGCTGTCCAGTTCTGCGAGCCGGGACAGGTCCAGGGGCAGCGTCGTGCGCAGGAACGCGGCGGGTTGCACTCTCATCGAGACATGATGCTAAGCACCTGCACAGCATTGTGTACAGAGCCGAAACGATTGGGGGGTGAGGTCCACATGTGCGGACCCCACCCCCCAATCGATGTATTCGGAGAGTTACCCCTCGATGATGAACTCTTCGAGCTGTGTGCGCGCGATGTCGTCGGGCAGCTGCTGCGGCGGGCTCTTCATCAGGTAGGCCGACGCCGGCACCACCGGGCCGCCGATGCCGCGGTCCTTGGCGATCTTGGCGGCGCGCACCGCGTCGATGATGACGCCCGCGGAGTTCGGCGAGTCCCAGACCTCGAGCTTGTACTCGAGGTTCAGCGGCACGTCACCGAACGCGCGACCCTCGAGCCGCACGTAGGCCCACTTGCGGTCGTCGAGCCAGCCGACGTGATCGGACGGGCCGATGTGCACATCCTTGGTCTTGAACTCGCGCTGCAGGTTGGAGGTCACGGCCTGCGTCTTGGAGATCTTCTTGGACTCGAGGCGCTCGCGCTCGAGCATGTTGAGGAAGTCCATGTTGCCGCCGACGTTGAGCTGCATGGTGCGGTCCAGTTGCACGCCGCGGTCCTCGAACAGCTTGGCCATCACGCGGTGGGTGATGGTGGCGCCCACCTGGCTCTTGATGTCGTCGCCGACGATCGGCACACCGGCGTCGGCGAACTTCTTGGCCCACACCGGGTCCGAGGCGATGAATACCGGCAGCGCGTTGACGAACGCTACGCCGGCGTCGATGGCGCACTGGGCGTAGAACTTGTCGGCCTCTTCCGAGCCCACCGGCAGGTAGGACACCAGCACGTCGACGTTCGCCTCGCGCAGCGTCTTGACCACGTCGACCGGCTCGGTGTCGGACACCTCGATGGTGTCGGCGTAGTACTTACCGATGCCGTCGAGCGTCGGGCCGCGCTGCACCGTCACGTTGGTGGGTGGCACGTCGGCGATCTTGATGGTGTTGTTCTCCGACGCGAAAATCGCCTCGGACAGGTCGAACCCGACCTTCTTGGCGTCCACGTCGAACGCGGCGACGAACTTCACGTCGCGGACGTGGTACGGGCCGAACTTCACGTGCATCAAGCCGGGCACGGTGCTGTTCGGGTCGGCGTCGTAGTAGTACTGCACGCCCTGAACCAGCGAAGACGCGCAGTTACCGACGCCGACAATGGCGACTCGTACCTCCGTCGACGCCTGTGGCGCGTTCTTCTCACTCATAAGGGCGTTCTCCTAATCTCTAACCTCTGACTGGGATGCTGGGTTCGTACAGGGGTTTACGTTTGCTCGGAGAGGCCGGGCATGGCCCGCTCCGCAGCAATGAGCTCGTTGAGCCACTTGACCTCGCGCTCACTGGACTCGAGCCCCAATTGATGAAGCTGACGGGTGTAGCGGTCGAACGAGCTACTGGCCCGCGCAACAGCTTCGCGCAGGCCTTCCCGTCGTTCCTCGACCTGACGGCGGCGGCCTTCCAGAATGCGCATCCGCGCCTCCGCCGGAGTCCGGTTGAAAAACGCCAGGTGTACCCCGAAGCCGTCGTCGGTGTAGTTGTGCGGACCGGTGTCGGCCACCAGCTCACCGAAGCGCCGGCGGCCCTCGTCGGTCAACTGGTAAACGCGCCGGGCCCGCCGGACCGGCGTTCCGGCCGGGGCGGCGTTCTCGGCAATCAGCCCTTCGGCCTGCATGCGCCGCAGGGCCGGGTAGAGCGATCCATACGAAAATGCCCGGAACGCACCGAGCAGACCGGTGAGGCGCTTGCGTAACTCATAACCGTGCATGGGTGATTCGATCAGGAGGCCGAGGATGGCAAGTTCCAGCATCGATTCACCTCCTTTTGCATGGCTGGTTACGACAGTTCGACGCCTCGCGCAATCGTATCGTCTCGATATATTAGCCACAACACCACCAGCTGTTTATTTGCCGTTCGTCACAGTGAACGGTGTGATTTACGCCCGGTGAGGGGATTGCTACGTGGGCAAACTCATCTGCTTGACGGTGCCGTCTCCAGCGAAGGAGACGTACCCACCGCCGTAGTCGCTGGAGACGTAGAGCGACAGCGAGAGCGCTCCCGGTGTGGTCAGGTCGGTCGCCGGCTCGACGATCAGGTACGAGGTTTTGACGTCGGAGGGCTTCATGCGCAGGGTTTCGGGGGCGCCGCGCATGATGCCCACGGTTTTGGTCACGTCGAATTTGCTCAGGTCGACGGGCACGGGACCGTCCGAGGAACTCTTGGCCGAGCTGGTCGGGTCACCCCACCCGCCCCGATAGGTATAGGCCAGCACCCGGCGGTCGTCGGAAGGGTCCGGGCGGTCCAAGGCCGCGTACGTCGGGTAGATCACCAGCCGGTAGCCGACGGTGTCTCCGAATCGTTTGCGCATCTGCTCAAGCAGCCCGGTGAGCCCACCGACCGAATGCAGCTCTGTGGGCGGCGTCAGCACCACGGCGTTGACTCCGTCCGGTTTGGCTCCCGGATCGGTCGTGAAGTCCAGCGGCGAGCGGGTGTTGCCGTACAGGCCCCAGCCGATGCCCATCCCGAGTAGCACCGACACGATGAACGCGGCGGCCAACACTCCCCACCCGCCAATCCGCGGCGCCCTTGGCCGGGAGTCGAGGGTAGGCAGTTGCCGCCCGGCGTTCGTTTGTAGATCGTTCACCAGCGCGTGCAAGTCGCCCAGCGTCACGGCCTTGGTGGCCGCGCTGACCCGCTCCCGGTGCTCTTCGGCGGAGAGCTCGCCCTCGGCCAGGGCGTCGTCGAGCAGAGTGCAGGTTTCTTGGCGGTCACTGTCCCTAGCGCGGGTAGCCGTCGTCAGCCCACCGGCCAGCGGTGCCCCCAGCCATTTCGCCACGGGGATGATCGTAGAAGTCCCGTCTCAATTTGGCGCCTCGATCACCCGGCACGGACCGCCACGGTTTGGTTGCGTATCACTGCTCGGGATGGCGACGTACTCTGGTGGGCGTGCGATTGCAGCGACAAGTGGTGGACTACGCGCTTCGGCGGCGCTCACTGCTGGCCCAGGTGTACTCGGGGCGCACCGGAGTGTCCGAGGTTTGTGACGCGAACCCGTATTTGCTGCGCGCCGCCAAGTTTCACGGTAAACCGAGTCAGGTCATGTGCCCGATCTGCCGCAAGGAGCAGCTGACGCTGGTGTCGTGGGTGTTCGGCGAACACCTCGGTGCGGTGTCAGGCTCGGCGCGCACGGCCGAAGAGTTGGTGATGCTGGCAACCCGGTTCGAGGAGTTCGCCGTCCACGTGGTGGAGGTATGCCGGACCTGCAGCTGGAACCATCTCGTCAAGTCATATGTGCTCGGTGCGGCGCGCACGGCCCCGCCGCCCAGAGGCACCGGACGCACACGGACGGCGCCCAACAACGCCCGCACGGCCATTGAATAACGAAGGACGCCACAGCCCGTCGTCCGGTGACCAACGTGGTCCAGCGACTGAGCGTGTAGGCAATAAGAACCCAAACGAGCGTCCGAATCCCAGCCGGCCGGACGCCGATCCTCGGAGTCCCGAACGCCGGGAGGCGCCGCCGACGATCAACCGTCGCCGCCAGGCCCCGCCCGATGACCGGATGACGACGATCCTGCCCCCGGTCAAGGACGACCGGGCGCCCCGGCGCGCTGATCCCATCGAAGAAGTCAAAGCGGCGCTGTCCGGCCCGCCGTCGACGCCCATGCGGCGCGATGCGCTCGACGAGGTCAAGGCCGCGCTGGACAGCCGTGGGCCGACCTCCGGCCGGCACGATCGGGCAAGCCTCGGCGGCGGCCCGCCGGGTGGCCCGCCCCCACCGCCGCGGCGGCCAGGAGGCCCGGGTGGATCCGGCGGTCCCGGCGGGCGACCCCTCCCGCCATGGCACGACTGGGCCTGGACCGAGCAGATCAACTGGCTGTGGGTGCGGCGGGGGGCCTACCTGTGCGCGGCGGTGCTGGTGCTCCTGCCGATCGTCACGTTCGCGATGGCGTACTTCATCGTCGACATTCCCAAGCCCGGCGACCTGCGTACCAACCAGGTTTCGACCATCCTGGCCAGTGACGGCTCGGAGATCGCGAAAATCATTCCCCCGGAGGGAAATCGGGTCGACGTCAACATCAACCAAGTGCCCGTGCATGTGCGCCAGGCGGTGATCGCCGCCGAAGATCGCAATTTCTACTCGAACCCCGGGTTCGATTTCAGCGGCTTCGTGCGGGCGGTGAACAACAACCTTTTCGGCAGCGGCGACCTGCAGGGCGGGTCGACGATCACTCAGCAGTACGTGAAAAACGCACTGGTGGGTTCGGCCCAGCATGGGGTCAGCGGCCTGATGCGTAAGGCCAAGGAATTGGTCATCGCCACCAAGATGTCGGGGGAGTGGTCCAAAGACGATGTGCTGCAGGCCTATCTGAACATCATCTACTTCGGGCGGGGGGCCTACGGGATTTCGGCCGCCGCCAAGGCCTACTTCAACAAGCCGGTCGAGCAGCTGACCGTTTCCGAGGGCGCACTGCTTGCGGCGCTCATCCGGCGGCCATCCTCGCTCGACCCGGCGATCGATCCGCAGGGCGCTCGTGCCCGCTGGGCGTGGGTGCTCGACGGCATGGTGGAAACGAAGGCGTTGTCTCCGAGTGACCGTTCCGCGCAGCAGTTTCCACCGACCGTGCCGCCGGAGCAGGCGCGCGCGCAGAACCAGACGACCGGGCCCAATGGGCTGATCGAGCATCAGGTGACCAGAGAGCTGATGGAGCTGTTCAACATCGACGAACGGACCCTGAACACCCAGGGCCTGCAGGTCACCACCACCATCGATCCGAAGGCTCAGCAGGCCGCGGAGAAGGCGGTGTCGAAATACCTCGACGGCCAGGATCCCGATATGCGCTCGGCCGCGGTCTCGGTCGACCCGCACGACGGCGCCATCCGTGCGTACTTCGGTGGCACGGACGCCAACGGGTTCGACTTCGCTCAGGCCGGGTTGCAGACCGGGTCGTCATTCAAGGTGTTCTGCCTGATCGCCGCGCTCGAGCAGGGGATCGGCCTGGGCTACCAGGTGGACAGCTCACCGCTGACGGTCGATGGCATCAAGATCACTAACGTCGAGGGCGAGAGCTGCGGAACCTGCAACATCGCCCAGGCGCTCAAGCAATCGCTGAACACGTCCTATTACCGGCTGATGCTCAAGCTCAAGGGGGGCCCGGAGGCCGTCGCCGACGCGGCCCATCAGGCAGGTGTCGCGACCAGCTTCCCCGGTGTGGACCACACTTTGTCCGAGGACGGCAAGGGCGGGCCGCCGAACAACGGAGTTGTGCTGGGCCAGTACCAAACCCGGGTGTTCGACATGGCCTCGGCCTACGCCACGCTGGCGGCCTCGGGTGTCTATCACCAACCGCATTTCGTGCAGAAGGTCGTCAACTCCGACGGCCAGGTCCTCTTCGACGCCGCCAACTCAGACAACAAGAACGAGCAGCGCATCCCCAAGGCCGTCGCCGACAACACCACCGCGGCCATGGTGCCGATCGCCGCCTACTCCCGCGGCCATGCGCTGGCCGGCGGTAGGCCGTCGGCGGCTAAGACCGGCACCACCCAGCTCGGTGACACCACCTCGAATAAGGACGCCTGGATGGTCGGCTACACGCCGTCGCTGTCGACGGCGGTGTGGGTGGGCACGGCCAAAGGCGATAGCCCGCTGGTAACCGCTTCGGGCGGACCGGTTTACGGCTCGGGGCTGCCGTCCGACATCTGGAAGTCCACGATGGACGGCGCGCTGAAGGGCACCTCCAACGAATCCTTCCCCAAGCCCACGGAGATCGGTGGTTACGCCGGTGTGCCGGTTGCGCCCCCGCCGCCCCCTCCGCCGTCGGAGACCGTCATCCAGCCCACCATCGAAGTGGCGCCGGGCATCACCATTCCGGTTGGTCCGCCCACGACGGTCACCGCGGGGCCACCGGCGCCCGCCGGCCCGCCCGGTGGTCCGGAACCGGGCGGCCCGTTCGGTGGGCCGCCCGGCGGTGGCTTCTCGCCGGGTGGTGGCATACCCCCGGGTGGACCCCAAGCGCCGCCGCCACCACCGTGACCGAAGCTGCGGAGCACGGCGCCACCACGTCACCGCAGCGGCTGGCCGCGGATCTGCGCAGCGCCGACAACCGAGATTGCCCGAGTCGCAACGACTTTCTGGGCGCTGCGCTCGCCGACGTGGTCGGAGGACCGGTGGGCCGGCACGCGCTGATCGGTCGCTCTCGGGTGATGACCCCGCTGCGGGTGATGTTCCTGATCGCGCTGGTCTTCCTGGCGCTGGGCTGGTCGACGAAGGCTGCCTGTCTGCAAAGCACCGGCAGCGGGACCGGCGATCAGCGCGTGGCCAACTGGGACAACCAACGCGCCTATTACGAGCTGTGCTACTCCGACACCGTGCCGCTCTACGGCGCAGAGTTGTTGAGCCAGGGCAAGTTTCCATACAAGTCCAGCTGGGTCGAGACCGATTCCACCGGCGCTCAGCAGATCCGGTACGACGGCCGGCCCGCGGTGCGCTACATGGAGTATCCGGTGCTGACCGGGGTCTATCAGTACGTCTCGATGGCGCTGGCCAAGACCTACACCGCACTGAGCAAGCTCGCCCCGCTTCCGGTGGTTGCCGAGGTGGTGATGTTCTTCAACATCGCCGCGTTCGGGCTGGCGCTGGCCTGGCTGGCCACCGTCTGGGCAAGCGCGGGCCTGGCCGGACGACGGATCTGGGATGCCGCATTGGTGGCGGGTTCGCCGATTTTGATTTTTCAGATTTTCACCAATTTCGATGCGCTGGCAACGGCATTCGCGATGGCCGGCCTACTGGCCTGGGCACGACGAAAGCCGGTGTTGGCCGGCGTGCTGATCGGATTGGGCGCAGCCGCGAAACTGTATCCACTACTGTTTTTGGGCCCGCTACTGCTGCTGGGAATCCGGACGGGACGACTGCGTGAGTGGGTCCGCACCGCGGTGACGGCCGTGGTGACGTGGCTGTTGGTGAACCTGCCTGTGCTGGTGTTCTTTCCGCGCGGATGGTCGGAATTCTTCCGGCTCAACACGCGACGCGGTGACGACATGGACTCCGTATACAACGTCATCAAGTCTTTCACCGGTTGGCGAGGTTTCGATCCCAGGCTCGGGTTCTGGCAGCCCCCGACGGTGCTGAACACCGTTGTCGCGGTGTTGTTCGTGGCGTGTTGTGCGGCAATCGCATTCATCGTGTTGACCGCCCCGCAACGGCCTAGGGTGGCGCAGTTGGTGTTTCTGGTCGTCGCGGCGTTCCTGCTGACCAACAAGGTGTGGAGCCCGCAGTTCTCGCTGTGGCTGGTGCCGCTGGCAGTGCTCGCACTGCCGCATCGCCGGCTGCTGCTGACGTGGATGACCGTCGACGCGCTGGTATGGGTGCCGCGAATGTACTACCTGTACGGCAACCCGAACCGGTCCCTGCCGGGACAGTTCTTCACCACGACCGTGCTGCTTCGGGACGTCGCAGTCGTCGCATTGTGCTTTTTGGTGCTTCGCCAGATATACCGGCCCAGTGAGGATCTGGTGCGATGGGGCGGACGGGTGGACGATCCCGCTGGCGGACCGTTCGACCGTGCAGCCGATGCCCCGCCCGGTTGGTTGCCGGACTGGTTGCGGCCGGTCGGGTCGCGCCGCTCTGCCGTCGCGGCATCCGATAGCGCCGACGAGCAACCGGCGGTAGCAAGCGGCGCCAGGCCATGACCCAGGTTGCGATCCCGATCTTCCCGCGATTCACCGCGCTCGACGCCGTGGGCCCTTACGAAGTGCTGCAACGCATTCCGTCGATCGATGTCGTATTCGTCGGGCACCGGCGCGGTGAGGTGCGGACTGAGAACGGCATGCTCGGTGTGAGCTGCGACGCGTCCTTCGACGAGGTGGACGCGCCCGATGTGGTGGTGTTCCCCGGCGGTATCGGCACCCGAAAGCTGATCCACGACGAAGTCATCCGGGCATGGCTGCAAGCGGTACACCCCACCACCAGGTTCACCACTTCGGTGTGCACCGGTGCCTTGCTGCTCGCAGCGGCCGGACTTCTGGACGGGCTGTCCGCCGCGACGCATTGGCGGGCCGCCGACCTACTCAACGGCTTGGGCGCCCGCTACGTGCCGGAGCGCGTCGTCGAACACCTACCCCAGCGGATCATCACTTCGGCCGGGGTGTCCAGCGGCATCGACATGGCCCTGCGTCTGGTGGAACTGCTCGTCGATCGCGAGGCCGCCCGGGCCGCCCAGCTGCTCATCGAATACGACCCGCAGCCCCCCTTCGACTCGGGCGCCCTCGCCAAGGCCGACCCCGCGACGGTGGCGCGTGCAGACGAATACTTGGCGGCCCGCCAATAGCGGGGTTGCCCGACCGGCCGGATTTTTCTGGTCAGCCCGCTATCCGGTAGCCTGATGCGGTTGCCGACGCAGGCGACCCTCCTGCCACGGAACGTCCGTGGCCGCACAGACCAGAGGAGGTGGTGAGGTTTCCATGCGTCCATACGAAATCATGGTCATTCTTGACCCCACGCTCGACGAGCGCACCGTTGCCCCGTCCTTGGAGACGTTCCTCAACGTCGTCCGCAAGGATGGTGGATCCGTCGACAAGGTCGACATCTGGGGCCGGCGCCGTCTCGCCTACGAGATCGCCAAGCACGCCGAAGGCATCTACGTCGTCGTCGACCTGAAGGCCGAGCCGGCGACGGTATCCGAGCTCGACCGCCAGCTGAGCCTCAACGAGTCGGTACTGCGCACCAAGGTGATGCGCACCGACAAGCACTAACAGCCTTGGCTGCGTCGCGTGCTTCTCGTCGGCGCACCTGCCTAGGCTGTGGAGAGCTCAGCGAAACTACGCTCATGACGCCCACCACCGGAGCGGCGAGGCACAGGGTGGAACGAGGAGGAAATTGTGGCTGGTGACACCACTATCACCGTTGTCGGAAACCTGACCGCCGACCCCGAATTGCGGTTCACACCGTCGGGTGCCGCCGTTGCGAACTTCACCGTGGCGTCGACACCTCGGATCTATGACCGCCAGAGCGGGGAGTGGAAAGACGGTGAGGCGCTGTTTTTGCGGTGCAACATCTGGCGGGAAGCCGCCGAGAACGTCGCGGAAAGCCTTACGCGCGGTTCTCGGGTGATCGTCACGGGTCGGCTCAAGCAGCGCTCCTTCGAGACTCGTGAGGGTGAGAAGCGCACCGTCTTCGAGGTGGAGGTCGACGAGATCGGCCCATCGCTGCGGTATGCCACTGCCAAGGTCAATAAGGCCAGCCGCAGCGGCGGGGGCGGTGGAGGCGGCGGCTTCGGCGGTGGCGGCGGCGGATCACGCCAGCAGTCGGCGCCGGCGAGCGGCGCGCCCGCGGACGACCCGTGGGGCAGTGCGCCCGCATCGGGCTCGTTTGGCGGTGGCGACGACGAACCGCCCTTCTGATTGAAAACTTCAGTAACAGAGAACGGAAAGAAAGACAGACATGGCTAAGTCCAACAAGCGGCGGCCGGCTCCGGAAAAGCCGGTCAAGGCGCGCAAATGCGTCTTCTGCGCCAAAAAGGGTCAAGCGATCGACTATAAGGACACCACGCTGCTGCGTACCTACATCAGCGAGCGCGGCAAGATCCGCGCGCGTCGCGTCACCGGCAATTGCGTGCAGCACCAGCGTGACATCGCCATCGCGGTGAAGAATGCCCGCGAGGTGGCGCTGCTGCCCTTTACCTCCTCGGCGCGATAGTCGCCGCAGGCCTACCGAAAGTACGAAACGATGAAGCTGATTCTGACGGCCGACGTCGACCACCTTGGTACCGTCGGCGAGACTGTCGAGGTCAAGGACGGTTACGGCCGCAACTTCCTGCTCCCGCGCGGTTTGGCGATCGTGGCCTCCCGCGGCGCGCAAAAGCAGGCCGACGATATCCGCCGGGCCCGCGAAACCAAGGCGGTGCGCGACCTCGGGCACGCCAACGAACTCAAGACGGCGATCGAGGCCCTCGGCCCGGTTTCGCTGCCGGTGAAGACCGCTGCCGATTCCGGCAAGCTGTTCGGCTCGGTGACCGCCGGCGATGTCGTCGCCGCGATCAAGAAGGCCGGCGGCCCCAACCTGGACAAGAGGATCGTGCGGCTGCCCAAGTCGCACATCAAGGCCGTCGGGACCCACCCGGTGGCGGTGCACCTGCACCCCGAGGTCGACGTCGAGGTTGCGCTCGAGGTCGTCGCGCAGAGCTAAGCGCCCGACGTTTGCTCGTTCCCGGCGGTGGCCCTGATCGGCCGCCGCCGGGCTTCGTTGCGCTGCGGACATCCGGCCGCACTCCGCTGAGGCGGATCGCGGACGTGCCCCTGGCGAACTATTTCCGGGGTGTATTTCGCCAGCGTGCTTTACCGGCCCGTAACGCTGGGAAAACACGGCGGAAAGCCAACACGCCCGGGGCGGTAACCTGGCCCGACACGCCGTAGAGATTCTTGTCCACACGAAATCCATGGCGTTGTATGGCCGGTATCTGCACTGATGTCCGAGCCCCTTGCATTAATCCACAGGTTCTCCACACCCCGCTCAACACAGGTGTCGAAGGATATGCACACACGATGCACAGCTTCATAAACAGCACCCCCTTTGCGTACTAGCCAGCAACGTTTAACGTCGTCCCGGCGCCGGGCGTGCGGGTGCCATCGCGGCGCAGGTTGTCAGCGCCTTGACTTACGCTCGATATCGGCTATCGAATGTATGTTCGGATGCGTGAATCAGGGGAGGAGGGAATCCGTGGCGGTCGTCGATGACTTGGCGTCGGGCATGGATTCCTCGCCGCCCAGCGAGGACTTCGGGCGGCAGCCACCGCAGGACATGGCGGCCGAGCAGGCGGTGCTGGGCGGCATGCTGCTGAGCAAGGACGCCATCGCCGATGTGCTCGAACGGCTGCGGCCCGGCGACTTCTACCGCCCCGCCCATCAGAACGTGTACGACGCGATCCTGGACCTCTACGGGCGAGGGCGAGCCGGCCGACGCGGTGACGGTCGCGGCGGAACTGGACCGCCGGAACCTGCTGCGCCGGATCGGCGGGGCGCCGTATCTGCACACGCTGATCTCGACGGTGCCGACCGCGGCCAACGCGAGCTACTACGCGACCATCGTGGCCGAGAAGGCGCTGCTGCGGCGCCTCGTGGAGGCCGGCACCCGGGTCGTGCAATACGGCTACGCGGGCGCCGAGGGCGCCGACGTGGCCGAGGTGGTCGACCGCGCGCAGGCCGAGATCTACGAGGTGGCCGAGCGCCGGACGTCGGAGGATTTCGTTCCGCTCGAGGATCTGCTGCAGCCGACCATGGACGAGATCGACGCCATCGCCTCCAACGGCGGCGTCGCGCGCGGCGTGCCGACCGGTTTCACCGAGCTCGACGAGGTGACCAACGGTCTGCATGCCGGGCAGATGATCATCGTGGCGGCCAGGCCTGGAGTGGGCAAGGCGCTCGCGTTGGACACGCCGCTGCCCACGCCGACCGGCTGGACGACGATGGGTGATGTCGCGGTCGGTGATGAGTTGCTCGGCGCCGACGGGCGGCCGACGCGGGTGGTGGCTGCCACCGACGTGATGCTGGGGCGGCCATGCTACGAGGTCGAATTCTCTGACGGCACAGTGATCGTCGCCGACGCGGCGCACCAGTGGCTGACCGAAACACGCGCATCCCGAAAATCAGCGCAAGCTGCGGCGGTCGGCTACAACCGGTACAAGAATCAGCGCACCTTTGCGGCGGTGCGAACGACGGCCGAGATCGCCGGAACTCTGCGCTGCGCCACTCAAGACCGGCGACTGAACCACAGCGTCGTCAACGCGCGTGCGCTTGACCTACCGGATCGCGAGTTCTTGGTGCCGCCTTACACACTCGGCGCCTGGCTTGGGGACGGCACCAGTGCCGCGGCCCAGATCACCACGGCCGATCCTGAAATCGTCATGCGGATCGAAGCGGACGGCTTCGTAGCCGTTCCATCGGGATCCGCGCGGTACCGTTATCAGCTGCGCCTGCCCGCACACGCAGAGCCGGCACCTCGCCTGTGCGTGGTATGCGGCAAGTCATTTACTCCCCGCACCAGTCAGGTGCGGACCTGTGGACAGTCATGCGGTGGCCGGGCGCGATTCATCTCGCGCCAGTGCCGAGTCCGACTTGCGTTCGCTGCGGGGGACCGTCGACTGGAATGCGGTTGTGCCAGGAATGCCACTCCGCCGTTGGCACACTTCAAGCGCGACTCCGAACACTCGGTGTGCTCGGGAACAAGCACATTCCGACGGAGTACCTGCGGGGGTCCGAAGCGCAACGGCGTGCCCTGCTCGCCGGATTGCTCGACACCGATGGAACCGTGACCGCGGGCGGCGCCGTCCAATTCTCAGTCACCAGCCAACGGCTGGCGAGCGACGTCACCGAGCTCATCGTCAGCCTTGGCTATCGCTGCCAAACCTCGACCAAGCGCGTCCAGGGCCGTTGCGAGTCGTCCAGCACCGCTTACACCCTGACCTTTTCCACAGAGGACAAAGTATTCGCATTGGAGCGAAAGGCCATAGCGCACAAGGAGCGCCGGGCTATCGCTGGCACCCCGCGCTCTGGATCACGCTTCATTTTGGACGTGCGCCCGATCGAGTCGGTTGCCGTGCGTTGCGTCGAAGTCGACAACGACAGCCACATGTACCTTGCGGGCAAGGCAATGGTCCCCACGCATAACTCCACGCTGGGGCTGGACTTTTTGCGGTCGTGCTCGATCAAGCACCGCATGGCCAGCGTCATCTTCTCGCTGGAGATGAGCAAGTCCGAGATCGTCATGCGGCTGTTGTCGGCGGAAGCGAAAATCAAACTCGCCGACATGCGGTCGGGTCGCATGAGCGACGAAGACTGGACGCGGCTGGCGCGCCGGATGAGCGAAATCAGCGAGGCGCCACTGTATATCGACGACTCGCCCAACCTGACGATGATGGAGATCCGAGCCAAGGCGCGCCGGCTGCGGCAAAAATCCGACCTCCGTCTGGTCGTGGTCGACTATCTGCAGCTGATGTCGTCGGGAAAGAAGGTCGAGTCGCGGCAGCTCGAGGTGTCTGAGTTCTCGCGCCAACTGAAGCTATTGGCGAAGGAGCTGGAGGTGCCCGTCGTAGCGATCAGCCAGCTGAACCGCGGTCCCGAGCAGCGCACCGACAAGAAGCCCATGCTGTCGGACCTTCGTGAGTCGGGATCGCTGGAGCAGGACGCGGACATGGTGATCCTGCTGAACCGGCCGGACGCGTTCGAGCGCGACGACCCACGCGGGGGAGAGGCGGATTTCATTCTCGCCAAACACCGCAACGGCCCCACCAAGACGGTGACGGTCGCGCACCAGCTGCACCTGTCGCGGTTCACCAACATGGCGCGGTGACGAAGCCCCTCAGACACGAGCGATTCTGAAGTCTCGCCGCGCGCCTGCACAAGCCGCGGTGCGAGGCTCAACATCTCATCGACATAGTGAACGCCGGAGCGCGATATCTGTCGGCTGTCGGCAACAGCAGAAGCGCGAGCCTCATCGCCGCCAACGCGGCAACGACAGGCATGCGCCAAAGATATTGCGGCTGCGGGATGTATCCGTCCCGCCATCGTTAAGCATTTCGGCAGAGGAGGTACGCAGCGTTGGCCTACTGATT
>CAWKJQ010000003.1:0-299666 GCA_963849935.1 uncultured Actinomycetota bacterium
CAGCCTGGGCCGCATCCTCATGCTCTGGAATGCGCTTGATCAGCCCCACGCCGCAAATCTCGGCTTGGGGCTTTGTCATCCCGATGAAGACGCCAGCGCTACGAGCTGGTGCGTTACAAGCAACTACTTTTAGCAGCGATTCAGGGCCATCCAAAAGAGCAACAGGGAGTGTCTTGGATTCGCGAAGCAATGCCGCTTGCACGGGAAAATCGGGAACGTGAATGCAGCCAAACATGGTTCACGCCCATTGCGGTCTTACGGTGAAATGGATGCTTGCGCTCTGAACGGGCTTCTTTATGCGTGTGCGCCCAACTTCAACATTGAATTGCACTGTTGAGATCAGTCGTGTATGGGATACCGTTTCCGTTCCGCTCCATTGGGCTGATGCAGCCAGATTCAGCGTAAGCGCGGCACAGCTCTGCGCGGCGGAGTAAGGCAGCAATATCACCAATGCAGCTGGCAGCGCTTCCATAACGCGAGCGAAGCGGAACCATGTGGTGAGGGGTATTTTCCGGACAAGCTTTTCATCCACATGGCCCAGATCAATCGCAATTACGGCAAAGCCTCCGTTCTGAATCAGGATGTCAGCCGCCTTGAATGCCTGTTCCACAGCTTTCACGCCGCGTTGGATACACCGAACCCAAAGAACGCGGGACAAACAAACCCCCACAGCATCTCCCGATTCAGGATCGAAACAGTCCGAAGCGTCCACAAGAGCGCAGAACTGCTCTTTGCCGGTGACTTGCGCCAGCAAAGACAACAGCAGAGCTGTCCTGCCGGACGTAATTCCCATCGGAGCACATATCTGCGTTAGAGCGCCCTTGGGAATGCCGCCCATTCCGCAATCAAAAGCTGGGATTCCGGTCGGGAAAAATCTCTGGCGCTGGGCGTTCATAAATGGTGAGAGCGCCCGGAATACGGTGTTCGACCTGGGAACGGATGATGGCAATGGAAGACATGGCTGAAGATTTATTTGTTCGCTAGTTATTCGCTATCTAAGAAGGACACAATAGAATAGGAGTTGCCAGCCTGTCAATGCTTGTTTTGCCAATTATTCGCTAAGTCATTGCGAGGGACGGAGATATTTAAATCAGGCTTGCGATAACAGCTTACGTCTGACCCTCGAGCAGAGCTAGGCCCATTTGTTCGGCATCGAACATATGTGTGCGTGAAAAGCGTACACTTGTTATGTCGCGTCAATACGCATGCTGCGCCTCCGTCGCTTACCTACGACGGGGTGCGGTGAGCTTTTTGCGTTCTCGACGAATGCAGCAAAAACTTCAAGGAGCAGCCTTGCAACTGTTGCCGGATCGTCCGCGACTCCATCGACTCTCTCCAACACCGCTGATTTTCCGCGCCATTGGCTCGGCGTTGCACATTACCAGTTCTCTTTTATACCCGCAGGCCGCGAAGCAGGAGTATGATCAAGTAATACTGATGTTCACGGGCCCCGGCTTCTCTAAAACAATTTTTTCTAACGCAGAGATCCAGAATGTGCTGTCTTCCTGCGCAAATGAATTCACCGTCCTACCGCAGCCCGAAAATCTCCAAATCGAGTAAAATTTTTCGCAATATGCCAGGGGAGTGGCCTATCGCATCATGAAGGTTCATCTAATCAATCCGAGCAATGTCTCTTTTGGAACGGCGGTCATTACGCCGCGATGGCTCTACGTTCTGGCTGCGGCCACGCCTCTTTCTTATGGCACTCCCATTCTGGTGGATGAAACGCTTGCCACGTACCGATCCTCTGACCATAGCGCCCGGTGACGTGGTGGGCATTGGGATTCACACGGGCAATGCGTTGCGCGGTTATGAGCTCGGCAAAATTGCGCGCGAGCGTGGCGCGTACGTGGTTTTCGGCGGCATCCATGCCACGCTGTATCCGGAGGAAGCGGCTGAGCTGGGCGGAGCGCACGCCGTGGTAAAAGGCGATGGCGACGTGGCCTGGGCGCGCGTCCTCAGAGATTGCGCCAATGGCAAGCCGGAACCGGTTTATGTCGGCGGCAGAATTGAAGGCAATGAATTTCTGCCAGCGCGCTGGGACCTGCTTCCCGCCCAATAGTTACATGTGGGCTTCCGTGCAAACGGTCCGTGGCTGTCCCAAGCATTGCTCGTTCTGCTCCGTCTGGCGGACTGACGGCCAGCGTCCCCGGCAGCGCCCTTCTGATTCCGTGATTGAAGAGATCGTCAACCTGCGCCGGATTGGTTTCCGTTTTATTGCCCTGGCCGACGATAATTTTTATCCCGTAACGCTGACCGATCTCGAATTGGCGAAGCGCCAGAACAATGCTGCGCGCCTGGCTGAACTGCAAGCGATCCGCGCCGAGCGCTTTGAACTGATGGCGCGCCTCGCGCAGCTTCCTTCCGATACAGTCTTCTTCACCCAGATCACCATGGAAGCCGCCGAGGACGCGGAATTTTCTGGCCGCGATGAAAGCCGCGCATATTCACGGCGCATTGGTAGGCGTGGAAGCGGTTACGCCCGAGGGGTTGAAGGACGTTTACAAAGATTTCAATCTCGCCGGACAAAACCTGGTGGACCGTCTGCGAAAATTCCGCCGGCATGACATTCATGTCCTGGGATCTTTCATCTTCGGATTGCCCAGTGATCGTCCCGCCACCTTCGACGCCACTGCTGCCGTGGCCGAACAAGCGGAACTCACCTTCGCGCAGTTCGTTATGCTCACGCCATTTCCCGGCACAGTGGATTTTGCCCGCTGGGAACAAACCATGCAGAATGACACGCGCCGCATCGGCGGCGTCCCACTCACGCGCGGCTGGTTGATCCCGCAGGCAAACCGTCCAAAGTTATTCTGGACGCATCCCGTTATGGCCGCTGATGAAATCCGCGCACGCACGCAGCGCGTTTGGGACAGGTTTTACAGCTTCCCTGTGATCTGGAAGCGCTCAAGCTTTTTGAAATCCATCAAGGGCCGTCTGGCTTTTATCCTGATTTCCAAACTCTATCGCAGAATGTACGCCGACACCGGCATCGCCACCGACAGCGCGCGCGTGGCGTGGTCAACACGCTGGGCTCGCTGGCTGGCCAAGCCGACGCGCCGCTTGTTTGCCGGACGTCCCATGCCAAACCTGCAGGTGCCGCCACACGTGGAAGCGGCGTCTAGTTGACAACCGGCATGGTAAACCCCTGAACTGAGACAACCGAGGATGTCATAGCGCTTCCTCGATCTGGCCCAGCAGGGGTTGGGGTCTGAGGAAGGGGACGGTGTTTGAGTTCCCGTCCCGAGATCCAGCCGCAACACCCGCTTGTGATTGACCACATCCACGCTCCCGCAGTTCTTTACTAACCCGCCGTAACGGTATCGCCGCCGATGCTCCACCACGATCTGCTGCATCGAATCGTCGCCGGTATGCGGCCCTGCGTGGATACCCTGAAGTGAATTTCAATACACGCCAGAGTCGCCCCTTTCCCCTAAGTGGCTTTCTGCTGATAGCATCAGTAAGTTAGCTCTGTTGACCATGCCCTCGCATAAACTCCATCTTGTACCCCTTGGCGGCCTCGGCGAATTTGGAATGAACTGCATGGCCGTGCGCTATGGTGACGACATTATCGTCATTGACGCCGGCCTGATGTTTCCCGAATCCGAATTGCTCGGCGTGGATATCGTTGTCCCGGACATCACCTATCTGCTGCAAAACCGCGAGAAGGTGCGCGGCATAGTCCTCACGCACGGGCATGAAGACCACATTGGCGCGCTGCCCTGGGTGCTTACTGAACTAAAGGTTCCGGTTTTTGGCACGGAATTCACGCTGGCGCTGGTGGAAAACAAGCTGGAAGAACACGGCCTGCTTGAAGATTCTGATCTGCGCGAGATTCGCGCCGGTTCTCGCTTCAACCTTGGCCCATTCACCATTAATCCAATCCAGGTAACGCACAGCCTGGTGGATTGCGTGGCCTTGGCCGTGCACACGCCGCTTGGGGTCGTGATCCATACCGGCGATTTCAAAGTTGACCCCACGCCGACCGACACTCGCCTGTTTGACCTGCATACGTTTGCGGAATACGGCAAAGAAGGCAACGTGCTCGCGCTTTTGCAGGATTCAACCAATGCAGAGCGTCGCGGCTATACGCCCAGCGAACGGGCAGTTCGCGGCAAGTTCGATGAAATTTTTGCCCGGTCTGAGCGGCGGCTGTTCATCTCCTGCTTTTCATCGTCGATTCATCGCATCAAGCTGGCGTTTGAGATGGCGCGGGAATACAAGCGCAAGATCGCGCTGGTGGGCCGGTCAATGACGGAAGCGTCAGAGATCGCCATGGACCTGGGCTACATTGATGTTCCTGAAGGATTGCTGATTCATCCCGGCCAGATCAAGGATTATGCGCCGCAGCAGGTCTGCGTGATGATCAGCGGCACCCAGGGCGAGCCCATGTCCGCGCTCTCGCGCGCGGCCGTGGATAACCACAAGCATGCGCGTATCGAGAAGGGCGATACCGTGGTGCTTTCGTCCCGCATTATTCCGGGAAATGAAAAAGGCATTTACCGGATGATTGACCACCTCTTCCGCCGCGAAGCCGACGTGATTTATGACGATGGCTCCAATCCGCCGGTGCACGTTAGCGGCCACGCCAGCCAGGAAGAGCAAAAGCTGATCATGAACCTGGTGAAGCCGAAATATTTTATTCCCTATTCACGGCGAGTACCGGCAATTGCGTATTCAGGCCGATATGGCGCGGTCAATGCATGGCTCAGTGGGTCAGGTGATGATGCTTGAAAGCGGCGACGTGCTGGAGTTCGATGAGCTGGGTGCGCGCAAGCTCGATAAAGTTACAGTGGGCCGCATATGCATTGATTCCGGCTCGCGCACGGACGTGGTGGAAGACCTGGTCATCAAAGACCGCCGCCACCTGAGCGAAGATGGTTTTGTGCTGCCGATTATCGCCATCAACAAGCTCAAGGGCACGGTGGAATCGATTCCGGAAATCGTGATGCGCGGATTTGCAGCGGGATCGGAAGAAGGTTTTGTGCGCGAGGCGCGGCGCATCGTCACGGCAACTCTGGACGGCTCAACGGCGGAAGAAAAAGCCGACTACGGCGTGATCAAGGAAAAGATTCGCGCTGACCTGAAGCGGTTTATCGTGAAGACAACGGCGCGGCGGCCGCTGATTATGCCGGTAATCCTGGAGATATGAATTGGCAAGATTCACACGCAGGCAAAGAGTCTTTATTTTCCTGTTTGTGCTACTGGCTTCAATCTTCCTGACCGGGTCGGTCTTGTTGCATCCTGTGGGCGCGCATTTGCGCGCCATGTCATTACTGCTGCGGTTCTCTGACGCACATGCGCAGGGATTGCAAACCCGCTTTGCCGATCATCCTTTCAAAGAGGAAGACGGCTATGCTCTAACTCCGCACGGCCCTCTTCGCTATCGGACCTACACGCCGCTGAATGTTCAGAATCCTGGCGGCGTAGTGCTGCTGCACGGCGTTCATCATTTGGGAATCGATGATCCGCGACTGTGGAATCTGGCGCGGGCGCTGGCCGGCGCTGGAGTCATGGTCATGACTCCGGAATTGCAGGACCTGGCGGATTATCGCGTGACGGCCCGGACCGTTGATGTGATTGGCGATTCGGCGGTGGCTCTCAGCACGCGTATGCGGCGCAAAGTAGGTGTGCTGGGACTCAGTTTTGCCGGGGGGCTCGCTCTGCTTGCAGCAGATCGCAAGGACTTTAGGGACAACATCGGATTCGTGGTGGCCATTGGAGCGCATGATGACATGCCCCGCGTGGCGCGGTTCTTTGCCGCCAACATCATTGCAACGCCGGATGGCCATGAGACGCCGTTTCAGGCACATGAATATGGCGCGTTGGTGTTGGCGTACTCGCATCTGGAGGATTTCTTTTCTGCCGCGGATGTTCCGGTCGCGCGTGAAGCGCTGCGGCAATGGCTGTGGGAGCAGCCGGAAGCCATGAAGACAGCGGCCGCATTGAGTCCTGAAGGAAAGAATGAGCTTGATCTGCTTCTTCACCATCGCGACCAGTTGCGTGAAGCGCTGCTGAAAGAGATTACGCTGCATAAAGATGAGATGGAAGCGGTATCGCCGCACGGCCATATGGCACAGATGCACACACCTGTCTTCTTGCTGCATGGCACGGGCGATACGGTTATTCCATCATCGGAAACGCTGTGGCTGGCCAAGGATGTGCCCGCAGCTGAGCTGAGGGCGTCATTGGTTAGCTCCGCGCTGGTCCACGTGGATATGGGAAATAAAGTAACGTGGCCGCAGCAATGGCAGTTGGTGGACTTTATGGCGCAGGTGCTGGACGCAACAGAAAAACTTCCCGCATCGCATCGATAGGTGAAACAGTATGGGTACAAAAATAAGATTGACGGCCTCTGATGGCCACGAGTTCGACGCGTATTTTGCCGAAAGCAGCGGTCCGGCGCATGGAGCTATTGTTCTGATCCAGGAAATTTTTGGCGTGAACAGCCATATCCGCTCCGTTGCCGATGGCTATGCCAGCGAGGGCTTTCACGTTGTTGCTCCGGCACTGTTTGACCGCGTGCAGCCTAATCTGGAACTTGCGTATAACCCGGCTGATACCGCGCAGGGGATAAAAGCGGCAAGGCAGATCGGCTTGGACGTCGCCCTGAAGGACGTTGCGGCTTCTATTGCCCACGCCAGAACCGAATGGCCTGCGCTGAAAGTTGGCGTTCTGGGATTTTGTTACGGAGGCAGTCTGGCGTGGCTCGCCGCCACTCGACTGGATCCTGCCGCAGCAGTTTGCTATTACGGTGGCCAGATTGCAGCGACTGCCTCGGAGACGCCGCGCTGTCCGGTGATGATGCATTTCG
This sequence comes from uncultured Actinomycetota bacterium, assembly GCA_963849935.1. GTDB lineage: Bacteria > Actinomycetota > Actinomycetes > Mycobacteriales > Mycobacteriaceae > Mycobacterium. The sequence goes on from CAWKJQ010000003.1 coordinate 6,815, forward strand.
GGGCCAAAGATGCGCACATCGGGCCTGCGGAAATCGAAAAGATCAAGGCCGCTCATCCTGACCTGCCGCTATTCCTGTATGACGCGGGCCACGGATTTAATTGCGATCAGCGCAAAGATTATGAGCCGGAGTCCGCGAAGCTGGCGCGGCAGCGCACGCTGGAGTTCTTTAACCGTCATCTGTAATCGGCGAAGCATCTCATAGTTGATGCTATGGCATTCTCTAGTCGATATGCCATTAACTCCCAGGGTATCTGAATGCATCGCTAGACGATCTTTTTAGTAAGCTAGAGGAGTGAGTATTCCTGCCACCGATATCATCGCCGAATCACAGGTAACAAACAGGTTCCTCAAGCGCTGGCTTTCGTTCTCATCCCAGCGCGAAGAGCAAGTATTCCTGGCTCTTACCCTGCTGATTGGCGCGCTGGTCGGTCTTGCTGTAGTGGCGTTCATTGTTCTGACCGAGCACATGGGAATGCGGCTATACCCGGTTGGCAGCAATCCCTGGAGGCGTGTCCTGATTCCCGTGGCAGGATCGCTCGCAATGGGTTATCTGCTGGCCCGTTATTTTCCCAATGCCCGAGGCAGCGGCGTGCCCCAGACGAAAGCGGCATTGTTTGCCCGCGAAGGATATATCTCACTCCGGACGGTGATAGGCAAATTTGGCTGCACTGCGGCGACGCTGGCCAGCGGTATTCCGCTAGGACGCGAAGGGCCGTCGGTGCAGGTGGGTGCGGGAATAGCTTCTGTGCTGGGCCGGCGGCTGGGATTGCGCCAGGAAAAAGTAAAAGCGCTTATTCCCGTGGGAGCGGCCGCTGCCATTGCCGCCGCGTTCAACACGCCCATGGCCGCCGTGCTGTTTTCCCTTGAAGAAGTCATGGGAGATTTGAACGCGCCGGTCCTCGGCTCGGTGGTGCTGGCCTCAGCTACTTCATGGGCCATATTGCGCATGTCATTGGGGAACAATCCGCTGTTTCACGTGCCGCAATATGAGCTGGTTCATCCTGGTGAGTTGGCTATCTATGCGGTGCTGGGCGTGGCAGGAGGACTTTTATCCGCGGCCTTTACCAAGCTTTTGATTGGAATGCGCACGCGGTTTTTGCTGTTGCCCATAAAGTCGCGATGGTGGCATCCGGTGACGGGTGGCCTGCTGGTTGGAGCAATGGGCTGGTTCGTCCCGCAGGCGCTGGGAGTTGGTTACAGCTACGTGGGCGATGCGCTGAACAATCATATGGCGCTGAAACTGATGGCGCTGCTGGTTGTGTCTGAAACTTTTTGGAGTAACCGTGAGCTACGCTTCGGGTAATGCAGGTGGAATCTTTGGTCCTGCATTGTTCCTGGGGGCAATGCTTGGTGGAACCGTGGGAAGCGTTGCCCACCATTTTTTTCCCACTTCCACGGCCCTGCCTGGAGCTTATGCATTGGTCGGCATGGGAGCGTTGTTCGCGGGGATTGTTCGCGCGCCTATGACATCCGTGCTGATGATTTTTGAAATGACGCACGATTACGCGGTCATCGTGCCCTTGATGATCGCCAACCTAGCGAGCCTTTTTATTTCCTCCCGCCTGCAAAAGCAGCCAATTTATGAAGCTTTGGCACATCAGGATGGGATCCACCTACCAGACTCGAAGTCGCGGTCAGGTTTTGGACAGCGCAAAGTTTTCCAGGCAATGCGCAATGCCACGGAAAGCCTGACAGCGCAATCAAGCGTGCAGCAGGCGCTGGAACTTATTGCCGGCAGCCAATTCCGCGCATGGCCGCTGATGGATGAAGGAAATGTGGTGGGAGTGTTAAGCCGGACAAAACTAACGAATGCAGTTGATGAAGGTAAGTCAGAACAAACGCTCTTGAGCCTGCTGGATTCGATTGAGTTCCCTCATGTTCATACTGACCATGCTTTACATGTTGCGCTGGAGCGCATGAGCAGCGCCCATATCGATATTCTGCCGGTGGTCAACCGGGCCAACGTCCACAAACTTGAAGGCGTGGTTACGATGCGCGACGTGCTTGATTCCTACGGCGTGGATTCCATTGGTTCCGCATAGCATTCGGTTGAATTTTAACTTTCTTCCTATTGGGATAGTTACTGCCGCCAGCAAAAATCATTTTGCTTATCCTTGATCGGCGCGTGGCGCTGCCATTGATTAGATCTCCTCATTTCAGTGTCTCTGATTCGCCCTCTTCACAAAATCCCATGCCACGAATGAACTGTCCTGGCGGACAGCAAAGGCTAGTACCATCCGCCGGTGAAGGACATGTCCCTCGAACTTGTTCTGCCTGCGCGCACATGCGTGTCTTACCAGAGTTAGCAACATTCCGGCCCAAAGAAAACATTCAGAGGGCCGGAACGTAGCAACAGATTCATCAATCAGGGTAATCGGCTGAATCATTCCCCCGGGCCAAATGATCGTCCATCCCCTTACAAAACTGGAGACACCTCATGAAAACGCGTGCAGTCAATCTAATCCTTGCCATCATCCTGGTTCTTGGAACATCCTATTCAGCATTCGCCGCTGTCGCCGTGCCTAATCCTCTCTCGCCCGCCTCTGGCGCGAGCTTGCAATCACCACTAACGATCTCCTGGTCCGCAGTAACCGATCCCAGCGGGATTCTGGGCTATAACTGGCAGGTCAGCACCTCTTCAACCTTCCCCACAATCGCGCTGCAAAATTCCACGAATGTAGGGACTACGCAAGACACAGTCAGCGGGCTGCCCAACGGCACATATTTCTGGCGAGTGCAGTCGGTGAGTGGCTCGTTCGTGAAGAGCGCATGGTCCGCGGCACGCAGCTTCAGCATAACCGGAGCAGGCCCAGGACAGCCGGGTGCGCCGGCGTTGTCACCGACAAAGGCCTATTCCACATTTCATCCGCTCGAAGTTATAACATTCAACTGGTCGCCCGTTGCAGGAGCGACGAGCTACGTTCTTCAAACCTCAAAGGACTCGACCTTCCCTGTAACGACCACCGCATCGTTCAACAACATTCCTAACAATACCTATTCTTTCTCCACGCCGGACGAAGGTTCCTACTCAGCGCGCGTCTATGCGGTAAACGCAAACGGAATCGCAGGCGTGCCATCGAACATCATTAACTACTCGGTTTTTTACAACAATCCCATTGGAGCGCCGCCAGCGCCGCTTTCGCCTACGAATGGTGCATCACTGACGTTGCCGATACAGGTGGCCTGGACGAACGTTGCCAACCCGCAGCCCAGCGGCTATGAATTGCAGATCGCCAAAGATTCCGGCTTCCAGCAGATTGAAGACGATTCACCGCAGCTCAACAATCCCACCCGTACAGTGCTATCGCTGACTTCCGGCCAGAAATTCTGGCGCGTACGTTCGGCCCAGGGCGACGCTTCTCCCACCACCGCTGCCGTAACCGCGTGGTCTGCCCAGGGATCGTTCACCATTAGTCCTGCACCGGCAGCGCCGGCATCAATGGTTCTAACCAACAACACTCTTTACAGCGGAGATACCACATGGATCCAGGTGCAACTTAGCGCGGCAGCTCCGGCCGGCGGCGCAGTCATCAACCTGACCAGTTCGAATCCAACCGCTGCACCTGTTCCGGCAAGCGTTAACATGCCGCCCAACACGGCATGGATGCAGTTCCAGATCCAAACCGGACAAGTTACTTCAGCAACGCCGGTAACTCTTAGTGCCAGTCTCAACTCAGGTCAGGCAACTGTGCAGTTCAACGTCGAGCCGCCCTCGCTTAAATCCATCACGATGAATGCCTCAACCATCAGCGGTGGAGCGCAGGTAGGTGCAATCGTGATGCTTAACGGCCAGGCGCCCGCAGGCGGAGCAGTGGTGGACTTCTCCAGCGACTCACCTTCGGCCATGCCTCCAGCGCTAGCAACCATTCCAGCCGGCACTTCGTCAGTATCTATTTCGATTCCGACGAATCAAGTAGCGGCGAACACGCTCGCCAACATCAGCGCCACATGGAACGGTGTGAGTGTTCAAGCACCACTGACAATTACTCCGCAAGGCCAGCCTGCATCCATCGCTTTGAGCCCTGCTTCTGTGAGCGGGATCGGCAGCACCTCTGCAACGGTGACCATGGCCGCGCCTTCCGCTACTGACCAGATATTCCAGATCAGCAGCAACAATGCCGCAGCGTCACTGAGTGCAAACTCAGTGATGATTCCTGCCGGCAGAACGACTGGCGGCTTCTTCATCAACACTGCTGCGGTCAGCACGCAGACCCTGGCGACCATCTCGGTTTCAGGCGGCGGGGTAATGCGCTCAGCCACCTTGACGCTGAATCCTGCAGTTGCTCCAAACACCACGTCACTGGCCGTAACCGCCGGTGGCCGTAGTGGAGAGCGAGTTGTCTCGAACCCAACAGGTTTGAGCGTTGCAACCGGCAGCACCGGATCGGCGCAGCTCGCTCCCGGCACAACAGTAACGCTCAGCGTAGCCAGCGGACGCGATGCCATCTGGGGCGGCTCATGCTCCAGCGGCGGCGCAAAGACCAGGACCTGTACGCTGACGTTGAACGCAAATTCGTCAGTGACAGCGAACGTGCAGTAAGAACCGAACACAACAATAAAGCGCTGCTTGCCCCCGGCGAACCCGGGGGCATTTTTATTTCTCAGAGCTGCGCTTAGATAAGCTTCTAGAACCAGCAATCAATGATGCCGTCTGTGATTCACTCCAGCATCAAAGCTATCCAGTGCCTACAGCTTTTTTTCTCAAGGAAAGTTCTTCAATCATCTTGGTCACCAGCGCAGTCCAGCCCGTCTGATGACTGGCACCGATTCCTGCCCCCGTGTCGCCATTGAAGTATTCGTGAAACGGCACGTAGTCACGCCAGTGCGGGTCTGACTGGAACTTTTCATTTGCGCCAAAGACCGCTCGGCGTCCCTGCGCATCACGCTTGAAAGTGGAAACCAGACGGCGACTGATCTCGTCCGCCACCTCGGCCAGGTTCATCATGCGTCCTGAGCCGGTGGGGCACTCCACCTGAAATGACTCGTGATAATACTCATGGAAGCGTCGCAGCGCCTGGATCAATAAGAAGTTCACGGGAAACCATACCGGCCCGCGCCAGTTGGAGTTGCCGCCGAAGAGCCCTGTAGTCGATTCCGCCGGCTCATAGTCAACCTGGTGATTTGCTCCGGCAACATCCAGCATATAAGGATGCGCTTTGTGGTAGCGGGATAAAGCCCGCACGCCGTGCGGGGACAAGAACTCTTCTTCATCCAGCATCACAGCGAGAATGCGTTTGAGCTGCTCGCGGTCCGTAATGGAAAACAGACGACGCTGTTTGTGCCCTTCGGTCTCCATGCAGGCCATGTGCTCGGTAAGGTCTTTGCGATTTTCAATAAACCATTCCAGCCGCATCTTGAATCCCGGCATGGAATCAAGCAGCTCCGGTTCCATGATCTGCACGGCAAAAAGCGGAATCAGCCCCACCATTGATCTCACGCGCAGAGGCACCCGTGCTCCATCCGGCAGATGCAGCACGTCATAAAAGAAGCCGTCCTTCTCGTCCCAAAGGCAAAGGCCGTCATCGCCCAGGTTATTCATGGCCCGCGCAATGTAGATGAAGTGCTCCCAGAATTTACTGGCGACGTCCTGATACGTAGCATCGCCTGCCGCCAGTTCCAGCGCGATGGCCAGCATATCGAGCGAATACATGGCCATCCAACTGGTGCCATCAGACTGCTCAATATGTCCGCCGGTCGGCAAAATGGAGCTGCGATCAAACACGCCGATGTTATCCAGCCCCAGGAAGCCGCCTTGAAAAACGTTCATGCCTTCCGGGTCCTTGCGGTTGACCCACCAGGTAAAGTTCAACAACAGCTTGTGGAAGACGCGCTCTAGAAATTGCGTGTCGCCTGGGCCGCCGTTCTTTGCTTTATCGATGAGATAAACCTGATAAGTAGCCCACGCGTGGACAGGAGGATTGACGTCGCCGAAAGCCCATTCGTAGGCCGGAATCTGTCCGTTGGGATGCATGTACCACTCGCGCAGCATGAGCACAAGCTGCTCCTTGGCATAGCTGGGATCGATCATGGCCAGCGACACGCAGTGAAACGCCAGGTCCCATGCTGCGTACCAGGGATACTCCCATTTGTCGGGCATGGAAATAATGTCAGTGTTGTAGATGTGTCCCCAGGCGTGGTTGCGGCCGTTCTTGCGCTCTTTCGGCGGTGGCGGCTCCGCTGGATCACCCATGAGCCAGTCACGAACAACATAGTGGTAATACTGCTTGGTCCATAGCAGGCCGGCAAAGGCCTGGCGCATTACGTTGCGCGTATCGGCGTCTGCTGTGGCAGGGATGATGTTTGAGTAAAATGCGTCAGCTTCAGCCTTGCGCGCCGCAAATATATTCTCGAATTCCTCACCCAGAGCGCTGGCCGGGGTGATCGTCGGCTTATCTTTGCTGAGCCGCAGCTTGATAGAAACTTCTCCAGCTGACGGCACGGTGAATTTGTATTGCACCGCGGCTTTGGTGCCTTTCAGCTCTGGATTCACAGCGGCAGTTTCACCATTGACCACGTAACGATGAAACGCGTCCTTTACATAAGGCGAAGCATTTTTTGCGCCGAAGAGCAGTTCGCTGTTGGTTTCATTTTCAGTGAACAGCGGCGTGCCGCCATCGGCAAAGTAAAGACGGTAATCGCCGATCTCGCTTTCGCGCGCCAGTATTGTGCCGGTGGTGTTGTCGAATGCCAGAGCAGGTTTTGGCTTGCCTGCCCAGGACCATGTATTGCGAAGCCAGAGAGTCGGCAACAGATGAAGTTCTGCGGTTTGCGGGCCCCGATTGGCGACGGTGATCCGTACACAGATATCATCCCAATCAGCCTTGGCGTACTCCACAAATACGTCAAAGTAGCGATCTTCATTGAACACGCCGGTATCAATCAGCTCAAATTCAGGTTCAGTTTTTGAACGGCGGCCATTCTCCGCCAACAATTTTTCATAAGGGTATTCCGCCTGCGGATATTTATACAGATACTTCATGTAGGCGTGCGTTGGAGTGGAGTCCAGATAGAAGTAATACTCCTTCACGTCTTCGCCGTGGTTGCCTTCTTCACCGTTCACGCCAAACAGGCGCTCTTTCAGGATTCTGTCGCGGCCATTCCAAAGCGCCAGCGCAAAACAAAGACGCTGGTGGCGATCGCAAATTCCGGCCAGCCCATCTTCATTCCAACGATAAGCGCGAGAACGGGCGTGCTCATGCGGAAAATATTTCCACGCATCGCCGTTAGCGCTGTAGTCCTCGCGGACGGTTCCCCATGCGCGTTCGCTCACGTACGGCCCCCAGCTTCGCCATGGCGCGGTGTGGTCTGGCGATTGCCTAAGCCGGCTTTCTTCTGCAGTTATCTCTGCCACAATACTTTCCTGAGGAATCTTTAGCGGCGATGTTATTTTTTCTTCATCTGGCGGCGGAAAAGAGTATCCAACCCGGCTTTGCTCTTCTCGTACTCTTCCTGAGAAATCTTTCCGCTCACGCGGTCCGTCTCAAGCTGGAAGAGTTCATTTTTCAGCACCTCCAGCATGTCCCCCTGGTCTGCTTTAGCTGATTGCGCGTGTGCTTGCGCTCGGGCTTTGGAAGCTACCTTGGCTGCTTTAGGATTACTTGCAGCAGCTGTTGCTCCCGCGCTCTTGCGCCACATAAGAAACGCGCCGCCGCCGATCAATATCACCAACGCGCCCACAATAAACCACAGCGCTTCGCGCGTGCCGCCGGATGAACTGGGAATGGGTGCTCCGCCGCTCTCACCCGCGTGGCTGGCTGGGATTGCCGCCGCCCGGAGCCTCCGTGGGAATCAATCCTTCGCCGGAGACTGAGAATTTCACTTCCTGATTCGCAGGCACATTCTTGGCAAAGAAGACGGCGAGCCCGGCTTCGTCAACATCCTGGGCAAAGCCACCGGAAATGCCATTGAATTTCATGCTCTTGGGCAGCAGCACGCCAAGTTCGCTCAATGGCCCTTCTGGCTTAAAAGAAATTCGTAAGACCCGCTGTACGGCACTTTATATGTCACTTCAAAGCGTGTCTGTCCCGGTTTAATGGCGAAATCATATGCGTAGCGATTCTTGGCTCCAGAAGGGACAGCCGCCACAGTGAGCGGCATGCCGCTCGGCCCCGTAAGTGACGCTTCGCCCATCTGAGCACCGTCCGGTAGCGTGACCGCAAAAGTCTGGTTGCCGATTTTTGTCCGCGGCGGCTGCGATTGATTGTTGAGAATGTATGACTCTTGCACGTCCATGCTGCCGCCGCTGGCTTGCAGATGAAAAACGCGCGCATCGGTGATCAGGCCTTCCACTTGGGTGGCCGCGTCATACACCGTAACATCGACGGTCGTGGTGCCTGGCGGCGCTGCCTTAAAATAATGCACGCTCTGCCGCGCCACGCGGACCAGGTGCTGCCCGCCTTCATCCGGAACATTCAGAGTGTAATGGCCCTGGCTATCGGTTTTCGCGGTTGCTACTTCTTGCATGCCGCTGAAGCCAGCGAGAGCAGCGTCACTTCATCCCCGGACGAAGGCTTATTGGTGGTGGCGTTGGTAACGGTCCCGGTAATCTGCGCAGCAAATGCGCCTGCGGAGACCAACAAGCTGAACATGAATGCTGCGATCCGGTATCTCAATCTTTGGCTCCGCTCTTATTTCTGCTTACTTTGCTTGCTTCTTTGCCCAGGTGTCTTTGAGCGCCACGGTACGATTAAAGACCGGCGCTCCGGGCTTTGATTCCGTATCCACACAAAAATATCCCAGCCGCTCAAACTGGTAACGCGCGCCCGGCTCTGCCGACTTCAATGATGGTTCAAGCTTCGCGTCGGGAATCGTCTCCAGCGAATTCGGATTCAGGTTGGCGGTAAAATCCTGGCCTTCAGGCACGTCATCGCTGGCTGGTGATTTCGGATCCGGTGCTGCGCACCAAGATCGCCGAGCTGTATCGCCAGGCCTATCTGCTGCGGGTCGGTGGGCAATTGATCGCCGAGCTGATGCCCGCCGGAACGCCCGAGGGCCGGGTCATGTCCTCGACGGAGTGGCTGGTCGAGAATATGGCGCGGGTGCCGCTGCTGGTAATCCCTTGCTATGAACCCTATTTGCCTCGCATCGAGGGTGATGAATCGTTTCACCTGGCCACGCTGTACGGCTCGATCTTCCCGTCAGTATGGAACCTACAGCTGGCCCTGCACACCCGTGGATACGGAACGTGCATCACCACCTTGCATCTGCATCACGAACAGGAAATCCGCGACCTGCTCGGCATTCCGCCGACCTACATACAGGGTTGTCTCCTGCCGGTGGGCCGCCTGCGCGCCGGCCGCACGTTCTCACCGGCGCGCCGGCGGCCGCTCGAGGAAGTGGTCGCGCGCGACCGGTGGGACGGCCCCGCGCTCTAGAATGGGGCTTTCACCGCCTTGTGCAGCGCATTCACCGCGCTCAGTCTGATAGCCTCTAACAAAGATTTGGTTCGGTAGGGAGGACGGATGCGGATGTTCGTCGGCGCGCAGTCGTCCAGATTCGCACACCGCTAACCATGGCGAGGGCCGGGTCACCGCGGGCCAGCAGCACAGCTGATTCTCCGTCGCGCCGCGCCGAGATCCTGGCAACTGCCGCGTCATTGATCGCATCGTCTGGATTGCGGACGTCGCTGCAAGAGATCGCCGATGCCGCAGGCATTCTTCCCGGCAGCCTGTATCACCACTTCGAATCCAAAGAGGCCATTCTCGTCGAGTTGATCCGCCGCTACCAGGACGACCTGGAGCGCATCGGGCAGACCGCGCAGGCGAGGCTGGACGAACCTGACTCCCGCCCGGTCGCCGAACAGATCATCGAACTCGGATCGGCGATCGCCAACTGCGCCGTCGAACACCGCGCCGCATTGCAGATGTCGTTCTACGAGGGGCCGAGTACAGATCCGGAGCTGATCAAGCTGACGCAGCAACAGCCCATGGCGATTCAGGAGGCGATGCTGCAGACCCTGCGCGCAGGCCGGTGGAGCGGTTACATCAAACCCGACATCGACCTTCCCACGTTGGCCGACCGAATCTGCCAAACCATGCTGCAGGTCGGGCTCGACGTCATGCGCCACAAGTCTCCCGCGGACCAGGTGGCCGGCCTGCTGTGCCGAATCATCTTGGAAGGCTTGGCAACTCGACCGCCGACCGACTCGGCACTGGACCGGTCGAAGGCGTTCACCGCCGCCAGTGACGTCATCGCGACATGGCCCGACGACAGCGATGCGGACCCGAGCGACAAGGCGGCAGCGGTGCGCGCGGTGGCACGAGCCGAATTCGGCCGCAGAGGATATGAAGTGACCACCATCAGGGACATCGCCTCGGCGGCCGGTCTCGGCACCGGAACGGTGTATCGGGTGATCGGATCCAAGGATGAACTCCTCGCCTCGATCATGGAATCGTTCGGCAGGAAGGTCGAGGCGGGCTGGGTCAGCGTCTTGCGCTCGGATGCCACGCCGATCGAAAAGCTGGACGCGTTGAGCTGGGTCAACGTCAATGCGCTCGACCGGTTTTCCGACGAGTTCAGGATTCAGCTGGCCTGGATGCGCCAATCGCCCCCGGACACGCCGAATCCCGGCTGGCTGTATGCCACGCGCCTGCGGCAGATGAAAATCGCTTCTTTCCGAGGGCATCCGGTCCGGCGAAATAGGTGTCGACGCACCGTCCACCGCGATGCTGTCCCGCTGCGTCGTCGGCCTGCAGTGGATACCGGAGAACATCCTCCAAGACATCGGCACCCGCGCAAGTCTGGTGCACGCCCGCGACACCGTTCTGCGGGGCGTCGCCGTCCGCGGCAAGTAAACCTCAATCTAATCCGCCCCGGTATTGAACCAAATAACTGTTACCCATACAGTTGAGCAGTTAGAACCGCGTTGGCATTATCCGAGAAGGGGATTTCCATGACCATTGTCGATCGGTTGCGCTACGACGGCAAGCGCGCTCTCGTTGTCGGTGGCGCGACCGGCATGGGCGCCGCGGCGGCCAAGTCAGCGGCCGAGCTCGGCGCCGAAGTCATCGTGATGGACTACGCGCCGGTGAAATACGACGTCGCCAAGTCCATCCAGGTCGACCTGCGCGACACCGCGTCGATCGACGCGGCGATCGAACAGCTGGACGGTCCGATCCACGCCGTGTTCTCCGCCGCCGGCATCGCCGACGGGACCACCGACCTGATGGCGATCAACTTCCTCGGCCACCGGCACCTGATCGAGCGCCTGCTCGAGAAGAACCAGCTCCCCTCCGGCTCGGCGATCTGCTTCATCTCCTCGGTCGCCGGCATGGGCTGGGAGAACGACCTGGACTTGCTGAACGAGTTCCTGGCCACACCGGACTTCGCGTCGGCTCAGGAGTGGGTCAAGGCGCACGAAGCCGAAGGCATCATCCACTACGGCTTCTCCAAGAAGGTCGTCAACGCCTACGTCGCGACCCAGGGCTACCCGCTGCTGAAGAAGGGCATTCGGATCAACGCGATCTGCCCGGGTCCCACCGACACCCCGCTGGCCCAGTCCAACGCCGACCTGTGGCTGACCTTCGCCCAGGACTACCGCGACGAGACCGGCTCCAAGGTGCACACGCCGGAGCAGATGGGCGACGTGATGGCATTCCTGAACAGCGCCGCGGCCTTCGGCATCAACGGCATCACGCTGCTGGTCGACTACGGGCACACGATGGCATCGCTCACCAACGCCTACCCGCCCGGCAAGCCGATCATCGACATCATCATGGGACGGGTAAGCTCTAGCTTCGCTTGTATACCGCGAGACGTTGCAGCTAGCGTACGGGCGAAGCGTTGGTCGTCACAGTTCGCGCGAGCAAGTAACTCGGAGAGATGGCACGCATCATCGTCTTCGGCGGACACGGCAAGGTCGCACTGCTGCTGGCCCGCGATCCTGACCGAGCGCGGCGACCAGGTGAGTTCGGTCTTCCGCAATCCCGATCAATCCGACGACGTCGCTGCCACCGGCGCCGAGCCGGTGGTGGCCGACATCGAGCGGCTCGACACGAACGCCCTGGCGGATCTGGTGACCGGGCACGACGCGGTCGTCTTCTCGGCCGGGGCGGGCGGTGGCAACCCGGCGCGGACGTATGCGGTCGATCGGGACGCCGCGATCCGGGTCATCGACGCCGCCGCGCAGGCGGGCGTCAAGCGGTTCGTGATGGTGTCCTACTTCGGCGCCGGCCCGGATCATGGTGTACCGCAAGATGATCCGTTCTTCCCCTACGCCGAGGCCAAGGCCGCGGCGGACGCCCACCTGCGCGCCAGCGACCTGGACTGGACGGTGCTGGGACCGGGCCGGCTCACCCTCGAGCCCGCGACCGGCACGATCGAGATCGGCCGGGCGAAGGGCGAAGTCTCGCGCGCCGACGTCGCACTCGTCGTGGCCGCCGCGCTGGCCGAAGATTCGACCATCCGGCGAACCATCGAATTCAACAACGGCGACGTCCCGATCGCGGAGGCGTTGGCGAGCTGACTAGCTACCCGCAGCCCGAGCTCCGCTGGCGCGGCGCTCGGGCTGCGCCGTCACTCTGGCGTGGCGGTCGACGGTGACTGGTCCGACACCAGTTCGACGGGAACGTCGTCGGCCCAGGGCTGGCGGGTGACCATGTCCGCGACCCGGACGATCGCCGCGCTCGAATTCGCCGGTCGCCGCGTCGACCAACCGATACGCTGCGTCTGCTTGTGGATCGGCTGGGCGTCCAGCAGGACCACGCGCACCTCGCCGGGTTCGAAGTGGCAGCGCTCCTGCAGGGCGGTGATCAGCTGTTCGTTGTGCATGTGGCCGTCACCGAAATTCCAGCCGATCGCGGTGCTGCAGATCCGTTCGCCGTCGGTGATGACGTAGTCGTCCTCGTTCTGGCCCGCCATGGCGCGGTGCGCGAGGGTGAACAGCGCGCGGCCGTGAGTGTTGAAGCCGCGGAACGCATATCCCATATAGATCGGGATCTGCGCCGCCTCGGGACTGCCGTAGAACCGCTCGAGCTGGGCCTGCGGCATGCTGGCGATCGCCACGATGCCCCGGCGATCTTGTCGTGGCCGAGGGCTTGATGCACCACAGCGTGGTGTCCCAGTTGCCGGCGTAGTACCGCATCCCGGGCAGGAACGAGATCTTGCGCGGGAACATGTTGCCCGGCCACGACGGTTCCCGCGATCACCACGAACAGAATCGCCACCGGCACCGGATGCTTCACGTCGCCAAGCCCGATGTCGGCATGGCCGACGAACAACGTCAGCACGCCGAAGATCATGAAGACGTTCCACTCCAGCGGCACGCCCATCGGGATCGCGACGAGGATGCCGAGGTGGAACACCACCATGACGATCGCGGCGACCGTGACCGGCCAGCCGCCGTGGGAGAAGAACAGCACCAGCGGCACGCACATCTCGATGGCGGTGCTGACGTGCGCGACAACCGCGACAGCCGGCCCGGCCGCAGGTCGTCGGGGAAGTGCTCGAAGAAGCGGCGTTTCAGCCAGCTTGGCCGCAGCAGGGGGTTGTTGGACATCATCGTCGAGATCACGAACGGGAAGTGCTTGTTGAGCTTCGAGGTCGCCGCGCCCATCCAGATCACCAGGAACACCAGCTTGGCGGCGACGATCATGTCGCGCGCGCCGAACAGGAAGGTCACCGTCATCGTCGCGTAGACCTCTCCGCGCGCGGCCAGGAAGATCACCTTGTCGCGCAGACCCAGCCACGGCGAGCAGCAACAGGATCGCACGATCTCCCACGTCGGCAGCAGCCCGACGTTGGTGCCCAACTCCGGCATCGGGCCGGTGCCGTCGGAGAACAGCGCCGCGAGGATCACCACCAGCAGCACCGCGTACAGCGCGACGTCGACCGGCGTGCGCTTGGTGCCCTTGGTCAGCGGGACGCGATCCGGCCACGGTGGCAGCCGGATGGTGCCGAACCGCATCCAGTACAGGATCGAGCCCATCGGCGGGAAGAACCGGTTGTTCAGCGGTCCGAAGCCGCAGCCCAGCCCGACCACCTCGAACAGCATCGTGTAGAGCACGACCTTCTCGAACACGATCGGCTCCGGCCACCACGACGCGACGTTGGTGAATCCGTCGATCCCTTGGTGGCCGACGCGAACAGCCAAGCGACGAGGATGTACAGCAGGATCTTGACGACATAGAACAGGTGCAGCACGACCGGCGTGCCGAAACCCACCTCGGCCCAGTGCCGGGCCATCGGGCGGATCTTCTCGCGCGCGTGCCCTTGCTCCATTCGGCCAAGTCGACCTGCGGCAGTTCGGGCTTCAGAAATCCCATGGCTGCACAGACTAGAACGTGTTCTAGGGGTGCGCCCCGTAACCACGAGCAAGAAACTTTCGCACGCGAACGGGGGCGGAAATCTGTGTTAACCGGCCACCGCCGGCGCGCGGCCCGTGTAGTTTGCTGCTGGGGTGGGCGAGGTTGAGGAGCCAGCCGTGTCTGAGGTCGATTATTGCGTGGTCGGAGCGGGTTTCGCTGGTTTGACGGCCGCTTTGCGGCTTAAGCAAGCGGGCCATTCGTGGTCTTGCTGGAGGCGCGGGATCGGGTAGGTGGCCGCACCTTCACCGAAACGCGCGCGGACGGTACGTGGGTCGATCGCGGCGGCGCGTGGATCGGTCCGGGTCAGGACCGGATCTATGCCTTGATGAACGAGTTCGGCGTGCCGGAGTACAAGCAGCACAACGACGGCGACGCGATGATGATCGTCGGCGGCAAGAAGCACCGCTACGGCGGCACCATCCCGTGGACGGTCAGCCCCTGGGCGGTCGCCAACTCGGGATCGGTTTGGCCGGCATCGAAAAGATGTGCAAAACGATTCCGCGCGAGGCCCCGTGGGAGGCGAAGAAGGCCCAGGAGTGGGACCGAATCAGCATCGGGCAATGGATCGAAAAGAATTCCATGTCCAAGGAGGCCGCCAAGATGCTCGACATGGCCTTTGCCGGCCTGTACACCTCGGCAGCGTCTGAGACGTCGTTGCTGTGGGGGCTGCTGCAGACGGCCTCCGCCGGCGGACTCACCTTCGCGATTTCGGGCAAGGGTGGCTCACAAGACGCCCGCCCGGTCGGCGGCATGGGCGCACTACACCGCCCGATGATCGGCGAGCTGGGCGACGCGCTGCACCTCTCGCAGCCGGTCCAGCAGATCGCCCAGGATGCCGACGGTGTGACAGTCACCGCGGCCGACCTGACGGTGCGGGCGCGTCGAGCCATCGTCGCGATCCCACTGGCGATCGCCGCCTCGATCCACTACGAGCCGATGCTCCCGGTGGACCGGGCATTCCTGCACCAGCGCATGCCGAGCGGCGCTGTCATCAAGACCTCGATCTTCTACGACGAGCCGTTCTGGCGCGCCGACGGATTCTCCGGCCAGTCAGCCTCGCCGGGATCCCCGGCCACCTTGACCATCGACGCCTGTACCGACACCGGGAGCCCCGGGAATCATGTGCGTCATCACCGAAGGACCCGCGGCGCGCCGCCTGACACAGCTCGACGCGGCCGAGCGCAAAGCGCTGGTCATCGGTGAACTCGTCGACCGATTCGGCGAAAAGGCAAAAGCGCCAAGGGAATTCCACGAACAGAACTGGACTGTGGACCGGTATTCCGGTGGCGGAATGATCGGCCACGCCCCCACCGGCGTGCTGACCGAATACGGCTATACGCTGCGCCGGCCCTGCGGCCGGATCCATTGGGCCGGCACCGAAAGCTCGGCCGTCATGTGCGGGTGGATCGATGGTGCGATTCGCTCCGGCGAGCGTGCCGCGGCCGAGGTTGCCGAAGCGGAGACCGCGGCGGTCGCATAGCCAAACAGTGGCACCGCTTTTAGTCCGGTGGTTTTGGCGAGCGACGCAGCGTCCGCAATCGACATGAACATGCACTGTGTTGAATTGGTCGGAGGAATCGCGGTGTCGTGGCACGGAATTCCCGAGGCGATGAGATCATAATCGGATGAGCGGGCAAACCTGCCCGGGTTGCGGCCTCGAGACCCGTCGCTCGTACGGCAGGTGGGCGGACCGGCATCCATGGGCCACGGTGGTGTTCGCGGCGCTGGCGACGGCCGTCGAGCAAAGCGATCGGCATCGGACGGCCGCGCTGGCGTTGGCGGTGCCGGGCACGCTCATCGGCTTGGCCGCGATCGCCCTGTACCCATTCGTGTTCGTGCCACTGGCGGTTCTCGTCGGCGTTGCCCTGGTCGTGGCAGTCGGCAACGAGGAAATCAGGCGCAACCCTGCCTGCTGGCGGGAGAAGTGCCCCATCGTGCGTTGATAGGCGGAGCCGCGCGTCGCCGCCAGAATCGACGGAGGTGGCATGCGACTTTGCCTACCTCGTGAAGTCCTGGTTGATCTCGGCCCGCAACTCCCGTTCGAAGTCCTCCACGCACTCGGTGATCAGCGACCCGAATGCGCCGGGGTCGCCATAGACGCTCGGATGGAAGGACACCGTGCCGGTCCAGTGAGCGACTATGTTGCCGTCCTCGTCCCGCGTCACGTTCACCGCGGTCGAACTCATTCGTTGCCCCTCTCCTTCGATCGGTCCGGCCGAACGGGCTACCGATCCGGCACACCTTGAAGGGTTTACAAAAGCTTGTACGCGCAAACACACTACGCGACACCACGCGGTGGGGGGCAGGGGATTTCCAATCTGTGGCAAACGACTGTCACGCCAACGGCGGCCGCTACCAAATGCAGTCTCACCCGTCGGAGCGTGTCGACGCCGGCCGCCAATCGGATAGTTCGAGAGCGGTCCATTTAATCTGTCGCCGTTAAACTATTGGAGGCATCGCTGGACAAACTGCGTTCTCGTCCGCTGCGGCGAGTCGGAGAGCGATCCGGAATCTTTGCGCCAGTCGATCGCCGTCCGCTCGGTTTGCTCCCACCGCGGAGGAGAGCCCGAAAATCTCGCTATATGCCCGAAGTACGGCGTGATTTGTCATTATCTTGGTCGACCATTGCGATTGGCGATTGCTGCGGTTAAACCAATCGTCGCGGTGCAGCGCGCCGGTCGTCACCGTCCGCCTGATTAGACATAAGTCTACTAATGCGGAACGGTGCTCGGATAGTGTAGGCGCTGCCGCCAGTCGAGCACATCGCATCATTTGCCACTTCAACCTTCAATTGTGAACTATCGCATCGGCTATCGGGTTTTCCATTAGTCACATGATGAATAGGTTGGCCGGCTTGGTATTGCGGGCCTGGTATGGCGATAACATAAATGCCGCGCGTCATTCACTGTATGTCACCTGATGAGAGGGACATTCACATGGACACACAAAGCACCAAACGATGGATGCTCAAGGCCGGCGCGACGGTCGTGACGCTGGCCGCCGTGTTGATGGGCTCGTCGGGATGCACGCTAGGCGTGAGTTGCAACCAGACACCGACGAGCGACACCTGTCACGTGTGGTGACCTTTCCCAAGTCGCTGGACCGGGAGTAACCCTCGCTCTGGCTTGCGCTGTGCGCCGCCAACGGTCGAACAGGGCAATCGCTCGGACGGTGCCAGTGGCTCGTGATGGCAGCGCGAGGGGACGGGGCATCGGGCCGGTCGATTCTGAGTCCCTTGCCCGAGGAGCCCGGAAGTGACGTCGGGGCCGTCACTTTTGGTAGCCCCAAAAGCGCCGAAACGATATTCGCCATCGCTTTTAGAGCCGAAGGGATTCACCTTCGAGAGCGAGCGGAGCGCGGCCTGGTTAAGACACGAATCGAGCGCTTAGAAAGGCCTCGAATTCGGGCACTCGTTTTGCGCGCACGGATTGATATGTGGAAGTTCTCGCGGCGCCCCTCAGCCGCGCCCCACGAAAGAACCTTCAACTAAGACATTGTCTTTCCGGCAATTGCGGCCAACCCCGAAACGTTTTAGCGAATGGTGATGAGGTCGACGCCTGATCAACCGGCTTGCTTGGCCGGCGGCCGGTAGAAGATCACCAGCTGCCCGATGGCGCCGGCCAGGCCGAGCACCGCCGAGATCAGCAGCCCGTGCCAACCGTCCATCCAGTTCTTCCCGAAGACCAGATGATCCAGGCTGAACTTGCCCGCGCCCAACGTGGCCACACCCACGGCGCTGACCGCCAGCACCAGGTTGTACTCCCAGCCCTCCTTGACGATGAAGAAGCCGTTGGCGCGGTGCACCGTCCACGCCGCGACCAGCATCAGCGAGACGAAGCCCGCCGCCGGGATCGGCGTCAGGAACCCGGCGGCCAGGCCCAGGCCGGCTGCGATTTCGGTGGTCGCCGCGACGGTGGCGTGAAACTTGCCGGGCTTCATGCCGATGCTCTCGAACCAGCGCGCGGTGCCCGGGATGCGCCCACCGCCGAAGAACTTGTTGTATCCATGCGCCGCCAACGTCACGCCCAACACCAGCCGCAGGATCAGCACTCCGACATCATGGAACGTGTCATATGAAGTCATAACTGTAAACCTAGAGCATGGCCCGGGTGCCAAGACAAGAGCCGCCGAGCAGCTACGTCGCTTTAACCGCAGGCCCGTGTGGGAACATAGCGGGCGTTCCGACGTCGGCCCGACCAGTAGCTACACCGCAAAAGGGGGTGCACCACGGCTCGTACCGCACGAGGCGGCGCCCACCATAACGCGTCAGGCGGACAAGGGGTCCCTCCTACCGAGCACTCCGTGGTGTTGCTGGACGGCAAATCGAGCTACCCGCGGGAGCTGCTGGGCAACAAGGGCCACGGCATCCTGGCGATGCGCCGGAACAGTCTGCCGGTGCCGCCGGCGTTCTGCATCACCACCGCGGTGGGGCTGCGGTATCTGGCCGATCCCGTGGCGACCATGGACGCCATCTGGGACGACGTGCTCGACCGGATGCGCTGGCTCGAGGCGCAGACCTCGCGCACGTTCGGGCGAGGCCCCCGTCCACTGTTGGTCAGCGTGCGCTCCGGAGCCACCCAGTCCATGCCGGGCATGATGGACACCATCCTGGACCTCGGCATCAACGAGGCCGTCGAGCAGGCCCTGGCGGCGGACGGTGACGGAGCGTTCGCCCGCGACACCCGCCGGCGGTTCTCGGAGATGTATCAACGCATCGTCGGTGTCGGCGAACAAGAATCGGCGCCGTCCGATCCATACGCGCAGTTGCGTGCAGGCATCGAGGCGGTGTTCGCCTCGTGGGATTCGCCGCGCGCGGTTGCCTATCGCGCGCATTACGGAATCGACCATCAGCATGGCACCGCCGTGGTCGTGCAGGCGATGGTTTACGGCAACCACGGCCCTAATTCCGGTGCGGGGGCGTTCTTTTCGCGCAATCCAATCACCGGCGACAACGAACCGTTCGGCGAATGGCTGCCGGGCGGCCAGGGCGACGACGTGGTGTCGGGGTCAGTCGACGTCGAAGCGATCGTGGCCCTGCGCGATGAGCAGCCCGCCGTCTACGACGAGCTGGTTGCTGCCGCAAGCATGCTGGAACGGCTGCACTCCGACATCCAGGAGATCGAGTTCACCGTCGAGGACGGCAAGCTGTGGCTGCTGCAGACACGGTCGGCCGAGCGCTCGGCGCAGGCGGTGGTGCGTTCGGCGCTGCAACTGTGGCACGAGGGACTCATCGATGACGCGGAGACACTGCGCCGCGTGACCCCGGCGCACGTCCAGACCCTGCTGCAACCGGCGCTTCAGCCGGAAACACGCTTGGCTGCACCGCTTTTGGCCAAGGGATTGCCGGCCTGCCCCGGCGTGGCCTCGGGCACGGCGTACACCGATGTCGACGAGGCGTTGCGCGCCGCCGATCGCGGCGAGCCGGTGATCCTGGTGCGTGACCACACTCGGCCCGAAGACGTGTCGGGCATGCTTGCCGCTCAGGCCATCGTCACCGAGGTCGGCGGTGCGCCAGCCATGCGGCCGTGGTGAGCCGTGAACTGGGCCGGGTGGCCGTGGTGGGCTGCGGCCAGGGTGTCGCGGCCTCGCTGGCCGGCAGGCACATCACGGTCGACGGCGCCGAAGGCGAAGTGCGCGAGGGGAACCTGAGCCTCTCGGCGTGGTCGGAAGACGACACGCCGGAACTGCGTGAACTGGCCGACATCGCGCGGCGGCTCAGCCCGCTGCGGGCCCACGCCGCGGGCGACCACGTGCGGCTGGAAGACAGCTCCGAGGCCGCGGTGCGCGCCGCGCTGGACAGCGGGCACGTTGACGTGGTTTCGGCGACTCCACTGATAGTGATGCTGAGGGCGCTGCGCCTGCGTGGCTGCGTCATGACCGAATTGGCGCTGTTGCAAGGCGTTCGGCTCAAAGGCCGGATAAGCCCCGCCGACCTGGCTGCGACGCTGGGCGCGGACCTTGGCGACATCGCCCCGAGTGTCGAGCGGCTGACAGCGACGGGCCTGCTGGCCGAAGGCGCGACATTGCGGATCACCCCTACCGGCAGCGAAAGACTCGCGGTGTTGCTCGCCGAGGAGCGCGAGGGCATCGATCCGGCCGCGATGGCCGCGGCCTACGACGACTTCCGCGCCGTCAACGCCGATTTCAAACGACTGGTGACGGATTGGCAGCTCAAGGGCGGCCCGAACGGCGTTCCCAACGCCCACGACGACGCCGAATACGACGCCGCGGTGTTGGCCCGACTCGAGGAAGTGCACTCGCGCACGATGCCGATCATCGGCGCGGCCGCGGCGCAGCTGCCACGACTCAGCGCCTACGCGACGAAACTTGCTGCCGCACTGGACAAAATCAGGGCCGGGGAGACCACCTGGCTGACCCGTCCGTTGATCGACTCCTATCACACGGTGTGGTTCGAGCTGCACGAAGAGCTGATCATCGCCATCGGACTGAGCCGCGAACAAGCGGCCAGATCCGGTGACGCGCAATAGCTAGAGCGCCGCCTCGAGCAGCGACAGGTAAGCATCGACATCGGGCACGGCCGATGCCGCCGCGTGCACGCTGATCGCGATGGTGTCGCCGATGCCATGCACCCCATGCGTCAGCCCCATCATCGGCGACAGCGCCGGGTATCCCGACGTCAGAACCACTCGGGCGCCACCGAAGTTCAGATCGGCCGGTCCCCGATTGACGCTGGACACCACTGTGTTGCCGGACACCTGTGTCGCGCGCGCCTGCGCATCGAATTGCCCGATGCCCCAACGCAGTAACCCGGCCGGCACCGCGGCGAACGCACGGTCGGCGGCCCGAGTGGCCGGGTGCTCGAACCGGCGCCGTCCGTTGGCCAGGTCGGCCGCGATCCGCTCGGCACGGGCTTGCGGTCCCAGCTTCGGGTACAGCCCCACCACGATGTTGCCGAAGTGGTTGTGTGCTTGCGGTGTACCGGGCTTAGCCATCGGAACCTCGGCCCCGAGCGAATCACATTGCCCGCCAAGCACAGTGGGCAGGGCCTGGGCCACTGCGCTCAGCACGCCCACGGTGACCGTCGGACCGCGCAGCTGTGAACGGTGGCGCACCAACGTCCGAACCGCGCGGGCGCCGCCGGGGCGTGCATTCGTCGGCAGCAGCGGACGCGACCCGGCTCCGGGGGCCAGCAGTCCCGCACTGATGTCGCGCTGCAGCCGGCGATGGGCGCGGGCCGCCTGCGCGGCCCGCCAGGGCAGGAAGCCCGGCCGCGGAGCGGGCACCCTCGGCACGGGGTTCGGCCGGCCGAACAGCCAGGCCGCCATCGCCGCGGAGCGGGCACCGTCGGCCAGCGCGTGCGCGACCTGCAACACCGCGACCGCGCCCGGTCCGGCGACGCCCGGGATGCCGCGCACCGGGCTGAAGACGTGCAGCCGCCAAGCCATCCGGCAAATGTCCAGTTGGTCGTCGGCAAGGCCGACGACGGCCGCCAGGCAGCCGTCCCAAGTGTCGTCGGCCAGGCCGTGGCGGAGCACCTGCTCGGAGGTGACGGCCGTCGGCACCCAACGCGGGTAGCGCAACCGGCCACGGTCTTGCACTCGAATGGTCAGCGCCGGTTCGGCGTTGGCCCGCCCGCGGATTTGCTCGACGGCACGCGGGTAGTCGGCAGGCTCGTCGTCGAACGCGTAGAGCAGGAACTCATCGCTGGGGATTTTGGCCGACATCCAGAAGAACTGCGCATCGACGGCGGCCATCCGGTGCCCCGACACGACGTGAGCCATGGTGTCAGCCGGGTGCGCCGATGAACCCGAGCACCAGGTCGGCGACCTTGTCGGGCTGTTCGAGCTGCAGGAAATGACCGGCGTGTTCGACGACGTCGATCTCGCTGCCCGGGGGCAGCACCTTCTCCGCCCATCGCGCGAAAGCCGGTGTCATGCAACCGTCGTCGCGACCGTGCAGGTACAGGCACGGCAGCACGGGTTCTTCGGTCCACAGCCGGTTCAATTCGGCATACCGCGCCGACGGACGTGTGTTGCGGATCGTGGCGCGGTACGGTCCCAGCGCCGCACGCCAGCTCTCCGGCGCCCCGATCGCGGCATCGACATGACGCAGGTCCTCGTCGGCGCGATAGCCGGGCGACCATCGCCGCCACAGCAGCGGCAACACCCACGACGCGGAACGCTCAGGTAGCCAAGGCAATTGGAAATACATGATGTACCAACTACGAAACACCTGGCGCGCCAGATGCGCGACCAACCGGCCCCGCTCGGCCGCGCCGGCGCCGCGCCGACGAAACGCCGCCGATGGTGGCACCGACATGATGACCGCCTTGGTGAACGGGCCGTCGGGCATGGCGGCCAGGCCGGTGCCGGCGATCGCGCCCCAGTCGTGGCCGATGACCACGTCGTTCTCGGTGCCGCCCGCGGCCGAGCGGACCCGAAGGGCGTCGTCCATCAACGCGCCGACCTGATAGCCGCCGTCGACGGGGATCGACGACGGCGCGTATCCGCGCATGAAGGGCGCGACCACCCGCCACCCCGCCGACGCAAGCCGGGGGGCGACCTTGCGCCAGCCATAGGGGGTGTCGGGGAAGCCGTGCAGGCACAGCGCGATGGGACCGTCTTGTGGCCCCCAGGTGAGGGCCTTGAGGTTGCCCGCAGGGCCGGTCACGTCGATCCAGCCTGGTTCAGCCATCTTCACTCCCTGCTCGACGTCTCCGCAGGGATCAACCTAACGTGTGCGGCCGGGGGACGCACCGACCCTAGTCGATGCCGGGTCAAACCGTCGCTGTAGCAGCGGTTTTCAATCTTGCAGCGCGGCGGCTCGTTCCAGCTCGTCGATGATGATCTTGCGCATGCCATACATCGCTTTGGTGGCCGCCGCCGCCCGCGTGCGATCGGGGTCGCTGATCAATTCGTAGAGCCGGTCCGGGACGATTTGCCAGCTCAGCCCGAAGCGGTCTTTGAGCCATCCGCATTGCGATTCCTCGCCCCCGTCGGTCAACCGGTCCCAGTAGTAGTCGACTTCGTCCTGGTCCTTGCAGTGGATCGTGAACGACACCGCTTCGGTGAACTGGAAGTGCGGCCCGCCGTTGATGCCGATGAACCGGGTGCCGTCCAGCACGAAGCTGCCCGACAGGACGGTCCCAGGCTCCCCGGGTCCGGCATCGGTGGTCCGGTTGAGGCCCTCGATGTGGGAGTTGGGGAACACCGAGGTGTAGAACGTGGCGGCCTGCTCCAGGTTGTCGTCGAACCACAACGACGGGGTGATCGATGGCATGTTCGGGGCCTCCTTGATGGCTCGTTGGTTTCTGCCATTGATAGACCCCCTCGGCGAGGAAAAGTCACCGCGTCGTCCACCCGCCGACCAGTGCTTAACCGGCCTATGTAACGTCAGATCCCATGAGTACCGTCAGCAGCCGTCCCGAGACGGTTGAGTTTGCCGGTGTCGACGGGATCACCCTGGTCGCCGACGAATGGAATCGCGACTCCGACGGCGCCGGGCGGCCGAGCATCCTGATGTTGCACGGGGGCGGCCAGAACCGGTTTTCCTGGAAGAACACCGGCCAAACGCTGGCCGACGAGGGGCTGCACGTGGTGGCGCTGGATTCGCGCGGACACGGAGACAGCGCGCGCTCACCCGACGCGGACTACGAAATCGAGACGCTCACCGCCGACGTCATGCGGGTGCTGAACGCGATCGACCGGCCGGTGACGATCATCGGGGCCAGCATGGGTGGTCTGACCGGCATCCTCGCCGCCCACCGGGCCGGCCCGGCGAAGGTGAACCGAGTTGGTGCTCGTCGACGTGGTCCCCCGATTCGAAAAGGGCGGTAGCGCCCGCATCCGCGACTTCATGTTCAGCGGCCTCGACGGGTTCGACTCGCTCGAGCAGGCGGCCGACGCCGTCGCCGCTTACCTGCCCTACCGAAGCAAGCCGCGCAGCCCCGAGGGGCTGAAGAAGAACCTGCGCCTGCGCGACGGCCGCTGGTACTGGCACTGGGACCCGG
Source organism: uncultured Actinomycetota bacterium (assembly GCA_963849935.1). Lineage (GTDB taxonomy): Bacteria > Actinomycetota > Actinomycetes > Mycobacteriales > Mycobacteriaceae > Mycobacterium. The sequence continues at coordinate 31,090 of CAWKJQ010000003.1, forward strand.
CGTTCATGACCAAGCCGGGCGACGATCCCGAACTGCGCACCGAGAGCTTCGAGCAGGCCGCAAAGAACCTGACGATCCCCGTCTTGCTGATTCGCGGCAAGTTGTCCGACGTGGTGAGCCCCGAGGGTGTTCGGCACTTCTTGGCGACCGTGCCCGCGCGCCGAGTTCGTCGAGCTGTCCAACGCCGGACACACCGCGGCCGGGGACGACAACGACGCGTTCAGCGACGCGGTGGTGGCATTCGTCAATCGCCGCTAGTTGATGGCGGCGACCCGCTTCGCCCGGCGCCGCCGCGCTCGCGATCGCCGCTAGTTCGCCGGCTTTTCCGCGTGTCCGCCGAACTGCTTGCGCATGGCCGAGAGCGCCTTGTTGGCGAAGTCGTCGAGTGAACGCGAGGCGAAGCGGGACTGCAGCGCGGTCGTCAGCACCGGCGACGGGACGCCCTCGTCGATCGCCGCGATGGCGGTCCACCGGCCCTCCCCGGAGTCCGAGACCCGGCCGGAGAACTCCTTGAGGTCGGGCGATTCGTGCAGCGCGATCGCGGTCAGGTCCAGCAACCAGGAGCCGATGACGCTGCCCCGCCGCCACACCTCGGCGACCTCCGGGATGTCGAAGTCGTACTGGTAGAACTCGGGATGCTCCAGCGGCGCGGTTTCGGCGTCACCTTCCTGCACTTGCTTGCCGATGTCGGCGTTGCGCAGAATGTTCAGCCCCTCGGCGAGCGAGGCCATCATTCCGTACTCGATGCCGTTGTGCACCATCTTCACGAAGTGCCCCGCGCCGGAGGGTCCGCAGTGGAGGTAGCCCTGCTCCGACCGCGCGACCTCGCCATCGCGACCCGGCGTGCGGGCCGCTGCGTCGACGCCCGGTGCGACGGTGGCGAAGATCGGCTCGGCGTGCAGGAAAGCCTCGTCGTCGCCGCCGATCATCAGGCAGTAGCCGCGCTCCCGGCCCCACACGCCGCCGCTGGTGCCGCAGTCGAGTAGGTGAATGCCGTTCTCCGACAGCGTTTTCGCGTGTCGGATGTCGTCGCGGTAGTAGGAGTTGCCACCGTCGATGACGATGTCGCCCGACTCCAGCGTCTTGGCCAGTTCCTCGATGACACCCGTCGTGATGGTTCCGGCCGGCACCATCACCCAGACGACCCGCGGCGCCGTCAGCTTCTCGGCGAGCTCCTGCAGCGAGCCCGCCCCGGTGGTCTTCTCCTCCCCCGCCATCGCCTTGACCGCGTCGGGGTTGTGGTCGTAGACCACGCATTCGTGTCCGCCCTTGGCGACGCGGCGGACGATGTTCGCGCCCATCCGGCCGAGGCCGATCATCCCAAGCTGCATCGTGCCAGTCTCCTTACTGTTCGGTGGGCTTGCTGCGCGGCAGCCACGGCTCGTGCCAGCTGTGGTGACCCCGCACCAGCGACTGCGCGGCCTCGGGTCCCCACGAGCCCTGGTCGTAATGGTGAATACGGCCCGGCTTGTCGAGCACCGGCTGCACGATGCGCCACGTCTCTTCGATGGCGTCTTCGCGGGCGAACAACTGGCGATCTCCGTTCAACGCGGCGTAGAGCAACCGCTCGTAGGGCCGGACCGGTTCGCCGAGATCCTCGGCGAACGAGGAATCCAGGTGAACGTCGTGCCATGAATCGCCGACCTGGGCGGACAGCTGCAGCCGCATCCCGGGATCGGGGTCGATGCGCAGCACGATCTGGTTGCACTCGGGCGGTCTGCGGTTGGGCAGGAACGAGAACCCGGGAACGTGGTGCAGAAACAGCCGGACCTCGGTCACCTTCTCCGGCAACGCCTTTCCGGCCCGCAGGAAGATCGGCACTCCCGCCCAGCGCCAGTTGTCGATCTCGGTCCGCAGCGCGATGTAGGTTTCGGTGCTGGAATCCTTTGCCACACCGGCGACGTCGGTGTAGCCGCGGTACTGACCGCGGACGCAACGCTGCGGATCCAGCGCGGGCATGGCCCGGAAAACCTCGGCCTTCTTGTCGTTGAGGTCGTCGGCGCCGGCGCCGACCGGAGGCTCCATGGCGACCAGGGCAAGCACCTGCAGCAGGTGGTTTTGCACGACATCGCGAAGCGTGCCCACCGCGTCGTAGAACTTGCCGCGGTCCTCGATCCCGAAGTCCTCGGCCATGGTGATGTGGATCTCGGAGATGCTGTCGCGGTCCCACAGCTTGGCCAGCGCTTGGTTGGCGAACCGCAGGTATTCCAGTTCTTCGACGGGTTGTTTGCCCAAAAAGTGGTCCACGCGCAGGATTTGGTCTTCATCGAGCACCGCGCGCAGCCGCTGGTTGAGTTCGCGCGCCGAGTTCAGGTCGTGGCCGAACGGCTTCTCCACCGCCACCCGTGCGCGCTCCAGCAGGTCGGCTTTCGCCAGGTTCTCCACGATGGGCGCGAACAAGGCCGGCGGCATTTCCAGGTAGTACAGCGGATGGGAGTCCGAAGGGATCTTCGTCGGCGAGCTGCTTGTAGAGCTCGGCGTCGGTGACGTCGCCGTGCAGGTATGACAGCCGGCCCGCCAGCCGGTCGAACACGGCGTCGTCGAACGTCTCGCCCGATCGCCTTGATGGCGTCGCGCGCCCGATCGAGCAGCTGCTCGATGGTGATGTCGTCACTGGCCACACCCACGATCGGGTGGTCCAGCATGTCGCGACGCTCGAGCCGGTACAACGCCCGGAACGTCATCTTGCGCGCCAGATCACCGGTGATTCCGAAGATCACCAGCAGGTCTGATGGATTACTGTCGTCGTCGGCCAAAACCGCTCCTCCCGAAAGTCACCTGATCCGGCTCCCTTGAGATCACTACCCGCGGCTGGCGCAGTCAACACTAGACACTGCCGATAGGGCCGACAACCTGGGCGGACCGCGGCCTTGAAAGGATGACCGGCATGGGTGACGCGCTGCACATCGTGGTCTACGTCCTGGCCGGCATCGCCGCGATCGAGGGTGGCGCCCTGATCGTGCTGTGGCGGTCTGCTGGTAGCGCAGTCGGCAAGAGCTCGACGAGCTGCGCCAGCGGACCGACGCCCGCACTCAGCTGCTGTCCGGTGGGCGCGAGGCCGTCAAGAGGGTGTGGAACACCGCCAACCTGATGCGCAAGGAGGGCTTCGGCGCGGCGGTGCGCAGCTGCATCGAGGACCTCGCGGACTGGGCCGAAGTCGAGCGACCGGACCTGGCCCGCGTCACCCCGGACGGCCGGGTGGTGATCTTGTTCTCCGACATCGAGGAGTCCACCGCGCTCAACGAGCGGATCGGCGACCGGGCGTGGGTCAAGCTGATCAGCTCGCACGACAAGCTGGTCTCAGAACTCGTGCGGAAACGGTCCGGCCATGTGGTGAAGAGCCAGGGCGACGGATTCATGATCGCGTTCGCTCGCGCCGAGGAAGCGGTCCGGTGCGGTATCGATCTGCAGCAAGCATTGCGCAGGGACGCAAAACGCAAGCGGCGCGAGGAGATTCGCGTTCGGATCGGCATCCACATGGGCCGTTCGGTGCGCCGCGGCGACGATCTGTTCGGCCGCAACGTCGCAATGGCGGCACGGGTCGCCGCACAAGCCGTCGGTGGCGAGATTCTGGTGAGTCAGCCGGTGCGAGACGCGCTTTCGGATTCGCGACGGCATCGAGTTCGACGACGGCCGCAATGTGGAGCTGAAGGGATTTTCGGGCACCTACCGCTTGTTCGCCGTTGAGTCTCCGGCCGATCCGGACCCGGACTGACCGGCGTTCCCGTTGGACTCGGCCAACCGCTGATGCAGGCGGTCCCGGACCTCGTCGGCCGTGTACGCACGCCGCTTCCGCTGGTCGCGGACGACCAGCGCGCCCCCGGCGACGACGCCGGCGACCCCGGCCAAGCCCATCCACTTCCACACATTGCGCATGACACAGGCTATGCGCAGAAGGATCGTTATGGCCCCGCTGTGATTGACTTGTGTGCCCGCAACATACGGCAACGCATCGCGCCTGACGTACGACCGGGCTCATTTCGGCGACGACATTGACGAAAGCTGCAGCGGCGAACGGGCTTACACGAACATGCTCACCTTGAACCAGGCGCTCGATGAGACCCGCACCGGCGACCTCTGGCTGTTTCGCGGCGGCTCGGGACCCGACCGCGCCATCCAGACGCTGACCAACAGCCCGGTGAACCACGTCGGCATGACGGTGGCTATCGACGACTTGCCGCCGTTGATCTGGCACGCCGAACTGGGCGACAAGCTCGTCGACCTGTGGACCGGGACGAATCATCGTGGCGTGCAACTCAACGACCTTGCGCAATCGGTGTTGCAGTGGTCTCAGCGCTATCACCAGCGGTGCTGGCTACGCCAGCTGACTCCGCCGGCCACGCCGGAGCAGGAAAACAAGCTGCTGCGCGTGATCGCGCGGATGGACGGCACCGCGTTCCCTACCACCATGCGTTTGACCGGCCGGTGGCTGCGCGGCCGGCTGCCGAACGCCTACGACTGGGTGCGGGGAATCCCGTTGGTGGACAGTAAGGTTCGAGAATCGACGGAGCGACGCAAAGAGCGCCAGCGGCTCGGCCTGGAAGCGGCCTACTGCGCGGAAACGGTGGCGATCACCTACGAGGAAATGGGATTGATCACCACGGAGAAGTACTCCAACTACTTCGACCCGGGTTCGTTCTGGAGCGGTGACACGCTTCCACTCGCACCGGGCTATGCCCTGGGCGACGAAATCGAGATCGCGATCGGCTAATCGACGATCAGCCGACCGCCATCTCGCCCATCTCCGACCAGCCCGTGGCATCGATGGTCTGGTTGATGATCTTGGGCGTGGACTTCAGCGCCTGCGGTAGCTCTTGCATCGCCCGCTTGAAGTGATCGCTGTTGACGTGGACGCCGCCCGCCTCGTCGTCGCGGAACGCCTCCACCAGGACGTACTCGGCCGGGTTGTCCAGGCTGCGCGACCACTCGAACCACAGATTGCCTTCCTCGGCCCGAGTCGCCGCGGTGAACGATGCGACGAGATCCGGCCAGCGGTCGGTCCAGTCGGGTTTGGTCTCGAACTTGACGACGATGAAGATCATTGCGGCCCTGCCTCGGTTGGCTGCTTCCGGTGACGCCCGCCGGTTCTCGCGGCGCAGCGCCAGCCTATCCGGCCCGCAAGCCGCCACGGCCGTCTGGCGGAGCAGCGCCGACATAATTTCCTCAGGTAATGACTAGAGCAAAGTGTGCCTCAGGCGTCACAGGTGGCACCTGCGGACACTTTGACCCTTCGCTGCCGCTGGTGGCGTAGCTCACAAATCAAACGGCTGACGGCGACATTTCACTATTCTGCCGAACGGCGGGATCGCCGGCGCCGACGGCACAGAAAAGCTTTTCCGTTATTTCCGACAATGTGTGTTCTATTTGTTATTGATTCGCAATTTCCGGGTGGCCGAAATAAAGGTATCTCAGGCTCCCGGGGGAGGCGGGTCCGACGGCGCCGGAGCGTCGATCAAAACGGCGGGCCGGGGGTGGCGGGGCATCCGGCGCCGGCGGGGGCGGCGGAGCGTCCGGCGGCGGAGGCGGGGCGTCCGGCGGCGGCGGGGCGTCTGGCGGAGGCGGCGGCACGGCCATCGTCGCGGTGCCACGGGAAGGAACATGTGGTGGGTGAATCCGGCCTGGTAGGCGCCAGCACCGCCGAGGTGTACGCCGCCGTGCTCTCCGCTGGAGACGGCCGTTCCATCCGGCAGTGTCACCGCGGTGTGGCCACCGTTCCAGCCGATGACTACGGCATTGGGGGCGGTTCCATATTGGAAACCGCGCGCCAGCAATGCACCTTCTTCGTTTCCGGTATTGAATCGACTTCCAAAAACGGGCCTGTCAGTCGCTGCATTCGCAATCCACGACGCAAGTCCCGGAACAATCGGTACCGGCGGGCGAATCTCCGCCCGCAATATAAGGCGTGCCGGAGACCTGGCTGATCAACGACATCAATGTTGCAATAACGACCATGGGCAGCGAGGCTAGCAATAGTATTTAACGGAAACCAAAATTTGTGGCGCAGGTCATTCGGCACGCGGGCAATGACGTGCGCCGCATGCAGAGCAAACTGATTACATGTCGTTACATTTTCCGAAGCACAGACATGCGCCTCAGGGGACCCGCTTCCTGGGTTGGTCGGGCGCTACCGAGCTGTCAGAGACTAGGCGGGATCACGCGATCGTTCGCTTTTCGCCGCCGCAACCAACGCCTGGTGACAGGCTGATCAGATCGGCGTCCATATCCCGTTGTTCCAGATTCCCCAGTTACCGGCCCCGGTCGGGTTCCACATCATTTGTGCCCCTGGCGCCCACGCCGGTTGAGGTGGCTGCGGCGGGGCCCATGGCGGGGGCGGTCCCCAGGGCCCCCACCCGGCCGGGGCGGACGGACCTCCCGGGTGTTGCCAGTCGTGGCATTGATGCCAGTCCCAGTCCGAGACGTTGCCCCAGCCCGGGTTCCAAGGGTCGCCCGGGCACCAGTGGCCGGTGGGTGTGGGGGCCGGGGCCGCCTGTGCGACGGTGCCGCCGGCCAGGCCGAGAGCGGAAAGCGCCAACGCGCCGCCCACCACCGCGCTTGCAGACCACCGCACCGCCCGTTTTACCGTCGCCATGCACTAAGAATTTCCCTGAACCGATATCCGGGCAAGTGCTAATTCGCATTTCCTTCGCGAGACTCTCCAGTCGATAACCCGAACTTCGCTCGTGCTCCTTCGGTCACCGGGGTGAACAGGTTGACCAGATTCCCATCCGGATCCCTGAACAACAGTGCGCGGTTCCCCCAGGGCATCGTGGTCGGCACCGTCACGACCTCGGCCAAATGTTCGCGGAGCCGCTCGTATTCGGAGTCCACGTCCTCGACGATGAACTCCAGGATGGCGCTGCGGTTGGCCGCCGCTTCGGCGGATCCGTCGCCAAACAGCGGAACGGTCTTGTCGCTGCCGATGGCCAGCGTGCCAACCGGGGTCGGGATCTCGGCGAACAGCTCGTTTCCCCAGATCGCCGAGACCCCGGTGACCAACTCGTAGAAACCGACGAGCCGACTGACGTCGGCTGTGATGATGCGGGTCGAAATGAACTTCATGCGGTCTCCCTCGAGGTCGCACAGTAGAGCTTCGAGCACCGAATGCTAAACGCCGCCTCCGACAACCAGGGCGCCGTAGCGAGAGTGCAACCTGGCGCTCCGAATCACCGAGCCCGAAGAGTTCTCCTGGCCTGCTTCACCCCATCTCCGTCGGCCGCATTGCGGCCATACGGCAAAGCCACGCGTGGCTTCGGGCGCGGTAGTACGGTTCGGTGCGTGCCCCTGCGTTACGTAGATCCGCAGAAGAAGCGTGGGTTCTTATACCGAGCCAACGTCCGGTTCGGGCGCTCGCGCGCCGGACAATTCATTGCGCGACACATCGCCCGCCATACCGATCCTTACCTGTTCCGCCTTACCGGTGGGCGAGTGAACATGGGCGGAATCATCAACGCGCCCTTGGTATCCACTGGCGCGAAGTCCGGTCGGCGGCGCGAAGTTCAACTGACGTATTTTCACGACGGTCCCGACGTGATCCTGCTCGCCTCCAACTACGGCGGGGCCAAACATCCGCAGTGGTACCACAACTTGAAAGCAAACCCTGACTGCGAGTTCGGCCAGCAGCGCTTCACCGCGCAGCAGGTCACCGACTCTGAGGAATATGCGCGGCTGTACGCCCTGGCTGAGAAGGTCTACGCGGGATACTCCGATTACCGAGCGATGACCGCTCCCGTAGGTCGGCAGATTCCGATGTTTCGACTGAAGCCCCGATAGGCGGAGAATCGGTCGAGATCTATAGAAGCATTGTCACGACCAATCGGCCGTAGTGCGCCGTAGTGCGCGTAGGCAGAATGCGATGTCAGCACCTGAGGCTCCCGCCCCGCGACTGACCTGATCGGAGGAGCCGCTATGGCCCACGAAGTACCTAGTTCCGACAACTTCACCGGCCTGTCCCGCAAAGTCTTGGAATACAGCGAGCGCTTCGGCGCGATTGTGGCATCGATCAAAGAGCCCGACTTCTCCAACGAACTGTGGGAGAAGCTCGAAGAGTTGGTGGACGTCGACAACTTCGTCCGCCAGGGCGTCTTCCTCACCGAGACGCCGGAAACAATCGACTGGAAGACGTATAAGGACTACATCACACAGTACGGCGGGGCGACGCACTGGGAGGCGACGCTCAGACACATTACCGAGCAGGGCAATCGGGTGATCCTGGAACTCCAGGAGCGCAATACGTTCGACGGTGTCACGCACGTCGCCAATACCGTGATGGCCTACGGATTCAGCGACGAGGGACTGGTGGAAACACTCGACGTCTACGTGATGAGCCTCAATTGAGCATGAAAGAGCCAGGCAGACGAATTCGCTGATCCAGAGACCGCCGCCAACAAGGATGCCGCGCACCGTAATGCGCTTACTGTCGGGCTGCGCTACGTGTGACGCCTAGACGTTGAACCGGAACTCGACCACGTCGCGATCACCTCACGAACGTCGGGTAGCGATCTGCCAGGTGTTGTGCCATCGGTCCCGCACCGTGGCACGTCGGTCGCCGTAGTGCTGCTGGGCTGGCGGCTCCAAAGTTGTGGCCCCCTCGGTGATGGCGCGTCGGTATGTGACGTCCACGTCTGGCACGTATACGTACAGCACAGCATTGGCTGGTGGCCGTTCGCTGGTGCCCGAGATCATCACGATCGACGTGCCGATCCGCATCTCCGCTGGTCGATCTGGCGGCAACTCACCCTCGGCGCCGAACACGTCCCGCACAAAAGCAGTCAGGGCCTGCGGGTCGTCGACGAAGATCCGGGGTATTACCGTCGGCCATCCCTCCGGTTCACCACCCACGACGCGATTTTCGTGCGTTCCCAAAACTGTGTCAATGGCAGCCAAAGCAACCAATGCGGCTCAATGCTTCGACGTTGAGGTTGATCCGAAGCGGAACTCGACCACGTCGCCGTCGGCCATGACGTAGTCCTTGCCTTCCATGCGCACCTTGCCGGCCGCCTTGGCCGCCGCCATCGAGCCCGCGGCCATCAAGTCGTCGTAGGAGACGATTTCGGCTTTGATGAAGCCCTTTTCGAAGTCGGTGTGGATCACCCCGGCGGCCTTCGGTGCGGTGTCGCCCTGGTGAATGACCCACGCGCGCGCCTCTTTTGGGCCTGCCGTCAGATAGGTCTGCAGCTTGAGGGTGTGAAAGCCGGCCCGCGCCAACGCATCTAGTCCACGTTCGGTTTGCCCGATGGACTCCAAGAGCTCGGTGGCCGATTCGTCGTCAAGCTCCTGCAGTTCGGCCTCGATCTTCGCGTCGAGGAACACCGCGTCGGCGGGTGCGACCATCGCGGACAGTTCGGCTTTGCGGGCGTCGTCGGTCAGTACGGACTCGTCGGCGTTGAACACGTACAGAAACGGCTTGGTGGTCATCAGATTCAGCTCGCGCAGCAGCGACGCGTCGACACCGGCCGCGAACAGCGTCTTGCCCGAGTCCAGCACGGCCACCGCGGCGACCGCCGCCTCGTGCACCGGCTTGCGCTCCTTGTTGTTGCGGGCTTCCTTCTCCAGCCGCGGGATGGCCTTCTCCAGGGTCTGCATGTCGGCGAGGATCAGCTCGGTCTCGATCACCTCGATGTCGGCGCTCGGATCGACCTTGCCGTCGACATGCACAACGTCGTCGTCGGCAAACACCCGCACCACCTGGCAGATCGCGTCACACTCGCGGATGTTGGCCAGGAACTTGTTGCCCAGGCCGGCTCCCTCGGAGGCGCCCTTCACGATGCCGGCGATGTCGACGAACGTCACCGGCGCCGGCACGATCTTCTCGGAATCGAACATTTCGGCCAGTTTGTCCAGCCGGGGATCGGGCAGGGGGACGACGCCCTCGTTGGGCTCGATCGTCGCGAACGGATAGTTGGCCGCCACCACGTTGTTCCGGGTCAGCGCGTTGAACAAGGTCGACTTGCCGACGTTGGGCAACCCCACTATTCCCAGGCTCAGGCTCACGGAGAACCAAGTCTAGGGGTCACGGCGACGCCCGGCGCCGGGGACCATTGTCATCACCGATCGCGGCCCCGGCAGGGCACGCCAGGATCCCTACGAGGTATTTACGGGCCTTTCGGCCCATTCCCGGTACGGTCTACATGTGTCAGCACAGCGGGCAAGTTCGACGGTGGAGGGTGCTCACCGTTCGATCCTTCCGAACATCCCAGGCGTCCCCTGGTACGCAGCCCTGCTTATCGCCTTGACCGCGACTGCCATCGGCTACGGAATCGACGCTGGTCACAAGGAGCTGACGCACGTCTTCGCGGGCTTCTACATAGTCGGCTGCGTGGCGGCGGTGCTGGCGGTGCGCCAGGATGGCATCTTCACCACGATCATCCAGCCGCCCCTGATCCTGTTCGGCGCGGTGCCGGGCGCTTACTGGCTGTTCCACGACGCCAAAGTGGGCCGCCTCAAAGACCTGCTGATCAACTGTGGCTATCCGCTGATCGAGCGCTTCCCGCTGATGCTGGGCACCGCGGGCGGCGTGCTGGCGATCGGGCTGGCCCGCTGGTACTTCGGAAACGCTCACAAGACAGGCGCAACGGCGAGTAGCTCTGACGACGCTTCCAGGGCCGCCGGTGTGGGCGTCAAGTCCTTCTTCAACGGCATCGTCGCGAAGGCGCAGTCTGCGCTGCAGTCCGATAGTGACGCCGAAGCGATCACCGACGAGGCCACCGAGTCCCGCCGGGCCCGCAGGTCGGGCTCTGCGGCGCGGGCCCGCCGCACGACGCGCAGCACCCGCTCGACCACCCGTTCGGCCCGGAGCCGTTCGCGGCATTCACGCGAGCCATTGGGCGACGGCTCCGAACCGGTCGAGCGGCCTGAGCGGCCTGACCGTCAGCGGCGCAGCACGCGCCGCAGCGCCGCGTCGGCCCGAGATTATGACGCCTCCGAGCCGCCTCGGCGGTCCCGGCGCCGGCCCCGCCCGGAGGGCGACGCTGATCCGCGCGGCCAATCGTCGCGGGAACCGCGCCGCGAACCGCGCACCCGCCGCAATCCCTACGAGCGGCCCACCCCGCGGAGCAGCCGTTTCGACGGTTTGGAGTCCTACGGCGACAGATACGACCCGCCGAGCGGCACGAATTTCGGGGGCCGGTACGAGAGCCGGTATGAGAGCCGCGAGCCGTACGAGCCGTCCTACGAACCGCGGCGCCGTCGGCCCCCGGCAAACGGCGCCGGCGGGACGCATCACCCGATCTCGCAGGTCCGCTACCGCGGCGGGGGCTCGCAAGAGCCGCCGCGCGAGCCGCACACCGAGCGCCGAAGCCGATCGCGGACCCCCGGGCAATCGCACGGACGACCGCCGGCGGAATCCTGGGAATACGACGTCTGAACGGTCAGCGACGTCTGAACGGTCCGCGGCTCAGCGGACCGACCGGATCTCCCGCGGCAGCGCGAACACCAGGGTTTCCTGCGCCGTCGTGACCGGCTGCACCACGTCGTAGCCGCACTCGGCCAACCGCGCCAGCACGCCCTCCACCAGGACCTCGGGAACCGACGCCCCCGACGTGACCCCCACCGTGGTGACGCCCTCCAGCCATGCCGGGTCGATGTCGCCGGCCCAGTCGACCAGGTGTGCCGCCGCGGCCCCGCCGCCCAATGCCACCTCGACCAGCCGCACGGAATTCGATGAGTTGCGGGACCCCACGACGATCACCAGCTGGCACTCCGGTGCCATCGCCTTGACCGCGACCTGCCGGTTCTGGGTCGCATAGCAAATGTCGTCGCTGGGCGGATCCTGCAGCTTGGGAAACCGTTGCCGCAGCCGCTCGACGATTTCCATGGTTTCGTCGACCGACAGCGTGGTTTGCGAGAGCCACACCACCTTGTCCTCGTCGCGCACCGTCACGCTGTCCACCGCGGCGACCCCGTCGACCAGCTGCACGTGGTCGGGCGCCTCCCCCGCGGTGCCGACGACCTCCTCGTGGCCCTCGTGACCGATGAGCAGGATGTCGTAGTCATTGCGCGCGAATCGCCTGGCCTCGTTGTGCACCTTGGTCACCAGCGGGCACGTGGCGTCGATGGTGTGCAGGTTACGGTCGGCGGCCGCGGCATGCACCGTGGGTGCGACGCCGTGCGCGGAGAACACCACGATGGCGCCTTCGGGCACCTCGTCGGTTTCCTCCACGAATACCGCCCCGGCCTTTTCCAACGTGGTGACCACGTGGCGGTTGTGCACGATCTCATGCCGCACGTAGACCGGTGGCCCGTGCTTTTCCAGTGCGCGTTCCACGGTCTCGACGGCCCGGTCGACGCCCGCGCAGTAACCGCGCGGTTCGGCCAGGAGCACTCGCTTACGGACTGGGTCGCTGGCTACTGATCGCACCGCGCCGGGAATCCCCATGTCGATAGTCGGCGGCATGGCGTCCAGGGTACTTACTGCCGACGCCGGCTTGCCAGCTCGCGCAGTCGGCTTGGAGTTATCCGCCGCTTAGGGCAATCTTGGACTCATGGGCACTGCACCGTATGGAGTTCGGCTGCTGGTCGGCGCGGCGACAGTCGCGGTCGAAGAGACCATCAGGCTGCCGAAAACCATCCTGATGTACCCGATGACACTGGCCAGCCAGGCGGCGCACATCGTGATGCGCTTTCAGCAGAACCTCGCCGAGCTGGCGATCAAGGGCGACAGCACGCTCGAATCGATCTTCCCGCCCAAGGACGAGAAACCGGAATGGGCGACGTTCGACGAGGACCTGGCCGCCGCGGACGACGGGGCGTACGGCGCGTTGCAAGACGCTGGTGAGGGCGAGCGCAGGGCCGAGGGCAGGTTCGCGCTGTACTCGGTGGCCGATGCGCACGAAGACGCCGCCGCCCTGACCCGGCCCGCCCGGCAATCGAAGAAGTCGGGCGCCGACGCGTCGGTTCCGCAGCCGGCGGTGGTCACCGAGCTGGACTACGCATCGCTGACGCTGGCGCAGCTGCGTGCCCGGTTGCAATCGCTGAGTGTGGACGAACTCGAAGCCCTGCTGACCTACGAGCAGGCCACCAAGGGCCGTGCACCGTTCCAGACGCTGCTCGCTAACAGGATCACCCGCGCGAACGCGAAGTGACCCCGGCCGTTACTTCCGAACCGAACTCCGCCGAGAATCCGTTTCCGGTGCGCGCGGTGGCCATCCGGGTCGCGGGCTGGATCGACAAGCTGGGCACCGTCTGGGTCGAGGGCCAGCTGGCGCAGATCTCCATGCGGCAGGACTCCAAAACGGTGTTCATGGTGCTGCGTGACCCGGCCGCCGACATGTCGCTGACCGTGACATGCCCGCGGGATCTGGTGCTCAATGCGCCGGTGAAGCTGGCCGAGGGCACGCAGGTGGTGGTGCGCGGCAAGCCATCGTTCTACACGGGCCGGGGCACATTCTCGTTGCGGCTCAGCGAGATTCGTGCCGTCGGAGTGGGCGAGCTGCTGGCCCGCATCGATCGGCTGCGCCGGCTGCTGGAGGCAGAAGGGCTATTCGATCCTCGACTCAAGCGGCCGATTCCGTTCTTGCCCAACGTGATCGGACTGATCACTGGCCGGGCCAGCGCCGCCGAACGCGACGTGACCACCGTGGCGGCCGCACGCTGGCCCGGGGTGCGCTTCGCGGTGCGCAACACCGCGGTCCAGGGCCCAAGCGCGGTTGCGCAGATCGTCGATGCGCTGCGCGAGCTCGATGGCGATGCCGAAGTCGACGTCATCGTGATCGCCCGCGGTGGAGGAAGTGTCGAGGATCTGCTGCCGTTCTCCGACGAGACGCTGTGCCGCGCCATCGCCGCGTGCCGGACCCCGGTGATCAGCGCGGTCGGCCATGAACCCGACAACCCGCTGTGCGATCTGGTCGCCGATCTGCGTGCGGCCACGCCCACCGACGCGGCGAAAAAGGTGGTGCCCGATACCGCCGCAGAACAGCGGCTGCTCGACGACCTGCGCCGGCGCAGCGCGCAGGCGTTGCGGAGCTGGGTCACCCGCGAGCAACGGGCGCTGGCGCAGCTCCGCAGCCGCCCCGTGCTGGCCGAACCGCTGGCGACATTGACGGCGCGCGCCGAAGAGGTTCACCGCGCACGGTCGGCGATTCGCCGGGACATCACCCGGCTGGCCGCCACCGAGACCGAACGGGTCGGCCATCTGCGCGCGAGGCTGGCCACGTTGGGCCCGGCGGCCACCCTGGCCCGCGGTTACGCCGTGGTGCAAGCGATCGGGGCGACGACGAACCAGGTGCTCCGCTCGGTCGACGATGCGCCGGCGGGCACGCGGCTGCGGGTGCGGGTGGCCGACGGCGCCGTGGTAGCGGTGAGCGAAGGACGGACCGATGGCGCCTAGAAACGACGGCCGGGACGAGGCCTCCGCCCCGGAAGGGGGCGAAAGCATTACTCCTATTAGTCACCTGGCGTATGAAGCGTGTCGGGACGAACTGATCGAAGTCGTGCGGGTGCTGGAGCAGGGCGGCTTGGATCTCGATGAGTCGCTGAAGCTGTGGGAAAGAGGTGAACAACTGGCTAAACGCTGCGAGGAACACTTAGCTGGTGCGCGCAAGAGAATCGAGGATGCGCTCGCGGCGGGCGACACCGAGGATGCCTGACGCCCGTTGCGTTGACCGGCCAAATTCGAAAAATTTTCCGAAACTGGAACACGTTACACTTTTTCTCGGCTAAGCTACCCGCCTATGGGTGATCCATCACTGACGGCTGAACTCGGCCGCGTCCTGGTCACGGGGGGCTCCGGATTCGTCGGCGCCAACCTGGTAACCACGCTGCTGGACCGCGGACATCAAGTCCGCTCATTCGACCGCGCGGCGTCGCCGCTGCCGGCACATCCTCAGCTGGAGGTGCTGCAGGGCGACATCACCGACGCCGCCGTGTGCGCCCAGGCGGTGGACGGCATCGACACCGTCTTCCACACCGCGGCGATCATCGACCTAATGGGCGGCGCGTCGGTGACCGACGAGTACCGGCGGCGCAGCTTCGGGGTCAACGTCGGGGGAACCGAGAACCTGATCCGCGCCGGGCAGGCGGCCAGGGTACAGCGCTTCGTCTACACCTCGTCGAACAGCGTCGTCATGGGCGGCCAGAACATCGCAGGCGGCGACGAGACGCTGCCCTACACCAAGCGGTTCAACGACCTCTACACCGAGACCAAGGTGATCGCCGAGCGATTCGTATTGGCGCAGAACGGTGTCGGCGGCCTGTTGACGTGTGCGATTCGGCCCAGTGGCATCTGGGGCCGGGGCGATCAGACGATGTTCCGCAGGCTGTTCGAAAGCGTGATCGCCGGCCACGTCAAGGTGCTGATCGGCCGCAAATCGGCCCGGCTGGATAACTCCTACGTGCACAACCTGATTCACGGGTTCATCCTTGCCGCCGAACACCTGACGCCCGGCGGCACCGCACCCGGAGAGGCGTACTTCATCAATGACGCCGAACCGATCAACATGTTCGAGTTCGCCAGGCCGGTGGTCGAGGCGTGCGGGGAGAAGTGGCCCCGGGTAAGGGTGAACGGGCCCGTGGTCCGCGCGGCGATGACAGGTTGGCAGCGGTTGCATTTCCGTTTCGGCATACCGGCGCCGCTGCTCGAGCCGCTCGCCGTGGAGCGGCTCTATCTCGACAACTACTTCTCGATTGCCAAGGCGTCCCGCGACCTCGGTTATCAGCCCCTGTTCACCACCGAAGAGGCCATGTCCGAATGCCTGTCGTATTACGTCGAGATGTTCGAGCGGATGAAGCGACAAGCGCCGGCGGACAAGGCATCCGCCTAACGGAAACTCACCATCTCGCTGCCCCAGGCCGCGCGGATGTTGGCATCGATGTCGTGCGCGAGGGCGTCGCGGCGGTCGATAATCAGGCAGGAGCGGTCGTCCTCGGCATATGACGTCCATTCCGGGTCGCCGGCGAGGCCCGCGGGCGCGGCTCGCGCGGCGAAGTTGATCCATCGGGTGCGCACCCTCTTCGAGACCGCCTTGGCGGCTTTGACGCCGCCGAGCTTCAGCGAGGGATCCTTGGGCACACCGAGATTGCCCCAGACGTAAGGCAATTCGGTGGCATGCGCGGCCCCGACCATCGCGAGCCTGAGCAGCGGGGTGGCAAAATCGAACCGGTACAGATACACCGGCGCCACCTTGCTATGCCCCTCCGCAAGCCAGACCGACGGCATCCGGAAGCCGACGTCGGTTGCGATGCTCAGGCTCCTCGCCTTGCGCCGCTTTCGCGTATACGCCGAGCCGATCTCCTCTTCGGTGGGCAATTGCAGATCGGGTTGTTCGGCGGCGATCTGGTTGAACATCGACGTGATAGCGCTCGGAGTGATCGGCATCAGCCGCGACCGCATCAACCGGAAGAGCGCCGCTTCGTGCTTGTTGGTGCCAATGATCAAGGGGACCGGAAGTGAGCGGCCCTCTTGCGCCAGCTTGACCGGGTAATCGCTCAACACATCGCCGTCGACGAGCGGGACGAACGCCAGCCTTCCCGGGTTGCGCACCGGCACTTCGTCGAACACCAGTTGCGACGCGGCGAGGATCGCAGCCATCGGAATATCAACCAGCCGCCGGGATTCCGACGCGGCGATGCCCAGCTGGTCGAGAAACGCCCGGGCCACTCGGCCGGCACTGGCGCGGTCGTAAACCGAAGTGGCCGGCGAGCTTTGCGCGATCGCTCCTGCGAACAGACCCTCGGCGGCCGGGCTGCCCAGCAGCGTGGTGACGATCCCGGCCCCCGCGGACTCACCGAACAGCGTGACCCGCGCCGGATCGCCACCGAAGGCAGCGATGTTGTCGCGCACCCACTCCAGCGCCGCCAGCACGTCGCGCAAACCGACATTCGAGTCGAAATGCCGCCCGGCGGCGTCGAACGACGACAGGTCGAGAAAGCCGAGCACTCCGACCCGATAATTGACGGTCACCACGACCACGTCACCGTGGCTGACCAGTCTGCGTCCGTCATACAGCGCCTGGCTGCTCGACCCCAGGACGTAGGCCCCGCCGTGCACCCAGACCATCACCGGCTTGGCGTCACCGGCCTGGGTGTCCGAAGACGCCCAGATATTGAGCCGCAAGCAGTCTTCGCCCTGCGGTGCGCCCAAATCCATTGGCAAATTGGGGAATACCGGTTGCGGGCAAGCCGGACCGAAAGCGGTCGCGTCGACGAGCTCAGTGCACCGCGCGGGCGGTTGCGGAGCCCGGAAACGCAGCTCACCGGTGGGGGCGGCGGCGTACCGAAGACCTTTCCAGGCCTTGACGCCGTCCTCTTCGATGCCCCGAACCGGGCCGTAGCTGGTTTCGACCACCAGGCCATCGGTTGCCATGCGCGTGCCAAAGTCTCCTGTACGAAACTAGAAAAGGCGCTGCGTGAGGAACTCGACCACTCGCTTACGAGCCTCATACGCGGGGTGGCCGTCGACTTCACGGACCTCGTCGGTGAGCACCGAGTGTGCCATCTTGCCGAAGCCGTGCGGATTGCCCGGCCGCGAATCGATCTCGATGACCTCGAAGGCGTCGCCGAGCCGCTTCTTGAGGGTCGCGAATCGTTCGCTCGGTACCGCCGGGTCCTCGCTGAACCGCAATCCGATGGCGCACAACCCGTCGTTGGCGCACCGATGTGCCACGGTGGCCAGCTCGGATTCGCTCATGCCGGGGTCGCTGCGCCGCGCGGCCCCGAGCGGGAACGGGACGGACGGTTGCGACAGCACCGGCGCCAGCACGCTGTCGTCGACGGCCGCGGCCAGCGCGAAGCCGCCGGTGAAGCACTGGCCGATCACGCCGACACCCTTGCCCGGCGTCGATGCGTTGAGGTCACGGGCCAGCGCACGCAAAAACAACGCCACCGGTCGCTGCTTGTTCAACGCGAATGCGGCGAATTCCCTTGCCACACAAGCTCGTCCCATGCTACCGACGAGGTAACCGACCGTCTTGGCCTTACCCGGCTCACCGAACAGTGACGGCATGGCGACCGTGAAACCGTTGTCCACCAGATGATTACCCAAGGCGAGGACACCGGGATGAATCCCGGGGATCTCGGGAATCAGCACCACCCCGGGGCCACTGCCCTTGCGGTAGACATCGTGGGTATATCCACCACCGCTGAACGGTGCCGCCGACCATCCGGACAGATCGGCCTCTGGTGCAGTCACGTCAGGAGGATCCCTTTCGTTGTGCGGGTGGGCTAGCGGCTCGGCAAAGGCGGTTGCGATTGCGTCGCCGACGCAAGCGTACGGAACTGATCGGGGGTTCCGGCGCCGGTTATCGCAATTTGGGTCGCGCCGCCCGGACCGCTGAGCCGGGTCGTCCATATCGGCTCGGCGTCAGCGCCGTTCTGGCCGGAACTTTGATAGACCACCCAACTGGTCCCGCCAACGTCAACCGTCCCGGTGGGGTAAGCGGACGGATGAATCGAATTAATGACCTTGTCCTCGTCGGCGTTGCTCTGGGTGAGGCTCAGGTACAGCCCGGTCGGACTGATGAAGCCGACGACCGAGATGGGCGCGTTGAGCCGTTGACCGTTCGCCGGGTCGGCCCGGCCGCCCTGGATACCCCCGCGGTGGCCGGAGTTGGCCCGCCAGCCGGCGGGCAGCTGCGGTTGCCGGATGGGAAAGCCGAGCGCGGAGGCGTCGGCGCGCAGCGCCGCCCCCGCGTCATAGGACGGGACGGGCCCCTGGTGGTTGCCGAATTGAACCGAGCACATGCCCAGCATGCCGGCCAACACGATGCACCCGATCACCAGCGGTATCAAGGACCAGAACATGTCCCGGCCGTCTTGCAACAGCCGGGGTTTCGCCGGCCTGGGCGCCGGACCAGCTTGCGGAGACGGCACGCCGGCTTCGTCCCCGTCACGCTGGGGATTCGGCGGCGACTCCTCCGTCATCCCGCAAGTATCCCAGTTCCGGCGGGCCGATTCGCCTCTGGGACAATCAGCAACCATGACAGTTGAGGGCGACCACTCGGCCGCTGCCGGCGGCCGGGCCCCAGCGCAGGGGCGACCGCGCGGTGAGGCTCCGGACCGCAACCTGGCTTTGGAACTGGTGCGAGTCACCGAGGCCGGTGCCATGGCCGCAGGTCGCTGGGTCGGCCGCGGCGACAAAGAGGGTGGCGACGGGGCGGCCGTCGACGCCATGCGCGAACTGGTCAACTCGGTGTCGATGCGCGGCGTCGTGGTGATCGGCGAGGGCGAGAAGGACAACGCGCCGATGCTCTACAACGGCGAAGAGGTCGGCAACGGCGACGGCCCCGAGTGCGACTTCGCCGTGGACCCGGTGGACGGCACAACACTGATGAGCAAGGGCATGCCCAACGCGATCTCCGTGCTGGCGGTGGCCGACCGCGGCACCATGTTCGACCCGTCGGCGGTGTTCTACATGAACAAGATCGCCGTCGGACCCGAGGCCGCCCACGTCCTCGACATCACCGCCCCGATCGCCGAGAACATCAAGGCCGTGGCCAAGGTCAAGAACCTGTCGGTGCGCGACATGACCGTGTGCATCCTGGACCGGCCGCGGCACGCCCAACTGATCAAGGACGTGCGGGACACCGGCGCCCGAATCCGGTTAATCACGGACGGTGACGTCGCCGGCGCGATCTCCGCGTGCCGGTACCTGTCGGGCACCGACATGCTCGCCGGCGTCGGCGGCACCCCGGAGGGCATCATCGCCGCGGCCGCCATCCGGTGCATGGGGGGCGCCATCCAGGCGCAGCTTGCCCCCAAGGACGACGAGGAACGCCAGAAGGCCATCGACGCGGGCTACGACCTCGACCAGGTGCTGACCACCGAGGACCTGGTTTCCGGGGACAACGTGTTCTTCTGCGCCACCGGCGTTACCAACGGCGACCTGCTCAAGGGCGTGCAGTACTACCCTGGCGGCTGCACCACCCAGTCGATCGTGATGCGGTCGAAGTCGGGCACCGTGCGCATGATCGAGGCCTACCACCGGCTTTCGAAGCTCAACGAGTACTCCGCCATCGACTTCACCGGCGATAGCACCGCCGCCTACCCCCTGCCCTGACCGCCGAACCGAAGAACCAGGAAAACCGCTCTATGGCCTCAGACAGCCCTGACGACACCGAGTACCGCATCGAGCACGACACCATGGGTGAAGTGCGCGTGCCCGCAACAGCGTTGTGGCGCGCGCAAACCCAGCGCGCGGTCGAGAACTTCCCGATCTCGGGCCGCGGCCTGGAACGCACCCAGATCCGCGCGTTGGGCTTGCTCAAGGGCGCCTGCGCGCAGGTCAACAAGGACCTGGGGCTGCTGGAGCCCGAGAAGGCCGACGCGATCATCGCCGCGGCCGCCGAGATCGCCGACGGCCAGCACGACGACCAGTTCCCCATCGACGTCTTCCAGACCGGTTCGGGCACCAGTTCCAACATGAACACCAACGAGGTGATCGCCAGCATCGCGGCCGCCAACGGTGTCAAGGTGCACCCCAACGACGACGTCAACATGTCGCAGTCCTCGAACGACACCTTCCCTACTGCAACCCATATCGCGGCCACCGAGGCCGCCGTGCGTCATCTCTTCCCGGCCCTCGAAGTGCTGCACGAAGCGCTTGCCGGCAAGGCCCGCGAGTGGCACACCGTGGTCAAGTCGGGCCGCACCCACCTCATGGACGCCGTCCCGGTAACGCTAGGCCAGGAATTCAGCGGATACGCCCGTCAAATCGAGGCGGGCATCGAGCGGGTGCGTGCGACGCTGCCCCGGCTTGGCGAGCTGGCCATCGGCGGCACCGCGGTCGGTACCGGCCTGAACGCTCCCGACGGCTTCGGCGCCAAGGTGGTCGAGACGCTGGTGGCCTCCACCGGCCTGAGCGAATTGCGCACGGCAGCAAATTCTTTCGAGGCGCAGGCGGCGCGCGACGGGCTGGTGGAGGCCTCCGGAGCGCTGCGCACCATCGCGGTGTCGCTGACCAAGATCGCCAATGACGTTCGCTGGATGGGGTCGGGCCCGCTGACCGGCCTGGCCGAGATCCAACTGCCCGACCTGCAACCGGGCAGCTCGATCATGCCCGGCAAGGTGAACCCCGTTCTGCCCGAGGCGGTTACGCAGGTCGCCGCGCAGGTGATCGGTAACGACGCCGCGGTGGCCGTCGGCGGCTTGTCCGGCGCGTTCGAGCTCAACGTGTACATCCCGATGATGGCCCGCAACATCCTCGAGTCCTTCAAGCTGCTGACCAATGTGTCCAGGCTGTTCGCCGAGCGCTGCATCGTCGGGCTCGAGCGCCAACGTCGATCACCTGCGTGAGCTGGCCGAGTCGTCGCCGTCGATCGTGACGCCGCTGAATTCCGCGATCGGCTACGAGGAGGCCGCCGCGGTGGCCAAGCAAGCGCTCAAGGAGCGCAAGACCATTCGCCAGACGGTGATCGACCGCGGCCTGATCGGCGACAAGCTGTCGATAGAAGAGTTGGACCGCCGCCTCGACGTGCTGGCGATGGCCAAGGTCAAGCCCGAACGCTGAGCGGGCCGCAGGGGGTGGCGCGGCGATGATCGACGAGAGTAAGGGTGGTTTTCCATGACGGCTCCTCCCGGAGGTCCCTACGGTCAGGGGCCCTACGGAAGTAATCCCTATGGGCAGGAACCGAATTGGGGCGGCCAGCCGCCCGCCGGCGGACCTGGCCCGTACCCGCACGGCGGTCCTGGCCCATATCCGCAGGGCGGCCCTGGCCCCTACCAGCAGGGCGGACCCGGCCCGTACCCACAGGGCGGCCCGTATGGCTACCCGCCGGGCGGCCCCTACCCGTACCAACCTGGTCCCGGCTACCCGAGCCAGCAGTATCCCCCACCCGGCCAACAGTTTCCGCCGGGCGGCCCGGGCGGGCCGTATCCCCCGGGACCTCCGCCGGGTGGATCCGGCTCGAAACTGCCGTGGTTGATCGTCGCCGGTCTGGTCGTCCTGGCGGTGATCGCGCTGGTGGCGACCTTGCTGGTGATGCGGGGCGGCCACGGCAACAAGCCGGCCGCCGCGCCCTCGACGACGAGCACCTCAGTGTCGCAGCCGAAGAACTCCGCGCAGAACGCCACCGATTGCACCCCGAACGTGTCCGGCGGTGAGATGCCCCGGACCGACTCGATCGCCGCCGGCAAGCTCTCGTTCCCGGCCAGCGCGGCGCCGGGCGGGTGGACGGTCGTTCTCGGACGACCAGGGCCCGAACCTGATCGGCGGGCTGGGTGTCGCGCAGGACGTGCCCGGGGCCAACCAGTGGATGATGACGGCAGAGGTCGGCGTCACCAATTTCGTTCCCAGCATGGACCTTACGGCGCAAGCCACGAAGCTGATGCAGTGCATCGTCGCCGGGCCCGGTTACGCGAACGCGCAGCCCACGCTCGGACCGACGAAGTCGTCGTCGATCACCGTCGACGGCACCAAGGCCGCCCGTGTCGACGCCGACGTCACGATCGCGGATCCCAGCCGCAACGTCAAGGGCGACTCCGTCACCATCATCGCCGTGGACACCAAGCCGGTCACCGTCTTCATCGGCAGCACACCGATCGGTGACGCCGCTTCGGCGGGTCTGATCGGGAAGATCATTGCCGCGCTGAAGGTCTCGAAGTCCTGACGCGGGCCGGCGCGGCTAGCCCGCCTGGCCCGTCGGCGCCGAGACGTGGGTGGCCTCCGATCGCCCGCGCAGTACCGTGGAATAGCACTCGGCCCACTGCGCGCGCTCGGCCTCGCCCGCCGCATCGACGGCACCCGCCGAACACAGGATCCGCCGGTCGGAGGTTTTGGCGAGGTCGGCCAGCCGCGCGGCTTCATTGACGGCGTCACCGATCACGGTGTATTCGTAGCGGTTTTCGGCGCCGACGTTGCCGGCGAACACCCGGCCCGCCGAGACGCCGATACCGAAATCGACCGGCAGCCGCCGCAATTGGGTGCCGAGCGCGCGGGCGGTCGCCAACGCCGACGATGCCGGCTCACTGGTCGGCAGCGGCGCCCCGAAGACGGCCAGCGCGGCATCGCCCGCGAATTTGTTGATCAGCCCGTGGTGTTCGTCGACGGCGTGCACGACGATGCGGAAGAAGTCGTTGAGCACCTCGGCGACCTCTTGCGGGGGGCGACTTTCGGCGAGCTGGGTGGAGCCCACCAGGTCGATGAAAAGCACCGCCGCTTCGACCACGTCTCCCGACAGGGATGCCCCCTCATTGAGGGCGCGCTGCGCGACGTCGGCACCGACATGGCGGCCGAACAGGTCACGCAGCCGGTCCCGTTCGGCCAGCCCGGCCACCATTCGGTTGAATCCTGTTTGCAGACGACCGATTTGGGACCGTTCGTAGGCGCCGACATAGGTATCCATGCGGCCTTGCTCGACCTCGGCCATCGCATCGACGACCTCGCCGACCGGATCCGAGATGGACCGCGAGGTCAGCATCATCGTCGGCAGTCCCAGCACCAGGGCCGCCAGCGACACCACCAGAATCGGCACGTCCATCGATGCGGACTTCTCGATCAGCCACCCATACGAGCGGAGAACGACCAGCGTCGCGATGACGGCGATGGGAAATGCGCTACACAGAAACCACAGCAGAACCAGCCGGGCATACACGCTGGGCACCGCCAGCCGCGGCTCGGCGCCCAACGTGGCGGCGCGCATGATCGGCCGCAGGGTGCGTTGCGCGATCAGCATCCCGGTGCCGGCGGCGGCCGATCCGCCGAGCAGCACGCCGAGCACGATGGGCAGCAAAAGCTGCGGTCCGCCAGCCAAATTCAGCAGGATGAAGATCCCGCCCGTCAGCGCCCAGGACGTCACCAGGATTGCCGACTGGCGCCCGGCCAGCTTCATCACGGCTTCGCGTTGTTGTGGCGTGGGCTCGTCGCCCGCGACGAACCAGCGCACCGTGGGAGCCAGGCTGACGGCACCGGCAACCGCGACGCTGACGGTGCCCAGCACGACGAGCAGCACCACCGGCACCGTGTTCTGCCGCGCGAAGTCGGCGTTGGCGCCGACGGAAGTGTGGCCGCGCAGGGGAATCAGGATGGCGGCCGCTTCGATGACGGCTAGGAAGTAGGACAGGCTCAGGTCGAATCCGTATTGAAACAGCCATCGCCTGAAAGACTTTCGCTGCCCGTGGCGTGCTGCCGCGCCGGGCCACGCCATGGTGGCGGAAGCCGATCCCGAAGCCAGCCCACGGTGATCATATGAAGGTAGCCGCGTGTGGTCCGAAATTTGCGCTATGCACCGTTGTTCGGCCCCCCGGAGTTCTGCCCCGGAATGTCGGTGATCGGGAAGTTGGGCATCGGTTTGGGCGAGGGCGTGTTGGGCAGCGTGGGGATGTCGCCGGGCGGGATGTCGTGCAGACCGTTGACCGGTGGACCGTTTTCCCGGCTGCCATAATTGCTTCCGGGTGCTCGCGGTCCCAGCAGATCGCTGACCGTCACCAGCCGGTAGCCGTTGGCCTTGAGCACGGGGATGAACTGATACACCAAATCCACGGTGCTCGAGTAGGTGTTATGGAACAACACCACCGAGCCCGGCTTGATGTAGGTCATCAGCATGTAGCGCGTCGCCGCCGTGTTCGAGTCGTTCGCCCAATCGAAAGGGATGACATCCCAGAGGATTTCGGCGAGCCCGAATTGGCCGGCGGTCTGGCGCACCACCGGGTCGGACAATCCGCCCGCGGGGCGATACAGGTTCGGGGTGCGGCCGGTGGCTGCGGTGATCGCGTCGTTGGCCTTGGAGAACTGGGCGGCGATGTCTTCGCGCGGGATCGTGGTCATGTTGGGGTGTTCCCAGGTGTGGTTGCCGATTTCCATGCCGGCGTCGGCAATGCGCTTGGCCCCGGCGGGGTTGGCGGCCACCTTGTTGCCGATCAGGAAGAAGGTGGCCTTGGCGTCGTTCCCCTTCAAGACTTGCAGCAGCCGCTCATCGAACGGCCCCGGCCCGTCGTCAAAGGTCAACGCGACGCACTTGACGACCGAGCAGCTGAGATCGTCGGCCCGCGTCACGTGACCGGTGAGCCCACCGATCACCAGCACCGCGACCGCGGCCGCCACACCGACAACCGTGCGCCAGTAGCGCCAGGCTTGGGTGTCGGGTCGTTTCGCCACCGTGGAAGTTTATCGAAGGCGGCCTCACCCAGGACCGAGCGCGCTGCTCAGGCGCGCTCATTGCGGGCCGGCGATCTCCTCGAGCATCTCGGTGACCAGGGCGGCAATCGGCGAACGCTCGCTGCGTAACAGGGTGATGTGGGCGAACAAGCGGGTGGCCCTTGAGCTTCTCGATCACTGCGGCGACCCCGTCATGGCGGCCCACCCGCAAGTTGTCGCGTTGCGCGATGTCGTGGGTCAGCACCACCCGCGATCCGGTGCCCAGCCTGGACAGCACGGTCAGCAGAACGTTGCGCTCCAGCGACTGAGCCTCATCGACGATGACGAACGAGTCGTGCAGTGACCTGCCCCGGATGTGGGTCAGCGGCAGCACTTCGAGCATGCCGCGAGACAACACCTCCTCCAGCACGGCCGGGCTGGCCAGACCCTCGAGGGTGTCGAAGACGGCCTGCGCCCACGGGCCCATCTTTTCGCTCTCGCTGCCGGGCAGATACCCCAGCTCCTGGCCGCCGACGGCGTAGAGCGGCCGGAAGACCACCACCTTGCGCTGGGTGCGCCGCTCCAGCACCGCCTCCAGACCGGCGCACAACGCTAGCGCCGACTTGCCGGTGCCGGCCTTGCCGCCCAGCGACACGATGCCCACCGACTCATCGAGGAGCAGATCGAGCGCCACCCGCTGCTCGGCGGATCGCCCGCGCAGTCCGAACGCCTCCCGGTCGCCGCGAACCAGCTGCACACGTTTGTCGGCGTTGACCCGGCCCAGCGCATGAGAGCTGCCACCGAGTAGCCGAACGCCGGTGTGGCAGGGCAGATCTCGTGCTTCCACCAGATCGATCTCGCCCTCGGCGAACAAAGCGTCGATGTCCTCGGTGGCGGTCTCGATCTCGCGCATCCCCGACCATCCGGAGGCCACCACGTCTTGTGCGTGGTACTCGTCGGCGGCCAGGCCGACCGCGGCGGCCTTGACCCGAAGTGGAATGTCCTTGCTGACCAACGTAACTCGCTTGCCTTCGGCGGCCAGGTTGGCGGCACAGCTCAGGATCCGGGAGTCGTTGTTGTCGCTACGGAAGCCGGCCGGCAGCACCGCCGGGTCCGTGTGGTTGAGCTCAACGTGAAGCGAACCACCCTGTGTTCCAACAGGAATGGGCTGATCCAGTCTTCCGTGCAGGAGCCGAAGATCGTCGAACAGCCGCAACGCCTGGCGGGCGAACCATCCCAGCTCGTGATGGTGGCGTTTGGCCTCCAGCTCGCTGATCACCACCAGCGGAACAACCACCTCGTGTTCGGCGAACCGGCTGCACGCCCAGGGATCGGACAGCAGCACGGAAGTGTCGATCACGTAGGTCCGGATTTCGGTCACGTAGCGCTCCTCGAGCGGGATGAGCCCGCGCGGACCCGCACAGGCATGTCGACGGGAACCGCAGCACCAGGACCGGGGCCGGTCCTTCCGTTGTGGTGACGGGAGGTGCCGCCCTGGCAGCAGAGCATGACGCTGACCATCGAGAACGACGCTACTCCCGTGGCCACGTGCCCGCTGTGCAGGCGCGCCGACGCCGCGAGGCGCGACCACCTTCAGCGGGTGGCCGATGCGAGGCGCGTGCGGGCCGGCTCAGCCGACGATCAAATGCCGTAGCTGGGGCTCGTCCGCGAGACCCCATGCGGCGATGCGGTCGGAGATCGCCTGGCGCAGCTGCTCCGGACCGAAAATGCCTGCCTTTTCGACGTTCTGCACCTTGTCCCGGTAGGCGTCGATGTCGGCACCTGGCACCTCCAGGTCGGCCGCGCGGGCGGCGATCGCCGCGATCGTCTCGTCGCGGGTGTACTCGAGGCAGTGCGCGACGAGGTTGGAGAAGAACACTTCGTGGCGCCGCTCGTCGCGGGCGATCCGGTCGATCAGGCCGGCCAGGATGGGCTCCTCGAGTTGCGCGGCCAGGTTCTCACAGAACACCGCGTGGGTGCGTTCTGACGAACGCCATGTGCACCAGGATCTCCACCTGCGAGTAGGTGTCGGCGCGGTAGCCCTTCATGACGTACTGGACGCGGGCCTCTTCGTTGGCGGTCGGGTCGACCTCGCGGGTCACCACCAGATACTCGCGCAGCGCGATGGCGTGCAGATGCTCCTCAGCGGTCCACCGGCCCAGCCAGCGGCCCCAGTACTCCTCCAGGATGAAGTGCTCGACCAGCTCGCGGTGGTGCGCGGCGAGGTTGTCCTTGAGCAGCAGCATGATCTCGCAGGCGTCCGTCAACGGCCTCGGCAACGTCATCGACGACGGGTCCCAGTCGCGTCCACCGAGGAATGCGAAGTTCTCGCCTCGGTCGAACGGCACGTAGTCGTGCGCGAACCAGAGTTCTTCGGTGGTCAGGTGGCGGTCGATGTTCGCTTCGACGACCGGCTCGAGCTCCAGGGTCAGCGCGTTAGCGACAGGTCTTTCGGCCATTGGATAACTGTAACCCGCATACACAGGTTCATTGAAATCACCCGGGCCGTGTCGCGGCAACTGGTGACTTTGGTCCTCAAACCCGCTCAGCCGGCCCGTCCGGCCGGCCTGAGCCCCTCGTACGGCGGAAACCTAGAGCGCGAGGCCGGGTACAGCGGGTTGGCGTCCAACAGTTCGGCCGCGGCCGCGCTGACCCGTTCGGCGGTGCCATCGGCCAGCGAGTACTTGGCCTTGGAGGTACCTTCCGGCTTCGTGTTGGCCAGAACGTCGACCATCAGGTCGGCCACCCGGTCGAAGTCGGCCGGACCGAAGCCGCGGGTGGTCAGCGCCGGGGTGCCGAGCCGGATGCCGCTGGTGTACCAGGCGGCCGTTGGGGTCGGCGGGGATGGCGTTGCGGTTGGTGACGACGCCGGCGTCCAACAAGGCCGACTCGGCTGGCGTCCCGTCGAGCGCCGAACGATGTGACAGGTCGAGCAGCACGAGGTGGTTGTCGGTGCCGCCCGGTGACCAGCGTGGGCATCGCGCTTGAGGAAGCCGTCGGCAAGGGCCTGGGCGTTGTCGGCGATCCGCTGCGGCGTAGGCCTGGAACGCGGGGCTGCCGCGCCTCGGCAGCGCGACGGCTTTGGCCGCCATCACGTGCGACAGTGGCCCGCCGAGCGCCACGGGCAACCCTTGATCGACGGCGTCGGCGTATTCGGGTTGGCACAGGATGAGGCCGCCGCGGCGGACCACGCAGCGACTTGTGCGTCGTCGTGGTCGTGACATGGGCGTGCGGCACCGGATCCTCGTCGCCGGTGAACACCTGCCCGCCACCAGGCCGGCGAAATGCGCCATGTCCACCATCAGGGTGGCGCCAACCTCGTCGGCGATATCACGCATCGTCGCGAAGTTGATCCGGCGCGGGTAGGCGGAGTAGCCGGCCACGATGATCAGCGGCTTGAACTCACGCGCGGCGGCCGCGCACGGCGCCATAGTCGACGAACCCGGTCGTCGGGGTCGGTGCCGTAGCTGCGCTGGTGGAACATCTTGCCGGAGATGTTGGGCCGGAAGCCGTGGGTCAGGTGGCCGCCGGCATCCAGCGACATACCCAGCAGCCGCTGGTTGCCTAACTGGGCGCGCAGCTTCTCCCAGTCCGCTTCGGACAGGTCGTTGACGTGCTTGGCGCCCGCGTCGGCCAGGCCCGGCGCCTCGACCCGGGTAGCCAAGATCGCCCAGTACGCAACGAGGTTGGCGTGGATTCCCGAATGCGGCTGGACATAGGCGTGCGGCGCCCCGAACAGCTCACGGGCGTGCTCGGCGGCGACGTTTTCGACGGTGTCGACGTACTGGCAGCCGCCGTAGAAGCGGTGCCCGATGGTGCCCTCGGCGTACTTGTCGACAGCCAGGTCCCCATGGTCAGCAGCACCGCGGGCGACGCGTAGTTCTCGCTGAAGCGATCAACTTGAGCGAATCACGTTGGTCGGCGAGCTCTTTGCGGGTCGCGCGGCGATGCGAGGTTCGACGGACTCGACCACTGCAGTGCGGCGCGGTAGGCAGCGTCGCGGTGTCGGCGTATTCGGCGCCCGGTGACGCGGTCGAGATGGCGGTGCTGGTCGAGTCGGCTGACATGAGAACGAGACTAGTCGGCCGACTGACCCCACAGCGAGGGCGCTCGCGCTATCCAGCGCCGGCTTTTCGCCAGCCCAGCCGTCGGGCTTTTCGGCGCCCCTGCAACACTTGCTCTATGCCGCGGCTTAGCGAGCCGAGCCCTTACGTGGAGTTCGACCGAAAGCAATGGCGTGCGCTTCGTATGTCGACGCCGCTGGCCCTCACCGAGGAGGAACTCGTCGGCCTGCGCGGTTTGGGTGAACAAATCGACTTGCTCGAAGTCGAAGAGGTTTATCTGCCGCTGGCCCGGCTCATTCACCTGCAGGTCGCCGCGCGGCAGCGATTGTTCGCCGCCACCGCCGAATTCCTCGGCGAACCGCTGCAAAACCCCGACCGGCCGGTGCCGTTCATCATCGGGGTGGCCGGCAGCGTCGCGGTCGGAAAGTCGACGACCGCCCGTGTGCTGCAGGCGCTGCTGGCGCGCTGGGACCATCACCCGCGGGTAGACCTGGTCACCACCGACGGCTTCTTGTACCCGAATGCCGAGCTGGACCGGCGAAACCTGATGCATCGCAAAGGGTTTCCGGAAAGCTATAACCGTCGGGCGCTGATGCGGTTCGTGACCTCGGTCAAATCCGGTTCGGACTACGCGTGCGCGCCGGTGTATTCGCATCTGAAATACGACATCATCCCCGGGGCCAAACACGTGGTCCGCCACCCCGACATCCTGATCCTGGAAGGCCTCAACGTTCTGCAGACAGGTCCGACCCTGATGGTGTCGGACCTGTTCGACTTCGGCGTGTACGTCGACGCGCGAATCGAAGACATCGAGCAGTGGTACGTATCGCGGTTCTTGGCCATGCGCAGCACCGCTTTCGCGGATCCCGAATCGCACTTCCACCACTACTCGGCGCTCAACGACACGAAGGCGGTTGCCGCCGCCCGCGAGATCTGGCGATCCATCAACCGCCCCAACCTGGTCGAGAACATTCTTCCGACCCGGCCACGCGCCACCCTGGTGCTGCGCAAGGACGCCGACCATTCCATCAACCGGCTGCGGCTGCGCAAGCTGTAACGTCGCGCGTCCGAGCCGGAAGCGACCGGCGGATCACGCCTCGAGGCGACGCAGTCCCAGGTATTGCAGTCCCGCGAACGCCGCCGTGTAGGCACCGGTGGCCAGCGCGAACGCGACGCCGGTGGCGGTCAGCGGCAGTGCTGCCGCGGCCAAGATCGACACCAGGGTGAATGCGATGTTGACCACCAAGACGCTGGTTCCGAGACGGCGCAGGTCCGGCAGCGCCCCGAGGCTGAACACCAGCAGGCCGGCGAGCACGAACAAGACGCCCACGCCGTATTCCTGGAAGGACGTCAGGCCGGTGAGCGACGAGATCGGGTCGGCGAGGAAGGCGATGGTCAAACCGAACAACCCCGTCAGGGTCGCGTCGGCGCGCACGGCGAAGCGCAACAGTGAGTCGGTCGCGTCATAGAGGGGCCGGGTTTGGATGCTTGATACGCCGGTAACAGTGCTCATGTGCTTACTCCTCGCGATGGCGGGTTGGGTCGAACAGCTTTGAGCGTGCCGCCAGTGCACTGCCATATCGACTCGTGGCGCTGCCAACTACTGCCACGGATACAACGACGAGGTGGTTCACCCGACTATTCCCATCGGCGGGTAAATATTTGACACGCGTTACTCTGACGGGCTCAGCGGCCCCAAGAGCCACAGGAGCACGGAACACAACGCTGTGCCGTCCGGCGACCGCCTGGCTCTACCCGGTTCAGTCGCTGGGAACCGGGATCCGGTTACGAAGATCGGCGGCGATCAGCCGGGCGGCGGCGTTTTGCCAGTTGTGCAGCGAGCGCTGCGGTACCTCGGTGACGAACCATTGCCAGGCCCGCCGCGCGGTCGGATCCAGACCCGAGGCGGTCGCGTTCTGCGCGTAGGCGCGCACCCCGACGACGTAGGGGAAGTACAGCGAGTTGTAGTACCGCCACTCTTCGGTGGTGCCGAAGTCGCCGCCGTCGCGTGGCTTCAGCCGGGAAATGCCGTCGGCCAGCACCGCCTTGAGTTCGTTGGCCCGCTCGATCGGCTGATCGGGTGCCCCGCGGGCGGCCAGCCGCTCATCGATCACCGGCAACGCCGTCAGCGGGCTGGCGACCAGCTTGCTCAGGTCGCCGTAGTGGCCCAGCGCCCGGCGGGTGAGCCTGACGAAGGTGACGTCGTCGACGCCTGCGAGCGGATGCTCCTGCCGCAGCGGCAGCGCCGCCCCGGTATGCCGCAGCGTCGCCCGATCCGCCCGCAGCGCAGGCGATTTCGCGAACGCCAGCCGGTCGAGCACCCCGGCCAGCGGATCGGCAAGCACCTGCACGGCGACCGCGATCGCCAGGCTGGTGAACAGCAGCACGGTCAGCGCGGTCCGCGCGGCCGGGTCGTCGCGGGTCACCGCCAACCCGATCAGCGCCTGACCGCCGAACAGCACCGCCACCGCCACCGAACCGGCGAACGAGCGCAGCATGTCGGCGCGCAGCGCCTGGCCCTCGTCGAACGCGTCCCACAGGGCGACGGCGATCCCGAGCCCGAGGACGTCGCAACTCGTCGACGCCAGCGCGACCCAGCTGGGCACCACGCCCAGCGGAATGATCAGGATCGCGTTGCTCAGGGCGAAGAACAGGGTCGCGGTGACGGCGAGTCCCACCGCGGGTCTCGGCCGCCGCGGGCGGCGCAACGCGACGGCCATCGCGCCCAGGGTCGACACCGAGATCACCGCGAACATCAGCCAATGACCTGGCCGCAGCGGCCCGTCGACGCTGCCGGCCAGCCTCGCCCCGAACAGCGTCAGCGCGGCGACGCCGGCCACCAGCAACACTTCGCGGGTGCGCGAGCGCCAGCCGTCGCTGGGCCTGGACAGCTCGA
This sequence comes from uncultured Actinomycetota bacterium, assembly GCA_963849935.1. Taxonomy (GTDB): domain Bacteria; phylum Actinomycetota; class Actinomycetes; order Mycobacteriales; family Mycobacteriaceae; genus Mycobacterium. The sequence continues at coordinate 63,050 of CAWKJQ010000003.1, forward strand.
CGAGCACCGCGAACCACGCCACGCCGGGGACGGTCGTCAGGTAGATCTCGACTCGGCTCAGCAGCTGGGCGTGCGCGGGATTGGCGGTGCGAACCGCGTCGAGCCCCACCACCAGCGCGAAACCACACAGTCCGATCGCCGCCAGCGCGAGGACGGGTTTGCGCGGATCCCGGGCCGCCAGATACAGGCCCAGCCAGGCGCTCAGCGTGAACACCACCGCCGACAGCGCAGCCATGTTCTCAGTGTGGCACGCGGGCAAGCGGGCGCTTGAGACCGTTCGGGGTTACTTGCCGTGCCGGCGATCGCGCCGGCTGTAGTCGCGCAGCGCGCGCAGGAAATCGACACGGCGGAACGCGGGCCAGTGCGTTTCGCAGAACCACATCTCCGAATAGGCGCTCTGCCACAGCAGAAATCCGGACAGGCGTTGCTCGCCCGAGGTGCGGATCACCAGGTCGGGGTCGGGTTGGCCGGACGTGTAGAGATTCTCGGAGATGGCCTCGACGGTCACCGCGTCGACGAGCTCCTCGCCGGTGGCGCCGTTGGCGAGCTGCTTGTTCAACAGCGCCCGCACCGCGCCGACGATCTCCTGCCGGCCGCCGTAGCCGACGGCGACGTTGACGTGAAAGGGCGCGACGCTGGGCGTGGACTCGACGGCATCGCGCAACTCGGCGGGCCGGCTCGTCGCCGAGCAGTTCCAGGTCCCCCACCGTGCGCACGCTCCAGCGGTTGGCGGGTGCGCAGATCTCCTCGACGACGTCGGTGATGATCTCGATCAGCCCGGCCAGCTCGTCGGGGTCACGTTGCAGATTCTCGGTGGACAGCAGATAGACGGTAGTCATTTCGACGCCGGCTTCCTGACACCAGCGCAGCATCTCGGCGATCTTGGACGCGCCCATCCGGTAGCCGTAGCTGACGTCCTCGTATCCCGCGTCGCGGGCCCACCGCCGGTTCCCGTCGCACAGCACGGCGATGTGCCGCGGCAGCTGGGACTTCGAGGCGGCCAGGCCCTGCCTCAGCCGCAGCTCGTAGACGCGATACAGCGGCTCTTTGAGGCGCGGCGGGATGATTTCCACGACCATTTACCCTACTGCCAGCGATGATGTATTCACGGTTCTCATTTCGGCCCGGTCGCCTTCAGAAGCGAGACGGTGCCGTAACCATCCCTGACTACTGTGGCTCTTGAACAGCCCTGGCGACTTTCCCGGCATCCCCGATTGCAGAGACAAGACACAGGAGACATGAGCAGCCAAACCAGCACCGTCCCCGATCCGGAGCCCGAACGCGAGTCGATAGTTCCGGGCAACACCGTCGAGCAGCTCGTCGAGGGTGCCGCCCAGTTCTTGGGCAAGCCGAGGATGCGCGGGTGGATCCACTTCGTCTCGGCATGGCTGGCCATCATCACCGGCGCCACGCTGGTGTCGGTGTCGTGGGCGGTCGCCTCGCCCCGCGCCGGCCACTCGACGCTGGTCTACGCCGCGGCGACGGTGGCGATGTTCGCGGTCAGCGCCACCTATCACCGGGTGCACTGGAAGTCAGACATCGCGCGCAGCCGGATGAAGCGGCTCGACCATTCGATGATCTTCGTGTTCATCGCCGGCAGCTACACGCCGTTCGCGCGGCTGGTCATGCCGCAGAACACCGGCGTGCTGGTGGAGTGCATCGTGTGGGGCGGCGCGGCGGCCGGCATCACGTTGAAGATGTGCTGGCCGACGTCGCCGCGCTGGGTCGGCGTGCCGCTGTATCTGCTGCTGGGATGGGTGGCCGTCTGGTTCGCTCCCACGATCCTGCACCAGGCCGGCGTGGCCGCGATGGTGCTGCTGGCGGTCGGCGGTGTGTTCTACAGCGTGGGGGGCATCTTCTACGGGTTGCGCTGGCCGGACCCGTGGCCGAGAACGTTCGGCTATCACGAGTTCTTCCACGCCTTCACCGCGATCGCGGCGATTCTGCACTACATCGCCATGTGGTTCGCGGTCTTCTACGCGGGCGACCACGCCTGGCTGGCGGGCGGCTGAGGCCGCGTCGTCGTGCCGGCTAGGCCGGGGTGACGTCGTCCTCCGGCGACCAGTAGGCCTTCATCGAGGCGATCTTGCCCCGGCTGTCGAAGACCATGACGTCGATCGGCTCGATCACCATCCGGTGCTCGCCCGCGGTCACGGTCAGCCGGAATTGGAAGGCCGCCTCGTTGCCGGCGACGCGCAGCGTCACCAGCTCGCATTCGCGCTGCACTTCGTTGACGGCGGAGTAGAAGCCGTGGATCGCCTGCCGGCCGATGTGCACCTCGCCGCCGACCGGATCCTCGACGGTGGCGTCGTCGGCGTACAACTCGACCAGATCATCGGCGCTGCCCTTGGCGACCAATTCGATGTAGCGGTTGACCGTGTTCCTGATCGCCTCGGTCTTGGCGGCATTCGGCATGGGAGGCAGGGTAACCCCGCGTCAGTCGTGATCGCTAGCGCGGCATAGCCGGGCGCTGTGGGTCCCACCATCCGGTCAGTGGTGATCGCCAGCGCGGCGTAGCCGGCCGCTGTGGGTCACACTACCGGCAGGGCGGAGGCGGCCAGTTCGGCCGCGCCGGTCACCGGCAGGTCGCAGACCTGGCCGCGGCACACGTAGGCGGCGTCGGCGCCACCCACTGGGGGCCGGTCGGCCAGCAGCGCCGACGAATTCACCTGTCCGCCCACGACGATCGCCCCGCCGGGCGCCAGCCGTCGCGCCTCGACCAGCAGCGCCGAGGCCGACGGGTCGCAGGCGACCGCGATCTGCAGCGGTCCGCGCACCGCGGCTTCCGCGACGGCCAACCAATGCCCCGCCGAGCGCGGGGCGCGCTCCAGCAGCACCGAGTGCGCGCCGAGCGATTCGGCCACCGCCCGCAGATACCGCTCGGTCCGTCCGCCGTCGACCAGGTGCGCCGCGGTCAGTAGCGCCTCGGTGATCGACGACGCTCCCGACGGGGTCGCCCCGTCCAGCGGGTCGGCCGGCCGCAGCACCAACTGCTCGGCATCGTCGGCGGTGTCGAACCAGCGGCCGGGCTGCTGCGGATCGGCGAAATGCGCCAGGGCGGTGTCGAGCAGCTCGGTCGCCGCGGTCAGCCAGGCGTCCTCGGCAGTCAGCTGATACAGCGCCAGCAGGCCGGTGGCCAGCATCGCGTGGTCCTCGAGGATGGCGGCGCTGTCGCCGACCACCCCGCCGAGGCTGGCCCGTCGCAGCCGGCCCTCGACGACATGCAAATCCAGCAGCGCCCGCGCGCAACGCATCGCCGCCTGCGCTAGTTCGGGCTCGTCCAACGCCACACTGGCCTCGGCCAACGCGGTGATCGCCAGGCCATTCCACGACGTGACGACCTTGTCGTCACGCCCGGGCTGGACGCGGCTGAGCCGGGCCGCCAACAGCGCGGCCCGCACGCGTTCCAGCCGCTGCGAGTCCTCGGCATCGGTGGGCAGCTGCAGCACCGAGGTGCCGTGCTCGAACGTACCGCTCTCGGTCACCGCGAAAACGCTTGCCGCCCAAGGGCCGTCGTCGGGCCCAAGCACCTCGTTCAGCTGCGCCGGCGTCCAGACATAGGTCGAACCCTCGCGACCGTCGGCGTCGGCGTCCAGCGACGAGGTGAACATCGCACCGTCGGCCAGCTCGGCCAGCAGAAACCGGGCGGTCTGCGCCGTGACCCGGCGCGCCAGCGGGTCCGCGGTACGCCGGGCCCAATGCGCGTAGGCGCGCAGCAACAGCGCGTTGTCGTAGAGCATCTTCTCGAAATGCGGTACCACCCAAGCGTTGTCGACGCTGTAGCGGGCGAAGCCGCCGGCGAGCTGGTCGTAGATGCCGCCGCGCGCCATCGCGTTGCCGGTCTGCGATACCGCCGCGAGCGCCGCCGCTGACCCGGTGCGCTCGAAGTGGCGCAGCAGCGCCTCGAGCAACGCCGACGGCGGGAACTTGGGCGCACCGCCGAACCCGCCGTGCACCGCGTCCCGATCCTTCAGCAGCGTGGCGACGGCGTGGTCGCACAACTCCGGCGCTATCGACGGACCGCCGCCCGGCAGGCCGGATGCCATCTTGCGTAACTCGCCGGCGATACGGTCGGAGGCCTCCTCGACCTCGGCACGGCGCTCCCGCCAGGTTGCCGATACGGCCGAAAGGAGTTGCAGGAAGCCTTCTTTCGGATAGTAGGTGCCGCAGAAGAAGGGGCGCCCGTCCGGCGTCAGAAAGCACGTCATCGGCCAGCCGCCGTGGCCGTTGAGCGCGACCGTGGCGTTCATGTACACCGCGTCGATGTCCGGTCGTTCCTCACGGTCGACCTTGATGCAGACGAACCCCGCGTTCATCGCGGCGGCGACGTCGTCGTCTTCGAACGATTCGTGGGCCATGACGTGGCACCAGTGACACGCGGCGTAGCCGACGGAGAGCAGGATCGGCACGTCGCGCTCGGCGGCGTCGGCCAGCGCCTCGGGGGTCCACTGCTGCCAGTGCACCGGATTGTCAGCGTGCTGGCGCAGATACGGGCTGGTCGCCAGCCCAAGGGTATTCGTCGAAGCGGAGTCAGCCGGGCTCATCGCCGGGTTTCGGGGCACGCGGCGGGCCGTCCGCCGCATCCGGGCTGGGTTCGACCACGTCGGTGCCCTCGTCGGCGGCCTGGTCGGGTTCGGGGTGCTTGGGATCGAACGATTCCGGCACCTTCTTCAACTGCCGATTCATCGACCGCAGCAGAAACAGCGTGCTGATCAACAACAACACCACGATCAGCAGCCCGACCGGGCTGGCCTTGCCGAAATCGGGGCCGGTGTGGTGCGGCGGTCCGTCGGCTTGCCAGCCGGCGGCGACGAGAAAAAGGTGATTCACGCGTCGCGCTCGATCCCGGCGAACAGGTCGTCCTCGGGCAGCCGGACCGGGACCCGCGAGCGCGCCAACTCGAATTCCTCAGTGGGCCAGAGCCGTTGCTGCCACTCGATGGGAGCGGCGAAGAAGTCGTGGTCGGGGTCGATCTGGGTGGTGTGCGCCCGCAGCGCGTCGTCGCGCTGGCTGAAGTACGCCGAGCATTCGACCCGCGTGGTCACCCGGGACGCGAACGGATCGTGCGCGGCATCCCAGTGCTTGAGCCACTTCTTGAACGGGGGTTCTTGACCGTGCTTGATGGCCTCGTCGTGCAGTAACTGCATCCGGGCCCGCAGGAACCCGTGGTTGTAGTACAGCTTGGACACCGCCCACGGCTCGCCGGCGTCGGCGAAGCGGCGGTAATCGCCGGCCGCCTCGTACGCGCCGACCGAAACCTGGTGGCAGCGAATGTGATCGGGATGCGGATAGCCGCCGGTCTCGTCGTAAGTGGTCATCACGTGCGGACGGAACTCGCGGACCACGCGGACCAACGCCTCGACCGACTCCTCGAGCGGAACGAGCGCGAAACAGCCGTCGGGCAACGGCGGCGGCGGGTCACCCTGGGGTAAGCCGGAGTCGACGAAACCCAGCCAGGTGTGTTCCACGCCGAGTATCTCGGCGGCCTTGGCCATCTCGTCACGACGGATCTCGGCGATGTGACCGTGCACCTCGGGCAGGTCCATCGCCGGGTTGAGAATGTCGCCGCGCTCGCCGCCGGTCAACGTCACCACCAGCACTCGATGGCCTTCGTCGGCGTAGCGGGCCAGCGTGGCCGCGCCCTTGCTGGACTCGTCGTCGGGGTGGGCGTGCACCGCCATCAACCGCAATTCGCTCACGTGCCCCCTTGTCACCTCTGGTGATCGCCCGGTCTGACCCTATAATTCCAGTTCCGAGTTCGTTGCATGCTGTCGGCCGGTGCCAGGCAGCCAACAACCAGGCAAAACCAGCCATGACCGAAGCCCCGATCTCACGTCCGGAGGCCCGCTACGGGCGCTCCCGACTGTCGCGCATCCCCCGGCGATGGGTGATCATCACGCTGGGTGCGCTGGTCGTGGTGGCCGGGCTTGTCATTGCCGTCATCGGTTATCACCGGTTCGGCACCAGCGACGTCAAGGGGACGATGGCCGGCTATCGGGTGATCGACGACCAGACGGCGTCGATAACGATCAGCGTGACGCGATCGGATCCGTCGCGGCCGGTGGACTGCATCGTGCGGGTCCGCTCGAAGGATGGCAGTGAGACGGGCCGCCGAGAGGTGCTGGTCCCGCCGTCGGATGCGGCCACCGTGCAGGTGACCACGACGGTGAAATCCTTCGAACCCCCGGTGGTCGCCGACATCTATGGCTGCGGCACCGATGTGCCCGCCTACCTGCGGCCGGCGTGACCATCAATCCACAGCGAACTGCGAATATGGGGTCATCAACTGTTTGCGCGGTGGTAACATGGATGAATGCACGGTTCCGATTGGGACCGTGTTGCTGCATTAGCGGCCGTGAGCAAAACGGAGCGGCAGCACACGGGGAGGGACCCGCAACTCCGGGCGGCGGAGCCAACAGAACTTAAACGCGGACTCGCGGAACGACATACGAGGAGCACGACGAGATGACGGACACTTCCGTGACCTGGCTTACCCAGGAGTCACACGACCGGCTCAAGGCCGAGCTCGATCAGTTGATTGCGAATCGTCCGGTCATCGCCGCGGAGATCAACGACCGCCGCGAGGAGGGCGACCTGCGCGAGAACGGCGGTTACCACGCCGCCCGCGAAGAGCAGGGTCAGCAGGAGGCCCGCATCCGCCAGCTGCAGGATCTGCTCAACAACGCCAAGGTCGGCGAGGCGCCCAAGCAGTCCGGCGTCGCGCTGCCGGGCTCGGTGGTGAAGGTCTACTACAACGGCGACAAATCGGACACGGAGACCTTCCTGATCGCCACCCGCCAGGAGGGCGTCAACGACGGCAAGCTCGAGGTCTACTCGCCCAACTCACCGCTGGGCGGCGCCCTGATCGACGCCAAGGAGGGCGAGACCCGCAGCTACGTGGTGCCCAACGGCAACACCGTCGAGGTCACGCTCGTCAGCGCGGAGCCCTACCACTCCTGACTCGTCCTTCGGATCCACTAGCCCAGATGGTGGCGACCCGCTTCGCCCGGCTCCGCCGCGCTCGCGATCGCCACTAGCCCAGATGGTGGCGACCCGCTTCGCCCGGCTCCGCCGCGCTCGCGATCGCCACTAGCCCAGCGCCTGCTCGAGGTCGGCCAGCAGGTCGGCGATGTCCTCGATGCCGACCGACAGTGCGCACCAAGTCGTCGGGGACTTCCAATTGCGACCCGGCAGTCGACGCATGCGTCATGGCGCTGGGGTGCTCGATCAACGACTCGACCCCGCCCAGCGATTCCGCCAGGATGAACACCCTGGTCTTGGCGCACAGATCGCGGGCGGCCTCGCGCCCCCCGCGCATGCGCACCGACACCATGCCGCCGAAGCCGCGCATCTGTCGTGCGGCGATCTCATGGCCGGGGTGTGAGGGCAGGCCGGGATAGAGCACCGCGCTCACCGCGGGATGCCCGGCGAGGAATTGCGCTACGGCCGAAGCGTTTTCGCTGTGCCGCTGCATTCGCAGCACCAGGGTCTTCAGGCCGCGCATGGTCAGGTAGGCGTCGAACGGGCCGGGCACCGCCCCGGCGCCGTTCTGCAGGAACGCGAACGCGTCGTCCAGCTCTTTGTCGTTGGTGACCAGCGCACCGCCCACCACGTCGGAGTGCCCGCCGATGTATTTGGTGGTGGAATGCAGCACGATGTCGGCGCCCAGCGTCAACGGCTGCTGCAGCGCGGGCGAAGCAAACGTATTGTCCACCAACACCTTTGCCGAACTCTGCTTGCCCAGCGCGGCCAGGGCGGCGATGTCGGCGATTGACAGCAGGGGATTGGTCGGGGTTTCCGCCCAGATCAGCCGGGTTCGCGGGCGTGATCGCTGCGGCGACGGCGTCCAGCTCGTGCAAGGCCACCGGCGTGTACTCGACGTTCCATTGGGTGAAGACCTTGTCGATCAACCGGAAGGTGCCGCCGTAGGCATCGTTCGGGATGACGACGTGGTCGCCGGGCCGCAGCACCGCGCGCAGGGCGCAATCGGTCGCGGCCATGCCCGAACCGAAGGCGCGGCCATAGGCGCCCTCCTCGACGGCCGCCAGCCCCGCTTCCAGTGCGGTCCGGGTCGGGTTGCCGGTGCGCGCGTATTCGAACCCGCCGCGCAGCGCGCCGACACCGTCCTGGGCGAAGGTGCTGCTGGCATAGATCGGGGCGTTCACCGCGCCGGTCGCCGGGTCCGGCCGGTAGCCGGCGTGAATCGCCTTGGTGGCCAGTCCGGTGAACGCGTGGTGTCCTCCGGGGCCCGGGTGGTCGTCGCTCATCGACGACCAGCCTAGGTGACGGCCGTCCCTTCGGCGCCGTCGATCGGCAGGCACACCGTCGTCATGATCTTGTCCGCCAGCGTTTGACGCTTCGAATCCCACAGCGGGAAAAGGAAACCGATGAAGCAGATGATCGCGTCGACGAAGTGCGCCAGCGAGCGCACCACCGACATCGCGAAGCCGAGGGGCCGACCGGTGACTTCACTGACCACTTTGAACTTCATCACCGATTTGCCGATGCTCGATCCGGTGGTCCCCTGCCGATAGCCGTAATTCCAGACCAGATAGAACAGCCCGATTATCGACGCCAGCCACTGGGCCACCATGCCGAGAGTCGAGTTCTGGGTGGCGCAGTACTGGTTGACGGAATACTGCGTGACGTCGGTGATGCAAGCGGTCTGTTGGGTGGCGACCAGGATCGCGGTGCCGATGCCGTGCACGACGACGTACGGGAGGATGTCGATGAGGAACGCCAGCGCGCGCGTCAGCCAAGGCGTGTAGTCCTGCGTCGGCAGCGTTCGGATCGCCGGGCCGGGAGGCGGCGGCGCGTATCCACCGGCCGACGGCGGCGGCGGGGGGTACGACCCGCCGGGTGGCGGTGGCGGAGGGGGCGGATAGGTACCGGGGGCGGACGCCGACGAAGCCGGCGGGGTCTCCTGTCCACCCGATGACGGCTGGTCCCCACCCGAGTGCCCGGACGACGACGGAGGTGGCGGGTAAGCGCCGCCGGGCGGTTGATCGGTCATGGGCAACCTTCCACTCGGGTCAGCTGAACTAGGCCGAAACAGTACCTGAGCCCGTCACGGCCGGGCGAGACGCGCGGCGCGAGCCGATGGCCGCGCCCAGGCACGCAGAATCTACCGGCGCCCGGATAGCCCCCGAGGTCCATCGGAGAGGAAACCCAGCAAGTCATAGCGGGTGATCACCCCCACCGGTTTGCCCTCTTCGACCACCATCAACGCGTCCCACTCGCGCAGCGCCTTGCCGGCCGCGCTGACCGACTCTCCGGCGCCGATCATCGGCAGCGGGGGGCTCATGTGCTGCGCGACCGCGTCGGCCAATTTCGCGCGGCCCTCGAAGACGGCGGACAACAATTCGCGTTCCGAGACGCTGCCCGCGACCTCCCCCGCCATCACCGGCGGCTCGGCGCCCACCACCGGCATCTGGGACACCTTGTACTCGCGCAGGATGCCGATGGCGTCACGCACCGTCTCGGACGGGTGGGTGTGGACCAGGTCGGGCAGCTCACCGGATTTGCGGCGCAGCACGTCGCCCACCCGGGACTGTTCGGTGGAACCGTCCAGGCGGCTGCGCAGGAACCCGTACGACGACATCCAGGCGTCATTGAAGATCTTCGACATGTAGCCCCGCCCGCCGTCGGGCAGCAACACCACGACGATCGAGTCGGGGCCGGCCTGCTCGGCGACCTTGAGCGCGGCGACCACCGCCATGCCGCACGACCCGCCGACCAGCATCGCCTCCTCGCGGGCCAGCCGCCGGGTCATGTCGAAGGAGTCGGAGTCGGATACGGCGATGATCTCGTCGGGAACCGTGGGGTCATATGCCCGCGGCCAGAAGTCCTCTCCGACGCCTTCCACCAGATAGGGCCGGCCGGTGCCGCCCGAATACACCGACCCCTCGGGGTCGGCGCCGATGATGCGCACCGCGCCGTCGGATACCTCTTTGAGGTAGCGGCCCGCGCCGGTGATCGTGCCGCCGGTGCCGATGCCGGCGACGAAGTGGGTGACTTTGCCGTCGGTGTCTGCCCAGATCTCCGGGCCCGTGGTTGCGTAGTGGCTGGCCGGGCCTTGCGGGTTGGCGTACTGGTCGGGCTTCCACGCGCCGTCGATCTCGTCGACCAGCCGGTCGGAGACGCTGTAGTAGCTGTCCGGATGCTCGGGCGGTACCGCGGTCGGACACACGACCACCTCGGCGCCGTAAGCGATCAGCACGTTGCGCTTGTCCTCGCTGACCTTGTCGGGGCAGACGAACACGCACTTGTAACCGCGGTGCTGCGCGACGAGGGCAAGCCCGACACCCGTGTTGCCCGACGTGGGTTCGACGATGGTGCCGCCGGGCCGCAGCTGTCCGCTGGCTTCGGCGGCGTCGATCATCTTCACCGCGATCCGGTCCTTCGAGCTGCCGCCGGGGTTGAGGTATTCGACCTTGGCCGCCACGATGCCGGCACCCTCGGGGACGACGGAGTTCAGCCGCACCAGCGGCGTGCCGCCGATGAGGTCACTGATGTGCTGCGCGATACGCATGCGTTCATCGTCTCAGGCGGTTTCGCGCGGCGCACAACTACTCTCCGCGTGGGTTGCGCGTCTACTCCGTGGCCTCGCGGATGTAGTCACCGATCTGCCGCAGCGAGCGGATTGCCTCGGGCACCATCGGCGCGGCGAGCTGGAAGTCGTGGACCTGCCCCGGCCACACCCGCACCTCGGCCGGCACCCCGACCGAGGCGAGCCTGGTCGCCGCCAGCCGCGCGTCGTGCAACAGCACCTCGGACCCCGATACGTGGATCAGCGTGCGCGGCAAGCCCGGCTTGATGTGGTCGAGCGGCTCGTAGATTTCTTCGGGCTTCCCGTTGACCTTGTTCTTCGCGGCCGCGGCGGCAACCAACTCGGCCAGAGCGTCGAACGCACCGGCCGTGAACATCGCATCGGTCTCGATGTTGGGGTGGGCTTGCTTGGGCTCCTTGGCCAGTTGCAATAAAGGCGAGATCGCCACCAGCGCAGCCGGGTCCTCGCCCTCCTCCTGCAGGCGTTGGGCGAGTGTGAGCGCCAGGTAGCCGCCCGCCGAATCTCCGGCCAGCACGATCTGGTCGGGTTCGTACCCGCGCCGGCGTAGCCATTGGTACGCGTCGTGGCAGTCGTCGAGCGCCATCCCAACCGAATTCTTCGGCAGCAGACGGTAATTGACCACCAGAATGGGTGAGTCGGCGAATTTGGAAAGGGCTTCGACGAGCCTGCCGTGGGAGTTCGCCCCACAAGTCAGAAACGCGCCACCGTGTAAATAGAGGATCACGCGGCGCGTGCCGTCGGCGGGCAGCACCCCGGGCGCGCGCACCAGCTGCGCCGAGGCATGAGGCAGCCGCACGGTCTCGCGGACGGTGGCCGACGCCGGAATCAGCACCCGGGCCGTGAGGTCGATGAGACCCCAGGGCCAGGGCAAATTGGGGACGTGGCTGCCGATGGACAGAATCGGCCGGATCGTCAGCCGCGAGGTGAGGTTCGCCATTCGCCCCGCGATGCTGGGCCCGGACTCCAGGACCTCGACCGGGGCGCCGTCGCTGATCGCGAATTTACGCGCCTGGGCTCGACGCGCTCTGAGGACGTCATGGGGCCGAAGGGTATTTGCCGAAGACCCCGATTCCTTACTAGGTGCGGTCATGCTCAACACTTCCTACGCCGTTGTAGTGCGATACAGCATGTGACGAGGAGACCAAGCATCTGGTTCAGCCGTTTGCCAGAGCGCTCAGCCAATCCCTTGTCATCAGCTTGGCAGGCGTTGCTTAGTGCAACGTAGGAAATTGCTGATTTGATACCAGTTTTGCTTCGCAACGTGATCAGATCGTTTTCCAGCCGGCCGCGCGAATCTGTGAGCCGTTTTAAACTTGATTTCGTGACCATGCGGGTGCCACGCCGTTCGGCGATCGCCTTGGCCACAGCGGGCGCGCTGGCCTCAACAGGAACCGCTTACCTTGGGGCACGCAGTCTGTTGGTCGGCCAGGCAACCCACGCGCGCACGATCATTCCGAAGTCATGGGAGATCCCACCCCGCGCGGACGGCGTATACGTGCGGGGGGGCGGCCCGGTCGAGCGGTGGCATCGCGGCATGCCGGTCGACCTGCACCTGATGATCTTCGGCGACTCGACTGCCGCGGGATACGGCTGCATGAGCGCTGACGAAGTGCCTGGGGTGCGGATAACCCGGGGTCTGGCCGAACAGACCGGTAAACGAATCCGCTTGAGCACCAAGGCAATTGTGGGCGCGACCTCCAAAGGTGTGTGGGGTCAGGTCGATGCGATGTTCGTGGCCGGCCCACCGCCGGACATCGCGGTGATCATGGTCGGCGCCAACGACGTGACCGCCCTCAACGGCATCAGCCAGTCGGCGCAACGGCTGGCGTTGACCGTCCGGAAGTTGCGCGCCCGCGGCGCCGTGGTAATCGTCGGCACCTGCCCGGACCTCGGGTTCATCAGCGCCATTCCGCAGCCGCTGCGATCGCTGGCGCACGAGCGGTGCCTGCAGCTTGCGCGCGCCCAGACCGCGGCGGTCCGTTCGGCCGGTGGGGTGCCGGTACCGTTGGCGCAGCTGATGGCGCCGCAATTCCGCGCGACACCCGACGTGATGTTCTCCGCCGACGGCTTTCACCCCTCGGCACCCGCCTATGCGCTCGCGGCCGACGCTCTGCTGCTCGCCCTGTGCGACGCGCTGGGCGAAAAGATGGAGCGTCCGCCGCTGAGCTCGCCGGTGCCGGCGGCGGCGCCGATGCTCGGTCAGCGGCATACCCGCAGCAGCGTGATGTCCCGGCTGTGGCGGCGTCCGGCACCCGGACCTGCCCCGTCTTCGTGCCCCGAGGTCGGCAGCGACTAGATTTGTTCTCGCCGGTCGGAGTGCACGATGGTCGACGCGAGCCAGCCCCCGTCTGTGGGATCTGCAGGGATCTGAAGGGAACAACCATGCCTGAAGCCGTCATTGTCTCAACCGCCCGGTCGCCGATCGGCCGCGCGATGAAGGGGTCGCTGGTCAACATGCGCCCCGACGATTTGACCGTCCAAATCGTGCGCGCCGCACTCGAGAAGGTGCCCGCGCTGAACCCGCATCAGATCGACGACCTGATCCTGGGCTGCGGCCAGCCCGGCGGGGAATCCGGATTCAACCTGGCGAGGGTCATCGCCGTCGAGCTGGGCTTCGACTTCCTGCCGGGAACGACCGTCAACCGGTATTGCTCGTCGTCGCTGCAGACCTCCCGGATGGCCTTCCACGCGATCAAGGCCGGTGAGGGCGACGCCTTCATTTCCGCGGGTGTGGAAACCGTGTCCCGGTTCGCCAAGGGCAGCGCGGACTCGTGGCCGGACACCAAGAACTCGCTGTTCGATGAGGCCCAGGAGCGGTCGGCCGCCGCGGCGCAAGGCGCCGAGGAGTGGCATGACCCCCGCGCCGACGGCAACGTGCCCGACGTGTACATCGCTATGGGACAGACGGCCGAAAACGTCGCGCTGTTGACCGGCATCAGCCGCGAAGACCAAGACCACTGGGGCGTGCGGAGCCAGAACCGCGCCGAGGAAGCGATCAAGAGCGGGTTCTTCGAGCGGGAGATCATCCCGGTGACCCTGCCGGACGGCACCACGGTGAGCACCGACGACGGCCCTCGCCCCGGCACCACCTACGAAAAGATCAGCCAGCTCAAGCCGGTGTTTCGGCCCAACGGCACGGTGACCGCGGGCAACGCCTGCCCGCTCAACGATGGCGCCGCCGCGGTGGTGATCACGAGTGACAGGAAGGCCAAGGAACTCGGCCTGACGCCGCTGGCGCGCATCGTGTCCACCGGGGTCAGCGGCCTGTCCCCGGAGATCATGGGCCTCGGCCCCATCGAGGCGACCAAGAAGGCGCTGGCGCGCGCCAAGCTGTCGGTCAGCGACATCGACCTGTTCGAGATCAACGAGGCGTTCGCCGTCCAGGTGCTGGGTTCGGCGCGCGAGCTGGGCATCGACGAGGACAAGCTGAACGTGTCCGGCGGGGCGATCGCGCTGGGCCACCCATTCGGCATGACTGGCGCGCGCATCGCCACCACGTTGCTCAACAACCTGCAGACGCACGACAAGACGTTCGGTCTGGAGACCATGTGCGTCGGCGGCGGGCAGGGTATGGCGATGGTGATCGAGCGGCTGAGCTAGGCCGCTCGTCCTCGCGCGTGGGGCCGCCGCATCGAGTGTGCAGCCTGGGCGTCGGGTGTGAAGCCTGGGCGGCGACACGCCATGAAAGCTCGCCGTCGCTGCACACTCGACGCCGTCGGTTCACACCCAGTGGCCACGCCAGCCACGCCAGCCACGCCGCAAGTAGCGCATACGAAAAACCGGCACGCCAGTAGGCGTGCCGGTTTTTCTGTGGCAGAGCTAGTCGTTCTGCAGATAACTCAGCAGACGCAGGATCTCGATGTACAGCCAGACCAGCGTCACGGTCAGTCCCAGCGCGATGCCCCAGGCCGCCTTCTCCGGTGCTCCGGCGCGGACCATCTGGTCGGCCGCATCGAAGTCGATCAGGAAGCTGAATGCCGCGATCGCGATGCACACCAGCGAGAAGATGATCGCAATCGTGCCGCCGCTGCGCAGACCCAGGCCGGTGCCGCCGTTGACGTGGAACATCGCCAACACGAAGTTGCCGAGCATCAACGCCAGCACACCGAACATCGCGGCGACCAGCATGCGGGTGAACTTGGGCGTCACCCGGATGGCACCCGTCTTGTAGACGACGAGCATGCCGAAGAACACCCCGAAGGTGCCCAGCACCGCCTCACCGATCAGCGCGCCGGCGTTGGCGTGCGACACCGTGAAGTTGGCGAAGACGAAGGAGATGGCGCCCAGGACCATGCCCTCGAGCACGGCGTAGCTCAGCACGATCCCGGGGTTGTCCTGCTTGCGGCCGAACGTGGCCACCAGCACCAGGACCAGGCCGCCCAGCCCACCGACCAGTGCCAGCGGCATGGCCAGCGCCACGTCGCGCGCGACCAGGAAGTAGGAGACCACGGCGGAGATCGCCAGCACGGCCAGCGTGATGCCGGTCTTGGTGACGACGTCGTCGATGGTCAGCGGACGCGAAGCTTTGGCCTCCTGATACGGAGCCTGCATACGGAGCCGCGTAGGGGTCGGCCCCATAGCCATAGCCCTGCATAGGGGGCGCGCCAGTGCCGAATTGCGCGTATCCGCCCCTCTGCTTAGGCAGCGAACGAAATACCGGGTTGCTTGTCTCCCGCACCGTCGGATCCTCTCTAATTGGCTTCGAGCTGTGCGAACACAGTCTCAACGATCGGCGTTGCACCCTGGTTCCCAGCGGACCTGGGCGTTTTGCGTGTGTAGATAGGCGTCGCCGGTGTCATCGCGTTAAAGATAACCCTTACCCGCGGGTATCGCGCCGGTCGCGACGATCTAGATTTCTTCCTCGGGGCCCGACCGGCCTGGACCGGCTCAAGAGAGGCAAGGGCGTGACCGACGAATCCGATGAGGTTCTGACCGAAGTCGAGGGAAACGTCGGCTTGATCACGCTGAACCGCCCCAAGGCGATCAACTCGCTGAATCAGCAGATGGTCGATGCCCTGGCCGGCATCCTCGCGGGCTGGGCGGACGACGACACCGTTCGCGCGGTAGTGCTCTCGGGCGCCGGTGAACGCGGGCTGTGCGCCGGCGGCGACGTGGTCTCCATCTATCACAGCGCCCGCAAGGACGGGGTCGAGGCGCGACGCTTCTGGCGCGACGAGTATCTGCTCAACGCCCAGATCTCCGAGTTCCGCCAAGCCCTACGTGGCATTGATGGACGGCATCGTGATGGGCGGTGGCGTCGGCGTCGGCGCGCATGCGAACACCCGGGTGGTCACCGACACCTCCAAGATCGCCATGCCCGAGGTCGGCATCGGATTCATCCCCGACGTCGGCGGTGTTCATCTGCTGTCCCGGGCGCCCGGCGGGCTGGGCCTGCACGCCGCGCTGACCGGGGCGCCGTTCTCCGGAGCCGACGCCATCGTCATGGGCTTCGCCGACCATTACGTCCTGCACGAAAACGTCGAGGCGTTTCGCCGGGCGGTGGTCAGCGACGGCGTCGAGGCGGCGCTCGCCGAGTACGCCGTCGAGCCACCGCCCAGTGAGCTTGCAGCGCAAGGCGATTGGATTGACGAATGCTTCTCCGGCGACACGGTCGCGGACATCGTCGCCGCGCTTCGCGGGCATGATGCCGGCCCGGCCGCTGATGCCGCCAACCTGATCGCCTCCCGCTCGCCGATCGCGCTGTCGGTGGCCCTGGAGGCGGTGCGACGCGCGGCCAAGCTCGAAACACTCAAAGACGTTCTGGTGCAGGATTACCGGGTGTCGTCGGCGTCGCTGCGCTCGCACGATCTGGTGGAGGGCATCCGCGCACAGCTGATCGACAAAGATCGCAATCCAAAGTGGTCGCCGGCGCAGCTGTCCGCAGTCACCGCGGCTGATGTCGAGGCGTATTTCGCTCCGGTCGACGACGACTTGAGTTTCTAGAAAGGCGGTTTGGTGGCAAACACAGCATACGAGACCATTCTGGTCGAGCGCGATGAGCGTGTCGGCATCATCACCTTGAACCGGCCGAAGGCGCTCAACGCGCTCAACACGCAGGTCATGAACGAAGTTACCAGCGCTGCAGCGGATTTCGATGACGATCCCGGTATCGGGGCTGATCATCATCACCGGCTCGGCCAAGGCATTCGCCGCCGGGGCCGACATCAAAGAGATGGCCGAGCTGTCGTTCGCCGACGCCTTCGGCGCCGACTTCTTCGCGCCTTGGGCCAAGCTCGCCGCCGTCCGCACCCCGACGATCGCCGCGGTCGCCGGGCATGCGCTGGGCGGCGGCTGCGAGCTCGCCATGATGTGCGATGTGCTGATCGCCGCCGAAACAGCGAAGTTCGGCCAGCCCGAGATCAAACTCGGTGTGCTGCCCGGCATGGGCGGCTCGCAGCGGCTGACCCGCGCCATCGGCAAGGCCAAGGCCATGGACCTCATCCTGACCGGCCGCACCATCGGCGCCCAAGAAGCCGAACGGAGCGGGCTGGTTTCGCGAGTGGTGCCCGCCGACGACCTGCTGACCGAGGCCAAGGCCGTCGCAACGACCATCTCGCAGATGTCGCGGTCGGCGTCCAGGATGGCCAAAGAGGCCGTCAACCGCGCGTTCGAGTCCACCCTGGCCGAGGGACTTCTCTACGAGCGCAGGCTGTTTCACTCGACTTTCGCGACCGAGGACCAGTCCGAAGGGATGGCGGCCTTCGTCGAGAAGCGCCCGCCGAACTTCACCCACCGCTAGGACGCACGCATGAGCGAACGGGTTTCCGCGACAAACACCGAGACAGATCACGGTCCGGCGGGCGACGTAAAGGAGTCCACGGGACCCGATCCGGCCGCCCCGCCCGCAGCGACAGCCGCACCGCGACCCGGCCGAGCGGCGCCCACCCTGCCATGGACGGAAAAGCCTTGGTGGGTAAGGCATTACACGTTCTTCGGCACCGCGGTGGGCCTGATCTTCATCTGGCTTTCGCTGACACCGTCGCTGCTGCCACGCGGCCCACTGTTCCAGGGCCTGGTCAGCGGGTTCTCCGGCGCCATCGGCTATGGGCTGGGCGTCTTCTCGGTCTGGCTGGTGCGGTTCATGCGCGAAAAGGATCACAGCCCGCCGCCACCACGCTGGGCATGGAAGGTGCTGATCCCGATCGGCGTCGTGGGCCAGGTACTCATGGCGATTTGGTTCCACGTCTGGCAGGACGACGTGCGCGACCTGATGGGCGTGGAGCACCTGAACTGGTACGACTACCCGCTGGCCGCGGTGTTGTCCTTGGTGGTGTTGTTTACGGTGGTCGAGCTGGGTCAATTCACCCGCTGGCTGGTCAGATTCCTGGTCGGTCAGGTGGACCGGTTCGTACCGTTTCGGCTCTCGGCGACGATCGTGGTCGTCACCCTCGTCGTCCTGACCATCACCGTCCTCAATGGCGTCGTGCTCAAATTCGCGATGCGCACCATGAACCACACCTTCGCCTCGGCCAACGAGGAGATGAATCCCGACACCGCTCCCCCGAAAACCCCGCTGCGATCGGGCGGCCCACAGTCCCTGGTGTCGTGGGATTCGCTGGGCCGCGAGGGCCGCGTCTTCGTCGAGGGCGGTCCGACCGTGGAGCAGCTCGGCTCGTTCAACGGGGCCCCGGCCGCCGAGCCGATCCGGGCCTACGCCGGGCTGGACTCGTCGAAGGGCATCACGGCGGCGGCGGAGCTGGCGGCCCAGGAGTTGCAGCGCACCGGCGGGCTGCAGCGCGCCGTCGTCGCGGTGGGCACCACCACCGGCACCGGCTGGATCAACGAGGCGGAAGCCTCGGCGCTGGAGTACATGTACAACGGCAACACCGCGATCGTGAGCATGCAGTATTCCTTCCTGCCGAGCTGGCTGTCGTTCCTGGTGGACAAGGAAAACGCCAGGCGCGCCGGACAGGCGCTGTTCGAGGCCGTCGACAAGCTGATCCGCCAGATGCCGGAGGCCCAGCGCCCCAAGCTCGTCGTGTTCGGTGAGAGCCTGGGATCGTTCGGGGGCGAGGCGCCGTTCCTGAGTTTGAACAATGTGCTGGCGCGCACCGATGGGGCGTTGTTCAGCGGACCGACCTTCAAAAACACCATCTGGACCGATCTGACGTCGACGCGTGACGGCGGGTCACCGGAGTGGTTACCGATCTACCAGGACGGTCGGTTTGTCCGATTCGTCGCTCGCGCAAAGAATTTGACCCGCCCCGACGCACCGTGGGATCACCCGCGGGTGGTGTATCTGCAGCACGCTTCGGATCCGATCGCCTGGTGGACCCCGGACTTGTTGTTCAGCAAGCCCGACTGGCTGCGCGAGCCGCGCGGCTACGACGTGCTGCCGCAGACGCGCTGGATCCCGGTCGTCACGTTCCTACAGGTTTCGGCCGACATGGCCGTCGCGGTGGACGTACCCGACGGACATGGCCACCACTATGTGGCCGATGTCGCCGACGGCTGGGCCGCCGTACTGTCACCGCCCGGCTGGACGCCGGACAAGACTGCGAAACTGCGTCCGCTGCTGCACTCCAGCGAGACGGACTAGATCCAGCGCCGGGCGGTGCCGCCGGTGTCCGCGAACACCGAATCGACCGGCCCTCCGGCCAACTCGCGCAGCACGCCGGCGCCGGCCAGCGCGTGATATCCGCCGATGACGTCGGTGGCGCGGTGCAGGCCGATGTCCAGCAGCGCGGCCGCCGCCAGGCTGGACGTGTAGCCCTCCGAACACAGGATCACCCATTGCACGTCGTCACCGACGGCCTCCGGCAACTTGGCCTCGCTGGTGGGATCGCAGCGCCACTCCAGCACATTGCGTTCGATCACGAGCGCCCCGGGCACCTCACCCTCGCGAAATCGCTGCGCCTGCGGCCGGATGTCGACCAGCACCGCGCCGCGGCGCACCGCGTCGGGCACCTCGGCGGCGGGCAGGCGACGAAACCGGCGCCGGGCGGATCTCAACACGACCTCGATGCGGCTCACAACGATCCTTCCGGCTGGTCGGTCAGTTCGGTACGTTCGCGCCGCAACGTCTTGCGGTCGGTGATCTCGTAGTACGACATCGCCGTCAAGGGCGGCGAGTATGCATGCACGCTCAGGGTCGGCTGCACCGTCGCGGCCCCGGCGCTCGGCGTCCTCGCGACGGGCAGCGCGACCGGCGCCGTGACGGGCCGGGGCGCCCAGACCACGTCGTGCACCCAGCCCAACGGGAACCCGGCCTGATCACCGGCGTCGAGCCGACGGCGTCGCAAAGCTGCACCGTCCCAACGGTATTCGTTGAGCGATCCGGAAAGGAGGGTCAGCGCGCCCAACGACCCCCCGTGGTCGTGCAGTTCGGTCGGCTGCCCGGGCACCCAGCTGATCAGCCACACGTCGAGTTCCTCGTCTCCGTGGATGCGGGTGAACCAGCGCCGCGACTGCGGTATGCCACCCTGGGGTAACAGGTGGTCGCAGCGCCCGCTGAGCACATCGTCGGCGGCGCGATCGGTGGCATAGAGCAGATCAGGCACTCGCAGCCGGGTCGGTCCGGCGGATGGGGCGGAGAGGGTCCGCGGGCGCAGGGCAGCCTCGGTGGCTACGGGCACAGACATCAGGGGAGCTCCAGGGCGAAAACGGATAAGACAAGCGGCGGCGTGTTAGGGCCGACAACACTCGCAATATCCGAAGCGCTCCATCACGGCAGCCAGTGTTGCATAGATTGAGACCATGCGCTGGTGCGGTGAACGGTCCCGGCGACCGGGTGCGGTCGTGGTGGCGGCCTGTGTGGTGGGCGCGGCCATGGCGGTCGCGGGATGCTCGCACGGCGCCCACACCGGTGCTCCCGCGTCCTCGGCGCGGCAATCCGGCAACCCCGACGGCGCGCCGGCGGGGTCGGTCGGCCTGTCCCCCGCGGGCGTGACGACGCGCGTCGACGTCCCCGCGGACTCCACCGAAGAGGAGTACTACCAGGCCTGTCACGCCGCGCAGGAATGGATGGACGCCCAACCCAAGACCGGTGCCTCGCTCTTCGAGCCCTACTTGTCGATGATTCAAACCTCGCCGTCGGGGACCGCGGGCAGCTGGAACGCGCCCTGGAAGAAGTTGACACCGGCACGGCAGGCGGCCGTGATCGTCGCCGCGCGGGCGGCCGCCAACAACGAATGCGGGTAGCGCCGCGCCCGGCGGTTTTCGCCGCCGCCTAATTGGGATCACGGCTGAAAAAAGTGCCCTGGCCGCCCGGTCACCGCCCGGCTCCGCGCAAGATAGAGGGGTGCCGGACGAACTTCCGCGTCGATCAGAACCGACCCGGGTGGCACTCGCGCTCGGCAGCGGTGGCGCCCGCGGCTATGCCCACATCGGCGTGATCGAGGCCCTCGCGGCGCGCGGCTACGAGGTTGTCGGCGTCTCCGGCTCGTCGATGGGTGCACTGGTCGGCGGCCTGCAAGCGGCGGGGCGGCTCGACGAGTTCGCCGACTGGGCCAAGTCCCTGACGCAGCGCACCATTCTGCGGCTGCTGGACCCGTCCATCAGCGCGGCCGGCGTGATGCGGGCCGGCAAGATCTTGGACGCGGTGCGCGACATCCTCGGCCCGGTCGTCATCGAAGAACTGCCGATCCCGTACACGGCGGTGGCAACTGACCTGTTGGCGGGCAAGTCGGTGTGGTTTCAGCGCGGTCCCCTCGACGAGGCGATCCGCGCGTCGATCGCCATCCCGGGGGTGATCGCCCCCCACGCGGTCGACGGGCGGCTGCTCGCCGACGGCGGCATCCTGGACCCGCTGCCGATGGCGCCCCTTGCCGCGGTCAACGCCGATCTGACGGTCGCGGTGAGCCTGTCCGGCAGCGAGGCGATCACCAACCGCGAACAGGAGCCTGGCGCCACCGTCGAGTGGTTGACCCGCATGCTGCGCAGCACCTCCGCGCTGCTCGACACGGCCGCCGTCCGCTCGCTGCTCGATCGGCCGACCGCGCGGGCGGTGCTGAGCAGACTGGGCGGCCCGGCCGGGGAGCCGGACGGCTGGTCGGACGCACCGGACGACGACCAGCCCGCGGCCGAGGAGGACGCCGGCGAACTGGCCGGTGTGGGACCCGACGTGCCGAAACTTGGCAGCTTCGAGGTGATGAACCGGACCATCGACATCGCCCAGGCCGCGCTGGCCCGCCACACCCTGGCCGTCTACCCGCCCGACCTGCTCATCGAGGTCCCTCGCTCGACCTGCCGAGCCCTCGAATTCCACCGGGCGGCGGAGGTGATCGCCGCCGGGCGGACGCTGGCGAACGAGGCGCTGGACGCCCTGGACGTCGACGACGACGAAGACGTCCCACCCGCCATCGAACGTTGAGCCGGGTCAATTCACCTGCGCGCCAAGCGAACTCACACGCCCAGGAAGCGGGCTATGGCTGCGGCTTCGCGGCGGCCCTGCTCGCGTCCGGCCAGTGCAGACGGGATGCGACAGCCGGGATCCAGCGCGTTGGGCCCGAAGGCGGCCAGCGAATCGGCGTCGGCGAACACGGCGAAGGCCGCGCCGGGGAACGCCGAGATCTCAGCGGCCGGCCCCGCCCCGAACGGCGCCGGCGCGTCGACGCCCGAGGGCACCAGCACCACCGCCGTATCGCAGTCGGCGGCCACCACGAGGTTGACCGAACTGGCGATCCCGCCGTCCATGTAGTGGCGGCCGCCAATCGTCACCGGGGGCCACGCGCCGGGCACGGCGCAGCTGGCCGCGACGGCATCAACCAGATCGACGCCGGAGTCGCGGTCGAACACGGTTAATTCGCCGGTTTCGACGTCGATCGCGGTGAGCCGCAACTCCCGATCCGGCCAGTGGTGCGACGGCAAGCGACGCGCGATGACGTCGCGGCGCACCGGCGCGGGAACGGTTTCGGTGGCCAGCGCCACGGCACCGATGCGCTGCATCTGTTGCCGGGTTTTGTCCAGCGTCTCCTCGTACGGTTCGTCCAGGGCGGCCAGGAACAGCTCGGTGATGGTCTCGACGTCGACCCCGGAATCGATCTCGGCCGACGACGCGGCGACTTGCCGGTCGAAAAGCTCCTCCAGGGTGTGTCCGCTGCTCAGCTGCGCCGCGACGGCCGAGCCCGCCGACGTCCCGACGAGCACGTCCGACTCGGCCAACAGCCGGGCCACCGCCGGCGATTCGTCGGCGATGCCACGCAGAACACCTGTCTCCCAGGCGATTCCCGCTATTCCGCCGCCGGCCAACACCAGCGCGCGTTTGTTCGTCACGTCGTTCACCTTGCCAGCACCGATCAGGCCAGCTGCCGGGTGTTCGGCAGGGCGTGTTGCGACTCCTCCACCGGCGAGCTCAGGTCCTCGCGGCGCAGCAGATGTTTGGGCGGGTCTGGCAGGATCATCCTGCGGTGGATCTGCAGGTCTGCACCGACATGGAAGAGTTCACCCGCCGGCAGCAGCCGCCAGCGCGGCTCGTCGTCCATCACCTCGGTGGCGAACACCACCGACGGCCGCTCACACAGATGCTCTGACCGGGCGTGAATTCGCTTGGTACACAAGTCGAATTCGGGGTCACGCGAGGCCGCATCGCCGGAGCGATCCAGGATATAGAGCTGATGGGTCTCCGGGTAACGCAGCGCCCACATGTCGGTGGCGGTGCTCAGCAACACGTTGACGGCATAGATCGGAGCGTGCTCGGCGAGCCACCGCATGGCGTCGATGAGGCCGGCCGTGACGTCGCCGTCGCGCGCCCGGATCGAGGCCGTGATCAAGGCGAAGACCCGCTCGGAGTCGGTGTCGCCCAACACCAAATCGTCGGTGCCGACCTCACGCAGCCGCTCGTCGATGACGTCCAATCCCTCGAGGACACCGTTGTGCGCGAAGATCCGACCGTCCTGCAGGAACGGGTGGGTGTTGTGGATGTCGAGCGATCCGGTGGTCGCGTAGCGGACATGGGCGATGACGGTCGTGCTGGTCAACCGGTGCGCCTCCGTCGCGAATTTGGCGTCCTGCCATGCCGCAATCGGCTCCTTGTATACATGCGGTTGGCCGTGCTCGTCGAAGACACCCAGGCCGGTGCCGTCCGGATTTCTTCTGCTCTGTTCGGCCAGGCTGTCCGGCGCATCCAGCAGCCAGAAGGTCGCGGTGCACGCGTGTGTCCCCGCATGTACGCCAAAGAGTCGGCACATGGCTTCCCACGCTAGCCGTCGAGGGTCAGCCCGTCAGCAAGGCAGACAGGTGGCGCAGCGCGCGGCGCGCGTAACCCTTCCACATCATGCCCAGCAGCGGCAGCGCCCAGGCCGTCAGCGCCGAGCGCGGGTGGATGTCCCAGCGCCAGGTGATCTCGGTGCCACCCGATGCGGGTGTGAAGATCCATTCGCCGATGACGTGGTGGACCAGCAGCGCCATCGGGCCGGTGACCTCGGAGAGCCGGTAGCCGAACGAGCGTGGCGGGTCGATGCTGGTGAGTTGCTCGCGCATGCTGGCACCGCCGGCCAGGTGCACGATGCGGGTCTGGCCCGCCGCGTCCCAGGCGCCGGTCTGCTCGCGCACTTCCCTGATCGGCGGGAACGGTCCGTACCAGCGGTGAAAAAGCGTCGGAAGCGGAATGGGCAGTGTCCGGTCAAACGCGTCCTGCACCGCGACCGGTGCGATGAGGGACTGCTGGACGGCGAGTGAATGTGCCACTGCTGCAACGTCTTTCAGCTCAGCGCGCCTCGACCACCTGATATTCGTCGTCGGCGTATCGCGACCGAATGGTCTTCTTGTCGTACTTGCCGACACTGGTGCGCGGAATCTCGTCGATGAAGGTCCACCGCTCCGGCAGCCACCATCGAACGACCTTGTCGGCGAGAAAGTTTCGCAGTTCCTCGGCGCTCACCGATGCGCCGTCTTTGGCCACGACCACCGCGAGCGGCCGTTCCTCCCAGCGCTCGTCGGGTACGCCGACAACGGCGGCCTCGACCACGTCCGGATGGCCGACCAAGAGGTTTTCCAACTCGACCGAGGAGATCCATTCGCCGCCGGATTTGATGACGTCCTTGGCGCGGTCGGTCAGGGTGACGAATCCTCGCTCGTCGATGCGGCCAACGTCGCCGGTGCGTAGCCAACCGGAGTCGAACTTCGATTCGTCGCGGCCCAGGTAGTACGACCCGGCGATCCACGGTCCGCGCACCTCGACCTCACCGACGGCGTTGCCGTCGTTGGGCAGCACCCGTCCCTCGTCGTCGACGATGCGCATCTGCACCCCGCAGACCGGCTGGCCCTGCGTGCCGCGGAAGGCCCAGTGCTGGTCCTCGGGCGTCCCCGGCGGGGGCCACGCCATGGTCGCCAGCGGCGACGTCTCCGTCATGCCCCACAGCTGCCGGATCTGTACGTCGTGCTTTTCCTCGAACGTGCGCATCAGCGATATCGGGACGGCAGAGCCGCCACAGACCACCAACCGCAGCGACGACATGTCGTGGTCGGGGTCGTCCTCGAGGTGGTGCAGGACGCCGTTCCAGATGGTCGGCACCGCCCCGGTCACGGTGGGCTTCAAGTCCTCGACCATCCGCACCAGCGACCGAGGATCGAGGTGGCAATCGGGCAACACCAAGTCGGCGCCGGCCATCAGCGCCGCGTACGGCAACCCCCAGGCGTTGGCGTGGAACATCGGCACGACGGGCAGCACACTGTCGGTGGATCCGACGCCGATGCCGTTGGTCGTACACGCGGCCATGGTGTGCAGATAGCTCGAACGGTGGCTGTAGACAACGCCTTTCGGGTTGCCGGTGGTGCCGCTGGTATAGCACATCGCGGCCGCGGAGTTCTCATCGATGTGTGGCCAGTCGAACTCGGTGGACTCGCCGTCGAGGACGTCGCCGTAGCGCAACACCGTCTTTCCCGCCCCCTGCAGCGGCTCGGTGTCATCGCCGACCACGATCACGGTGTGCACGGTCTCGAGTTCGGGTAGCACGGGTGCGAGCAATTTGACCAGTGAGGCGTCCACCAGCACCACCTGGTCTTCGGCTTCGTTGGCGACGAAGGCGATCTGCTCGGGGAACAAGCGGATGTTGAGGGTATGCAGGACGGCACCCATCGACGGCAATGCGAGGTAGGCGGTGAGGTGTTCGGCGTTGTTCCACATGAACGTGCCCACCCGCTGATCACCCGTGACGCCGAGGCGGCGCAGGCCATTCGCCAGTTGCGCGGCCTGCTGGCCCAGCTCCCGGTACGTCGTGTCCCGGTAGCCGTCCCCGGTGGCGGTCGTGACGGTCCGTTCCCCGTGCACGGTGCAGCCGTGACGCATGATCGCGGTGATGGTCAACGGGAAGTCTTGCATCGTGCCATCCACTGATCTACCGCCTTAGTGTCGGGCGCAGCACCGCGTGTGCCTTCGGCCGCCTCCTACCCTAAGCCCGGAATCGGCGCGATTGTCAGCATCCGACGGGACGGACGGCTGATTATGTGATCCCGTTCGGCCGGCGTCGCTTTGGGCACCCCATCGGGGGCTAGGCCAAGACCGGCTCCCACTCCGGCAGCTCGGGCCACCAGCCGGCGAATCGCAGGTCCCGGTCGGTGTCGCCGGCGGGGGCCTGCGGTCGTGGCGGTCGAGGCGATCCGCGCCGCGGTGACCACACCGGAGTAGTCGGCGATGTAGAGATGGCCGCCGTCGGGGCTCTCCACCACGCAAGACGGGTGCCTGGACACCTTGATCTCGCCGACGACGTCCTGCGTGTGGGTGCTCAGCACCGTGATGCGGTCGTCGCTGACCAGATAGGCCCGCGCGCCGTCGCGGCTGAGCGTCATGCGCGTGAGCGGGCCGGTGATCTCGGGGACCTTGTGAGTGCCGACGATCTTGTTGGTCCGGGTGTCGACCATGTCGAGCACCGCGCCCGCGACCGGATCGTAGCTGGCCACGTACGCCGTGCCGCCGTCGTCGCTCAGCGCCACATCGCGGACGGGCAGGCCGAGGTCGATGACGCCGACGATGCGCGACCGGCCGCCGACCCGGCGATTGTCGGAGCGCGTCCGCGTCTCGATCACGACGAGGCTGCCGCCCGTCGGCCCGTTCATGCCGACGTACAGACGGCGTCCGTCGGCGCTGGTCCGCACGCATTCGGTGGTGGTGCCGGTAGCGGTCGCCAGCTCGATCGCCTCGAGTTCACCGGTGGTGGTGTCCAGGATTGTCACGTCGGCGCCGCGAACCGCATTACGGCTGGCGTAGAGATACTTCCCGTCCGGGCTTACCGTCAGGTCGCTGATGCTGTGCGCGAGCTGATGCGTGGCGATACGCCAGTTGGTGACGACGTCGATGACTTCGATCGCGTCGTAGCCGGCGGTCGCCGTGCTGACATAGGCATAGTTGGCGTCCGCACTGCTCATCGCGACCGCGAAGGGTTCGGCCAAGCCGGTGACGGTGCTCGAGACACGACACGTCTTGGCGTCGATGACCGAAACCATGTCGCGACCGCAGTTCACGACGACCAGCCGGCGCCCATCGCGACTGATGTCGATATCGCTGATCGGGCCGTTGTGCAACGGGACTCGAACCACCGAGGTGGCGTCAAGCTCGAAGACTCGCCCGTCCCGCTCGTCATGCGCGGCCGTAGGGCCGTTCACATCGTTCACGCTGATACCGCCTTTGCTATGGGTTGTCGGCTCTGGTGGTCGAGTGCCGGAGCCGCCGACACATTCGCGACGATCAGGCCTCCGGATCCACCGGCTTTCAGCACCGAAAGGCACTGACGAGACTGGTTTTCGGTAGTCTACTGGCCCTGAATCGCCCCACTGCAGTTCGCAATGCTCGACGTTAGCTACGTCACTGCGCGCACTCAGGTTCTGCTCAGACTCCAATCCCGCTGCATCGCAAGACGCTTACCCGCAGCGAAAGTCAGGCAAACGCGCTTCCGGCGCATTTCGCGTCGCGCCGCTAACAGCGCACGTGAGCGCGCTGATTGCCGCAGAATTAAGGATTCTCAGGTTTCGCGACCCGGGAGGAAAAGATCACACATCGAACGGGCTACCGACTGCCGTGCGCCCGATTCGCGCGGAATGCGCTGGCATCACAGCGCGTTGTGGTCACGTTCCCCGGTCCGGATGCGGACAAGACCCTCCACCGGGGACACCCACACCTTGCCGTCGCCGATCTTCCCGGTGCGGGCCGCTCCGATGATCGCCTCTATGATCCGATCGACAAATTCCTCATCGATCAGGACCTCGACGCGGACCTTCGGGACGAAGTCGACCGCGTATTCGGCTCCGCGGTAGACCTCGGTATGCCCGCGCTGCCTGCCATACCCCTGGACCTCGGTGACGGTCATACCCAGCACGCCGGCGGACTCCACGGCATGCCTGACGTCATCGAGGGTGAAGGGCTTGACGATCGCGGTAATCAGCTTCATGGCGTCTTCGATTCTCAACCATCCACCGGCTCGGCGGGTTTGGAGGCCGATCGCATCAGCTCCGTGATACAGAGAACGGCTCGAGCCGCCGGCCCGTGACGAGTGTTTCGTCGGGGTAAGCCTCTTCGTCGTGGGCACCGAGGTCGCCGGTTTCCAACACCTCGTCGGGCAACCGCAATTTCATAAACAGGCCAAGGACTTTCAGGATGACGAACGTGACGAGCGCATCCCAGACGATGACCGTGCCCGCCGCACCGGCCTGGATCAATATCTGTTTGGGATGGTGACCGTACAGCCAACCGGCGAAGGTCACGTCCTGTCCCGTGCTGCCGCCAAGGTATTCGACGATGTGCGGGTCGGCGAGCACCCCGACCAGCAACCCACCGGCCAAGCCCGCCACGCCGTGGGTGTGGAACACACCCAGCGTGTCGTCCACCTTCTTGAAAAGCCTTGTCGTACCGAGCCAGTTCCACGACATCCAGACCAGGGACGAGGCAACGGCGCCGATGATCATCGCGCCGAAGCTGTTGACGAAGCCGGCCGCCGGCGTGATCGCGACCAGGCCGGTGATCATGCCGTTGACGGCGCCCAGGAACGTCGGTTTGCGCTGCTTGCTCGCGAAGAGGTCCCAGATCACCCAGGTGAGCAACGCGACGGCGGTGGCGAGATTGGTGTTGAGCACCGCCAGCGACGCGTCGGCACCCGAGAAGTACGGGTCACCGCCGTTGAAGCCGTTCCAGCCCAACCACAGAACGCCGGCACCGACCGCGGCCAGGGGCAGGTTGTTCGGCACGGCGCGTTCTCGGTCGCGCGCCAGCCTCGGACCGATCACCGCCGCGGCGACGAATCCGGAAGTCCCGGCGGCGAGGTGAATCACGTAGCCGCCGCTGTAGTCCAGGGCGCCGGCGTGTGCCCACCAGCCGCCGCCCCACAACAGGAACGCGTTGACCGAGTAGGCGAACGTCGACCACAGCGGCACGAAGATCAGCCAGACCTTGAAGCTCATGCGGCCCGATCACGCTGCCGAGAAACAGCAGCGGCGTGATGGCGGCGAACACGAACTGGAAGTAGGCCAGCGTGGTCTCCGAGAAGCGGAACGACGGCATGGTGCCGTCCAGCAGCGGGATATAGGCGATCTGCTGGTTGTTGCTACTCAGGATCGTCCTGGGTTTCCCGACCGCCGACTGCAGGATGCCGGGGCCGAGCTTCAGCGGCTCGCCGAAGCCCATCTTGAAGCCCCAGAGCACCCACACGACCAGCACCAGCGAGAACCCGGTGAAGGCCATCAGCATGGTGTTGACGGCCCATTTCTTCTGGACGATGCCGCCGTAGAGAACGGCGATGCCTGGAATGCTCATCAGGCCGACCAGAGTCGCCGCCACCAACTGCCAGGCGTTGTCTCCGGGATTCAGCCAATCGGGATAGGGCAACATGGTTCAGACACACCCCAATTCGAGCCAATGGGCCTTTGAGAATCAGCCGCGGTGCGAAGTGACGCCGTAGACGGGTGAAGCCTCGAATCGGCAATGTTTCGTCTGTATGTGCGGTCGATTTAAATATTGATTTCGGATTCTCGCCGGCTAGCTGAACTGAGTCTGCGGTCGCGGCAAGGCGGCACCGTCGACGGTGATGTCGAGCTTCTCGTTGTAGAACGCCACAAGGCCGGCGATCTGGCCGACCGCCGGCAGCGGGTAGTGGTACGTCCACGCGAGGTCGGGATGCACGGACTGCTCACCGGGCGCCAGCCCGCACCGACCAGTAGCCCGACGTCACTCCCTTGTACGGGCACAGCGTCTGCGTCGAGCTGGGCTCCAGATGCTCGAAGGCGACATCGGTCGGATCGATGTAATACCTTGTGGGTAAACCCGTTTCGAAGAGCAAAACCGGAGACTTGGTGTCGGCCAAGACAATTCCGTCGAGTTCCACCCGGACATGCCGGTGCGAGCGCAGCGCGTCGACCCGAGAGTAGGGATTGCGCGGGTGGCCGTAGATCGGCTCGTCTTCCTCGAACCAGCGCAACGGATTCCATTCGAACCGCACGGTGCCCGCCACCGGGCTGTCGCTGTCGGCGTCGAACACCCGCGCCGCCGACTCGTGGGTCTGGCCGGCGCCGACCAGGGAGTGCAGCCGCGACGGGCCGAACTGCACCTGTCTGCGGGATGGTTTTCGTCGTGCAGGAACCCGGCTCGGACATCGGCGAACGGGACGTAGTACTGCGGGTAGTAAGGCACTTCCCACACGTAGCGGGCCGCGGTGGTGTCGAAGACCAGCTCGTGGCCGAGATAACCACGGACCCGGCGCGGCGCGGGTTCGATCCTGTCCGCGCGCGGCGGCCATTTGGGGATAGTCCGCTTCGCGCGTGTCATCGCTGAGCCTACTGGTCCTTGGAGGCCAGCCCGGCCGGCGCGTGGCCGATCGCTTTGTGGATGGCGTCGGCCAACGCCAGCGCGCTCTCCTCGGTGAGTTCGAGCGCGACCCGCGCCGACGGGCCGAGCTGCGGGTTGATCACGTCGATGTTGACCGTGTGGCCGTAGGGCGCATGCACGGGATGGTCGACGTACACCGTCGCGCGGTTGGCGCCGAACCATCCCGTCGCGCCCTTGCCGCTGCCGTCGATCTCGACGTGTTCGGTGAGATATGTGCACATGGCTTGGGACACCTAGCCTTTCAGGTGGGTGGCGAAGAACTCGTCGATGCGCCGCCAGCCGTCCACCGCGGCCTCCGGCCGGTACGCCGGCCGGTCGACGGAGAAGAACGAGTGGCCCGCGCCCTCGTAGGAGTGGAACTCGTGCGGCTTGTCCAGCTTGTCGAGCTCGGCGTCCAGGGTGGCCACCGCGGCGGGCGCCGGAAACCGGTCGTCGAGCCCGAACAGGCCCAGCAGCGGGCAGCTCAGGTTGCGGCGCCAGGTGCAGGATCGGCTTCATGGCCTTGGGCATGCCCTCGGGCGGGTCCTCGACGATGAACGCGCCGTAGCAGTCCACCGCGGCGTCGAACGGCAGCGAGCAGGCCGCCAGGTAGGCGTGCCGCCCGCCCGAGCAGTGCCCGATGACACCGAACTTCCCGTTGGCGCCCGGCAATCCGCGCAGGTGCTCCACCGCGCCCGCGACGTCGCCGACCAATCGTTCGTCGGGCACCCCGCCGGCGGCCCGCGCCGCGCGCGGCGGCGTCGTCGGGCGCGGCACCCGGGGCCTCGCGCGAGTACAGGTTCGGGCGCCACGGCGTTGATAGCCGCTGACGGCGAGCCGGCGGACGAACTCCTTGGTCTCCCGGTCGTATCCGGGCATGTGGTGGATCCAGACGATGCCGCCGCGCGATTCCTCGGCGAGCGGCATGGCCCGGTAGGCCTCGATCTCGTCGCCACCGTGGCCGGTGATGGTGATGGTTTCTGCGCGGATGGCGTCTGGGCTGAACGCGTTCATCGCGACTCCCCTTCTCCGCTCCGGTGGGCACTCCGGTTGTGGACGGTTAACCGGATGCGGAGCACACGCGGCAGCCCGGGCCCCTCCGCCGAGAACCAACGTAGCCGAACCGTGACGCGGTTTCAGTGCCGCTTGTCGCGCACCTTGTACGTCGAGGGCCACGACTTTCGGGACTCGTCTCCGGTCAGCGGGGTTCCCATCCCGCCGACCTTGACGGCATAGGCCTCCTTGCCCGGGCCGACCTCACGATTGGCGTGTTCCTGGGCCAGGAAGTAGAGCTCGTCGATGGTGGCTTCGTCGTAGGCGACGAACGAGGTTTCCCGCGCGACGTCGTCGATCCCGGCGAGCATCCGGTCCGGCAGCAGTCGCGACGCCACCGCCGCGAGCGCCCAACAGCGCGAAAGGGAATGATCCAGTAGCAGAGAAACGACAGCGGGGTCTTGGTGTCCAGCATGAGGGCGGCGGTGGTCCCGGAGGGCCCGCCGGTCGCGCCTTCCAGGATCGACGGGATCACCGACGACACCGTCATCCCGGCGAACGTCGCGACCCATAGCCAACTGAGGATCTTGACGATCCGGCCGAACAGCTCGGTTTTGATGACGTCGGGAGCTTGTTCGGCCGCGGCGAACTCGGCCACGAAGGGCTTGCCGACGAGCACGCCGATCAGCGTCACCAGGAAGATCCCGGCGTTGCTCAGCGGCAGTATCCACCGCTCGAGGAACGACTCACTGAGCGTGAAGGCCAGCACGGCAAGAATCAAAAGCACTGCGACGGAGGCAAAGTCAAAGGACTGCCACTTCCTGCCGACCGCTCCCCCCACCCCCAGGCTGGCGGCGGCGATCGCCAGCGCGACCAGCACGGCCGCGGCGAACGGCACGTTACCGACGAGTACCCAATACACGATCCACGGCGCGAGGCCGAACAGCATGCCCATGCTGGGTCAGTGTATGAGTGGCGGTTTGTGGCGCCGTCGGCGGCAGGCCCAAAATCTTGGTCCGCCCATCCCCGCCACCGGGGAAGCTGTGCAGGCCCGTCAAACGCTAACTCTTACAACCGATTCCATGCTCAACCGGACGGCGTGGCGTCCAGGGCCATCGCCAGAAAGTCCAGACGCCACAGCGACCGGAACAGCGTGCGCCCGAATTCCCGCACGCGTTCGCCGTCTTCCGGTCTGACGTCGCCGCGCTGCGAAACGCAGTCGACGATTTCGTTGATCGTGCGACGGCCATCGATGTTCGCGACAAAGGGCAGCTGAGCCGGGTTGAGCTTCAGCGTCGCGCCGGGCAGGTGAATCGTCTCGCCGGACAGCAGGCAGGCCGCGCGCAGCAGCGGGACGTAGTCGAAGCAGGACTCCGCCGAGAAGTCGATCGCATAGTCCTGTTTCGGGCGTTCGGGGCGGCAGGCGAGGAAGAAATGGGTGGCGTTCGCCGGTTGCAGGCGTTCCATCACCGACCACAGTTTTTCGTCGGGCAGCTGGTTCACCACCGACTGGAACTGGCTCGCCGGCGTGACGAAGTCGTGCGGGTAATAAGGCGAGTTGCGCAGCCAGCCCTGAAACGCCAGTCCGGCCGCGTCGACCAGGTCCAGACATTCCCCGACGGTGTAACTCCGTTGGCGGGCGTGCAAGAAGGTGTCGACGAGGGCGCCCTCGGACATCAGATCGGTCGCGGCCTGCAGGTAGGAGCGGACCGGGTGGTCCTGCGGTAGCACCGCAATCGCCTGGACGACCAGTTGAACCGACGCCTCGTCCTGCGACAGTCCGAGGTCGCGAAACGCCGATTCGAGCATGTCGACGCCGATCCGGCCGTACTTCGCGTAGAGCATGACGCCCAGCACCCCGTCATGCCGCAGGCACTCACCGAGCGCCGTCAACCCGGCGAGTGGATCGGCCATGTGGTGCAAGACGCCGCTGGAGACGATGAGGTCGAAGTCACTCGAGAGCGCCGATACCTCTTCGATCGGAAGCAGATGCAGTTCCAGGTTGTCCAGGCCGTGCCTGTCTTTCAGATCCCGATGGTGATTCAGCGCGGACTGGCTGACGTCGATCGCAACGACTTTGGCGCCGCGATTCATGTAGGCCAACACGGCCGCCTGGAAGGTGCCGCATCCCGCAACCAGGATGTCGAGGTCCGGTTTGTATTCCCGGCTCGGCCACAGCACCCGATGCGCCCAGTAGGGATCGAACCAATCCCAGTGGTTTGTGGTCCATGCCGCGAGATCGGTTACCGGGGGCGGATATTCCCACCGATCGTATTGACGGGAGACGCCGTCGCCCCGCGGATCATCGGTCACTTCGGCGCTGGCTCCTTCGAGGTGGCAGATCGCGCAACGGTACGACGAACATACTGCGCGTGCCACATTCGGCCTTCGGCAAGCCGGCTGGATTCATTCCGATCTGCCGATGTGGGCAGGCCTCGGGCTGGGCACCAACGGGGCCGGCCCTGCGATCGGTTACTGGTTGAAGGCTTCTTCCCGGGCGTAGTGGACCATTCGCTCGCTCAGGCGAACTAGCGGGTCTTCGTGCCCGCTGGGCATGGTGTAGGCCAGCTGGCGCAGTTCGATGGCGAATCCATACAGATCCTGGCTTAGAGACGCAACGTTCATGAGACGACTTCCCACATGTGTGGAGTGCTTGTTGAATCCGTAAACGCCCGACGGCTCTTCCCGATCAGACCACCACCGGAATGCGCTTGCGCCGCTACGCCTACCCCAATTTCCCTTCATCGCAAACCTCGGCGTCCTTCGCATTTATGCGCCTGCGACCTGAGGCGGGGCCTGGTGTGCGTTTTGACCGGCCGCCGTGCGGGTAACCGAGCCACGATCGTGACCGGAGTTGCACGGAGTTAGCAGGGCGAATGAACACCCTTGCGTTGCTCGCTGGCCGCTACGAGGTGCGCGGCAAGCTGGGTCGTGGCGGCATGGCCGAGGTCCGCGACGGCTGGGACACCCGGCTGCGCCGACCGATTGCGATCAAGCTCATGTACCCCGCGGTAAGCGCCCAGAGCGGCATGCGGAACCGGTTTGAGGCGGAGGCACACGCCGCCGCGGCACTCAACCACCCGAACATCATCGCGGTCTACGACAGCGGCGAGCATGAAGGCAGTCCGTTCATCGTGATGGAACGGTTGCCCGGGGAAACCCTGGCTCATGAGATGGCGCGTGGTCCGCTACCGCAGGAACGAGTCCGTGCCATCCTCGACAACGTCCTCGCCGCGCTGACCGCGGCGCATCGCGCCGCCATTCTCCACCGCGACATCAAGCCTGGAAACATCCTGCTTGCCGCGGGGGGCGAGATGATGAAGGTCGGGGACTTCGGGATCGCCAAGACTCCGGAGGCCACCAGCACGCTGACCGGCCAGATCCTCGGCACAATTGCCTATCTGAGCCCCGAGCGACTCGCCGGTGCACCTGCTTGTGTGGCTGATGATCTTTATGCGCTCGGCGTCGTGGGCTATGAAGCACTTGCCGGGCAACGCCCGTTCCCCCAGGAGAATATGGCCGCGCTCGCCGGCGCCATTCTTCATGGACGGCCGCCCCCGCTCGCGGGGCTGCGACCCGACGTCGATCCCGGCCTGATCGCGGTGATCGAACGCGCGATGGCCCGCGACCCGCTGCAGCGGTTCGGCAGCGCCGAGGAGATGCGCGCGGCGCTGCACAGCAGCCGTCGTCCCCCGGCCGCAGGCGCGCCAATCGCCCCGCCGCCCTACCCGGCCACCAAATTGCTGGAGGCGCCGGTACCCGGCTTGCCCACTAACACCTTTTTCCCAGCAATGGTCACGTCGACGACGAGCCGCAGAAGGAAGGTGCTGGGTGTCCTGGCGGTCGTGGCCGTGCTGATCCTCATTCCATTAGCGCTTGCGCTTGATGCGTCGACGTCGCACGCCCCCACGGGGCCGGTGACCACCAGTACGCCGGCACCGGTCCCCGTCAGTAACGCCGAGACGCCGCCACCGCCCCCGCCGCCACAGCAACCGGCTCCGGTTCCGGCTCCCAGTTGGCACGGCCCTGGCAAGGGACACGGCAAGGGAAACGGCGGGGGAAATTAGACCGAAGCTTGGTTGTCGGTCCGGGAGCTACGGACGGCCTGCGGACCGTTGCCGACACCAGGCAGCCAGCACGCGCAGGTCAGATCCACCAGGACGAGCGCCAGGGCATCCGCGCCTCTCGGTTCGGGGTGCACGACGAGACCGGGGGGGGCCCGCATCGGTTGATTTGTTGTCGGGCTGTCGATCTACGCACAGCGTCGTTCGTCGTATGGATAGATCCGAAACGACAACTCAGGAGAACGCAATGAACACCATGAGACTCAACGACGTCGCACGCCAACTGATCGGTTCCCACCCTGCAACGCTGGTCACGACCAATCGCGACGGCAGTCCGCAAGTCAGCTTGGTCTGGGTGACGGTGCAGAGTACGGCTGACGGCGGTGATGAGCTCGTCACCGCTCATTTGCTGGAGCACCAGAAGATTCGCAACATCCGGCGTGATCCCCGAGTGGCGGTGACCATCGTGTCCACCGACCGCAGCGGGCCACAGACACCCTATCTGTCGATCAGGGGCACGGCTCGCGTCGAGGAGGGCGGTGCTCCCGAACTGCTCGACGAGATCGCCACGACTATCTTCGGCCCCGGCACGGGGTTCCCGCCGCCCGACGCACCCCCCGGATACCTGACTCACATCACGATCGAGAAGGTCGGCGGCGTGGGCCCATGGGCGGGAATGTGAACAAGCGGTGCCGCTAGCACACGCAGCAATATCTTGGAGCCACTCGAAAGTGGGTCCGCTGGTCACTACCTGGCGTGACGAGCAGGCTCGTCAATCCCTAAATGGAAATACCCGAAGCTAACTAGCTGCCGCGGCGGCCTGACTTTATGATCCCGAGGCGGTCCTTGAGGAGTGCCTCGAGTTCCTCGATCGATCGACGTTCCCGCAGCATGTCCCAGTGTGTGCGCGGCACCTTGAGCTTCTTGGGTTCGGCCAGCTCACCAGCTTCGATCAGCTTGCCCTCCATGCCGTTGCGGCACCCCCAGGTGTCGGGGATCTCGGCGTCGTCGGCGAAGGGTATCTCGAACTCCTCGCCGTTCTCGGTGCGGTACCGCGTGATTTGGCGCGGCGCCAGGTTTTCGTTGCGATCGGTCTCGTAGCTCACGGATCCAAGACGACTGCCCTTCATGCGGCGATCAGCCATCATCAACACTCCTCATTGCACGTATCACCGCATATCTGTGCAGGTTACGTCCCGGCCGTGCAGCCTTGACGACGTCAAATCTACTTCCTCCCGCGTCCCAACAAGGGTTAGCCGACGAGCGCCAAGGTATGGGCGCGCCGCAGCTTCCCCGACGGCGTCTTGGGGATCGTTCCCGGTTCGAGCACCACCACGTTGCGGGGCCGGACATCGACCTCGGCAACCACCTCGTGGGCCACCTGATGCTCGATGCGGCGCACCTCGGCGATGTCCTGCCAGTTGTTGGACTCCACCGCAACTGCAAACGTCTCCCGTGATTGTCCGGCGCCGAGCCGCACGGCGACCGCACAGCCTGGCCGGACCCCGGGAACGCGCGCGGCGGCACGTTCGATGTCGGTCGGGTAAATGTTGCGGCCAGCCATGATGATCACGTCCTTGACCCGGCCGCAGACTACGACATGTCCAGTCTCGGTGAGATAGCCGAGATCGCCGGTGTCATACCAACCCTGGTCGTCTTGAGCCGCGACGAAACCGGCCATCGTTTCATAGCCCAACGTCACCGGTTCGCCACGCACCTGGATGACGCCGACACCCCGCGCGGGCAGTATGTTGCCGTCTTGGTCAACGACGCGCGCCTCCAGCCCTTTCAGCAGACGGCCAAGCGTCGCCAGCCGCCGGGTGTTGCCCTTGGTCGCCGGGACAGCGCGGTGCAGTACGGCAAGCAGGTCGGCGTCGATCTCGTCGACCACTAAGCCTGCGCCGCACTCGGAAAACGACACCGCCACGGTCGTCTCGGCCATGCCGTAAGCCGGCAGGATCGCCTCCGGACGTAACCCGAACGGCCTGCCGGCGGCGCAGAGGTCTTCGATGTCGGCAGGTTCGACCTGTTCGGCGCCCGATAACGCCCACCGCAGGGTGGACAGGTCGAACTGACCGGGCCGGGCCTGCTTGCGAAGGCGTCTGGCGAACAGCTTGTAGGCGAAGTTCGGCGCCGCGGTCATCGTGCCCTTGTATTTGTCGATGAGCTTGGCCCACAGCAGGATGTCGCTCAAAAAGTCCATTGGAGTGATCTTGACCAACTCGGCGCCGAAGTACATCGGCACGGTCAAAAACCCAGTCATGCCCATGTCGTGGAACAGTGGCAGCCAGCTCACGATCACGTCGGTATTGATATCGACGTTTGCGCCGATGAACATCGCCTCGGCGTTTGAAACGAGGTTGCGGTGGGTGATCTGTACGGCCTTGGGCGACCCGGTGGACCCCGACGTCAACTGGAGCAGCGCGACGTCGTCGTCATCGGTCTCGATCGGAGCGATCGGGCGGCTGTCGAGTAGCTGGTCGATTATCAGCACTTCCATGCCCAGCTGCGACAGCAGGGGGACCGCGGCCATGAATGGGTCGGCGATGACAACCGCTTTGGCGTCAATCATCCTGATGACGGCAGTAGTCTCCTCGGCCCAGCGCTGAAGATCGGTGCGCGGAGTGGGCTGGTGGAGCATGGTGAGGCTGGCGCCGCGCATCCACACGCCTTGTCCGGCCGGGGCGATCTCGACTGGGGCACCGGCCAGCACCGGGACGGCATCACCGCGGCCGACGCCGGCGGTGGCCAAGCCACCCGCGATCCGTCGGGCCCGCTCGTGCACCTCGCCCCAGGTATGCCGGACGGGACAGTGCGGCTCCCCGGTGACCAAACCCTTCGAACTGGACTGGGCGGTGGCGTACATCGTTTCGGTGAATTTGCTCAAGACCATTCCTTTGGCTCCGGCGCCATGGCTGGCTCCGCGGTTGGCCT
The DNA here is from genome assembly GCA_963849935.1 of uncultured Actinomycetota bacterium. Classification (GTDB taxonomy): domain Bacteria; phylum Actinomycetota; class Actinomycetes; order Mycobacteriales; family Mycobacteriaceae; genus Mycobacterium. Next base: position 101,337 of record CAWKJQ010000003.1, read on the forward strand.
CCGAACGCGCGTCGGGGCGTTCATCGGTGGACGCGATGACTGCGGTGGGACAGCCTGCCTTTTCTAAGCAGGTACCAGATGGTCCGTCACTCCGGCCGAAGCGAGGTGTCGAGCATTTCAGACGCGATCACCCTACATATCCACGGGCAATAGGGCGCCGAGGCGCGCCGAGGTAACCGGCAGGTGCGGCGACGATCACCCTTGTAAGCCACGCGGAAACGGCTTTGGCAATTGGACCAGGTTACGAAAGCTCGCCACCGTGGCGGCGTGAGCGGACCGGTGTGGGTGCAGGCCCCGGCGCCGGGGTCGGGGCCATTTCATTTGGTTGAGCTACCCGCTTTGGGGCCGCCGTTGGGCCCATCGAAATTAATTTCCCGTTGAGCGGTGTGACGGGCCTACTCTTTCGAAGGGAGCCTATGTGAGGGGACCGTCTGTGCAGCAGTTGAGTTGGACCGATGACATGATGCTGCGCGCGGAACGACCCGCAACGCCGTTGCAGATTCAACTGCTGCTGATATATGACCCCTCGACCGCCCCGAACGGCAAGGTGACCTTCAAGGGGATTCTCGAGGCGCTCGACGCGCGGCTGCATCTCGCGGATGTCTTTCGGCGACGGTTGACCGAGCTGCCAGGTGGTTTGCATAGGCCGTACTGGGTAGAAGACCCCAACTTTGATCTTGAATATCACGTCCGTCATGTTGGTCTGCCACAGCCTGGTGATTGGCGGCAGCTCTGTATCCAGGTCGCGCGGCTGCACGCCCGGCAGATCGACCTGCGACGTCCGCCATGGGAGATCACCGTCATCGAGGGGCTGAATGCCGTGCCGGGAGTACCGAAGGGCTCGTTCGCGATGGCGTTGAAACTGCACCATTGTGCAGTCGACGGCATGGCGAGCATTCAGATGATCGCGGCAATGCACGACCTTGCCGCTGATGGCCCACGCCCCGCTGGGCCGGATAGGCCCTGGCGGCCCGACGCTCTTCCCTCGAACGCGAATTTGCTGTCGCGCACCGCGATCGACGTAGCGCTCTATCCGTTGCGTGCGGGTGCGGTGCTCGCGTCGAGTGCCCCCAAGGTAGTCCGCGGCTTAGCCGGGATGCCGGCCAAACTGGTCGGCGGTGTGGTGTCCAGAGTCGGCTCCGGCAGTCTGCCGTCCTTTCCACCGAAGACCCGTTTCAACCAAACGGTGTCGCCGCACCGTGTCTTCGAGGCCCGGTTCCACGATCTCGCCGATTTCAAGCGGATCAAGGCGAGGGTGCCCGGCGCTACGGTCAACGACGTGGCGCTCGCCTACGTCGGAGGCGCCCTTCGTGAGTATCTGGCTGGCCACGGCGAGCTTCCCGCTGAGTCGCTTGTTGCAGCGTGCCCGATTTCACTGCGCGACTCGGACGATAAGAGCGGTAAAGGGAACATGGTGTTCGGCCGGTTGCAATCACTCGGTACGGAGATCGCTGATCCGATCGAACGGCTTTCCTCAATCGCTGCGTCGACTGCAGGAGCCCGTTCGGGATCGGCTCATTCGACTGGGACCCAGCTGCTCGAACTGATAGGAACAGTGCCGACCTCACTGCTCGGGATCACGGCAAAGGCCGCGAGCGTCCTCCCATTCTCGGCCCCGACGGTCGCCAACACGACCGTGACCAACGTGCCGGGTCCCACCGAACCGATCTTCTTCAGCGGTGCCCGACTCGTACGCGCCGCCGGTCTCGGGCCGCTGGTGGGCGGCTTGAACCTTATCCATGTCGTCGCAAGCTACAACGGAACTTTGTCGATCAGCGCCACTGCGGATCGAGACGCCCTGCCGGACCCGGCGACGTATGCCGAATGCATGGAAACGGCATTTCAGGAGTTGCTCGCAAGCGCTAGCTGAGCTGGTTGATCCAAGCCGTCGCAGTGACGCCGGGTTCACATCGAGGAACTTGGTGGTAGGGAAGTACCTAAGAGGTTCGGTGGTTTCTTGCTGTGGTGCGGAGCCGCACCGCGGGCCCCCGTTCGCTACGCGATCTCGAACAATGTCCCGTGGCCGACCTCGATGCGCAATTGACGACCCAGCGCCTCGATGTAGCGGCCGCAAAGATGTTCGCCGGTGGATTGGCCAGAGTTCACGGCCTGGAGGTACACCGGAGTAGTCCAGATGATTCGGGGGCGAGAAGAGATGAGCACCGTGAATGAGGTTGGCAGAGGTAGCGATCCGTCATCACGCATCGTGATCGATGAGGCGGTCGGCGTGTTGATCGGCTGGCGTGGGTGTTCTGAGCGGGAGGCGTTCGACGAGATCGCCCGCGCCGTCCGCAACACCGGCGTCGGGATTGGCAGCCTAGCTCGCGCGCTGGTGGAACTGGCTACCGGTGCTGCGGAGTCAGCACCCCACCGCGCCGAGGTCCTGCGTCTGTGGGGTGATGTAATGCCGACCCGCGTCTCGTTGAACTGAACCGAATTTCTCCGACTCCGAACACGGGCCTTGAGCAGATTCGGTTTGACCCACCTGGCCGGGTGCCCACTTAGAAAACCCCTCCTCCGGGGCAACCCAACCTAAAGGTTGTCCTGTACCCGCGGGCTAGGGCCAGCACTAGGTGACGGGGTCTCCTCAATGCTCGCCCACATCCCGGGGTTGATGTACAGATTTGTCCTGTTCGCTCGGCGGATCTTTAGCACGCCGCCGTCGATAATCTCGAACTTGTCTTTGTCCCCGAAGCTTAAGGTCGGTTCGGGTTCGCGATTCACCTTGAATGCCATGCCGGCCAGTGTCGCTCCAGGGACATGCCCTGGGCAGTTAGCCTGCCTAGGTAATCACCAAATGGGATTACTTGGGCACATGGACGGCTGGACAAGCGGAGCCAAGGTGGCACGATGAGCGCCATGCTCAACATCGATGTCGAAACAGTCGAAGCTGTGCTGCTCGCAGATGGCTGGCACGACGTTATCGACGCGTCCTTCGACGTCGACGTCTACGAATTCAACGAATCGGCGGGGTTCGTTTTCACCGACGCGGAATCCGGGCGCAGGCGCACGCTCGTCGGCCCCCTGACATCTGTCCTGGCATTGAGACTTAAACCCCGGTAAACGACGGCGAACGGCCCCGACTCCCGGAGGTGCCTTAGCAATCACGAAGTGGGACGACTGTGGGCACTGACTGCCGGTGATTACGCCTTGTCGCGGGATCGTAGCTCCCGCCTGAGATCGATCACCTCTTTCTCTAGGTCGATCACAGCCTTGGAGCACATAGCTGTCAGTCCAATGAGTTTCACTACCACGCCCCATATCCGGCTGTGCCCGGCGAAGGAATGGTCGAACTCGGCGAACCGGTCGAGGAGTTCCTTGCCGACAACGGATTCGGGATCAAGCTGTAATCGCCGCATCTTGATGAACGGCGAGAAGTCGGGTATCTCTTCGGGATAGGGCTCCATCTTGCGAGCGTAGGCCGCCTGCCGGTCCCGGTCACTAAATCATGCGCAAACCTAACAACGAGGGACAGCACGGAGCTGGCTGCGACTCGCCTTAGCTGCGCCAGCAAGATGAGGCCCCCGGGTCCGGCTTGATCCATAAACGGTAACGGCGCTTAATTAACCGGCTGCCGAAACCGAGCGTTGAATCGCCTCGGCCACCGGCTTTCCAAGTGGCCCGCGCCTTAGCGTTGTGCGCCCAGCGTGGCCATCGTGGCGGGCATCCCGGCGCAGATCGGCTAGCACAAGCGCCCGCGCACTATTCGGTGACTTCGAATGACACCCGGCCGAAGAAGTCATCGAAGGTGCCGAACCCGGCACCCTTAAGGCCATGCAGCAGCCTGGCAACATCGACCTGCCAGCTCGAGACCCTGAGGCCGACGTGTCCGCCGCCAATAGGCAGGGTGCCGCGGGCACCATCGACGAGCACATAAGCCACCCGATCGACAAGCGACCCGCGCCAGAAAATGTCGGCCAAACCGATGTGCACCGACTTATCGGGGAACACTTTCGACCACTCGAACTCCGGAGCGTCCCGCCTCAACGCGTCGAAGTCCAAACCGTACGCGATGGTCAGATCCACGTCAGGCACATAGACCACGACGGTGTGATGGCTGTCTTCTTCCAGGCGCCACTTACCGCCCGGCCCCTTCGAGTACGCGAACCGGCTTCGATAAGTCGGGCCTTCCCCGATCTGGTGCCAGTCGTGTGGCGCAGACTTCTGGACCAAGTGGCGGATCTCCTGCAGTGTCGTCATTTGCTTGACCCCCCTTCGATTCGCGAATGGCGCGCCGCGCGCCGACAGTACGCTAACGTTGGTCCCCGTATCAGGAAACCTGATCGCCACAGTCCGCGTCTGATTAAGTTGACAGGGCCGCCCCTGCTCGCCGCGGGTACGGCCTGATCTCTTCTGCGGTGCCCAGCAGCATGCCGGTGCCAAAGTTCCTTAACCGTCCGGGCTGCTGTGGCAGGTGCAGCGCCAGCAAGAGATCAAGGAGACCGGCCAAGCGCAGACACCGGAGTTTCCCGTCATCACCCCGCATGGCTTGCGCCACGTCTGCGCCTTCCTGGCTATCTCGGCAGGCGGCCAACGTGAAGGTAATGACAAACCCTGCTGGGGCATAAGACGGCGCACCCTCACCCTGGACCGCTATGGCCACCTGTTCCCGAGTGACCTGGGACGGATTGCGGACGCTTTCGATACCGCTGCGCAAACTACTGCGGACGCTCTGCGGACGATTCCGACATTACGGGCGGTCACGTCCGATTCGAAATCTGGCTGAGCTGGCGTAATAGGGTGCCCCCAGTCGGACTCGAACCGACACTGGGCGGATTTTAAGTCCGCTGCCTCTGCCAATTGGGCTATGGGGGCCCGGCGGCGAATCTAGCGCGTGGCCGCTGAGTCCAAGACATCGCGTCCCGCTCGAAATAGCCAAAACCTGGAGATGCATTCGGGCTGAGTGTCGGCTAAGATGCCCGCCCGCGCGCCTTAACCACTGGTTTTCCGCGAATTCACAGATGACACCGCTATGTCGTCCGGCAGGACATTGTTAAAACTGCCGGCTCCCTCGTTAAAAAGCCGTAAACGGCTGCCAACCTGGCCCTTTCGGCCGGGAACGTGGATGCGTGGGTCGTTAGTGTTACGCCAACGCACAGGGGCCGTTACGCAAACACACAGGTCGACCAGCACATGGGGGTCGGCTAGTTCCAACTTTAGGAGCAACCGTGGCTTTTCTGACAACACAGACCGAAGAGATGCTCGCCGCCGAGGCGGCGCTGTCGGGCATCACCACCAATCTGGCGGCGCAGAACGCGGGTGCGGCGCCGGCGACGACGGTCGTCGCTCCGGCCGCCGCCGATCCGATATCGGTCCAGCAGGCGGCGATCTTCTCGGCGTACGGCGCCCAGTACCAAACGATCGCCGCGCGAGGCGCAGACGCTTCTGCAGAATTACGCGCAGACCCTGGGCATCAGCTCCGGTAGCTACGGCGACACCGAAGCCGTCAACGCCTCCCAGGCCGTGCTGTCGAATGCGAACGCATTGGCAAGCCCCCTGGCCGCTCCAGCCGCCACCGGTGGCAACCCCCTCGACATCCTCCAGTACCTCCTCGGCGGTACCGGCAACTACAGCGCCGGACTCGGTGGCCCCTTCAGCCTGTCGGGTAACTCGGCCAACATCCTCAACATCGGCGGCGGGAACTGGGCGTCCGCCGGTTCCGCCCTGCTCGGCCTTGCCGGTGGCGGTCTGCTCGACACCTCCGCCGCCGACGCCGCCGGTTCGGCCGCCGACGCGGCGGGTCTCGCCGACACGACGGCGCCGATGGCGCCGATGGGCGGCGGCGGCATGGCCGGCCTGGGCGCGCCGATGGCCGCGGCGGGCCAGGCCACCATGGTCGGCAAGCTGTCGGTCCCGCCGACCTGGGCCGGCTCGGCCACCCCGGTGGTCGGCACCAGCGCGGCCCCGCTCGAGACCGTGGGCTGGACCGGCGCCGCGCCGCAGGCCGGCCCGGGAACCGTCATTCCAGGGATGCCGGGTGTGGGCACCGCCGCGCGCAACAGCGCCGGCTTCGGCGCGCCGCGCTACGGCGTCAAGCCGATCGTCATGCCGAAACCGGCGACCGTCTGAGCAGCGAGCACGGTCAAAACGAAGCGAAATTTCAACACAGATAATAGGGAGCGAGACACAAAAATGGTTTTCGATTTTGCCGCCATGCCGCCCGAGATGACCTCGACGCTCGTGTACACCGGCCCGGGCGCGGCGCCGCTCATGGCCGCCGCTGCGTCGTACGCCAACCTGGCCGCCGAGGTGAGCTCCACGGCGACCCAGTGGGAGTCGATCATCTCGCTGCTGACCACCGAGAGCTGGACCGGCGGCGGGTCGGCGGCGGCCGCGGCCGCGGCCCAGCCCATCATCACCTACCTGACCGAGACGGCGGCGACGCTCGAGCAGGCGAGCGCACAGGCCACCGCGTCGGCGGCCGCCTTCGAGGGCGGCGTATATGGGTGTGGTGAACCCGGCGCTGGTCTATGCCAATAGAGCTGCGTTCTACGCCGCACTCGCGGGGCTGCCCTTCACCCTTCCGCAGGTGGCCGCGTTGGAAGCCCAGTACGAAGCGATGTGGGTCCAAGACGCCACCGCGATGGCCGCGTACCAGGCCGCCTCAGCGGCGGCGGGAGTCCTCCCGCCCGTCACGCCACTGACGTCGACCACCAACCCGGCGGCCGCTTCGGCCGCGGACAGCACCGCCCTCGCCACCGACTCGACGGCTGGCACGGCGCAGGCACTGGTCGCCAGTCCCCTCTCGGACGCGTTTGTCTTTGGGCCCCCGAACATTAATGGGCCCAACCCCATCAACTTCGCCGGAACCTTTCCGGTCAGCAGTAGCCTTCTGCAGTCGATTGACGGTTTCCTCGGCACGCCGTCCGTCTTCAACGCCATCAACGGCGCGGTCAACACCGGGGCCTGGTTCACCATGACCGCCATCCCGAACGGCCGTATCGTTCGGGCACACCGTGGGTAGCCGTGCCGTCGATCCCGTTCGTGACCGACTCCGTCACGCCGCTGGCCGGTGGGATGGTGCCGGGCACGATGGTGGGCTCGGTGACGGGTGCGGGAGCATCGGCCGCCGTGGGCGAGGCGTCCGCGGTCGGGGGCCTCTCGGTGCCGGCCAGCTGGTCCGCGGCCGCGCCGGCGACGTCGTTGGCTTCCTCCACCGCTCCCCTCGCGGGCTCGGGATGGACGGCCGCAGCCGAGGCCGAGCCGGTCAGCGCGATGCCCGGCATGCCCGGAGTGGCGGGCGCAGCAAAGGGCGCCGGCGCCTACGGGGCCGGACCCCGGTACGGCTTCAAGCCGATCGTCATGCCCAAGCAGGTCGTCGTCTGAGAAGGGCGCTGATATGGGAAAAAGGGGGTGCATGTCACCCGTTTGAGGCGAGCAATTAACCGACAGGCCGCAGTCTGTTTGCAACGCGGCCACCAGCGCATCAAGTACAACTGTTAAGACTTCGGCGAACTGAAGCTTCAAGATAGGAGACAGTCGACATGGCAACACGTTTTATGACCGACCCGCACGAGATGCGGGCGATGGCGGGCCGCTTCGAGGTGCACGCCCAGACCGTTGAGGACGAGGCCCGCAAGATGTGGGCGTCGTCGATGAACATCGCCGGCTCGGGCTGGAGCGGTCAGGCCCAGGCCACCTCGTACGACACCATGGGTCAGGTCAACCAGGCCTTCCGCAACATCGTCAACATGCTCCACGGAGTGCGCGACGGACTGATTCGCGACGCGAACAACTACGAACAGCAAGAGCAGGCCTCGCAGCAAATCCTCGGCAGCTAGCAGCTGAACCGGCTGTTGCCCAACACTTTTAAGGAGACTAACCAAATGAGCATCAACTACCAGTTCGGCGATGTGGACGCCCACGGTGCGCTGATCCGCGCCCAGGCCGCGAACCTGGAGGCTGAGCACCAGGCCATCGTTCGCGATGTGCTTGCTGCCGGCGACTTCTGGGGCGGTGCGGGTTCGGTGGCCTGCCAGGAGTTCATCACCCAGTTGGGTCGCAACTTCCAGGTCATCTACGAGCAGGCCAACGCCCACGGACAGAAGGTCCAGGCCGCGGGCAACAACATGTCCACCACGGACAGCGCCGTCGGGTCCTCCTGGGCCTGACACCTCGTCTCGGCACCGGGGCCGCGCACCATTTCGGTGCGCGGCCCCGGTTTTCGTGAGCGGATAGGCGAACTGGCTTGTGCCGCAATGGCACAAGCCAGTTCTGCTGTCGGCCTACATTTGAGAACTCTATGAACTCCGTGACAATGCGGTGTGTGGCTCGCCAGAATGTAGGAACATGACCGCAATGTCGGGCTACTCGGGCGCGCAGCGCCCACGCCAAGCCATCCTGGGGCAGCTGCCCAGGATCTACCGTGCCGACGGATCACCCATCCGGGTTTTGCTGGTCGACGACGAGCCGGCGCTGACCAATCTGGTGAAGATGGCGCTGCACTACGAAGGCTGGGTGGTCGACATCGCCCACAACGGACGCGAGGCCATGGCGAAGTTCGAACGGGTCACCCCCGACGTCCTGGTCCTCGACATCATGCTTCCCGACGTGGACGGGTTGCGGATCCTGGAACGCGTCCGCCAATCCGACGCCTACACCCCCACGCTTTTCCTCACCGCGCGCGACTCGGTGATGGACCGGGTCACCGGTCTGACCGCGGGCGCCGACGACTACATGACCAAGCCGTTCAGCCTCGAGGAACTGGTTGCCCGGCTGCGTGGGTTGCTGCGCCGCTCCGGCCAGCAACCCACGCCGACCGCCGAAACCCTCAAAGTCGGCGACCTCAAGGTCGACAGCGCCAGCCGCGAGGTCACCCGCGATGGCGATCGGATATCGCTGTCCTCCACCGAATTCGAATTGCTGCGCTTTCTCATGCGCAATCCCCGCCGCGCGCTGAGCCGCACCGAGATCCTGGACCGCGTCTGGAATTACGACTTCGCCGGCCGCACCAGCATCGTGGATCTCTACATCTCGTACTTGCGGAAGAAGATCGACTCGGGGCGCGAACCGATGATTCATACCGTCCGCGGGGTGGGGTACATGCTGCGGCCGGCGGAATGACCCGAGAGCGTGACGCCACCTCCGGGCAGTTCTCCCGGTGGTTCCCGCATTCGCTGCGCCGCCAGCTGTTGTTGGGAGTGCTGGCCGTGGTCAGCGTGGTGCTGGTGACGGTCGGAATCGTCTCGGTGCTGAGCCTGCGCGGCTACGTCAACGCCATGAGCGACGCCGATGTCGCCGAATCCCTGGACGCGTTGAGCCACCAGTACGCCAAATACCGTAACGGCGAACATGTTTCGCCGCACCCCGGCTACTCCGCCGATCGCACAGGCGATGCTGGAGTTCACCGGGCAGACGCCGGGGAACCTGATCGCCGTGCTGCACAACGGCACCGTGATCGGGTCGGCCGTTTTCTCCGAAGATGAACCGAAACCCGCGCCGGCCGACGTCGTCCGCGACCTTCAAGCGCAGTCGTGGGCTGACGGACCGCCGCGTACCGAAACGCTTGGCCGGCTGGGGCCGTACCGCGTCGACAGCACCGTCGCCGGGTCCGACGTCCTGGTCGTCGGGGTGTCGCAGAACCTCGCCGACCGAATCATCGCGCGCAAACAGCTCACCACCATCGCGCTCACCGCGGCGGCGTTGGTGATCACCGCGGGACTCACCGTGTGGGTGGTCGGTTACACGCTTCGTCCGCTGCGCCGGCTGGCGGCGATCGCCGCCGGTGTCGCCGCCATGCCGCTTACCGGCGACGACCACCGAATCAGCGTCCGGGTACCACCGCAGGACACCAACCCGCAAAATGAGGTCGGGATCGTCGGGCACACGTTGAATCGCTTACTGGACAACGTCGATAGCGCGCTGGCGCATCGGGTCGATTCCGATTTGCGGATGCGCCAGTTCATCACGGACGCCAGCCACGAATTGCGGACGCCGCTGGCCGCCATCCAGGGCTATGCCGAACTCACCCGCCAGGACAGTTCGGCGCTGCCGCCGACCACCGAGTACGCGTTGGCCCGCATCGAGTCCGAGGCCCGGCGGATGGCCTTGCTCGTCGACGAGTTGCTCCTGCTGTCCCGCCTGGGCGAAGGCCAAGACCTGCAGTCCGAGGACGTCGACCTGGCCGAGGTGGTCAGCAATGCGGTCAATGACGCGACGGTGGCCGCGTCGACGCACCACTGGGTCAAGGAATTGCCCGACGGGCCGGTATGGGTGCTGGGCGACCATGCCCGGCTGCATCAGCTGGTCAGCAATCTGCTCAGCAATGCCCGCGTGCACACCCCGCCCGGAGTGACGGTGACGACCGGAATCACTTGTGGCCGCGACGGTTCCGACGCACCATATGCGGAATTGACCGTCACCGACGACGGCCCGGGCATCGACGAGGAACTTCTGCCCAGGTTGTTCGAGCGGTTCGTTCGCGCGGACAAATCGAGATCCAACGGCTCGGGCAACGGACTTGGTCTGGCCATCGTCAGTTCGATCGTCAAGGCGCATCATGGTTCGGTCACCGCCGAATCCACCGAGGGCAGCACCGTTTTTCGGGTACGGCTGCCGATGATCTCGATCGCCGACGAGCCATCGCGTTAAGTCCGTGACGGCGATGTATGTCGTTGCCGCGACTGGTGATTGACGCCGTGCGGAACCGCTTGCCCGGACAGCGGCGCCAGGGCGTTAAGAAACCGTAAATGTGCACTGTGCGCCCGTTAGGAAACCGTCAACTGAACGCCCTCGCGGATGACGCCGGAGTTAATTTCAAGCTGATCGTGCCTCGCGGGACTGCGCTGTGGCTGGCTCGTCGAGGTGCTTTTGCTATGCACGTGGTTGGCGCGGAACGGAGACAAGATGGGCGTGGTGATCTACATCGTGCTGACGCGTGGCGGTATTCGCCGCGCTCGGCCTGGCCCAGAAGTTGGTCGAGCGGCTGTGAACTACGAAAACATCGTCGGCTTGGTGCTTTCCGTCCTCATCGCGCTGTATCTCGCGGGCGCCCTGCTGTTCCCGGAGAGGTTCTAGTGAGCACAACAACAGCGGGGATCATCTTCCTCGTCGTTCTCGTCGTGGCGCTGGTGGTGGTGCATGTGCCGCTTGGGCGACTACATGTATCGGGTGTACACGTCGGAGAAGGACTCTGTACGTCGAGCGGGTGATCTATCGGCTGATCGGTGTCGATTCCCGCTCGGAGCAGACGTGGGGCGCCTACGCCCGAAGCGTGTTGGCGTTCTCGTCGATCAGCATCCTGTTCCTGTTCGTGTTCCAGCTCGTGCAGGACAAGTTGCCGTTGCATCTGCACGATCCGGCGACGAAGATGACGCCCTCGCTGGCGTGGAACACCGCGGTCAGCTTCGTCACCAACACCAACTGGCAGGCCTACTCCGGCGAGACCACCCAAGGCCATCTGGTGCAGATGGCCGGGCTGGCGGTGCAGAACTTCGTCTCGGCCGCCGTCGGCATGGCGGTGGCGATCGCGCTGGTGCGCGGGTTCGCCCGCAGGCGCACCGGCGAGCTGGGCAACTTCTGGGTCGACCTGGTGCGCACGGTACGCTGCGCATCCTGCTGCCCATCTCGATCGTCGGCGCGATCGTGCTGATCGCCGGCGGGGCGATCCAGAACTTCCACCTGCACGACCAGGTCGTCACCACCCTGGGCGGCGCCCAGCAGACGATCACCGGCGGTCCGGTGGCCAGCCAGGAGGCCATCAAGGAGCTCGGCACCAACGGCGGCGGCTTCTACAACGCGAACTCCGCGCACCCGTTTGAGAACCCGACCGCGTGGACCAACTGGCTCGAGATCTTCCTGCTGCTGGTGATCGGCTTCTCGCTGCCGCGCACCTTCGGGCGCATGGTGGGCAGCACCAAGCAGGGCTATCGCGATCGCCTCGGTCATGGCGACGCTGTACGGCGATCAGCGTGTCGTTCATGCTGTGGTTCCAGTTGCAGCACCACGGCACCGTGCCGACCTCGATCGGCGCGGCGATGGAGGGGGTCGAGCAGCGGTTCGGCATCGCCGACTCCGCGGTGTTCGCCGACTCGACGACGCTCACCTCCACCGGTGCCGTCGACTCGTTCCACGACTCCTACACCAGCCTCGGCGGCATGATGGCGATGTTCAACATGCAGCTCGGCGAGGTCGCGCCCGGCGGCACCGGCTCGGGCCTGTACGGCATCCTGATCCTGGCGGTGATCACCGTCTTCGTCGCCGGGCTGATGGTCGGGCGCACCCCGGAATACCTCGGCAAGAAGATCAACCCGCGCGAAATCAAGCTCGCCGCAAGCTATTTCCTGGTCACGCCGCTGATCGTGCTGACCGGCACCGCGGTCGCGATGGCGCTGCCGGGCGAACGCGCCGGCATGCTCAACAGCCGGCCCGCACGGGCTGTCGGAGGTGCTTGTACGCGTTCACCTCCGCGGCCAACAACAACGGGTCGGCGTTCGCCGGAATCAGCGTCAACACCGACTGGTACAACACCGCCCTGGGGCTGGCCATGGTCTTCGGCAGATTCCTGCCGATCGTGCTCGTGCTCGCGCTGGCCGGCTCGCTGGCCAAGCAGGGCAGCACACCGGAATCGGCGGGCACCCTGCCCACCCATCGGCCGCAATTCGTCGGCATGGTCGCCGGCGTCACGTTGATCCTCGTTGCCCTCACGTTCCTGCCCATGCTCGCGCTCGGGCCTCTCGCTGAAGGAATCCACTGATGACCGCGACCGCGATCGACCCGGCCGAGCAGACGCAGCCCGCAACTCCGGCAACCACAAAAGCGGGTGCAGGGCGGCTTGCTCGACCCGAAGATGCTGTGGAAGTCGACGCCGGATGCGCTGCGCAAACTCGATCCGCGCACCCTGTGGCGCAACCCGGTGATGTTCATCGTCGAAATCGGCGCCGCCTGGAGCACCGTGTTGGCGATCATCAACCCGACGTGGTTCGCGTGGTTGACCGTGGTCTGGCTGTGGCTGACCGTGCTGTTCGCCAACCTCGCCGAGGCGGTGGCCGAAGGCCGCGGCAAGGCCCAGGCCGAAACGCTGCGCCGGGCCAAGACCCACACCATGGCCCGGCGACTCAAGGACTGGGCGCCCGGCGGCACCGCGGTCGAGGAAGAGGTCGCCGCGCCGCTGCTGCAGCAGGGCGACATCGTCGTGGTCGAGGCGGGCCAGGTGATTCCGGGTGACGGCGACGTCGTGGAAGGCATTGCCTCGGTGGATGAATCGGCGATCACCGGTGAGTCGGCGCCGGTGATCCGCGAGTCCGGCGGTGACCGTTCGGCGGTCACCGGCGGGACCACCGTGCTGAGCGACCGCATCGTCGTGCAAGATCACCCAAAAGCCCGGAGAGAGCTTCATCGACCGGATGATCGCGCTCGTCGAGGGCGCCAACCGGCAGAAGACCCCCAACGAGATCGCGCTGAACATTCTGCTGGCGGCGTTGACGATCATCTTCGTCTTCGCCGTCGCGACCCTGCAGCCGCTGGCGATCTACTCCAAGGCGAACAATCCCGGCGTCCCGGACACCCAGGCGCTCAACGCAAGTGGCGTCACCGGCATCGTGATGGTGTCGCTGCTGGTGTGTCTGATTCCGACCACCATCGGCGCGCTGCTGTCGGCCATCGGCATCGCCGGCATGGACCGGCTGGTGCAGCGCAACGTGCTCGCCATGTCCGGGCGCGCGGTGGAGGCCGCCGGCGACGTGAACACCCTGCTGCTGGACAAGACCGGCACCATCACCCTGGGCAACCGGCAGGCCGCCGCCTTCATCCCCCTCGACGGCGTGACTCCCGATCAACTGGCCGACGCCGCGCAGTTGTCCAGTCTCGCCGACGAAACACCGGAAGGACGCTCGATCGTCGTGTATCGCCAAGCGGCACTTCGGGTTGCGCGCCCGCACACCCGGCGAACTCTCCCAAGCCCACTGGGTCGCATTCTCGGCGGCGACCCGGATGTCGGGTGTCGACCTCGACGGACACCAGCTGCGCAAGGGCGCGGCCAGTTCGGTCGCGGAATGGGTACGCAGCCAAGGCGGAAAGGTTCCCCACCAGCTCGGCGAGATCGTCGACGGCATCTCCGCCGGCGGCGGCACCCCGCTGGTGGTCGGGGAGAACCGTCGACGGCGAGGCGGCGGTGCTGGGTGTCATCCACCTCAAGGACGTCGTCAAGCAGGGCATGCGTGAGCGATTCGACGAGATGCGCAAGATGGGCATCCGCACGGTGATGATCACCGGCGATAATCCCGTTGACCGCCAAGGCGATTGCCGACGAGGCCGGCGTCGACGACTTCCTCGCCGAGGCCACGCCCGAGGACAAGCTCGACGCTGATCAAGCGTGAGCAAGAAGGCGGCAAGCTGGTCGCGATGACCGGCGACGGCACCAATGACGCGCCGGCCCTGGCCCAGGCCGACGTGGGCGTGGCGATGAACACCGGCACCTCGGCCGCCAAAGAGGCCGGCAACATGGTCGACCTGGACTCCGATCCCACCAAGCTCATCGAGATCGTCGAGATCGGCAAGCAGCTGCTGATCACCCGCGGGCGCGCTGACCACCTTCTCGATCGCCAACGACATCGCGAAGTACTTCGCGATCATCCCGGCGATGTTCGTCGCGCTGTTCCCCGGGCTGGACCTGATCAACGTCATGCGGCTGCACAGCCCGCAGTCGGCGATCCTGTCCGCGGTCATCTTCAACGCGATCATCATCGTGATGCTGATCCCGCTGTCGCTGCGCGGCGTGCGTTACACGCCGAGCAGCGCGTCAAAACTGTTGAGCCGCAACCTCTACGTCTACGGCCTCGGCGGCATCGTCGCCCCGTTCATCGGAATCAAGTTGATCGACCTGATCGTCCAATTCATCCCAGGGATGTCCTGACATGACGTTCTCGAATTTCGTTCGCCTGCACTGGGCGGCACTGCGCGCGCTGCTGGTGCTGACCGTGATCACCGGTCTCGCCTATCCCCTGTTCATCTGGCTGGTCGCCCAATTGCCCGGGTTGCACGACAAGGCCGAAGGGTCGATCCTGACCGCCAACGGCAAGCCGGTGGGCAGCAGACTGATCGGCCAGCGTTCACCGATAAGGACGGCAACGCGCTGCCGCAGTACTTCCAGAGCCGCCCCTCGGCGGCCGGCAACGGGTATGACCCGACGTCGTCGGGCGCGCAGCAACCTTGGGCCCGGAGAGCATCGTCGACACGCCCGCCGATCCGGCGCAACTGGCGGCCGGAAAGTCCGCGTCGGACGCCGGCTTCAAGCCGAGCCTGTTGACGACCGTGTGCACGCGCAGCGTCGCGGTGGGCAAGCTGGAGGGTGTCGACGGGTCGCGGCCGTTCTGCACCGGCGGCGGTGTCGGTGCGGTGCTGTCGGTGATCGGTCCGCGCGACGCGCGCGGCAACGTCGTCCACCCGACCCGGGTGGTCAGCGTCAACGAGCCGTGCGGATCGACCACGCCGCCGTTCCTGGCCCTCTACGAGGGCGTGCGGGTCGAATGCGCCAAGTACGGCGAGGACTACTCGATTGGGCAGATCGTGCCCATCCGCGGCGCCGCGCCGGCCGACCCGGCCGTGCCCGCCGACGCGGTGACCGCCAGCGGCAGCGGCCTGGACCCGAACATCTCACCCGGCCTATGCCGACATCCAGGTGGCCCGGGTGGCCAAGGTGCGCCACGTCAGCCCAGATCAGATACGTGAGGTCGTCGCGCAGCACAGCAGCGGCCGCGGACTCGGGTTCTTCGGTGAGCCGTCCGTCAATGTGCTGCAACTAAATCTGCAACTCGACCACCGGTATCCGGTCACGAGTTAGCGCCGAGGGGGATGATGGTTGACGTGAGCGACGTCAGCCTCCGCGACCACCATCCCAAACGCGGGGAGCTACGCATCTATCTCGGTGCGGCTCCGGGCGTCGGCAAGACGTACTCGATGCTGGGCGAGGCACACCGGCGGCTGGAACGCGGCACCGACCTGGTGGCGGCCGTGGTGGAGACCCACGGGCGATCGAAAACCGCTGAGCTGCTTGAGGGCATCGAGTTCATCCCGCCGCGCTACATCGATTATCGCGGCGGCAGCTTCGCCGAACTCGACGTGCCGGCCGTCCTGGCGCGCCATCCGCAAGTCGTCCTGGTCGACGAACTCGCCCACACCAATACACCGGGCAGCAAGAACGCCAAGCGCTGGCAGGATGTCGAGGAACTGCTCGACGCCGGGATCACGGTGATCTCAACGGTCAACGTCCAGCACCTGGAAAGCCTGAACGACGTCGTCGCCCAGATCACCGGCATCGAGCAGAAGGAGACGATACCGGACTCGATCGTCCGGCAGGCGTCTCAGGTCGAGCTCATCGACATCACACCGGAAGCGTTGCGGCGCAGGCTATCCCACGGCAATGTCTACGCACCGGAGCGCATCGATGCGGCGTTGTCCAACTACTTCCGCCGTGGAAACCTCACCGCGCTAAGGGAATTGGCGCTGCTGTGGCTTGCCGACCAGGTCGACACCGCGCTGGCCAAATACCGCGCCGAGAACAAGATCACCGACATGTGGGAGGCGCGCGAGCGGGTCGTCGTGGCGGTCACCGGTGGTCCCGAGTCCGAGACGCTGGTGCGACGGGCATCCCGGATCGCATCGAAGTCCACCGCCGAGCTCATGGTGGTGCACGTCATCCGCGGCGACGGGCTGGCCGGCCTGTCGGAGTCGCGGATGGCCAAGATCCGTGAGTTGGCGAGCAGCCTGGACGCCTCGATGCACACCGTGGTCGGTGACGAGGTGCCCACGGCCCTGCTCGAGTTCGCCCGCGAGATGAACGCCACGCAGCTGGTGATCGGCACCTCACGGCGGTCGCGCTGGGCGCGCCTCTTCGAGGAGGGCATCGGCCCGAGGATCGTCGAGCTGTCGGGAAAGATCGACGTGCACCTGGTCACCCACGAGGAATCCAAGCGCGGCTTCCGCGTGGCGTCGCTTGCGCCCCGCGAGCGGCGGGTGACGTCGTGGCTGGCGGCCTTCATCGTGCCGTCGGTCATCTGCGCGGTCACCGTGACCACGCTGGACCCGTATCTGGACACCGGCGGCGAGAGCGCGTTGTTCTTCGTCGGGGTGCTGCTGGTCGGGCTGCTGGGAGGCGTTGCGCCGGCGGCACTTTCGGCGGTGCTGTCCGGGCTGCTGCTGAACTACTACCTGATCGCCCCGCGGCACAGCTTCACCATCGCCGAACCCAACAGCGCCGTCACCGAATTGGTGCTGCTGCTGATCGCGGTCGCGGTCGCGGTGCTCGTCGACGGCGCGGCCAAACGCACCCGGGAAGCCCGCCGCGCCTCCCAGGAGGCCGAACTGCTGACGCTGTTCGCGGGTTCGGTGCTGCGCGGCGCGGATCTCGAAACGCTGCTCGAACGGGTACGCGAGACCTACTCGCAGCGCGCGGTCAGCATGCTGCGGGAGACCGGCCGAGGAGGACCGCGCCGGCGGCAAGATGAGCCGACGTCGTCGCCTGCGTGGGCAAAGACCCTTGCGTCACCGTCGATTCCGCCGACACCGCGATCGAGGTCGGCGACGACGAGTTCTGGATGCTGATGGCGGGCAGAAAGCTCTCGGCGCGCGACCGGCGGGTGCTGAGCGCGGTGGCCAGGCAGGCCGCAGGTCTGATCAGGCAGCGCGAGCTGGCCGAAGAGGCCAGCCGCGCCGAGGCGATCGTGCGGGCCGACGAACTGCGGCGCTCCCTGCTGTCGGCGGTCAGCCATGACCTGCGCACGCCGCTGGCGGCGGCCAAGGTCGCCGTGTCCAGCCTGCGCGCCGAAGACGTCGCCTTCTCCCCGGACGACACCGCCGAATTGCTGGCCACCATCGAGGAATCGATCGACCAGCTGACCGCGCTGGTCGGAAACCTGCTCGATTCATCGCGTCTGGCCGCCGGGGTGATCCACCCGGAACTGAGCCGGGTGTATCTGGAGGAGATCGTGCAGCGCGCGCTGGTCAGCATCGGCAAGGGCGCCACCGGCTTCTTCCGATCCGCCATCGACCGGGTCAAGGTCGACGTGGCCGACGCCATGGTGATGGCCGACGCGGGGCTGCTGGAACGGGTGCTGGCCAACCTGATCGACAACGCGCTGCGGTATGCGCCCAATTGCGTGGTCCGGGTGAACGCCGGACGGGTGGGGGATCGCGTGCTGATCAACGTCATCGACGAAGGCCCCGGAATTCCGCACGGCGCCGAGGAACAGGTCTTCGAGGCGTTTCAGCGGCTCGGCGATCACGACAACACGATCGGTGTCGGCCTGGGGATGTCGGTGGCGCGCGGCTTCGTCGAAGCGATGGGCGGAACAATTACGGCCACCGACACCCCGGGAGGCGGACTGACCGTGATCGTGGATCTGGCTGCGCCACAACCGATGGTCACGACATGACCCGCGTTTTGGTGATCGACGACGAGCCGCAGATCCTGCGCGCCCTGCGTATCAACCTGTCCGTGCGCGGCTATGAGGTGATCACCGCTTCGAGCGGCACCGGAGCGCTGCGCGCCGCCGCCGAGCACAAGCCTGACGTGGTGATCCTCGACCTCGGTCTGCCCGACATCTCCGGCATCGACGTGCTGGCCGGGCTGCGCGGGTGGCTCACCGCACCGGTGATCGTGTTGTCCGCCCGCACCGATTCGTCGGACAAGGTCGAGGCGCTGGACGCCGGCGCCGACGATTACGTGACGAAACCCTTTGGAATGGACGAGTTCTTGGCGCGACTGCGCGCGGCGGTGCGCCGCAACACCGCGGCCTCCGAGCTGGAGCAGCCGGTCATCGAAACCGAATCGTTCACCGTCGACCTGGCCGCCAAGAAGGTCACCAAGAACGGCAGCGAAGTCCATCTCACACCGACCGAGTGGGGGATGCTCGAAGTGCTCGTCCGCAATCGCGGCAAGCTGGTCGGCCGCGAGGAGCTGCTCAAAGAGGTGTGGGGGCCGGCGTATGCCACCGAAACGCATTACCTGCGTGTGTATCTCGCGCAGCTGCGCCGCAAACTCGAGGATGACCCGTCACATCCCAAACACCTGCTGACCGAGTCGGGCATGGGGTATCGATTCGAGGCGTGATCTGCTTGGGCCGTGCTTGGTCACATCAGCCACATTGGCCCCGGCACAGGTGAATCAGTCAATTGCCCGCCTCAGAGCGACAACTTGGCCGCCTCCCGCAAAGCCAGAACCCGCTGATGGATTCGGTGTTCGGTGCCGCGCGGCATGTACCCGGGCCCGTAGCGGCCCCGCCCGAGGCGCCGCACCCTGCCACGCTCGATCTCCCAGCGCAGCGCATCCGAGATCGCTTTCGATGGCCTGCCGCGGACTCGAAAGCCGTGCCACTTCAAGCGCATCGATCAATTCCGCGATGGTCGCCGGCCCATGCACGGCCAGTTGCATCGCCAGCACGTAACGCAGCTCGATTCCACGAAGGTTCATCCTCGGACGGTCGCACACGGGTACGACACCACTGACGTTGTCGCTCAAAGGCGGGCAAAAAGCATGCCCACTTTTGCAGAGGCGCGTGTGGCTTATGTGACTTAATGGGCGATCGACAACACGATGCCGTCCAGGATGTCGTGCTCGCTGACCGTCAGCTCGTCGATACCCGCGCGGTCACGCAACTCGCGTGCCAGCTCCTCGACCACGATCGCGCCCCCGCCGATCACGTCGGCACGGCCCTCATGCATGGGCGGAAGCGCCGCCCGCTCGGCCCGCGTCATCCCGATCAGCCGTTCGCACACCGACCAGCAGGTCATCGCCGGCGACACGCGAAAGATGAATGGCCGCAGAGTCATACGTCGTCATGTTGTGCGCCAGCGCGGACAGCGTGGTCATCGTCCCGGCCACTCCGACCCAGGTCCTCGCCCCCTCGACGGGCACCACGCCCAGCGCGACCTCGAGCCGCTCGCGCACCACCTGGCGCGCCGCCGCGACCTCCTCAGGCGTCGGCGGGTCCGAATGCAAGCAGCGTTCGGTCAGCCGCACACAGCCGATGTCGGCCGAGTAGCTGGCCGTGACACCGTCTGCAGCACCGACCACGATCTCGGTGGAACCCCCACCCAGGTCGACGACGACGAAAGGCCCAGCTGCACTGTCTCAATTCGCCGACAGCACCACGGAACGAGAGCTCGGCCTCTTCGGCGCCGGTGATCACTTCGGCGACCGCTCCGGGCAGCACCGCACCCAGCACGTCGGCCGTCATCGCGAAGAAGGCGTCGCGGTTGGCGACATCGCGGGCGGCCGAGGTGGCCACCATCCGCACCCGCTGCGCGCCGTGCTGTTTCAGCAGGGCGGCGTAGTCGGTGAGCGCCGCCCGGGTGCGGGCCATCGCGTCCGCCGCGAACTCGCCGGTCGCGTCGACGCCCTGCCCCAGCCGCACGATCCGCGTCTCGCGGTGCACATCGCGCAGCCGGCCACCGTCGACGTCGGCGATCAACAAGCGAATCGAGTTGGTGCCGCAGTCGATTCCCGCGAGCCTGGCGTTCACCATTGGCCGGCCACCAAGATGCCGGCCATCGCGGGCTCGCCGGCCAGGATCGCCAGCGCCTCGTCGCCGAACGGATTCACGCCGGGACCCTTGGCCAGCGAATGAGCGATCAGGACGTGCAGGCACTTGACCCGGTCGGGCATTCCGCCGCCGGAGAAGGTGGTCCCCAGCGATTCGATCGCGTCACGCTCGGCCAGATACGACTCGTGGGCGCGCCGGTACGCGGCGGCCAATTCACGGTCCTGCCCCAGGCGTTCGGTCATCTCGCGCATCAACCCCGTCGTCTCCAGCCTGCTGGCGGCAGCGGTCAGCGCCGGATGGGTCAGGTAGTACAACGTCGGAAAGGGCGTGCCGTCCGGCAGCTTCGGTGCCGTCTTCACCACTCCGGGTTCACCATTGGGGCAACGGTAGGCGATTTCGAGTACCCCGCGCGGCTCGCGCCCGAGCTGGCGCGCCACCGCTTCAAGGTCGGCATGATCAACCACCGGGACCCGTGGGATTCGGCGCGGGCACCGGACCGGGAGATCCCGGTTCGGCCGGAGGGGACGGGGCTTGGGGCGCAGGCACATTGGCCGGCGGCAGGTGCGGCGCGTCGGCGATGGTGTGCCACAGCGAGGTGTACCACGGGTCGCTGCTGGGCGGCTTCGCTGACGGCGATCCCGGCTGCGTCGGCTCGGCCGCCGTCGGCGGAAGCTGAACCTGAAACGGGATGTCGCCGGGCTTGACGAAGCCGAGCCGCTCGCGGGCCTGCGCCGCAATGTAGGCCGGGTCACCGAGTTTGGCCTTGCGCTGCTCCAGCTCCTCGATCTGGCGGCGCAGCGCCGCTTCGCTCGCGGCCAACTGATTCATCTCGGTGCGTTGCGCGAAGTAGGTGCGCACCGGCCCGGCGATGGTCAACGTCAGCACGCAGATCACCGCGGCCAGCACCGCCGCCCGCCGCGCGGTGAAACCCAGCCGCTGCTCGGACCGCTGCTCAACCGATTCGGCGGCTTGGCGCGCGATGGGTTCGACGACATGCTCTTGCTGCGTGCGCGCGGTGTTGCGGCCGGCCTGGTTCGCCGTGGGCGAGGTTCGCGAAGAGGGCTTGGAGGACGGCTTGGCCGTGCGACGGCCCCGGCCCGAATCGCCGGCCTTCCCCGGGCGGGATGCCGGGGAACGCCGTTTCGAATCGGGGCGTTTCGCGTCAGCCATGTCAGCCGTTGACGTCAAGCTATTTCGCCTCCACGGCGTACCGCGGGAAGGCCAGGTCGCCGGCGTAGCGGGCGGCGTCACCGAGCGCCTCCTCGATCCGCAGTAGCTGGTTGTATTTGGCGACGCGCTCGCTGCGGGCCGGTGCGCCGGTCTTGATCTGCCCACTGCCGACGGCCACCGCCAGGTCGGCGATCGTGGTGTCCTCGGTTTCGCCACTGCGGTGGCTCATCATCGTGCGATATCCGCTGTGGTGGGCCAGCGCGACGGCGTCCAGCGTCTCGGTCAGCGTGCCGATCTGATTCACCTTGACCAGCAACGCGTTTGCCACGCCCTTTTCGATGCCCTCTTCCAGGCGTTCGGGATTGGTGACGAAGATGTCGTCGCCGACGAGCTGCACCCGGTCGCCGATCGACGCGGTCAAGCGTCGCCCAGCCGTCCCAATCGTCTTCGGACAGCGGGTCTTCGATCGACACCAGCGGATACGAGCCGAGCAGCCCGGCGTAGAAGTCGGCCATCTGCTCGGCGGTGCGGGTGCTGCCCTCGAACTTGTAGCCGGTGCCGTCGGTGAAGAACTCGGTGGCCGCCGCGTCGAGGGCCAGCGCCACGTCGGCGCCGAGTTTGAAACCCGCCGACTCGATGGCCCGGCTGATCAGATCCAGGGCCGCGGTGGTGCCGGCGACGTCGGGGGCGAAACCGCCCTCGTCGCCCAGGCCGGTGCTCAGGCCCTCCTTCTTCAGCACCGACTTCAGCGCGTGATACACCTCGGCGCCCCAGCGCAGCGCCTCGGCGAAGCTGGGCGCACCGATCGGCGCCACCATGAACTCCTGGATGTCGACGGCGGTGTCGGCGTGCGCGCCGCCGTTGAGGATGTTCATCATCGGCACCGGCAGGATGTGCGCGTTCGGGCCCGCCGAGGTAGCGGAACAGCGGCAGCTCGGCGGAATCGGCGGCGGCCTTGGCCACGGCCAGCGAGACGCCCAGGATCGCGTTGCCGCCCAACCGCGACTTGTCGGGGGTGCCGTCGAGGTCCACCAGCGCCTGGTCGACCAGCCGCTGATCGTCGGCGTTCGAGCCCGATCACCGCCGGGCCGATCTCGTCCAGCACGGCTTGCACGGCTTTTCGCACACCCTTGCCGCCGTAACGCTCGCCGCCGTCGCGCAGCTCGACGGCCTCGTGCTCGCCCGTCGACGCGCCGGACGGCACCGCCGCGCGGGCAAACGTCCCGTCGATCAGGGCAATCTCGACCTCGACCGTCGGGTTACCGCGGGAATCGAGGATCTCGCGGGCCCCGACCTGCTCGATAATCGGCACTGGGTTCTCCTTGCGTCGTAGCCGGTGCGCGCTTTCGCCGGTCAGCGATACATCCTGCTACAGCGGGTGACCTTCCGCGTAAGCGGTCGCCCAGTCGCGGACCGCCCGCGCGTAGACGCCGGAGTTGTTGTAGGCGCGCAGCGCGGTGATCCAGCCGCGGGGCGTCGCCGAGATCCTTTCCGCGCCAACACAGATAACCCGCGGCCGCGAGCGCGGCGTCGTCGATGTTGTCGGGGCTGACGCGCGCCGTCGTTGTGAGCGTCGACACCGTACAGTCGCCACGTCTCCGGGATGAACTGCATCGGCCCCATCGCTCGCGTCACACCGTCCCCGTCGGTGACGGCATTCCTCGGTGTCGACGATGCGCAGGGTGCCGCCGCTGCCGTCGAGGCGGACACCCCGAATCGGGGGGCTCACATCGCCGTTGGGCGCCAGCCGTCGCGCCGCGGTAGGTGCCGTGATGGCTCTCGACCTGGCCGATGCCTGCCAGCGTGGTCCACGCGATGTGGCACTTCGGGTTCTCGACCTCGGCGACCCGGGCGGCATAGGCGTAGGCCTCGAGCGCGATGACCGGGATTTCCAATCGCCGCCGACCGTTGCTCGCGCCCAGTCCCGCAACTGGTCCGCGGGCCGGCCGCTGGCATGGGTGTCCACCGCGCGGCACCGGATCCCCGGCCGGCGGCGGGACGCCGTCGGGGATGAAAAGGCTGAGCTGCCAGGTACAGCTGGACGCCAGAGCATCGCGGTCGCGCCGATCACGGCGGCCGCGCGCAACCAACGCCTCGGCGACACCATGCTTTCCTGAGCTCCCCTAAACTCGCCCGCACCAACTCCCGCCACACCATCGTCCCATGCGTTCCGCGACTACCCGGTCGCCTCGCGGCCCGCCGTGGCACGCCGCCGTGAACGGTGCGGCGGCCCTCAGGCGTCGTCGGGCGTGGCGTCGGCCGTGGACTCCTCGGCCGCCGACTCGGCCTCGCCGTCGGTCTCGGATGGCGATGGCGACTGGCCGATCGTCGACCGCCGGTCGCACCCGATCGGCCAGTGCTCGCGCCACTCCTCCTCGGTGATCTCGCCGAGCGGGGCGACATCGAACTCCTCGGGAACGTCGTCGCCGCGGCGCGCGGCGGCGATCGCCCGCTCGACACCGCGCACCGTGTCCACGAAGTCCAGAACCGCTGTGCGCAACGCGCTTTCGCGTCGACATCGGCCGACACCGAGATCGAGGTGATCTCGGCGGGGATCAGATCGGCGGGCAGGCCCGCTTTACCGGCACGCGCGAATGACCTTCTGCGCCAGCGCCAATGCGGGCTGCCCGGTGTGCACATCGTCCATCACCGATTTGCGCGGCTTCTCGGCCGCCTTGCGCTCCTCCCACTGGGCCAACTGTTCCTCGAGCGAAATCGATTGCCCGGCAAGGACTCCCGGCACCCGATTGCCCAGTTTGCGCATCAGGGTGGCGGCGACATCGTCGATGGTGAAGGCAGACTGCGGCGCATCCTCGGCGATGCGGGCGTGGAAGAGCACCTGCAGCAGCACGTCGCCGAGTTCTTCGCGCAGCTGCTCGGCATTGCCGCTGCGCACCGCGTCCAGCAGCTCGTAGGTCTCCTCCAGCAGGAATCTGCGCAGCGAATCGTGGGTTTGCTCGCTTTCCCACGGTCCGGCGGTGCGCAGTTTGTCCATCATCGCCACGGCGTCGACGAGCCGTTCGCCGCGCGGCGTCTCCGGCGCCGAGATCAGCCGGGCCCCTGCCGCCAACCGAGCGGTGACGGCGGGGTGGTCGGGGTCCGACGACAACAACACCGGCGAGCATCGGTCACCGGTGTGCACCGGGTGCGCTGCGGGCAGTGACCAGGGCACCGCGACGGGCATCTCTTCGGTGTATTGCACCTCGCCGCTGAGGTGCTCGATGGCTTCGACGGGCACCAGCGACGGGCGGCGGGGGTCGAACAAGACGACGATCATCGCGCTTGCCTCTCCTCACTTGACGTCGCTGCAGGCTGTGACGATCTGCGCGGGTCATCGCGCTTGCCGCTCCCGCCGCGTCGTCGTCGGCGCAGGTGACGAACTCGTTATACCAATATCTTGCTGTGGTTTGCCCTGCAGTGCCGTCACCAGGTCGGCCACCATCTGGACCAACTCGACATCGCGCAGTGCGCGGCGCGCCGACCCCACCGGCTCGCGGAATGGGAACCTGCACCGTGGCCGTCGTGGCGCGGTAGTGCGCAGCCGGATACATCCGCTTGAGCCGCACCTGCGCCGAATCCGGCAGCGTCATCGGCGAGAGCCGCACCGTCGCCGCCGACGGCGCCGACACCTCGGTGATGCCGGCGGCGCGGCACAGCAGCCGCAGCCGCGCCACCGCGACCAGCCGCTGGGCGGGTTCGGGTAGCGCCCCGTACCGGTCGGTGAGCTCCTCGACGACCGCGCTGATGCCCGCATCGTCGAAGCCGCCGCGGCCAGCCGCCGGTAGCCCTCCAGGCGCAGCCGGTCGCTGGCGATGTAGTCCGGCGGCAGGTGCGCATCGACCGGCAGGTCGATCCGCACATCCTTGGGCTCCTCGGCGGTCGTGACGGTCTTGCCGTCGGCGGCCGCCCGGTAGGCCTCCACCGCCTCGCCGACCAACCGCACGTACAGGTCGAAACCCGACCCCGGCGACGTGCCCGGACTGCTCGACACCCAGCACGTTGCCGGCGCCGCGGATCTCGAGGTCCTTCATCGCGACCGCCATGCCCGCGCCCAGCTCGTTGTTCTGCGCGATGGTGGCCAACCGGTCGTAGGCCGTCTCGGTCAGCGGCGACGTGCGGCGGATACAGGAAGTAGGCGTAGCCGCGCTCGCGGCTGCGGCCGACCCGGCCGCGCAGCTGGTGCAGCTGGGAAAGCCCGAAGGTGTCGGCGCGCTCGACGATCAGCGTGTTGGCGTTGGAGATGTCCAGCCCGGTCTCCACGATCGTGGTGCACACCAGGATGTCGTATTCGCGGTTCCAGAATCCCTGCACCGTGCGTTCCAGCCGTTCCTCGGGCATCTGCCCGTGCGCGACCACCACCCGCGCCTCGGGCACCAGCTCCCGGACGCGGGCCGCCGTCCGGTCGATCGAGCTGACCCGGTTATGCACGTAGAAGGCCTGCCCGTCGCGCAGCAGCTCGCGGCGCAGGGCGGCGGCGACCTGCTTGTCGTCGTGCGGACCGACGTAGGTCAGCACCGGGATAGCGCTCTTCGGGCGGCGTCAGGATCGTCGACATCTCCCGGATGCCGGCCAGGCTCATCTCCAGCGTTCGCGGGATCGGGGTGGCGCTCATGGTCAGCACGTCGACGTGGGTGCGCAGCGACTTGATGTGCTCCTTGTGCTCGACGCCGAACCGCTGCTCCTCGTCGACCACCACCAGGCCCAGGTCCTTCCAGCGCACCCCGGTCTGCAGCAGCCGGTGCGTGCCGATCACCACGTCCACCGATCCGTCGGCCAGGCCCTCGATCACCGCGCGGGACTCGGTCGCGTCGGTGAACCGGGACAGGCCCTTGACGGTCACCGGGAATCCGGCCATCCGGTCGGTGAACGTCTGCAGATGCTGGTCGGCCAGCAGCGTGGTGGGCACCAGCACGGCGACCTGTTTGCCGTCCTGGACCGCCTTGAACGCCGCCCGCACCGCGATCTCGGTCTTGCCGTAGCCGACGTCGCCGCAGATCACCCGGTCCATCGGGACCGGCTTTTCCATGTCGGCCTTGACCTCGGTGATCGCGGTGAGCTGGTCGACGGTCTCGGTGAAGCCGAACGCGTCCTCCATCTCGGCCTGCCACGGGGTGTCCGGCCCGAACGCGTGCCCGGCGCTGGCCTGCCGTTTGGCGTACAGCGACACCAGCTCGCCGGCGATCTCGCGCACGGCGCGGCGGGCCTTGGTCTTGGTGTTGGTCCAGTCGCTGCCGCCGAGCTTGCTCAGCGCCGGCGCCTGCCCACCGACATACCGCGACAGCTGATCCAGGGAATCCATCGGGACATACAGCTTGTCGGGCCTGCCGCCCCGCTTGCTCGAGGCGTACTCGAGCACCAGGTATTCGCGGCGGGCGCCGCCGACGGTGCGCTCGACCATCTCCACGAACCGGCCGATGCCGTGTTGGTCGTGCACCACCAGGTCGCCGGCCGTGAGCGCCAGCGGGTCAACGGTGTTGCGCCGCTTGGCCGCCAAGCCGTTTGCCCTCGACGGCCGTCGCCCGGCTGCCGGTCAGGTCGGTCTCGGTGATGACGACCAGGTTGGCGCCGGGCATGACGACGCCGTCGTGCAGCGGCCCCTTGAGCACACCGACCACGCCGGCCTTGGGCGCGGCACCGGATTCCAGCATGGCGGCGGGGGTGTCGGATTCGGCCAGCCGCTCCACCACGCGATGCGCGGTCCCGGTGCCGGGCGCGACCACGACGGCGTAGCCGCCGGTGCTGACGTGCGCGCGCAGCATCGCGAAGATGCCGTCGATGTCATGCTGATGTCCGCGCGCCGACGGCGCCGCCCGGATGTCCAGCTCCACGGCCGACTCGTCGGACAGCTGGCTCAACGTCCACCACGGATGACCCGGAGCGGGCCGCCGCGGCCCGCACGTCGTCCAGTTCGGCGAATCCCGACCCGCCCAGCTGCGTCGACGTCGACCGGCGCGTCCGTACCCAACGCGGCGACCGACCACGACGCCTCGAGGAACTCGCGGCCGGTCTTGATCAGGTCGGCGGCCCGGGTGCGCACCTTCTCCGGGTCGCACAGCAGGACCGGTGTGCCGCTCGGCCAACTGGTCGGTCAGCAGCGCGTGCTCGTCCGGGCCGAAGCACCGGCAGCAGCGCCTCCATGCCGTCGACCGGGATGCCCTCGGCCAGCTTGGCCAGCATGTCGGTGACGCTGCCGGTGATCGTGGGCTCGGCGGCGCGGATGCCGTCGCGGCCAGCTCGGCGGCGCGCGCCCGCACGTCATCGGTGAGCAGCAGTTCGCGGCAGGCGACCGCGATCAGCGTGTCGACGTCGATCTCGGGGATCGAGCGCTGATCGGCGACCGAGAACATCCGCATCTCGCTGACCTCGTCACCCCAGAACTCGATGCGCACCGGGTGCTCGGCGGTCGGCGGGAAGACGTCGAGAATCCCGCCGCGCACGGCGAATTCGCCGCGCCGGCCGACCATGTCGACCCGGGTGTAGGCCAGCTCGACCAGCCGGGCGATCACGCCCTCGAATTCGATCTCCTCGCCGACGCTCAAGCGTGACCGGCTCCACCAGGCCCAGCTGCGGAGTCATCGGCTGCAGCAGCGAGCGCACCGCGGTCACCACCACCCGCAGCGGCGGGCCCAACCGCGCGTCGTCGGGGTGGGCCAGCCGGCGCAGCACCATCAAGCGGGTGCCGACGGTGTCGACGCCGGGCGAAAGCCGCTCGTGCGGCAGCGTCTCCCAGGACGGGAAGACGGCGACGGCGTCGCCGAACACGCCGCGCAGTTCGGCGGTCAGGTCGTCGGCTTCGCGTCCGGTCGCGGTGACCACCAGCAGAGGACCCAGCCGCGCCAGCGCACTGGCGACGAACAGCCGTGCGCTGGCTGGACCGACCAGGCTCAATTCGGCCGGTCGATGCGGCCGCGCTGCTCGATCAGCTGCTGGAAGGTCGGCGCGGTCAGCGCCAATTCAACGAGCCCCGCGATCGGGGTTTCTGGGCGAGCAGCCCCCGGTGCGGTCATGATGAATTCCATTCTAGGGGCCGTGCGGCCGGACACACCGAACTCGTCAATATTGCGCTCGCCGCCGTCAAGGGATCGTAAGAAAAGCGGCCACCGGATTACCCCGGGGCGCACGTTGAATTCATGACATTGCTGGACATCCTGCCCTCGCTCGGTCAGGCGGCGCACCGCGCGGTTCGACCCCGCGATCTGGCCGATCACCACGCACTCCGACGAGGAGGGCCGGCTGTGCGTCGGCGGCGTACCGCTGACCGATATCGCCGACGAGTTCCACACCCCGGCCTACGTCATCGACGAAACCGACTTCCGGCATCGCGCCCGCCGCTACCGCAGGGCGCTGCGCGGCGTCGAGGTGGTCTACGCCGGAAAGTCGCTGCTGACCACCGCCGTGGCGCGCTGGGCTCGCGAAGAGGGCCTGGGCATCGACGTCTGCTCGGCGGCGAGCTGGCCGTCGCCCTGGCCGGTGGAGTGCACCCGGCCCGCATCGTCATGCACGGCAACGCGAAATCCCCCGACGAGCTGCGCGACGCGGTGCGTGTCGGGGTCGGGCGGATCGTGGTGGATTCCGGCATCGAGATCGCCTACCTGGCGGGCCTGGCGCGCCGGCGCCAGCGGGTGCTCATCCGGGTGACCCCCGACATCGACATCCACGGCCACCGGCGGTCACCACCGGCATCAGCGATCAGAAGTTCGGGTTCACGCTCGACGGGGACCAGGCCGACGAGGCGGTGCAGCGGGTGCTGGCGCACCCGATCCTGGACCTGGTCGGGCTGCACTGCCACATCGGCTCGCAGGTCACCGACGCCGCGCTGTACGGCGAGGCGATCCACCGGATGATCGCCGCGATGGCCGACATCCGCGCCCAGCACGGCGTCATCCTCACCGAGCTGAACATCGGCGGCGGCCACGGCGATCCCCTACATCCCGCGGTGATCGTGGAGCTCAACCTCGACGAGCTGGCCGCCGTCATCGAGGACGCGCTGGACGAGGCCTGCGCCGCCGAGCATTTCCCCCGACCGACCGTCGTGGTGGAGCCGGGCCGCGCCATCAGCGGCCGGGCCGGTGTGACGCTGTATCGGGTGTGCTCGGTCAAGACGCAACCGGGCGGCCGCACCTTCGTCGCGGTCGACGGCGGCATGAGCGACAACCCGCGGGTGTCGCTGTACGGCGCGCAATACACGGTCGCGCTGGCGAACCGGCCTCCGCTCGGACGCCAAGCAGCGCGTCACCGTGGCCGGCCGGCACTGCGAAGCGGGCGACGAGATCGCCCGCGACATCGAGCTACCGGCGGACGTCCATCCCGGCGACCTGCTGGCCGTGGCGTGCACCGGCGCCTATCACCACAGCATGGCGTCGAACTACAACATGGTCGGCCGCCCGCCGCTGGTGGCGGTCAAGGAAGGCCGGGCCCGCGAGCTGGTGCGACGCGAGACCGTTGCCGACCTGCTGGCCCGGCGACTGCGGTTAGTCGGGCTAGCGCTACTCGTCCTGCAGCCGGGGGTCGGCTTCCAGGTGGGTCAGGCCGTTCCACATCAGGTTGACCAGGTGCGCGGCGACCACTTCTTTCTTGGGCTCCCGGGTATCGAGCCACCACTGCGCCGTCATCGACACCGAGCCGACCAGCGCTTGGGCGTACAGCGGCGCCAGGCCGGGATCCAGGCCGCGACGGGCGAAGTCGCCGGCCAGGATGGAGCTGACCTGGCTGACGGCGTCGTTGAGCAGGCTGGAGTAGGTGCCCGAGCTGATCGCGGCCGGCGAGTCGCGGATCATGATCCGGAAGCCGTCGGTGCGCTCTTCGACATAGGTGAGCAGCGCCAGCGCGACCCGCTCGACGCGCACCCGGGACCGGTTGTTGGTCAGCGACGAGGTGATGCCGTCCAGCAGCGCCGACATCTCCCGGTCGACGACGACGGCGTACAGGCCTTCCTTGCCGCCGAAGTGCTCGTAGACGACCGGTTTGGAGACGTTGGCGCGCTGCGCGATCTCCTCGATCGAGGTGCCTTCGTAGCCGCGTTCGGCGAACAGCGAGCGTGCGATACCGATGAGTTGGTGTCGGCGCTCGGTGCCGGTCATCCGCGCGCGCGGCGCCCGCACCTCTTTGTCCGGGTCCTTGTCCAGCACGGCCACGTCAATCAGCGTATCGGTCAACAGCCGACAAGCGGCCCGCATTCCCGGGTCCGTCACGGCCTAATACCGTCTAAGTCTTGTTGGCGCGGTCGGTGCTCAACCCGCCGCTCGCCATGAGTAAGCGATCCGTCGTGGTGTAATCGGCAGCACCTCTGATTTTGGTTCAGAAAGTTCAGGTTCGAGTCCTGGCGACGGAGCTTCGATTGCCGATCGGGATATCCCAACTTTTTGCCTTCACCGCAGCTGAAGTGACACGCTTGACGGCGTGTCGGCGCTTCCGCGCGCAGCCCGCGCGGACAGACCCAAAGAGGAGGGTTGATGTCGTCTCCTGGTGATACCGCGGTCCTGGTCCTGGCGGCCGGGCCCGGCACCCGGATGCGGTCGGACACCCCGAAAGTCCTGCACACCATCGGCGGGCGCAGCATGCTGTCCCACTCCTGCACGCGATCACCAAGGTGGCTCCCCAGCACCTGGTCGTCGTATTGGGCCATGATCACGAGCGCATCGCGCCGCTGGTCGCCGACTGGGCCGACGCCCTCGGACGCCCCATCGACGTCGCGCTGCAGGACCGGCCCCGCGGCACCGGCGACGCCGTCCTGTGCGGCCTGTCCGCGCTGCCCGACGACTACGCCGGCGTCGTCGTCGTCACCTCCGGCGACACGCCGCTGCTGGACGCCGACACCCTGGCCGACCTGATCGCCACCCACCACGCCGCGCCGGCCGCGGTGACGGTGCTGACCACGACGCTGGACGACCCCAGCGGCTACGGCCGCATCCTGCGCACCCAGGACAACGAGGTGATGGCGATCGTCGAACACGCCGACGCCACGCCCTCGCAGCGCGAGATCCGCGAGGTCAACGCCGGCGTCTACGCCTTCGATATCGCGGCGCTGCGATCGGCGCTGCAGCCGGTTGAGCTCCGACAACGCCCAGCAGGAGCTGTACCTCACCGACGTCATCGCCATCCTGCGCGGCGACGGCCTGGTCATTCACGCCCGGCACGTCGACGACAGCGCGCTGGTGGCCGGCGTCAACAACCGCGTCCAACTCGCGCAGCTGGGCGCCGAGCTCAACCGCCGCATCATCGCCGCCCACCAGATGGCCGGCGTCACCATCGTCGATCCCGCCACCACCTGGATCGACGTCGACGTCACCATCGGTCGCGACACCGTCATCCAGCCGGGGACGCAGCTGCTGAGCCGCACCCAAATCGGCGAGCATTGCGTCGTCGGCCCGGACACCACCCTGACCGACGTCAGCGTCGGCGACGGCGCCTCGGTGGTGCGAACCCATGGCACCGCGTCGTCCATCGGTACCGGTGCGACCGTCGGCCCCTTCACCTACCTGCGGCCGGGCACCGCGCTGGGCGACGACGGCAAACTCGGTGCGTTCGTCGAGACCAAGAACGCCACCATCGGCACCGGCTCCAAAGTGCCGCACCTGACCTACGTCGGGGACGCCGACATCGGCGAACACAGCAACATCGGAGCGTCCAGCGTGTTCGTCAACTACGACGGCGAAACCAAACGGCGGACCACCATCGGCTCGCACGTGCGCACCGGCTCGGACACCATGTTCGTGGCGCCGGTGACCGTCGGCGACGGCGCCTACACCGGCGCGGGCACGGTGGTGCGCAACGACGTCCCGCCCGGGGCGCTGGCGGTATCCGCCGGTCCGCAACGCAATATCGAGGGCTGGGTGCAGCGCAAGCGTCCGGGCAGCGCGGCCGCGAAAGCGGCCGAGAAAGCCGCCGGTCAGAGCGCCCCACAGGTCTTCGAGGCCAGCCAAGCGCCAGAAGCCGAATCGACACCGTGAATTTGCTAGCTGGCAACCCGGCCACAGTTCCGTACGATTCGCTTCGTACGATGGGGCCTTCCATCCCCACCCCGATATGGCGAGGGCAGTGCGTTGAGCCACGACTGGACCGATAACCGCAAAAATTTGATGCTCTTCTCCGGCCGTGCGCATCCGGAGCTGGCCGAGCAGGTGGCCAAGGAGCTCGACGTCCACGTCACCGCACAGACCGCGCGCGAGTTCGCCAACGGCGAGATCTTCGTGCGGTTCCACGAATCGGTTCGCGGCTGTGACGCCTTCGTCCTGCAGTCGGCCCCGGACCCGGTGAACAACTGGCTGATGGAACAGCTGATCATGATCGACGCGCTCAAGCGGGGCAGCGCCAAGCGGATCACCGCCGTCATGCCGTTCTACCCCTACGCCCGGCAGGACAAGAAGCACCGCGGCCGCGAACCGATCTCGGCTCGGCTGGTCGCCGACCTGCTCAAGACGGCCGGCGCGGACCGGATCGTCACCGTCGACCTGCACACCGACCAGATCCAGGGCTTCTTCGACGGACCCGTCGATCACATGCGCGGGCAGAACCTGCTGACCGGCTACATCAGGGACAACTACCCCGACGGCAACATGGTGGTCGTCTCCCCCGACTCCGGCCGGGTGCGCATCGCCGAGAAGTGGGCCGACTCGCTGGGCGGCGTCCCGCTGGCCTTCATTCACAAGACCCGCGACCCGCGGGTGCCCAACCAGGTGGTGTCCAACCGCGTCGTCGGCGAGGTGGCCGGGCGCACCTGCGTGCTGATCGACGACATGATCGACACCGGTGGCACCATCGCCGGCGCGGTCAAGCTGCTGCGCGACGACGGCGCCAGTGACGTGATCATCGCGGCCACCCACGGCGTGCTCTCCGATCCGGCCGCCGAGCGGCTGGCCGCCTGCGGCGCCCGCGAGGTGATCGTGACGAACACCCTTCCGATCGGCGAGGAGAAGCGTTTCCCGCAGCTGACGGTTCTGTCCATCGCGCCGCTGCTGGCCAGCACCATCCGCGCCGTGTTCGAAAATGGCTCGGTCACAGGGCTTTTCGACGGGGACGCCTAGATGGCTGCCAAGCCAGACGAAACCGTTATCTACCACAACCCAAGCTGCAGCACTTCCCGCAAAACGCTGGACCTGTTGCGCGACAACGGTTTTGACCCCACCGTCATCGAGTATCTGAAGACCCCGCCGTCGCGCAGCGAGCTGGTGCAGATGATCCGCGATGCCGGCATCGACGTGCGCACCGCGATCCGCAAGCGTGAGTCGCTGTATGACGAACTCGATCTCGCCGACGCCACCGATGACCAATTGCTCGATGCCATGGTCGAACACCCCATCCTGATCGAACGACCCTTCGTCGTGACGCCGAAGGGCACTCGGTTGGCCCGCCCGATCGACGCGGTCCGCGAGATTCTGTGAACCGGTCCGGCAGCATCTTGGCCGCGCCGCGATGGTTGCGGTGGCTTTTGCTTCTGCGGGCTGCGCACCCAAACCGCCTGACTATCAATCGATCTTGTCGAAGACCTCGACGCCCACCACAACGACGCCGGCCGAGAAGCCGGTCCCCCTGTCGCAGTATCTGCAAAGCATCGGAGTGACCGGGCAGCCCGTGGCGCCGGCATCCCTGACCGACCTGACGGTGTCGATACCCACACCCCCGGGCTGGGCACCCTTCACCAGCCCCAACATCACTCCGCAAACGCTGATCATCTCCCAAGGCGGCAAATTTCCGACGGCGCGGCTGGTGGTGTTCAAGCTGACCGGTGACTTCGACCCGGCCCAGGTGATCAAGCACGGCAACGACGACGCGCAGCTGTTCGAGAACTTCAAGCAACTGGACGCCTCCGGTGCGCCCTACAACGGGTTTCCCTCATCGATGATCCAGGGCAGCTACGACGTCGACGGCATGCGGCTGCACAGTTGGAATCGCATCGTCATCCCCACCGGATCACCGCCCGCACACCAGCGCTACCTGGTGCAGCTGACCATCACCGGCCTGGCCAACCAGGCCGCCGCGCAGTCGACTGACATCAACACGATCATCCACGGATTCGTCGTCGCGGCAAAGTAGCGGCACCCTGCTGTTGCACTTCGATCGGGCCCTAGGCGATCCGGCGCGCTTCACGATTAGTGTTGTCTGCCATGGCTGACTGGACCGCCGCAGATCTACCGTCGTTCGCCGAACGCACCGTCATCATCACCGGCGCCAATAGTGGGTTGGGCGCCGTGACCGCCCGCGAGCTGGCGCGACGAGGGGCCACGATCATCATGGCCGTCCGCAACATCCGGAAGGGCGAGACCGCCGCCCGTCAGATGGCCGGTCAGGTCGAGGTGCGTGAGCTCGACCTGCAGGACCTGTCGTCGGTGAAGAGGTTCGCCGACGGGGTGAGCAAAGCCGACGTGCTGATCAACAACGCCGGCATCATGGCCGCCTCCTTCGCGCTGACGGTCGACGGCTTCGAGACCCAGATCGGCACCAACCATCTCGGTCACTTCGCGCTCACGAACCATTTGCTGCCCAAGCTGACCGACCGGGTGGTGACGGTGTCCTCGATGGCGCACTGGCCCGGACGAATCAACCTCGACGACCTGAATTGGCAGAACCGGCGCTACTCGCCGTGGCTGGCCTACAGCCAGTCCAAGCTCGCCAACCTGCTGTTCACCAGCGAGCTGCAGCGCCGCCTCACCGCCGCCGGTTCTCCGCTGCGCGCGCTCGCGGCCCACCCCGGCTATTCGCACACCAACCTGCAGGGCGCCTCCGGCCGCAAATTGGGTGACACGCTGATGTCGGCCGTCACGCGGGTGGTCGCCACCGACGCCGATTTCGGCGCCCGGCAAACACTGTACGCGGCGTCTCAGGACCTGCCCGGCGACACCTTCGTCGGCCCGCGATTCGGTCAGATGGGTCGCACCCAACCGGTCAGGCGCAGCCGGCGTGCCAGGGACACGGCCACCGCGGCGGCGCTGTGGTCGCTGTCCGAGCAGCTCACCAAAACTAAGTTTCCTCTCTGAGCACGTTGGTCACAGATGCCTCAGCCGTCCCTGGCCGAACCAATGTGCGTTTTGCCCACCTTTGAGCGACAACTGGCGTCACCTGACGGCCGCCGCGATTGTGCTCGGCCGCCGCGATTCGTCCCCGCCGCGATTTGTCGCTCGAAGGCGGGCACTTGCACTATGCCCTCGGCCGAATGACAGCTGTGACGGCCCCATCCGGGCACAGAATTTCCCCTCTAAGGTGCGGATGCGCTAACCTGGCCGGGCGTCACGGCGAGGGTGGCTGGCTGGCCAGCACCGTTATCGACGGAGACCGACGAATCGTCGCGACCCTGGCCGTGCCCCGAACACAGGCGAGCACACAGGAGCGACAAGATGGCCAAGCAAGCACTCAACCAGTTGAAGGTTGCGGTCCGCGACGAGACCGGCAAGGGTGCGTCCCGGCGAGCCCGCCGCGACGGAAAGATCCCGGCCGTCCTCTACGGCCACGGCGCCGACCCGCAGCACCTGGAGCTGCCCGGCCATGACTTCGCCGCGGTGCTCCGGCACGCGGGCACCAACGCGGTGCTGACCCTCGACATCGAGGGCAAGGAGCAGCTGGCGCTGACCAAGTCGCTCGACATCCACCCCATTCGTCGCACCATTCAGCACGCCGACCTGCTGGTCGTGCGTCGTGGCGAGAAGGTGGTCGTGGAAGTCACCGTCGTCGTCGAGGGTGATGCCGCCCCTGGCTCCCTGGTGACCCAGGAAGCCAACGCCATCGAGATCGAGGCCGAGGCCCTGTCGATTCCCGAGCAGTTCACCGTGTCGGTGGAGGGCGCAGAACCCGGTACCCAGTTCACCGCCGGGCAGATCGCCCTGCCCAAGGGCGTCAACCTGATCTCCGACCCGGAGACGCTCGTGGTCAACGTGGTCAACGCGCCGACGGCCGAGGAGCTCGAAGCCGAGGGTGCGGGCGAGGTCACCGAGGAAGCCGCGGCGCCGGAAGGCGAAGAAGAGGCCGAGGCCGGCGAAGAAGGAGCCGCCGAAGGCGAGTCCGAGTCCGAGTCCGAGTAGGCGGATCACAACGTGGCCGAGCCGTTGCTGGTCGTCGGCCTGGGCAATCCCGGAGACAACTACGCCCGGACCCGGCACAACATCGGCTTCATGGTCGCCGACCTGCTCGCGGCGCGGATGGGTTCGAAATTCAAGGCGCACAAGCGTTCTGGCGCCGAGATCGTCAGCGGCCGCCTCGCCGGGCACTCGGTGGTCGTGGCCAAGCCGCGCTGCTACATGAACGAATCCGGCCGCCAGGTCGGCCCGTTGGCGAAGTTCTACTCGGTGACGCCGGGCGACGTCATCGTCATCCATGACGATCTCGATTTGGACTTCGGCCGCATCCGGCTCAAGATCGGCGGCGGCGAAGGCGGCCACAACGGCCTGCGTTCGGTCGGAAATGCTCTGGGCAGCAAGGAATTTCAGCGGGTTCGCATCGGGATCGGCCGCCCGCCGGGGCGTAAGGATCCGGCGGTGTTTGTGCTGGAAGGCTTCAACGCGGCCGAGCGCGCCGAGGTTCCCACCATCTGCGAGCAGGCCGCCGATGCCACCGAGTTGCTGATCGAACTGGGGCTAGAGCCCGCGCAAAACCGCGTCCACGCCTGGTAGCCCGGCCGATTCGGACTACGTGACCAGATTGACGGACGTGGATCGGCGCAACTTGCCCGACGGCGTCTTCGGGATGGTCCCCGGACCCAGCACCACGACGTTGCGCGGCCGCACGTCGACCTCGGCCACGACTTCACGGGCGACCAGGTGCTCGATGCGGCGCACCTCGGCCTGGTCCTGGAAGGCGTTGGACTCCACGGCCACGGCGAACGTCTCGCGGGAATGGCCGGCGTCCAGCCGCACCGCCACGGCGCAGCCGGGCCGCACCCCCTCGACGCGGCAGGCGGCGCGCTCGATATCGGTGGGATAGATGTTGCGGCCCGCCATGATGATGACGTCCTTGACGCGGCCGCAGACCACGACGTGGCCCTCCTCCGTGAGGTAGCCGAGATCACCGGTGTCGTACCAACCGTTCTCGTCCTGGGCGGAGATGAAGCCACCCATGGTGAGGTAGCCGGGCGTCAACGACTCGCCGCGCAGCTCGATGACACCGACGCCGCGCGCGGGCATCACATCGCCGTTCTCGTCGATGATGCGCGCCTCCAGGTCCTTCAGCAGCGGGCCGAGCGTGGCCAGCCGGCGGGTGTTGCCCTTGGTGGACGGCACGGCGCGGCGCAGGGCGGCCAGCAGGTCGGCATCGACCTCGTCGACGACCAGGCCGGCGTTGCACTCCGAGAACGAGACAGCCAGCGTGGTCTCGGCCATGCCGTAGGCCGGCAGGATCGCCGACGGCCGCAGGCCGAATGGCTTGCCGGCATCGAGCAGGTCCTCGACGTCGGCGGGTTCCACGGGCTCGGCGCCGGACAGGGCAAACCGCAGGGTCGACAGGTCGAAGTCACCCGGCTTGGCGTTGCGGCGCAACCGCTTGGCCAGCAACGCATAGGCGAAGTTGGGCGCCGCGGTCATGGTGCCCTTGTACTTGTCGATGAGCTTCGCCCACAGCAGCGTGTCGCGCAGGAAGTCCATCGGAGTGACCTTGACCAGCTCGGCTCCGAAGTACATGGGAATGGTCAGGAATCCGACCATGCCCATGTCGTGGAAGCAGGGCAGCCAGCTGACCATGACGTCCTTGGTGACGTCGTACTGGGCGCCGATGAACATCGCCTCGGCATTCGAGTAGATGTTGCGGTGGGTGATCTGCACCGCCTTGGGAGATCCGGTGGATCCCGACGTCAGCTGCATCAGCGCGAGCGCGTCCTCGCCGACCTCGACGGGTTCGATCGGTTCCGCCGCCAGCAGGTCGGCGACGGTGAGGACCTTGATGCCCTTCTCCTCCAGGACCGGGATGGCCACCAGGAAGGGCTCCGAGACGATGACGGCGGTCGCCTCGATCATGCCGATGACCTTCATGGTGTCCTCGGCCCACACGGCCAGGTCGGTCCGCGGCGTGGGCTGGTGCAGCATGGTCAGGCTGGCCCCGCGCATCCACAGGCCCTGCGCCGTCGGCGCGATCTCCACCGGGTAGCCGGCGAGCACACCGACCGCGTCGCCGGGACCGATGCCGGCAGCGGCCAGGCCACCCGCGATACGGCGCGCGCGCTCGTGGACCTCGCCCCAGGTGTGGCGGACCGGTTCGTGGGGTTCACCGGTGACCATGCCCGTGGTCACTGACCGGGCATTGCGGTACATCTTCTCGGTAAACCTGCTCACAAGATCCTCCTCGGTTTCAGCCCTCGTCCCAACGCCCGGGATCTCATGGTCCGCCCGCTGGGTAAAGCTCCGCCGCAAGCACGCGAACACAGTTGGGCGGCGGTTAGGTGTCGAATCGGTAATGCGCCCGCACGAGCCGTGATCCGGCGGCGTTCGGTCGCTTCACCAGCGCGACCCGAGCCCGCAAGCCCCTCACACGACGCATCCAGTAATCGCCCGCCGGAGCGCCCGGCGAACGACGAATTCATGTGATCCCGCTCAACACTTCCCGCCACCGCGGATCATCTTAAACTCCCCTTAAGGAAGCGCCAAACGAAGACGCAAGTTGGGAAGATAGTCACACTTCGCTGGGTGTAGGCACCACGCGCGCGCCCACCACCGGCCCACTGGCGACCCGCACCGTGCGGCAGACACCCGCCCCGGACACCTCGGTGCCGACGTCGACCGCCGCGGCCGCAGACGAGCACAGGAAGGCACACGTCGGGCCCGAACCGGATACGACGCCGGCCAGCGCCCCCGCCTCGACGCCGGCGCGCAACGTCCGCCGCAGGCCGGGCTGCAGGCTCACCGCGGCCGCCTGCATCTCATTGCCCAACAGCCGCGCCAACTGCTCGGCGTCGCCGGCGGCCAGCGCGGCCAGCACCGGCCCGGGCGCGGGCAGCCGGGGCGGCTCCCCCGCCTCCCGCAGCCGGTCCAGTTCGGCGAAGACATCCGCCGTCAGCAGCTCGCTGTCGGCGAACGCCAGCACCCAATGGAAGGTGTTGCGGGACAACACCGTCGCCAATTCTTCGCCGCGCCCCGTGCCCAACGCCGTGCCCCCATGCAGCGCGAACGGCACGTCGCTGCCCAAGCGCGCCGCCAGCACGTGCAGATCGCGGCGGGGCACATTGAGTTCCCACAGCGAGTTCATCGCGACCAGCACGGCCGCCGCGTCGGCGCTGCCACCGGCCATGCCGCCGGCCACCGGGATGGATTTGTCGATCATGATCGAGACGTCCGGCGCCCGGCCTACGTGTTCGGCCATCAGCTCGGCGGCCTGCCAGGCGAGGTTGCGTTCGTCGGTGGGCAGCTTCGCGGCGCCCTCGCCGACGATCTCGAGCGAGAGGACGTCGGCATTGCGGACCGTGACTTCGTCAAGCAATGAAACGGCCTGGAAAATCGTGTTCAGCTCGTGATAGCCGTCCTCGCGGCGGTCACCGACCGCCAGATAGAGGTTGACTTTGCCGGGCACCCGAACGGTGACCGACCCGGTGGGAACCCACTGTGCGGCGGTATTGCCGTCAGACGCGGACACCGCAGCAGACTATCGCTGCTACCGGCCAACCACACACAACGGCGCCTCGGTGGCTCGCCGTCAGCCGGCAGAGGCGCCCTGTTCGGCCGATTGGGGACCCGTCCCGGTCGTGCCGCGGATCCGATCGGCGGATCGCTGCCACAGCCGCACGAAATCCTCGATCGACAGCGTCTCACCGCGGCGCGCGGGGTCGATGCTGGCGGCCAGCAACCGATCCGCCGATTCGTTGCCCGAGCCGGCCCAGTCCACGAACGCGTTGCGACAGGTCTTGCGCCGCTGCCCGAACGCGATGTCGACGAGCTGGAACACCTGGCGGCGGAAGGCTTCGTCGGTGGGCCAGGGCGAGCGTCGCGTACCGGTCGATGCGAACAAGCCCGGAGTAGACGCGGGGAATCGGCCAGAAGACGGTCGGCGACACCATGCCGCAACGGCGAACCCGGCCGAAGAAGCGAACCTTGACGCTCGGCACGCCGTACTCCTTGCCACCCGGCTCCGCGGCCAGGCGCTCGGCGACCTCGGCCTGCACCATGACCGTCACGACCTGAATGGACGGGAACTCGGCGAGCAGGTGCAGCAGCGCCGGCACCGCGACGTTGTACGGCAGGTTGGCGACGAGCGCGGTCGGCTGCGCGGCCAGCTCGTCGCGGCGAAGGGTCAGGACGTCGCGGTTGATCACCGTCAGGCGCTGGCTCTCGCTATTGGAGTGCTCGGCGACCGTCTGGGGCAGCCGCTCGGCCAGTACCGGGTCGACTTCGACAGCGGTGACGGCGGCGCCTCGGTCGAGCAATGCCAGGGTGAGCGAACCCAGCCCGGGCCCGACTTCGAGGACGTGGTCAGCCCGGCTCACCCCGGAGGCCGAAACTATCCGGCGCACCGTGTTGGCGTCGTGGACGAAATTCTGGCCGAGCGATTTCCGTGGCCGAAATTCGAGTTCTTTGGCCAGCCGCCTGATCTCGGTGCGCCCGAGCAGCCGGATGGTCAGCGTGCACCAGCTCTTCCGCTGCACACTGGCCACGCGCCCCAACCCTGGCGCTCTCGGGTCACCTCGGCAACGGTGATCTGCTCCTCGCGGGTGGCGAGGTCGGCGCGGGAGGCGAACCGCAACCCGCCGTTTCGCTCCCAGGTGCCCTGGTCGAACTGCACACCGCCGTAGTACCCGTTACCGGTGTTGATCGCCCAGTTTCCGCCTGCCTCGCAGCCCGCGATCGCGTCCCAGATGGAGCCGTCACTGACCGGGGGAACGTCGGTGCCGGGCTTGGTGCCGATACGGACCACCGAGTCGCGGGCAGGCGTGATCACCGTGTTGGCGATCGGGAGCCGACCGGTCTCGACGCCGTTGACGGTCGCCACCGAGAAGGTGACGTCCTGGGTGCCCGGGCTGCCCGGATCCTCGACGACCTGTCGGCTCATGTTCATGCCGGGGTCTTCGATACGACGGGCGTTGGGCGGCAGCGGGATCCGCTCGGTGACCTGCTGAATACGGTTGCGGGTCACCTGGACTTCCATCCCGTCGATGATCGGCGTCGTCGCGGCGGGCACCACCTGGTCGCTGTCGAGCAGCGGCGCGCCGGCGGCGCTCAGCAGGCCGGCGACGTTCGGCGCCGCCAGGTGCACGTTGCGGATCGCGCCACCGTCGTTGATCCGGACGGTCTTGGCGCTGACGACGGGCAGCGCCATTCCGGCCAGCGGAACGCGGCTGCCGCGGTTGGCCGCGGCGGGCGCGGTGTCGGTCATCGCCAGCTGGGCCAGCGCCTCGTCGACGGTGGACGCGGTGGTCCACACCTGCTTGGTGTCGTGGCCGTCCAACGAGATCTGCAGCGGCCGGCTGCGCCGCAGGACGATCTTGCCGGCGTCGTGCACCGCGACATCACCGGCGGGATACAGGTCGTCGCGTTCGTCGATGCCGAAACCGTTCTCCTGCACGACGTCGATCACCCGCGACTTCATGGTGGTCACCTGCATGGCGACCCCGTCGACGGTCAATGTCACCGTCTTGCAGAC
Source organism: uncultured Actinomycetota bacterium (assembly GCA_963849935.1). Taxonomy (GTDB): domain Bacteria; phylum Actinomycetota; class Actinomycetes; order Mycobacteriales; family Mycobacteriaceae; genus Mycobacterium. The sequence goes on from CAWKJQ010000003.1 coordinate 143,528, forward strand.
CGAGACCGCGTATCCGCCCGCCAAGGCCAGGACTACCAGCAGCCCCCCGACCACGAGACGCAACATCGGCGAAGGATTCTGATGAAGTTTCGTCAATACACTCAACGCGCGTTACCCAACCCTCAACGACCACTCAAATTTAGCAGCAGGTCATAAATTAAGGGCCCGCAGGCCCGTACCGTTCGATCACAAGACGGTAACGAACCGGTCAATGTTCGGCAACTCCGGCGCGGTGATGTTATAAGCATCACTCGCTTATCAGCTCAAACAGTGGCCAGCCCATACACCCGTTGAGCATTGCCCGTGGTTATCTCGGCCAGCTCTTCTGGGCGACGATCCATCAGTTCGGCGATCGCCCGAACAGTATAAGGAAGGCAATACGGCTCATTCGCCCTCCCCCGATAAGGATGCGGGCGTCAGGAATGGCGCATCGGTTTCCACCAGCAGCTGCTCCGGCGGTATCAACGGAACGGCTTCGCGCAGGGCGTGCGCGTTACGGAAGCTCGCGGTGCCGGACAGGCTCAGCAGCCACCCCGCGTCCACGCAGCGGCGGGCCATTGCGGCGCCCGAGGAAAAGCAGTGGAAGATCACGGCGTCCGGGGCGCCCTCGGCCGCCAGCACGTCGAGCACCTCGGCGTCGGCGTCCCGGTTGTGGATCATCAGCGGCTTGCCGCAGCGCTTCGCCAGGTCGATGTGCCAGGCGAACGCCTCCCGCTGCACGGCCGGCTCGGCACAGCCGTCCAGACGCCCGGGCCAATACAGGTCCAGGCCGGTCTCGCCGACGGCCACCACCCTGGGGTGGGCCACCAGACGCTCGATTTCGGCGCGGGCGGCGTCGTCGAGCGCGTCGGCGCGGGTCGGGTGCAACGCCACCGCCGCATAGACCCGCGGATCCCACTCGGCGGCGCGAGTGACCCAGCGCGCCGAGTCCAGGTCGTCGGCGATCGTGACGACCGCGCCCACCCCGACCGCCGCGGCGCGGTCCACGATGGCCCGCACGCCCTCGGCGTCGGCGGCGCCACACGCGTCCAGGTGGGTGTGCGCATCGACGAGCGGGCTCAACGGCTCGGGAGCCGGGGGCGGCTGACGTTTGGAAGTCACGCGCACACAATAGGGCGCCCCCAAATAAGGTTGGGGGCGATGAGGCCCTATTACGTCACCACCGCGATCACCTACCCCAATGGCGATCCGCACATCGGGCACGCGTACGAGTACATCGCGACCGACGCGATCGCCCGGTTCAAGCGGCTCGACGGGTTCGATGTGCGGTTTCTGACCGGCACCGACGAGCACGGCCTCAAGATGGTCGAAACCGCGGCGGCCGAGGGCATCCCGACGGCCGAGCTGGCCCGGCGCAACTCCGACGTGTTCCAGCGCCTGCAGGAGCGGTTGAACATCTCCTTCGACCGCTTCATCCGCACCACCGATCCCGACCACCACGAGGCGTCGAAGGAGATCTGGCGCCGGATGTCGGCGGCCGGTGACATCTACCTGGACACCTACTCGGGCTGGTACTCGGTGCGCGACGAACGATTCTTCGTCGAATCGGAAACCCAACTCCTCGACGACGGGACCCGCGCTGGCCGTCGAGACCGGCGCCCCGGTGACCTGGACCGAGGAGCAGACCTACTTCTTCCGGCTCTCGGCGTACACCGACAAGCTCCTGGCCCACTACGAGGCGAACCCGGACTTCATCGCGCCCGACGTTCGACGCAACGAGGTGGTCAGCTTCGTCTCGGGCGGCTTGCGCGACCTGTCCATCTCGCGCACCTCCTTCGACTGGGGCGTGCAGGTGCCCGAGCATCCCGACCACGTGATGTACGTCTGGGTCGATGCGCTGACCAACTACCTGACCGGGGTCGGCTACCCGGACACCGAATCCGAGCGGTTCCGGCGCTACTGGCCGGCCGACTTGCACATGATCGGCAAGGACATCATCCGGTTCCACACCGTGTACTGGCCGGCGTTCTTGATGTCGGCCGGAATCGAGCTGCCACGAAGGGTTTTCGCGCACGGGTTCCTGCTCAACCGCGGCGAGAAGATGAGCAAGTCGGTGGGCAACGTCGTCGACCCGGTAGACCTGATCGACACGTTCGGCGTGGACCAGGTGCGCTACTTCCTGTTGCGGGAAGTGCCGTTCGGCCAGGACGGCAGCTTCAGCGAAGAGGCCATCGTCACCCGGATCAACTCCGACCTGGCCAACGAACTCGGCAACCTCGCCCAGCGGTCGTTGTCGATGATCGGCTAAGAACCTGGACGGTGTCGTTCCCGAGCCCGGCGAGTTCATCGCCGCCGACACCGAATTGCTGACAACGGCCGACGGATTGTTGGAGCGCGCACGGGCCAGCTTCGACGCGCAGGCGATGCATCTGGCCCTGGAAGCGATCTGGCTGATGCTCGGCGAAGCGAATAGGTACTTCTCGGCGCAGCAGCCGTGGGTGTTGCGCAAGAGCGAGTCCGAGTCCGATCAGGCGCGCTTCCGCACCGTCTTGTATGTCACCTGCGAGGCGGTCCGCATCGCTGCGCTGCTCGTCCAGCCCGTCATGCCCGAATCGGCCGGCAAGCTGCTGGATCTGCTCGGGCAGGCGCAAGATCAACGAACCTTCGCCGCCGTCGGCACGCGCCTCAAGCCCGGCACGGCGCTGCCCGCTCCTACGGGTGTATTTCCCCGCTACCAGGCGGCTTCCGAAGTCGAGTGAGCAGAACGACGTGATGCGAACGAGACGAGCATCCGGCACCGAAGTCGAGTGAGCAGAACAACGTGATGCGAACGAGACGAGCATCCGGCACCGAAGTCGAGTGAGCAGAGGCGGCGCCGCAATCACAACCGCGAAATGGCATGGCCCGCATCGCCAATGAGCTGCGGACGGCGCCGAAGTTATTCGGTTTGCGATTCCGCCTCGGCCTCGTCGCGGGAAGGCCTGGGTACGGCATGGCGCATTTCTTCGCGGCGGAGGAACTGTTGAAAGTAGGGCAGCGACGCCTGCGACACAACACCAGGCAGTAGCAGGTTCCATGTCTGATGCAAGCGCGCGCTGGGGTCGCCGATGATGTTGCCGATCCTGCCGTGGCTCGATATCGCGTTGGCTACCAACCGGGCCCCGAATATGGCGCCGATGATCAACGCGCTGAGCAGATCGGGGTCGATTTCGTCACGCAGGTCTCCCTCGTTGATCGCCCGCCGCGCCTCCTGCGCGGTGTCCAACATCAAGTTGGCGTAGAAGCGAGAGGCCGCTGCATTGAATCCGCTTAGCGCGGTGGCCAATTGCGCAGCCGCACGGGCCATCCTCTCTGAGCTCAACACCTCGACAATGGTGAATGTGCCGTGTATCAGGTTCTCCAGCCCCGGCGACGATGACCCGCAGACATTGCGGAAGGCGCTGAGAAGTGTGTCGGAGCCTTCCTCGATGATGCTCGAGGCCAACGACTCTTTCGACTCAAAATGGTGATAGAGGGCGCCCTTCGTCAGTCCGGTCCGTTCGATGATGGTGCTCCATCCAGCGGCGGCATACCCTTCGTCACCGAACACTTCGATTGCGGCGTCGAGAATTTTTCGACGAGTGGCTTCAGACCGAACTTGGCGCGCCATCGTGCACGCACCTCCGGGGTCGCATCGGATACGCAGATAGCTCATTTGGTTTCACGCCGCCCGCAAGACGGCCCACGGTAGCGGCCGTCACAGCGATTCGACCGTGCAGGCTGCTCGAGTTGCTAATGTTCGACGGCATCCGCTGAACTGGTGTTGATGGCCAGCGCCGCGCGCCGCCTGAGGAATTGACGGAAGTACTCTGCGCGGTCCGCTTGAAGAATCCCGGTCAGCATCAGCGACAAGCACTTCTCCAGGTCCACCAGGAACCGTTCGGGTTCGTCCAGATTGCTGGTTTTGCGCAGCCCCATGTGCAGCGAGACCATCAAGCGGCCGACGTCCCGCGGGTCGCACTCTTCGTTGATGTCACCCTCGGTCTTGGCCTGTTGGGCGACCCTGGCCAGTGCTCCTACCCATTGGTCGAACAGTTTTTCGTGCAGCCCGGCGGCCAGGCCGACCGACTCCATCAGATTCAGGCCCGACCGGACGATGTCGGTCTTGATGTCCTTGACGGCGATCAGGTACGAGAAGTCGATCAGTGTCTCGAGACCGGAGAGCCCGCGCGTCATCAGCTCTTGCACGGCGGCGGCGCCGGCCTCGGTCTGACTGTCGATGATCGCGACAGCTAACGCGTGCTTCGACTTGAAATGGAAGTACATTGCGCCCTTGGTCAGTTCCGCCTCGGCGAGAATGTCGTCGAGGCCGACATCGTGATAGGGGCGCCGGGCGAACTGATGGGATGCGGCCCGCAGGATCTGTTGCCGGGTCACATCCGCTCGTCCGTCAGTCGAGTGAGTTGTCATGGCATTGAGAGCTCAGTTCCCCTGCGGCGCGGGTTCGGCGCAAGCGTTCCGGGCAAGGCTGGCAATGGGGCCAGGTTAGCAGTCACAAGGGCTGCGCTGGTTGACACATGCGTAATTACTTCAGGCCCACCGCACGGGGACGTATGCAACCCGCCGTTCGGCGGTGCACGCCAGCGCCGCGCCGGCTCACTGGCCGTTTGCTGAGGGCGCGTCGCTCGGGATGTCAAGTGTCGCAATCGGGTACAACCCGGAGCCGTCACGGCCGTCCCGGGCCAAAGCCATGGGCTCATAGTTCACGACGTGGGAGGCACCCGGGATGTGCTGTTGCCATTCGACGGAGGCCCGCAGGGTGTAGTGCCCGGGCGCCAGGCCGGTGAGGTCCACGTGCACCGACTCGCTGGTCGTCTCGGGCACCGGCTCTTCACGTGACTGGCTCGATTCGTCGTGAATTAGCGTCTTGAGATCGACGGTCGCCGGTAGGTTGCGAACCACCGCGCCCGAGAAGTCCACCAGCTTGTAGCCGGGCGCCCAGTGCTCGGTCGCCGCCGCCGAGCCGTAATTGGTCCACTCGACCGAGATCGTCGCGACTTTGCCCTGGATCGATTGCGACCCCGGCTTCGCCTCAACCGAATACCGGTAGCCGGCGGACGTATTGGCCCTGGCCCACAGCAGGAACAGCTTGGGGTCCATCGCCGCCGTCGCATCGCGGTCCGGGAAATCCGCACTCGACGTCATCGACACGTGATACCGGATGACGTCGTGCAGGCCCTTCTCGTAGTAGGACCGGGCATCGGCTCCGCTCGGCAATCGGCACCACTGGCTGATCACCAGCGCCGTCATCAGCCGCTGCTTGATCGCGTTGACGACCGCATCGTTGGAACGGACGTAGTGCGAGTCGTTGGCCTCCGCCCATTCCGGCAAGGGCGCCTGCACCCCGAGGCAATCGGAGCGGATGCCGACCGGCGCGGCTGATTTCTTGGTGACGTCGTCGGCGAACAGTTCGCGGACGATCTCCGGATTCTGGGGCGCCACCACCAATTGGGTGTGCGGGAAGGCATCGACGTTGTCCGCGACCAACTGCGCGATGGAGGCTTTGGTGATGCTCTGGTCGCGAAACTGGCTGTAATAACCCAGCTTTGCGACGCTGTCGTCCGCCGTGGGACCCGGTGCGCTCAGCGAATCACGCAGATACGCAAGTTGATTCTGGCCGAAGTCCCCGTACCCGGAGAACTCGAACACGCTGAGCCGCTCGTCGCCGTCATAACGGCGACCGAGCGCGGCCAGCAGCTGACCGAAGCCGTTGAGGTAATCGGGGTCGTTGAAGTTCGGCACCACCTGGGTGACGGCCGGGGCCGAACCGTTCGGCGGCGCGGGGTAGCTGGCGGCCGACGGGCGAAGCCAGTCCGGAATCGCGATGTTGGTGTTATCCGAATAGGAGCCGTTGCAACAAGATTTGTAGGCATACACGCCGAGCATCAGGCGCATGTTCCGGCTGCCGAGCTTGGCCAGCGCGTCGTCGATCGCGCTGAAATCGAACCTGCGATCGTCGGGTGCATCCGGGGGCAATGTGCGCGGATCGACGGGCTGCAACTGCCGCCACGAGACACGCAAGCTGGCGTCGTAGGACGCGGGCCACGCGGAGTATCGCTGCTGCGCCGAATTACCTTGCGGGAAAAGCGGATTCAGCATTTCCTCATACTGGCCGCGCAGCGGGTTGGGTATTTCCTGCGCGGTGAGCGGGATGGCCGGACTGACCATGGCCGACAGCGGCCCGGGGTCGCTCTTCTCGCCGCATCCGCTGAGCACCACCGCCGCGCACACGACAGCGGCCAGCACGCGTTTCCTCGAAGGGCACATCATGGCCACCGGCGTCAGATCGCGCCCGACGACAACGGCCCGCGAGGGCTGCGCGACGGCGCCGGCGCGGCGCCCGGCCCAGTCACAGCGATGGTCGTCAAAGGTTGCTTCTCCCGATACGCACCGATGCGCGTGTAAGTGGCCCCACATTTCGCGCGTTTCAATGGTGCGTGCATCCGGCCCGGGGCAGGCCCACGAATTGGCGTAGCGCAGCGTATCACGCACCTTCGTACCGGCTTCGCCGCAGCTCAGCGGGGGTGCACCGGTCAATCGGTCGCCATCGCCCCCTGGCGCGCAGTGAGACGGGTCACAATTGCGGGCACGGTTGTCACGCTCGTCGGTTCTGCGGTGTCTCAAGGGCACAGGTCCTCACGAATAGGAGACAGTCATGACCGAGGTGACCCCCGAACGAACCCATGTCGTCGTAGTCGGCGCCGGATACGCCGGAACCCTTGCGGCCAACCACCTGCGCCAGCGGTCGGACATCGACATCACCGTGGTCAACCCCCGGTCCGTCTTCGTCGAGCGCATCCGGTTGCATCAGCTGGTGGCCGACACCGGCGCGGCGACCGCCGATTACGCGACGCTGCTCGGCGAGGGCATCCAGTTGATCGTCGACAGCGTCGACGTCATCGAAACCGCCCGCCGGCGGGTCCTGCTGACCTCAGGCATCGAGCTGGATTACGACTATCTGATCTACGCCGTGGGAAGCACGGGCGCGACCGCATCGATGGTGCCCGGATACGCCGAGTACGCGCATTCGGTCGCCGATCTGGAAAGCGCGCAGCGACTGCACTATGCGCTCACCGATCTGCCGCTGCCGGCCCCCGTCACCGTGGTCGGTGGCGGGTTGACCGGCATCGAAACCGCCTCCGAGCTGGCCGAGGGCGGGCGCACGGTGACCCTGGTCTGTGGCCCCGTGCTCGGTCCGTCGCTGAGTAAGCGGGGCCGGCGCTCGGTGGCAAAGCGGCTGCGACGCCTGGGCGTCAACGTGCTGGAGTCCGTGTCTGTGGTCGAGGTGCGCTGGGACGAGGTGGTGCTCACCGACGGTGTGGTGCTGCCCAGTGCGGCGACCATCTGGACGGCCGGGTTCGCGGTGCCGGAGCTGGCCGCGCGCAGCGGCCTGCACACCGACCCGATGGGCCGGCTGCTCACCGACGAGACGCTCACCAGCATCGACGACGAGCGCATCGTCGCCGCGGGAGACGCCGCCGCGCCATCGGGTCAGCCGTTGCGGATGAGCTGCCAGGCCGCCGGTCCGATGGGCGCCCAGGCCGCCAACACCGTCCTGAGCCGCATCGCCGGCGAAGCCCCCGCGACGCTGAACCAGGCGTTCGTCGGGCAGTGCATCAGCCTCGGCCGCACGCACGCCACCGTGCAGTTCTCCCGCGCCGATGACACGCCGGTGAACATGTTCCTGGGCGGCCGCGCGGCGGCGTCGGTCAAGGAAGCGATCTGCAAGGGCACGCTGTGGTCGATCCGGCGCGAGGCCGCCAAGCCCGGTTCGTATCTCTGGATCAAGGGCGGCAAGCGGCCCGCGCAGTTGCCGACCGAAGAGGGGGTCGCCGCGCGATGACGCACGCACCGACCGGCAGCGAGCACGCCGAACGGTTCACCTTGCTGCGGCCACTGCTGTTCACCATCGCCTACGAGATGCTGGGCTCGGCGACCGAGGCCGACGACGTCTTGCAGGACAGCTATCTGCGGTGGGCGGCGGTCGACTTGGCGACGGTACGCGACACCAAGTCGTATCTGGCCCAGCTGGTCACCCGCCAGGCGCTGAACTCGCTGCGGGCCGGTGCTCGGCGGCGTGAGGATTACGTGGGGCCATGGCTCCCCGAGCCGCTGTTGCTCGAGGAGCAGGATCCCGCCGCCGATGTCGTTCTGGCCGAGTCGATTTCGATGGCCATGCTGGTGTTGCTGGAAACGCTGAGTCCCGACGAGCGGGCCGTGTTCGTGCTGCGCGAGGTATTCGGTTTCGACTACGGCGAGATCGCCGAGGCGGTGGGCAGGCCGGCGCCCACCGTCCGGCAGGTCGCGCACCGGGCACGCGAACACGTGCGGGCCCGGCGGAAGCGATTCGACACGGTCGACCCGGAGCGCAACGCTGAAATCACCGCGCAGTTTCTGGCCACCGCGGCCGGCGGTGACGTGGACGCGCTGATGACGATGCTCGCCCCGGACGCCACCTGGACCGCCGATAGCGGCGGCGTGGTGAGCGCGGCCCGCCGGCCGGTGGTCGGCGCCGAAAAGGTCGCCCGCGCCATCGCCGGCCTAATGCGCCGGGCCGCGGAACTGGGCACGATGCGGGTGGAGATGGTGACGTGCAACAGCGCCCCCGCGGTTTTGCTCTACCTCGGCGAACAGCTCGAAGGCGTGATCACCCTCGAGATCGCCGCGGACAAGATCACCAACTTCTACGTGATGCGCAACCCGCAGAAACTGGCGGCACTGGCTACGGCCCGTGACATCAGCCGCAGCTGAGCGCGGGCACCGGGGGTGCGAAACGCCGCTGTTCTGACAAGCTTGGGCTGTGCGAATCGACCGGCTCGGCGACCTTGGCGCCGCACCCCAGGTGCTGCGCGCGGTTGGTGACGCCACCGCGCGGCTGGGCCTGCCCCCGCCGGCTGCGCTGACCGGCGAGTGGTTCGGTGCGCTGGCCGTGATCGCGCCGAGCGTGTCGGTGCGCCCGGTGCATGTCGACGACGTGTTCGCCGTACCGGCATCGCGTAAACCCGAGCCGCGCGCGGTGGGCGGCGGCTGGATCGGTTACCTGTCGTATCCCGACCCCGGCGCCGACGCCCAGCCCAACCGGATTCCGGAGGCCGCCGGCGGCTGGACCGACTGCGTGCTGCGCCGCGACCGCGACGGCCACTGGTGGTACGAAAGCCTTTCCGGGGCGCCGATGCCGGATTGGCTCACCGTCGCACTGGCCACACCGAAGGCCGCCCCGCGCGAATGTCAGATCGACTGGGGCATCGCCGACCGGGCGGCACATCGCGACGGCGTCCTGGCCTGCCTGGAAGCCATCGGTGCCGGCGAGGTCTACCAGGCGTGCGTGTGCACGCAGTTCACCGGAACGGTCGCCGGCGCCCCGCTGGACTTCTTCATCGACGGCGTCGCGCGCACCTCCCCAGCCCGGGCGGCCTACGTCGCCGGCACGTGGGGTGCGGTGGCATCGCTGTCGCCGGAACTCTTCCTGCGGCGGCGCGGCATGGTCGTCACGTCCAGCCCGATCAAGGGCACCTTGCCGCTGGATGCCTGGCCGTCGGCCCTGCGCGCGTCGGCCAAGGAGGTCGCCGAGAACATCATGATCGTCGACCTGGTGCGCAACGACCTCGGGCGGGTGGCGATCGTCGGCACGGTGACCGTACCCGAATTGTTGGTGGTGCGGCGGGCCCCGGGCGTGTGGCACCTGGTCTCGACGGTGTGCGCACAGGTCCCCACCGAGTTGCCGACGTCGGCGCTGCTGGACGCCACCTTCCCGCCGGCCTCGGTCACCGGGACACCCAAACACCGTGCCCGTCAACTTCTTTCGCTTTGGGAGCCGAATCGGCGCGGAATATATTGCGGCACAATCGGATTGGCCTCACCTGTGGCCGGTTGCGAAATGAATGTCGCAATCCGCACGGTCGAATTCGATGCCGCGGGCGCCGCGGTGCTGGGCGTCGGTGGCGGGATCACCGCCGACTCCGACCCGGACGCCGAGTGGGCCGAATGCCTGCACAAGACATCCCCCATCGTCGGGCTGCCGTCCATCGCCGCCGCGAGCCCGGCCGGCTGACCGGACCTGCCTCAATCCCGTCGGGACCGCAGCACCGCGTCGTAGAGCTGGCGCGAGCGCACCCCTGGATGAGCGGCGGCCACGTCGCCGCAGGCGTCCTTGACGCGGGTGCCCGCCGCGACCAGTTCCTCGACGGCGGCCACCAGCGACGGCAGGTCGGCGCTCGGGGTGGCGCCGGCCAGCACCACGGTGATCTCGCCCAGCACCCCATCGGCCGCCCACGCCGCCAACTCGTCGAGCGATCCGCGCACCACTTCCTCGTGCACCTTGGTGAGTTCTCGGCAGATCGCGGCACGGCGCGTACCGCCGAGGCGCTCGACGGCGTCCTGCAGGCAGGCCGACAACCGGCGCGGCGATTCGAAGAACACGCACGTGCGTCGCTCGTCGGCCAGTGAATCCAGCCAGGTCCGCCGCGCCGCCTTCTTGCGCGGCGCGAATCCCTCGAAGCAGAACTTCTCGGCCGGCAGACCCGACACGGCCAGCGCGGTCGTCACGGCCGACGGCCCCGGCAGGCATCGCACCGGCAGGCCGGCCTCCACGCAGGCCGTCACCAGTCGATAGCCCGGGTCGCTGATCAGCGGCATCCCGGCGTCGCTGACCACCAGCACCGTCGCGCCCGCGCGGATCGCCTCGAGCAGGGACTCGACCCGGGAACTCTCGACCTGGTCGAACATGCTGATCACCCGACCGCCGATCCGCACGTCGAGGGCCTTGGCCAGGGTCCGCACCCGCCGGGTGTCCTCGGCGGCGACCACATCGGCCCGTCCCAAGGCGTCCACCAGGCGCGGGGAGGCATCCGACGGCTGTCCCAGCGGGGTCGCTCCCAGCAACAGGCGGCCGGTGGTCATGACCGACAGCCTACGATCGACGTGATGACCGCCCCGCCCCGCGAAGCTCCCGTCCCCGAACAGGAGCGCGTGGTGCCCGTGGTCAGCCCGGGGCCGCTGGTGCCGGTGGCCGATTTCGGGCCGACCGATCAGGTCCGCGGCTGGGTGGTGACCGGGGTGATCACCCTGCTGGCGGCGATCACCCGCTTCCTGAACCTGGGCTCACCCACCGACGGCGGCACTCCGGTCTTCGACGAGAAGCACTACGCGCCGCAGGCCTGGCAGGTGCTGCACAATCAGGGCGTCGAAGACAATCCCGGGTTTGGTCTGGTGGTGCACCCGCCGGTCGGCAAGCAACTGATCGCTCTCGGCGAGGCGATATTCGGATACAGCGGCATCGGCTGGCGGTTCACCGGCGCATTGCTCGGCGTGGTGATGGTGGCACTGGTGATGCGGATCGTCCGGCGGATCAGCCGCTCGACGCTGATCGGCGCGATCGCCGGCGTGCTGGTGATCTGCGACGGCGTCAGCTTTGTCGCTTCGAGGACCGCATTGCTCGACGGCATCCTCACGTTCTTCGTGGTCGCGGCGTTCGGGGCGCTGATCGTCGACCGCGACCAGGTTCGCCAACGGATGCACGTCGCGCTGTTGGAGGGCCGAAACGCCCAGACGGAATGGGGCCCGCGGCTGGGCGTGCGGTGGTGGCGCTTCGGTGCCGGGATCCTGCTCGGATTGGCTTGCGGCACAAAGTGGTCCGGGTTGTACTTCGTGCTGTTCTTCGGGGCCATGTCGCTGGCGTTCGACGTGACCGCGCGGCGCCAGTACCAGGTCACCCGGCCCTGGCTGGGCACGTTGCGGCGCGACCTCCTTCCCACCGCGTACGCGCTGGCCGTCATCCCGGTGTTGGTGTATCTGGCGAGCTACGCACCGTGGTTCGCCTCCGAGACCGCCATCGACCGGCACGAGGTGGGACAGACGATCGGGCCCCATTCGGTCGTTCCGCTGCCCGACGCCATCCGATCGCTGTGGCATTACAGCGCCAAGGCGTTCCAATTCCATGCCGGCCTGACGAATTCCGCCGGCAACTACCACCCGTGGGAATCGAAACCCTGGAGCTGGCCGATGTCGCTGCGGCCGGTGCTCTACGCGATCGACGAGCAGAACGTCCCCGGTTGCGGCGCCCAGTCGTGCGTCAAGGCCGAGATGCTGGTCGGCACTCCGGCGATGTGGTGGGTGGCGGTGCCGGTCTTGGTTTTCGCGTTGTGGCGCACGCTGGTCCGCCGCGACTGGCGTTACGCCGCGGTGCTGGTCGGCTACTGCGCCGGCTGGCTGCCGTGGTTCGCCGACATCGATCGGCAGATGTACTTCTTCTACGCGGCGACCATGGCGCCGTTCCTGGTGATGGCCATCGCGCTGATTTGCGGCGACATTCTCTACACCCCCGGCGCGCCGCCCCGGCGGCTGCGCCTGCAGGCGAACTCGGAGCGACGCACGCTGGGGCTGATCGCCGTCTGCGCGTATGTGGCATTGGTGGTCACCAACTTCGCGTGGCTGTTCCCGGTGCTCACCGGTCTGCCGATTTCGCAGCAGACCTGGAACATGGAGATCTGGCTGCCCAGCTGGCGGTAGCTTTCCTAGGGCAGCAGCTCGCGGGCGACGGGGCAGGACATGCACCGCGGCCCGCCGCGGCCGGTGCCCAACTCCGAGCCGGCGATGGTCAACACTTCGATGCCGGCGTCCTGCAGGCGAACGTTGGTCTGCGCGTTGCGCTCATAGGCGACCACCACGCCGGGCGCCAGCGCCAGGGTGTTGTTGCCGTCGTCCCACTGCTCGCGTTCGGCGACGACGGGATCCAGGCCGGTATCGATGACTCGCAGCTTGTCGATCTCCATCGCCTTGGCCGCGGCCTCCAAAAATGGGGCTTCGTCGCTGATCGCGACGCCGTCGGGCGTGCGCTGGATGGTGAAGGCCGACAACGAGTCGACGATGTTGGCGTACATCACCACCGTGTCGGTGTCGACCATCGTGCACACCGTGTCCAGATGCATCTGGGCGCGCCGCTGAGCGATCGGCACCGCGAGCACCGTGTTCGCCAGGTCGTCGTCAAACAGGCTGCGGGCCAACGCCTCCGCGCCGGCGGGGGTGGTCCGCTCCCCCACCCCGACGGCGACCACGCCGGGCGCCAGCAGCAGCACATCACCACCCTCGACGGGGGCTGTGCGCGACTCGTAGGCACGACGGACACCGGTGAACCGCGGGTGGTGGGCGTAGATGAGATCGGTCAGCGACGCCTCGCGCACCCGGGCGCGCAGCGCCAGCGTCGGAATCACCACCCGCCGGCCGATCCAGATCGACGAGTCGCGGGTGAACACCAGGTTGGGCAGCGGGTCGATGACGAAGTCGCCGCCATGGTGCATTCGCAGCACCAGCGAGACGTCGGTCCGGGTTCCCGAGGGCAATTCGTTGAACGTCATGCCGGCCATCAGCACCTGGGCCAGCCGGGCCGGCTCGAGCCCCCGCAGGTAGGCCGAGAGTTCTTGCGCCAGAGGCACTCCGAGCCGTCGCGCGTCGACGGCGGCCGCGACGCCCTGCATCCGCGCTGCTCCGCTGTGCGTCAGCGCCTCGGTGAGCAGGTCGGACAACAACAGCACCTCGATGCCGCGGGATCGCAACAGCGCGGCGAACTGGTCGTGCTCGTCCTGCGCGCGAGCGACCCACGGCAGGCCGTCGAACAGCAACTGGTCGACGTTGCGCGGATTGAGCCGGAGCAGCTCGGCACCGGGGCGGTGCAGGATGACCACGCGCAGCGCGCCGACCTCGGAATTGGTGCTCAGCTCGACGACACCCACAGCTCAACCGTAGCGGCGCCGGGGCGCATCGGCGCCCGGTACACGCCCGTCGCACGCCCCCGCGTCATCGAACGAATGTGCGATAAACTCGGTGGCGTGGAGATCGCGGTCCAAGGCTCCCTGTTCCAGCACACCGAGCGTCGACAGCTCGGTGACGGCGCGTTCATCGAGATCCGCGCCGGCTGGCTCACCGATGCCGATGGCCTGCTCGAGGCCTTGCTGTCGACGGTGCCGTGGCGCGAGGAGCGCCGGCAGATGTACGACCGGGTGGTCGACGTGCCGCGGTTGGTGAGCTTTCACGACCTCGCGGTCGCCGAGCCGCCGCATCCGGAGCTGGCCCGGCTGCGCAGGCGGCTCAACGACATCTATGCCGGCGAGCTCGGTGAGCCCTTCACCACGGTCGGGTTGTGTTGCTATCGCGACGGCTCGGACAGCGTTGCCTGGCATGGCGACACCATCGGCCGCAGCAGTTCCGAGGACACCATGGTGGCGATCGTCAGCCTGGGTGCCACCCGCTCGTTTGCCATGCGCCGCCGCGGCGGCGGCCCGTCGCTGCGGCTCCCGCAGGCGCATGGCGATCTGCTGGTGATGGGCGGATCGTGCCAGCGCACGTGGGAACACGCGGTGCCCAAGACGGCGGCATCGGTGGGCCCGCGGGTGAGCATTCAGTTCCGGCCGCGCGGCGTGCGCTGAGCGGCGGTCGCAAGCGCGGCGGAAGCCGGGCGCAGCGGGCCGCCGCCGTCGACCTAGCGTCAGGCACGCACCGCGTTCACCGCCTTGACGAGCAGGTCGCGCGCGCGTTGCGTGTCGACCGGGGCGACGGGCTGGTCGGGAACCACCAACGGGTTGGCGATGACGATCACCTGGTAGTCGCCGAACGAGGCCGAATAGTCATACAGCTCGCCGGTGCGTGGCCCCCCGGGTGTCAGCGCCTGCATGACGCGATGCACGCCCAGCGTGCGAGTGCTGTCGATCTGCGGCACCTCGACCACCTGGACACCGCCGCGCAGCTGCGGGCCGGCGAAGGTCACCTTGTTGCAGTCCTTCCCAGGTTCATTGAACGGCAACGCTTTTGAGGTCTCCAGCGCGATCACGACGAACCGGTTGCCGCGGCCCTCGGCGGTGACCGCGGACATGTTGCCCTGCAAGTCGGCCGGCATGTCCGGCCCCGCCGCAACTTTCGCGCAGTTCGCGGGGTCGAACGTCAACCCGTCGGGCAGTTTGCGGCCGGCCAGCAGCTTGGGGTCGATTCCCCGTTCGCTGATGTCGCTGACCTTGTACTCGGGTCCGAAGCTGGACTTCACGTCGACGACCTTGTTGATGTCGACTTTCGCCGAATGAGTGGCCGATGAGCAGCCGGCCAGGACGCAGACAGCGGCGAGCGCAAGCGACACCTTGGACATCGTGGCTAATCTACCGGGTGACTCAGCTGCGCAACGTGGACACCGTTTTGGCGAGCAGGTCCGCGGCGAATTGCGGTGGCAGCACCGGTAGCGCCGAACCTGGGTCGGTGGTCAGCGTGGTGAAGGCGTAGTAGCTGCCCAGATAAGCGGTGAAAGTGTAGGTGCGCGAGTCGATTTCGGTGCCGGACTCGACGGATGACTTGACGTCCGCCACCATGCCGATGGTGTCGACACCGTCGAGGCGCGGCGCGTCCATGAGGTGGACGTGTGCCACGGTGTTCCCGGCGGTCTCCGACCATTGGGCACATGCGGCGCGCAGGTCTTCGGGGGAATCCACCGGCCCGGGCAAAGCCACCACCACCGCGTTGACGATGCCGCCGCTGCCTGATCCCGACACCCCCTGTGCCGACTGGTCGCGCCCGCTGCCGGGATCGGCCAGCGCCCCGCATCTGGCCGGCTTGGCCTGGGGGTCATTGCCCAGGCTCCAGATCACCCGCGGCGAGGCGGCGCTCGGGATTCCGGTGGTCACCTCGTACCCCGGCGGCAGATCGCGAATGACCCGTTTGATGTTGGCGGGGTTGACGGCAACCGCGCTCGCCGGGGCGGATTTCGTGGGAGCGGCCGACGGCGGCCGCGCGGGTGAGTGACCGCAAGCAGCGATCGCCAGCGCGAGCACCCCAATCAGCACCGGGCCAATCCGGAAGTGCCGCATGAGGAGTTGATAGCACAGGATGCGACCACGCCCGCCTTCCCACGCCAGCTCCGGCCTCAGCCGACCGCTGCGATGACCTGACGGGCCACCCGCTTGATCTGCTCGGCCTCCTCGCGGCGCAGGTGACGCGGCCGCGGCACGTCGATCACGGTGGTGATGACGCCGATGTCTTCGCGCTGCCAGACGGCGCCGTAGCGGTCCATGATCGCGCGCATCGGCCCGTTGTCGGAAAGCATTCGCGCGGAAAACCTTTCGATGCCGTCGACGCGGGCGGCGATGGACAGTGCGCTGATCAAGAAGGTTCCAATGCCGCGACCCTGGTAAGCGTCGGCGACCGTGAACGCGATCTCGGCGATCGTCGGGTCATTCTCATCGCGCACGAAGCGCGCGTCGGCCACCGGGTCGCTGCCGTCGGTGACCACCCACACGAAGTGATCGACATAGTCGACCTCCGACAGGTAGTGCATCAATGCGGGGGTAGGGAGCCGCGGGGTCATGAATCGCCGATACAGCGTGTCGCTGGAGAAGTAGATGTGGCCGTGCACGGTGCGCTCGCTGTCGCCGGGGAGCACCGGGCGCAGTAGGAGGAGCGTGCCGTCACGAACGCGGATCGGGATCGGCGTGATGAACGCGGCCAGACGCTGGCGCACGGTGCGCAGCAGCCGCGGCGTGATGCCCGGGATGTGCACCATGCTGGCGAAGGCCCTGGTGTCGCCGATCCAACCCGTCAGCGGTTCGGCGGTGGTCACCGTCGCGGTGCGGGGGATGTCGCGCAGCAGGGCGATCTCGCCGACGATCATGCCCGGGGACGCGTGCTCGACGATCGCAACGCCGTCGTCACCGACGTGTTTGATCTCGGCGGTGCCCGAGGAGATCAGCAGGAAGGAGACAGCCTGTTCTCCCTGCCGCATCAGCACCTGACCGGCCGCGGCGCGCAGGGGCTGCAGGCGGCCCGCCAACGGGGCAAGGTCCTCGGCGGGACATCCCTTGAAGATGTCCATCGTCGCCAGCTCGTCCACCCGGGCGCCGGTCAGTCCGGCCACCCCTAGAGACCGCCGCCCGCAGCATCGCGACGGCGCTCGGCGCGTCGCGGTGATGCCATGACCTGCCCGCCTGCCTGCCGTCATTCACCGCGCCAGCCCGAAGACCCCTGGATGCGGTCGGATGTTGCCCAGGTTATGAGCACCGCTGCGGCTCCGGCAAGGACGCGCGGTCCTTGTGGGCGGCCGCGGCAGCGTGATCGCCTGCGCGCAGTGTCAGGTGATCTTTTGGCTCGGCTGCAGCACGAAGTCCACCACGATCGCGGCCATGTCGTCGATCGCGCGCCGAGCGATCACCTCATAGCCGTGGGTGCTCAGCGTGGGCAGGCACAGCAGGCCGGCGCGCGCGGTCAGCCCGTTGGCCTTCGAGTGTGACGCGTCGGATTCGAAGGCGCCCAGCGCGGCAGCCTGGGGTGACAGCTCGCGGTCGGTGGCGATTTTCAGCAGTCGGTCGGCGACCTCTTTGTCGTAGACGCATAGGGCGTCGCTGTAGCCGATGATCGGACCGCCGGTGACGCTGGTGTTGTATTCGCGTTCGGTGGGGCCGACTTCCAGGGCCAGGGTGAGGTCGCCGGGCAGGGTGGCGCTGGCGTAAGTGCCCCCCACCCCGCCGACCTCTTCGTTGGTGGTGAAGACCAGGTACACGTCGTCGGCGGGCCGTTGTTGGCGCTCGTGCAGCTGGCGCGCGGCGTTCAGCAGGGCGGTAACCGCGGCGCGGTCGTCGAGGAAATAGGCGCCGACGAATTCTCCGATGTGCACCACCGATCTCTTGCTGCGGTCGACGCACACCCGGGTTCCGGCGTGCACGCCCGCGGCGGTCAGCTCGTCGGCGCTGCGACCGGTGAAAACGTAGACGTGATCCCAATCCAGGGCACGATCGCCCTGATCGGGTTTGGTCTCCCAGATTCGCGAGCTTTCCTGGGTGGTGTGCTCGGAGCCGAGAGTCAGTACGGCGGTAAGGGTTTCGTTGTCGCCCAGCACGACGACCGGACCCAGCCCGAAGTTTCCCGGGTACATGGTGCCCAGTTGCGTCAGATGCAGTGTGCCATCGGGTTCCACGCGCTTGACGATCATGGACAGTTCGTCCATGTGCGCCATCACCCGTGTCGCGGCGCCGGGGATGGACTCCGTGCGGTGGCGGTGATTGGGCGCTCCCTCATTTCCGGCCGAAGGGTTGGCGGCGACATAGCCGATCAGGTTTCCGGCGTCGTCGATCCACATGTCGTCGACGAGGGGTTCCAGTTCGCGCGCGATGACCGCGCGCACCTCGCCCTCCTGACCGCACGGCCCATAGGTCAACAGAAGTTCTTGCAGCAGCTCGTCGGTGTAGTCACGATCGCGGTGCGCCATCGGATCCTCTCGTCATCGGGTTCTGAGGATCAGTACCCGCGTCGGCGTGCGGCTACCCAGCAGTCGTTGCCACTGTTCCAGCCGCTGACTCAGGCCGGTGAACCGTAAAAACCGATTTGATATCGACTACGGCATGGCACTTCTGTTTACGAAGTCCAAATATTTAACATCACGCGATGCAGGACTTGTCGGGAGATGTGTGCCTCCCGCGATCACGCGCGATGTCGCGGCGCGACGTATTGCGTCACGCAATCGCTATGTCTGCACTGCCCGGTCTGTATGCGGCATCGGCAAATGTCACCGTCCCTGCGTCGGCTGCCGCCGCTCCCAAACTGATCGACTTCGCCATGCGCCAAGTTCCAGCCGAGCAGATTCGCGCCGCCGGCTACTCCGGAGTCATCAACTACGTGTCGCTATCGCGGCCCGGCTCGTCCATGGGCGCTAAGCCGATCACAAGGCCTTACGCCGAGCAGCTGAACGCTGCGGGGCTGATGATCGTCAGCAACTACCAATACGGCAAGCCAGGCGGGACAGCACCATCGGACTTTCGCCGCGGGTTCGAGGGCGGCGTCGCCGATGCTCGCACCGCCTGGACGCTACATAGCGCGGCGGGCGGCGGTCAGAGTGCCCCGATATTCTTCAGCATCGACGAGGACATAAACCACGACACCTGGAATAATCTGGCACTCAAGTGGTTTCGCGGAATCAATTCGGTACTGGGAGTGCAGCGCACCGGCGTCTACGGCGGTAGCGATGTCTGCAAATGGGCCGCCGACGACGGCGTCATCGGAAATTCGCGGACACCGGGCCACCGGTGGGCGTGGCAGACCAAGGCGTGGTCTCACGGTCAGATCGACCCTGCCGCAGTTCTCTACCAACGCGTGGTAAGTACGGCGTCGAACCCAGGCCCCGTAGTCGGCGGACTCGAAGTCGACGTCAACGACGTCCTTGCCGAGGATTGCGGTCAGTGGAACCTACATCGCTGACTGAGGGCGGTCGGTGTTTCACGGTTGCGGTGGCGCTGCAGGCCGGTCCTCCCCACGAATCAAGTTGACCACGCCAGTATGGAGACCGCGGAGCGCATACGCTGCTGCGCACACCGCAACCACAATGAGAACAACGAACATCGGGAGCCAGTTGCTCTTGTGATGATCGGTGCCCCACCAGACCCCGATGAACAGAATCGCGCAGATGAGCAGCAGTACGTCGCGCAAGCTGCCTCGGTAGGTGCCGGCTGCTCTGCGAAGCGACCGGTATCGGTTGGAGGCCGCGATAAGGTCGTCTATACGGGTATCGATGCTGCGTTGGAGTTCGGTTCGCCGCTCCAGCTGATCCGGTGGTAACTCCTTCAGCAGTTCAATATCCTGCTTGATCGCGCGGCGGACGTCCGGGCCCTTCAGATATCCCGCCGCGACGCCGAGCGCCATTCCGCCGGCAATCGGCGCCAGCCCAAGGGCGAGCTCGGCCACTCCTGGCATACCTTCACCTCCTCCATCACCTCATACAGGCTGCCGCAGTCTCGCGGAAGCAGATCACAGCGGGGCCGTTATGGGGCCGGCGCCGAGAGCGCCGAGCACCACCCGAGGCCGAAAGGGTGACATAGCTGGCTCCTCCGGTGAACGACCTGGGCGACCGACGATGTCGGGAACCGATGGGCTGCGCCCGGAATCGCGCTGACCAGCGCCAATCATGGCCGCGTCGGCGGTCAGCACCGCCCAGATGAAGCCACCGTCGTCACGATTGACGTCAAAACTGTCGTGATTGGCAAACTGTCACGGCCTGCGGGCCGCCCCACTACTTCCGCCGAGCTGGGATGTCTGCCCATTTGCTAAGCCACACGGGTGGAATCCTCCCAAAACCCGAGCAGTTGCAAGTCGGTCACGTATTTGATGATGATCGGAGCCGAGACGTGCGGAATGCCACCGTTGCGGCCGATTTTTGCTTCTTGTACCGCAGCAGGGAATCGCTCGGTCGGCGCAAGCGGTCCGCGGGCCGGCTCTGCGGGCTGTAAACGGTTGGAATCGCTGAACAGCAAATCCAGCACCGTGCCTGGGCGCTGTCGATCCGGCAGGGCACGGAGGGCGGTCTCGAAGCGCTCCGACCACTCCCCAAAGTCGCTGATGCGCTGGATCGGGTAACCGGCCTCAATGACCCAATCGACGTATTCGTCGAGTCCGATACCGTCGTCGTGCGGATTCATCACGTGATAGGTATGCACATCCGTCGACCGCCTGGGCTCCCAGGGTGGCGATCGCTTCGGCGATGAATTCGACGGGCAGTCCGTCGAAGTGCGCGCGCTGCCGGTTGCCGTCGGGGTCGAGCTGGTAGAACGAGCCGGGCGCGACGCCGGTGGCCAACAGGCTCAGCACCATCTGGGTGAACCAGTCCGACACGTTGAGCTGGCCCGCATACGTGGTGTCGGCCAGGATCATGTCGCAACGAAACACCGTGACCGGCAGGCCGCACAGGTCGTGGACCTCCCGCAACAGCACCTCGCCGGCCCACTTGCTGTTGCCGTAGCCGCTGCTGTCATCGTTTGTGCGGCTCGGGCTGATGACCCGGATGTCGGCATCCTCGGTGAAGGCCGACGGCTCGATCTGATCGCCCACGCTCGCCGTCGACACGAAAGCGTAGGGCTTCAGCCTCGTGGTGAGCGCGAGACGGATCAGCTCTGCGGTGCCTACGACGTTGGGCCCGAACAGGTCACTGTAGGGCAGGGCACCGCTGACAAGGGCTGCCGGGTCGACGATCAGATCCACGGTCTCGGCCAGCCGCTGCCAGGTTTCCTGGTCCAGGCCCAGGTCGGCTTCGGCCTTGTCGCCGGCGAGGACCTCCAGATGATCGGCGGCCAGTTCCTGGAAGTGCCGCCGCATCTTCGGGTCGCCATTGTCGAAGGTGGTGTCCAAGCGTTGATACGCATCCTCGTTGGACTTCGCCCGCACCAGGCAGATCAGCTTGCCGCCGACTCGGTCCATCCGCTGCAGCCATTCCAGGGCCAGGTAACGTCCCAGGAAACCGGTTGCGCCGGTCAGCAGCACCGTCCGCGCTTCGGCGTTCGAGGCCGGAAGCGTCGGAGCGGCGGTTAGCGTCGTGGCGTCAATGAACTTGTCCAGCGTGAGGTCGCGAGCATGCACCTCGGTGCTGTGACGGCCGTGCACGGACGCATACGTCGGCCCATTGGCCCGTCCGCTGCCTAACTGCTGACTCAAGCTTCTGACGGATGGTGCCTCGAAGATGGTGCGTACGGAGAGGCTGGCGTTGAGGGTGTTTTCGATGGCGGCGACGAGGCGGGTGGCCAGTAGTGAGTCTCCGCCGAGGTCGAAGAAGGAGTCGTCGATGCCGACGCGGTGCATGCCGAGTACCTCGGCGTAGATGCCGGCCAGGATTTCCTCGACGGGGTTGGTGGGGGCGTGGTATCCGTCGCCGGCGCCTTGGTATTCGGGTGCGGGCAGGGCGCGGGTGTCGAGTTTGCCGTTGACGGTCAGCGGTAGCGCCGGCAGTGCCACGACCGCGGCCGGGACCATATACTCCGGGAGCCGCTCGGCCAGCGTCGTGCGGGTGTGGACCGGGTCTGCGGTCCCGGTGATGTAGCCGACCAGTCGTTTGTCGCCGGGGCGGTCCTCGCGGGTGATCACCGCGGCCTGCTGCACTCCGTCGAGTGCGGCCAGGGCGGCGCGGATCTCGCCGCACTCGATGCGGTAGCCGCGGATCTTGACCTGCTCATCGGCGCGTCCGACGTAGGCCAGCTGCCCATCAGCACCCCAGCACACCAGGTCTCCGGTGCGATACATGCGTGTGCCGGGCTGCCCGAAGGGGCAGGCCACAAACCGTGAGCCGGTCAACCCGGCCCGGCCCAGATACCCCACCGCCACGCCGGCGCCGGCCACATAGAGCTCTCCGACCACACCGGCGGGCACCGGGCGAAGCCAGCCATCGAGGACGAACAACGCCGCTCGGCCCACCGGTGAACCGATCGGCGGTATCCCCGAGCCCGCGGTCAGCGGGGCACTGACCGCCACACACATGGTGGTTTCGGTGGGGCCATAGGCGTTGACCATCACCCGTCCGGGCGCCCATCGATCCACCACCTCGGCCGGGCAGGGTTCACCGGCCATCACCAACGCCGTCGACTCCAACCCCTCAGCGGCAAGGCCCGCTACCGCAGACGGGGTCTGGGTCAACACGCTGACCCGCTCATCGACCAGCACGTCGTGCAACTCCTGGGGGGAGCGCACCACCGACTCAGGCACCACGACCAGCCGGCCACCGCGCAACAGTGCACCAAAGATCTCCCACACCGAGACGTCGAAGGCATACGAATGGCACTGACTCCACACCCCGGCTGCCGGCAGGCCCGCATCCAGGGACTCCACCAGCTGGGTCACGTTGCGGTGGGTGATCGCCACCCCCTTGGGGACCCCGGTGGTGCCCGAGGTGTAGATGACATACGCCGGGTCATCGGGAGCCGGCGCCGGCAGGGCCGTGCAGGGTTGGGTCTGCACGGCGGGGTCGTTGACCTCGATGACGACCACGTCAAACCCATCGAGCCGCGGACGTAAGTCGGCGGTGGTGATCACCGCCACCGGCGCGGCATCGCTGAGCATGAACGCGATCCGTTCCCGGGGATGCGCCGGGTCGATCGGCAGATACGCCGCCCCGGTCTTAAGCACCGCCAAAATCGCCACGACCGCTTCAGCCGATCGGGAAAACCGCAGCGCCACACACTGTCCCGGGCCGGCCCCCTTGCCGGCCAACAGGTGCGCCAACCGGTTCGAGGTCTCCTCAACCTCGCGATACGTCCACGAACGCCCCCCGCAGACCAGCGCCACCGCATCCGGTGTCTGGGCCACCCGCGCACCGAACAACACCGGAATCGACACCGGCCCGCTCACCGGCTCACTCAACACCGGCCGATGACCAATCGCATCCAACCGGGCACGCTCAGGCTCATCAAGCACATCCACCGACGACAACCGCCGCACAGAATCAGCAGTCATCGCCACCAACACCCGCTCCAACCGCTCGATCAGCGCCTCGATGGTCTCCGCGTCGAATACGTCGGTCCTGAATTCCACGTGCCCGTAAATCCCGTCGGGCTCACCGGCATCGGTCCAGCGTTCCTTCAGGAAGAACACCAGATCCATCTTTGCCGCCTGGGTATCCGCCAGCAGCGGCGTGACCTGAAGATCACCCAGATTCAGCCCGGTCGCGGGGACATCGATTTGGCCGGGCAGGTTCTGCCAGCGCCAACATCACCTGAACCAGCGGGTGACGGGCCAGGCTGCGGATGGGGTTGAGCCGCTCGACGAGCACGTCGAAGGGCACGTCTTGGTGCTCGTAGGCGGCCAGGCCGCGCGCTCGCACCTGGGCCAGCAGCTCGGCCACGGTGGGGTCCCCCGCCAGGTCGAACCGCAGCACCAGGGTGTTGACGAAAAACCCCACGAGTTCTTCCAGCGCGGGATCGTTTCGTCCGGCGATCGCGAATCCCACCGCCACATCCTTGCTGGCGCTGACCTTTGCCAGCAGCACCGCCAGCGCGGCCTGCATCACCATGAAACTGGTGGCGTTGTGCTCGCGGGCCACCTCGCGCACCCGCTGCTGTAGCTCCGCCGGCCAATCCACCGCCACCCTGGCGCCGCGCTGATCGGCTACCGCCGGGTACGGCCGATCGGTGGGCAACCTCAGCCGCTCAGGCAACCCGGAGAGCGCCTGCTCCCAGTAGGTCAGTTGCGCGGCGATGCCGCTTTCACTGTCATCGAGGTCACCGAACTGTGCGCGCTGCCACAGCGTGTAATCGACGTATTGCACCGGCAACGGCGCCCAGGCGGGGGCAGCCCCGCGCACCGGCTGGCATAAGCCATACCCAGGTCACGCACCAGCCGGGTCATCGACCAGCCATCGGCGGTGATTTCGTGCACGACGGCCACCAGCACGTGTTCGTCGTCGCCGACACGGAAAAGTTGCGCCCGCAACGGGATCACGGTTGCCAGGTCAAACCGGTAACGCGCCGCCGCGCCGATGGCTTCATGCAGCCGGTCTGCCGGCCACCCGCTGACATCAATGACATCCCAGCCGAAGTCGGCCTGCTCGGCGGGCAGCACGACCTGCTGCGGTATCCCGTCGACCGCCGGCAACAGCGTGCGCAGGCTCTCATGCCGTTCCACCACGTCGGCCAGCGCCGCACCCAGCGCGTCGGCATCAAGCGCACCGTGCAGCCGCAACGCCACCGCCCCGTTGTAAACCGGTGAGGGCCCGTGCAACTGGTCGATGAACCACAACCGCTGCTGGGCGAACGACAACGGAATCACCGCGGGCCGCTCACCCGCCACCAACGGCTCAAGCCGACCGTCCTCCGCACCGATACGGGGCGCCAATTGGGCGACCGACGGCGCCTCGAACACAACGCGCACTGCAAGGTGAGCATCCAGTGCGGCGTTGACCGCGGCGATCACCCGCATCGCCGACAGCGAATCCCCACCCAGATCGAAGAAGGAGTCGTCGACGCCAACCCGTTCCAGTCCGAGCACCTCGGCGTAGATGCCGGCGAGGATTTCCTCGATCGGGGTGGTGGGCGCCCGGAAGCTCTCGCCTTGGGTGTATTCCGGTGCCGGCAGGGCGCGGGTGTCGAGTTTGCCGTTGACCGTCAACGGCAGCGCCGCTAGTGCCACCACGGCGGCGGGGACCATGTAGTCCGGGAGCCGCTCGGCCAGCGCGGCGCGCGTTCGGACCGGGTCTGCTGTGCCTGTGATGTATGCGACCAGTCGTTTGTCGCCGGGGCGGTCTTCGCGGGTGATGACCGCGGCTTGGTCGACGCCGTCGAGCGCGGCCAGGGCGGCGCGGATCTCGCCGCATTCGATGCGGTAGCCGCGGATCTTGACTTGCTCATCGACGCGTCCCACATACGCCAGCTGCCCGTCGGCGCCCCAGCGCACCAGGTCCCCGGTGCGATACATGCGTGTGCCGGGTGCTGCTGCGCCGGCGAAGGGGCAGGGCACAAACCGCGACGCCGTCAAACCCGGCCGCCGCACGTACCCGCACCCGACCCCGGCGCCGGCCACATACAGCTCGCCGACCACACCGGCAGGCACCGGGCGCAACCAGCCATCGAGCACAAACAACGCCGCCCCGGACACCGGCCATCCGATCGGCGGCGTCCCCGAACCACTCGCGAGACCGACGGTCATCGTGAGGTCCACCGTCGTTTCGGTCGGGCCGTACTCATTGATCAATGTGGCAACAGGGGCCCATCGGTCCACAAGTTGTTCTGTGCACGCTTCGCCGGCCGCAATCAGCGTCACGCCTTGCAGTCGGTCGACGGGGAGGGCGGCTAGCGCTGTGGGCGTGAATGCCGCATGGGAGACGTTGTGCCGGATCATCAAGTCGACTAGTTCCTCACCCGGAAGCGCTTGCGTCATCGACCGGAATCACCGCGGCTGCCCCGGACAGCAACGCGTACCACAGGTTCCCCACCGAAGTGTCGAAGAATATCGGAGCGAACTGCAGAATTCGGCTCTCAGATGTGATGTCGAGCCGCTCGACGTGCGTCGTGACAAGGTCGGCAATGCCGCGATGGGTGATTGCCACGCCTTTCGGGGTTCCGGTCGTGCCCGAGGTGTAGATGATGTAAGCGATGTTGTCGGAGGCCGGCGCCGGCAATCCCGTGGACGGATAGGTCGCGATGCGAGGATCTTCGACGTCGATGACCAGCAGGTCGTGTCCGTCCAGCCGCGGCCGCAGGGCCTCGGTGGTAATTGCGGCAATCGGTGCGGCGTCGGCAACCATGAACCCGATCCGCGCCGCCGGCAGCCCCGGATCGATCGGCAGATAGGCCGCCCCGGTTTTGAGCACAGCCAAGATCGCCACGATCGCCTCAGCCGACCGGTTGAACGCCAGCGCCACACACTCACCCACGCCCACACCATGGTCAATTAGCAAGTGCGCCAACCGATTCGCGGTCTCCTCAAGCTCGCGATAGGTCATGGAGCGGCCGCCGCAGCTGATCGCCAAGGCCTCCGGGGTGCGCGCCACCTGCGCAGCGAACAGCGCCGGGATCGATACCCCGATCGCCGGCTGGGCCAGGACGGCACGGTTACCCCACCCATCCAGGCGGGCGTGCTCACCAGCACCGAGCAGATCCACCGACGACAGTCGCTGCCCTGGGCCGGCAGTCATCGCCACCAAGACCCGCTCCAACCGCTCGATCAGCGCCTCGATGGTTTCCGCATCGAACACGTCGGTGCGGAATTCCACGTCCCCGTAGATCCCGTCGGGCTCACCGGCATCGGTCCAGCGTTCGGCCAGGGTAAACGTCAGATCCATGCGCGCCCACTGGGCGTCCGCGGGCATCTGGGTGACCTGCAGATCACCCAAGGCCAACCCGGCGGCAGGGTCGCTGGTCTGCCCGGGGAAGTTCTGCCACGCCAATACGATCTGGACCAGCGGGGAATGGGCCAGGCTTCGGGCGGGGTTGAGCCGTTCGACCAGCACCTCGAAGGGCACGTCTTGGTGCTCGTAGGCGGCCAGGCCGCGCGCTCGCACCTGGGCCAGCAGCTCGGCCACGGTGGGATCCCCCGCCAGATCGACCCGCAACACCAGAGTGTTGACGAAAAATCCGACCAGCTCGTCCAGCGCTGGATCGCTTCGCCCGGCGGTCACGAACCCCACCGGCACATCGCTGCTGGCGCTGAGTTTTGCCAGCAGCACCGCCAGCGCGGCCTGAACAACCATGAAACCGGTGGCGTTGTGCTCGCGGGCGACCTGGCGCACTCGCTGCTGCAACTCCGCCGGCCAATCCACCGCCACCTTGGCGCCGCGGTAATCGGCCACCGCCGGGTAGGGCCGATCCGTGGGCAGCTGCAGCCGCTCGGGCAGCCCGGCCAGCGCCTGCTCCCAGTAGCTCAGCTGCGCGGCGATGCGGCTTTCACTGTCATCAAGATCACCGAACTGTGCGCGCTGCCACAGCGTGTAATCGGCGTATTGCACCGGCAACGGCGCCCAGGCGGGGTGCCGGCCCGCGCACCGGCTGGCATAAGCCACTCCCAGATCACGTACCAGCGCGGCGATCGACCAGCCATCCGCACCGATGTGGTGCACGACGGCCACCAGCACGTGTTCGTCGGCGGTGACCCGGAAAAGCTCTGCGTGCAAAGGGATGTCGGTTGCCAGATCGAACGTGTAGCTCGCCGCCGCGTTGACGGCCTCAGTCAGCCGACTCTCCGGCCAGCCGGTGGCATCGGTGATCTGCCAGCCGAAGTCGGCTCGCTCACTGGGGATAACCACCTGCTGCGGTGTTCCCTCGACCGCCACAAACACCGTGCGCAGGCTCTCATGGCGGTCCACCACATCGGCCAGCGCCGCGCCCAGCGCGTCGGCATCAAGCGCACCGAGGACCCGTAGCGCCGCCGGTATGTTGTAAACCGGTGAGGGCCCGTACAACTGGTCGATAAACCACAACCGCTGCTGAGCGAACGACAACGGAACCACCGCGGGCCGCTCGCCCGCCACCAACGGCTCAAGCCGACTGTCCGCCTTACCGATACGGGGCGCCAACTGGGCGACGGATGGTGCCTCGAAGATGGTGCGTACGGAGAGGCTGGCGTTGAGGGTGTTTTCGATGGCGGCGACGAGGCGGGTGGCCAGTAGTGAGTCTCCGCCGAGGTCGAAGAAGGAGTCGTCGATGCCGACGCGGTGCATGCCGAGTACCTCGGCGTAGATGCCGGCCAGGATTTCCTCGACGGGGTTGGTCGGGGCGTGGTATCCGTCGCCGGCGCCTTGGTATTCGGGTGCGGGCAGGGCGCGGGTGTCGAGTTTGCCGTTGACGGTCAGCGGTAGCGCCGGCAGCGCCACGACCGCGGCCGGGACCATATAGTCCGGGAGCCGCTCGGCCAGCGTCGTGCGGGTGTGGACCGGGTCTGCGGTCCCGGTGATGTAGCCGACCAGTCGTTTGTCGCCGGGGCGGTCCTCGCGGGTGATCACCGCGGCCTGCTGCACTCCGTCGAGTGCGGCCAGGGCGGCGCGGATTTCGCCGCACTCGATGCGGTAGCCGCGGATCTTGACCTGCTCATCGGCGCGTCCGACGTAGGCCAGCTGCCCATCAGCACCCCAGCACACCAGGTCTCCGGTGCGATACATGCGTGCTGCCGGGCTGCCCGAAGGGGCAGGCCACAAACCGTGAGCCGGTCAACCCGGCCCGGCCCAGATACCCCACCGCCACGCCGGCGCCGGCCACATAGAGCTCTCCGACCACACCGGCGGGCACCGGGCGAAGCCAGCCATCGAGGACGAACAACGCCGCTTCGGCCCACCGGTGAACCGATTGGCGGTATCCCCGAGCCCGCGGTCAGCGGGGCACTGACCGCCACGCACATGGTGGTTTCGGTGGGGCCATAGGCGTTGACCATCACCCGTCCGGGCGCCCATCGATCCACCACCTCGGCCGGGCAGGGTTCACCGGCCATCACCAACGCCGTCGACTCCAACCCCTCAGCGGCAAGGCCCGCTACCGCAGACGGGGTCTGGGTCAACACGCTGACCCGCTCATCGACCAGCACGTCGTGCAACTCTTGGGGGGAGCGCACCACCGACTCAGGCACCACGACCAGCCGGCCACCGCGCAACAGTGCACCAAAGATCTCCCACACCGAGACGTCGAAGGCATACGAATGGCACTGACTCCACACCCCGGCTGCCGGCAGGCCCGCATCCAGGGACTCCACCAGTTGGGTCACGTTGCGGTGGGTGATCGCCACCCCCTTGGGGACCCCGGTGGTGCCCGAGGTGTAGATGACATACGCCGGGTCATCGGGAGCCGGCGCCGGCAGGGCCGTGCAGGGTTGGGTCTGCACGGCGGGGTCGTTGACCTCGATGACGACCACGTCAAACCCATCGAGCCGCGGACGTAAGTCGGCGGTGGTGATCACCGCCACCGGCGCGGCATCGCTGAGCATGAACGCGATCCGTTCCCGGGGATGAGCCGGGTCGATCGGCAGATACGCCGCCCCGGTCTTAAGCACCGCCAAAATCGCCGCGACCGCTTCAGCCGATCGGGAAAACCGCAGCGCCACACACTGTCCCGGGCCGGCCCCCTTGCCGACCAACAGATGCGCCAACCGGTTCGAGGTCTCCTCAACCTCGCGATACGTCCACGAACGCCCCCCGCAGACCAGCGCCACCGCATCCGGTGTCTGGGCCACCCGCGCACCGAACAACACCGGAATCGACACCGGCCCGCTCACCGGCTCACTCAACACCGGCCGATGACCAATCGCATCCAACCGGGCACGCTCAGGCTCATCAAGCACATCCACCGACGACAACCGCCGCACAGAATCAGCAGTCATCGCCACCAACACCCGCTCCAACCGCTGCACTAAATCGCGGACATCGCAATCCGAAAGCCATTGCCCCGCACTAGCGGTACCACCCGTCGTCGAGCTCGGCTGCGTGCTGAGAAAGAGCCGTTCGCCATCCTTGAAAAAGTCCAGTCCGAACTGATTGACGAGGTTGGTATGGGTCAGAGTCCCCGTGGCCGTAGCACCAGTAAGATGCGCCAGATGTGTGGTCGGAATGAAATTGAGAATTACACGACTCGACGTCTGCGCTGGGTTGCGGAGACGTGCCTTATTCTCAAGTTCGTGGACCGGGAATCGTTGATGCTGCAGCGCTTCTCGGAGTCGCGTGTCGACATGTTCACAAAAACTGGCAACCGTAGACGCGGGCGAGGCTTTCAACACCAGGGGGACAAACCCGGTGACCATTCCGGGCACCGTGAGTGTCTCCGGACGCACACGCCTGCTCACCGGAAATTCGAGAACCACCTCTGAACTTTCGACGTCACACCCACGGAGCAGCAGCGCGCACGCCGCGGTAATCACCGACGAGCGACGGATCCCCAGGGCCTGCGACAGCATTCGGATCCCCGCGACAACGGCAGGGTCCAATTCAATCGGTGCAGAAGGTTCGCATTGATCACGCCTGTCCGCGGCAGCCGCTAACCGATAATGAGGTTCGATTTCCGACGGCAGGTTCTTGGTCCAATAGGCCTGATCGTCGATATAATCGGTGGACGCTTGGTATTCCAACTCGCAAGCAATCAAATCACTCAGCGACCCAAAGAAAGCGGGGGGAATCGGCGTGCCCGCAGCCATAGCGCTATAAACTTCTCCGATCCGATGACAAACAAGAGCAAGGCCGATTCCGTCCGCCACAATATGGTGGCAGCATACGAAAAAATAAAATTCATCCACCCGCGTCCGCCACAACGCGAATTTGAACAGGGGGCCACTGAGCGGCATCACCGTCCGCTGAATCGAGGCCGCTAGCCGCTGGGCTTCCTGGACAGGATCCTGCGAGCGTGTGAGGTCCTGGCGCGCAAGCTCAACATCCGGGTAATCAGCCGTCTGTTGGAAAACCTTGCCATCCAGCTGGAAAAACGCGGCTCTAAGTGGTTCAGCCTCGCGCACCACCTGGCGGATCGCCTGCTCAAATAAATCAGGCTCCATCGTGCCCTCGAGTCGCACGAGATAGCCCAGCTGCCACCTCGAATCGAAGCGATCGGTTTCCTGCGCCAACCAGATGTCTAGCTGTCCCCGCGTCAGCGGAAGGGGCCGGTCATGGGGTTGCATTTGGGATATCCCCTCAGCCAACCCGAACGGATACGTATGGTCCACGATCATCGGGTCACGAGAGTCTCATCGGCGCCCGAGGCCGACACTCCCCCACCGGAACTGTGGTGACTAGACCTTGATTCGAGCCAGTCTGCCCCCACCATACGGCACAATTTTTTCTGGTGGGATCTCGAGCCGCTGCGTAGCTCATACGCGCGCCTACAGTCATGCCGTACCAAGGCGTGGCTGTAGCGATATATTCACTGCCAGAAGGGATTCGATGCACGACCGTCCTCGAATGATGAATTTTCAGCGCTCGATATTGACGCGAATGAAGACCGTTTCGCCCTACCGGTGCGGAATCAGCAAAGGTGTAAATTAACTCGCCAGCCGTTGAGAGCGAGATCTGTTCAGCGGGTCACGACGCCGCCGGCGCAAGCTCCTCAGCGGCGTGAGCGGTCAAGGCCAGGGACGGTCGCTCAGTTCCCGCATCGCGTCCGCGGCCTGACCAGACGGCTCGGCCCTGTGTTGCGGCCATAGAAATCTGAGTGTGACCGCCGCGGGCCGGCGAGGTGCTCGGTTTCCCACGGCCCGACATTGCAGTAAGTCGACGACCATCCGCTTGCTCCTCGGAGTACTTCGCCCGACCGCAAGCAGTGCGTCAGAGATTCATGACGCATCGCATACGTGCCTGTTGCTACCCTGGTGTCGACGGGGGGTGCCGCGCCCAAATTGGTCGACCGCGTTCGGTCGGCTATTTCCATACATCTGTCGAGCCTTAATGGTTTCTGCGGCAACTCGTGGGAGGTGGAGTGAGCGGACCCGAGAACCTCGACTTCTTCACCGAGAAGTCGCTCGTCGATGACCCGTACGACTACTACGACGCGATCCGTCGTTGCCCAGTATGGCGTGAGCCGGCGCATGGCGTGGTGATGGTGTCGGGGTACGACGAGGCCCTCGCGGTGCAACGCGACACCGACCAGGCCTTGTCGGTATGCAATATCGTCAGCGGACCATGGTCGGGGATTCCGACCAAGACCGACAGCGATGACATCTCGGATGTGATTGAGCGGCACCGCAAGAGGGTAACGTTCGGCGACTACTTCATCACGTTTGATCCTCCGACGCACACCGCGCACCGCTCGCTGTTGAGCCGGTTATTCACGCCTAAACAGCTCAAGAACAACGAGGACTTCCTCTGGCGTCTTGCCGACGAGCAACTCAACCACTTCATCGCGAATGGCAAGTGTGAGATCGTCGTCGATTACAATTTCCCATTCACGCTCGACGCGATCACCGACCTGCTGGACGTACCCGAGGCCGATCGTGAGCGATTCCGCCGCGCTGCGATAGCCAGCAGGCTTGAAGGCGACCGCAGTGGCTTCGTTGGCGTGAAGGAGGAGTGGTTCGTCGACTACGTCGAGGAACGGCGGCGCAATCCGCGCGACGACGTCCTTACCGAGCTTGCGCTGGCAAAGTTTCCCGATGGCACGACACCCGAGGCGATTGATGTTGCTCGCGTTGCCACCTTCATGTTCGCCGCCGGCCACGGCACGACAATTGACCTGCTGAGTCTCTCGATGCTGATGCTGGCGGAGCGACCGGACCTGCAAGAGCAGCTGCGCGAGGACAATTCAATGATCCCCGCCTTCATCGAGGAGATGCTGCGCATCGAAAGCCCGATCAAATCGAATTTCCGCATGGCGCGTCGCACCACCAAGATCGGCGACCTCGATGTGCAAGCCGGCAGCAGCATACTGGTGATGAACGGTGCGGCAAACCGCGATCCACGACGGTTCGACGAGCCCAACGAATTCCGCCTCGGTCGCCCAAACATATTGCATCACATGGCATTCGGCCGTGGTATTCACACTTGTCCGGGCGCCCCGATTGCTCGCGCCGAAGTGCGGGTGAGCTTGGGACGAATTCTCGACCGAATGGCCGACATTCGGCTTTCGGAGACCGAGCATGGTCCGGCAGGCGCTCGTCGGCTCGAATGGGACCGCACCTTTCTTTTCAGGCGTCTTAAAGAATTGCACCTCGAATTCACTCCGATTCAGTGAGCCGTTCCATCGCGAAACCCTTCGAGCTCGACTGAGCCGACAAGCGCCGAAACTGCCGTCGGACAAGAATCTCCCAATTCGCTCCCAATTCGGTGCCGGCAGCGGATCGGCCCCGTCGAACCACTGATTCGAAGTAATGTCGTGCGGGAGGTCATTGTTGGCGGCGGCGTACGCTAGCAGCCAATCGGGTGAGTCCCGCAGAACGACGCGTAACCAAAATCGACGTCTCAATGCGCAACCGTTCGGGCAGTCCCCTGGAAGCTCCGGGATACATTCAGCCACGCAATAGATTTGACCAATTCGATTGCGCCACACCACCTTACGGGGCACAAATCCGACCTTGTTCGCTTGATGCCAGGGTGTGCGCCTTCGTCACGCGCAAACTCCACCGCGTTCGAAAGCCCCATCTCCACCCCCGCCTGTC
Source organism: uncultured Actinomycetota bacterium (assembly GCA_963849935.1). Taxonomy (GTDB): domain Bacteria; phylum Actinomycetota; class Actinomycetes; order Mycobacteriales; family Mycobacteriaceae; genus Mycobacterium. The sequence continues at coordinate 176,831 of CAWKJQ010000003.1, forward strand.
GCGGTGGTTGGCCATCGAGCCCGCGCTGTTGTGAATGAATTGCAGCGCGCGATCCGCTGAATGATGATCTTGATCTGCAGAAGCGTGCCGCTCAGTAGGTCTCGAGTTATGGAAACAACCAGTTCGCGGTACACCGTTCAATTCACCGGTAAAAGCTCGGTCCTCGTGGCCAGGGTTGCCCTTACGGTTGGTCAGCAGAACTTACCAGACTTCTTTCCGCATCAGGAATTCTGCCCGACGCGATGTAATAGCCACCTCCCCGATGCCATTTAAGCTTTACATCCAGTAAACGCGAAGGCAACGCCTCCGCGAATACACGGCTGTGCGCCAAACTGCGGTGCGTATTGCCCGCTGGAAGGTCTCCCAAGGTATGGAGAGGATTCAGGATCGACTTCAGGCCAGCGAATGAACAGACATCACCGATCACTATCCTCTGCCCTACCCTCACAGCATTCTTCAGTGCCTGGAAAGCTTTTTCGGGCTCACTAATGATCGACAAGCCCAGCGTGCATATGCCCGCGTCGTAAGACGCCGTTTCGACGACACCGGCTGGCAAGGCGGTGACGTCGCCTTTGACCACTTCGACGTTGGTCCAACCATTGTCCATAATCCTTCGGCGAGCCCGCTCTAACATTCCATCTGACCAGTCGACGCCGAGGATTTTTCCTTCAGGACCAATACGGTGCTGAATGAAGAGGAATTCCAGACCGGTCCCACAGCAAAATACAATTACATGGTCGCCACGCTTGAGATCCAACTCATTCACCGCTGCTTTTTTCAACGGTATAATCGGAAGTTGACCGAAGTCATAGACCTTCGATATAACGTCATAAACGAAATGGGACAGGCGAATCCGCTTCGCACTGATCGTGGGAACGCTTGCTGGCGGAGTCATCGCGGCCTTTTAACTTCGACTTCACGCATACGCGGATGAAGTGGCAATCGTGAACCGTACTGCAGTCCTTGCTCGACGTGAATTATGCCGCCCTGCGCTTCTGTGAAGTTTCGTGATGCATCTGCGTTGCTCTTGAAGGGCAGCGATATCGTCGGCTTCGTTGTCTCACCCTGCGATTCGTCAGTGACCTTCCGCATGTATTGCAGGTAGATGCCTAGACCCGCCATCCGGGGGAGCAGCTACCGGATTTTCCCGGGGGAACGTGTTTTTGGGGCGGCTAAGCATGCGCTGATCGGGTTGGCCTCTCCAGGAAAGCAGACAATAACTCAACGCATGCTTCTTTAACAATGCGATGGATTTCTAGTCCTACTGTACTCCTTGAGCTGACTCGGCATGCTGGAGTAGCTGTTTGCTGCCGCATTTATGGATCTAAACTGCTCAAACTGCGTGGAGCTAAGGGGAATCGAACCCCCACGTCGACCAGGCAAAATGCAGGCTTACCTGCGGTTTCGCTCGGTCTCGTTCCGATTCAATCCAACTCGTTACCTGCGGTTTCGTTCTCGGGTCTGACGCCGTCAAGAGGAAACCAACGATTAACGGCGGCACTGCGTCTAGCCGAAGCGCCGCTTGGCTTCCTCCTCCGACACCCCAAACACATCGGCGATCACCGCCCAGGAGCCGCCATACTCGCGAACCTGCGCCACTGCCTCCTGTAAAGCCGCCTGTGCGACTTTGAGCCTGGTTGCGGCCCGCCCGAACATCTTCGAGAGTTCGGAGTCAGCAGCCACTCCTGCGTTTCAGGTTCGGCGATCAGCTGACGCTGCGCTGGACGCAGATCGGGTGGCAGCGTGGGTGTGACAATTTAGCCGGTCTCGAAATCACCGTAGATCGTGATGTCATCGGGGCGATGAGACCCCCCGTCCTTCTCTGCCATGCGGCATTTTTCGTTTGGTGTCCCGCGCTACGGGCAATGTAGCCAACATCAACAGCACGAGGGGGTGCGATGACTAACCCAAACACGCCAGAGCCGAGCGGTTCATCGCCATACGGGCAGCAACCGCCGCCAGGCCCACAGTACGGACAACAGCAGCCGTACGGGCAGCAACCGCCATATGGGCAGCCGCCGCCCTACGGGCAGCAGCCCGCAGTGAAGAAGCGTCGTAAATGGCCATGGATACTCGGCGGCGTCGTCGTGTTGTTAGTGCTGATCGCGGCTCTTTCGAACGGCGGCAATAGCTCGGACAAGAACCCGCCCAGCAGCTCCGGCGCAACTACTACTCCGCAACGGAACGCGCCCGCCGGGATGAACACGCCCGTACGTGACGGGAAGTTCGAGTTTGTCGTCACCTCGGTCGATCGGTCGAAAACAGCCGGTAATCCATCGAACGAGTTCGAGCAGTCCACCGCACAGGGCGAATACATCAACGTTCACCTGTCGGTGAAGAACATCGGCAATGAGGCGCAATCCTATTTCGCAAATAATCAGAAGCTCCTCGTTGCCGGTAAGAAATTCGATGCTGCGTCAATCATGGGTGTCAACGGTGACGGTGGTTCCCTTAACCCGGGCCTTGGGGTTGACACCGTGGTGTCGTTCGACGTTCCGGTCGGGACAACGCCAGATTCCATCGAATTGCATGACTCCGCTTTCAGCGGCGGAGCAACAGTAAATCTGCGGTAGCCGCACCGGGGAACGATGTCGGGGATGGCCTCACGCCTGTGCGAACGACTAGTTCCTTATGCCGCGAAGATCGCTGGATCTGCTGATCGGCAGTCAGTGCGATGTGCATCGCCCGCGTACTCCTAGCTTTCCAGCGCCAACATCAGCCGTGATGTGACACACCGGGTTTTCCTCGGAGATTGGCCCGACACCGTTTCCCGACCCGCGATCCGAACACCGGCACAAGACGCTGCGTCAGCCGATGGACGACTCGGACTGCTCACGGTCAGCGGCGTCGCTCATCGCTGCCGACGCGGATCATCAGTACGTTGAAACGTGTTGCTTTGCAACCATTCCAAGACGTCTGACCACCGGTAGGCCACTCTCGCACTAGGCAGTGTGTATGGAGTCAATCAGCCGGGCGTTCCGCACGACGTTCGCAGGCAAATTTCGCTCCAACCAGAGTGCGCGGCCCGGACGTGAAGAAACTGCGCGAGATTATCGGCGACAGAAAGTGTTGTCGATCTTAAGGCCGCGTCCGCGGTCGACATCACCCGGGTTCTGACCGACCAACACCTACTGACCGTTCATCGTGCCAGTGTCGCCGATGCCGTTGTCGTCGGGCGGCTCGCAATAAGTTTCGGATGGCCTCCCTGAGCGGGGGCCCAATTAGCAAGTAGGAATTGCGTTCACAACCACTAGCAGGCGTCGCCGGGGGGTGTGTAATACGGCACGCCCTCTACGGTGTAGCACGGTACCTCGCCGGCGACATACGGGTGGTCAGCCGACGCTATGGCTGCGCCGACCGCAACGTCACCGGCAATGTGGCTGCAGCCACCCACCGCGACATGGCGTCCATCCGCACCTGCGCATACCTCAGCGTGTGCTACCGGTGCTATGGCCACTGGCGCTGCTACCACCATCGCTAAGGCTGTCAATATCACTGCTGCGAGCTTCTTCATCTCATACTCCTTTTGCGAGCCCACGGCTCCCAATGTGAAGTATCGACCCAAAACCCCAGCTCGGTCGGGGAATGGGAAGAATGCCCGTGCGCGCGTTTGAGCAGGACAAACTGCAGTTTGGGAGGGGGTACTAAATCCCGACAAACCCCCTGCCGGACGAGCCGAAGGGCTGCGGCAGCGTTTCGTCCACGAAATCCGGCTCGGAAACTTCTTCCGGTTCGGCCCGTGCTGCTCCGACAGTTCCCTCGCCTGAGTCGTTGACTAAGCAGCAAGGTCAATCGACCGAGAAGGCGCGTGCTGCTTCCTTTTCCATGTCCAGGTACGCCTCTTGGCTGACGTCGACCGTGACGCCCAGAATGGTGCCGCCCGTGAACGGGTTCTTGCATTGCTGGCTGACGTTGTCACCACTGTCGAACCCGACACACAATCCGTCACCGGATAGCGTGAACTTGCCTGCCTGCGTCCGCATGGGACCCTTGGCGACGGCTTGGTCATCGACGTAAAGCGTGGTGGTTCCCAGTGATTCGCCGTGCTCGCCGGCGTCCTCGCGAGTGAACTCCATGCCCAGCACGCGCTTACCGGGGGTAAGTTCCTCGGAGGCGAAGTCCTGTTCGGGCTGGATGCCGAGGAAGTTGTAGACGTAATGCAGCTTGCGGTCCTTGATGAACAGGACGTGGCCGCCGAAGCGTGAACCGTGCGCGAAGATCACCCCGGCCGCGTCCTCGGTAATGTCGACGTCAGCAATGATCTTGTAGGACCTGCCTCGCACATTCGCCGCGGCTCCCTCAGGGATCGGTGATGTCCCGGGGTAGTAGACGTACCGGTTTCGTGGCGGTTCGGATTGTGGCCGCTCGGTGTTGAACATCTCGACGGCGGTGCGGTCGTCGAGCGGCAGCACGAAGTTTTTCTCGGCCTCCTCAAACCAGGCGTCGATCAGTGCCCGCACCTTGTCGGGGTGTTCGTCGACGAGGTCCTTGGATTCCGAGCGGTCCTCGTCCACGTGGTAGAGCTCCCATTTATCTTGGTCGAAGTGGCCGGCCCCGCTGATGGGTACATGCAACGCCGCTGCCTTCCAACCGTTCTCCCAAATCGCGCGCGAGCCAAGCATCGAGTAGTACTGGCGCTTCTTCGTGGTGGGCGCATCGGCATCGTCGAAGCTGTACCGCATCGACACTCCGGTCATCGGGTATTGCTCAACACCACGATAGGTTTTCGGCATTTCTGCACCCGCGACATCGAGGATGGTCGCCACGATGTCGGTGACGTGATGGTATTGGTGGCGCACCTCACCTCTGGCTTTAATTCCCTTGGGCCAGTGGATCACCAGCGGGTCGCAGGTGCCACCGGCATATTCCGCATACCGCTTGAACATTTTGTACGGCGTGGAGAAGGCAACCGCCCAGCCTGTGGGGTAGTGGTTGTAAGTGTCTGGGCTGCCCAGCGTGTCAATATATGTCAGGTTCTCGGACAGTTCGTCGGGGTAGCCGTTGAAGAACTTGTTCTCGTTCACCGACCCGTTCGGGGTGCCCTCGCCGGATGCGCCGTTGTCGGCGCAGTACACGATGACTGTGTTCTCCAGCTGGCCCGTCTGCTCGAGATAGTCGACGATGCGGCCCACCTGGGCATCGGTGTACTCGGAGAATCCGGCGAACACCTCGGCCATGCGGGAGAACAGTCGCTTCTCGTCGTCGTTAAGTCGAATCCCATGGCCGCACCGCGTCGACCGGGCGCGGCAAGGTCTTCGGGCAACGGGTTGATCGGGGTCAGCGTCGTCCCCTCGGGTACCACGTCCTTCTCGATCATTCGCGCCATCGCCCAGTCGCGATACGCCTCATAGCCGTCGTCGAACATCGCCCCTGTACTTTTCGGCGTATTCCAGCGGGCGTGGTGCGGGGCGTGGGTGGCACCCGGACAGAACCACAGGTACCAGGGCTTGGATGGCATTGGTGGCCGCTTGATCACGCAGCATCTTGAGCGCCTGATCTGCGAGGTCCTTCGACAGGTGGTAGCCCTCCTCCGGGCTGTAGGGCTGCTCGATGAAATGGTTGTCCTCGGACAGGTCGGGATACCAGTTGTTGGTCTCACCGCCGATGAATCCGTAGAACCGGTCGAACCCCTTGGCCAGCGGCCATTCCGACCTGCTTCCGCCGCTGGAGACGTCCTCCTGGGGCACGTTGTGGTTCTTGCCCACCCAGAATGTGCTGTAGCCGTTGTCCTGCAGCACCTGCCCGATGGTGGCGCACTCCGCGGGTAGCCGCGCCGCCGCTCCCGGAAACCCGTTGGAGCCCTCGGTGATCGACGCGAATCGGTTCACGTGATGGTTTCGTCCCGTGAGCAAGCACGATCGCGTCGGCGAGCAGAGAGCCGTCGTGTGCCACTGGGTGTACAGCAGCCCGTCATCGGCCAACTTCTGCAAGGTGGGCATGTTGATGCGGCCCCCGAACGGCGACCACGATGCGATCCCGGTGTCGTCGAATAGGACGACGAGGATGTTCGGTGCGCCCTCGGGTGCGCGTTTCAACTCATACGGCGACCAGTCGGGTGTGGAGTCCCGCACATCCAATTTGATGAGACCCTTGAAGTCCTCGTTCATGATCACATCTCCCGCCAATCACCGCTGCTGTCCTGCATGCGTTTGCTTCCCGATACGTCGAGCATGAACATGTACGACTTGGTGACAGGCGTTAGCGCGTTTCCCAGGCGACCGTTTACTCCACCCCTAAACAGTAGAAGCTTTGATCCTTGCCGGATACCAGATGGGACGTCGAGCAACAATTCGGCACCCACAATGGCCGCATCGGCACGCGCAGTGAGAACGCGGCTTGAGCCCCGTTGATCCCCAAGTCGTCACAGCGACGACTACTCCTGGTCTCCGCATTCATACTCGCGGTCACTGTTGCGGTTGTAGGCGCTCTAGTGCTTATCCTGCACCGGCGAAACACCCAGCAGCCCTCGACCGCTGTTGCCACACCGCCTTCGCCACCGTTGACCATGACCGCCATGCCGACTCTGGCTGACCCGACAATTCTGTCGGCAAAACGTGTCGGCAGTACGGAGCGGGCTAGTTAATCGATGCGGCTCAGGGACTGTGCCCACCTTCAGCCTCGCCTGCTCCGGATTCCTCGATTCGTCGTGAGCGCGCGAGTAGCAGGCCGCTGACCAGGAGCACCCATGCGGGGATCGCTAGTGTCACCCACATGCTCACCTCGGTGAGGGCCAATAAGGCTGCAGCGGCCAGATAGCTCATACCGGTGAGCCACCGCGGCATCAGTCCGTCCTGAGCCAGATCGTAGCCAGCGAGGTCATAAACACCGCCGCCATCCGTACCCCGTAGGTCTTGCCGGCCGACAGCACCACCATCTTGCCAAAGTTGATGACCTCGGCATGCGCGGCCGGATCGGCGATACCTGCGTTGCTGGCCACCAGCGCGCCGGCCGCCGCAGTCATGAGGAACATCATCGCGAGAAACAGCAGACCGCTGCCGAGGAAAACCGTGGCGAAGAAGCGGTCCTCGTAGCGGCCGAAGCCGTCGCGCACGACGCCCATGAACCACAAGAAACTGATTCCGGCGAACGGCATCAGCACGGTCGCGGATGCGATCCCGCCGCGCTGGGTGTTGAGCCACGCAGCCGTATCGCCGGCACCCTCTGGCATCCCGGTGTGAATCAGGACGATTGTGGCGGCGAACAGCACCGCGAAGATCACCCCGGCGAGTGCCGCAACTCGGGGGGTCGTCAAGTACCGCAGCGTTCGGCCGGATTGTGAGGACACTCTGTAATCCTCTCAAAGCAAGCTGTGGGGGTGGTATCAGCCTCCGACGTCACTTGCCCCGGTGTGCCCGCGGGTCATCGCCGATCGCAAGGGCCCTTCCGGCTGTGACCTTGTGGGCGGGAGGCGACCTCTCGATGCCCTAGACGACTTCTGACTAGGGCCCCATGCTCACCCCTACGCTGCTGCGCGGATACCAGCGGCGGGCCCGCGACTTCGACGTCGAGCTGGTCGATGGGGTGGGCCTCTGGTTGCTAACAGCGCCCCGACATCCTGCTGGCCGACTCCGCGACTTCCTCGCCCGCATGTGATGACTTTCCAGCAGTCAAGGCTTCGGCGGACGTACGGTCAAGTCTGCGTATGAGACGTCACTGCGGGCAGGCGTCGGCCCCTCGGGTGCTGAGCCCCGTCAGCGCCACCAGGACTGGGGGTCAGCCAGATGAATCAGGAAACGGCGTTTCTGCTCACCGTGGTGGTGTTGTGTTACGCGGTGGTCTCGGGGCTGGTCAAACGCCTGTACCTGGCGCCAGCGTTGATTTCGTACTGATCGGGATGGCGCTGGGCGCGACGGGCTGGGCTGGATCAAGGTTGGCGCCCATGCCGAAATCTTCACCGCGCTCGCGCAGGTGGCGCTGACGGTCATCCTGTTCAACCAGGCCTCAACACTGGACCTGAGACAACACCAGTGACGATTAGCCAGTCGGCAAATCTGATGCTCATTAGACCCGGCAACCACTCCTAGGCGAACGAAGGCATATACGGGGACACACCGTCGGGGATGAGACCGGTCGGCTCGGGTGTGATTTCAGCTGGCGTGGACCCCTAAGCTCGTGACGGGTGCACGGGATCGCTCCTGCAATGCACTCATCTCCTGCCGTATCAAGCAAGGGAGCCATACCGGCATGGCCGACTACGCTAAGTCTGACGATTAACATCATATGTCACTATGTGCCGCGACGCACGAGGTGGTCAAGATTCGATCGGCCGCCGGAGACGCGTCATAAACCAGATAACGTATTTCGTAATGTGCCGCGCCGTCATCATGCGCGCATGGTTGTCAAGCCCAGCCGATTGCTCAGATGGTGGGTCGTACTTCGACGGGTGCTGTCACCGGCCTGCTCGTCTTGCGACGTCCCTCGGGTGTGGGTCGACCGTGCCGGCCGGGCATATTTCCGCGACGGCTCAAGCGGCTCTGTCATGCGCGACGTCTCGGCGCGGCACGCCGAGCAAGAGTGGTCGCTCGGTGTTGGTCAGGCGTCAACGGGTGTGTTTGCGCCGGCGAAGGCCGGGGCGACGAAGCAACGCAGGATGGACCGGTAGCGCTTGAGGTCGCCGTCACCATCCTCTAGGCCGCGCATCACCATCTTCGTGAGGTTGCCCAACCACAGGTAGATGTCCGATCGGCGCAGCCCGCGGGGAAGTTCATTGTTAGCGACGGCGGCGTCGAGGTAGGGATCCCAGATTTCGGCTCTGATCATCTCGGAAGTCCCCGAAGCGATCATTCGTCGCCCCAGGCTCGAGCCATCGGTGTCGATCGCGTACCGCGTCAGGGGATCGCGGCGGCCATGGTCGGCGATGTTGATCACACCCTCGACGATCTGCTCCGGAAGGCTGCTCTGCCGGGAGATGGACTTGTGTGCCCGATCGTTTAAGGCTCGCGAGTGCCGGGCGATCAGCTCGACGAGCAGATCGTCGCGATCGGCGAAGTAGCGGTAGACGCTGGGCCTCGATAATCCAACCTCGGACGCGACGTCGTCCATCGTGGTCTTGCGGATTCCGTGGCGATCGATGCAGCGTTCGGCGGCGGCCAGGATGCGCTCGCGCGCATCGTCTGTGCTCGCCGGTGCGGGTTGCTGACTGCGTGATGCTCGAGGCATGGACGCGATGTTACATGATACGTCAGATGTCCGGCGATGCATTGCATAGCGATGGCCGATGCCGCCAACTTGACACGTACCGATCGAAGGTAGAAGCTAACTACTGACATATTTCGTTTCGTGTCAGCACACCACGCGGGGCGCGTAGGGCCTGAGAGAAGGAGCGCAATGACTCGCCTTGTCAAGCGCGGCTGGATACCTCTGGTCATGGTGACCGTGGTGGCTCTTGCGGCCTTCACGGTGTCGCGGCTGCATAATATATTCGGCTCCCACATCTATACGCCCGATGCTGCCAATGCCGATGCGATCGTGCAGTTCAATCCCAAGCACGTTCGGTATGAAATCTACGGACCGGCCGGGGCTGCGGCCGACATCAACTATTTGGACGCCAATGCCCAGCCGCAGCGCGTTGATGCCGTCACGTTGCCATGGTCGTTGGAGCTGGTGACGACTCTTACCGCAGTTGCCGCGAACGTGGTGGCCCAAGATGACAGCGACACCATTGGGTGTCGCATCACCGTCAATGGCGATGTGCGCGACGAACACTCGGTGGAGGCGCACCATGCAGAGACCTCGTGCCTGGTGAAGTCGGCATGAGCACCCGACACAGCCTGCCCTCCGACGCGGAGAAGCGCCCGTTCATTGCCCGCGCGATCCGGGCGCTGTCGGTGCCCATCATGTTGGGCTGGCTCGCGCTGACGATCGTAGTGAATGTTGTTGCACCGCAGCTCGAAGAGGTTGGCGCGGCGCACTCGGTGGCGATGACCGCCAAGGACGCTCCGTCCACGATTGCCATGATGCGCATCGGCAAGAACTTTCGGCAGTTCGACTCCGACACCACCGCGATGGTGTTGTTGGAGGGTCAGGACAAGCTGGGCGATGACGCGCACCGGTTCTACGACACGCTGATCCAGAAGTTCTCGCAGGACACCACGCATATCGAGCACATCAACAACTTCTGGGGCGATCCCCTCACCGCGGCGGGCTCGCAGAGCGCCGACGGTAAGGCCGCCTACGTGCAGTTGAATCTACGCGGCGATCAGGGCGGCACGGTAGCCAACGAGTCGGTGGCCGCGGTGCAGCGCATCGTCGACAGCGTGCCCCCGCCGCCGGGAGTCAAGGCCTATGTGACCGGTCCTGGGCCGCTGGCCACCGACCGGCGCGTGTACGGCGACGACGGTGCCAAGAAGATCACCCTCATCACCCTGGCGGTGATCACGGTGATGCTGCTACTGATCTACCGCTCGATTTTCACCACGATCTTCATGCTTTTCTCGATCGGTATCGAGTTGCTCGCCGCGCGCGGTGTGATCGCGGTGATGGGCAACAACAACCTCCTCGGGCTGTCCACCTTCGCGGTCAATCTTCTGATCGTGCTGGCGATTGCGGCCTCGACGGATTACGTGATTTTTTGGGTGGGCCGCTATCAGGAGGGCCGATCGCGGGGCCTGGACCGCAAAGCCGCGTACTACAGCATGTTTGCCGGCACCGCCCATGTGATCGTGGGATCGGGTCTGACGGTGGCCGGGGCGATGTATTGCATGAGCTTCACCCGGCTGCCCTACTTCCACAGCCTCGGCCTACCGTGCTCGCTGGGTCTGTTGGTCGTGCTGGCGGCCTCACTGACGCTGGGGCCGGCCACCGTTGTGGTGGCCAGCCAGTTCGGGGTGTTCGACCCCAAACGAGCCCACCGCGAACGGGGGTGGCGCCGCATCGGCACCGCAGTGGTGCGCTGGCCCGCGCCGGTGCTGGTCGCCGCCACCGCGGTCGCCCTGGTCGGGTTGCTGGCGTTACCGGCGTACACCACCAACTACAACGACCGCTACTACATCCCTGGCTACACCCCGGCCAACATCGGATACCACGCCTCGGATCGCCATTTCCCCCAAGCGCGCATGGAGCCCGAACTGCTGATGGTCGAGGCCGATCACGACCTGCGCAACCCGGCCGACATGCTGGTGTTGGACCGCATCGCCCGCGGAGTCTTCCACATTCCCGGCATCGCCCGGGTGCAGAACATCACCCGACCGCTGGGCACCCCGATCGACCACAGCTCCATCCCGTTTCAGATGAGCATGCAAAGTACCCAGACGATCGAGAACCTGAAATATCTCAAAGACAGCATGGCCAACTTGGGCAAGATCAACGATGAGCTCGGGGTAACGATCGACATCGCCCAGCGCATCGCAGGCCTTACGCATCAACTCACCGGCATCACGCACGAATTGGCTAGCCAGACCCACCAAATCCAGGCCGATACCAGCGAACTGCGCGACCACATTGCTGACTTCGACGACTTCTGGCGACCGATCCGCAGTTACTTCTACTGGGAGCGGCACTGCTTCGACATCCCGATCTGCTGGTCACTGCGCGCACTGTTCGACGGCCTCGACGGCGTCGACAAACTGACCGAAGACATCGGCGACGTCACCGGCGACATCGACAAGCTCGATGTTCTGCTGCCGCAACTGGACGCTCAGTTACCGCAGCTGATCGCCACCCTGCAGACGGTGCGGGGCTTCACGATGACGATGCAGAGCACCTTCTCCGGACTGGTTACCCAGATGGACGCGTTCTCCCAGAACGCCACCGTCATGGGCCAAGCGTTTGACGCGGCCAAAAACGACGACTCCTTCTACCTGCCGCCCGAGGCGTTCCAGAACCCGGATTTCGTCCGCGGTCTGAAACTGTTCTTGTCCCCGAACGGCAAATCCGCGCAGTACATCATCACCCACAAGGGCGATCCCGCGACCCCCGAAGGCATCTCGCACATCGACCGGATCATGCAGGCCGCCGCCGAAGCGGTGAAGGGCACACCGCTAGAGAGCGCCAATCTCTACCTGGGCGGCACCGCGGCCACCTACAAGGACATGCACGACGGCTCCATGTACGACCTGATGATCGCCGTCACCGCATCGATATGCCTGATCTTCGTGGTCATGCTGGGCCTCACCCGAAGCCTGGTCGCCGCCGCGGTCATCGTGGGCACCGTCACGGTTTCGCTGGCTTCCTCGTTCGGCCTGTCGGTGCTGCTCTGGCAGGACATTTTGAACATGCCACTGAACTGGCTGGTGCTGCCGATGGCCATCGTGATCATGTTGGCCGTGGGATCCGACTACAACCTGCTGCTGGTGTCGCGGTTCCAAGAAGAGATTTACGCCGGACTGAAAACCGGCATCATCCGTTCCATGGGCGGCACCGGCGGAGTGGTCACCGCCGCCGGGCTGGTGTTCGCCTTCACCATGGGGTCGATGGTCAGCAGCGACCTACGCATCGCCGGCCAAATCGGCTCCACCATCATGCTCGGACTGCTCTTCGACACGCTGGTGGTGCGATCCTTCATGACACCCTCGATCGCTGCGCTGCTGGGACGTTGGTTCTGGTGGCCACGACGAGTGCACACCCACGCCGCCCCGCGGCCGGCTGCTGACTCCCCCGCTCCCGGTCCGACGGCAGAGGACACCACCACTCAACCGCTCGGGATGCGCGCGATGATTCCCGAAGGATACCAATGAGATTGGGCACGCAGCGCCAAGGCACCACCACAGCGCAGACCTGGCAGTTCCTGGCCGCCGCGATTGGCACCTCCTGTCCCGAGCAGATGGCCATCCTCGCATCGATCGGAGAACCAAACGGAGGACGGGACAACAGCACTCAGTGTGGCCCGCGCGGACAGCGTGCCGCGAGCTCTACGGCGATAACCCCAATCCGAACCAGAAGGGACGTTTAGCCATGACGGAAATAGTGAATGCGCACCATCAACACCGACGCCCGGAGGACAACCGACAGCCGGATAACAACTACCGCCATGCAGATCACCGCACGCCGGAACGTCACACGCCCGGCCCACCATTTCGAGTGGCGGACGGCGTTACAGGGCCGCTGCGCGTCGGTGTGATCGGTGCTAACCCGAATCGCGGCTGGGCCAAGGATTCCCACGTTCCTGCGCTGCGCATCCTCGAGAATGTGCAGTTGGCGGCGGTGGCGACCACCAGCCGCGCCAGCGCCGACGCGGCCGCCGCAGCGTTCGGCGTGCGCGCGGCCTACGACGATCCTTTCGCCATGGTCACCGCCTCGGACATCGATATCGTCTCGGTGTGCGTCAGGGTGCCGTACCACCGCGACCTGGTTATGGCGGCGCTCGCGGCGGAAAAACACGTGTATTGCGAGTGGCCACTCGGGCGCGACCGCGCCGAAGCCGCCAAGATGGCCGCCGCGGAGACACGGGGGGTGCACGTGGCGATCGGCCTGCAGGCCCGCATGAACCCGGCCGCGCGTTCCGCGGCTGAGCTGATCACGGCCGGGGCGATCGGTCGACCGTTGACGGCCCGGATCTTCTCCAGCACAGCGGGTTTCGGCCCGCGTCTACCAGCGACATACACCTACCTCAACAAGATCGAGAGCGGCGCCAACCTGATCACGATCATGGGGGGTCACACGCTAGACCTGGCGATCCTCGTGCTCGGCGGAATCGACAGCCTCGATGCCCTCACCACGGTGCAGCACCCGACGGTCACGCTCACCGACACCGGTGAGCAGATCCAACGCACCGCACCCGACCATCTGCTGGTACAGGCGCGCATGACCAGTGGCTGCGCGCTGGCCGTCGAAGTCGCCGGCGACCGAGCACCCGACACACCGTTCACCTTCGAAGTCGTTGGCACCGACGGAGTTCTCCTGCTGGCTGGCGGTCACCCAAACGGCTTCCAAGCGGGTCGGCTCACGCTCAGTCTCAACGGTGAGCGTCACCAGGTTGACGAGCCGCCCGACACAGTGCCGGACGCTGCGGTCAACGTGGCAGCGATGTATTGCGCGCTGGCCCGTGACATCTCTTCCGGTGAACACGCCGCCCCCGATTTCGAGCACGCCGTGCGCTTGACTCATCTGATAGATGACGTCGTGCAATCAGCCAACACTGGTCACCGACTCAGCGGGCCGGACTGGCCCACCAGCGACTCTTCATACCAGTAAAGAAAATCCAACCAGCTCCGTCGTGCGTTCACGCGTGACGCCAAACTCAAGGCAGCGCCGCTCGGTTCCATGAGCGCCTACCGGGACTGAAGCTAATTCCCCCACTGCAAGGACTGGGCACGCACTAGGGTCAAGGCGCGTGGGGGTCGTTCGACGCTGTAGTGATGCAACAGAGCACCGGGCACGGCGAATCGTCACTCGCTCGTCGCAGTTGATCCAGCGTGGCAAAGCGGGTGCTCAAGCCCGCGCAGAAACAGTGAAGCACTGGGTGGAGGGGAAGCGAGCCGAATGGGAGATTCGCCGTTACCTGAAAATGCACCCCTCGGTGGCCGCTGATCCGGACCTGAAGGATTGCGAGGACGCTTTCTACCAGCAAGCGCATGCGGCGGTTGGAGACTTCAAGGGGATCGAATCTGCCGAGGAGATGGCCGCCAGCGGCGACACGAAGGCGGATAGGCGTTACTGGCGCGGACAGATGCAAACAGCGAAGGCCAACGCGAAACGCTCGCTGCCGCCGCTAATTCAGTCCTTCGAAAGGGATATTCAGCGCCGCTCGGTACCGGAGGTGGTCGAGGCTGCGGGCGCGGTGGGCATCCACCGCCATCACGTCAGCTCGGGCACGGTGATCCAGCGGAGACAGGGGTTGCGTCCGCTCATCTCGATGCGGTAGAAATACATTGTTTTCCTACCAGAAATGCGCGCCTGGTGACAAGTAGTGCTGCCGTGGGCGAGGATCGGCAAATCGATTGCAAGAGCGGGTTATCCAGGTGAAAGTACATCTTCAGGTGGACGGGTCACCGAACCGGGTGCGGGCGAGCGCCGCCGGCATCGCCGCGACGGGTGCCGATGGCCTGTTCACGTTTGAGGGTCAGCACGACGTATTCTCCCCCCTGATCGTCGCCGCCGGCGAGACCAACGTGGAGCTGATGAGCAACGTCGCGATCGCCTTGCCGCGCAGTCCCTTGCACCTGGCGCACGTCGCCTATGATCTGCAGGTTTACAGCGGCGGCCGGTTCAAGCTCGGGCTGGGTTCGCAGGTGAAAGTTCATATCGAGAAGCGCTACGGCAATCGGTGGGACAGGCCGGCGGCACGAATGGCCGAGACCGTTGCCGCGGTCAAGGCGGTATTCGCGGCGTGGGAAGGCCGGTGTCGTCTGGACTTTCGCGGTGAGTTCTTCACGCACACGCTGATGCCGGCCAGCTTCAACCCCGGCCCAAACCCGTTCGGACCACCTCCGGTCCTGATGGGGGCGCTGGGACCGGTGATGACGCGTACAGCTGCCGAATTCGCCGACGGCCTACTGGTAATGCCTTTCCACAGTGCCCGCCACTTCGCCGAACGCACGATCCCCGCGGTCGGCGAAGGACTGCGCCGCTCACAACGATCGTCGAAGGAGTTTCAGATCATCGCCCAAGCCATGGTCGCGGTTGGCCGCGATGATCAGGATCTGGCTGCCGCCGTCGAAGGGGTCGCTGCGCTCATTGCTTTCTACGCCTCGACTCCGGCGTATCTGCCTGTGCTCGAGGTCGAGGGGTGGGCAGATATCCAACCCGAGCTCAACAGGCTGTCGAAGCAGGGCAACTTCACCGAAATGCGCGGCATGATTACCGATTCGATGGTGGCCCGGATCGGGATCGTGGGGACTCCCGAGCAGTGTGCGCAGCAGATCGCTGCACGGTTCTGCGCTCACGCCGATGAGGTGTGCTGTTACTTCCCCGGCTACACGCCCCGCAGCACCGTCGTCGCCGAACTTGTCGGCGCCCTGCACCGCAACCCGGCTTTGCGATGAGCTCCGACGTGACGGTCGCCGTCGAAGCGGGCGTGGCGGTACTTACGCTTAACCGGCCCGAGCAGCTCAACGCGTATACCGCCGACATGGGCCGACTGTTGAGCCGGGCGTATCTGGAGTGCGACGGTGACGACGACGTCCGCGCCATCGTGGTTACCGGCGCAGGCCGGACCTTCTGCGCCGGGGCGGATTTCTCGGGCGGCGCATCGCCATTCGACGCCCCCACGGACAACAGCACATTCTCGGCGTCGCCCATAGACCCCGCCGCCTTCGAATTGCGCAAACCGGTGATCGCCGCGCTCAACGGTCACGCCATTGGAATCGGACTGACCATTGCGCTGCAGACCGATATCCGCATCGTCGCCGATGACGCCAAATACGGTGTCGTGCAGGTTCGCCGGGGCGTGATGCCCGACTGCATGTCACACTGGACCTTGGCGCGGTTGACCACATTAGGGGTGGCTGCCGAGGTCTTGCTCACTGGCCGCACCTTCGGCGGGCCCGAGGCCGTGGCGCTTGGCATCGCCAACCGGGCGCTGCCCGCCGAGCAGGTCCTCGACCACGCGTTGGAGATGGCCGGGGACATCGCCGCCAATGTGGCCCCGATGTCGGCGGCATGGTGCAAGCGGCTGCTGTGGGACAGCGCGATCAACAACTACACCCCGCGGCAGGTCGCTTCGCTGGAAACCTTGCTGCACCAACGGTTGATGGGCAGCGATGATTCCCGGGAAGGAGTCGCAGCCTTTTTGGAGCGCCGTCCCCCACGCTTCAGCTCGCGGCTTTCCCGCGAGTGGACAGCATTACCGCAGCCGTGAGAATGCGCATCGACGTGATGGCAGACGGGCTCGGTTTTACCGAGGGGCCAGTATGGCTTCCCGACGGCCGGGTGGCCCTGACATCGATCAGCCACGGCTGCGTCTACATCGTGGACCCGTCCGGCGGTCCGCTCGAACGCATCCACACCGGCGGCGGCCCCAACGGGCTGGCGTGCGGCGACGACGCCACGCTGTATGTCGCTCAGAACGGCGGCGCGTGGGGGGCGAGCGGGCCGGCCGAGCCGGGCATTCAGGTGATCACCGGCACGCGCGCCGATTATCTCGTCGAGGGTCTGGGTGCTCCGAACGATCTGGCGTTCGGCCCGGACGGCCGACTGTGGATCACCGACACACGGGGAGAGTTTGACCTCAGCACTCCCGGGGCGGGACTACCGGGCCACGTCTACGCAACCGATGTCGCCTCGGGTGACACCGCAAGAATTTTGGAGCGCGGTCCGGTGTTCATCAATGGACTGGGCTTCACCGTCGAGGGATCCGAATTGCTTGTGACAGCGACGCTGTCGTCGCAGTTGCTGTCCTACGTCATCTCGCCATCAAATTCGGGGGTGGCCGATTCACCCAATGTTGTCCACGCTTTCATCGATGGCTGGCCCGACGGTATGGCGGTCAGCGCTCGCGGCGATTACTGGGTCGCCTTGACCGCGGCCGACCGCGTCGACGTCGTCGACGCCGCGGGCCGGTGTATCGAGACGGTGGCGTTGCCTGCGGGATCACTGCCCACCAACGTCTGTATTGGCGGCTGGCGGGCCGACGAACTTTTCGTCACCGCCGCGCGGAGGCAGGCACTCCTGAGAATCCGGTTCGACGGTGATGAGCCGTGCCAAGACCACTGATTCCCGTCGAGGAGATCTACGGCCGCGCATTGGCGCTGCTGGATTCCGAAGGTGCCGGTGCGCTCAATGCCAGACGGCTGGCCGCTGATCTGAAGATCTCGACGCGCACGCTTTACCAGCAAGTCGGCAGACGCGAAAAACTTATCCGAACATTGGTGGCACAACACTTTTCGCGGCTAAAGCTTGATTTCCGCGAGTACGATACGTGGGAGTCCACGGCGCTGCACTGGTGCCTGGCTTTGCACGATGCGCTGCGTGTGCATCCCTTCCTGACTGAGTTGATGACTATCGATGATCGGGAAGCGGTGACGGACTACGTCGATGACTTGCTCAAAGCCACTGTGCGCGAGGGTATCCCGCGGCCACTGGCGGTCGAGTGCTGCAGGGCTCTGGTCACCGTGACGATCAACCACGCCATCGTCGAGGTGCGCGCGTTGCGCGAGCCGGAACACTCGCCAAAAAGCGCCGTTGAGACAGCCAGGATCGCCGAGAACTTTCCCACGACGATCCGCTGGATCCTGGCCGGCGTGCGCGTCGACGCGGCGTCAAAATCGCGTCCACGGGTGGCAAGTACCGGCCGAAAGTTCGGGGCGCGGAACGCGTGACGTGCGACCGGATCAGCCACGAGGTCGCCCTAGCGTCGACGCCGTGACGGAGGCCGCCGGACTCCCACGGTCAGCAATTCAGCCAGCGTGACGCCAAGATTGTGCAGGTTGGTCTCTAATGAGTAGGTTCGATCAACGGTCCAATTGACGATGCCGCCGGATAGCGCCCCAACGATGACGTCTGCCAATGTTTGTGCGTCGTGTCGCGTGCCAACCTCGCCGCGCGCGACGCCCTCTTTGACTAGTTCCACGAAGGTGTCGTGCAGGTTGGATCCGCGCTGGATGCCGTAGCCGCTGGTGGTTAGCATTTCGCCGATCATCTCGCGGTAGGTGTCGCCCGATTTGACCAGCGCCGCGGCGATGTCGTCGAACACTCTGATAAGACGATTCGGAATCGGTTCGTCGCCGCGATCGAAAAAGACATCGTGCAGGTTGACCAGTCGCCGCTCCGCCAAGGCACGGACCATGTCCTGCCGGGTGGCGAAGTGGTTGAAGAATGTTCGATTGGCTACATCGGCCCGCTCGCAGATGTCCTCGATGGTGGTGGCCGCAACACCTTGGCCGAGAAACAGATCGAAGGCGGCCGCGAGGATCTTCTCGCGTACCTCAAGCTTTCGCCGTTTCATCCTGTTCACGTTTGCGCACAGATCTTCTCGGAGAGAGTCCACAGCTTCGCGGCGCGCTCGGCGTCGCGTGCGTACGGGGCGACGGCTTCGCTGATGCCGCAGTCTTCGAGGTACAGCCCACCCTGGTCGGCCAGTTCCGGGCTTACCGCCGCCCAAACCTGGGTGGCCGCGCCGTATTCGGGTGTGGTGAAATCCAGGTAGCCGTCCGTCGATTCGCCGCGTGCGATGCCGCTCGCCACCGCTTGTTTGCGTAGCTGGGAGAAATCGGAACGCGACGTGTACCGCGCCAGCGACGTGGCCACTGTGCCGGGATGGACGGCGTAGGAGCGGATTCCTAACTCGCACAAGCGTCGATCGGCTTCGACCGCGTGCAGGACGTTCGCCGTCTTGGATGCGCCGTATGCGACAAACTTGTCGTAGTCGCGGTGTTCCCAGTTGGGATCGTCGAAGTCGATGTCGCCCAGCACGTGGCCGCCGGAGGAGAGGATCACCAGCCGGGCGCCGGCCGCGGCGGCGAGCTGGGGAGTTAGGAGTCTGGTGAGTTCGAAGTGACCGAAATGGTTTGTCCCGATCTGGATTTCAAAGCCATCCTGGGTGCGGCTAAACGGGGTGAACATAACGCCGGCGTTGTTCATCAAGATATGAATCACCGGTGTAGCTTCGCCGATCTTGGTGGCCGCGGTGCGCACACTGGTCAGCGAGGTGAGGTCGAGACGCACCGTCGAAATTTGCGCCTCGGGAACTTCGGCGCGGATCCATCGGGCCGTCTCGACCAGCGCATCGGTATTGCGCGCAGCCAAAATCACCTGGGCGCCCGCGGCTGCCAGCACCCGCGCCGACTCGCGGCCCAGTCCCGACGAGGCCCCGGTGATCAGACATATCCTGCCCGATAGGTCAATTTCCTCAACAACTTGCAGGGCGCTGCGCGGCTCCGTCATGCCGGCGTGAGCCGCCAAAGCGGGACCACGACGTCTGCATCACATTCCTCGTCGACGACCCACTTGCACATCCGCCGGATCGGCTCGATGGCGTCCTGGGGGGCGGCGATCGCGACATTGCATGCATAGCCCAAGCTGGTCAGCCGTTGAGCACCGAACAGTGGCAACGTGTCTCGCAGTCGTCGCTTGAGGGATTCAGGATAGATGCCGATGGTCTGGGTGTAGGCGTTCACCGCGGCGGTGACCTTGTCGATGCTGTCTACCGGCACGATATTGGCGATCCGCCCGGACAGCATCGGTGAATAGTCGACCGGCTCGTCGAGCTGGGATACGACGATTGCGCCCTCGCACTGCTCGCCGCCGATCACGCGGTAGAAGTCCTCGGTCATTCGCGAGGCCTCCAGGTGCTCGAGCAGCTCGCGGTTGGGGTAGCGCGGTGGGGTGCTGATAACGGCGGGCAGCGACATCAATTCTTGGTAGATCAATTCGCCGAGCCGGTTTGCCAGCGTCAACCCGTCGGCGTCGGTTCCGCTGAGAACATAGATAACCCGCGCGTTTGCGCAGCCTTCCTGGTTCGCGACGCCGATGTCGGTAGCGGCGCGACGGGCCACTTCGCGCATCGTGGCCTCGTCGTCGAACGCCTCATGGCCGATGATGGTGGCGCTGCGTTTAGGATCCAGCGCGATGAGCTCTAAACCGGGCTGGATGTAACGGGTTACGTGCTTGACCGACGCGAGGCCGCCCCACGCCACAATCTTCTCGATGTGCTGGGGCTGGTAAAGGATTTCCTCGACAGCCAGGTCGCCGCCCTTCCAGTACCCGACCGCGAGATGCTTGGTGATCGGGTGGTTCGGGGCGACATCATCCAGCGTGCGGGCGATGGCGACGGCGGTGAGCGGATCGTTCGACGGCGCCTTGATAATCACATCCGATCGGGTGATCACCGAGCGCAGGATGGTCACCGCAGAGACCAATCCACCGTTGCCGGCCGGAATGTGTAGGACTCGGGATCCGAAGGCGCGCACGCGCAGTTCGCGGCCGTCGCGCAAGGTGTGCGGGACCCATCCGTTGAGGTAGTCCAGGCCGACCTGGCTGTCGGCGATTTCGGTGACGTTGTCTCGGGAAAACAACGGCCGCAGAATGCGATAGCTGTTGTGCGTCATTGCCGGCGGCAGCACATTGGCCACCAGCGAGGCCTCATACGCCTCCTGCAGGTGCGTGTTGGTGTCGAAGTCCAACGCGCCGCCCAGCGCTTCGAGCACATCGAGTATCTCGTCGAAGCTCAAGTCGTAGAGATCGCTCATCTCTGCCGGGCTCTTGAGCGGCAGTCGCTCGACGTACTTGCTCATGTCTGGCGCCTGGAACTGAGCGGCGCCGACACGGGTATCGAACGGGACCAGGTCCTCGGTGATGACTTCGCCCCGCAAGAACAGCGGGACGGTGTAGGCGATCACAGATCCAGCCCCTTCATGAAGTTCACGGCCTCGTTGTGCACCTCTTGTGTCGCGGCGCAGGTGATCCGGTCATCTTCCACACCCTGCTTCTCGCTGTAGCGCATGATCTGCGGCTCAAAGGCGACGCTGGCCTGTCCACACGGACACTGCAGGTCCCAGTTGATGGTGACCTCGTCGCCGGAGATGACGCCGCCCCAGTGGGCGCGCAGCAGGATGTCGTAGACCGCCGCCCGGCCGGTCTGCACACCGGTGCGGGGGAGTGGCTCGCTGGTCTCGGGATCGAGCACGAAAGGAATGACCCACGGCGCCACGTGGTAGCGGCCCTCGCTACAGCCCCAGTGGAAGGTGCTGGACTCGGAGAAGCCGTAACCGACCTGGATGCGATCGACGCCTAGGAAGTCCTTGATGACCTCCATGAAATCATCCGGTAGCACAACGCCTTTCATTCCCCCGCCGGTGAGGATCGCCGAGTCCGGGGCGAAGACATTGCGCACGCCTCGGTCCAGACCCGCCTTGGCGATGTCGTACATCTGGTGGAAGGCACTGGTCATGAACACCCGCTTGCCACGTAGCTGCTCGGTAATGCGGGTGAAGAACGCATCCAAGTCCTGAGCCTGGCGTGCTTGCATGGCGATGAACTCGTCCTTGCGGGCGGCCAGTACCGGGTCGATCTCGAGCCGATCGAGTTCCCCGCGGGACGCCGCGGCGCGCATCTTGGAGGCAAGGAACATCAGGTCGGTGTCGACCGCGCTTGGGTAGAGCGCGTGGAATCTGCTTTCGTCGCCGCCAGTGAAGCCGCGCTTGATCATGTTGGCAATGCGCAGGTGACCGAGTTTGCCGTTGGCGAAATTGGGCCACACCACATCCACTACGGGATTGAGCTCGGCCTCGGTCGGCTCTTTCCCGAAGGTTTGGAACAGGCAGATCTTCCACAGCGTCATGCCGTCCCGCGCGCCGCGTTTGTCTTTGGGCAGGATCGAGATGGTGCCGGTCGTACCGCTCGAGGTGATGACCTCCAGCGGCGTCTGCTCGTCGAGGCGGTCGATCCAGTCGTCGATCCCGGTGCAACCCGTCGTGTCGACGTCGGATAAGTCATAGCTGGTCAGCTTGTCGAGCCACTTGGTCATCAGGTCGAAGCGCTTCTTGTCGACCAGTGCCGCCGGATATGACTTGAACGCAGTGTGCGAGAAAAATAGCGGTACAACGTCGTTGAACTCGTTGAGGGCTGTGATCCCCAGCCGGTCGGCAAGTTTGCGTAGCATTTCGATGCTCTCGCGGTGCTGCTGAAAGCGGATGCCCATGGCTTCTCGTTGCATCGCGTCGAGCTGATCTCGGCTGATGCGGTGCATCTGGGTGAAGGACTGGCCGAAGAAGCTGATCGGGTCGTCCATAAATTCGGTTACCGACCGCGCCGTCTTTTCCGTGGCTGTCATTAGGTCACCGTAGACGCTATATGCAGTCCAGTGCAATACTGCAGTGTACTGCAAGCTTGCTTCGGCGAGGCTGTCGGAGTCGGTCACGCGGGTCTATCTGATGTGAACAGTTCTCGCGTGCCTAACCCCCTTGCTGCAGTTGAACAGCGCCTCCGAGTCGCGAGCGACCGCTTGACTCTGCCCGAAGCAATTGCGGGCATTCCCGATGCCGCCGGCGCCGTGGTCGCCGCATACGACGGCGTCACTGTCCAGCTACTCCTCAACCGCGACATGCGTGCGGCACGCAGATGGCTTATGCAACTGCTTGCAACCCTGCTCAGTCGTTAGCAATTTCTGCGCCACTCCGGAGTCGGCACGTAAGCGCACGTCACTGAGCCGTCCTATGAACGTGCCGAGCGCACCTCTTCCCTGGGGCGCATAAATGTTCCGGGCATCCAGCAAAACGGGGTTTCGCTTGCCTGCGGAAACCAAGATAGCCACTCGATAGCCAAGGCGTTCCAGCTTTGTCCAAAAACATGCTCTGAGCTGCGGTGAAGTCTGTGCCCCCGGCAGGATTCGAATCTGCGGAGTCCCGGCTCGCAAGGGTCCCAGACGAGTTACCGTACGCCCGGTAGCTGTTGGACCAGGCCCAGCCCCAGAATGTACTTCGTGCAGCCTTGAATGAAGGCCGCGTGCGGGTGGCCTCGGTCATCGGTGCAGAGTGCGCTATCGGCCAACCGGACGACGATATGAGTGGCGACGAAGCCCCCGGTGCTGATGCGACCGTGGGTATGTTCCTTGATTACCTCGAGCGCCGGCCCAACGGCGTGATCCTGTCGGCGCTGTCGGACACCCTGCGTGCGCGCGTGATGCGCGTGATGTGGAGCTCGCATCGGCGCTGTAATCGCATCTCTGCGTAAGTCGGGTAGCTGTCGTGGGCAGCTCCCGCTCGCAGTGCAGCAAACGGCTCTGAGCGGGCACCGTGGACACCAAATGGACACAAAATGTCAATAAACAGCGATAACCAGCGTTAAGCGACGAAGCGTGTTTACGCAGCTAGACGCCACTTTAGGCCACTGACCAGGATAGCTGTCGAGGGTTCAAACCCCTCCGCCATTGACTTCAGCCACTCAAGACGTTGCCACCAGCACCGCCCAGTGCCCCGATCGCAACTTGCGTGGCGAATGATCCTAGATAAGCTGCGGCTTGTCTGAGTTTGCTTCGCTCGTCTGGCGCCCGCGCGTCATCATCGGCGGCTATTTCAAGTGCGCTGATAAGTCGTTGGAGAAGCTGTTCAGGGGAAGGCCATGCACCAGCCACTCGGAGCGCATGTGCGGTGGGCGGACCCACCATGATGATCTGGCCGCCGGACGCATCTACTACCTTCTCGAAAAACGATGGTTGCGAATGGAGCCGTCGAAGGGCACGCTGCACCGTCTCCTGATCCAATCCTGTGTGCCGTTCGATCGCTGTAGCGCGAGTGAGGTAGGTACCCGAATCGTCATAGATGTCGACGACTGCCCGCAACACAGGAAGATCACGGGTGTTCCAGGTGTCTTCGGTCATCTCCGCAGTATTGCCGACGTAACCGACACACAGTGGTGCCGAACATATCTCTCGCCCCTCACGAACATTTGGCAGCGATAGCACGAACCGATGCGACTCCGTCAGATGCGCTTACTGGCCGGAGGGGCTGGACTGTGCCCACAAATTGCCCACAATTTGCCGACAATTACAGGCACTTCCAGTGATCACCGATAACGAATTTTCCTGCTAGGAAGGGTTTTCGCCCTCCCCCGCTGGCCCGTCAGAACAGTTCAATCCTGACAGGGGGCTCCGCGCAGACAGCCCCTGTACTTGCGGAAACACTCCTGAGTCGCTGCCGCAAGATCGTTCGACGGGGTACTCGGTGTCACGAGCGCGGCACGGGCCGTCCCGGATCCGTTTGCGAAGACGCACGGGTCGGTCAACTGCTCCATCACATAATCGAACGACCGCGTAATCCTGCCGTCCTTCTTTAAATTGGTGAACCCACCGAGGAAGCGCCAGTCTCGTTCGGTCGCCAACACATTCACGATTAACGGGGTCCGGTGCCGGTAAAGGTAGCCTCCGAAATCGCGGTCAAGCCGGGATCGAAGGTGCTGCATCGAGGCATCGAACGTTTCCGTTTGGCCGCGCATCGTCTGCATTAGCCAGTCACCAACGGGTGTTGCATCGGGAGCGAACGCAACACCGGTATAGGCAATGAGCGCCCTAGGTCCCGTCTTCTCGGGAGGAAAGTGCACGGTCAAGAATTTCACCGACGCGTCGTCAACCAGCGCACCGTTCTTCGAGACGCGGTAGTCGACCGACAAGTAGATTCCCTCAGGTTTGCTCATCCCGAGGATCAATGTCACGCGGTGAGACTACTCGGGTGGTTCCCCAAGCATGGTGTCGTTTCTAAACATTCGAGACCCACACGAGTTGATCAACAGCCCTCGGATTAGCCCACGTCGAAGAGTCCGGTTTCCTGGTGTCACAGGAGAGTCCGGATTTTCCGAGGTCTGACACCGGATGAATCGTCGGACAAGAGCGGTTCTTTACAGGTATGAGCACCGCCGCATACCTCCGGGTGTCCACCGGGCAGCAGTCCATCGACCAGCAGCATGACGCGATCGCCGCCGCTCGCATCGTTCCCGACCGGATCTTCACCGACACCGCGTCCGGACGCGCCGGTAGCGATCGACCGGGGTGGACAGAGTGCATAGGGTGGTTGCGTCAAGGCGATCAGCTGGTGGTCGTTGCCGTAGACCGGCTCGGCCGGTCCGTCCGGGAAGTCGCAACTGCCCTTCATGAGCTGACCACGCGTGGTGTTCATGTCCGGTCCCTGCGGGAAGGAGTGGACACCAGCACCCCGACGGGGCGCGCCGTCACCAGCATCATGGCAACGATCGCGGAGCTGGAACTGGAATTGGGTAAAGAGCGCCGCGCTGCCTCACGGGAAGCCCGGATCACTCGGGGGCTACCTGCGACCAAACCGATGAAACTTGATGCGGCTCAACAAAAGAGACTGCTGCGCCTCTACCAGCAGGGAGAGCCGGTCAGTGAGTTGACCACCATGTTCGGGATCAGCCGGAGCACGCTGTTCCGGACCCTGAAAGTCCTGAAGCAGCAGCATGCACCGGTGTGAGCCTGTCGCATCGATAAGAAAATCAAGTGCAAGACGACGACCCTTTTTGAAGTCATAGAAAACTGGCGGGTAGTCCACTACCCCATTCCTGGCATTGCCTATCAATGCGCTGGCAAAAGGCCTACATTCAGGGGGCGACGCATGGTCTGACTGATCGGAGACCCGACCTAAGTGTGACTCCCCAGACCGGGCGAGCCCGTCGCGGCCGAAACATCGGGTGCGCGAACGAAGGGAACTGACCATGTCAGAGCAAGAACAAAACATCGAGCTGGTCAAGAAGGGCTATGAAGCCTTCACCGCCGGTGACATCGACGCGGTAATGAACCTGTTCGACGACAACATCGAGTGGGTCCAACCCGGCGACAGCGCGATCAGCGGTACCTATCACGGCAAAGCCGAACTTGGCCAGTTCATCAGCCGGTTGGCCGAGAAGTCCACGACGGCCACGCCCCACCGCTTCCTGGCCGACGGCGACACCGTCGTCATGCTCGGCGAAACGACTGCCGACAACGAAACAAGCGAAGCCGCACAGGTATTCACCCTCCGCAACGGCAAGACGGTACGGGTACAGGGGTACGCCGACACGGCGGTGATGGAGCGCATATTCGGCAAGAAGCAGGTTGCCACAGCCTAGTACGTCAGTGCTGCACTACCTGTCCGATGAGACAGTGATGCTCCTCGGAAATAGAGTCGGCCCGTCATCCCTTCTTGGGTGGCGGGCCGACTGCTATACGAGCCAGTGCATGAATTCACGGCGGACACCAACGTCCCGCCCGCCGTCGGTGAGGGCCTTGACTGTCTCCAAGATGCGCAAGATGTTTCGGCCAAGACGGTCCAACTTCCACACCACGACGGCGTTGCCCGCCCGCACGTACTCCATCAGTGCGGTCAGGCCCGGGCAGTCATCGCGGGCACCAGACATGGTGTCGGAGAACGTTTTATCGCCCTGCCGCTTCGAGGGCGTCATTCTGTTGATCGAGGGTCTGGGCAACGGTGCTTACTCTGACGTACCCGATCCGCTGGCCCTCGGTCACTACCGGGCAGACGACTGCTTCATAAATGCGGTCAACGCGGTATTTGCGACCGGTCTTTCTGAGACCAACATTTGAGACACCGTCACCTGGGATATCGAAGCGGCGGTGCCCACCTCTGGGTGGTGTCGCGTAGGTGGTCTAATTCGAGACGGCGTTCAGTTCTGCTCGGGCCTGGTCCATTTGGTCGTAGGCATACGTCGCGATGGCGGCGGTGGTCATCGCCTCACCCTTGCGGGCGAGCAATTCGTAGGTCTGGTCGCCGAGGACATCGCAGAGGTGGTTGATCGCGGTATTGAACTCAGCAAGGGTTGCGGTGAGGGGGCTGAGGGCGAACCCGGCGATGGTTGCCGCCGGTTCATAGTGGCCGAGCCGGTCGAACAGGGCGGTGAGTACGGCCAGGGCCGTGCGGACAGCGGTGGCGTTGCCCGCGTCGTGGAGGTTGCGGATGGCCAGCGTGACGTAGTCGAGCGCGGTCAGCGGTTCGCCGTGCTCGGCTTCGAGGTTGCAAACAATAATGGCCAGGAGTGACTCGATGTAGCGGTTGCCGCTATTTTGGGCGATCACCAGGCCTCGGCGCAGGGCGTCCAGGGCGACGACGGGATCGGCGTCGCGGAACGCGAGGCCGTGCACGTAAAGCGCCAACGCGAGCACACCGGGGTTGCGGGTTGCTTCGGCGACCTCGATCAGGCCGGTCGAGGCGGCCCTCGCCTCCTCACTGCAGCCAGCGATCGCCAGCGAGAAGACCAGGTATGCCCTGGTGATTCCGTAGGTGTCACGGCCGCGTTCGAGCTGGGCGCGGCACCACTCGACATAGCGTTCGGGCTGGCCGATGACCGCGTAGGCAGCGCCCAGCGCGCCCTCGAAGCCGAACGGCACCTCGTCGTGGCGGCCGCTGCCGATCACCAGCTGGCCCGCGTCGGCGTAGCCGACAGCCGCCTCGATCCGTCCGGGCATCCAACACATCACCGCCTCCAGGTACAGGAACGGGAGCCGGGGATGGTCGACGGCGCGGGCGGGCTCGATGAGCTCTTCGGCCCAGGCGATCGGCTCGTAATTGTCGACCAGAGTGCCGAGCAACGTCGCATAGGTGGCGATGGCGGCGGCGGCGTCGAGGTCGCCCTGGTCGGCGGCCCACCGAAACGCCATGCGCAGATTGGCCAGCTCGACGCTGAGCCACGTGTAGGCATCCCGCTGCCGGGGACTGTCCCACACAGCGAGAATGTCGGCTTCGCGCCCGGCGAAGTGCCGGGCATGCGCGGTACGTACCGAGTTTGCAGCTCCGCTGGCGACGAGTTGCTCCTCGGCGAACTGGCGGATCGTCTCCAGCAGCGAGAACCGGGTCCGCCCCGATGACCGATCAGCCACCAGCAGCGACTTGCGCACCAGGGCGTCCAGAAGATCCAAGACCGCGTAGTCGTCGCGGTCGTCGGCCCCGGCCACCGCGCAGACGCTGTGGAGATCAAATCCACCGGCGAAAACCGAACACCGCTCCAGCAGATCTTTCTCGGCGTCCTCCAGGTGGTCGTAGGACCACTGCACCGCGTGGCGCAGCGTCTGGTGGCGGGCCAGGCCGCGCCGGGAGCCGACCAGCAGCCGGAACCGCTGATCGAGACGATCACGCACCTCGCTGGCCGTCATTGATGGCATCCGCGAGGCCGCTAGCTCGATGGCCAACGGAATACCATCCAGACGGCGGCAGATCTCCACTACTGCGTCCGCCTCGGCGGGGTGGGCCACCGAGAAATCCGACGCGACACCCTGGGCACGCTCAACAAAGAGGTTGACGGCGGCGGATTCGGTTCCCGCACCGACATCGAGCGACGGCACACGCCATATCTGTTCATCGGCGGCCCCCAACCCCTCGCGGCTGGTAGCCAAAATCCTCACCGTGGACGACTGTGCCAAGATGGCCTCGACCAGATCGGCCGCAACATCCAGGACGTGCTCGCAGTTGTCGATCACCAACAGCCGCACCCTGCCCTCCAGCGCGGCCGCCACACTCTCGGCGAGGCTCTTGCCCGGTTGCTGGGTGATGCCCAACACCGCCGCCACCGCGTCGGGCACCGCCGCCGGATCGGAGACTGCGGCCAACTCGAAAACCCAAACACCGTCGGGGAACTCATCAGCCAGCCGTGTCGCGACTTCGGTCGCCAGGCGCGTCTTGCCGACCCCACCCACACCAGTCAATGTCACCAACCGATGAGCCTTCAACGCCGCCTGCAGCTCGGCGACCTCCGACTCTCGCCCGACGAAGCTGGTGACCGACGGGCACAGATTGCCAGGACTCGTATCCAGCGCCCGCAACGGCGGAAACTCCGTGCGCAGCCCCGGCGCTCGGACCTGGAACATCTCCACGGCGGTCGGCAGGTCCCGCAACCGTCGCGGCCCCAGATCCACCAGATCAACTCCGCTGAGCAGTCCCGCTGTCGACTCGGCCAGCAGGATCTGACCACCATGTCCGGCGGCCATCACTCGTGCGGCTCGATTGAGCACCGCGCCGAAGTAGTCACCGTCCCGCAGTTCGGCCTCGCCGGTTGCGATGCCCATCCGCACCGGCAACTCCAGCGCCCGCTGGGCGGCTACCGCCGCATCAACTGCCGCCCTGGGCGACGAGAATGCCGCGCACACCCCATCGCCGGTGTGCTTGAACATGAGACCGCCGTGCGCATCGACCGTCTTGCGCAACACCTCGTCATGGGTGGCCAGCGCCGCCCGCATGCCGTCGGCGTCGGCCTCCCACCGACGGGTCGAACCCTCGACATCGGTGAACAAGAACGTCACCACTCCGGAAGGAGCAGCCGCCGGAGGAGCGGACATTCCCGCAGCATCTCACAACAGACCCGCTCCTACCTCGTACACCGGCGGATCCGGCCCGGTCACCGAATACACGAGTTTCGAGACGGACTTCCGCGAGTCGCAAAAGTCGTACGTCTCTATGTCTGCAGTTTCTTCGCCGGGCCAGGGAGTGGGCAATTGTTCGACACGCTTATGTTGTGGGCGTGGCAGCTCGCGCCGTCCTCGTTACCCCGCTGTCGGGGCCGCTGGCCAGATTCGCGAAAGCAGGGGCGAGCGCTCTCGCTCTCTGGGCCGAGCGTTCCGGAGTAAGTCTCAGGGGAGCGACGCTTACCCCTCCGCGGCATCCGCGATACGGGCGGCCGAGGCTAGCCTGGCCAACTGCGCAGGCCCGGCAAAAAGCCCAGAAAGACACCACCAGCACAAACCAATCCCGAAAATGGGTTGGTCCACCACCGAAAGAGAAACCCATGACCGACATGCCCGACGACCTGCCGTCACCCGACGAGTTCCTAAGGAAGATGGCCCACGTCGACCGCGAGTTCGCCGATGCCCGCCGGTACCTGTCGGCGTTGTGCGCCGAAGACGATCAGGCGCTCGGTGCGCTGATGGTGGAGGTCCACCGCACCGGACGCGCCATGAGCGTCTTGGCAGCGATGGCGGTACTGGCCCTCGACTTCGCCCATCTGTCCGCGGACCGCCTCGGCGGCGATGTCCAGAAGTGGCTCGACGAGTCGGCGATGGCAGAGGACACCGCCGAGACCGAGCGGGACCAGACCGAGCTCGGCGGCGAGGGATAACCTTCGGGACCGTACCTGACCGATAGGCCGCTGTCGGTGGCCGGGCTTGCAGCACAAATGCTGTCGCCATGGCCGGTGCCCCGGTAACGGGACCCCGTGAAGTGGCCCAGGTCGTGTGAGAGTCGGTTCAGTGGGTCCGGGTCGTAGCGTAGCTGGCTGGGTCGGTTTGTTCAGAACTAGACGGGTGCATTAATGCGCTGAAGAAGCTGATTTCCACCGATCCACGCGAGTCGACTCCACGACTCCCGGGTGCCAGTTGCGAGCAGTCCGTTGTCCCATTTGATCTGTGATTCTGAGCTCAACCGGTCAGCGCATCGTTGAGACGAGAGTATCCGGTGGACATCCCCAGAAGATGGGGTCGGCATCCCCGCGTTCTAGGTCTTAATGGAAGGAAGCGTCGTGGAGATGTGAGTGGTGGCGAGCAGCATGGCGGCGACGACATCGGCGGGATCGCGGTGCACATCGGGGCGCGCGTGAGCGCCCTGGCAGGTTCGAACGATGTGCTTGTGTCCAGTACGCTGCGAGACCTCGTGATCGGGTCAGGACTCGAATTCGAGGATCGCGGCGCTCACGCGCTTAAAGGCGTGCCTGGCGAATGGCGACTGTTCGCTGTCGCTTCTTCGTAGCCGTCCTCGGTCAGCTCACTGCGTTCATCCAGCAGCGCATCCGCCACGGCTATCGACGGCATCGGCCCGCCCCGCTCCCGAGCCGCACGCCGATGCGCTGCCACCAATCGCGGTTCGGAGTCGATGGTGTCGACTTCTAGCCATCGACGACTTTCTCGGCGAGGCCCAACTGGTCGTAAATCTCCATCGTGCGCGCCTGCACCGCCAACGCCTTCGACTCGTGCGTCGGGCCGGCCTTGGCGATCGACAACTCTAGACGAGGCGGAGCGCACCCCGGAAACCCAAGTGGACCAAGGGGAAATCACGTTGCACTACGCGACCCCCTGACGTTGGTCACGTACTCGCGCACTGGCCGGTCAACGTTCGTCGTCGGCCGCTGGCTGAGGTTTGCGTTGGTCTGATATCGGCGGGGCTCGATCCGCTGCCCGTCGTCGTCGCTCGTGTGACGACGAGCGGCATCACTGTGTTTGTGCGCATCGCGGGAACCTCCCATCGGTCGCGAGCCGAATACACCTATCATAGGGAACGCTAACGTCTAGTAAATTCTTCCCACCATGCGGTTGGAGAGTATGGGCGGCCCGATCAACTATTCTGTCGTCGCTGCCTCTCCGTCCGCACGATCCAGCGAGCCTCGCTGTCTGTACAAATGACACCGCGGTCTGCATAGAACCGGACGACCACCCGCACCGCGGACTCCTCGTTGATGGGGAAGTCTTTGACGCGGCGGAGTCCGTCCAGGTGCTCGAGCAGTTCTGGTCTGGTCACGGCAGTCATTCAACGTCGGCAGCCCGACAAAAGGTCAGGCCGCCCCAAGGGAGTGTGGGCGGCCCGACAAATATCAGACGCGTAGAGGCGCCGATCCGGTTCTATTTTGTTCGCACACCACTTTCGCACGCCCCAGGATGGTCTAGTAGTTCCTCCTGCGGCGCTCAGCAGCTGGTGATAACTCAGGCACCTGGTTTAGCGGGACGCTACTGTCCTATCGCGATGGCATTGGGCAAGGTGCCCCATCAAAGGTGCTCCATCAGGCGAGACATTTCCGCCGCCTCCAAATAGCTGGCCTCATGCGGCGGGTAACTCGGTCGCGGCTCAGGCAGCCGGATGTGAAGGTGCCCGATTGGCGGAATGAATGCTGCACCGGGCCAGTGACGATGAGTCACCGCAGGCGGTACTGGTACAGCCGATGCCGCCTTGAACAAGACTTGCTGCTTGGCGATGGGAACCGGCGCGGAGGCGTGTCGCGTGGAGCT
This sequence comes from uncultured Actinomycetota bacterium, assembly GCA_963849935.1. Lineage (GTDB taxonomy): Bacteria > Actinomycetota > Actinomycetes > Mycobacteriales > Mycobacteriaceae > Mycobacterium. Next base: position 209,127 of record CAWKJQ010000003.1, read on the forward strand.
CACCGCGGACGGAGCTGGCTCAACATCGGGTAGGGAGTGGAACTTGGGTTGTAGGTGCAACATGACGGATGCCTTCAGACGATAAGTGGCTCCCACCGGAAGTCACGGCTATTAAACACATGTTAGACAAGCGCTATGACGTTGGCAATTCCGACCGACGACCTGGGGCTTGCCGTTGAAAAGTTGTTACCTCTAGTAATTTGCCTAGGCATCTCGTGGATGTGGGTAATTCGCCAGCACCGATGCATCGGCGTCGGTGGCATCTGCATGCGACTCACCTGTCAACGATGTCGAGGAGTCAGACACCTCCAAGCGCAACTCCGGCTGTTCAGCCGCGGGCCCGTGGCCGGGGCACCGTAGTTGATCCGGCAGGTCGCACCGGCCCGGCGGGGCGTATATCGAAAGCTCCCCCGTCTCGCGGCGAGCCAGGACTATCCTTCAGCCTCGGTCCGTCTGGGGACCCAATAGCGGGATGTAAGGGGATGTGAATGAGCAATAGCACGTACCGCGTAATCGAGATTGTCGGAACCTCACCCGACGGAGTTGACGCGGCTATACGCAGCGGTCTGGCCCGAGCGGCGGAGACTGTGCGTGGCCTGGACTGGTTCGAAGTGCAGTCGACCCGTGGCTACCTAGCGGATGGAGCCGTTGCTCACTTCCAGGTGACGATGAAAGTCGGCTTCCGCCTGGAAGATTCCTAGCTCGACTGCGCGTCAGCTGGTCAGCCCCCAAGCCTACGAGTAGGTGATCAGCACTCGTTTGCCGCGTAGCTCCATGTCACGCCTTTCTGCTGATGCAACCCGTGTGGTAGGCAACTACGGAGCGGTCTGCAGATGCTATCGCCGCCACCGGGCGGGGCGGGACATCTTGCACATATGTCTAATTGGACAGTCGTCGCCTCGAGCCTTTGGCCTCAGCGAAGGTGGCCGGAGGTCATCGACTTGACCAGCGCCAGCTGGCCGCGACCGTCAGCGGACGCCGAGCGTAACTTGTCCAGCAGCGAGGCCAACACCGTCGCTGCGGCCGCCTGCTGATTGCGCGCCTTCGGGTCGTCCATTAGCTGAGCCAGTGACAACGCCACTGCGGCCAGGCCCGGACGTGTCTCGGTGGCCAAGCTGCCGATCTCGGCCTGGACGCCGACCTCAACGGGGCCTGGGGTGTAGTCATTGACTGCACCTGAGCCATCTGGCTCAGGTGATCGATTTTGATCACCTGACAGCAACCGTTCGCGGTAACGCCTCTGATAGATGCGCTGCGCATCCTTGCAGTCATCACAACGGCAACCGTCGGTGTAGCGCCGCCGCGTACCATGTCTTGCTGCCATCATTCAAAACCTTTGTACTGATTGATAATCACCCGCGCAGTACGCGCGAAACCCCGTTGTAACAGGGCTACTTTCAATTTCGCTTGGCGATATCTTCGAAACCTCTTGTCTTAGATGAAATGACCCAGGATCAGCGGAGTTCAGGACGAAGGGTCATTCACTGGAAGGGGCGCTGGTCGCCGAGGCTGCGGTGAAGTTCGGCGTTTATCGCCTGGGCCTCAGCGAGTTGATCTTCCAGGATGATGATGCGGCACGCCGCCTCTAGCGCGGTGCCGTGATCAACCAATTCACGAGCCCTCGCCGCGATCCGCAGTTGATAGCGCGAGTAGCGGCGGTGTCCGCCCTCGGAGCGTTGTGGGGTGAGGAGTTTCGCCTCGTCGAGGCTTCGCAGGAACGCTGGGGTGGTTCCCAAAATTTGGGCGGCGCTACCCATGCTGTAGGCGGGGTAGTCCTCGTCATCGAACTTGTCGTTCGGTTTAATCTCGGCGGAACCGTTCTTATCTTGTACCACAACACCTTTCGAGGCACCGGGGAGGCGAGCTAGCGGGTGGTTACTATCCCTGGACTGCTCTTGCATATAGTCGGGGTCCGGCGCCGTGGTCAAACCAACGCTTGCTCATGGTGAAGGGCCGGCAGCCTCGGTGCACACAATCGCACCGAGGCTGCCGGCCCTGGGAGTTCACTACGATCTGTCGACACTGCTATTGGGAACTGCGGTATCCGCCCGATACTTAACATCACGGGCGATCCGACGGTAACTCCTTCCTTCCGCTATCTCCGTCCAGGTACTGCACTTGCCGGTACTACTACTTCTTTTGGCGCTACGGTCTGAGAACCGTTGTCCTACCCCGGCCCTCACGTTTCTGACCGCGCTGACTGACGCATCACGGGCAGTTCGTCATCTCCCGTGCCATGACCCCTCTGCTCTGCTGACATGAACACCCTAACCGCGCCGAAAACAAATATCTACCCCCGCTACTAGAGATTTTCGGTGGTGTCGAGGGCAGGAAGTGTTCTACGCTCCTGACATGGCCCTATCTGACTCCGGCGCCGTCGGCACAGATGCGATCCTGCGTCACATCGATGCGGAAGCCGATTCCGTCAGCATCGAAGTGACGCTGTACCTGCCCTGGGGAGTGGCAACCGGAATAACGGTGCCCGGCGCATACTTCGGCCACTACGTCGCCAAATTCTTTGCCAAAAACGAGGCCGAGGATGTCGCTGACCGTATCGGGGCGCTCGAAGCAGAGCAGCCCAGGGTCTTCCTTCATCTCCGTAAAGCCCGGTGCTACGTCGCAGGCACCATGGTCGAGCACGACTCGCTGCGCATCCGCTTGTCCGATGTGTCCGCATGGACAGTCGCCGGCATCAAGGAGTCATCCGCCGACGCGTCGCTTCTCCCGTAAGCGCACCTGGCGATCCGCCGCCTCGGTCGGCGAGAACGGGAAACCCCGTCGACAAGTGTCGGCGTAGCGGTCAACAACGTGTTTCTCGCGGCGAACATTTTGATGGTTTCCTTGCAAGATTGCGTTGCAGCCGTTGAGGTTTGGTCTCGCAGTGCGGTCAACAACGCCTCAAATACGGCAAAAACGCCCTAGAACCCGACCGTGTGCATCGGCTCGAAAAAGTATCCGGGTGGCATCGGTTAACGTTTTCGACAAGTGGCCGGAAGGTTTTGCTCGGCTGCAGGCCTACTTAGGGCGAATCCGTCACGTTGCCGAGGCGATCGGAATCACTCTGGATGTCCTAATCTCGCGTCTGGCCTGACGCCGCAGACCGACAGGATCGCGACGACTGGTCCGCATAGTCGACTGAACCACTTAACAGTTGCCGGAAGCTACATGGATCGACGGACCCTGGGGCCTATTGATCATAAATTCCAGACCACCCAGCGCCAACCTGATTTCCAGTTCCTTCCGTGTGTTGCCGGGGCGGTAGGGCAGAGACGTATCGGTGAATCGCTCGGGGGGGCTGGGTCTGTGTTCTCGTCGTCCATTGTTTCTGGTTGCGTACTGCGCGATGAGAGTCGCATCGGCTGCCCCTTAGCTTGCCTCTGCTGTCGAACGGAGCGGATGACGCTTAGACATGGCGCGACCGCGTTGGTCTTATTCAGCCGGGCGCAACCCGAGATGGACCGTTGCGAAGCCGGTGCTGAGGGAGACATAGCGGACATCAACGAAGCCCGCTTCTCGCATCGCTTTGCGCAGTTCGTCGCGCGACAGCCAGGTACGGATGGAATCGGACGTATAGTGATGGGCGTCGCGATGCCAGGAAAACGCCCAGCCCACCGTCGGCATCACGCCGAAGTAGAGCCCGTCATGAATGACTTTCAGCGGCTTGGAGTTCGGCGTGCTGAAATCGAGCACCATCAACCGGCCGCCCGGCCGCAGGACACGCCGGAACTCACGTAGCGCCTGTCCGCGATCTGCAACGTTGCGCAGGCCAAAGCCGATTGTGACTGCGTCGAACGACGTATCCGGGAAGCGCAGGCCCATGGCGTCGCCCTGTTGGAAGTCGATGACCCCGCGCTGGCGCCCCCGGGCGACCTCAAGCATCGCCGCGCACGAGTCGACGGCCACGACCTGGCCTTCCGGCCCGATCACCGCCTTCTCCAGGAACGCCAGATCGCCCGTCCCGGTCGCGACATCGAGCACTCGTTCGCCGGGGCGAAGGGCGCAAAGCTCGATGGCCCGTCGCTTCCAGACGCGATGAAGTCCCACCGTCCAAACATCGGTCATCACGTTGTAGCGCGGCGCCAGCGCGGAGAACAGCTCCTTGACGTAGCTGCTCTTAGCTTCGTCCGACTGGTTCCATCGCCGTGTAATCATCGGGAGCCTCCGCACATCGCGACGTTGCCCCCAATTCGTCGATGGGAGCATAGATGTCTTCGCGCTTACTCACACCCAGAATGGTTCAAAGCGCCGGTTGCTGCCCACTCGCCAACTCGCGGTGTTCATCCAGCAGCGCATCCGCCACGCCTACCGACGGCACCGGCCCCCCGCTCCCGGAAACTACGACTAGTGCAACGTGTCCGGGAACAGATCATGCTGGGCTGTGGCGACGAAGCCCGGCATATCCAACCCCGGCCCCCATGTCATGTAACCCGCATTTGCCGGCGACATGGCTAACCCCCGCTGATGCGTGATCTCAAATCAGTGGGCACCCACCCACGCCGAATACGACGGCATCGACGGCCCCGATGCCGACCACGGCCCAGAGCGACGCCCGGCCGGAGCCACGGGCGGCAATCAGCACGAGCGGGGCGGCGGCGCCCAGCCCGGCCAGCGCGACCCACGGGCGGCTTGAGGCCAGCAACAGCAGCACCGACGGCGACAACAGCAGCACCAGCACGACACCGCGCATGGTCCCGACGCCCCAGCGTGCGGCTACCTGTTGGGCCAGGCCGTTGACGCCGGTGGCCCAGTCGGCGGCGAGATCGGGCAGCGCGATAACGAAGTGACCGCCCGCGCCGAGCAGGGCCGCGACTGCGATCGCGTACCATGCCGGCACGGGGTGACCTGGCAGCGTGCTTGCCGCGTACACGGGTAACAGGCCGAACACGAGGACGGCGATGAGGCCATCCGCCAGCGTCGACTTCAGGCCGAGGTTGTAGGCCCAGCTCACGCCGACGATCACCGCCAGGATGATCGCGGTTACCACGCCGATGGCCAGCGACATCGCCAGCGCGGCCAGCAGCCCCGCGAAGGCCGCGATCCAGACCGCCCGCACGCTGATGGCACCGGTGGTGAGCGGCTTGTCCGTCCGGGCCGCCGCGGCGTCCCGGGGCGCGTCCAAGGCGTCGTTGGACCAGCCGATCGAGAGCAGGCCGGCCAGCAAGGCAGGTGCGGTCAGTACGGGCGCTATGCCATGCGGTGCCGCCTGCGCCGCCAAGGCGGTGGTCAGGGCCGTGATGGCAAGCATCTCCACCGGATGACCGGCGGTGATCAGTGCTCGCGCACGACCCAGGACCCGGGGCGCTGTCCGTGGGTGGACCATATTGTCGGTGTCCCTTCGCGTCTGCGCCCTTGCAGAGGCGGAAAGTATGAATCACTGTGAGATAGACCGGTGAATCGTATAATTCTGAAATGTGAAGGAAGGCCGTCAAATATGAACGCCATCTCGGCGAGGCGCCAATCCCGCCTAGTGGCTTGCCCAGCGGGCCCGGCCGACAGACCCTGACCGCCGCAGATCCCCTACCCGACGACCTCCGGGACGTCCTCACCAAGATCAACAAGCCACGATGTGCCCATAATTTGGCCCAAGTCGGGCCCACGCTACAGGCGTTGCCCGTTGTGCCGATTTATTCACCAGGGATCGAAGTGCGGCATGAATAACCTGGAACCCAATAACCGAGTCGTCTCCCGCGACGACGAGCAGCTGATTCTGGTGGACAGCGATGACCGCGAGATCGGCTTCCTCGCGAAGGCCGATGCGCATCTTGGTCGCGGAACGCTGCACCGCGCTTTCTCGGTGTTCGTGTTCAGTCCAGCGGGCGAACTGCTTGTGCAGCAGCGCGCGAAGAGCAAACCCCTGTGGCCGGGCCACTGGTCGAACACCTGCTGCTCGCATCCACGCTTGGGCGAGAAGATGGACGACGCCGTCCGGCGCCGCTTGCAGGAGGAACTCGGCCTGAGGGCGGAGCTGGAATTCCTGTTCAAGTTCCAGTACCAGGCTCAGTACGACTTGCAAGGCGCCGAACACGAGCTGTGCTGGGTCTACGCCGGGCGCAGCGCCGAGCGACCGCGCCCGAACGCCCATGAGATCGCGGCCTGGCGCTACGTCACGCCGCAGGCACTGCTCGCCGAGATCGCAGAGCGCACCCGAGACTTTCACACCCTGGTTCAAGCTTGAATGGGAGCGCCTCTTGCGTGACCATCCCCGGGTGTTGAGCGCGCCGCGGACCGGATAGGACGCGCGATCGCCAGTTTCTCGACGATCAGGCTCGGCAAGCTGCGGCACAACATCTCGCAGCCGCGACCCTTCTCCACCGTCTCGGACGTCACGAATCCGCGGCCACAATTGCAGGTTTCGCGTCTGCCCGCTCACCGAGGCGTGGATCCCGGAACTCAGCAGGGCGCTCTTCGACCTCCGCGATGTCCTTGGCGACCCGGCCGTTGAGACCCTTACTCGCAAGGGCAAGCGATGACCACGGCTGCCAGGCGATATACGCCTACGACCAGATTGACGTGGCGCGAACAGAGTTGGAAGCCGTCTCGAAATAGACGACATATGCGAATCTCAAAAGTCTGTGTCGGATCACCGTGAACGGTGATGTCCGGTCGTGTGTAGTTTGGCGGACAGTCCGGCGCCCCGTCGGCGTGGTTTATGCGGCGTAAGGTTCGACCATGAATGTCGGGGCCGGGGCGCCGGACGTCCACTACGCCAAGAGCGGCGGCTTGAACATCGCGTACTCGGTGGCGGGAAGAGGCCCAGACCTCGTTGTCGCGCCTGGCTTCATCTCGCACCTCGACATCATGTGGGAGGAGCCGTCGGTCGTGCACTTCTACTCCCGGCTGTCGTCCTTCCGCCGCGTTGTCACCTTCGATAAGCGGGGCACTGGTCTGTCGGATCCGGTGATGCACGCGCCGACGTTGGAAGAGTCCGTTGATGACCTGCGCGCCGTCATGGATGCGGCCGGGTGTGATCACGCTGACCTCGTGGGTATTTCGGAGGGTGGCACGATGGCGATGCTGATGACAGCCAGTCACCCTGACCGCGTGAAGGCACTGGTCTTATTCGGCACCTTTTCTCGGCTGCTCGAAGCGCCCAACTACCCGCTCGGTGTCACCAAGGAGCAGCTGTCGGCTTTGGTCGAGGTGAGCGCCAAGGGCTGGGGTGAGGGTATTGGACTGGGTGCGTGGGCTCCGAGCCTGCGGGACGACCTAGATGTGCGGCGGTGGTGGGCGCGACTGCAGCGGGTGGCTGCCAGCCCGGGCATGGTCCGCAACATCTTCGCGCTCTATCCGCAGCTGGACATCCGTGACGTGCTGCCCGCGATCCAGGTGCCGACCTTGGTGCTCCACCGGCGGGATGATCGGATGGTGAGGCTCGAGATGGGTCGGTACCTTGCTGACCGGATCCCCGGGGCTAAGTTCGTCGAGCTCGACGGCGCCGACCACCTGTTTTTTGCTGGCGACGCCGACATGTTGCTTGATGAGGTCGAGGAGTTCCTCACCGGCGTCCGTCCGGTGCCTGCGGTCGAGCGCGTCCTGGCCACTGTGCTGTTTACCGACGTCGTCAACTCCACGAAACGCGCGGTGGAGTTGGGCGACAAGCGATGGAAGGAGCTGCTCGGCAGGCACGACACCCAGGTACGGCGTCAGCTTGAGCGTTTCCATGGGCGTGAGGTCAACACGACGGGCGACGGCTTCCTTGCCCGATTCGATGGACCCGCCCGCGCGATCCGGTGTGCTATGGCGATCCGCGACGTGCTGCGGAGCCTGGGCCTTGAGGTGCGGGCGGGCGTACACACCGGCGAAGTCGAGCTACGTGACGACGACATCAGCGGCATCGCAGTCCATATCGCCGCGCGTGTGGCAGCAGCGGCTGGGGCGGGCGAGGTGTTCGTCTCGCGCATCGTCGTTGACCTAGTCGCCGGGTCGGGGCTGAGCTTGCCGCTCGCGGCGAGCACGCGCTCAAGGGTGTAGCGGTCGAGTGGGGGCTGTTCGCGGTCGAGGATTGATGGGTCAGACCACAGTGGATGCCCCCGATGGCTGTCGCGGATGCGGTTCTCCTTCGGCGCCTGGTGGAGGGTTCAATCGCCTATTCCGTGAGAACCGGGGGCCGCAAGCGGCGGAGGGTCGGATGACCGCAGCGACCGCGTGCCACACGTGTGGCACCGAGCCGCGCGAGGGCGCACGATTCTGTGACGGCTGCGGTGCACCGGTCACCGAGCAGGACACCCGTGCCGAGTACAAGCACGTCACGGTGCTCTTCGCTGACGTGGTCGACTCGATGGATATCGCGCTTAGGCGGAGAGCTGGAGGTAGCGATGTACGAAGGCGATCGCGATGCCGCCTTCACCGACGGATGCTGCTACGCGCTTCACCGATCCGGAGCGGATATCGCCGACGGCGAAGATCCCCGGGGCGCTCGTTTCGAGAGCGAACGGCTCGCGATCGAGCTTCCACTGTCCCGCCTTCATCGCGTCGGTCCCCGTCAACACGAAGCCGTGCTCGTCGCGCGCGATCTCTGAGGGGAGCCAGCCGGTTGCCGCTTCGGCGCCGATGAGCACGAACAGCGCTCTCGCATCTCGTCGAGATGTCTTGCCGGCCTTTCGATCGATGGTCTCGATCGCCTCGAGTTGTTCATCTCCGTGCACCGCAACAACCTCGGATCGCGTTTCCACCCGGATGTTCGCTTTCGTTGCGATCTGCTCGATGAGGTAGTGAGACATGCTCGCTGCGAGCGACTCGCCCCGCACGAGAAGCGTCACCGATCGGGCGTGGTTGGCGAAGAAGATGGCGGCCTGGCCGGCCGAATTGCCCGCCCCGATCAGATACACGTCGTTTCCCTGTGCCAGACCGGCGTCGCTGCGTGCCGCACCGTAGTAGACACCGGAGCCGACGAATCGATCGACCGAATCGACCTCGAGGCGCCGCCACTCCACGCCCGTGGCGAGGATGATCGACCTCGTTCGGAGAACGTCGCCGCCATCCAGCCTGATAGTCAGGTCGGCGGGGTCGATGACCTCGACCCGGCGGGTCACGACGATCTCAGCGCCCAGCCGCTTGGCCTGTTGCAGCGCCCGGCGCGCGAGCTCGTCACCAGAGACGCCGAATGGGAATCCCGTGTAGTTCTCGATCCGGGTCGAGGTGCCGGCCTGCCCGCCTGGGGCGAAGGACTCGATGAGCGCCGTCTGCAGGCCTTCCGAGGCGCTGTTGACCGCCGCCGTCAAACCCGCTGGCCCGCCGCCCACGATCACCACGTCGTAGTGCGCCCGGCCTGGCGCGACCGTCAGCCCAGCGACCGTGGCAACGACACGCATCGTTGGGGCAATCAGCCGAGTGCCGTCGCGCAGCACCACCGCCGGATAAGGGCCGGCCACTGTGGCTGCACCTCCGGTGCGTGCAACAGCGGCAGGATCGTCTGGGTTTAGCCGTTCGTAGGGAATCTGGTTGCGATGAAGGAAGCTGTCGCAGCCGTGGACTCCCGCGTCGAGGGGCGGTCCGATTACGAACATCACGGGCTCGAGCGGCTGCGCGGTGGCGTTTCTGAGCATCTCCAGACGCTCCAATGCGGCGGCACCGACCGTTGCGGAGACCTGGGGGGCCATCGCGGCGAGCGTGTGGAACACCTCGACGGTCGCCTTCAGCACGCGCGACGGCTCGACGGCCCGCATGCTGGCCGGCAAGGGCGTACCGAGCGTCATCGGGATCTCGCCTCCGAGCTCGCCTGGGAGCCGGTCGCCGATCACCTGCTCGACACCGTTCACCAGCTTCGTCAGCTCGGTCTTCCCCTCGATCACGACCGCCAGGAACCGGCTTTCGCCCTCGTGGGCCACATACTCTCCGGGCATGAGGTGGATGTCCTCAACGGCGCCGGCAAGGTACTCCAACCCTTTCTCCCCCAGCGTCGAGAAGAGCGGAATCGTGGCCAGCTCATCGACAGTGAACACGATTCCCTGACACCTCTTCCGCCGGGCGCCACTGCCCATGCAAGTCAAGCAACGATTATCGCAGGACAATAGACTCATCGGGACATCCGTGGGGGTGTTCGATTGATACCACCAGGGAACCGGCACGGCCGCTACCACGCCGCCAGCATCTCCCTGCTGCACAACCTGCTGGCAATCCTGCCGTTGTATTCGGCCGCCCCGGACACCACAAACAGGCCGCGACCATCAGCGGGTTCGCCGCAACCGCGATGACACGCGCGAGTTACTCAAATCCACACCACGATCAGCCATCTGCGCAGATCATTGCTGCGATGACCACGAAGGAAACCCGCTGAATTTGCTTGTGTACGGCCAGACCGCCAACCATAGGATTCCTCATCAGCGCAAATCCTCCCGTGGATCTTGGTGCTCATGACGCCCTCCTCGTCGAGGCAGTCACCCGGCCAAGCGCCCATGGTTAGGGCCGTATGCACTCAGCTTCTGCTCCGCCTAATGGCCCAAAGAAATGGTTTTGCCCAGCCTTTCTTAATGAACGAATGTCCAATTGGAGTGCCGGAATTATGAGGAGTGGTCCAGGTATTGGCGATCCGCAGTCGGACGGCACTTGACCGGGATACCAGGTTGTTGATCGCCGACAGCCCCACCCGGCTGCATCTAAAGGTGATAAGGCTCAGGTGGTGGTGTCGTGTTTATTTGTCGTCACTCTTGCCCGGCTGAGATTTTGGGAACTGCTCCCGCATCGACTCCGCGCAACGGCCTCTCCAACAACAACAGAGTCGCCGGTGAGAGTACAAAGACCGCGGACATAAAAATTACAACCGAGAACTGGTAGCCGTCGAGGTTTCCCCACTTTGTAAGGAGGAAGCTCCCGACCAGGATCGCGATCGAGATCAGCAGAGTGAAAGCCATAAACAACGGAGCGATCCTGGCTAGTGAGCGCCACTGGTCGATGGTTTGCTTTAGCGCCTTGGCGGTCTCGACCCTGACTGCGGCGATTTCCGCATGGGTCGACTCAAGTTGTTTGCGAGCTTCCTCGGATTGGATGCCGTACCGGGCGCGCAGGACGGAAGCCGCAATACGACCTCGCTCCGCCTCGTCGATGTATGTGAACAACACGAGATCGGATACCGCGGGCCAGACGGCTGGCTGGGCCCGAAGTTCGTGATCCGTCTGGGCGCCCACGACATGTGCAGCCGGCCCGCTCGTCTGGGTATAAGCGCTTTCGGGAATAGATATCGATGAATTAGGGCTTGGGTCCGTGTCGCTTGCGGCCTCTTCGCTCTGAACGCCTGGACTCAAGTCGCTTTGAACGCCCGGAAAAAGGCCTGGAAAAAGGCCGCTCCGAATGCCGGGACTAGTGGCCCAATCCGGGATCTCGTACAGCAGATCTCTAATCTGCTTGGTCGCGTCCGAGCTACTCGCCAACATGCTGTACAGCTGTCTGGATTCCGGTCCTGCGTCACCGAGGTACGGCAACACCTGCTGCCTCTGGTAGAGCCAGCGTCTTGTCGACCCGACGTTGATACCCATCTGATCGAGGTCCACTATTTGGTCGCCGGGTGAGACCGTTGTCTGGTGGAGAAGCAACGTCTTGTTGTTCGGGCTCTCGGATGCCTGAGTTACATCCCAGCCGCGCCCCACTAGCAGGGATTCCGTGACCGCTCTTGCTGCGCTGTTATCTGTCTGCAGGTCTAGGGCAACAAGTAGGTCAAAGTCATCCATCTCAGGCACCCTTCATACACGAGGCGTTTCCCTCAGATTCTGCTCCGCCTCATGCGCTAATGTCGTCGTTTTACCGAGCTGCTAAACGAACGAATGCCCAACTCGGGGTAGCGAGACTGTGAGAGGCGGCCCAGTCGCTGTGGAGGGCTTCATCTGGGTGGACCCCTCGTGCGGTTGTCCTATCCGCTCAGAAGCACCTCGGCAGACTTTGTGGCCTTCCCGCCCAGCTCTATTCAAACGGCAGACAATCCGTTCCGGATAAAGATCCCACCTGGCACGGTTGCGGGTACTTCGGATCGGAAATAGCGAAGGTTCTACGCACGTTTTACGCACCTGCACGACTCAAGCCTCCAGCTCACAGCCCTAAGTGCTCGAGTTCCCGGGACTCAACGGTCCCCCGGAAACGTACCTGCACTTTTCCTGTTGTTTCCATAGACTGTAATTCGTGCTGACTCCCGTGTGAATTTGTGGAGGTAGTGCGTAACTGTGCGCCACCGAATGCAACACAAGGCAGGAGTCAGAAGATGTCATCTGATGACAACACAGAGATCGCCGGGTTGGAGCCAACCTTCTCGGCCCGGGAAGCTGCTGTAATCCTTCGGCGCTCCTGTTCGTGGCTGGACCAGCGTGTCCGTAATGCCGAGTTCACTCTGCCGGACGGTACCGTCGTGCAGCCGTTACGGACGTCTAGTGGGTACCGGTTGTTTACGGTTGAGATGCTCCAAGAGATAGCGATGTGTTGCTATCGGCACCACTGGTACTCGTACGGTGAGTTGAACCTTGCTTTCCGGAAGCTGGCTGTAGCTGCCTATGGCGATACCGGCGAATAGGCGATCTCGTGCTAGGTGCAATCATCGCGCGACACCCATCCTGGGTTAGGCCTTCCGTAGCCCTCCGGGTCGTCCAGAAGATCTAAATCAGCTGGGAGGTAGTCAGTAAGTTGGATGCTCCCGGTGGTGGCAGGGGAACCCACCCAGATTGGGCGATCCAGAGCGCCGAGGTCTTCGACGAACTTGCGTTCGTCGTCGCTGAGCGCCGCCAACCCATAGCTCTCCGGCTCAGCTATGGTGATCACCACCCGCGGGCTTTGGCTTTTCAGGCTGCGGCTCGTGCTCTCCGGCGGCGTGCTCCAAATGCCTTGAGAAGGGGTGGTGTTCCACCAGCCGGCACATTTCCTCCCTGGTGTGCCCGGCCGCCAGATAGTCGTCCACGCCCCATCGCTGGCCGTCGGGACCATTCGGCAGATGCAGGTATCGAACGCTCTTCACCTTGACGCGATTTCGATAAACGAAGAACGAAAACACTGCCGATTGCACACATGGGCGGCTCATCGAGTCACTGTCGTAGGCGATGACGAGGTGGCTGTCCTCGATCGGGAGACCATTTCGGTCGCGAAGCGCCTCGAGTGGATCGCCCCACCTGTCGTTGCGGCCATTAAAGACGCCCGGTAGAGCGATCGCACAAAGTCCTTGCTCTGCCAAGGCGTCAGCCTTCAGGGCGTCCTCGGTGATCCATTTCTCTATCTTCGTATCGTCGATGACCCCACCGCACCGGGGCGGAACGTCCTGCCTGTTGGGCTGAAAAACTGGTGCGTGATATTCGATCGGCTTGCCCTGGCCATCGGCGGGCGGATTGTCGGGGCGGTACTGGTGGCCCCACACCGACCCGCGCTTGTCTAGCAGCGGGATCAACAGGCCGGGGACGTGGTTCGGGTTCCAGACCGAAAAGTTAAACCAAGCCCCCTCACGAGGGTAAGGATCGTAGACCGTCTCGTATCCGCGCAACTTGGCCGTCAGCGGCGAGATGCCCGTCGACTTGAGCTTGTCTACGTGCTGCGGAGCCAGCGGCAAATCCTCCCACCGGGCGCTGGCATCTTTATCGTTCCTAAGCATTGGGTCATTAATAGGGCCGCTCGGAACGGGGCACCCCTCATGGGCCAGGGTATTTTTGGCGATGTACCGGATTCGCGCCCCAATGGCGAATCGCCGGCGGCATAGCCAGCATTCACCACGATACTTCGCCTTGAACACGGGACCTGGTATGGCAAAAAAGTGTAACTTTGATTCCGACATGTTAAATCTCCTGCCTGGGCTGTCGGCTAAAACATTGTCTATTTGTTGCCCCTGATCGAGAGCAGCCTCCACTAACCCACAGATGGCATGTGGGTGATCAATCAAGACGTTCAAACGGCGATCCTCATACCTGACGCATCGTTCGGCACCAAAGAACTGGGGGTCCGTGGCACTGGGGTCTGTTGAAGCCACTAATTGCACTGCCACACGTGTCGGTGATCGTCATACGAGGCGTAAAAAGGGCCCTCTGCCTCCAAACCTGCCGATCAGTTCGACGCAGGTCAGAGGTTGTTACCTCCATAATGAAAGGGAGGTGGAGAGGGAAGGGTAAAGATATAGACGAGACGGATAATGAAGAAGGAAAGGTAAGGGTAGGGTGGTCACCTCTGGAATCTTTAAGGTTCAACCTGAGACCATAATCTCTGGCTACCTCCATCATGGTTTGGCTCAGAATGTCGGCATCGATATCCGGGACTAAGAAAGAATCATGGACGGGTAGTGGGCATCGCCCTGTCCTTTCGATCATCCTGGTCATGACCTCGACGGCCATGTCGGAATCCTTGCGCTGAAACCAAGCACCACAGTCTGAACCGAAATAGTTCTTGATCCGGTGGTGCTTGCATTGGATCGCCACCACTACCTGTTCGGCTAGTGCACGACATAGTTTCCGATCACTTGAGCTAATGCCGTGCAGTGCTCGCAGGCCCGAGTTGTAACGCAGTTCCTCGGTGATGGCCAGGATCCCGCTATAGACAGTGGAAGCATTGAACAACGTGTTCACGGCCAGCTTGACCAGTTCACGATCAAATCCGTCGATGGTGTACTGGTCCCCGTGGGGTGTTCTCCTGCCGGCCTCTGAATAGGCCATGCTGATGTGCAGGTTGGCGTAGTCGATCTCAACCACTGGATGAGCAGTACCGTCGATGATGAACTCGATTTCCTGACGCTGCTCGGCCGGCATGTTCTGGTAGGAGCTCCCGTGGCAGTACAGACGGCCTCCACGATCGAAGTCCCCGTTGAAGATTCGCCGCATAGTGGGGATACCGAGGTGCTGTCCCTGACGACGTAGCTCAAGCCGAGAAAGCTGTTCGTTGATCACCCACATCTGGTCTCGCATCGTGAAGGTGTCAGCAGCATCGACGTAGTCGAGATCGGTCTTGTCCTTGAGGTCGCGGAGGACAACGGTCTCCACCTGCTTGGGTATGCCTCGAGGCTCGGACGCGTCAACAAGTGGCTCAATCAGGCTCATGAGCTGGTCGGTCGCCCAGGCCACCGATTGGCATCCTTTTGTTAGACGGCACCAGAGTCCTGTCTTGTGCTCGATCAGGCCAGCATCCTGCAGGATGTCCATTGCGTTTGTGACGTAGTACCAGGTGAAAAGCGGGTCACCATTCCGGTATCGCTTCGGTCGGCGGTAGGGTTCCTTCGCCCTGGCATAGTGCACCCCACGGTTGGTGGTCATTTTCTCGACCACGATTGCCCTGGCGACACTCGCTACGGCGCACCGCTTTTGGTCGGTCAAGCTACCGGGCAACAACGGGGCAAGTGCATGTACCAACGGTCTCAACTGGTCGTCGTCCCACCCTAAAACCAGCGGACTGTGGTTTCCCCATAAGGGGTCAGCAAAGATGTGTTCGGTCAGCATCTCAGGCCTTCTCGGCCGACTGGCCGTAAACGGTATCGCCGTAGTGCCTTAAATTGACTGCCAGTCGTTCGGAGTAGCCGAGGTGGATACGACACACTTTCGCGGACTCATCCCACCCCCGGGCCCACCTTGGCAACGCTCTAATTGCGGCTACCGCACGCTCGTCAAATTCCAGGGTGACCAGAACATCGTCGTAATCCAGACCGACGTTCTCAAAGCGGGCTTTAAATTTTCTGCAGCGTCCATTTGCTCGCTGGTAGTGGCGTATGCCGGGCCGGTACGCTGAACGACCGGTTCGGCGGGACTTTCGTGTGGCACGCACCCTAGAGACGGTCAGCGCCTGAAGGTTCTTAGCCACTCCGATACCGATTGACTGCGGCCTGTACCTCGTCATGGGTCACCGACTGACCGTCAAGCAGCGTTACGGCTACCTCGCAGATGGCCGGCCACAGAGGCTCCAACTCGTCGTACCAATCCCACTCCCACGCACGCCTAACTGAGTCGGACCCGTAAAGGGCAGCAAGCTCCTCGTGGCGGCTCTCGTACTTTTCTGTGGTCTCGGACTGGTCGCCCCATGCGACATATAGAGCGTCGTTGTAGTCCACGTCGTCGTCATGGCAAACCCATATTGCCGAGGCCCATAGACCCGCAAAGATGACAAAAGCCCGGTCGACGACGTCGTCAGTCGTATGTCGGACGCCGCCGAGGGTGTCGGCACTTTCGTCATCCGTGGAGAAGTTGATACTGCCGAGGTAGACATCAACCAATCTCCGCCCTCTGGCGACCACTGCGACCGCATAGCCTGCCACTACGTGTGCATGCTGTGCCGATGGGTGCGCGTTGTAAACCGAATACTTCGCGGGGTTAGGCCAGGGTAAATCGGTCATATCTATTCCATCTCCCTCACGCAGCCATTTACCTGGGTCGCGACTCCAGAAGCTCCATGCGCGCTCAATGCCGTTCTGTGTCAGTGTTTTTCGGGCACAGCGCAGCCGCCGCCCGTAGGTCGTCACTTACCGACATTGCGCCCTCCGGCGTTAATACCAGCGCGCCAACATCTTTGATATGCAGGCCAACTAGTTTCCTACCGTCGTCGGTCTCGATATGGCAGACGGCGAAGTCTGACGGGTAGTTTTCGAGATTATCTACAGCGTAGCTTTTGGACATTCTCAATTACCTTCTCTCTCAACAGTTTTGGTTGTGTTGACGATTTATGTGCTAGGCCTCATCGAAGAAACCCGCCAATTCCACGCGAACTCAATCGCCCCCGTATTGGGGACTTGATCGACGTGCGGGTCGGCCCACAGCGTCTCGACCAGATCCAGCAGTTTGTACGTATCGGGTGACACTTGAAACCGGTCGCCCAACTTGTCACTCAGTTCGTCGAGCAGCTCCCAGATGCTGGTAATGCAGCCATTACCTTGGCCGCGAAGGAAGTCACGCGCGGTGGCGAAGTAATCGTCATTTTTTACGGACATTTCCTTGGTCCTATCTCTGCGTGCATTCACTGCGGTTGTGTGTGCGGGGTTGGGTGGGGTGCTGCGGCTATCGCAAATGCCGGTGCGCATAGAAAGTGCATTACGGAGGCTGACTACTTTGTTGGAGACGACGGACCGTAGTTCCGGTCATAGAAGATGAAGGCGCAAAACCAACAGAGGAATCAGCAGAGAACGCAGATGCGTGTCTTACCGAGCAGATTTGGAGGATGGTAGAAATGTCATCATCTCCGAGCATCCACTTGCGCCCGATCTTTTTAGCGGGAAACCGGCCAGCGCGTAAATTATCCGCAAGCCACCGTTCGCTGCATCGCAGCTCAGCAGCGGCTTGGCCGAGGTCCCTGAGTGGCATTGCAGCCCGACTCCTTTTGACAGATAACTGGCGATCTGCGACAACAATACCCACGGCTTGGCGCACCCCAAAGATAGCTAAGCTGGCCGTTCCTGAAAGAAACCTAAGGAAACTTGACGCGAATGCGACAGAAACTGGAGCAATTTTAGTACCTGCTGTTGGAATTTGATCCAAAGACCCAGGTCGCCTCTAACAACCAAGCTGGGTAAATAAACAACCTAGCTGGCTAATTTTTTGCGGCGTGACGGAGATCACTAAAAAGCTTCTACAGCAAATGTTGGAGCAGGCGGAATTGTTCAGAAAGTTGCCGCACTCTTTCGCTTCGAATTAGCCTTCTTCGGCTTGAGGGCCTTACCGACGACATCAGCTACGACTCGCGAGGACTTCCGGTCAAGGTGACCGTAGCGGTCGGACGTGGTCTGGATCGATTCGTGGCCAAGGTGACGCTGGATCACCGTCAGCGGAACGCCGGCCTGGATGAGCCAGCTAGCGTTGGTGTGTCGGAGATCGTGTGGCCTAGGAGACTTGCTGAGGCCCTTCTCGTTCGCCTTGACCAGTGCGGGCACCCAAACGTTGGTGTGGAAGTTTTGGGCCCGCACCGGGTCACTGGGTCCTCCGCGCCAACCCCTGCCGGAATTGGTGAACACCCAATCGCCGGTCAAGTCGAGTTTGGCCAGGACGCTGGGAGCCACGTCGATAGTGCGGATGCTGCGCCTGGTCTTCGGCGGTCCCAGCTGGTAACCCTCACCGGCCACGTGGTGCCAGGCGCGTTGGATTCGAACGGTGCCCTCGGCCATGTCGATGTCGCCCGGCTTGACCGCTGTTGCTTCACCGAAGCGGGCACCACTGGCCACCAGGAACTCGACCAGCGGCTGCCAATGATCACCTACGCACGAATGCAGTAGACCGAACTCGTCGTGGGTCAGGAATACCATCTCGCGGGCCTCGCCGCGGGGCAGCCGGTTGCCATCACAGGGATTGGCCGAGATGTGTCGGGCCCGCACTGCCGCATTGAGAGCACCGGCTAGGAAGTCATGCTTGTTCGCGGCGGTCTTGGCAGAACCGGTCAGGCTATTAAGCCATTGGGCGGCATCGGCGTTGGTGAGGGCCGCCAACGGCAGAGGACCAATCTTGCTCGGAGCAATGTCGTTAGCGATGTAGCGGCGATATCGAGTGCGGGTTGCCTCATTGACCCCCGTCAAGTGGTCCACATGGTGGGTGCACCAACTGGCCACAGTGAAGCCGTCGGCAGATGGTGTTGTTGCTGCCCAGACTTCCAATGCCTTAGCGGGGCTCGTTTTGTTGGCCAGCTCCTGGAACCGCACGGCTTCGGTGTGGTCGTCGAAGGATGAGGATGACTGCTTGCCGTTCAGGTTGTAAAGCACCGAGGTATAGGTGCTGCCGTCACTGCGCTGGCGAATTCTGAGACTTGCCACGCGCGCATCTTACACGGGAGATCTTGACGGGAGCCTTGACGTGGGCTCTGCATTACGCCGATTTATGGCTCTGAGCTGCAGATATATCTGTGGAGCTAAGGGGAATCGAACCCCTGACCTACTCGATGCGAACGAGTCGCGCTACCAACTGCGCCATAGCCCCTGACCGCTAGCAGGCTACCAGCCGCGGCACCAACCGCCGAACCGCGAGCACTATTCGCCGACGGCGCGCGGCAGGTCCCGGGGCCAGCCGAAGGTCCGCATCGCCATGGCGTAGTCCAGGTGCTCGAAGACGGGGTCCTCGTCGTCGATCTCCAGGACGACCGCGCCGGGGCGGCGCAGCCGCGACGGGACCACGTCGTAGTCGCGGTCGTAGGCGTTCTCCACGCCGAGTCGCGCCCGCGCCATCCGCTTCATCCGGCGGTGGCGCACCTTCTCCTCGATGCGCGTCTGGCGCCGCAGGTAACCCAGGTACAGCAGGGTTATCGCGGTGGCGCTGCCGCACACCCACCAAGCGATCGGCGAGATCTTGAACGCCGCGGTGGCCGAGCCGACCAGGATCATCGCCATCACGATCAGGACCTTCTTGCGGAAGGCGTACTTGCGGGCGCTGACCGCGGCGGCGGTCTTGTTGTCGAACCGGCGTCGCCGCCGCGAGGCGTTGCGCGGCATCGGCGCCGGCGCCTCCTGGTCGGCCTCGTCGTCGGCTGCGGGCTCCAACCCCGATGAGTCCTCGACGTAATCGAAGCTGTCCTTGTCCTCGTCGCGCTTGGCGACGGCCTCGGTGTCGTCCTCGTCGCGCTTGGCGACGGCCTCGGTGTCGTCCTCGTCGCCCTCAACGGGCTCGATGTCGGCCGTCTCCAGCTTGGCGGCAGAAGCGCTGGCGCCCGCCGGAAGGACGTGAGAATCCTCGACGACATCGACGTCGAGGTAATCGGGGTCGGTGGGTTCGGCCACGGCCATCCGCATCACGACCGGGCGCCGGCGGCTCAGCTCGTCGGTGTCGACGTCGTCCACGTCGTGCTCGCGGTCCTCATCCTCCGAGTGGTCACGCTCCTCGTCGAGGTCGGTGTCGGTCGAGTCTTGCGGCGGCGTCCAGTTGGGGTCACTGCGATGTCCGGCGGCCGGACCGCTGCGCTTCATCAGCCGGGAGTTGCCCCCACCGTTGAGCACCCGGGTCGCCAGGGCCACGTCGCTGGTGCGCCGCACCGCGTCGCGTTTGCTCACGAGCATCGGCACCAAGACGAACAGCCATAGCACCACGAGCGATATCCACAACAGTGATTGCGGGATGCTTGGCATGATGACCTGCTCTCTTCGGTGTCCATCCCCCGCGAAGCCCATCGGTGGCCAACGCGGCCGGGTCGTACCGACCAGGACAATTACACACCTGTAATTTGCCTCTCACAAGCACCACGAGTCACTCGTGTCGCGCTAGTCCCAGAAGGGTCACAAATGGGACCTCGCCGCGCGCGGTCGGCGATCGAGGGACGGGGCGACGAGTCCGCGCGCCTAAAACGAGGCAGTCACACCCAGCTGGCGTTACCCGCGCGGACCAGCGCCGATGTCACCGACCCACTGACCTCTTCGACGGTGATTGCCATCAGCAGATGGTCGCGCCACGCCTGGTCGACTTCCAGATAGCGCTGCAGCAGACCCTCCTGGCGGAAACCCACCTTTGCCAGCACGGCCCTGCTGGCGGCGTTTTCGGGACGCACGGTGGCTTCCACCCGATGCAACATGACCGGCCCGAAGCAGTGATCCAGCCCCAGTGCCAGGGCCGCGGTCGCCACACCGCCGCCGGTGGCCGACCGCGGCACCCAATAGCCGATCCAGGCGGACCGCAGCGCCCCATGAGTGACGTTGCCGATGGTCAGTTGGCCGCAGAACCGACCGTCGAGTTCGATGACGTAGGGCAGCATGCGCCCCTGTCGCGCCTCGGCGCGCAGACCGGAACACAACGCCGGCCAGGCCGCCACCGCGTGCCGGGCCGTCCAGTCGCCCTCGGAGCTGGGCTCCCACGGTTCCAGATGCGCACGATCGGCCAGCCGGATCCGGCTCCACTGGGCGCCGTCACGCAGTCGCACCGCCCGCAGCCGGACGACGCCGGCCGGAACCCGCAGCGGGCCAACGCTCATCGGCCATCCTGGATGGCGGGAATTGGAGCGCAATAGGTTCACCGGGCGTGCGGTCGTTTCGCTCAGCCGCGCTGAGCCAGGAAGGCGACGTCGACGATCTCGCCGGTGCGAATCTGCTCGGCGCCGCTGGGCACCACCACCAGACAGTTCGCCTCGGCGAGGGTGGCCAGCAGGTGCGACGCGCCCGGGGCGCCGCCGAGCGCCTGCACCAGATACTCGCCACTCTCCTGGTCGCGCATCAGCTGGCCGCGCAGGAACCCCTTGCGGCCGGCCACCGAGGTGATGGGCGACAGGGTGCGCGCCTGCACGATGCGGCGCATCGGCTGCCGCTTGCCCAGCGACAACCGGATCAGCGGGCGGACCATCACCTCGAATACCACCAGGGCGCTCACCGGGTTCGCCGGTAACAGGAAGGTTGGAACGCCCTCGCGGCCCAGCTGCCCGAAACCCTGGATGGAACCCGGATGCATGGCGACCCGCACGACCTCCAGCTCGCCGAGCTCGGCGAGCACTTGCCGCAGCGCCTCGGCCGCAGCGCCCCCGACCGCGCCGGCGATCACGATCACCTCGGCACGGTTGATCTGGCCCTCCACGATCTCGCGCAACTCCCGCGGGCCTCCGCTGACGATCCCGATGCGGTTCACCTCCGCGCCGGCATCGCGGGCCGCCGCCGCCAGCGCGTAGGAGTTGACGTCATAGACCTGCCCATTGCCCGGAGTGCGCGAGATGTCGACCAGCTCGCCGCCCAGCGCCATGATCGTCACCCGCGGCCGCGGGTGAACCAATACGCGTTCGCGGCCGACGGCCGCCAGCAGCCCGACCTGCGCCGCACCGATGACCGTGCCGGAACGCACTGCGACGTCGCCGGGCTGGACGTCGTCGCCGGCGCGGCGCACGTAGGCGCCCGACGGGGCGCCACGCAGAATCCGCACCCGCTGCGTCCCGCCGTCGGTCCACCGCAACGGCAGGACCGCGTCGGCCAACGTGGGCAGCGGGGCCCCGGTTTGTACGCGCACGGCCTGACGCGGCTGCAACCGGCTGGGTGTGCGCGAACCGGCCTCGACCGTGCCCATCACCGGCAGCACCAGGCCCTCGCGCGCCTCGTTCTCGCCGGAATCGTCGAACGGCCCGGGCAGACCTTCGCTGCCCACCTCGCCGACACCAAGGACGTCGACGCTGCGCACCGCGTAGCCGTCGATCGCGGCCTGATCGAAGCCGGGCATCGGGCGCTCGGTCACCACTTCCTCGGCGCACATCAATCCCTGCGCCTCGGCGATCGCCACGCGTATCGGTCGCGGGGCTACCGCGGCCGCCGTGATCCGGGCCTGCTGCTCTTCCACCGAACGCACAGCGCGCCTCTCTGCCCTCAAACCCGGCGGGCGCCGCGTCTGGGGCGACCCGCTCACTGCGGCAGGCGGGGCATCCCGCCCGGGACCGCTACGGTTTCGCCGGCCCGACGTCGTCCGCCAGCCGGGTTACCGCCCGGCTATTGCTCGGCCAGGCCTAATCGCGTCACCAACCATTGCCGCAATTCCGGGCCGTAGTCGTCACGATCCAATGCAAAGTCAACCGCAGCCTTGAGGTAGCCGCCAGGATTTCCCAAGTCGTGTCGAGATCCGCGATGCACGACCACATGCACGGGATGACCCTCCTCGATCAGCAATGCGATCCCGTCGGTGAGCTGTACTTCGCCGCCGGCCCCGCGCTCGATGCGGCGCAAGGCATCGAAGATGGCGCGGTCGAGCACGTAACGACCGGCCGCGGCGAGCAGCGACGGGGCGTCCTCGGCTTTCGGCTTCTCGACCATGCTGTTGACCCTGAGCACGTCGGGATTGTCATCGTCGGCAATCGGCTCGACGTCGAAAACGCCGTAGGCGCTGACCTCTTCGGGTGTCACCTCGATGGCACACAACACCGTGCCGCCGTAGTGCGCCCGCACCTTCGA
Organism: uncultured Actinomycetota bacterium; assembly: GCA_963849935.1. Classification (GTDB taxonomy): domain Bacteria; phylum Actinomycetota; class Actinomycetes; order Mycobacteriales; family Mycobacteriaceae; genus Mycobacterium. Next base: position 231,874 of record CAWKJQ010000003.1, read on the forward strand.
CATCGTCCCCAGCACGCCGGTCGGCAGCACCAGGTCGTCAGGCAGCAACACCGCGATGGCGTCCTCGTCATCGGCCAGCCGCGACTCGACGCAGCCGATCGCGTGCCCCAGGCCCAGCGGCTCGCTCTGCACCACCGACTCGACCTTGATCAGCTGCGGCGCACGCCGGACCTTGTCGAGCATCGCCGTCTTGCCGCGCTCCTCCAAAGTGCTTTCCAGCACCAGGTCTTCGACGAAGTGCGCGACGACGCCGTCCTTGCCCTCCGAGGTGATGATCACCAGCCGCTCGGCACCGGCCTCGGCCGCCTCGGCGGCCACCAGCTCGATGCCGGGCGTGTCGACAACCGGCAACAGCTCCTTGGGGACCGTTTTGGTCGCCGGCAAGAAGCGGGTACCGAGACCCGCGGCGGGCACGACCGCAGTGCGTGGCACCACCAAGTTTGGGCTTGACATTGTTCACACGATAACCCGCATCGACTCCGACCGAGTCGATGTGGCGCGTGCAAAGACCTGGCTGTCATGGTTGACGCATGGCGACCACCAGCAAAGCCGCGTTGCGCGACCAGCTGCTCGCCGCCCGGCGCCGCGTTGCCGACGACGTTCGCGCCGCCGAGGCTCGGCAGCTGTGCGAGCGGCTGGAAGCCCTGGAAAGCATGGTGACCAGCGGCAGCACGGTCTGCGCGTATGTGCCGGTGGGCACCGAGCCGGGGTCGATCGAGATGCTCGACATGTTGCTGCGCCGCGCCGGCCGAGTGCTGCTGCCGGTTGCGCGCACCACCGCCGAGGGCACGCCACTGCCGCTGTCCTGGGGCGAATACCGGCCCGGCACGCTGACCACCGCGCGGTGGGGATTGCTCGAACCACCGCAACCGTGGCTGCCGCCATCGGCCCTGGCCCAAGCCGAGGTGGTGCTGGTGCCCGCGCTGGCGGTGGACCGCCGCGGCGTGCGGCTGGGCCGGGGCCGGGGTTTCTACGATCGTTCGCTGGGTGACCGCGGCCCACATGCGCGGCTGGTCGCGGTCGTGCGCGACGCCGAAGTCCTCGACGAACTACCGGCCGATCCGCACGACGTCCCGATGACCCATGCGCTCACGCCCCGGCAGGGATTGATCGATCTGGTTCCGTGCTGACCTATCGGGAATGAGACATGTCACGTGGCGGTTCTAGCACTTGAGACGCTAGAGTGCTAACCAGGTTTGCGATCATCCGGAGGTTTTCGTGCCGACTTACAGCTATCAGTGCACCGAGTGCGACGATCGCTTCGACATCGTGCAGGCCTTCACCGACGACGCGCTGACGACCTGCGAGCGCTGCTCCGGGCGGCTGCGCAAGCTCTTCAATTCCGTCGGCGTGGTGTTCAAGGGCAGCGGCTTCTACCGCACCGACAGCCGCGAATCCGGCAAGAAGTCGGCGAGTTCGAGCAACGGCTCCTCCTCGAGCTGAGTCGGGCTCCAGCAATTCGGGCTCTGGCGAGAAGTCGAGCTCCAGCGAAAAGTCCAGCTCCGGCTCGAGTGACAAGTCGAGCAGCAACTCCACGGCATCGACGGCCGCCGCGACCAACTGAGGGTTATCCACATCGGACCGGCCGGCGGGCGGCCCGGGCACCGGATTGCGCCTACCGTTGCGGCGTGGGCGAATCATCGCTGAACGCAAGCCTATTGAGCCGGTTGTCGCAATTGCTGCGCCCGGACTGGACTCGTACCGTGCTGGCACGCCGCGTCGCCGCGGGCGGACTCGTCGTGCTGGCGGGAATCGCCACGCTGCGCTCCAACCCCGCCGATGACTATGCGCAGGTGGTGGTGGCCGACCATGACCTGCGGCCCGGTGCGGCGTTGACTTCCGCCGATGTTCGTCTCGAAAAGCGTTTGGCTACAACCATTCCCGACGGAGCACGAGCCGACCTGGGGTCGGTGGTGGGCTCGACGCTGGCCGGCCCGACCCGGCGGGGCGAGGTGCTCACCGATGTCCGGTTGCTGGGCAGCCGGCTGGCGGAGGCCGCACTCGGGTCCAAGGCGGGGCCCGGCGCCCGCATCGTGCCGCTGCACTTGGCGGACGGCGCCCTGATCGACCTCGTCCGGGTCGGCGACGTGGTCGACGTGCTGGCCGCGCCGGCCACCAGTGGGCCGGACAACGCCCACGCCGCCCCCAAGGTCGTGGCCACCGACGCCGTGGTGGTGCTGGTTTCGGCCAAAGAAAAGGTCCAGGCCGCCGACGACGACCGCGTAGTGTTAGTTGCGCTGCCGGCTCGTGTGGCGAACACGGTGGCAGGGTCGGCGCTGGGCCAGACCGTGACGCTCACCCTGCACTGAGTGCCTGGCCGTTGTTGGTTCGCTGGCCGACAGCAACTCCGTCCAGTCCCAGAAAGGCCGTCGCCAATGCTCAAAGGGTTCAAGGAATTTCTCTCCCGGGGCAACATCATCGATCTGGCCACCGCGGTGGTCATCGGTACCGCTTTCACCGCACTGGTCACGACGTTCACCAACTCCATCATCAAGCCGTTGATCAACCGGATCGGCGTCAACCAAAAGTCCGATCTCGGCATCTTGCGCATCAGCATCGGTGGCGGTCAGACCATCGACCTGAACGAAGTCCTGTCGGCCGCCATCAACTTCGTGATCATCGCCGCGGTGGTCTACTTCCTGGTCGTGCTGCCGTACACCACACTGCGCAAACGCAACGAGGTGGAGCCGGCCGACGACGCACAGGTCGTCCTGCTCAAAGAGATCCGCGACCTGCTCGCGCAGACCAACGGCGAATCGCCGGGCAAGCACGGGAGCGTGACCACCAAGCCCCCACCCGACTACGGACCCCGCGCGGAAGCCGAAACGAAATAAGCCGCGTCCGGGGTTGCCGGCTTGGGCTGTAGCCGGCCTCGGCGCTAAATTTCCAGGCTCGACAACTGCCCGATGATCTGGGCCGCCAACGGATTCAGCGTCGCCATCCCGTCGCGCACCGCGTAGCGGGACCCGGACAGGTTGACCACCAACGTGCTGCCGGATACTCCGGCCAGACCGCGGGACAAACCGGCATCGATGATCCCCGCCGACAGCCCGGAGCCGCGGATGGCCTCGGCGATACCGAGGATTTCGCGATCCAGGATCTCGCGGGTGGCCTCCGGGGTGACGTCGCGTGGGGTGACGCCCGTCCCGCCGACCGAGACCACCAGGTCCACCCCACCGATCACCGCGGTGTTCAGCGCGTTGCGGATCTCGATCTCGTCGGCGGCGACAGCGACCACACCGTCGACGACGAATCCCGCCTCGGTCAGCAGCTCGGTCACCAGCGGACCGCTATGGTCCTCGTCCCCATGAGCGGTGCGATCGTCGACCACCACAACCAGAGCCCGGCCAACCACCAGTTCCGCACCCGTTTCCATGGGTGCAACCGTATATCCGAGCTCAGACAATCCCGTCGCCGAGGGTTCGTCGACTCTCACTACTGATCCGCCTTTCCGAGGGTTACCGGCACGGTCCGGCTGCCGCCACCAGCGGCATCCTGGAACGTCAGAGATATCTTGTCGCCGGGCGCTTTGGATCGCACGGCCGCGACCAACGCGTCGGCACTGTTGATCGGCCGATCGTCGACCTTGGTGACGACGACGTTCTTGGGGACGCCCGCGGATGCCGCCGCACCACCCGAGACGACGTCGACGACCTTGGCGCCGGGGGTGCCCTTGTCGTTGGTCACCTGCACGCCGAGCGATGCGTGTGAGGCCTTGCCGGTGGCGATCAGCTCGTCGGCGATGCGCTTGGCCTGGTCGACCGGAATCGCGAAGCCCAGACCGATCGAACCGCTCTGAGCATCCGGACGAATCGCCGCCCAGGGTGGCGATGGCCGAGTTGACGCCCACCAGCTGGCCGCTCATGTTGACCAAGGCGCCACCGGAGTTGCCGGGGTTGATCGCGGCGTCGGTCTGAATCGCGTCCAGCACGGTGTTCTGGTTGCCCGACTCACCGGTGGTGGACACCGGCCGGTTCAGCGCGCTGACGATGCCCGTGGTCACCGTGCCCGACAGGCCCAGCGGCGAGCCGATAGCCACCACGGGCTGGCCGACGCGAAGGTCCGACGAGGAGCCCAGCGAGATGGGTGTCAGTCCGGAGATGCCCTGCACGCGAATCACGGCGATATCGCTGGTGGGGTCGGCGCCGACCACGGTGAACGGTGCGGTGCGACCGTCAGAGAAGGTCACCGTCGTCTTCGCCGTTGGCGCGCCGCCACCGCCACCCGGGCCGCCGGGGAGGCTCGGAGGCGCGGGAGCACCGGGCGGCGGCGCTCCGGAAGGGCCGCCGGGACCCTTGGGCGGTCCCGCCGCAGCGGCGATCACATGGTTGTTGGTCAGGATGAGGCCGTCGGTGGACAGGACGATGCCGGAGCCCTCTTCGGACTGTCGCCCTATGTCGGTCTCGAGCATCACGACGCTGGGCACCACCTTGGAGGCGACTCCCTCGACGCTGCCCGGCGGCATGTTCGCGGCCGGAACGCTGGGCGCCGCCCCGATGACTCGCCCGCCGCCGTTCGGCGATGCGTGCGTGCCAAGCTCGACGGCCGTCGCCGCGGCACCGCCGATACCGGCCGAGACCACCGCGATGGCCAACGCACCGACGACCAATAAGCCTGTACGAGAACGCTTTTGGGGTTCGGGCGGGCCGGTCATCCCCGGCGGCATGCCGTGAATCGGGCCGGTGGCGGTGCCCGTCGGCATCGGGCCTACGCCGGTCCCCCCGGAGATCCGGCCCGGACCGGAGTTGCTGAAGGGTTCGTAGGGCGGACGGAACTGCGTCGTCGGCGACGACGAGGGCTGCGACCGATAGCGCCAGTCATACTGCTGGTTGTACGGGTGCTGTTGTCCCGGGGCATAGCCGGAGGACCCCGCGTGGGTCGGGACGGGCGCAGGCTGGTTCGGCGCGGGGGGATATCCCGGCTGCTGCGGCGGTGGCGAATACCTCGGGTCATTCGTCATGTCGCTAAGTCGCTCTTCCTCTATCTGAAGTGTTTCGGCAAGTCGACGGCTGGTTCAACACTAGCCGCAGACCTACCTTGCCCGCGCGGACTGAGAGTCCACTGAGATAACGTTCGCCGATTCCCGAGAGTTCGCCTGATCGCCGGCCGCGGCTTGGGTGGGGCCGGACGCGGCGTCTACCTGGTCGGTTTGTGGCTCGCCGGCGGCCTGGGAGTAGGTCGAGCGGTCAGGCGCCGGCCGGGCAGCAGCACATAGAAGGACGTACCCGGGGGCTGGCCGCCCGGCACGGTGTCCTCGACCCGCAGTAGTCCCCCGTGGTTGAGCACGACCTTTTTGACGATCGCGAGCCCGAGTCCAGAGCCCGGCATGGCACGCGCCGTCGTCGAGCGGTAGAACCGCTCGAACACCAGGCGGCGCTCCTGCGGCGGAATGCCGGGACCGTGGTCGGCGATCACCAGTTCGGCGTGCGACGGGTCGAGCTGGCGCATCGTGACACCGACATGGCCACCAGGCGGGCTCCACTTGGCGGCGTTGTCCAGCAGGTTCAGGACCGCCCGCGACAGCCCGGCGGCGTCGCCGTACATCTGCCACGGCGTCACGTCCACGTCGAAACGAATGTCGTTGCGCCGCCGCCTGACTCGCTCGAGGCTGCGATCGACGACCTCGGACATGTCGACGGGCTCGTGCACCACCTGGCCGGCGTCGTCACGGGTGAGGTCCACCAAATCACCTACCAGCGTTGACAATTCCTCGATCTGCGCGATGACGTCTGCGCGCAGGTCGACCATCTCCTGCTCAGGTAGGCGAGGCGCCCCCGGTTCCATCGCAGCCATCAGCAGTTCGACATTGGTTCGCAGCGACGTCAGCGGAGTGCGTAGCTCATGGCCTGCGTCGGTGACCAATCGCGCCTGACGCTCGCGGGATTCGGCGAGCGCGCGCAGCATCAGGTTGAAAGATTCGGTGAGCCTGGCCAATTCGTCGCTGCCGAATACCGGGATGGGTCTCAGGTCATCGGTGCGCGCCACCCGCTCGGCCGCTTCGGTCAGGCGTGCCACCGGGCGCAGCCCGGCCCTGGTGACCATGCCGCCGGCCACCGCGGCGACCGCCACGCCGACACCGCCGACGATCAGCAGCACCCAGCGCAGCCTGTTCATCACCGCTTCGGTGGGCTTGAGGCTCTTCGAGATCAGCAACGAGGTGCCGTTCTGCAGGTGCACGGCAAGGATTCGCTGGTCGCCCGCGGTGCGCCGCGACATGAACAAATCGCCGTGGATGACCGCCTTTTCCGGCGCGCCGACCGGCAGGGTCTCGCCCGGCTGCTGGGCGGTGTAGATCGCGTGGCCCGGGTTCACCAGGATCGCGTTGACGTCGGAATAGGCGGTGCCTTCGATGGCTTTGCCCGGGTCGGCGGCCAGCGAGCCGCTGGCGATCAGCAGCTGCGCCCGGCTTTGCAGCTGGTTGTCGATGTCGCTGTACAGCGCCGCCGAAATCACGGCGTAGACGGCGAAGGCCATCAACACCACGACCATGGCGACCATCGACATCGCCAGCAGCATCACCCGCCACCGCAATGACAAGGAGGGCGTCGCGCGCAACGGCGGTCGCAGCGGTGGACGTGGCGTCCGGGGGAACCGGATCATCCGTGGACCCGGATCGTCACGGCGGCGTCTCCCGAAGGACGTACCCCACACCGCGCACCGTGTGGATCAGCCGCGACTCACCATCGGCTTCGGTTTTGCGCCGCAGGTAGCCCACGTACACCTCCAGCGCGTTCCCCGAGGTGGGAAAGTCGAATCCCCAGACCTCCTCGAGGATGCGGCTGCGGGTGAGCACCCGGCGCGGATTGGCGATCAGCATTTCCAGCAACGCGAATTCGGTGCGGGTCAAGCTGATTCGGCGCTGTCCGCGAGTGACCTCGCGGGTCACCGGATCCAGGGTCAGGTCGGAAAACGTCATCGCCACCGATTCGGCGTCGTCCTCCGGCTTGGTGCGGCGCAGCAGCGCGCGCATCCGGGCCAGCAGTTCTTCCAGGGCAAACGGCTTCGGCAGATAGTCATCGGCGCCGGCGTCCAGCCCGGCGACACGCTCCGACACGGAATCGCGTGCGGTGAGCACCAGGATGGGCAGGTCGTCACCGGTGCTGCGCAACTGACGGCACACCTCAAGGCCGTCCAGGCGCGGCATCATCACATCCAGGACGAGCGCGTCGGGGCGATCGCTCGCGATCAGTTCGAGGGCTTCCACCCCGTCATGGGCCAACTCCACGGAGTAGCCGTTGAAGGACAATGACCTACGCAACGACTCGCGCACCGCGCGATCGTCGTCGACGACCAGTATTCGCACGGCAACTAGTTTCGTCCCACCGCCTGAGACTGACCTGAGAGGCGCGCCGACTCGCGGCGGCCGCCGCCATCGAGCCAGCGGCGGTCGCAAGCCCGGCGAAGCCGGGCGCGGCGGGCCGCCGCCATCGAGCTAGCGGCGGTCGAGGTCGATCAGACCGAGGCGGGCCGCCTTGAGCAGCCGCCGGGGCACTTTGTGGCGCTGACCTGCGACCGTGACACCGACGAGTTCGGTCTTCTCGGCCTTCCATTGCGCGCGCCGGCTACGGGTGTTCGCGCGCGACATTCTGCGCTTGGGTACGGCCATGGTCGGGCCCAACTCCTCGGTGTGGCTTGCTGTTCGGCATGTCGCGCGGCGTGGCCGGTGGGCCGAACGGGCGACGATCGCCTCTCAGGATAGTCGCTGGTCCGCCCGTCGCCAAAACCGACGCCCGCGTCAGCTGACGGTGGCGCGGCCATGGGCGCCGTACCGAAGTGGGATCCTTGACGTGACACCGGCGGTACCCGCTAACCTACCGGTTGGTTGGTTGGTCCGACCCGGCGAATTCCCCGAATGGAGGACAGGCATGGCCTCTGCTTCCGGCGCTGCTGGCGCTTTGGGCAGTTCCGGCCCCGTCCGGATTGCGAACTGCTCGGGCTTCTACGGCGACCGGCTGGCGGCCATGCGCGAGATGCTCACCGGCGGTGACGTCGACTACCTCACCGGCGACTACCTGGCCGAACTCACCATGCTGATCCTGGGCCGCGACCGGATGAAGCACCCCGAGCGCGGCTACGCCAAGACCTTTCTGACGCAGCTCGAGGACTGTCTGGGCGAGGCCCGCGACCGCGGGGTCCGCATCGTCGCCAACGCCGGCGGCCTCAACCCGGCCGGCCTGGCCGACGCCATCCGCGCGCTGGCCGAGCGCCTGGGCATCGACGCGCGGGTCGCCCACGTGGAGGGTGACGACCTGTTGCCGCGCGCCGCCGAACTCGGCCTGGGCAGCCCGCTGACCGCGAACGCGTACCTGGGTGCCTGGGGGATCGTCGACTGCCTCGACGACGGCGCCGACGTGGTCGTCACCGGCCGCGTCACCGACGCCTCGGTGATCGTCGGGGCGGCCGCGGCCCACTTCGGCTGGGACCGCACCGACTACGACCGGCTCGCCGGCGCCGTGGTCGCCGGCCACGTCATCGAATGCGGGGTGCAGGCCACCGGCGGCAATTACTCGTTTTTCACGGAGGTCGCCGAGCTCACCCACGCCGGCTTCCCGCTGGCCGAGGTCCACGCCGACGGATCCTCGGTGATCACCAAGCACCCGGGCACCGGCGGTTTGGTCAGCGTCGACACCGTCACCGCCCAACTGCTGTACGAGATCACCGGCGCGCGCTACGCCAACCCGGACGTCACCGCCCGGATGGACAGCGTCGAGCTCTCATCCGACGGCGATGACCGGGTGCGCATCAGCGGCGTGCGCGGCGAGGCCCCGCCGCCCACCTACAAGGTGTCGATGAACAGCATCGGTGGGTTCCGCAACTCGATGACGTTCGTGCTGACCGGCCTCGACATCGAGGCCAAGGCAGACCTGGTGCGCCGGCAACTCGATGCAGCGCTCACCGTCAAGCCCGCCGAACTGCAGTGGTCTTTGGCCCGCACCGACCACCCCGACGCCGACACCGAGGAAGCCGCCAGCGCCCTGCTGCACTGTGTCGTGCGCGACCCCGACCCCGCCAACGTCGGACGCCAATTCTCCTCGGCCGCGGTCGAATTGGCGTTGGCCAGCTATCCGGGATTCCACGTCACCGCGCCGCCGGGCGACGGCCAGGTCTATGGCGTGTTCACCCCGGGCTACGTCGCCGCCGAGCAGGTGCCCCACATCGCGGTGCACGCCGACGGCACCCGTGTTGACATCCCCTGCGCCACAGATACTTTGGAGCTATCCCCCGCTGCCGCGCCACCGCTCCCTGATCCGCTGCCCGACGGCCCGACGCGCCGCGTGCCGCTGGGCCGCATCGCCGGGGCCCGCAGCGGCGACAAGGGCGGCTCGGCCAACGTCGGGGTCTGGGTCCGCACCGACGAGCAATGGCGATGGCTGGCTCACACATTGACCGTCGAGCTGCTCCAGCAGCTGCTGCCCGAAGCCGCGGACTTCGAGGTCACCCGCCACCTACTGCCGAACCTGCGGGCGGTCAACTTCGTCATCGACGGCATCCTGGGCCAGGGCGTCGCCTACCAAGCTCGATTCGATCCCCAGGCCAAGGGGCTGGGCGAATGGCTCCGAGGCCGCTACCTCGAGATTCCGGAGAGTTTGTTGTGACCATCTGGACCACTCCAGAGCGCGAGCAGCTGCGAAAGACGGTGCGCTCCTTCGCAGAACGCGAAATCCTGCCCCACGTCGACGAGTGGGAGCGCAGCGGTGACCTGCCGCGCGAATTGCACCGCAGCGCCGGGGACGCCGGGCTGCTGGGCGCGGGCTTTCCCGAATCCGTCGGCGGCGGTGGCGGCGACGGCGCCGACGCGGTGATCATCTGCGAAGAGATGCATCAGGCCGGCGCGCCGGGCGGCGTGTTCGCGTCGTTGTTCACCTGCGGCATCGCGGTGCCGCACATGATCGCCTCGGGTGATCAGCGGCTCATCGACACGTTCGTCCGGCCGACCCTGGCCGGCGAGATGATCGGTTCGCTGGCCATCACCGAACCGGGAGGCGGTTCCGACGTCGGGCACCTGCGGACGTCCGCGGTGCGCGAGGGTGACCACTACATCGTCAACGGCGCCAAGACTTACATCACCTCGGGGGTCCGCGCCGACTACGTGGTGACCGCGGTACGCACCGGAGGCCCTGGCGCGGGCGGGGTCTCGCTGCTGGTGGTCGAGAAGGGCACGCCCGGCTTCGAGGTGAGCCGCAAGCTGGACAAGATGGGCTGGCGGTCCTCGGACACCGCCGAGCTGTCCTACACCGACGTCCGCGTGCCGGTGGCTAACCTGGTCGGCGCGGAGAACAGCGGGTTCGCCCAGATCGCCCAGGCCTTCGTCTCCGAGCGGATCGGCCTTGCCGCACAAGCTTATTCGAGCGCACAGCGGTGCCTGGACCTGACGGTGCAGTGGTGTCGCGACCGCGAAACGTTCGGCCGCCCATTGATATCGCGGCAGTCGGTGCAGAACACGTTGGCCGAGATGGCGCGTCGCATCGACGTCGCCCGGGTCTACTCGCGCCACGTGGTGGAACGGCAGCTCGCCGGCGAAACGAACCTGATTCCGCAGGTGTGTTTCGCCAAGAACACCGCCGTCGAGTCCGGCGAATGGGTGGCCAACCAAGCCGTCCAGCTGTTCGGCGGCATGGGCTACATGGCCGAATCCGAGGTCGAACGCCAATACCGGGACATGAGGATCCTGGGCATCGGCGGGGGAACCACCGAAATCCTCACCGCACTATCCGCCAAACTGCTGGGATTCCAATCATGACTGCACCGCCTGCGCCCGATCGCTTTCGCTCCGCATGGTCGGCGGTGGTCATGACCACGCTGCAGTCCACCCTCGATCGCGAGGCCACCACCTTCACCGACGCGGCGTCTGCGGCGATGGCGAAACTCGAGGAGATCGACACCGAGCTGGCCAACGCGCTGGCCGGCGGCGGGCCCAAATACGTTGAGCGCCATCATGACCGCGGCAAGCTGACGGCCCGCGAACGCATCGAACTGCTGGTCGACCAGGACTCGTCGTTCTTGGAGCTGAGCCCGCTGGCGGCCTGGGGCAGCGCCTTCAAGGTCGGCGCCAGCACGGTCACCGGCATCGGCGTGGTCGAAGGCGTCGAATGCATGATCGTCGCCAACGACCCGACGGTCAAAGGCGGCACCAGCAACCCGTGGACCCTCAAGAAGATCCTGCGGGCCAACCAGATCGCCTTCGAGAACCGGCTTCCGGTGATCTCCCTGGTGGAGTCCGGCGGTGCGGATCTGCCCACGCAGAAGGAGATCTTCATTCCCGGCGGGCGGATGTTCCGCGACCTGACCCGACTCTCGGCGGCCGGGATCCCCACCATCGCACTGGTATTCGGTAACTCCACCGCCGGCGGGGCCTACGTCCCGGGCATGTCGGACCACGTGGTGATGATCAAGGAACGTTCCAAGGTCTTCCTGGCGGGTCCCCCGCTGGTGAAGATGGCCACCGGTGAGGAATCCGACGACGAATCGCTCGGTGGCGCCGAAATGCATGCCCGGGTCTCGGGTTTGGCCGACTACTTCGCCGTCGACGAACTCGATGCGATCCGGATCGGCCGTCGCATCGTGGCCCGGTTGAACTGGGCCAAGCAGGGACCGCAACCCAAACCGGTCACCGAGCCGTTGTTCGACACCGAAGAGCTCATCGGCATCGTGCCCGCGGATCTGCGGATCCCGTTCGATCCCCGGGAAGTGATCGCCCGCATCGTCGACGGTTCCGAATTCGACGAATTCAAGCCGCTGTACGGGTCCTCCCTGGTGACCGGCTGGGCCCAGTTGCACGGCTATCCGATCGGCATCCTGGCCAACGCGCGCGGCGTGCTGTTCAGCGAGGAGTCCCAGAAGGCCACCCAGTTCATCCAGCTGGCCAACCGCTCGAATACGCCACTGCTGTTCTTGCACAACACCACGGGTTACATGGTGGGTAAGGATTACGAAGAGGGCGGGATGATCAAGCACGGCTCGATGATGATCAACGCCGTGTCCAATTCGACGGTGCCACACATCTCGCTGCTGATCGGTGCCTCCTACGGCGCGGGCCACTACGGCATGTGCGGCCGCGCCTACGATCCGCGGTTCCTCTTTGCGTGGCCGACGTCCAAGTCCGCGGTGATGGGCGGCGCCCAGCTGTCGGGCGTGCTGTCGATCGTGGCCCGAGCGGCCGCCGAGGCACGCGGCCAGCAGGTCGACGAGGAGGCCGATGCGGCGATGCGCGCCGCGGTCGAGGGCCAGATCGAAGCCGAGTCACTGCCGCTTGTGTTGTCCGGGATGCTCTACGACGATGGCGTGATCGACCCGCGAGATACCCGCACTGTCCTAGGAATCTGTTTGTCCGCCATCGCCAATGGCCCGATCGAGGGGACGTCGAACTTCGGCGTCTTCCGGATGTGAGCCCCATGGTCACTCGAGTTCTGGTCGCCAACCGGGGTGAGATCGCCCGGCGGGTGTTCGCCACCTGCCGTCGACTCGGCCTCAGCACCGTCGCCGTGTACACCGAACCGGACGCCGGCGCGCCGCACGTCGCCGAGGCCGACGCCCGGGTGCGGCTGACCAAGACCAATGACTACCTGAACGCCGAGGCCATCATCGCCGCCGCCCGCGCCGCGGGCGCCGACGCGGTGCACCCCGGATACGGTTTCCTCTCGGAGAATGCCGAATTCGCGGCCGCCGTCCAGGACGCCGGCCTGACGTGGGTCGGCCCGCCGGTGGATGCGGTGCGCGCAATGGGCTCCAAGATCGAATCCAAGAAGCTGATGGCCGCGGCCGGGGTACCCGTGCTCGACGAGCTCGACCCCGAGACCGTCACCGAGGCACAGCTGCCGGTGCTGGTCAAGGCGTCTGCCGGCGGCGGTGGCCGCGGCATGCGCGTCGTCCGCGAACTATCCAGTCTGGCAGGCGAAGTCGCCGCAGCGAGTCGCGAGGCGCAGTCCGCATTCGGGGATCCGACCGTGTTCTGCGAACGCTATCTGCCCACCGGGCACCACATCGAGGTGCAGGTAATGGCCGACACCCACGGCACCGTGTGGGCGGTCGGCGAACGCGAATGCTCGATTCAGCGCCGCCACCAGAAAATCATCGAGGAGGCACCCTCGCCGTTGGTGGAGCGCACGCCAGGCATGCGCGCCAAGCTTTTCGACGCTGCGCGGCTGGCCGCCGAGGCCATCGGATACACCGGGGCCGGCACGGTGGAGTTCCTGGCCGACGACGACGGCGAGTTCTACTTCTTGGAGATGAACACCCGCCTGCAGGTCGAACACCCGGTGACCGAGGAGACCACCGGCCTCGATCTCGTGGAACTGCAGCTCGCCGTCACCGACGGCGGGCGACTGGACGCGCAACCGCCAGTCGCACAAGGACATTCGATCGAGGCCCGGCTCTACGCCGAGGACCCGGCCAAGAACTGGCAGCCACAGGCCGGCGCAGTGCGCGCGTTCGACGTGCCGGCGGTGCGGGCCGAGTTCAGTTCGCTGGGGCACCGGACCGGGATCCGGTTGGATTCGGGCATCGTCGACGGATTCACCGTCTCTATCCATTACGACCCGATGCTGGCCAAGGTCATCTCCTACGCCCCGACCCGCCGCCAAGCCGCACTGGTTCTCGCCGACGCGCTGGCCCGCGCCCGTGTGCACGGTCTGCGCACCAACCGCGATCTGCTGGTGAACGTGCTGCGGCATCCGGCGTTTCTCGACGGCGCCACCGACACCGCGTTCTTCGACACTCATGACCTGGCGCGGCTGGCGGCGCCCCTGGGCGACGCCGCGCTGGTGCGCCTGTCCGCGATCGCGGCCGCGCTGGCCGACGCGGCGCACAACCGCGCTGTCGCCCCGGTGCTGCGTGCGGTTCCCAGCGGTTGGCGCAACCTACCGTCGGTCTATCAGGCCAGGGACTACCTTGATGACGCGGCCGACGAGATCAGGGTTCAATACCGTTTCACCAGAACAGGTTTGGTGCTTCCCGACGACCCGTCGGTCCAGCTCGTGTCGGCCACGGCGAATGACGTCGTGCTGCGGGCCGACGGCGTCGAGCACGGCTTCTCGGTGCGGCGCTACGACGCCGACTTTTACGTCGATTCCGCACGCGGAGCCGTGCACCTGATCGCGTTGCCGCGTTTTCCCGAGCCCGGTTCGACCGTCGAAAAGGGCTCGCTGGTGGCACCGATGCCCGGCAGCGTCATCCGGCTCGGCGCCGCGATCGGCGACACCGTCACCGTCGGCCAGCCGCTGATCTGGCTGGAGGCAATGAAGATGGAACACACCATCGCCGCCCCGGTCGACGGGGTACTCGCCGAACTCAACGTCAAGACCGGTCAGCAAGTCGAAGTCGGCGCCGTGCTGGCAAGAGTGGAAGCGCCGCAATCAGAAGGGGATCAAGCATGACCGACACCAGCTTCATCGAGAGCGAGGAACGTCAGGCCCTGCGCAAGTCGGTGTCAGCGTGGGCAGCCAATTACGGCAGCGAGTACTACCTGCGCAAGGCCCGCGCCCACGAGCACACCGACGAATTGTGGTACGAGGCAGGCAAACTCGGCTTCCTCGGGGTTAACCTACCCGAGGAGTACGGCGGTGGCGGCGCCGGGATGTACGAGCTGTCGCTGGTTATGGAGGAGATGGCAGCCGCGGGTAGCGCGTTGCTGCTGATGGTGGTCTCGCCCGCCATCAACGGCACCATCATCAGCAAGTTCGGCACCGAGGAGCAGAAGAAGCGCTGGATCCCGGGCATCGCCGACGGCACGCTGACGATGGCGTTCGCCATCACCGAGCCGGACGCCGGCTCCAACTCGCACAAGATCACCACAACCGCCCGCCGCGACGGCAGCGACTGGATCCTCAAGGGGCAGAAGGTCTACATCTCCGGCATCGACCAGGCGCAGGCGGTGCTGGTGGTGGCCCGCACCGAGGAAGCCAAGACCGGCAAGCTGCGTCCCGCGCTGTTCGTGGTGCCCACCGACGCGCCCGGATTCACCTATACACCAATCGAAATGGAACTGATCAGCCCCGAACGCCAGTTCCAGGTCTTCCTCGATGACGTCCGGCTCCCCAGCGACGCGCTGGTCGGGGCCGAGGATGCCGCCATCGCACAGCTTTTCGCCGGGCTCAACCCCGAACGCATCATGGGCGCGGCGAGCTCGGTCGGGATGGGACGGTTCGCCCTTAACAAGGCCGCCGACTACGTCAAGACCCGCCAGGTGTGGGGCACGCCGATCGGTGCGCACCAGGGTCTGTCACACCCGTTGGCGCAGTGCCACATCGAGGTCGAACTGGCGAAGCTGATGCTGCAGAAGGCCGCGACCCTCTACGACTCCGGCAACGACATGGGCGCGGCCGAGGCCGCGAACATGGCCAAATACGCTGCGGCCGAAGCGGCCACGCGATCCGTGGATCAGGCGGTGCAGTCGCTGGGCGGCAACGGCCTGACCAAGGAGTACGGCCTGGCCGCCATGCTGACCTCGGCCCGGCTGGGCCGCATCGCCCCGGTCAGTCGCGAGATGGTGCTGAACTTCGTCGCGCAGACATCGCTGGGCCTGCCCAGAAGCTACTGATGGACGCTCTCGTCGAATACGCCGGGCCTGCCGACACGGGCGGGCCTTACGCGCGGCTGACGCTGAACTCACCGCACAACCGCAACGCGCTGTCCACCACACTGGTCAACCAGTTGCATCAGGGCCTGCGCGACGCCTCGGCGGACCCGGCGGTGCGGGCGGTGGTGCTGGGCCACGCCGGCGGAACCTTCTGTGCCGGTGCGGATCTGAGCGAGGGCGGCGGGGGCGACCCGCGTGGCGATCGCGAGCGCGGCGTAGCCGGGCGAAGCGGGTCGCCACCGTCGGCATACGATATGGCGGTCGCGCGGGCCCGGGAGATGGCCGCCTTGATGCGGGCCATCGTCTCCTCGCCGCTGCCGGTGATCGCCGCCATCGACGGGCACGTCCGGGCGGGCGGATTCGGCCTGGTGGGTGCCTGCGATATCGCGGTCGCGGGTCCGCGCAGTACCTTCGCATTGACCGAGGCCCGGATCGGCGTCGCGCCGGCGATCATCTCTTTGACGCTGCTACCGAAACTGTCGGCGCGGGCCGCGGCGCGCTACTACCTGACCGGTGAGAAGTTCGACGCCGGCCAGGCAGCGGAGATCGGACTGATCACCATTGCCGCCGAGGATGTCGACGCCGCGATCGACAAACTGGTCGCCGATATCGGCCGCGGTTCGCCTCAGGGCCTCGCGGCGTCCAAAGCGCTGACCACGACAGCGGTGCTGGAGGGCTTCGATCGCGATGCCGAACGGCTCGCCGAGGAATCGGCCCGGCTTTTCGTCTCCGCGGAAGCCCGCGAAGGCATGTTGGCGTTTTTGGAGAAGCGCGCGCCCAACTGGACGAGTTAGCCAGCCGAGAAGTTAGCCAGATGTCCAACAACGGATTCGGCCGGACGGCCGGCGGTGCGGTGTGGGCCTGCGCAAGGTTGCAGTTTAGCCAATCCTCTTGCAGCGAAACCTGTACGCCGTAGGCTCTTGGGTAATGAGCAATTCAACGCAACGAGATGCGGAGGACACGCGCGGCGAGCCGTCGCGCGCGGCGGACACCGATCGCATCCAGATTGCGCAGTTGCTTGCGTACGCGGCCGAGCAGGGCCGCCTGCAGCTGAACGACTACGAAGACCGTCTGACCAGGGCATACGCGGCGACGACGTACGAGGAACTGGATCAGCTGCGGGACGATCTGCCGGGGGCGCCGATCAATCCGCGCCGCGGCGGCAAACCCAATCCGGCGCCATCGACGCTCCTGCTGGCCTTGATGAGCGGCTTCGAGCGGCGCGGCCGATGGAACGTCCCGAAGAAGCTCACCACCTTCACCCTGTGGGGCAGCGGGGTGGTCGATCTGCGCTACGCAGACTTCACCTCAACCGAGGTCGACATTCATGCGATGTCGATCATGGGCGTACAAAATATTTTGCTGCCGCCCGAGGTCAACGTCGAGGTGCACGGTCGCGGCGTGATGGGAAACTTCGACCGCGCCGTCCTCGGGCAAGGCACCCCCGGAGCGCCGACCGTGCACGTTCGCGGCTTCTCGCTGTGGGGCGCAGTCGGCATCATCCGCAAAGCCCGCCGATCACGCGGATAGCAGAAGCCCTCAGTCGGGAATGTAGTCAAACGTGTCGGGGTTTGGCCCGTTGCGTCCGGACTCGCCCTTGTCAAGCGCCGAGATCGCGTCCATGTCCGAGCCGTCCAATTCGAAGTCGAACAGTTCGAAGTTGGCTTTGACCCGCTCCGGCGTCACCGACTTCGGGAAGACGATGTCGCCGCGCTGAATGTGCCAGCGCAGCACCACCTGCGCCGGTGACTTGTCGCGGGCCTCGGCGATTCGGTTGATCACCGGATCGTCGAGCACCCTGCCCTGGGCGATGGGCGACCACGCCTCGGTGGCGATGCCGTGCTCGCGTCCGTACGCCCGGACCTCGTCGTTGGCGAAGTAGGGATGCACCTCGATCTGGTTGACCGACGGGACGGTGTCGGTTTCATCGGCGAGCCGTTTCAGGTGTGCCACTTGGAAATTCGAGACACCGATGCTGCGGGCGCGTCCGTCTCGCGCGAACTCTTCGAAGACCTTCCACGTCGAGACGAAGTCACCGTCGTAGAGCGTGGGCAGCGGCCAGTGGATGAGGAACAGGTCGACGTAGTCGGAATCCAGCGCCTTGAGGGTTCCATCGAATGCGCGGCGGGCATCGTCGGGCTTGTGAAATCCGTTGTTGAGCTTGCTGGTGATGAAGACATCGCCGCGCTCTACGCCCGCGTCCCGAATGCCTTGCCCCACTTCCTTTTCGTTGCCGTACATCTCGGCCGTGTCGATGTGGCGGTATCCGATCTCGAGCGCCGTCTTCACGGCCGCCGCGGTCTCGTCGGGCTTGATCTGAAACACCCCGAAACCGAGCTGCGGAATGCCGACACCGTCATTGAGTTCGATCGTTGGAACCTGGCTCATGCCTCTCCTCCTTCTCCGTCACCTGTACCCAGTCGAGAAGACACCAACCCCTTGACCGGCGTTGCCAAGCGGGTGAGCCGAGCAACTAACGCCGGCGCGACCGCAGGTAGTCGCCCACCACGGCCGCTCCCAATCCGTCCAGATCGGGCACCACGACCCGTCCCTCGACGCGTCGGGCGACCTGGTCGATGAACCGGGCCAGACCCGGGTCGCTGCCCAGCCGGAAGATGGTGATCTGGGCGCCCAGGCGCGCCATCTCGTCGAAGCCGCGCACGGTATGGGCGATGGTCCGCGGGTGCGGTGGGTAATCGAAAAAGACGGTCGAACCGCCGTCGCCACCGAAGTCCTCCAGGTGGGCGGTCGGCTCGCCGTCGGTCACCACCAGCACGACGGGCTGGGCATTGGGATGCCGACGCAGATGGCGTCCGGCCAGCGCCAGCGCGTGATGCAGGTTGGTGCCCTGCTCGTAAACCCCTTCCAGGCCGGTGAGCTCGGCGGCGGTCACCGTCCGGGCGTAGCGGCCGAAGGCGATGATCTGCAAGGCATCCGAACGAAAACGCGTGCACACCAGGTGGTTCAGCGCCAGCGCCGTCTGCTTCATGGGCAGCCACCGATTTTCCATCACCATGGAAAACGAGGTATCGACCAGCAGCGCCACCGCGGCCTGCGTCCGTGTCTCCGTCTCGGAGACCTCGACGTCGTCGACGGTGATATTCAACCGCCCGTCCCGAGGGGTCCAGGGTGGCGGTTCCCGATTGCCGCAGAACGGCGTTGGTCAACGTGCGGGAGATGTTCCACGGCTCGGTGTCACCGAACTGCCAGGGCCGGGTGGCGCCGGTGAGTTCGCCGGCCGCACCGGCGCGGCGATGGTCACGCTCACCGCGGCGTCCCGAAAGCTGTTGTGCCACATCGCGCAGCGCCGTCTCGCCGAGCCGGCGCATAGCTTTCGGCGACAGCCGCCACTGCCCGTCGGAACCGCGGTCCAAGAAGCCCTGATTGACCAGCGCGCGTTCCAATTCGGCAAGCGTGCGGGCGTCGATGGCCGCCTCGTCACCGAGTTGGCGGGCAAGCGCGTCGAGGTCGACGTCGTCCATGGTCGCCCCCGGATAGCTCTGCGAGAGCTGCTCGGCCAGTTGCTCGAGCTCGGCGATGTCGGACAGCGCCTGGGTGCCCTCACCCATCCCGAACGGGTTGTCACCAGAGAACTGTTCGGACCCGCTCCAGTCCTCGCCCGGCCGCGCCGCCTGCAGGTGCGAATCAAGCCGGTTCAGCGCCTGCATCAGCGAGGGTGAGCCAAAAGCCTGCTGTGCCAGGGCATCCAGTTCCGCACGCTGCTCGGCGCTCAGGCTGTTGCGGAACCGCTGTGCGGCGGCGGCGCGCTTGGCCAGGGAGTCCAGCAACTCATCGACGTTGCGCGGGTTCTCCGGGAAGAACTCACCGTGCTTGTCCATGAAGTCTTCGAAATCTTGCTGGGTGTCCTCGCCGCGGGCGTGCTTGTCCAGCAGGTCGTTGAGGTCGTCAACCATCTCGTTGACCCGCTGACGATCCTCGTCCGTGGCGCCCTCCAGCGCCTGCTTCATGCCCGCAAAGCGTTGGTCGAGCATCTCGCGGCCGAGCAGATCCTTGATCTGCTCGTACTTTTGGCGCGCCTCACCGCTGCGCCAGTTGTAGTCGGAGAGTTCTTGGACGGCCTTGGCCGGCGACGACGGCAGCGCGTCCAGCTGCAGCTCGCCGAAGCGGGCGTCGTCGTCGAGGGCGCGGGCCAGCTCCTTGCGTTCGGCCAGCACGGCCTCATCCAGCAGCTTCTTGATCTCCTGCAGGGTTCCGTCTAAGTTGTTGCGCCGCAACAAGTCCCGTCGCCGCCTGTTGGCCTCGGCGGCCAGCCGGTCTGCGCCGGGCAGGTTCTTGGTGCCGCGGCGCAGCAGCTCGGACAGCGCACGGCGCGGCGACGTGCCGGCCATGACATCCTGGCCGATCTGTTCGAGCGCCTCGCGCAGATCCACCGGCGGCGCCAGTGGGTCGGGGCCGCCGGTGTACGCCGAGTACCGCGAGGAATGGCCTTTAGCCATAGACGGTTTGGCCCTCCCCCGATACCTTGTCGATGCGCTTGGCCAGATACAGGGCCTCCAGCGCCAGTTCCAACGCCGCGGCACGCTCGCCTTCCGACTGCGCACCGACCTTGGCCGCGATCTTGTCCACCACCGGCAGGCTCGGGACCGCGGCCAGCACGTCCTTGGCCGACACCCGCTCACCCGTCGTCACCGCCGAACCGCCCTCGACCGCGGCCACCAACGCACCGACGTCGATGCCGCCCAGCACCCGCGACGCGGTGTCCGCGGTCGCCCGGCGCAGCAGGTGCTCGAGCACGGCCTGTTCGCGGCCCTCCTCACCCGACTCGAATTCCAGCTTGCCGCGCAGCACGTCGATCACCGTGCCCAGGTCGACCACCCGGGCCACCGGATCCGTCTCCCCCAGCACCGCGCCGCGGTGCCGCGCGGCGGCGGCGACGGTCTCCGCGGAGGCGATAGCGAACCGCGCCGACACACCGGAGCGTTGGTCGACGGAGTTGGACTCCCGCAGGTACCGGGCGAACCGGGCGATGATCTGCATCAGGTAATCGGGAACCTGCGCCGACAGGTGCGCTTCCTGCGCGATCACCCCGACTTCCGCATCGAGCTCCAGCGGGTAGTGGGTCCGGATCTCCGCACCGAATCGGTCTTTCAGCGGGGTGATGATGCGCCCTCGGTTGGTGTAGTCCTCGGGGTTGGCGCTGGCGACCACCAACACATCCAGGGGCAGGCGCAGCGTGTAACCGCGGACCTGGATGTCCCGCTCCTCCATCACGTTGAGCATCGACACCTGGATGCGCTCGGCGAGGTCGGGCAGTTCGTTGACGGCGACGATGCCGCGATGTGCGCGCGGAATCAGTCCGTAGGCGATGGTCTCGGGGTCCCCCAGGCTGCGGCCCTCGGCGACCTTGATCGGGTCGATGTCACCGACCAGGTCGGCCACGCTGGTGTCCGGGGTGGCGAGCTTTTCGGTGTAGCGCTCGCTGCGGTGCTTCCATTCGATCGGCAGGTCGTCGCCCAGGGTCGCGGCCTTGCGGATCGATTCCGGGGTGATCGGCGAGAAGGGGTGCTCGCCCAGTTCGGCACCGGCGATCACCGGTGTCCACTCATCGAGCAAGCCGGTCAGCGCGCGCAGCAACCGGGTTTTACCCTGGCCGCGTTCACCGAGCAGAACGAAGTCGTGGCCCGCGATCAAGGCCCGCTCGAGCTGAGGCAAGACGGTGTCGTCGAAT
The DNA here is from genome assembly GCA_963849935.1 of uncultured Actinomycetota bacterium. Lineage (GTDB taxonomy): Bacteria > Actinomycetota > Actinomycetes > Mycobacteriales > Mycobacteriaceae > Mycobacterium. The sequence continues at coordinate 253,137 of CAWKJQ010000003.1, forward strand.
CCCAGAATGCCCGGCCAGATGGCTGCGCTGTCTGTCCCGTCGGCCAACGCGGTGAGCAGATTCTCGCGGATTTCCTGCTTGACTCCCCGTTCACGATGACCGGCGGCACGCAGTTCGCCGACGGTGCGGGGCAGGTTGCTCGGTGAAGTCACCACTCCACGCTACGACGCGCGCTCAGACGAGTCATGCCAAGGGCGTTCACTGCGCGCTTATTGACACGCGCGTCGGTGCGCAGGCAGCGCACTAATGCGCGAAGTGACGCGCCCCGGTGAGGTACAGCGTGATGCCGGCGTTGGCGGCCGCCGCGGTCACCTCGTCGTCGCGCACCGACCCTCCCGGGTGCACGATCGCCTTCACTCCGGCGCCGGTCAGGGTCTCGAGTCCGTCCGGGAAGGGGAAGAACGCATCGGAGGCCGCCACCGCGCCGCGCACCCGATCGCCGCCGCGTTCCACGGCCAGCCGCGCCGCGTCGACCCGGTTCACCTGGCCCATGCCCACGCCGATGGTCGCGCCGCCGCCGGCGATCACGATCGCGTTCGATTTGACGGCGCGACACACCCGCCAGGCGAATACCAGGTCGGCCAGCGTCGCCGGATCGGCGGGTGAGCCGGTGGCCAGGGTCCAGTTCACGGGGTTGTCGCCGTGCGCGTCGAGCTCGTCGCGTTGCTGCACCAGCAGGCCGCCGCTGATCGGTCGCAGCTCGGTGCCACCGGTCAGCGGCTCCGAGGCCACCAGCACCCGGATGTTCTTTTTGCGGGTCAAGACCTCCAGGGCGGCGGGCTCGTAGGCGGGCGCGACGACGACTTCGGTGAAGATGGTGCTGACGTACTCGGCCATCTCCAGGCTGACTTCGGTGTTGGCCGCGATGACCCCGCCGAAGGCACTCAGCGGATCGCATTCGTGCGCCTTGCGGTGCGCGTCCGCTACCGATGCCGACGAAATGGCGATCCCACATGGGTTGGCGTGCTTGATGATTGCGACGCACGTCTGCTCGTGGTCGAAGGCGGCCCGCCAGGCCGCGTCGGCATCGGTGAAGTTGTTGTAGGACATCTCTTTTCCGTGCAGCTGCTCGGCCTGCGCCAGCCCCGGCCACGCGCCCGGGTCGCTGTAGATGGCCGCCTGCTGGTGCGGGTTCTCGCCGTAGCGCAGCATCGCCGAGCGGCGCCAGCTGCGGCCCAGCCACTTCGAAAACGTCGTCGGCGGATGTTCGGGGGCCAGCGTGGACTCCATCCAGCTCGCGACCGCGATGTCATATTCGGCGGTGTGCTGGAACGCCAACGAGGCCAGCTTTTTGCGCTCGGCGAGGCTGAAGCCGCCTTCGCGTACCGCGGCGAGCACGCCGTCGTAGCCCTGTGGGTTGGTGATCACCGCCACGCTGGGATGGTTTTTCGCCGCGGCCCGCACCATCGACGGGCCACCGATGTCGATCTGTTCGACGCATTCGTCGATGCTGGCGCCGGAATCGACGGTCTCGGTGAAGGGATACAGGTTGACGACGACCAGCTCGAACGCCGCAATCCCGAGCTCCTCGAGCGCGGCGGCGTGCTCGGGTTTACGAAGGTCCGCCAGCAAACCGGCGTGCACGCGCGGGTGCAGTGTCTTGACGCGGCCGTCAAGCACTTCCGGGAAACCGGTCAGCTCCTCGACGCGCGTCACCGGAATGCCTTTGTCCGCAATGACCTTCGCGGTGGATCCGGTCGAGACGATCTCGACGCCCGCGGCCGATAGGCCCTGGGCGAGGTCGACGAGCCCGGTCTTGTCGTACACGCTGATCAACGCGCGCCGGATCGGCCGTTTGGCGTCTTCCCGCCAGTCGTCGGTGCTCATCGGTTCGTCGCCTCTCGTCCGATCGTCGCTTTTCTCCCGACCAGGGTCAGGCCGCCTGCCGCGATCGCGGCCACCACATCCACCAGTAGCTTCCGTTCGGTGACTTTGATGCGTTCGTGCAGAGTCTCTTCGGTGTCATCGTCGAGCACCGGAACGGATTCCTGCGCCAAGATCGGCCCGGTGTCCGTCCCGGCGTCCACCAGGTGCACCGTACAACCCGTGACCTTGACACCGTAGGCCAACGCCTCGGCCACCCCGTGCGCGCCCGCGAACGCCGGCAACAATGCCGGATGGGTGTTGATGACGCGGCCGTAGAACCGCGAGAGAAATTGTGGCCCTAGGATTTTCATGAAACCTGCGGACACCACCAGGTCTGGCGAGTGGGCGACGGTGGCCTCGGTGATGGCCGCGTCCCATGCTTCGCGGTCGGGGTGATCGCCGAGCCGGACGGTGAAGGCGGGCACGGATGCGGCCGCGGCGATCTCGGTGGCCAGGCAGTCCCGGTCGGCACCGACGGCGACCACCCGGGCGGGGTAATCCGCGACGGCGGAGGTCATCAGCGAACTCAGCAACGACCCGGTGCCCGACGCCAGTACCACTACCCGCGCCGGTGCGCTCGGGGGCACATGGAGCGGTTCGACCACATCGGCGAGCCTAGCCCGGCGACGATGCGCGTCACGCGGCGACGGGAGGCGGGGGACCCCAGCGGCCGCATGGGAATTGCCCGCCTTCGAGCGACACTCGCCTCGGGTATAGCCCCGGCCCGCCGCTGATTGTCGCTATGAGGCGGGCAAAAGACCTAGTCCCCGGAATCTCGCTCGGCCGCCCCGGAATCTCGCTCGGCCGCCTCCGCCTCCGGTTGGGCGGGGGGCGGGTCATGGTCGAACGCCGCGTCGTGTTCGGCGGTCGGGATCTCGTGCTCGGTACCCTCGGGCTGCTGATCACCGGTCTCGGCGGAAACGCCCGCGAAGTCCGAAGGTTCTTCCGCCGCCGCGGCAGGCGCGGGCGCGGGCTTGGGCTTGAGCCGTCGCGGACGGCGCCTGATTCCGCCGGACATGACCACGGTGGCCCCGCCGACGACCGCGAACCAGAAGAAGACGCCGATGAGCAACGCCCCCTGGTCCACGCCGACATGGCCGAAGTTGCCCAGCTGGCCGCTGCCGGCGTACGCCAGCAAGGACATCACCAGCGCCCCGGCGACGGCGGCGACCAGCAGCTTGGCCGCGGCCGCGAGCAGCGGCAGCGCACGCCGGGCGCATTGCTGACCGACCGCCACACCCGACGACGCCCCGATGATCAGCAGCGCAACCCACACCGGTCCCAACGGCGGCCTGGGAACCGCCGCCAGTATCGGCACGGCCGGGATGTCACCACCGAACACGGTGAACGAACTGAAGGTCGCGAATCCGATATGCGCGCTGGAACCGACGGCCATCGCCGCGGTGCCCACAATCACGTTGGGCGCGTAGAGCATTGACAGCAGGGTGAGGCTGAACTCGCCGAAGATCGAATCGGTGATGCCGTAGAGCTCTTGCATGGTCGACCAGTGCACGACCAGTGACCCCGCCGTCACCAGGCCCGACAACCCGAGCAACGCCAACAGGCCGGCCGAAGCGGCGCGCAGCGAATCGTCGAGCCAGAACGGCAGCGACGACGCCGCCAGCGCGCGAGGCCCCACCCGCGTCCACACACCGACCGCGGCGCCGGCGGCGTGAACCGCGAGCACGCTGAGGAACGCGCGTAGCGCGCTGGGTGTCTGCAGCTCGGTGATCACCGACGACGCGTCGTGAATGACCGCCAGGGCGATCGCCGTCATCAACAGCGGGCCGCCCAGCGCCGAGGCGATCACCCAGCGGATTACCAGCCACGACGAGTAAGGCGTGGTGGCCCGTGCCGTGGTGCGCGCGGTGGCCCAGACCATCAGCAGGACCGGGAGCAACGGCATCACACCCAGTTCGCGGCCGCCGATCGAGACCGGTACCTGGTGCACGCCCAGCCACATGCTGGCGATGGCACCCAGCGCGCCCGTCATGTCGCTGTTGGCGATCAACAACTGGATCAGCGTGACCGCGGCGATGACAACCAGCGCCACAACCGCCGGGGCGAACGCGACCCTGACAAGGTCACGCGCCTGGCGAGCGCCTGCTGCCCGGTTGTCCTCCACCCGTGTCACTCTGGGGCACGTCCCCGACTAGGCGCGACAGCGCACGATTAGGAGGGCGCTGGCCCAGACGGTGACGACGGCGACTGCTGCTCGTGGCCGAACTGTTGGCCGCCTCCCTGCTCGGAGAAGTTTTTCGTTGCCGAACCAGCATCCGATCCGCCGGCGTTCGGCGGCGGGCTGAAGCTGGGGAAGCCGGTGGGCGGCGTGGACGAGCCGTGCTGCTGGGCGGACGGTTGCGCTCCCGACTGCGCCGAAGGCTGTGCGCCGAAGCCGCCGCTCGGAGCGCCGCTCTGGGTGGGCGCCCCGCTCGGCGAATAGCCGCCGTACTGCGAGCCGTATCCCTGCGGCGACTGGTGCTGCCCGGCGTGCTGTTGACCGCCCGGCTGCTGGCCGTAGTAGGGCTGTTGACCGTACTGGCCGTATTGCCCGTACTGGCCATACTGCGAGTAAGGGTCGTACTTGGGCCGCGGCGCCGGGGCGGTGATGACCCCGGATTCCAACAGGACCACGACGACGGCGGCGATCGCCTGGAGCACGACGGCCGCCACCAGCGGCCACATCGCCCAGCCGATGGAGAAACCGGCGGGCAGGTTGATCGTCTCGGTGATGGCGAGCAAGGCACCCAGAACCGCGACGGCCGCGACGATTCCCGCATAGTTCTTGGCCCTCGGCAGCAGGCTGAGCCCGGCGAGCAGCGCGGCCAGTACGGCAACCACGACCGCGGTACCGGCGTCGCCGGCGCGCCCACCGATACCCGGGCCGAGGTCCGCGCCGATGGTGAAGGTGGGGCCGAAGTTCAGCAGGTAGGCCGCCAAACCCAGCACCACCACCGCGATGTTCAGGTACAGCGGGAGCTTGCTCCTCCCGTCGTCGTCCTTGGCGAATGACGGTGTGGCGCCTGAGTAGGTGCCGCCGGGTTGCGCCGGTGGATAGCCCGGGCTTCCGGGAGAGTAGGTCATGGCTCCTCCTGTTGCTTCCAGTGCCTTGAACTGCCTAGCGGTCGCCACAGTTGCAGTGCAACGCTGTGCTTCCAGGCGCCTCGCTGCGTTAGCGACGCGGTCGATCACCCACGCTAGCGCACGTGCGCTAGCCCGTGCCGCTGCCACTGAGCTTGGACGGCGGCGTCCACACCGGCGGCACGCCGGGATGCTCGCGAGACGGTCCGTGTCATGACGGCTTGCTCAGCAGAGGTAGAACACGTTCTAATTCTCTGCATGGAATACGGCCTTGTGCTTTTCACCAGCGATCGTGGCATCTCTCCGGCGAGGGCCGCGAAGCTCGCCGACGATCACGGCTTTCAGACCTTCTACGTGCCAGAACACACTCACATTCCGGTGAAGCGCGAGGCGGCTCACCCCACCACCGGGGACGAATCACTGCCGGACGATCGCTACATGCGGACACTAGACCCCTGGGTGAGTCTGGGCGCGGCGTGCGCGGTCACCTCGCGGGTGCGGCTGTCCACCGCGGTGGCCCTCCCGGTCGAACACGACCCGATCACGTTGGCGAAAAGTATTGCCACCCTCGACCACCTGTCCGGCGGACGGGTCAGCCTGGGGGTCGGGTTCGGCTGGAACACCGACGAACTCGCCGACCACGGCGTGCCGCCGGGCCGTCGCCGCACCATGCTGCGCGAATACATCGAAGCGATGCGGGAATTGTGGACCAAAGAGGAAGCCAGCTACGACGGCGAATTCGTCAAGTTCGGCCCGAGCTGGGCCTGGCCCAAGCCAGTGCAGCCGCACATCCCCGTGCTGGTGGGCGCCGCCGGCACCGAGAAGAACTTCAAGTGGATCGCGCGCAGCGCCGACGGCTGGATCACCACTCCGCGCGACTTCGACATCGACGAACCGGTGAAGCTGCTGCAGGACACCTGGGCGGCGGCGGGGCGCGACGGCGCTCCGCAGATCGTGGCGCTGGACTTCAAGCCGGTGCCCGAGAAGCTGGCCAAGTGGGCCGAGCTCGGGGTGACCGAGGTGCTGTTCGGGCTGCCGGATAAGTCCGAGGACGAGGTCGCCGCCTACGTCGAGCGTTTGGCGGGCAAGCTCTCCGCGATGGTCTAGGCGCTCGCGGGCAGGGGTTTCTCCGGGCTTAGCCCAGCGAAGCCCGGTTGCCGTTGTCGGTCGACCACACCCAGATCTGGGCACCGAGCGGATCGCCGTCGCACATCAGCGCGACGAGATCGTCGTCGTCGGTGGTGGCCATGAATCGCGTGTCGTCCGCGGCGAGCCTGCCGACGATGATGCCGGTGCGGACCGGCCAGTCGTAGTGCACCGAGTACGTCTCGATCGTCGCCGCACCGTCGGGCGTTTTCGTGACGTCGACCTTCGGCAGCGCGTCGATCTCCTTCTTCAGCTCCGCACAGTTATCGGCGCGCCACTCCACCGGTGTGGTCGAGTAGATGCCGACCGAGTACTTGCTCATGATGCCGCCGTTGGCGCCGACGAGGCCGAATCGCCCTGGGCTGTCCCGCATCTGCGTGACGGTTTCGGCGATACCGTGCAGCGAATAGCTGTTCCCGGGGCCGCCGAAGTACGGCAGTCCGCCGGTCAGGGTCAGGCCGCGCGGGTCGTCGCCGTCGATGCCCAGCGCTTCGCAGATGACGAAAACCGGGAACGGGAAGCAGCTGTACAGGTCGAAGGTGGCGATGTCGTCGACGCCGATTCCAGCTACCCGCAGCGCTTCTCGGGCCGCAAGGACGGCCGCCGGGCTGGCGCCGAGGTCGACGCGATCGAGCATCGCCTGCTCCACCATGTCCGAGTGGCCGTGCACATAGACCCACTTGTCCTCGGGCACGCCGAGGCGGGTCGCCGCCTCCACTGACATCAGCACCGCCGCTGCGCCCTGGTTGACCTGATCGCGGGCGACGAGCAGGCGGGGGTACGGGTCGCAGATCATCCGGTTGTCGTCGGTGATCGTGATGATCTCGTCGACCGACCGCTCGACCGGTGAGGACGAAAACGGGTTCTTGGCAGCCACTTTCGACATCGGGGCGAACAGTTCGGCCATCGCGCGCCGATAGTCGGCCACGCTATACCCGAGGCGGGCGCGGCGGGCATTCTCCAGCAGCCCGTACTGCACCGGCGCCCCGGTCAGGCCGTGCTGGATCGTGTATTCGTCGATGTAGCTGGAGATCTGGTGGCCGCGATCCTCCAGTTGGCCCTCGACGTGTTCGGTGAAGTCGGGCCTTGCCTGTCCGTCTCGCGGCATGGCGCCAAGAAGCGAGCCGTCGACCCCGGCTCCGAGCCCATGATCATCACGACGTCGGCCTCGCCCGCCGCGATTGCGTTGCCCGCCTCGGTGACGAGCTTCTGCGGTCCCTGCCCGCCGACTGGTTCGAGCACCACGCGGGCGGGATCGCCGCCGAGACGGTTCATCACCGAACGCGGGTAGTTGTTCGACTTGCCGAGCCTCGCCGGCATCGGTCCGGAGATCTCGAACTGCCGCAGCCCGAAGACCGTGTCGACCGCCTTCGCAGCGCCCTTGGCGCCGGTGTCGGTCAGAGCGGCCCGCGCGGCGGCGGTCGCGAGGTCGACCGCCGACATGCCGCGATAGTCCGGATCGTCGATGCGCTCGGTGAACTGGCCGACACCGACGAGCACCGGAGTACGCGGATCGACCGGCATTACAAACCTCCTGGCGACTGTTAGTTCGACAGGCTAACCGATGGCTGGTGCCAAAACGAAACCGCGGCCAGCTCGCGGATTCGGGCGAAAGCGCGATCTGACTGGGGCCACACCGGAGGTGTGGGACAGGCGTGGTGAAGAACTAGAGGCTCTGCAGAATCTCCCGAGCCAACGCGGCGGTCTCCGACGGTGTCTTGCCGACCTTGACGCCGGCAGCCTCCAGGGCCTCCTTCTTGGCGGCCGCGGTGCCCGACGAGCCCGACACGATGGCGCCCGCGTGGCCCATCGTCTTGCCCTCCGGCGCGGTGAATCCCGCGACATAGCCGACGACCGGCTTGGACACGTTGGCCTTGATGTAGTCGGCCGCGCGCTCCTCGGCGTCGCCGCCGATCTCCCCGATCATCACGATCACCTTGGTCTCGGGGTCCTTCTCGAAGGCCTCGATGGCGTCGATGTGGGTGGTGCCGATCACCGGGTCACCGCCGATGCCGATCGAGGTGGAGAACCCGAAATCGCGCAGCTCGTACATCATCTGGTAGGTCAGGGTGCCGGACTTGGACACCAACCCGACGGGGCCGGGCCCGCTGATGTTGGCCGGGGTGATGCCGGCCAGGGCCTCACCCGGGGTGATGATGCCGGGGCAGTTCGGCCCGATGATGCGGGTCTTCTGGCCCTTGTCGACGTTGTATGCCCACGCATAAGCGCTGTCCTGCACCGGGATTCCCTCGGTGATGACCACCAGCAGCGGGATCTCGGCGTCGATGGCCTCGATGATCGCGTCCTTGGCGAATTTCGGCGGCACGAAGACGACCGACACGTTGGCGCCGGTCTCCTTCATCGCCTCCGCGACGGTGCCGAAGACCGGGAGCTCGACGTCCTTGCCGACGGGGTCCACGTGCGACACGGTGGTGCCCGCCTTGCGCGCGTTCACGCCGCCCACCACGTGGGTGCCCGCTTTCATCATGAGCGCGGTGTGCTTGGTGCCCTCTCCGCCGGTGATGCCCTGGACGATGACCTTGGAGTCCTTGTTCAAAAAGATCGACATGGCTTGGCTCCCTTACTTGTTCGCCAGCTCGGCGGCTTTGTCGGCACCGGCGTCCATGGTCTCGGCCTGGATCACCAGCGGGTGGTTGGCCTGGGCCAGGATGCGGCGGCCTTCGTCGACGTTGTTGCCGTCGAGCCGGACCACCAGCGGCTTGTTGGCCTCGTCACCGAGCATGTTCAGCGCGGTCACGATTCCGTTGGCGACGGCGTCGCAGGACGTGATGCCGCCGAAGACGTTCACGAACACGCTCTTGACCTGCTTGTCGTTCAGGATGACGTCCAGGCCCGCGGCCATCACCTCGGCCGACGCGCCACCGCCGATGTCGAGGAAGTTGGCCGGCTTGACCCCGCCGTGCTTCTCGCCCGCGTACGCGACGACGTCGAGCGTCGACATCACCAGGCCCGCGCCGTTGCCGATGATGCCGACCGAGCCGTCCAGCTTCACGTAGTTGAGGTCGTGCTCCTTGGCCTTGAGCTCCAGCGGGTCGGTGGCGTCGCGGTCCTCGAACTCGGCGTGGCCGGGCTGACGGAAGTCGGCGTTGGCGTCCAGCGTGACCTTGCCGTCCAGCGCCAGGATTTGGTCTTTGGGGTCGCGCACCAGCGGGTTGACCTCAACCAGGGTGGCGTCCTCGGCGACGAAGACCTCCCACAGCTTGTTGATGGTGACCGCGGCGGCGTCGAGCACCTCTGCGGGCAGGTGGCCCTGCTCGGCGATGGACCGCGCGGTCGCCAGGTCGACACCCTTGACGGCGTCCACCGGAACCTTGGCCAGGCGCTCGGGCTTGGTCGCGGCCACCTCCTCGATTTCCATGCCGCCCTCGACCGAGCACATGGCCAGGTAGGTGCGGTTGGCGCGGTCGAGCAAGAAGGAGATGTAGTACTCCTCGGCGATGTCGCTGGCCTCGGCGACCAGCAGCTTCTTCACGACGTGTCCCTTGATGTCGAGACCGAGGATGTTCTTGGCGTGCTCGTAGGCGTCCTCGGGCGTCGCCGCGTACTTGACGCCACCCGCCTTGCCGCGTCCGCCGACCTTGACCTGCGCTTTGACCATCACCGGACGGCCGATCTCGGTGGCGATCTCCCGAGCGCCCTCGGCGGTGTCGGTCACGCGTCCCGGCGTAGTCGGTACGTTGTGCTTGGCGAACAACTCTTTTGCTTGATACTCGAAAAGGTCCATGGACTCTCTGTCTTCGCTCGACTCAACTACTAGGCCTCTTGGTGGGCGGCGCCGCGCTCGGCAACACGCACGGACGAACTGTATCCACCCTTCGAACGGCCATTACCGCCGCGTCCGCCGATGTGGCACAGCTCACCGAGCTACGGGTTGACCGTCCGCGTGATCCAAATCACAAATACCGCCCGGATTCTGCAACGAGGTTGCCAGCCCCGCGCGTTAGCGGCTACCTTCCTAGGGTCCAGATAACGTTATGGTCACGATACGAGGACATTTCAGGTTGTCCCAGCACCGTTTTGCCCGGCCTTCTGCCGTGACTGAAGGCGTTGTGAGGGTAGGTCGCGCAGCAGGTGCGCGCTGGTCGGAAGCACCCCATCGCACCGAAGTCACCGAAATCCTCCCGCTCGACGGCTTTGATTTCGACGACTTCGACTTCGATTTCAGCGACGACGCCGGCGAGCTCCGCGACCTGGACTTCAGCAACGACTCGACGTTCGACAACGAAGCACAGGTGCTGCTGGCACCCGAGCTCGACGACCTGCACGCCGCCGACGATCTGCGCCCGGTATGGCTGGCCGCCCCCGTCACCGAGGTGCTGCCGCGGGTGGTCATCGAGCCGCGCACCGAGCGGCGTCTCGATCGCCCGCACGCCACCGATGTCGTCGGCGTCGCAAGCCGCGGCGGGCAGCACCGCAAGCAACCGACCAGCGCGGCCCGGGGCCGCCTGCTGATCTCGGCGATGGCCGCCGGCGCCGCCGCCGCGGCCGCCCATACGGCCACCAGCCACGCCGACACCCCCAAGACCGACGCCGTGCTGACGGCCAACGCGTCCGCACTCACCGGCGCGGCGGGCGGCAGCCAACACCGTCCGCGGGCCCCCAGGTGATCGCCGCCGAGCCGGCGGCCACCGCCGCGCTGCACAACCAGGAACTCGCCAAGGGTGTCGCCTTCGCCAACGATCGCGCTGAGCGCGAGGCTCGGTTGTCGCAGCCGCTGTACGTGATGCCCACCAAGGGGATCTTCACCTCCAATTTCGGCTACCGCTGGGGCGTGCTGCACGCCGGTATCGACCTGGCCAACTCGATCGGCACCCCGATCTATGCGGTGTCCGACGGCGTCGTCATCGACGCCGGACCGGCCAGCGGCTACGGGATGCTGGTCAAGCTGCGTCACGCCGACGGCACGGTCACGCTCTACGGCCACGTCAACACCACGTTGGTCAGCGTCGGTGAGCACGTGATGGCCGGTGACCAGATCGCCACGATGGGCAACCGGGGCAACTCCACCGGCCCGCACCTGCATTTCGAGGTCCTGCAGGGCGGCAGCGAGCGCATCGACCCGGTGCCGTGGCTCGCTAAGCGTGGTCTCAGCGTCGGCAATTACTCTGGCTGAGGTGACCGCGCCGAACGAAGAACCTTCGGAATCGCGTCCGCCCGAGCCCACACCCGAGCACGAGTCACCCTCCGACTCACGGACGCGGATCATTCGGCGCGCGCCGACCGGGCCGATCCCCACCACGCCGGATACCCCGACCACGCACATCGCCCCGCAGTCGGCGCCATACCGGACCGGTTCCGCTGCGGGCCGCACCGGGTATGCCGGACAACCGGCCATCGAGCCCACCGATCGGACGGCTGTTGCCGCGTGCGCGGTGAGCATCGTCAGCGGCTGGGCCACGTCGGTGGTGGCCACCGACCTGATCGCCGGTTGGTGGCGAACCGACCGCCTGTTCTGCATCGCCGTCGCGTTCCTAGCTCTCGTGTTCGCGATAACCACCGTGTCGGGCGTGATCCTGCTGTTGCAGCGCCGATCGATCGCCCGCTACCTTCTGATGGCCGGCGCGCTGGTCGCCGTCCTCACTTACATCGGCGTCTTCATCGCCGGGGCCCGGGTCGCGTGGGTCGTACACCTGCTGCCGATATTGCCGATCGCCACGGTGGTGCTGGTGTTGCTGCCACAAACCAAGCGCTGGCTGGACGCCTGACCTTCGCTAGAGCTTGCTGAGCGGGGCGTGGTTGTGCATCAGCTTCACTCGTCCCGCGCTGCCGAAGTCGATCAGCGACATCGCCGATTCGCCGACGCCGGACACTTCCTCGACCCGGCCCAGCCCGTACTTGTCGTGCGTCACCCGATCGCCGGGTTCGAGCACCAGTAGCGGACGCTTGCTCATCGCCGAGCGGGTCGGGGCCGCCCGCGGGGTGCCGAATCGGCCTGCGCCGCTCACCGGCGCGCTGAACGACGGGGCCGGCGCCGTGCGTCGCCATTCGATGAGTTCCTGCGGAATCTCTTGAAGGAAGCGCGATTCCGGATTGAGCATCGGCTGGCCCCACGAGGACCGGACGATGGCCCTGCTCACATAGAGCCGTTGGCGCGCCCGGGTGATCCCGACGTAGGCCAGCCGCCGCTCCTCGGAGAGTTCGACCGGATCGTCCAATGACCGCATGTGGGGGAACATTCCGTCCTCCCACCCGGTGACGAACACCACCGGGAATTCGAGGCCCTTCGCGGTGTGCAGCGTCATGAGGGTGACCATGCCGGAGCCGTCTTCTGGGATCTCGTCGCTGTCGGAGACCAGCGACACCCGTTCCAAGAACTCCGCCAGCACACCGGTATCCGGCACGTCTTCGTCTTCGGGTGTTTGCAAGGACTCGCCCAGTGCCGCGGCGTTGGCCCGATCGGTGCTGAATTCGTGTGCCACACTGACGAGTTCGTTGAGGTTGTCCAATCGCGCCAGTTCTTGGGGATCGGTGGAGGATTCCAGTTCCCTGCGGTATCCGGTGCGTTCGAGCACCGACTCGACCAGGTCACCCAGATCGTCGTCCAGGCGGCCGCGCAGCTCGTCCAGCAACTCGACAAAACCGGCGATCGCCTTCTCCGCACGCGAATTGAGCATCGGCACTTTGCCTTCGGCCGCGGCTACCAGCGCGTCCGCGAAACTCGCGCCGGTGTTCTCGGCATAGACCGCCACGCACGCCTCGGCTCGATCGCCGATGCCCCTTCGCGGCGTATTGAGAATGCGCCGCATGCTGACCGCGTCCCCGGGGTTGTCCAGCACCCGCAGATAGGCGACGATGTCGCGAATCTCCTTACGCTCGTAGAAGCGCACTCCCCCGACGACTTTGTAGGGGATCCCGGCGCGGATGAACACCTCTTCGAACGATCGCGACGAGTTGTTGGTGCGGTAGAAGATGGCGACGTCGTTGTAGGTGATTTCGCCTTTCTCGGCGAGCGCGTCGATCTCCTCGGCGACGAATCGGGCCTCGTCGTGCTCGTTGTCTGCGACATAGCCGACGATCAGCTCTCCGGCGCCTTCGGCGGTCCATAGTCGCTTGTCCCGACGCCCGGAGTTGCGGGCGATGACGGAGTTCGCCGCGGACAGGATGTTCTGCGTCGAGCGGTAATTCTGTTCCAGCAGAATGGTTGTCGCGTCCGGATAGTCGCGTTCGAAGTCCTCGATGTTGCGGATGGTGGCGCCGCGGAACGCATAGATCGATTGGTCGGCGTCGCCGACCACGCACAGTTCCGCCGGCGGCACCTCGTCGGATGCCTCGTCATTGCCGGGCTGATTCGGCAGTCCGCGGCCGGCCAGTTCGCGCACCAGCACGTACTGCGCGTGGTTGGTGTCCTGGTATTCGTCGACCAGGACATGCCGGAACCGCCGCCGGTAATGCTGGGCGATCTGCGGGAAGGCCCGCAGCACCGCGACGGTTTCCCCGATCAGGTCGTCGAAGTCCAGCGCGTTGGCCGCGCGCAGCCGGCGCTGGTACTCGCCATAGACGCTGGCCACCGTGCGGGACAACTCGTCGGAATCGTCGGTCAGGTTACCCACCGCCCCGGCGGGGTCGATCAACTCGTTCTTCAGGTTGGAGATGGCGTTGGCCAGCAGCCGTGGCGAGTAGCGCTTGATGTCGAGGCCCATGTCGCGCCCGATCATCTGCAGCAGGCGCCGCGAGTCGTCGGCGTCGTAGATCGAGAAGTTGGAATTGAGACCTTCGATCAGGGACGCCTGGTTGCGCAGAATGCGCACACAGGTCGAGTGGAAGGTGGACACCCACATGGCGCGCGCCCGGTAGCCCACCAGCCGCACCACGCGTTCGCGCATCTCGGCGGCGGCCTTATTGGTGAAGGTGATGGCCAGCACCTGACCGACCCCGACCCCGCGCTCGGCGATCAGGTAGGCGATGCGGCGGGTCAACACCGCGGTCTTTCCGGAACCCGCACCCGCAACGATCAGCAGCGGGGAACCCTCGTGAACCACCGCTTGGCGCTGTTGCGGATTGAGGCCCTCGAGCAGTTGATCTGCTTCGGAGGCCGGCTTGGCATCTGTTGCGTGCACACTCATGTCAGTCCAAACTTACCGCCGCCCACCGACGCGCAGCGCCGTGGCATCAGAACAGGTTAGTGGCCCGGATGGCCGGGACGGCGTTACGGAGGCTACCGAAAACTCGGCGTGTCCGGAGGCGATTCCCGAACGACTTTCCGCCGGGTCCGGCAATTGCACCCGGGTACAAAAAGCGCAGCTTAAACGCGATTTTTTGCGCGTTCAGCGTGGTTAGTGGCACACTCGATTGGTGTTCAACGTGCAGTATGGGCGACGCTCCTCGACGCAGGGGCGGCGCCGCCGATTTCCCTCCAGGTACCGGTTCGCGGTACCCGTGGCCTAACTGCTTCCGCAGAGCCCCGTGGTCCGCTTCCGGTACTCGGGGCTCGTCTCTTGTGAGGCCCGATACTGCATGACACCAGAACCCCCACATCACGACGAAGACGCGGAGTCAGCGCAGATGAACATCGAGGCGGTGGCCGAAGAGGCCACTCGAGATAGACGAATTGCGTCACGAGATCGATCGGCTCGACGCCGAGATTCTGGCCGCGGTGCAGCGGCGCACCGAGGTCTCACAGGCGATCGGCAAGGCCCGCATGGCCTCGGGCGGTACGCGGCTGGTCCATAGCCGCGAAATGAAGGTGATCGAGCGCTACAGCGAACTCGGCCCGGAAGGCAAGGACCTGGCGATACTGCTGCTGCGCTTGGGCAGGGGCCGGCTCGGTCACTGACTGCCGGCGGTTCGTCGGCGAACGCAGAGCTCGCCGCTGCACCTGGCTCCGTCACGCCGCAGCCCATAGGGTCGAAGCATGACCTCCGTGCACACCATCCCCGACATCACCGCCACCCCGGCATGGGACGCCCTGCGCAGGCATCATGAACAGATCGGCGACACCCATCTGCGCCAGTTCTTCGACGACGATCCCGACCGCGGCCGAGAGCTGACCCTCTCGGTCGGCGACCTGTACATCGACTACAGCAAGCACCGAATCACGCGAGAAACGCTGCGGCTCTTGGCCGATCTCGCCCGCGCGGCCAACCTCGAAGAGCGGCGCGACCAGATGTTCGCCGGGGTACACATCAACACCTCCGAGAACCGCGCGGTTTTGCACACCGCGCTGCGACTGCCCCGGGATGCCGAGCTGATCGTCGACGGCCAAAACGTCGTCGAAGAGGTGCACTCGATGCTCGACGCCATGGGTGAGTTCACCGACCGGTTGCGCAGCGGTGAATGGACGGGGGCCAGCGGGAAACGGATCAGCACGGTCGTCAACATCGGCATCGGTGGATCGGATCTCGGACCGGTGATGGTCTACCGAGCCCTGCGCCACTACGCGGATGCGGGCATCTCGGCGCGCTTCGTCTCCAATGTCGACCCCGCGGACCTGATCACTACGTTGGCCGATTTGGACCCTGCTACAACACTTTTCGTTGTCGCGTCGAAAACGTTCTCGACGCTGGAAACGCTGACCAACGCCACGGCCGCGCGCCGCTGGATCACCGACGCCCTCGGCGACGCCGCGGTGTCCCAGCACTTCGTCGCCGTCTCCACCAATAAACGCCTCGTCGACGACTTCGGCATCAACACCGACAACATGTTCGGGTTCTGGGATTGGGTCGGCGGCCGCTACTCGGTGGACTCGGCGATCGGCCTGTCGGTGATGGCCGTCATCGGCCGGGAGGCATTTGCGGACTTCCTATCCGGGTTCCACATCGTCGACCGGCACTTCAGAACCGCGCCGCTGGAATCCAACGCGCCTGTGCTGCTTGGCCTTATCGGCCTGTGGTACTCCAACTTCATGGACGCGCAATCGCGCGCCGTGCTGCCGTATTCCAATGACCTGGCACGTTTCGCCGCCTACCTCCAGCAGCTGACCATGGAATCCAACGGCAAGTCGACCCGCGCGGACGGCAGCCCGGTCACCACGGACACCGGCGAGATCTTCTGGGGCGAACCGGGAACCAACGGGCAGCACGCGTTCTACCAGTTGCTGCATCAGGGCACCCGGCTGGTGCCCGCGGATTTCATCGGCTTCAGCCAACCCCTCGACGACCTACCCACCGCCGAAGGCGACGGCAGCATGCACGACTTGCTGATGAGCAATTTCTTCGCCCAAACCCAGGTGCTGGCATTCGGCAAGACGGCCGAAGAGATCGCCGCCGAAGGGACACCCGCCGACATCGTGCCGCACAAGGTGATGCCCGGTAATCGGCCGTCGACCTCGATTCTGGCCAACCGGCTCACCCCATCGGTCATGGGACAGCTGATCGCGCTCTACGAGCATCAGGTCTTCACCGAGGGGGTGATCTGGGGGATCGACTCGTTCGACCAGTGGGGCGTGGAGCTGGGCAAAACCCAGGCCAAGGCCCTGCTTCCGGTGATCACCGCGGACGGCTCGCCGGCGCCGCAGTCGGACAGCTCCACCGACGCGCTGGTGCGCCGCTATCGCAGCGAACGCGGGCGAACGAGCTGACGGGTCCTCACGAGAACATCTTGGTCAGCTGAGGCGGCAGCACCCGCATCAACTGCACCAGCGGCGCCCATGGCCACCAGGGCACCACGGTCCGTCCGGGCTCCCTTTCCATGGCGGCGACGAGCGCGTTGACGCCAGTTTCGTTGTCCACCATCAACATTGTGCTGTTGGACTTCGCCGTCATCTCCGACTCGATGTAACCGGGCTCGATGACCGAAACCCTGACGGGACCCGTGGCGTATTCGGCGCGCAGCGATTCGCCCAGTGAACTCAGCCCGGCTTTGCTTGCCGCATACGCCGCCTTGACGCCGGGCACGCCCTTGTTGCCGAGCACCGACGAGATCAGCACCAGGTGGCCCGATCCGTTCTTGTTGAACATCTCCAGCGCTGTCTCGATCTGCACCAGCGCTGAGACCAGGTTGGTCTCGATGGTGGCCTTATTGGCCCATAGCTTGCCGGACCCGAGCTTTGCGCCCTTGCCGATGCCGGCGTTGACGACGACGCGGTCGATGCCGCCGAGTTCGTCGCTGAGTTCGGCGAATACCTTGGGGACGGCCTCGTGGTCGTTGACGTCCAGCGCGGCGACCGCGATGTTGATGCCCGGATGCTTCTGCAACAGCTCGGCTTTCAGCTCATCGAGCCGGTTGGTGCGCCGCGCGCACAGCGCAAGGTCGCGGCCCTTGGCGGCGAACGCGCGCGCCATGCCGGCACCCAGCCCGGAGCTGGCCCCCGTGATGAGGATCTTCTGGCGAGTCATCGGGGCAGCATATCGACAGGTGTCAAGTCGCGGCCGGGCGACTACTTCAGCAACCGCGACATGCGCCGGTCGGCCAGCATCTTGCCGCCGGTCTGACACGTCGGGCAGTACTGAAAAGACTTGTCCGCGAACGACACCTCGCGCACGGTGTCCCCGCAGACCGGGCAGGGCAGCCCGGTGCGGGCATGCACCCGCAACCCGGAGCGCTTCTCGCCCTTGAGTGTGGCCGCCCCCTGCCCGACGGACCGGCTCACGGCATCGGTGAGCACCGAGATCATCGAGTCGTGCAGGGTGGCCAGCTGCTGATCGGACAGCTTGCCGGCCGTGGCGAACGGTGAGATCCGCGCGACATGCAGGATCTCGTCGCTGTAAGCGTTGCCGATCCCGGCGATCACCTTCTGGTCGGTGATGACGGTCTTTATCCGCCCGGTGTTGCCGGCCAACAGGTTGGCCAGCGCATCGACGTCCAAGTCCAGCGCGTCCGGGCCGAGGGCTGCGATGCCGGGAACCTGGTCGGGGTCGTCGACCAGCCACACCGCCAACCGCTTCTGGGTCCCGGCCTCGGTGAGGTCGAAACCGGGCGCCTCACCGGGCGTGCCCAGGTGCACCCGCAGCGCGATCGGGCCCTTGCCCGGCCGCAGCGGCGCCGCGCCCAGCTTGTCCGACCACCGCAACCAGCCCGCACGCGACAGATGCGCGATCAGGAAGAGGTTGTCGGTCCGCAGCCCGAGGTACTTGCCCCACCGCTCGGCCCCGACCACGGCCTGACCGTGCAGCACGCTGATCGGCGGGTCGAACGTCTTCAGCACGGATAACGCGGCGATGTCGACCCGGCCGATCGTGAGCCCGACGGCGTGGCGCCGCAGATGGTCGACCAGCGCTTCGATCTCGGGTAATTCGGGCACGGTTTCAGTGTGCCGGTCTGAGCAAATAAGTGTCCATGATCCAGCCGTGCCGGGCGCGGGCTTCGGCTCGCAGCGAAACGATGCGGGGTCCCACCTCGCCGACCGTGCCCGCGATGAGCAGTTCGTCGTCGGTGCCCAGGTAGGCACCCCACCAGATCCGCGTGTCGGGCGCGCAGACCTGGAACGAGCAGTCGGCGTCGAGCATCACCACGGCGGATCCCGGGGCCGGCCCGTGTGTGCGCAGCTGCCGCCCGGTGGTGATCAGTACGGGTTCGCCGACCTCGTTGAGCGGGATGCGATGCCGTGCGGTCAGCGCCTGCACGGCGGTGATGCCCGGGATGACGTCGAATGTGAAGTCGACTCGGGCGCCGACGGCGTCGAGGATCCGCAGGGTGCTGTCGTAGAGCGACGGATCGCCCCAGGCCAAGAACCCGCCGACACCGTGCGGACCCAGTTCGGTGCAGATGGCGTCGGCCCAGATCTGCGCGCGGGCGGCGTGCCAATCCGCAACCGCGTCCCGGTAATCGGCGTCGATTGCCCGCCTGGCGTCGGGCAGCTCGACGAAGCGGTAGCCCGGCTCGCGGATGAACCGTGCGCAGATCTCGCGTCGCAGTCCCACCAGGTCGCTCTTCTGCTCCCCCTTGTCCATCGCGAAGAACACCTGGGTGTCGTTGAGCGCCTCGATGGCCTGCACGGTCACGTAGGCGGGATCGCCGGCACCGATGCCGATGACGTGAATGTGCCGGCCCACTTCGCCTCCTGTGCTCGTCGCACGTCAGATTGCCGAATCGCAACCTTCAGCGTCTAGCCGGGACCGCAAGTACCCAGTACCATGGGTACCGTCTGAAGCACCCAATGGAGGGACGCCAGCGATGACCACTCCGGTGAGGCAAGGTGGGCCGAGTCGTGAAGACTTCGCGGACCGATTGCTGAAGGGCTCGGTCAAGAAGTCCTACGAACCCGTCGTCGACATCGACTGGAACGCCCCGCTGGATCCGGACAAGTTTTATCTGCCGGCCCGGCTGGTGTCGCTGTACGGCACGCCGATGTGGGACGAGATGACCCGCGCGCAACAGATCGAATTGTCGCGCCAGGAGTTGGTCAACACGCTGTCCGCCGGGATCTGGTTCGAGAACATGCTCAACCAGGCACTGCTGCGCACGATCTTGCACGAGGACCCGACCAGCAGGTCGACCCATTACAAGCTGACCGAACTGGGTGACGAGACCCGCCACATGGTGATGTTCGGCAAGGCGATCGAACGTATCGGCGCAAAGCCCGTGCGGCCCAGGCTGTTTCACCGGATGATCATCAATGCGCTGCCCTTGGCGTTTCAGCGCGGCTCGATGCTTTGGGTGGCGGCCCTGATCGGCGAGGAGATCTTCGACTCGCTGCAGCGACAGATGATGGACGACCCGGAGCTACAGCCAATCATCCAGCGGCTCATGCGTATTCACGTCACCGAAGAGGCACGCCACATCCAGTTCGCGCGCGACGGGGCCCGCAAGCGCGTCGTTGAGATGCCCCGGTTCAACCGTTGGTTCATAGCCAACATCAACGGGTTGGGCGGGTACTTCTTCAACTACCTGTTCAGCAATCCCGTTCCGTATGCGCGAGCCGGCCTCGACCCCAAGCGGGCCCGAAAGGTCGCGCGCACCAGCCCCCATCGCCGTGACATACAGGTCGCCGGTTTCGCTCCATTGGCGGCGTTTTTGACCGAGGTCGGCCTGATGGGCTCCATCGCGCGTCGCGGCTGGAAGCGCAGCAGGTTTCTGTGACGGCGCGGCATCCGCTGGTCATCATCGGCGGGCACGCCCGCGCCCACGCCGTGCGATCCGCCCTGCAGTCGGCCGGCGTGACCGGTGTCGCCGTGCTGGACAACCCGATCCTGCGTTCGGTATTCGATGAGGACACTGACACCTGGACATTGCACACCGTCGCCGGCGGCGTGGTCCAGGCGCATGTCATCATCGACGCGCGCCGTCCGCCCGCTATCCCATGGACACCGAAGCTGCCCGGACACAACGACTTTCGCGGCGCATCGTTTCACGCCGCGGCATGGGATTCCGGGTTTGATCCGTCCGGCAAGCACGTCGCGGTGGTGGGCACCGACGCCGCGGCGGCCTATCACCTTGGGCGGCTGATTCAGGCAGCGGCCTCGGTCACCGTGTTCCCGCACGCACCGCGCCGCGTGGTGACCGACATCCCGGTCTGGTCCACTCGCGCCAAACGCTGGCTGCGCCGCCACATCCGGCCAGGTGCCACGCTCCCTCGGGTCGCAATCGCAGCATCGGCAATCGAGGCGGTGAACGCCTCCGGCGTGCGCACCGTCGATGGTGTCGAGCACCGCGCCGACGCGATCATCTATGGCACCGGGTTCTTCATTCCGTCGGACGTCGCCGACGAGACGTTGGTCGGCGCGGCCGGGCTTTCGATCCGTCGTGCCTGGCACGACGGCATGGAGCCGTTCTGCGGCGTGGCGGTTCGCGGGTTTCCCAACTACTTCTTCATCACCGGGCCCGATCGTGACGCGCAGGCACGCTACGTCGCCGAGTGCCTGAAAGCCATGGCGCGCACCGCCAGCGGGCGCATCGAGGTGCGCGCCAGCAGCCAGCAGGTGTTCAACGAGCGCTCCCAGTTGCGACCGGCCGAACCGCCCCCGGTGGCATCCGCCTTCGACCTTTCGGCCAGCGCGCCGGCCGGCGACGACACGTACGAGGGGGCCGCCACGCTGGAGATCGCCGGCACCCGCCACCCGGTGCGAGTCCGGCTGACCGGACATCTGAACCCCCTTGATGGCCACTACCACTGGCGGGGAACGGTATGTCGGTCCGCATCGGAACCCCTGTCCGCCGACTTCGTCAAGCAAGCGCGAACCGGCACACTGACCGTCGGTGAGTCCAGCGCGCCGGCGCGCATCGTCGAACAGACTCCGTGGGGGACGCACTCCGTCACGGGGGTGGGCGCTCCGCCCTTCGCTCTGACCAACCGCTGAGCCCGATCCGTGCGCGACCCCGCGCCGGTCGTGAACCACCGCCTTTGCGCTGGTTAACGTCGAGTTCGTCCGCACATACCGAAAAGTTTGGTTGCCCTCACAGCGTGGTAACCCGGATGAAGGCGCGTGCTGGGCGACGGACTCGGCAGCGCGTTGGGTCGCATAGTAAACGCAGCGACGGCTGGGGAGGGAACACATTGTGCGTTTGCTACGGGCTTGCGGTATCGGGTCGAGGGATGCCGATCAGCGCCTGCGACTTCCGGCCGCAGTGAGGCCGGTGGTCCCCCAATTTAGACTTTTGCCGCTGGGAGCGGATACTCAAGCAATCGTCGCCCGGCAGAATGCGAGGAGCGGGAAGTGGAACCAGACGTCAGGACCGGACTGGGATGAGCCCCGTGGCCGTTGCGATGCGGACGGATGACTCGGTGGCCGTTCTGACCGTCGACGGCGAGCTGGATGCCGCCAACGCCACCACCGTTCGCGAGCGCATCCTCAAGGCCACCTCGGACGCCGCCGCCGCGGTGGTCGTCGACGTTTCGGGGCTCAAGGTGCACACCGAGTCGGCATGGTCGAGTTTTATGGGCGCGTATTGGCAGATTGGCAGCGCGCCCCACATTCCGATCGTGTTGGTCTGCACCGACCGGGCCGCCCGCGAGGCGATCAGCACAAGCGGCGTCACCCACTTCATGCCGGTCTATTCGAGCGAGAAAGCAGCGATGAAGGCGCTCGGCCAGAACAGCCGTCGCCCGGTGCGGCGGGCCGATGTCCAGCTGCCCGCCGACCTGACCAGCCTGCGAGAGTCACGGCGCATGGTCCGCGAATGGCTCACCACGTGGTCGCAGTCCAAACTCATCCCGGTGGCTCTGGTGGTGGTCAACGTCTTCGTGGAGAACGTTCTCGAACACACCGCCAGCGTTCCGGTGGTGCGGATCGAAGCGCAAGGCGAAGCCGCGACCATCGCGGTGTCCGACGCCAGCAAGGCGCCCGCGGTGCGACTGCCGTCGCCGCCGAAGGGCATCGACGTGTCCGGGCTGGCGATCGTCGACGCGCTGTCGCGCGCGTGGGGCAGCACGCCCACCTCGTCGGGAAAGACGGTGTGGGCGGTCATCGGTCCCGAGAACCAGCTTTAATCCGAATCATCGTCGACCGCCATCCGGTTCTCGTTGCCCCCATCTGCCGGTTGTGCTGAAACTAGAACAGGTTCTAGTGTCGGGGGACGAACCCTCCAGGAAGGCAGATGACGTGCGGTTTACCTACGCAGAGGCGATGACTGACTTTAGGTACTACATTCCGCTGGCCAAGGCGGCCGAGGCCGCCGGCTATGACGCCATGACGATCGCCGACAGCATCGCCTACCCCTTCGAATCCGACTCGAAATACCCTTACACTCCGGACGGCAACCGCGAGTTCCTGGACGGCAAGGAGTTCATCGAAACCTTTGTGCTGACATCGGCATTGGGCGCGGTGACCTCGAAACTCAGGTTCAACTTCTTCGTCCTCAAGCTGCCCATCCGGCCACCGGCGTTGGTGGCCAAGCAAATCGGGTCACTGGCCGCGATGACCGACAACCGGGTGGGTTTCGGCGTCGGCACCAGCCCGTGGCCCGAGGACTACGAGTTGCTGGGGGTCCCGTTCGCCAGGCGCGGCAAGCGGATGGACGAGTGCATCGAGATCATCCAGGGCCTCACCACCGGTGAGTACTTCGAATTCCACGGCGAGTTCTACGACATACCCAAGACCAAGATGACGCCGGCGCCCACCAAGCCTGTCCCGATTCTGATCGGCGGGCACGCTGACGCGGCGTTGCGTCGTGCGGCGCGACTGGACGGCTGGATGCACGGCGGCGGTGACCCCGAGGAACTCGACCACCTGCTGGCCAAGCTCAAGAAGTTCCGCGAAGACGCCGGCAAGACGGGGCCGTTCGAGATCCACGTCATCTCGGCCGACGCCTACACCGCGGACGGCATCAAACGGCTCGAAGACAAGGGCGTCACCGACGTCATCGTCGGCTTCCGCATCCCCTACATCAAGGGCAATGACACCGAGCCGCTGGACAGCAAGATCCGTAACCTGGAGATGTTCGCCGAGAACGTGATCGCGAAACTCTAACTGTCACAGCGAATCCCATTTCGGAGCGCGCTTCTCGCGGTGCGCCATGGCCGCCTCAACCGGGTTGTTGGTGAAACCGCTGAGGATCTGGGTGCGGTTCTCGATCTCGATGGCATGGCGCAGGCTGGGCGCATCCAGCGCGGCGTTGAGCCCAATCTTGGTCTGCCACACGCCATAAGCGTTGTTCTCGGCGATCGAGCGGGCCAGTTCGAGCGCGGCGGGCATCAGCTCATCGGGGGCGACGACGTCGTGCACCAGCTTGATGCGGTAAGCCTCGGCCGCGTCGATGATGCGACCGGTGAGCATCAGTTCGCGGGCCACTCCGGCGCCGACGATCTTCGGCAGCAGATAGCTGGTGCCCATGTCCATCGACGAGAAGCCCGCTTTGATGAACACCGAGCCGAACCGGGCCTGCTCGGAGGCCACCCGGATATCGCAGACCAACGAGAACGCCAAGCCGCCACCGACGGCGACACCGTTCACCGCGCCAATCACCGGAATGTCCATCTCGTAGATCCGGGTGTACAGGTTGGCCAGCCGAACCTGCGCGTCGTAGTTGACCTTGAACGCCGGGGTGGTCGCCTTGTTCTGCGTCCACGGCCGGCCGGTGCCGCTCAAATCGGCGCCCGCGCAGAATCCGCGCCCGGCACCGGTCAGGATCGCCACCCTGAACTCACCTTTGTCCAGTACGTCCAGGGCATCGTGGACGCCGTCGATCAATGACCCATCGATGGCGTTGAGACGCTCCGGCCGATTGAGGGTGATGCAGGCGATGTTCTCTTCGAGAGCTTCCAGTGTCACTGCGGGCATAGGGGAACCGTAGGCGACCTGACCGTTCATCGATGAGGCATACCGTGGTTTTGCCCCCATATCGAAGGAGAAGTCATGGCACGAACCGAAGGTGACAGCTGGGACCTGGCCAACAGCGTGGGGGCCACCGCCACCATGGTGGCCGCGGCCCGTGCGGCCGCCACCAAACGTCCGCAACCGGTCATCACCGATGAGTTCGCCGAGCCGCTGGTGCGAGCTGTCGGGCTGGATGTGTTCACCAAGCTGGCGGCGGGCGAACTCGATTCAGATGAGTTCGAGAGCGGCATCAGATTCTCGCGAATGGTGGACACGTTCGCCGCCCGGGCGCGGTTTTACGACGATTATTTCGCCGCGGCCGGCCAGGCCGGGCTGCGGCAGGTGGTGATCGTGGCGTCGGGACTGGATTCGCGGGCCTACCGGCTGCGGTGGCCGGTCGGGACAACGGTGTACGAGATCGATCAGCCGGAGGTGATCGCGTTCAAGACGGCGACCTTGGCCGAGATCGGCGCGGCCCCCACCGCCGAACTGCGCACGGTAGGTGTCGATTTGCGAGAGGACTGGCCGGCGGCGTTGCAGGAGGCGGGCTTTGACCCGGCTCAGCCGACGGTGTGGCTCGCCGAGGGTGTGCTGATCGGATTTCTTCCGCCCGAAGCCGAGGTTCGGCTGCTGGACGCCATCATCCCGTTGTCCTTCGAGGGCAGCCGCTTCGCCGCCGATTTCGGGACCGTCGCCCCGGCGACGCCGGAGGGGCAGGAAGAGGCCCGGCTCATGACCGACGGATGGCGACGGCAGGGGCTCGAGCTGGACATCGCCAGCCTGGCTTGCCCCGGTGAGCACACCGACGTCGCAGCGCACCTGGCCGCAAACGGATGGGACACCACGACATTTCAGCTCACAGATCTGTTTTCCGCCGCCGGCCTGCCGCAATTGGGGCCGGCCGAGCATCAGGTCCCGGCCACCACGATCAGCTTCGTCCGGGCGGTGCGGATCTAGTCGGGCGCTTTGGTCACGCCGACCGTTTGGCCAGCCATTCGGCCTGCATCACCAACAAGGCCATGACCTCCAATCGTGGTGTCTGCGGGTCGAGTTCGCGATATCGCTGATAGACGTTGACGACGACCCGCTCAGCGTCCAGCCAGGTGGCGTACTCGCCAAGATCGATCGTGTCGGCGGCCTCGGCCCAAGACAGGCCCCGCCGGTAGGCGGCCTCGGCCGCTTCGGCGACGTGCACGAGATAGCCACGCACAGCTCGGATTCCGTCCGGATCGGTGACCGGGCCGTGGCCCGGGACCACCGTCGGCGCGTCCAGCGCGATCATCGCGTCGCACGCCGCGACCCAGTTGACGATGGGGCCCGCCCACACGATGGGGGTGCAGCCGATGAACAACAGGTCGCCGCCGAACAGCACGCCCGCGTCGGGCACGTGCACCACCGAATCAGCGGCGGTGTGCGCCGGACCCAGATTCAGCACATCGATGCGTCGGCCACCCACCTCGACACACATGCTGCGCTCAAAGGTCTCATCGGCGTTGCGCAGCGTGATGTTGCTGAAGTCGAAGTGTCCGAAGCGTTCCCGAGTGTATGGCGTTGCCACCGGCCCGAGGTTGGCGATTTGCGCCATGGCCAGCATCTCCGGTGCCATGCCGTGCTCGATCTCCTCGGCGGTGCCGCGCGCGGCGATGATGCGCACCGACGCGTCGAGCAGTTGATTGCCGTGCGTGTGGTCCCCATTGGAGTGGGTGATCACGGCGTCGGTGATCGGCGCCGACTCGGTAATGGGCCGCATCGCGGTGAGCATCTCCCGAGTCAGCGTCAGGTCGAACAGGGTGTCCACCAGCAGAGCACCGCCCTCCCCGGCGATCAGCCCCGCATTGCTCCACCCGTAGCCCCCGTCCGGCAGCGTCCATGCCCATACCCGGTCGCCCACCCGATGCAGCCCGCGGGTGTAGGGCACCAGGGCCGGTGCCCGGTTGACCCGCCGCGCGGCGGGAGCGGCATCCGGATTGGGGCGCGCCGCCAACACATGGGGCGCGCCGCTCGCACGGACCGTTTGCCGGGTCTCCCCCAAACCGTGGACCTGGAGGGTGACGACGTCGCCGTCGTGCAGCCAACCCGGAAACGATTCCAGCGCTGCGGGATTGAGGTGCTCCACCAGCGTGCAGGTGGGCACCGTCCCCGAGCCGATGACATCGCCGGGATTGAGCGTGACCCCGCGCGAGGCGTAGGAGATGACCTCGCCGAAGGTCCAGTCCATCTGGGCCGTCGATCCGGAACCGATGACCTTGCCGTTGACCAAGGCGGTGACATGCAGGTCCAGCTTGCCAGGATCGAGGGGGTGGCGGTACGGCTCGAGCTCGTCGGGGGTGACGAGGTAGGGGCCCAGCGTGACTCCGCTGTCCTTGCCCTTGCCCTGCCCGATTCCCAGTTGGCTTTCCATCTGCTGCAGGTCGCGCGCGGACCAGTCGTTGAAGATGGTGTAGCCGATGATCGCCTGTTCGGCCTGCTCGACGGTGAGATCCTTTCCGCCGGTTCCGATCACCGCCGCGATCTCCAATTCGAAGTCCTGCCAAGCGCTTCCGGGCGCCGTCGGGACGTCGTCGTACGGACCTAAAACCGTTGCCGGACAGGCGAAGTAAAACGCGGGGATGCGATACCAGGTATCGCCGAGTAGCCGCCCGGCACCCAGCGCGGCCTGGCAGTTGCGCATGTGGTCCAGGAAGCACAGGGAATCCCGGATCGACGGCGGACGCGGAATCGGCGCCAGCAATCGCACGTCCGCGAGCGGCGCCGTCGCCGACGGAGCGCGCTGCACCTCGTCGCCGGCTTGCCGCAGTCCGTCCGGACCGCGCGCAATCAGGTCGACCAGCGTCACTCCTGACGGCATCGCGTAGATGGTGTCGCCGGAGAGGACCCCGACGCGCTCGCCGTCATCACCATGGTAGGTAACCCATTTCACTCGCGTACCACCTCGCTTGCTTCCTTGTCCGGCCGCAGACCTCGCCAACTCGACTGGCGTAACCGGTTATCCGGGGTCCACTCGCTATAGCGCACCTCACCCACCAGAACCGGCTTCACGTACGTCACGCCGCGGGCTTCGCTCCTGGGCAGCGGCGGGCGGAAGGGGGATTCATCGGTGTGCAGCGGCGCCAGCGTCTTCTTCAAGTTGGCCAGGTCGCGTTCGGTGAATCCGGTGCCGACGCGGCCCGCGAAGTGCAGGCCGTCGGCGGTGGGGATGCCCATCAGCAGTGAGCCGATGCCGCTGCTGCGTCCGCCTTCCCCGGCCTTCCAGCCGCCGATGACGACTTCCTGGCTGTTCCAGTGCTTGTCCTTGATCCACGACGACGAGCGGCGGCCGGGCTGATAGGTGGAGTCGCGCCGCTTGGCGATCACCCCCTCCCAGCCGCGCTTGGCGGAGTGTTCCAGCGCCTGCGCGCCGTCTCCGGGCAACAGCTCGGGCACAATGAGATCACTACCGGCGGCCGAGCATTTCCAGCACCTTTCGCCGGTCCCGGTAACTGGCCCGCAGCAGCGAGCGGCCGTCGAGGTAGAGCACGTCGAACGCCCAGAATTCGACGCGCGAGCCTCGGCCGCGGTTCTGCATCTCATGGAAGTTGGGCACGCCAGCGGCGTCCAGAACGACGGCCTCGCCATCGAGGATGACATGGTGCTCGTCCAGATTGGTTGCCAGAGAACGTAATTCGGCGTACTCCCGAGTGACCTCGCGGCCGCGCCGAGACCGTACCCGCAGGGCGCCGTGGTCGGCCTCGATCAACAGCCGGTAGCCGTCCCATTTGCCTTCGAAAGCCCATTGGCTCGCTTTGAGAGCCGTCACCGAGCCGTGGGTGGCCAGCATGGGGGCGATCGTGTCGAACTCGAAAACCTTCTGGTCCTTCATCCGGTGCGCCAGCCACTGGTCGCCGTTCGTTTGGATTAGTGCGTAGCGTCCGGAGATCTTGCTGCCGTGCAGATTGACGATCACCTCATCGTCAAGGAACTTCTCGGCCTCGTAAGTTCCGGAGTCCCAGATGATCACCTTCCCCGCGCCGTACTCCCCTTTGGGGATGATGCCTTCGAACCCGCCGTATTCCAACGGATGATCCTCGGTATGGACGGCCAGGTGATTCACCGAGGTGGTCTCGGGCAGGTTCTTGGGTACCGCCCAGGACACCAGCACGCCGTCGCGTTCCAACCGGAAGTCGTAGTGCAGCCGACGGGCGTGGTGTTCTTGGATGACGAAGCTGTTGCCTTGCCCGACAGCCGGTTTCGCCGCCGGCACCGGCTCCGGAGTTTTCGCCGCGTCGCGCATGCTGCGGTATTTACTCAGGCGATCGGGAACCGCGTCCTCGTCCAGCGGTGCCAGCAGATCGCCGTCGCGGGCCACCCGCTCCAGCACTTCGTCATAGCGCAACTGCCGCAGCGACGGGTCGTCGAGTTCTTCCCAGGTGCGCGGCGCCGCGACGGTGGGTTGTTCGCGTCCACGCAGTGAATAGGGCGCGATGGTCGTCTTGGAGCCGTTGTTCTGACTCCAGTCCAGGAAGATCTTTCCGGCCCGCAGGCTCTTGGTCATGGTCGACGTCACCAGCTTGGGCATCGTCGTTTCCAGTTGTTGCGCAACGCGTTTGGCCAACACGGTGGCGCCCTTACTGCTCACCGGCTCGGCGAGCGGCGTGTAGAGGTGCAGGCCCTTGCTGCCGCTGGTGAGCGGGTAGGTGGTCAGCCCGATCCCGGTGATCAGTTCGCGGACGGCGTGCGCCACCTCGGCCAACTGCGCCATCGTGACGCCTTCACCGGGGTCCAGATCGAACACCAGGCGAGTCGCCGGACCGGGTTTCAGCTCTTCGGCCCGGCTGCGGGTCCACTCGGCGACGAAGCGCCACTGCGGCACGTGGACCTCCAGCGCGGCCTGTTGGGCGATCCAGGCCAGACCGGTGGGACTGTCGATGATCGGATACGTCGTCGTTCCGGATCGATGGGTCACGCTGGCGCGCGGCAGCCACTCGGGTGCCGATGCGGCCAATTGCTTTTCGAAGAAGGACTCTTCGTCGACGCCGTTGGGCCAGCGCTTGCGCGTCGCCGGACGCCCGGCGATGTGCGGGATCATCACCTCTGCGATGCGCGTGTAGTAGTCGAAGATGTCGCTCTTGGTCGTTCCGGTGGCGGGATACAGCACCTTCTCGGCGTTGGTCAGTTTCACCCGCGGTGCCATGTTGTCAACTTACGCGTTTCGCGCGTGTTAACCGTGTTGACCACCGGAAATCGCCTCACTATCGAGTTCTTTTGTGACAAGACCCACGAACGGGTCAAATCCACGAGCGCGAGTGGGCACAGTGGAAGGCGATGTTTGATGTCATCCCCTTCCTGCGGCGTCGAAACAGCGCCCCACTGAACGAAGCGACACTACGACTGCACTCGCAACGAGTCGACGTCCCGACCTACGACCGGTCGGCCCTCGGTCGCGGAGTCGTCCACAGGGGCGCGGGCAACTTCCACCGCGCACACCAAGCCGCCCTGTTCGACGATTTGGCGCACCAGCCACGCTTCATCCAGGCATACGGCTGGGCGCTGGACTCGCTACACAGCAAGGGAGCTCGCGCGACGCTGGAAGACTTGGTGCGATGACCCGCGGTCTGGTGATCGGCGAGTCGCTGATCGACATCGTCGGCAGCGACGCGCATGTCGGCGGCAGTCCGCTCAACGTCGCCGTCGGACTCGGCCGGCTGGGCCGCGAGGTCGACTTCCTGACCTCGATCGCCGACGACGCGTACGGCCGGCGCATCACCGACTACGTGGAAGCTGCAGGGGTGCAACTGGTTTCGGAAAGCAAGGAAGCGCAGCGCACGGGGACCGCACGGACGACCATCGCCGAAGACGGGTCGGCGGACTACGTCTTCGATCTGGACTGGCGGCTCTCCGGCACTCCGCCGGTCGCACCACCCCTTTTCGTCCATACCGGATCGATTGCCGCCGTGCAGGATCCGGGCTGCCTGGCGGTCGCGGCGTTGGTCGATACCTATCGCGTCTCGGCTACCGTCACCTTCGATCCCAACGTGCGTGCGTCGCTGGTCGGCGACCGGGAACTGGCCGTCGCGCGCATCGAGCATCTCGTTGAACGCAGCGACATCGTGAAAGTCAGCGAGGAGGACCTGCGCTGGATCGACCCCAGTCGGCCGCCCGGACAGATCGCGCAAACGTGGCTGCGGTTGGGCCCCGCCATCGTGGCGGTGACGATGGCCGACCGGGGTGCGATGGCTTTCTGCGCGGCAGGGGTCGCCCGGGTGCCGGCGCGCGCGGTCCGCGTGGTCGACACCGTCGGCGCCGGCGACGCCTTCATGGCCGGCCTGCTCGACGCGCTATGGGAATCGGGAGCATTGGGCGGCGACCGGCGCGCCGAGTTGCACAGGATCGATGTGGACGCGCTGACGACGGCGATCGAGGCGGCCAGTTTGGCCGCGGCGCTCACCGTCGCTCGCGCGGGAGCCGACCTGCCGGATCGGGCTGCGCTGGACGCGGCTTCGCGTCGCTAGGCGCCTGTCCCGTCGCTCGGAAGCCCGGTCGAACGATCCCAGCTCGTAGCCCTGTCGTGCTGTTTTGCCACAGGCCGTACGGGCATACTGATTCACATGCGCTCCATCTGGAAGGGTTCCATCGCGTTCGGGCTGGTGAACGTCCCGGTCAAGGTGTACAGCGCCACCCAGGACCACGACATCAAGTTCCACCAGGTACACGCCAAGGACAACGGCCGCATCAGGTATCAGCGCGTGTGCGAGGTGGACGGCGCAGTCGTCGAATACCGTGACATCGCCCGCGCCTACGAATCCGACGACGGCCAGATGGTGATCATCACCGACGACGACATCGCCACGTTGCCCGAAGAACGCAGCCGCGAGATCGAAGTGCTGGAATTCGTGCCGGCCAGCGAGGTGGACCCGATGCTGTTCGACCGCAGTTACTTCCTGGAGCCGGACTCCAAGTCGTCGAAATCCTATGTGCTTCTTGCTAAGACGCTCGCCGACACGGACCGGATGGCGATCGTTCATTTCACGTTGCGCAACAAGACCCGGCTGGCGGCCTTGCGGGTCAAGGACTTCGGCAAGCGCGATGTGATGGTGATCCACACCTTGTTGTGGCCCGACGAAATCCGCGACCCGGACTTCCCCATCCTGGACAAGAAGGTCGAGATCAAGCCGGCCGAACTCAAGATGGCCGGCCAAGTGGTGGAGTCCATGGCCGAGGACTTCAACCCCGACCGCTACCACGACACCTACCAGGAGCAGCTGCAGGAGCTCGTCGACGCCAAACTCGAAGGCGGAGAAGCCTTTACGACCGAGGAGCAACCGAAGGAGCTGGACGAGACCGAGGACGTCTCCGACCTGCTCGCCAAACTGGAAGCCAGCGTGAAGGCGCGCTCCGGTAACGGCAAGGCGCCCGCGAAGAAAGCCGCGGCGAAGAAGGCCCCGGCGAAGAAGACCACAGCTAAAAAGGCCCCGGCCAAGAAGTCGGCCTCGAAAGCGTCGTCGAAGTAAACCGGGTCAGCGTCTGCGGGTCGCCAGGAAGCGGGTCAGCGCGGCGACGATGTTGATCACGGCCACGATGATGATCAGCGTCAGCGCCGCGCCCCAGATCCGCAGAAAACCCGCGTGTTCGGGGTTGGTCAGCTCGGTATAGATCAGCAACGGCAGCGAAGCCATGTTGCCATGGAAGATGTCAGCGTTGATCGAGCGGCTGTACCCGACCAGCACCAGCACCGGCGCGGTCTCGCCGATCACCCGCGCGATGGACAACAAGATCCCGGACACGATGCCGGGCATCGCGATCGGGAAGACGATCCGCACGATGGTCTTCCATTTGGACACACCGAGCGCGTAGCTGGCTTCACGCAGGTCATCGGGCACCAGCCTGAGCATCTCCTCGGCGGAGCGCACCACCACCGGCAACATCAGCAAGACCAAGGCGAGCGACACGGCGAACGAACTCTGCTGGAAGCCCAGGGTGGCGATCCAGAGGCTGAAAATGAACAGTGCCGCCACGATCGAGGGCACGCCGGCGAGCACGTCGACCATGAACGTCGTCAGCCGCACCAGGCGCCCGGATCCGTATTCCACCAGGAAGACCGCGGTCATCAGGCCCAGCGGCACGGCCAGGACCGCGGCCACCCCGGCCTGCACCACCGTGCCGTACAGCGCGTGGTAGACGCCGCCGGCGAACTGTTCCGGCAGGATGCCGTGCAGCGAGCGGGTCCACCACCCCGACCGCGTGACGGCGTACCAGCCGCGCTCGATCACGATCCACAACACCCAGATCAGCGGCACCAGCGCGACGCCAAACGAACCGAGAAAAAACATGGTCGCGGCGTTGTTGGTGATCCGGCGCCGAAAGTTCAACGGCCGGAATACTTCGACCTTGACCGGCCGGTCAAGCGCTTCGACGCTGCGCGTCATCCGTTGACCTTGCCGCCGGCGATCGCGCGTGCGAGCGCGTTGACGATGAACGTCAAGACGAACAGCGCGAATCCCGCCGAGATGTAAGCCCCGGTCGGCAGCGGCGCACTGAACTCCGCCGCCGCCGAGGCGATCTTCGAGGCGAACGTGTAGCCGCCGTCGAACAGCGACCAATTACCCGGGCGGGCGGCCGAACGCAGAATGATCAACACCGCCACCGTCTCACCCAGGGCACGGCCCAACCCCAGCATCGAGGCCGCGATCACACCGCTTCGGCCGAACGGCAGCACGGTCATTCGCACCACCTCCCATTTGGTGGCGCCCAGCGCCTGGGCCGCCTCCATCTGGATGTGCGGGGTCTGCCGAAACACTTCGCGCGAGACGGACGTGACGATGGGCAGGATCATCACCGACAGCACCACGCCGGCGGTGAAGATCGTGCCACCGCCCGCCAACGAGACGTTGCCCTGCTTGAACAGGAACAGCCAACCCAGGTGGCGGTTGAGGAACGCGGCCACCGGCTCGATCTGGGGTGCGAGCACAAAGATCCCCCACAGCCCGAAGATGATCGACGGCACCGCGGCGAGCAGATCCACCACCGCGCCGAATGGACGCGCCAATCGCTTCGGCGCGTACTGGGTGAGGAACACGGCGATGCCGACCGCGACGGGAACGGCCAGCACCAGCGCGCTGAGCGAACTGAGCACCGTGACCATGAGCAGATCACGGATTCCGAACGCGAGCTGGTTGGGATCGCTGGTACTGAATTTGGCGCTGGTGAAGAAGTTCACGTGGTTGACGCGCAGCGACGGGACAGCGCGCAGCAACAGAAAGACCGCGATCAACAGGATGGCGACCACGATCGTCGAACCAGCGGCCGCGGCGCTCAACTTGAACAGCCGATCAGCCCGCCGTCCCACGTGTTCACTCAGCGTTGTTAGTGCCGGCTTCTCCGCGGTCGACGGGCTGATTGCTGTTCCTCGTGTCACAACCACTTCAGGTTAAGTGATGGCGTCGATGGAGGTAGACAGTCTCGCTTTGAACGCGTCGGGGATCGGGATGTAGCCGTTATCGGCCAGGCCCTTCTGCCCGGCGCCGATGGTGCTTTGCAGGAACGCCTTGACCGCGGTTCCGATCTGGGCATCGGGATACTTCGAGCACACGATCTCGTAAGTCGCCAGCACGATCGGGTAGGAACCGGCCTGAGTCGGCTTGTAGAACGAAAGCGTGTCGAGCACCAGGTCGTTACCCTGGCCGGCGATCTTGGCACCGGCAATCGTCTTGCCCACCGAATCGGCGCTGATCGACACCGCATCCGGCCCGGCGGAAGTGACGATCTTGGCCATGTTCAGTTTCTGCGCCTGAGCAAACGACCACTCGTTGTAGGTGATGGATCCCTCGGTGGCCTTGATCGCCGCCGAGGTGCCGTCGTTGCCCTTGGCTCCCTCACCGACACCACCCTTGAAGGTCTTTCCGGCACCCTTGCCCCACGCGCCGTTGGCGGCGGCATCAAGGTACTTCTGGAAGTTGTCCGTGGTGCCGGATTCGTCGTTGCGGAATACGACGTGAATCGGCTCGGCTGGCAACGTGACTCCGGGATTGATCGCCTGGATCGCGGGGTCATTCCACGTCGTGATGGCGCCGTTGAAGATTTTGGCGGCCGTGGCGCCATCCAGGCTCAGCGAATTGACCCCGGTGACGTTGTAGGTGATCGCGATCGGGCCGAAAACGACCGGCAGATTCAGCGCCGGTGAACCGCAACGTTGTTGCGCCGCGGCGGATTCGTTCGGCGCCAGGGGCGAATCCGAACCACCGAAATCGGTTTGCTTGCCTTTGAATTCACTGATTCCCGCGCCCGATCCGTTGGCGGTGTAGTTCAGCGTCTGTCCGGGGCAGGCCTGCTCGAAGGCGTTGACGAAGCGGGTCATCGCATTGGCCTGAGCGGTCGAACCGCTGGCCTTGAGGGTTTTGGCCCCGCCACAGCTCACCTTGCCCCCCGATGAGGATCCGCTGGTTGCGCTTGCGCCGGTTCCGTTGTTATCGCTTCCGCATGCGGACAGCGCCAGCACACCGGCGCTCAGGACACTCAGCACGGCGCCAGATCGGTTGAGTTTCAATTCGCTTCCTTACCGGTGGGGAGGGAACAGCATTCGCCGCCGGTCAGTAACGCTGCGTCCCGACCGGCCCGTCTCGCAGCCACGAAGCTAACAGTAAGAAGGTTAACTCTGAGCAAACTGTTCGGCGCTCACCGCTGAACGCGACGAGGACCGGCGGCAAGGTGCGCGGGAGCCGAACCCGATGTCGACTCCGCAGCATCTGACAGCAAAGAAAATCGAACCAACGCCCATCGTCAGATTCCACGTCGGCGAACCGCATCACAACCGTCGGCCGCGTAATCCAACGCCTCCCGGCGCAGGCCGGCTCCAACGCTTTGACGAACCGGGTCAGGCCCGTTCACTCGCCCGTATGCAAAAGTAGAACCTGTTCCAGAAATGCCCGATCCGGGACGGCGCGGCTTGCTACCGTGTCGGCTGACACCGAAACGAAGAGAGGCCGCCATGATCCTTGACAGGTTCCGTCTCGACGACAAAGTCGCCGTCATCACCGGTGCGGGCCGTGGCCTCGGGGCGGCCATCGCGCTGGCCTTCGCCGAGGCGGGCGCGGATGTTCTCATCGCCTCTCGCACGGAATCCCAACTAGAAGCCGTCGCCGAACAGGTCCGCGCCGTCGGGCGTCGGGCGCAGGTCGTGGCGGCCGACCTGGCGCATCCCGAGTCCACCGCGAAGCTCGCCGGTCAGGCCGTCGAGGCGTTCGGAAAACTAGACATCGTCGTCAACAACGTCGGCGGGACGATGCCCAACACGCTGCTGACCACCTCGACGAAGGACCTCAAAGACGCCTTCACCTTCAACGTCGCCACGGCCCACGCGCTGACGCTGGCGGCTGTGCCGCTGATGCTGGAGCACTCCGACGGGGGCAGCATCATCAACATCACCTCGACGATGGGCCGGCTGGCGGGGCGGGGTTTCGCCGCCTACGGCACCGCCAAGGCAGCGCTGTCGCACTACACCCGGCTGACCGCGCTGGACCTGTGCCCGCGCATTCGGGTCAACGCCATCGCCCCGGGATCCATCCTGACCTCCGCGCTGGACGTGGTCGCCTCCAACGACGAGCTGCGGGCGCCGATGGAGAAGGCCACACCGATGCGACGCCTCGGCGATCCCGTCGACATTGCCGCTGCCGCAGTCTATTTGGCCTCCCCCGCCGGCAGCTTCCTGACCGGCAAGACGCTCGAGGTCGACGGCGGCCTCACATATCCCAACCTCGACATCCCCGTCCCGGATCTGTGACACCCGACCGCTGAGGAGCAAATCATGCCCATCCCCGTCGTCCAATTGGGCACCGGCAACGTCGGTATCCACGCTCTGCGGGCGCTCATCACCAACCCGGAGTTCGAGCTCAAAGGCGTCTGGGTGTCGTCCGACGCCAAGGCCGGCAAGGACGCCGCAGAGCTTGCGGGACTTGAGGAATCGACAGGTGTGCTCGCCAGCACCGACCTGGATGCCGTGCTGGCCACCGGACCGCAATGCGCCGTGTACAACGCGCTGGCCGACAACCGGTTGCCCGAGGCGCTCGAGGACTACCGGCGCGTCCTGGCCGCCGGAGTCAACGTCGTCGGCAGCGGCCCGGTCTTTTTGCAGTATCCATGGCAGGTCATCCCCGAAGAACTCATCACGCCTCTGGAAGATGCGGCGCGCGAAGGCAATTCGAGCCTCTACGTCAACGGCATCGATCCCGGCTTCGCCAACGATCTGCTGCCGCTGGCTCTGGCCGGTACCTGCCAGAGCATCCAGCAGATTCGGTGCATGGAGATCGTCGACTACGCCACCTATGACAGCGCCGCGGTCATGTTCGACGTCATGGGATTCGGCAAGCCGCTAGACGACCTCCCGATGCTGTTGCAGCCCGGCGTGCTCAGCCTGGCGTGGGGGTCGGTGATCCGCCAAATCGCTGCGGGACTGGGCGTTTCGCTCGACGAGGTCACCCAGGACTACGTTCGCATACCCGCCCCCGAGGACTTCGACATCGCCTCGGGTCATATCGCCAAGGGCACCGCCGCGGCGCTGCGCTTCGAGGTGTTCGGCAAGGTCAACGGCGACCCCGTCGTCGTCCTCGAACACGTCACCCGGCTACGCGAGGACCTGTGCCCCGACTGGCCGCAGCCCGCCCAAGAGGGCGGCTCCTACCGCATCGAGATCACCGGCGAACCGTCCTACGCCATGGACGTCTGCCTGAGCAGCCGCAAGGGCGACCACAACCACGCCGGGCTGGTGGCGACCGCGATGCGCGTCGTCAACGCGATCCCCGCGGTGGTGGCCGCCGCGCCGGGCATCGTGACGACCCTGGACCTGCCGCTGGTCACGGGTAAGGGGCTCTACCTTCCGCAGTGAGGCTGGAATCGGCTGGAAACGCCCTAGCCGCTGCGGGTCACGCCGCGATGTTCGACTAACCTCACTTTCTTATTCGGTGAAGTGAATCGAGGTCGGCACGTTGGGGCAGCGCACCCAGGGCTCGCTCAAAGGCAACTGGTATTTGCTGGGGCCCGCGTTCGTCGCCGCGATCGCCTACGTCGACCCGGGAAACGTCGCGGCCAACGTCAGCGCCGGCTCGCAGTTCGGCTACCTGCTGCTGTGGGTCATCGTGGTGGCCAACGTGCTGGCGGGCCTGGTGCAGTACATGTCCGCGAAGCTGGGGCTGGTCACGGGTCGCTCCTTGCCCGCCATGATCGGCAGGCGGATGGGCCGTCCGGCGCGACTGGTCTACTGGGCTCAGGCCGAACTCGTGGCCATCGCCACCGATGCGGCCGAAGTCGTCGGCGGGGCCATCGCCTTGCACATCCTGTTCAATTTGCCGCTGTTGGCCGGCGGGCTGATCACCGGTCTGGTGGCCTTGCTGCTGCTGGGGATCCAGGACCGGCGCGGACAAATCATCTTCGAGCGTGTCATCACCGGCCTGCTGCTGGTCATCGCGATCGGCTTCGCCGCGAGCTTCTTCGTCAAGACGGCGCCTCCGGAGGACATGCTCGGCGGGCTGCTGCCCCGGTTCCGCGGCACGGAAAGCGTGCTGTTGGCGGCCGCCATCCTGGGCGCCACCGTCATGCCGCACGCGGTGTACATGCATTCGGGACTTGTCCTGGACCGGCACGGGCATCCCGACGAAGGGTCACATCGGCGCCTGCTACTGCGCGTCACCCGCTGGGATGTCGTGCTCGCGATGACGGTGGCCGGCACGGTCAACGCGGTGATGCTGCTCATCGCTGCGATCAACCTGCAGCACCGTGACCTGAGCGCCTCCATCGAGGGCGCCTATTCCGCAATTCACAACACCCTCGGCGCGACCATCGCGGTGCTGTTTGCGGTCGGGTTGCTCGCGTCGGGCCTGGCGTCGTCGTCCGTGGGCGCTTATGCCGGCGCCATGATCATGCAGGGGTTGTTGCACCGGTCGATTCCCATGGTGCTGCGCCGATTGATCACCCTGGTGCCCGCTTTGGTGATCCTGGCGGTCGGGTTCGATCCGACCCGCGCGTTGGTGCTTTCCCAGGTGGTGTTGTCGTTCGGGATACCCTTCGCGGTGCTGCCACTGATCAAGCTGACCAGCGATCGCGAGCTGATGGGCGGCGACGCCAATCACCGCATCACGACAGTTCTCGGCTGGGCCATCGGCGTATTGATTAGTCTGCTTAACGTGGTGCTCATCTGGCTGACGGTGACCGGCTGAATGCCGGCCCGCCGGCACCTCTACTTCGCATATGGGTCGAACCTATGCGGCAGGCAGATGGCGCAACGGTGTCCCGACGCCGCGCATCCGCGGCCTGCGGTGCTGGCCGATCACGACTGGCTGATCAATCAGCGCGGCGTGGCCACCGTCGAACCGCTCGCCGGTAATCAGGTCTACGGGGTGGTCTGGCAGATCTCCGACGGTGACTTGGCGACGTTGGACAGCGCCGAGGGTGTGCCGGTGCGCTACCGGCGCGACGAAATGACCGTGCACACCGACGTCGGGCCGTCGCCGGCCTGGGTGTACATCGACCACCGGGTGACGCCGGGTCCGCCCCGCCCCGGATACCTGCCCAAGATCATCGACGGCGCCACCCAACACGGGTTGCCCCAGCGCTGGGTGGACTTCCTGCGACGGCTGGGATCCCGCCGGCTGGCCGCGTCCGAAATCATCGACTTGCGGGCCTGGGCCACAGTCGCTTTCGGCATTGCTGAGCGATCCCGGCGTGACCGAGCATAGTCAATTGCGTTCGCGTTTCGGCTTTTTGGCCATCCATGGCGGTGGGCTGGAAGAGATGACCGATGTGATCGCCGAACGCGCGGCCGAGGCGGCCGGTGCGTCGGTGTACGTGGTGCGCCATCCCGACCACTATCCGCATCACCTGCCGTCGGCTTTGTTCGACCCGGCAGAGTCACCGCGGCTCGCCGAGTTCCTCGACCATGTCGACGTCGCGGTGTCGCTGCATGGATACGGCCGCGATGGACGCAGCACCCAACTGTTGGCCGGCGGCCGCAACCGGGAATTGGCCGCTCACTTGAGCCAGCACGTCCACCTGTCGGGCTACCAGGTGATCACCGACCTTGACGACATCCCGCCGGAATTGCGGGGCCTGCACCCACGCAACCCGGTGAATCGGATGCGGGGCGGCGGCACCCAGCTGGAGCTCTCGGCACGGGTCCGCGGTATCAGCCCCCGCAGCCCGCTGCCGGGTGACGATGGTTTGTCGTCGGTCACCAGCGCCCTGGTCCAGGGGTTGGCGGAGGCCGCCCGTAGTTGGTCGATATCGGATCGTTGAACGGAGATTGTTGGTGGCCAAGGATTTTCGCTTTGGAATGAGCATGCGGTTCTTCAAGTCGCGCGAGGCACTGCTCGATAAGGCCAAGCGCGCCGAAGACGCTGGCTTCGACATCCTTTGTGTGCCCGACCATTTGGGCGCTGCCGCGCCCTTCCCTACTTTGACCGCGGTCGCGATGGTCACCACGAGGCTGCGGCTGAGCATGTATGTGCTCAACTCCGCCTTCTACAAGCCGGCCCTGCTCAGCCGGGACATGGGAGCTCTCGATCTGCTCAGCGACGGCCGCCTCGAGATCGGACTGGGAACCGGCTACGTCCGGGAAGAGTTCGAAGCTGCCGAAATCCCGTATCCCAGCGCCGGGGCCCGCGTCGACTACCTCGAACACATGACGAAGTACCTGAAGGAACACCACCCGTCGACGCCACTGATCATCGCCGGCAATGGCGACCGGGTGCTGACCATCGCCGCCCGCAACGCCGACATCATCGGGCTCACCGGCTCCAGGGTGCGTGACGTCGAGGATCCGTTCGCCGAACGCGTCGACTTCGTCCGCAACGCCGCCGGAGATCGGTTCGACTCAGCTCGAGCTGAACCTGGCCATCACGGCGATGCCGCGGACCGGCGAGACCGAGCCGGACCTGAAGCTCACCCGCGCCTATTCGCCGGATCTGTCCGACGAGGAGATACTGTCCCAGCCCTCGGTGCTCAGCGGTTCGCCCCGCGAAATCGCCGACACATTGTCGGCATACCGAGACAAGTACGGTGTGTCGTCGTTCACGGTGCAGGACAACAACATCGAGAACTTCTCGAAGGTCATCGCCGAACTGCGCTGACCGACCGCGGCGATGAATCGGCCGGCGTGCCGGTAAGCTCAGGCCGTCCGCCCTCGTAGCTCAGGGGATAGAGCACGGCTCTCCTAAAGCCGGTGTCGCAGGTTCGAATCCTGCCGGGGGCACCGATCTGCGTGTATTACGTCGGCTGATGCTTGACATTTCGTCTTCGGGTGATGCGCTGACAGTGTTTCGGCTGATGCTTGACAGTTACTTCGGTTGATCCTTGACACTCCCTAGATGAGGGAGTTGAGCGTGGCCGAGCAGAGGTATCAGGCCGTGATGGCGGTGATCGGCGACGGGTTGTCGGTGTCGCAGGCCGCAGAGAAGACAGGGGTGTCGCGTCAGACGCTGCACTGCGTGGTTGGCCCGCTATGAGGCCGAGGGCCTGGAGGGGCTGGCGGATCGGTCGCATCGGCCGGTGTCGGTGTCCGCATCAGATGCCGGCGGCGGTGGAGGCCGCGGTGTTGGAGTTGCGCCGCTCACGGCCGTATTGGGGGCCGCGGCGGTTGGTGTTCGAACTGGCCAAAC
Organism: uncultured Actinomycetota bacterium; assembly: GCA_963849935.1. Lineage (GTDB taxonomy): Bacteria > Actinomycetota > Actinomycetes > Mycobacteriales > Mycobacteriaceae > Mycobacterium. The sequence goes on from CAWKJQ010000003.1 coordinate 293,995, forward strand.
GAAGGTGTCGATCCGGTGCCGTCGGAGTCGGCGGTGTATCGAGCGTTGGTGCGGGCCGGGATGATCGACCCGGCCTGCGGGATCGGCGGTCGCGCAAATGGAAACGTTGGGAACGCGGCGCGCCGATGGAGCTGTGGCAGATGGACATCGTCGGCGGGTTCCCGTTGGCCGATGGGACCAGCGCCAAAGCCTTGACCGGGATCGATGACCATTCCCGGATGTGTGTGTGTGCGCGGCTGATGGCCCGCGAGCGCACCCGCGCGGTCTGCGAGGGGCTGCGCGCGGCGCTGGCGGCTTACGGGGCGCCCGAGCAGATCCTTGACCGATAACGGCAAGGTGTTCACCGGCCGGTTCAATCATCCGCCGGTCGAGGTGCTCTTTGATGCGATCTGCCGCGAGCACGGCATCGAGCACTTGTTGACCCAGCCGCGCGGTCCGACCACGACGGGCAAGATCGAGCGGTTCCACCGCAGCCTGCGCGCGGAATTCCTCAGCAACAGCACGCTTTCACGAATCTGAAGGCCGCCCAGCAGGCGCTCGATGAGTGGGTGGAGTACTACAACAACCCGGCCGCACCAAGCCCTGAAGATGGCCACCCCGGCGCAGCGGTTCACGCCGGTGCACGCCGCATGCAGTCACAGTCGCAACAACGCCGGCACCGACCGCGGTGGTGATGACTGGGTCAGCCGACGGGTGACCACCAACGGGGTGGTGTGCGTGTCCTGGCAGCAGGTCTGCGTCGGGCCCACTACGCCGGGCACGCTGCGATGTGCATGTCGACGGCGACCTGCTGCGGTTCTGGATCGGCGACCAATTGGTCAAGACCGCCGCGCGCACCAGCCACGGCGAGGTAAGAAACAAACGGGCCTTCCGCCCCAGCGAACAGGCCTAAACCACAACACAGAGTGTCAAGGATCAACCGAAATAGAAACGTCAACCATCAACCGACTCTGAACAGGGGCACACGTCACTTTAACGCCCCGCGGTGGCCCGCCAACTGGCCGACGAGTGCACGATGTTGGCCGTCGTCAGGTCAATGACAGACCAGGGATAAACGCGGAAACGCAGCGGTTAGCTGAACCACGGCTAATCGCTGCGTTAACCCGGCGACGGCTAGTGGTGATCGCCCCCAGGGCCGCCCTGCCAGTGGTCCTGATCACCAGGACCGCCCTGCTGCCAGTGGTCGCAGGGTCACCAGGACCGCCCTGCTGCCAGTGGTCGCGGTCACCAGGACCGCCCTGCTGCCAGTGGTCGTCGTAGTCCCCATTGTGCCAGTGACCCTGGTCGCGCGGCTTTGCCGTCGTAGAAGTGGTCGTCGTGGCAGCGGCCTCCAGTCATAGTTGTTGCCCCAGCCCGGATCCCACCCCTGTCCGGGGCACCAGTGATACGTAGGCGGCGGAGCGATGGGTGAGGCTTCGGCGACTGCCGCAGCCCCCACACCCGCGAGGCCCAAACCGCTCGTCAATACGAGCGATGATGTTGCAATACGCATGAAATTTCTCATCCGAGCTGGTTACCCGCTATCGGATAAGAAACATCTCAGCAGCACCTGTGAATAGGTTAGGTATTAGAGCGAACCTCGGTGTGATTATCGCCGCGCTGAACGGGCGGGGCGTGACCTTGCTGCCGTTTGCCTCGCGTCGACCTCCGCGGCGCCGAGTCGCCCTTGGTCGCCGGAGCGCGAGCCAACTCGCCTACCGGATGCACGTCTGCGCTCGCCAGCTGGATTGATTCGTCAGGTAATGCACGCCCAAAAGCGTTGCGCCGACGGGTAATAACACCGGCCACTCCACCAGGCCGACCGCACCGACTGCAGCCACCGTAAGCGCTGCCGCGGGAACAGATCGACTGCCACTGCTCAAAGTCCGCTTTGGACACCGCCGACGACCGCCGCGGGACACCGCCGACTACTCCGTTGACAGCCGCACCACCGACCGCCCCGGCCGCCGCGACGCTCGCATCAACTGTGCGCCTGGCGACATGCAAGGTATTTCTGAAGATATCCACCTTGGCTCCCTCGCGCGTGCCCGACCACTTTTCCGGGCAATACAGCGCAGGTTACCCTCGATACACCCCGTGTTCACCTGGTGTTTGGATTGCTAGAGGCAAGATTTACGGCGCGCCCATGCCCGTCGATTCACCGCCGGTTCAGGCTCAACGCAAAATCGCCATCGAGCCGGGGCCTGTCGCGGAGCGCCGCGGCGGGTTACCGCCTCCTGACCCATCGACCTGGCCAGTTCTTCGCCAGCGCGGCGCTCCACCAATAAGGGAACGAAATCGCGCAGTTTGCTTTCGGTGAACCGCGCATACGCGTGCTCTACGGCACCGGCAACGTGATCGTGCGGAAGCTCCGCGTACTTTTGGGCAAGGCGATGCTCTACCGCATCGATCTGTGCCCGCTCTTTTTGAGGCACGTCCATAACCATACGGTCCCGGAGCCTGCGTTGACATCAGTTGCCAGCCCGCGGCGCTGCTACTTGGCCTTCAGGTAGGACCGACGTAGCCGATCAATGAGAAGCTGTGCCTCTCTAATATCGCGGCGCAACTCAGCCGCTTCAATCTGCTTCGCGCGTACCCGATCGTTCCTACCCGCGACGTCCTGGCGTTCGAGCCAAGCTAGCCGGCTCGTCATCTCATCCAGCTGACGGTGCAACGCGCGGATAAACTCCTTTGCTTGGATGAGCTGCCATCGGCCCGCAGAGCCCTCATGGCCCATCGGTCGCATGATCCTTCATCCGTCCCCCGCCCAGCGGCTCTCGCTGCTGGTTTACGACATCCATATGGCCATGCACCCGGAATTCAAACTCTGCTAAACGCTTTGGCGACCAGCAGCTGAACAATGAAGAACGTTCGGGCCAATTCGCGCGGTGTTCGTCCAGCAGCGCGCATCACCACGTCTGTCGACGGCAGGGGCCGCCCCTCCTAGTCGAGGGTTGCGACGACTATTGCCTCGTCCGCGTTGAGGACCATACGGCCTCGACCGTCATCGAACCGGACGTTCACGATTAGTCGGGCGTCCTCCGGTGGAGCGGTCCTTCCATGCTTCGGCGACCGGGTGCCAGATCTCCCATTGGTAGTCGCTTAGTTCTGCCGGCTCACGGGTGTAGAAAAACAGCGGACGGCCGGGTCGCGTTCTCAAGAGCACAACCAAATCCTCGGCCACCGACGGTTCTTGAAAGCAGGCGCGAACTAGCGGGAGTTGCTACCCAGCAATCGGCACCCAGCCGGTCGCCTTTCGAATCTGTTGATGCAGGCAAGGCCTGCCAACCACGTTGGTGAAAGGGGTGCGCGCGACTACGTGGCCTCTCGCGCTCGCGTGGCATGTCGAGTGCACGGATGTTGGCAGGCGTGGTTGACCCCGGGCAGTACTTGGTGTGTGATGTCAACGCTGGTGTGAATGGTGACGGCCGCGACGATCCCACCGCTCGCGCAACGGCTGCGGCGATGAGCATCGCAACTACGAAGCTGTGGCCGAGCGGTTGTCCGATCCCACCATGGATACCGGCTGCCGCCGGCAGTACCGCCACGGCGAGCAGCCCGGCCAGGCGCGCAACGGCGTTGTTGACGCCCGAAGCGGTTCCTGCATGGTTTTCCGACACGGTGGCGAGAACCGCCGCGGTCAGCGGCGCCACAGTGATCGCCAGCCCAAGGCCGAAGACGGCGACCGCGGGCAGCACTGCTTCGAGGTATGACACCCCTGGGGTGATGCGGGCCATCAACGCCAACCCCGCGGCGGCGATCAGTGGGCCGACCGTCATGGGCAGCCGCGGGCCGGTGTGCTCCGCGAAGGCACCAGCCCACGGGGAGCCGATCAGCATGATGATGGTAATGGGCAGCGTTGCGAGACCGGCGGCAAGCGCCGAGTAGTGCAGGCTTTGCTGCAGCTGCAGTGCCAGCAGAAAAAGTGCGCCGCCGAGCGCGGCATAGACGGCGAGGGTGGTCAGGTTCGCGCCGGTGAACTGGCGCATGCGAAACAACTGCAGGGGTAGTAGCGGTGAAGCTGCACGTGACTCAATTAGCGCAAACGTCACCAGCGCTGTGGCGCCGATCGCGGCTGCTGTCACGGTGACTGGTGTCCAGCCGCGAGACGGTGCTTCGATCAGCGCGTAGATCACTCCCGCCAGTCCGAGCATGACCGCCGCGGCACCCAGGATGTCGGCGTGTCCTTGTGCGCTGGTATCACGCGATTCAGAAACGTGTCTCGCTGTGATCCACACCGCGGCGGCGGCCAGCGGAATGTTCAAGAGAAACACCCAGCGCCAGGATGCGGCGTCGACCAGCCAACCGCCGATCAGTGGGCCGAGCGCAGAAGTCACCCCCGACATACCTGCCCAGATCCCCACCGCACGGGCTCGGTCTTCGTTTCTGATCCCGACGTCTATCAATGCAAGGCTGCCGGGCACCAACGCTGCCGCACCAACGCCCTGGACCAACCGTGCGCCAATCAACCAGCCCACCGTCGGCGAAAAACCGCAGGCGAGAGAGGCCGCGCTGAAAACGAGTAAGCCGCAGAGAAAGATACGGCGCCGCCCGTAGCGGTCGCCTGCCGCACCTCCGGCGAGCAGCAACGCGGTCAGCGACAGGAGGTAACCGTCGAGAACCCACTGTTGACCGGCCAACCCGGCACCCAACTCCCGCCCGATGGCAGGAAGCGCGACGTTGACCACCGTGCCGTCAAGGAACGCGATCCCAGAGCCAAGAACTGCGGCGGCCATCAGCCACCGCGCATCGGGCGACCTCAACGGCACCCGCCCCGGGGCATGCACCGGTTCTACGCTTTCGGGTTGATCCGCGGAATTTTAAGTTTCACATCGCATGTATGCCGGCGCTGCACCGCTCAGAAAAATGATCGCCACGCCCCACTCGTCGGTTTGCGTTGTACCGCCGAACGCGAGGTCATGCTCGTGCTTGACTGGCGCCCCAGCGATTTGGGTCGTCTTCTAGTGCTGCACGGTCCCAGCCGGCATTGACGGCCGCCGCTTCGTAGGTGTCCTGCAAGAAGCCGAGTAGCGTTTGGTCAGGGTCCGCTGCCTGCCGACAACCTCATATGGCAAGACGTACTCACCAAGATCACTTCTGTAGTGAGCCTCGGCAGGACTGACCCGGTGATCGCGTACCCGTCGGGTTGCGGGTAGGCGTAGGCGTAGAACGCCCCCTCATCTCCGCCTCCCGGCCAAAACCCGCAACTGCTCAGTTCGCGCGAGTAGCCCTCCACCATGACCCAGACTCCAACGTTCGGCGCACCGCCGGGATGGCGAGGTGCATCGCGACCGGAAAACCGGGTGCACGCGAGATCCATTGCGCCGCAAAAGAAATGTACCGGGCTTACCTTTCCGATCAAGCGGGAACGGAACTCCCCCGAGTACGCGGTTGGCCTGTAGCAGTTGGCGCCAGAACAGGTTCGCGGCATCACGGTCGTACGACGCGTGCTCGTCGTCCTCCGCGAATGGCACGGCAGGATCAACTTCATTGGGGTGTGACTGGATGCGCGTGGGAAATCCCAATTCATCCAGTGTCTGCATGGTCTGCGCGTAGAACTCGGCAACCGATTTTGATTCCAGCGCCACGCTACGGGTGGCGCCGTTGCTGCTCCGGATCAGCAACTGGTGATCGATGAAGTCGAACTCGATGTCGAAGGCCTCAGTCGCATACGGGATCGCCGAGGTCGTCAA
>CAWKJQ010000004.1:0-85615 GCA_963849935.1 uncultured Actinomycetota bacterium
CGCTGAGCTACGTGTCGATGCCACCCGAGGCGGACCTGGGGGCACCTGCCGCTCGCGGGGGAGACGTGGCGGCCGATCTGGCCCGGTTGATGACGCCGTTCGCGGAGCGTCACGGCGTCATCAACGTTCCCTGAGCCTTCCTGAACCGAGGGCGCGCCGACCCGCGACTACAGTGGCGCAAGAACATACCTAAGCTAATTACCGCTTGGATCCGAGCGAGCCGAAAAAGGAAGAACACGTTATGACGACGACCGAAAACGCACTCACCCCCGACGTCCGAAACGGCATCGAATCCAAGGTCGCGGACTCTCGCAGGCCGAGTTCGGCCGCAAGGAGATCCGGCTCGCTGAACACGAGATGCCGGGTCTCATGTCGCTGCGGCGCGAGTACGCCGAGGTGCAGCCGCTCAAGGCCGCGGACCTCCGGATCGCTGCACATGACGGTCCAGACTGCGGTGCTGATCGAGACGCTCGTCACCTCGGCGCCCAGGTCCGTTGGGCATCGTGCAACATCTTCCCCACCCAGGACCACGCCGCCGCCGCGGTCGTCGTCGGGCCGCACGGCACCGTGGAGGAGCCCAAGGGCGTCCCAGTGTTCGCCTGGAAGGGCGAGACCCTCGAGGAGTACTGGTGGGCGCGGAGCAGACATGACATGGCCGGGGCGAAGACCGGCGACATGATCCTCAACGACGGTGGCGACGCGACCATGCTCGCGCTCGCGGGCGCGTTCGAAAAGGCCGGTGTGGTGCCGCCGCAGGACGAGGACCACTCGACCGAGTACAAGGTGTTCCTGACTCTGCTGCGCCGCAGTCTTGCCGCGGACGACACCCCCAAGTGGACCAAGGTCGCCGCATCGGTTCGTGGCGTCACCGAGGAGACCACCACCGGCGTGCTGCGCCTGTACGAGTTCGCCGCCGCCGGCGTGCTGGCGTTCCCGGCGATCAACGTCAACGACTCGGTCACCAAGAGCAAGTTCGACAACAAGTACGGCAGCCGCCACTCGCTGATCGACGGCATCAACCGCGGTACCGACGTCCTGATCGGCGGCAAGAAGGTACTTGATCTGCGGCTACGGCGACGTCGGGAAGGGATGCGCCGAGTCGGTCGCCGGCCAGGGCGCCCGAGTCACGGTCACCGAGATCGACCCGATCAACGCCCTGCAGGCGCTGATGGAGGGCTTCGACGTCAAGCGGGTGGAGGACGTGATCGGCGAGGCCGACATCATCATCACCACCACCGGGAACAAGGACATCATCACCCTCGAGCACATGAAGGCGATGAAGGACAAGGCGATCCTGGGCAACATCGGCCACTTCGACAACGAGATCCAGGTGGCCCGCGCTCGAGAAGTCCGGCGCCACCAAGATCAACATCCGCCCGCAGGTCGACCTGTGGACGTTCCCGGACACCGGCAAGTCGATCATCCTGCTGTCCGAGGGCCGGCTGCTGAACCTGGGTAACGCGACCGGCCACCCGTCGTTCGTGATGAGCAACAGCTTCTCCAACCAGGTCATCGCCCAGATCGAGCTGTGGACCAAGAACGACGAGTACGACAACGAGGTCTACCGCCTGCCCAAGCACCTCGACGAGAAGGTGGCGCGCATCCACGTCGAGGCGCTCGGCGGCCGCTGACCAAGCTCACCAAGGAGCAGGCCGAGTACATCGGCGTCGACGTCGACGGCCCATACAAGGCCGACCACTACCGATACTGATCGTGCCGCGCCGGCGTGATGACACCTTCACGTTCGACGTCGAGCGTGAAGTGACCTGCGCACTCGACGGCCCGTAGGCTCGGCGCCGTGCTCATCGCGATCGAAGGCGTCGACGGCGCGGGCAAGCGGACGCTGAACGAGGGCCTCCGCAAGCTTTCGAGGCGGACGGCAAGTCGGTCGCCATGCTGGCCTTCCCGCGTTACGGGCAGTCGGTGACCGCCGATCGCGGCCGAGGCACTGCACGGGGACCACGGCGACCTCGCGTCGTCGGTCTATGCGATGGCGACGCTCTTCGCGCTGGACCGCGCCGGGGCGGTCGGCGACATTGAGGCGCTGCGCCGCGAGCACGACGTGGTGATCATGGATCGCTACGTCGCCTCCAACGCGGCCTACACCGCCGCCCGTCTGCACCAGGACGCCGGCGGGCCGGCCGTGGAATGGATACACGCGCTCGAATACCGGCGCCTCGGGCTGCCCGCACCCGACTGGCAGGTGCTGCTCGCGGTGCCGGTCGAGCTGGCCGGCGGCGCGCCCGCAGCCGGGCCGAATCCGACCCGGGCCGGGTCGCGCGACAGCTACGAACGCGACGACGGGCTGCAGCAACGCACCGGCGCGGTCTACGCCGAACTTGCCGCCGCGGGCTGGGGTGGGCGCTGGTTGTGCGTCGACGCGGACGTCGATCCGGGGCGGCTGGCCGCCGATTTGTCCGCGAACAAGCACAAATTTGTCACGATTTCGGCCGTTTCGAAGGAAGAAACGCCCGTGTGGCGCCCGAATATTGTCCCGATCCGGTGACACCATGGACTCCATGAGGCAAAGGATTTTGGTCGTCGATGACGACGCTTCGCTAGCCGAGATGCTCACCATCGTGCTTCGTGGGGAGGGTTTCGACACCGCGGTCATCGGTGACGGTACCCAGGCCCTGACCGCGGTGCGCGAAATGCGCCCCGACTTGGTGCTGCTGGACCTGATGCTGCCCGGCATGAACGGCATCGACGTGTGCCGGGTGTCTACGCGCCGACTCCGGTGTGCCGATCGTGATGCTGACCGCCAAGACGGACACCGTCGACGTGGTCCTGGGTCTCGAGTCGGGCGCCGACGACTACATCATGAAGCCGTTCAAGCCCAAGGAGCTGGTGGCCCGGGTGCGGGCGCGGCTGCGGCGCAACGACGAGGAGCCCGCCGAGATGCTGTCGATCGCCGACGTCGAGATCGACGTCCGGCGCACAAGGTCACGCGCAACGGCGAGCAGATCTCCCTTACCCCGCTGGAATTCGACTTGCTGGTGGCGTGGCGCGCAAACCGCGGCAGGTGTTTACTCGTGATGTGCTGCTCGACAGGTGTGGGGCTACCGCCATCCCGCGGATACCCGGCTGGTGAACGTGCACGTCCAGCGTCTGCGCGCCAAGGTCGAGAAGGACCCGAGAACCCGACCGTGGTGTTGACCGTTCGAGGAGTGGGTTACAAGGCCGGACCTCCGTGACCGCTGGCGACGATGCAGGCCGCCGCGATGTGGAGAGCGGCGCTTCGGCATCGGCAGCGACGTTGTAGAACGTCGCTTTAGAGGAGGAGCGCCGCCGGTGATTTGGGGCTCCCGGCGACGCACTGGGAGCCGCTGGGGGCGCTCCGGCCCCATGACTCGTGGCATGGGTGCGGTGAGCCGGGCCGTGGCCATTGCCTGGCGGCGCTCGCTGCAGCTGCGGGTGGTGGCGTTGACGCTAGGGCTGTCGCTGGCCGTCATCTCTGGCGCTCGGCTTCGTGTTGACCAGTCAGGTCACCAATCGCGTGCTCGACGTGAAGGTCAAGGCCGCCATCGAGCAGATCGAGCGGGCGCGCACCACCGTGGGCGGGATCGTCAACGGCGAAGAGGCGCGCTCGCTGGACAGCAGCCTCCAGCTGGCGCGCAACACGCGGACCTCCAAGACCGACCCGGCCTCGGGCGCGGGGCTGGCCGGCGCCTTCGACGCGGTGCTGATGGTGCCGGGCGACGGCCCGCGCGCCGCAACCACGGCCGGCCCCGTCGACCAGGTGCCCGGGTCACTGCGCGGCTTCGTCAAGGCGGGGCAGGCGGCCTACCAGTACGCCACCGTGCACACCGACGGCTTCTCGGGGCCGGCGCTGATCGTCGGCACGCCGACGTCGTCGCAGGTGGCCAACCTCGAGCTGTACCTGATCTTCCCGCTGAAGAACGAGCAGGCCACATCCAGCTGGTGCGCGGCACGATGATCACCGGCGGCGCGGTGCTGCTGGTGCTGCTGGCCGGGATCGCGCTGCTGGTGTCGCGGCAGGTGGTGGTGCCGGTGCGGTCGGCGTCGCGGATCGCCGAGCGGTTCGCCGAAGGCCACTGTCCGAACGGATGCCGGTGCGCGGCGAGGACGACATGGCCCGGCTGGCGATGTCGTTCAACGACATGGCCGAGAGCCTGTCGCGCCAGATCACCCAGCTCGAGGAGTTCGGTAACCTGCAGCGCCGCTTCACTTCCGACGTCAGCCACGAACTGCGCACCCCGCTGACCACCGTGCGGATGGCCGCCGACCTGATCTACGACCACAGCGACGACCTGGACCCCACGCTGGGCGCTCCACCGAGCTGATGGTCAATGAGCTGGACCGGTTCGAGTCGCTGCTCAACGACCTGCTGGAGATCTCCCGGCACGACGCCGGTGTCGCCGAGCTGTCCGTCGAGGCGGTCGACCTGCGCACCACGGTGCAGAGCGCGCTGGGCAACGTGGGGCATCTGGCCGAGGACGCCGGCATCGAACTGAGGTGGACCTGCCGAGCCGAAGAGGTGATCGCCGAGGTCGACCCACGCCGGGTGGAGCGGATCCTGCGCAACCTGATCGCCAACGCCATCGACCACGCCGAGCGCAAGCCGGTGCAGATTCGGATGGGCGCCGACGAGGACACCGTTGCGGTCACCGTGCGCGACTACGGGGTGGGGCTGCGTCCCGGCGAGGAGAAGCTGGTGTTCAGCCGGTTCTGGCGGGCGGACCCGTCGCGGGTGCGCCGGTCCGGCGGCACCGGGCTCGGCCTGGCGATCAGCATCGAGGACGCGCGACTGCACCAGGGCCGGCTGGAGGCATGGGGCGAACCCGGTGACGGCGCGTGCTTCCGGCTGACGCTGCCCCTGGTTCGCGGCCACAAGGTCACCACCAGCCCGCTGCCCATGAAGCCGATTCCGCAACCCCCCCCGCAGGCCGGTGGCCCGAGCGCAAGACTCCGCGCAACGTGAGCACGCCGAGAGGAGCGTGTGATGCGGCGGCTGTTGGGGCTGCTGATGCTGGCCGTGCTGCTCGCCGGCTGCGCCGGAGTGCCCAGCTCGTCGGCGCCGCAGGCCATCGGCACCGTCGAGCGGCCGGCGCCGTCCAACCTGCCCAAGCCGACCCCGGGCATGGACCCCGACGTGCTGCTGCGCGAATTCTTCAAGGCCACCGCCGATCCCGCGAACCGGCACCTCGCCGCCCGGCAGTTCCTGACCCAGTCGGCGTCCAACGCCTGGGACGACGCCGGTAGCGCGCTGCTGATCGACCACGTGGTGTTCGTCGAAACCCGTGCCGCCGAACGTGTTTCGGCAACCATGCGGGCGGACATCCTGGGCTCGCTGTCCGATGTCGGGGTGTTCGAGACCGCCGAGGGCGTGCTGCCGGACCCGGGGCCGATCGAGTTGGCCAAGACCTCCGGCGGGTGGCGCATCGACCGGTTACCCAACGGGGTGTTCCTGGACTGGCAGCAGTTTCAGTCGACCTACAAACGCAACACGCTGTACTTCGCCGATCCGACCGGCAAGACGGTGGTTCCCGATCCGCGCTATGTCGCGGTGCCCGATGCCGACCAGCTGGCCACCGAGCTGGTCTCCAAGCTGATCGCCGGGCCGCGGCCCGAGATGGCGCACACGGTCCGCAATCTGCTCGCGCCGCCGCTGCGGCTGCACGGGCCGGTGACCCGGGCCGACGGCGGCAAAAACGGCATCGGGCGCGGTTACGGCGGCGCGCGCGTCGATCTCGAGAAGCTGTCCACCACCGATCCGCACAGTCGGCAATTGCTTGCGGCGCAGATCATCTGGACCCTGGCCCGGGCCGACATCCGGGGCCCGTATGTGATCAACGCCGACGGCGCGCCGCTGGACGACCGGTTCCGCGACGGGTGGACCACCTCCGACGTCGCGGCCACCGATCCCGGCGCGGCCGACGGCGCCGGCGCGGGCTGCATGCCCTGGTGAACGGCTCACTGGTGTCGCTGGACGGCCAGCACACCGTCACGGTGCCCGGCGCGTTCGGGCGCATGGGCGACCAGACCGGCGCGGCGCTGTCGCGCAGCGGCAGGCAGGTGGCGTCGGTGGTGACGCTGCACCGCGGCGCCCCGGACATGGCCGCGTCCTTATGGATCGGTGATCTCGGCCAGGAGGCGGTGCAGTCCGCCGACGGGCACAGCCTGTCGCGGCCCACCTGGTCGCTGGACGACGTGGTCTGGGTGGTGGTCGACGGCAACAACGTGTTGCGGGCGATTCAGGAGCCGGCCTCCGGGCAGCCCGCGCGCCTTCCGGTGGATTCGGTGGCGGTGGCCACCCGGTACCCGGGACCGATCACCGACCTGCAGCTGTCCCGCGACAGCACCCGCGCCGCGATGGTGATCGGCGGCCAGGTGATCCTCGCCAGCGTCGAGCAGACGCAGGCCGGACAGTACGCCCTGACCTTCCCGCGCCGGCTCGGTTTCGGGTTGGGCAATTCGGTGGTGTCGCTGTCGTGGCGCACCGGTGACGACATCGTGGTGACCCGGACCGACGCCAGCCATCCGGTGTCCTACGTGAACATCGACGGGGTGAACTCCGACGCGCCGCCGCACGGCCTGCAGATGCCGGTGACGACGGTGGTCGCCAACCCGTCGACGGCCTACGTCGCGGGTCCGCAAGGGGTGCTGCAGTATTCGCCGTCGGCCGACGGTCAGCAGGGCTGGTCGGACGTGCCCGGGCTGACGGTGCCCGGGGCGGCCCCGGTGCTGCCGGGCTAGCTGCCGCCTGGTAGCAGATGCGGCGGACCGCACCTGTCGCACCCCGCCGGCACACTGGCGCCATGCTCGACCTGTTCCTGCCGGCCGAATGCGGCGGCTGTGGGGCGCCGTCGGCCCGCTGGTGCGACGCGTGCGCCGCCGAGCTGTCGGTGGCCGCCGATCAGCCGCACGTGGTGAACCCGCGCATCGACCCGGAGGTGCCGGTGTTCGCGCTCGGCCGCTACGCCAACGCGCGCCGGCACGCGATCCTGGCGCTCAAGGAGCGGGGCCGCGCCGATCTCGTCGAACCGCTGGCGCGAGCCCTGGCCGTCGGCGTGCACCGGCTGCTGTCGTGGGGGATCGTGCCGACCCCGCTGACCGTCGTGCCCGCCCCGACCCGGCGTTCGGCCGCGCGCCGGCGCGGCGGTGACCCCGTCGCCCGGCTGGCGCGCGCCGCGGTGGCGCGGCATCCGGACATCACCGTCGCCCCGGCATTGCGGCTCAAGGCGATGACGCGCGACTCGGTGGGCCTGGGCACCACCGCGCGCGAGCGCAACATCGCCGGCCGGGTGGTGCTGCGCGGTGCACCGCCGCGCACCGAAGTCATGGTCGTCGACGACATCGTCACCACCGGCGCGACGGCGCGCGAGTCGGTGCGGATCCTGCAGGCCGCGGGGGTTCGGGTCGCCGCGGTGCTGGCGATCGCCGCGGTCTGATTCGGCCGCGGCTGAGCCCAACCGATGAGCCGGCCAAGAGGTTGTGAAGAACACGCAACAGCTCGACCAAATCGGTGGCATCGGCAGGCGAACACGAGCTAACGTCGAGAACAACGAAGAACGACTCATCGGTCTGACTCACTGGTCGCGATTTTCCAGGTGAGGCCCATCCGGGGAAGGGGTGAGTAATCGACACCTTGCACCGGCGGGCAGCCTGCGGCGGTAGCCAGTCTCGAACCGCTCCCACCTCGTCGGCGCATTAGAGCAGCCGGGCACGCAGGGCGCGTGTGACGTGAAAAGAGAAACGAGTTGTCACGTATGTCAAGGCTATCCGTGGATTCCGGTCAGATTCTGGACGAACCGCCCATCACCGACGATCAAGCCCCACCGACAACCACCGCCGATGTTGTGTTCAAGGGCCGCAACGTAGAAATCCCCGATCATTACCGTCTGTACGTCTCGCAAAAACTCGCCCGCCTCGAGCGGTTCGATCGCTCCATCTACCTTTTCGATGTCGAGCTCAAGCACGCACCCAACCGGCGTCAACGCAAGTCCTGTCAGCGCGTGGAGATCACCGCCCGCGGCCGGGGCCCGGTGACCCGGGCGGAGGCCTGCGCCAACAGCTTCTACGCCGCGTTCGAGTCGGCGGTCGACAAGCTGGAGAACCGGCTGCGCCGCGTCAAGGACCGTCGCAAGGTTCACTACGGGGACAAGACCCCGGTGTCGCTGGCCGCCGCCACCGCGGTACCGCCACCCGCCCCGGCGGACAACGCGCCGCAGCCGCCGCCGGCCGAGCACGACGGCGTGGACCTCAACCATGAGCCCGGGCGGATCGTGCGGACCAAGGAGCACCCGGCCACGCCCATGACTGTCGACGACGCCCTCTACGAGATGGAGCTCGTCGGACACGACTTCTTCTTGTTCCACGACAAGCAGACCGAACGGCCCAGCGTGGTCTACCGACGGCACGCCTACGACTACGGGCTGATCCGACTGGGCTGATCAGGCTCTTCTGAGGTTCGACGGCCATTGGGGGGTCGTCGCCTACCATGGGAGTCGCTCAAGAGAAGACTCCTACCAACAGGGGACATTGCTGTGCTGTCGAAGTTGCTGCGCCTTGGCGAAGGTCGCATGCTCAAGCGTCTCAAGCGGGTGGCTGACTACGTCAACACCTTGTCCGACGAGGTCGAGAAGCTCACCGACGCCGAGTTGCGGGCCAAAACCGACGAGTTCAAGAAGCGCCACGCCGACGGCGAAAGCCTCGAGGACCTGCTGCCCGAGGCTTTCGCGGTGGCCCGGGAGGCGGCGTGGCGGGTGCTCGACCAGCGCCCCTTCGACGTGCAGGTGATGGGCGCGGCCGCGCTGCACTTCGGCAACGTCGCCGAGATGAAGACCGGTGAGGGCAAGACCCTGACCTCGGTGCTGCCGGCCTACCTCAACGGCATCGGCGGCAAGGGCGTGCACGTCGTCACCGTCAACGACTACCTGGCCAAACGCGACAGCGAGTGGATGGGCCGCGTGCACCGCTTCCTCGGCCTGGACGTCGGCGTGATCCTCGCCCAGATGACACCCGACGAGCGCCGGGTCGCCTACAACGCCGACATCACCTACGGCACCAACAACGAGTTCGGGTTCGACTACCTGCGCGACAACATGGCGCATTCGCTCGACGACCTGGTGCAGCGCGGGCACAACTTCGCCATCGTCGACGAGGTCGACTCCATCCTGATCGACGAGGCCCGCACCCCGCTGATCATCTCCGGCCCCGCCGACGGCGCGTCGAACTGGTACTCCGAGTTCGCCCGGCTCGCGCCGCTGATGGAAAAGGACGTCCACTACGAGGTGGACCTGCGCAAACGCACCGTCGGTGTGCACGAGAAAGGCGTCGAATTCGTCGAGGACCAGCTCGGCATCGACAACCTCTACGAGGCCGCCAACTCGCCGCTGGTCAGCTACCTCAACAACGCGCTGAAGGCCAAGGAGCTGTTCAACCGCGACAAGGACTACATCGTGCGCGACGGCGAGGTTCTGATCGTCGACGAGTTCACCGGCCGCGTGCTCTACGGCCGCCGCTACAACGAGGGCATGCACCAGGCCATCGAGGCCAAGGAGCACGTCGAGATCAAGGCCGAGAACCAGACGCTGGCCACCATCACGCTGCAGAACTACTTCCGGCTCTACGACAAGCTCGCCGGCATGACCGGTACCGCGCAGACCGAGGCGGCCGAGCTGCACGAGATCTACAAGCTCGGCGTGGTGCCGATCCCGACCAACAAGCCGATGATCCGCGCCGATCAGTCCGATCTGATCTACAAGACCGAGGAAGCCAAGTACATCGCCGTCGTCGACGACGTCGTCGAGCGCTACGAAAAGGGTCAGCCGGTGCTGATCGGTACCACCAGCGTCGAGCGCTCGGAGTACCTGTCGCGGCAGTTCCAGAAGCGCCGCGTGCCGCACAACGTGCTCAACGCGAAGTTCCACGAGCAGGAGGCGACCATCGTCGCCGTCGCCGGCCGCCGCGGCGGCATCACCGTGGCCACCAACATGGCCGGCCGCGGCACCGACATCGTGCTGGGCGGCAACGCCGACTTCCTCGCCGACCAGCGGCTGCGTGAGCGCGGTCTCGACCCGGTCGAGACGCCCGACGAGTACGACGCGGCCTGGCACGAGGAACTGCCCAAGGTCAAGGAGGAGGTCAGCGACGAGGCCGCCGAGGTGATCGAGGCCGGCGGCCTGTACGTGCTGGGCACCGAACGCCACGAGTCGCGCCGCATCGACAACCAGTTGCGCGGCCGCTCCGGCCGGCAGGGTGACCCGGGCGAGTCGCGGTTCTACCTCTCGCTGGGCGACGAGCTCATGCGCCGGTTCAACGGTGCCGCGCTCGAGGCGATGCTCAACCGGCTGAACCTGCCCGACGACGTGCCCATCGAGGCCAAGATGGTCACCCGGGCGATCAAGAGCGCCCAGACCCAGGTGGAGCAGCAGAACTTCGAGGTCCGCAAGAACGTCCTGAAGTACGACGAGGTGATGAACCAGCAGCGCAAGGTGATCTACGCCGAGCGCCGCCGGATTCTCGAGGGCGAGAACCTCAAGGAGCAGGCGATGGACATGGTCCGCGACGTCGTCACCGCCTATGTCAACGGCGCGACCGCCGACGGCTACGCCGAGGACTGGGACCTGGAAGCCCTGTGGACGGCGCTGAAGACGCTCTACCCGGTCGGCATCGACCATGCGACGCTGACCCAGCATGACGCGGACTCCGACCGCGACGACCTCACCCGCGAGGAACTGCTCGAGGCGCTGCTCAAAGACGCCGAAAATGCCTATGCCGCAAGGGAAGCCGAACTCGAGGAGATCGCGGGCGAGGGTGCGATGCGTCAGCTGGAGCGCAACGTGCTGCTCAATGTCATCGACCGCAAATGGCGCGAGCACCTCTACGAGATGGACTACCTCAAGGAGGGCATCGGGCTGCGCGCGATGGCGCAACGCGATCCGCTGGTGGAGTATCAGCGCGAGGGCTACGACATGTTCATGGCGATGCTCGACGGCATGAAGGAGGAGTCGGTCGGATTCCTGTTCAATGTCACCGTCGAGGCGGTGCCCAGCCCGCAGGTCGCGCCGGTGGAAGCGCCGCAGGGGCTGGAGGAATTCGCCGCCGCCGCAGCCGGCGGCGCCGAAGGCGGCACGGGCAGCACCGCGACGGCCGTGCGCGAAGAACCGCCAACCCAGTTGCGCGCCAAGGGAATTGACACCGAGGCGCCGGCCATGACCTACTCCGGCCCGGCCGAGGACGGCTCGGCGGCGGTGCAGCGCAACGGCGGCGATGGCAAGGCGCCGGCCGGGGTTCCCGGGGGTGCCAGCCGGCGCGAGCGCCGGGCGGCGGCGCGGCAACAGGGTCGCGGCGCCAAGCCGCCCAAGTCGGTCAAGCGCCGCTGACCCGGCAGGCCCGCCCTACTCGCTCTGCGCCGAGTGTGAAGTTACCTTCACGTTCGACGGCGAGCGTGCGGCTACCTTCACACTCGGCGCCGACGCGGCACGCGATTTGAGGCATCCGCCTCATGCGCCGCGGCGGTGGTCGCGCGGACCATTCGTGCATGACCAGTTTGCGCACCCCGCTGGACGCCGCCACCGCCGTGCTGCAGCACCCCGTCCTGCCCGCCGGAAGTGACGAGCGATTCGTCGGCTTCGGCGTCATGGGCTTGCCGTTCGCGAGTGGAAACTATCTGGCGCTGCGGCAATTTCCGGCGACGTCCTTCTCTCCCGGTTATCGGTCGGTGTGGCATCGCGACCCCGACGGTGTCTGGACGTTCTACGCGACGACGCCGGGACCGCAAAGCTGCGCCCGTTTCTTCAGCGCCGCCACCCCGCACGACGCGGTCCAGTGCGACATCGACGTCGCCTGGGTCACCCCGTGGTCACTGTTCGTCGCGATCCCGAATCTGCTCGCCTGGCAGATCGATATCCACGCCACGGCATCGACGCGGCTGCTGAGCGCGGTCGGCGGACGGTTGCCGGCGTGGGCGTGGACCAACCGGGCGGCACTGGCCGCTCTCGGCCGGGTCGCCGGCCCGACCCTGCGCGCCGGGCGCGTCCGGTTATCCGGAATAGCGCCGAACGGGCAACGATTCATGATCGCGCCCACGCAGGTGTGGGCGGTGACCCATTCGCGTGCGGTGCTGCGTGATGTGGACCTGGGACCGGTGGGGCCGCTGCACCGGCAGGCGAGGCTGGGCGGCTTCCGGCCCCCACAACGCGGCGTGTTCGCGGTGGGCTCCGGGCATTTCGAGACGTTCGACGCGGCGCGGCATCAGGCGGTGCGGCGCACTATCCCAATCGGGTGACCGGACGGCGATCGGCTGGGCACAATGAGCCTCATGTCGGAGCCCGGATCACCGACTCGCGCGGAGTTGCTGGCGGCACTGTCGGTGGCGATCGACCTGGGCCTCGGCCAGCCCGCCGAGCACATGCTCCGGGCGGCGCTGATCGCGACCAGGCTGGCCGACCGGCTCGGGCTGGACCGCAACCAGCGCGACTGCACCTACTACACGACCCTGATCATGTGGATCGGCTGCCACGCGGACTCCCACGAATACGCGCGGTGGTTCGGTGACGACATCGCCGTGCGCCATGACTCGTATCTGGTCGACTGGTCCGGGATTCCCTACCTGCGCTTCCTGGCGAGCAACGTGGGCCGCGGCCAGCCGTTGGGCCATCGGCTGAGCGTGATGGCAACGCTGTTCGCCAACGCGCGCGGCCACATCTCCCGGTTGATCCACTCGCACTGCGCATCAGCGGCCCTGCTGGCCGACCGAATCGGCTTGGGCCCCCACGTGCAGGCCGCGCTCGCGTTCGCGTTCGAACGCTACGACGGCGGCGGGCTGCCCACCGGCGCCCGGGGCGACGACATCCCGATCCAGATGCGCATCGCCCAGCTCGCCGACATGGTCGAGGTGCACCACCGCACCTACGGCGTCGCCGGCGCCCTCGCCATGGTGAGCGCCCGACGCGGCGGCCAGTTCGATCCCCGGGTGGCCGACGCGTTCCTGCGCGACGCTGACGCCATCCTGGCCGGCCCGCCGGCCGGCGATACGTGGGCGGCGGCGTTGCGCGAGGCACCCGATCGCCATCAGCGGCTCGACGACCAGTCGCTGGACGCGTTGCTCGTTGCGCTGGGCGACTTCGTCGACCTGAAATGTCCCTTCACGCTTGGACATTCGCGCGCGGTGGCCAGGCTCGCCGGCGAGGCGGCGCTGGCCGCCGGGATCGACGCCGACGCGGTCGCACTCACCCGGCGCGCGGGCCACGTCCACGATCTGGGCCGCATCGGTGTGTCGAATCAGATTTGGTCGCGGCAAGGACCGTTGAGCGCATCGGAGTTCGAGCGGGTTCGGCTGCATCCCTATCTGACCGTACGCATCCTCAACCAGGTTCCCGGCCTCGCGCGGCTGGCGGAGGTCGCCGGCAATCACCACGAATGCCTGGACGGGTCGGGATATCCGCGCGGTCTGGCCGGAGCCGCGCTGAGCCTGCCGGACCGCATCCTGGCGGCCGCCGTCTGTTACCAGTCCGCCTGCGAGCCAAGGCCGTATCGCGAACCGCTGTCACCGGATGCGGCTGCCCACCGGCTGCGCGGGCGAGCGCGGGCCGGTGAGCTCGAATCGGCCGCCGTCGAAGCGGTGCTGCATGCGGCCGGCCAGCCCGCACAACGGCCGGCCCTGCGGCCGGACGGGCTGACCCGCCGGGAGATCGAGGTGCTGGGCCTGGTCGCCCGCGGCGCGTCCAATAAGGAGATCGCGGCCTCGCTGGTGATCAGCGAGAAAACCGCCCGCAACCATGTCGAGCGAACGTACGCCAAGATCGGCGTCTCGAACCGCATCGGCGCCAGCATGTATGCCCTGCAACACGGGCTGGTGCACCCGAGATGATGAGGCAATCGCCCCATGTTCATCACGGCCGATCAGGCGCACAATCAGCCAATGAAGCGTTACCTGACGGTTGGCTACGGCGCGGCCGCTTATCTGCTCTTCCTTGCCGTATTTCTGTATCTAGTCGCGTTCCTGGGCAACTTCTGGGTGCCGCGAACGGTCGACCACGGGCTCTCGGCGCCAATCGGCCAGGCGGTGTTGGTCAACATGGTGCTGCTCGGTCTGTTCGGCCTCCAGCACAGCGTCATGGCACGGCCGGGGTTCAAGGCGCGGTGGACGCGGTTGGTGCCGCCGTCGATAGAGCGCAGCACCTACGTGATGCTGTCCAACGTCGTGCTGGTGCTGCTCTACTGGCAATGGCGAACGATGCCGGCCGTCATCTGGGAGGTGGAACTACCGCTCGGGCGCCTGGCGTTGTGGACGTTGTTCTGGCTCGGCTGGGCGATCGCCCTGGCGTCGACGTTCATGATCAACCATTTCGACCTGTTCGGGCTCCGGCAGGTGTATTTGGCTTGGCACGCAAAGCCTTACACCGACCTTGATTTTCGCGTTCGGTTCTTTTACCGACTGGTGCGCCACCCGCTCATGTTCGGTTTCCTGATCGCCTTCTGGGCGGTGCCCACCATGACGGCCGGGCATCTGCTCTTCTCGATCGCGATGACGGGTTACATCCTGATCGCCACGCACTTCGAAGAGCGCGACCTGGTGGCCGCGCTGGGCGATGACTATCGCAACTACCGCCGCGAGGTGCCGGCGCTGCTGCCGCTGGGACGCCGGCCCCGCCGAGGCCCCGGCGAACCGGCAGAGCTGCATTAGGTTTCGGGCGCGCGAAGATCCGCCGGCCGGCGCCTCGACGAATACGCTCGACGCTGACCACGTTTCCTTCCATCCGCGTACCGCGGCGCCCGGCGACCTGTCAGGATTGACGGTATGGACGTCAAGGAGGTGCTGCTTCCCGGGGTCGGTCTTCGCTACGAATTCACCGATCGCAACGGCGACCGCATCGGCATCATCGCCCGGCGCAGCGGCGATTTCGACGTCGTCGTCTATGCCCGCGAAGATCCGGATCAGGCCCGGCCGCTGCTTCACCTCAGCGACCAGGAGGCCGAAGCCGTGGCCCAGATCCTGGGCGCGCCGCGCATCGCCGAGCGGTTCACCGAGCTGGCCCGGGAAATCCCCGGACTCGAGACCGGCCAGGTGCACATCCTGGCCGGCAGCCCGTTCGTCGACCACCCGCTGGGAGACACCCGGGCGCGCACCCGTACCGGGGCGTCCATCGTGGCGATCGTGCGCAACGAGGAAGTGCTCGCCTCACCCGGGCCGGCCGAAATGCTGCACGTCCAAGACGTTCTGATCGTGATCGGCACCGAAGACGGAATCGCGGGCGTCGAGAAAATCATCGACAAAGGTTGAGCGGGTGCAGATTTCGGGGACGCTGCTGTTGCAACTCGGCGCCCTCCTGGCCACTCTTGCCGTATTGGGCGCCGCCGCACGCCGATTCGCGTTGTCGCCCATCCCCGTGTACCTGCTGGCCGGCCTGGCCCTGGGCAATGGCGGCATCCTCCCGCTAGCCACCGGGGGGCAGTTCATCACGACCAGCGCACCCATCGGCGTCGTGCTGCTGCTGCTGACCCTGGGCTGCGAGTTTTCGGCGGCCGAGTTCACCAGCAGCATGCGCCACCACCTGCCGTCCGCGGCCGTCGACATCGTCCTGAACGCCGCGCCCGGCGCGATAGCCGGCTGGCTTCTGGGATTGGACGGCGTGGCCATCCTGTGCCTGGCGGGCGTCACCTACATCTCCTCATCGGGCGTCATCGCGCGGCTGCTGGAGGACCTGCACCGGCTCGGCAACCGGGAGACGCCGGCCGTGCTGTCGGTGCTGGTGCTCGAAGATTTCGCGATGGCCGCCTACCTGCCGCTGTTCGCGGTCCTGGCATCCGGTGGCGGGTGGCTGCACGCCGTCGGGGGCATGGTGGTGGCGGTGGGCGCCCTGGTGGCCGCGTTCGCCGCGTCATACCGGTGGGGCCACCACGTGGACCGGCTGGTGGAACACCCCGACTCCGAACAGCTCATGCTGCGGATCCTGGGCATCACCCTGATCGTGGCGGCGATGGCCGAGTCCCTGCACGCCTCGGCCGCGGTGGGCGCCTTCCTGGTGGGCCTTACTTTGACCGGCGAGACGGCCGAGCGGGCCCGCCAGGTGCTGAGCCCGCTGCGCGATCTGTTCGCCGCCATCTTCTTCCTGGCGATCGGCTACTCGGTGGACCCGCACGAGTTGGTTCCCATGCTTCCGGCGGCACTGATCCTGGCCGCGGTGACCGCTGCGACCAAGGTGGCTACCGGCATCTTCGCCGCGCGGCGCGACGGGGTGGCGCGGCGCGGGCAGCTGCGCGCGGGCACCGCGCTGATCGCGCGCGGCGAATTCTCGTTGATCATCATCGGATTGGCCGGCAAGTCGCTGCCCGCCGTCGCGGCGCTGGCGACCTCCTACGTTTTCATCATGGCGATCGCCGGACCTGTGGTCGCCCGCTACACCGGCGGCCCGCGGCCGGCCGGGCCCGCACTGGCGAACTGACCGGTGGGCGCGGTCAGCCGATGTGCAGCGCCACCACCATCCACCGGGGTGCGCCCGCCGCGCTGACCAGCTCGACCCGGCAGGCGATGGCATGGACCCGGTCCCCGCGGCTGTAAGAGCCGAAGACCTCGGCCGCCGAATCCGGTTCTCGGTGACCGGCCGGCTGCAGCCGCACGCGGCGCAACACCGCGGCACCGCGCTTGCCGCCCGCGTGGCCCGCGGCCGAGCGGCCGACGGCGGCGACCGAATCCACCAGGCTCGGCGCCAGCAACGGATTCAACTGGGCGGCCGGCCGGCGCCGATCGATGACTTCCAGCACCCGGCGCAGCGCGGCGTCGGCGAAGGCGGCCGCCTGACGCAGCCGCGCGGACATGACCGCGGCCGAATCCGGCGTCGCCGCCCTGCCGGGCTGCCCGGTACAGGGCCGCGGCGGCGCGTGGCCGCTGCGGCGGCGCAACGGGGGCCGCGAGGGCTGCCGGCACTGCTGGACGGGGCGCGGCACTTCCTGCGTTGGCGGCTCGTAGTCGACGACTGGTATGACGGTGAAAGCGTCAGCTTGATTCGCAACGGGGCTAGTGTTCAACGCGCACTCTCCAGTCTTCGGCCGGACCGCAAGCCTGCTGGAGAGGGGCAGACAGTGGTTGATCAGTGGTCATCATGGCACAACTCGACCGCACGCGTACCCACGCTGCCTAGTGCATGGCCACCCGATTACCGTGGGCGAGACATCGGGCTCGAACGCACCCAACGCAAGGCGACGAAGTGACCAGGAGGACAGCGCCGCATGGTGAGTCGCTTGTCGCCGCCCGACGCATCTTTTTTTCGGCTGGAGAACACCGCCACCCCCATGTACGTCGGATCGCTGTCGATCCTGCGCCGCCCGCGTGCCGGCTTGAGCTACGACACGCTGCTGGCCACCGTCGAGCAGCGACTGCCGCAGATACCGCGCTACCGGCAGAAGGTGCGGGAAGTGCCGGTCGGCACGGCCCGGCCGGTGTGGCTCGACGACAACGACTTCGACATCACCTATCACGTGCGGCGTTCGGCGCTGCCCTCTCCGGGCAGTGACGAGCAGCTGCACGAGCTCGTCGCGCGGCTGGCCGCCCGGCCGCTGGACAAGTCGCGCCCGCTGTGGGAGATGTATCTGGTCGAAGGCCTGTCCAAAAACCGGGTCGCCCTGTACACCAAGTCGCATCAGGCGCTGATCAACGGCATGTCGGCGCTGGAGATCAACCATGTCATCGCCGATCGGACGAAACGCCCGCCACCGTTTCCCGAGGACATCTGGATACCGGAGCGCGACCCCGGCAACACCCGGCTGATGTTGGGAGCGGTTGGTGAGTGGTTCACCGGCCCGGGCGCTCAGCTGCAGGCCGTCGGATCGGTGGTCGGTGGCCTGGTGACCAATTACGGCGAGCTGCTGGACGCCGGTCGTCGGGCCGTGGACTTCGTGCGCACCGTGGCCCGGGGTACCGCGCCCAGCAGTCCGCTGAACGCCACCGTGTCACGGCACCGGCGCTTCACCGTCGCCCGCGGCAGCCTCGACGATTACCGCAAGGTGCGCGCGCGCTACGACTGCGACGTCAACGACGTGGTGCTCGCCGTCATCGCCGGCGCCCTGGGCAACTGGTTGATGTCGCGCGGGGTAGCGGTGACGACGACCGCGACGGTGCGGGCGATGGCGCCGCTGCCGGTGTACGACGACGGCGACCTCGACACCAGCGGTCCTGGCCAGGCGATCAGCCAGGTGATGCCGTTCCTCGTCGACCTGCCGGTGGGGGAGCCCAACGCCGTGGTGCGGCTGTCGCAGATCGCGCACGCCACCGAGGCGAACCCCACGGCCGCGCAGCTGGTGGACGCCAGGACCATCGTCACGCTGTCGGGCTTTGCCCCACCGACGTTGCACGCCATGGGCATCCGCGAGGCGACCAGCTTCCCGAGCTTCTCCAAGCGCACGTTCAACCTGCTGATCACCAACGCGCCCGGCGCTCAGTCGCAGATGTACATCGCCGGCACCAAATTGCTCGAGACGTATGCGGTGCCGCCGCTACTGCACAACCAAGCGCTGGCGATCAGCGTGACGTCGTACAACGGCGAGCTGTACTACGGGATCAACGCTGACCGCGAAGCCATGAGCGATGTCGACGTGCTGCCCGCATTACTTAACCAAGCGCTCGAAGAACTGCTCGAGGCTTCCCGGTCCTAGTCGGCGGTGAAAAGCCCTGCGTGGGGCTATCATTCGTTGCTGTGAGCACCGGGAAAAGCGACGGCGCGCCGGCGAAGCCGGACAAAGAAGTCGGATTCTACGGCCGTGGCCAAGATCTCCGACAAGGTCTATAAAGCCGAATTGTCCTGGCCCCAAACGGAATTGGTGAACCTGCAGGCGTGGGTGCGCTATCCCGGGGCGCGGCCGGTGGTGATTTAGCCGCCCATGACGATCGTCTATATCCCCGCCACGCTGCCGATGTTGCAGCAGCTCGTCTCCGACGGCTCGTTATGGCCGGTCAATGGCACGGCGTTCGCGCTGACGCCCATGTTGCGTGAGGCGTACGCCGAGGGCGACGACGACGAGCTCGCCGAGGTGGCGCTGCGCGAGGCGGCGCTGGCGTCGCTGCGTCTACTGGCGGCCTCGTCGACCGAAGCGGCCGAAGCGACCGAAGCGGCCGAAGCGCCATCGGGGTCGCTGCCGCCTCGCCGTGCTGTGCTGGCCGCCGACGTCGGGGACGTCACCTACCGTCCCGACCTCGACGACGCCGTGGTCAGACT
The DNA here is from genome assembly GCA_963849935.1 of uncultured Actinomycetota bacterium. Classification (GTDB taxonomy): domain Bacteria; phylum Actinomycetota; class Actinomycetes; order Mycobacteriales; family Mycobacteriaceae; genus Mycobacterium. The sequence goes on from CAWKJQ010000004.1 coordinate 19,179, forward strand.
GTCCGGGCCGGTCCCAATCGAGGACGTGATCGCCGCCTACGTCGACAACGCCGGGGCCGAGCAGGCGGTGGCGAAGGCCATCGAGGCCGTCGATGCCGCCGACCTGGGCGATGAGGACGCCGATTTGATCGTCGGCGATGCGCAAGACCACGATTTGGCCTGGTACGCCAACCAGGAGCTGCCATTTCTATTGGAGCTGATGTGACGCTGACTGTGAGACATTCGCAGCCGCAGCGCTAGCTACGACACCGTAGGTTACGGTACCGTAGGTTTCGTGAAGCGCACAGAGTCGACCACAATGGTGAGCGTTGGTCAGACGCGTAGTGAGCAGGAGCTTCCCCTGGGCAGACGAAACCCCGAGATCACGGGCAACGTCGTCGACACCGCGCGACCTGTTGTCGCCGGCGCGGACCGGCACCCCGGCTGGCATGCGCTGCGCAAGCTCGCCGCGCGCATCACGACGCCGCTGTTGCCCGATGACTATCTGCATTTGGCCAATCCGCTCTGGTCGGCCCGCGAACTGCGGGGCCGGGTACTGCAGGTGCGCCGCGAGACGGAGGATTCCGCGACTCTGGTCATCAAGCCGGGCTGGGGTTTCAACTTCGACTACCAGCCCGGTCAGTACATCGGTATCGGGTTGCTGATGGACGGGCGCTGGCGCTGGCGCTCGTATTCACTCACCTCGGCTCCCGCCGACGGGGGCGCGCGCTCCGGCTCGGCCCGCACCGTGACCATCGGCGTGAAGGCGATGCCGGAGGGTTTCCTGTCCTCGCACCTGGTGGCCGGTGTCGAGCCGGGAACCATCGTCCGGCTCGCCGCGCCGCAGGGCAATTTCGTGCTGCCCGACCCGGCGCCCGCGTCGATCCTGTTCCTCACCGCCGGCTCCGGGATCACGCCGGTGATGTCGATGCTTCGGACCCTGGTGCGCCGCAACCAAATTAAAGACATCGCCCACGTGCACTCGGCGCCCACCCAATCCGATGTCATGTTCCAGGCCGAGTTGACTGCGGTGGCCGCCGAGCATCCCGGTTATCGGATGCGGCTGCGCGAGACGCGCACCCAGGGTCGGCTCGACCTGTCCGTACTGGATCGGGAGGTGCCGGACTGGCGCGACCGCCAGACCTGGGCCTGCGGGCCGGAAGGCATGCTCGCCGAGGCGGAGCGCCTATGGTCGGCCGCGGGCGTCCGTGAGCGCCTGCACCTCGAGCGGTTCGCGGTGTCCAAAGCCGCACCCACCGGCGCCGGAGGGACCGTTACCTTCGCCCGAAGCGGACGCACTGTAGCTGCCGACGCGGCGACCTCGCTGATGGACGCGGGCGAGGGCGTGGGGGTGCAGATGCCCTTCGGGTGCCGCATGGGGATCTGCCAGTCGTGCGTGGTGAGTCTGGTGGAGGGTCACGTCCGCGATCTGCGGACCGGCCAAGAGCACGACTCGGGCACCCGGGTGCAGACCTGCGTGTCCGCAGCTTCGGGCGATTGCGTGCTCGACATTTAAAGGCTACTCACAGGTAACCTACGGCTTCGTAGGTTACGATAGCGTAGGTGTAGAACGGCAAGACCAAACAATCGACGCAGGGAGATGACGACGTGGCGATCACAGACGTCGACGTATTCGCCCATCTGACGGACGCCGATATTGAAAACCTGGCCGTTGAGCTCGATGCCATCCGCCAGGACGTGGAAGACTCACGCGGCGACCGGGACGCTCGCTACATCCGTCGCACCATCGCGGCCCAGCGCGCGCTGGAGGTGACCGGCCGGCTGCTGCTGGCGGCCAGCTTCCGGCGTTCGGCCTGGTGGGCGGGGACGGTGACACTGGGCGTGGCCAAGATCGTCGAGAACATGGAGATCGGCCACAACGTCATGCACGGCCAGTGGGACTGGATGAACGACCCCGAGATTCACTCCTCCACGTGGGAGTGGGACATGAGCGGGTCGTCCAAGCACTGGCGCTACACCCACAACTTCGTGCACCACAAGTACACCAACATTCTCGGGATGGACGACGATGTGGGCTACGGCCTACTACGCGTCACCCGCGACCAGCGCTGGAAGCGCTTCAACACCCTCAACCTGGTGTACAACACGCTGCTCGCGCTGCTCTTCGAATGGGGAGTCGGCCTGCAGCACGTGGAGCTCGGCAAGATCGCCAAGCGGCGCATGGACAACGACGAAGCCCGGCAACGGGTCGACGAGTTCTTGGCCAAGGCGGGGCGCCAGGTGCTCAAGGATTACGTCGCGTTCCCCGCGCTGACCTCGCTGTCGCCCGGTGCCACCTACACGTCCACGTTGAAGGCCAACGCGCTTGCCAACGTTATTCGCAACGTGTGGGCCAACGCGGTGATCTTCTGCGGCCATTTCCCCGACGGCGCAGAGAAGTTCACCAAGACCGACATGATCGGCGAGACAAAAGGACAGTGGTACCTGCGTCAGATGCTGGGCAGCGCGAACTTCGAGGCCGGTCCGGCGCTGCGCTTCATGAGCGGCAACCTGTGCCACCAGATCGAGCACCACCTGTACCCGGACCTGCCGAGTAACCGGCTGCACGAGATCTCGGTGCGAGTGCGGCAAGTCTGTGACAAGTACGACTTGCCCTACACCACAGGCTCTTTCCTGGTTCAGTACGGCAAGACATGGCGCACGCTGGCCAAGCTCTCGCTGCCTAACGAGTACCTGCGGGATGACGCCGACAACGCGCCGGAGACCCGCAGCGAGCGGATGTTCGCCGAGCTCGAGCCCGGCTTCCTGGGCACCGATCCGGTCACCGGCCGCCGTCGCGGTCTGAAGTCAGCGATCGCCGCGGTGCGCGGTTGGCGGCGTGGGAAGCGGGCTACCGAAGCCCGCCCTGCCGAAGACGACCTGGCCGCATAGTCGGCGCGCCGAGGCTAGCCGTTCGGATAAAACTCAGCGGCCGACGTTGAGGCGACACCGAGCTCGCCGGCGACCGCGTCGATCGCCCGCTGCGCGGCGCCTAGGTCAACCCGATAGTCCGGGGTGAAGTACGGGCCGACGTAACGCTCGTAGTGTCGTCGCGCTTCTTCCGCAGTGAGCCGGTCCAGGAACCCGTTGATGTAGTCGACGGCGCGGCTCGGTTGGTCGACGAGAAACCGCAGCGCCCGCTGATTCGCCCGCATCATCGCCTGCAGCGCGGGGCTGTCCGGCGGGATGTGCGCGGGGTCGACGGCGACGCCCACCGTGGGGATCTGGAAGTGATCGCCGACCCAGGCCAGCAGGTGAAAACCTTCTTCGGCGGCGACCTGTTCGGGGGAGTGGGTGCTGCCGACATAGGCGGCATCAATCGAGCCGTCGCGCAGTCGGCGGAGATCCATCTGGTAGTCACCCGGACGCCGCATCACGCAGTGCAAGTCGCGGTCGGGGTCCAGCCCGTGCTTACGCAGCACGATCCGGGCGAAGGTGCCCGGCGGGTTGTCGGCGGCGTGCACGGCCAGGCGCCGCCCGCGAAGATCCGCCATGGATTTCACTTCGGCGTTGCCGATAAACCAGAACAGTGGGCGATCGGTGTTGACGCTCAACGCTTTCCAGCCGATCCCGTCCTGCATGCGTGACAGCAGCGCGCGGCCCAGGCCGATCACCGCGATGTGGCGTAGCCGCTGCGCCTGCCAGGCGACGCCGTCGCGAATGGCGACGTGGACTCCTTCGTCCTGGTAGTAGCCCTCTTGATCGGCGACATGGGCGACCAGCTCCTCGTGAAGGCCACGACCGACGTAAGCGAGATCGATCGTCTGCACGCCGCACCCCTTCCCGACACGGCCGGAGCCGCTGTTAATTCATGGCGAGGCCGCCATTGACCTCCAGGCAGTGGCCGGTGATGAAACCGGAATCTTCACCGGCCAGGAACGCCACCGTCTTGGCCACTTCGTCGGGGGTGACGAGCCTCCCCATGGGATTTGTCGCGCCGAGCTGGTGTATTTCGTCGGCTGTCAGCAGCGCGTTCGCCGTCGGGTCGGCGACGGTGGCGGGCGAAACGAGGTTGGCGGTGATCTGGTGCGGTGCCAGCTCGAGTGCGACGTACCGGACGAACTGGTCCATTGCCGCCTTGGCCGTGCCCACCGTGATCATGCCCTGGCGTGGCCGCCGGGACAGCACCGTGGTGAGATAGATCAGCCTGCCATATGTACGCGAAATCATTTCGGGGACAACGGCTTTGGTCAGCAGAAAGGCGGCATGTAGTTCTCGGTCCAGTTTGCCACCGAGCTGCTCCCAGCTCAGATCGGCGAATGAGGTGACGTCGTAGGGGATCAGTGCGTTGTGCACGAGCACATCGACGCCGCCCCACCGCTCGGTGACTGCGCTCACCATCGCGGTGACGTCTTCCGGTTGCGTGACGTCGGCGCGTATCGCAACGGCCTCGCCGCCGCCGGCGGTCGCGGCCCCGACCACCTCGTCCGCCTCCGCGGCGCTGGACCGGTAATTGACGACCACCCGAAATCCCTGCTCCGCCAAAGTCAATGCGCTTGCCGCACCAATTCTGCGGCTGGCTCCGGTGACCACCGCGACAGGACCCACTGGCGTCACCTCCGACCGCGCTCGCCGCCCTTTGGCTGGCACGCGCGAACGTTACTCCCGCGGTGCACCCGGGTAAAGGGTCGCGTGCCAGACCGGGGCGCCGATGCGTCGTAACCAACCACGCAATGGTTATCGACGATACTGGGAGGCGTGCAGGTGTTCGTCGGATCCCACGTGTCACATTGGGATTTCCCGCGCAGCACGGCCAGTGTCGCCTTGATGACCGAATTCGGTTGCAGCAACGGGCTTGCCGTCGCAGACGTGCTCAACGGGTCCGGACTGTCCGAGGCCGACCTGCGCGACCACGATCGAATGATCGTCGGGCGCCAGGAGTTGGCGGTTGCGACGAACCTGGTGAACCTGCTGGGCGAAGAGGCCGGGGCGGCCAACTTGGGAATGCGGGTGGGCGGCAGCTATCACGTCGGGTCGCTCGGAATCTTCGGCTTCGCCTGCCTGACCAGCTCGACGCTGGGCGACGCCGTCCGGTTCGCGGCCCGGTTCTACGAGCTCAGCTACGGCTTCTGCCTGCCGACCGTCACAGTCGAGGGGCCGGCGGCCGCGCTGCGGCTCGACCTGCCCGACCTGACCGGTCCGGTTGCCGAGTTCTTGGTGCGCCGTGACCTCGCGGCGATCGCACGCGTCATGGCGGAATTGCTGGGCAGCCCGGTGCCGTTCACCTCGATCGAATTCACCGGCCCGGCTCCGTCGGAGGGCGACGACGCGGCCCGCGAGGCATTCGGCGTGGCGCCGCAGTACGATTCGCCGGCCAATGTCGCGCGCCTACCGCTCGCGCTGCTGGACAAGCGGCTGCCAAGCGCCAGCGAGATGAGCGTGGCCATGTGCGAACAACAGTGCAGCGCCCTGTTGGAACGCCGCCGAGCCCGGACCGGTGTCGCGTTGCGGGTGCGAGAGCGGCTCGCGTCGATCGACGGCGAACCACACACGATCGCGGCCGTCGCCCGGCAGCTGGCGATGAGCGAGCGGACGCTGCGCCGGCGGCTGGCCGAGGAGAACACGACCTTTCGGGAACTGGTCGAGGAGGTGCATCGCGTGCTGGCCGAGGAGCTGTTGGCCACCGGCGCGCTGTCCGTGGAGGACGTCGCCCTGCGGCTGGGCTACGCCGAGGCCACCAGCTTCATCGCCGCGTTCAAACGCTGGACGGGTACCACGCCCGCCCGCTATCAGCGCTCGGTGGCGCCCCGCGCCCGGTCGCTGGCCGTCTGACACCTAAGCGGGCCGCGTTGTGGCCGGAATCCTCGATTTTCCGACCGCAATCGGCTGCTGGTGCCGCTTCTTTCTCTCCTAACGTTTCAGTCATGACTTCGACCCATCGCCCTCGCGTGCTGGTCATCGGGGCCGGCTTCGGGGGCCTCGCCGCCGCCTACGAACTGTCCAAAGACGGCCTCGCCGACGTGACGGTAGTGGAGAAGGCCGACGACATCGGCGGCGTCTGGCGGGAGAACACCTACCCAGGGGCCGCCTGTGACGTCCCATCGAACCTGTACTCCTACTCGTTCGCACGAAAGACGAACTGGGGGCGGCGTTACGCCGAGCAGCCCGACATCCTCGGCTACATCCGCGACACCGCCGACCGGTTCGGCCTGCGCAAGCTGGTGCGGACGGGAATCGAAGTCACCTCCGCCCGCTACGACGACGGCACCGCCACCTGGCGGGTAGACACCTCGAGTAGCGACACCTTCGAGGCCGACGTCCTGGTGCCCGCGGTGGGTCAGCTGTCCCGGCCGGCGGTGCCGGCGATCCCGGGAATCGACACGTTCGCGGGCCCGTCGTTCCATTCCGCGCAGTGGCGCCACGACGTCGACCTGACCGGCAAGCGCGTCGCGGTCCTCGGAACCGGCGCGTCGGCGATCCAGTTCGTCCCCCGCATCCGCGAGGCCGCGGCACACGTCACCGTCTTTCAGCGCTCCGCGCCGTACGTCATCCCGAAGCCGGATCGCGCCTACTCCGCGGCGCACCACGCCGCCTTCAGCAAGGTGCCTGGATTCGCCGGCGCCATGCGAGAGCTGATTTGGGAGATCTCGGAGTTTTTCGGTCTCGCGCTGACCAAGGTGGCCCCGCTGGCGCGACTGATAGGCGTCGTCGCGTCGCTGAACATCAAGCGGCACATCAAAGATCCGATGTTGCGTGCCAAGGTGACTCCCGAGTACCCGATCGGCTGCAAGCGCGTGCTGTTCAGCAGCGAGTGGTATCCGGCGCTGGCCCACGACAACGTCTCGGTCGAAACCTGCGCGATCACCGAGGTGACGACGACCGGCGTGCGTACCGCCGACGGACGGCTGCATGAGGTCGACGTCATCATCTACGGCACTGGGTTCAAGGCCACCGAATTCCTTGCGCCGATGACGATTACCGGCCGCGACGGGCGCGACCTGCATTCGCAGTGGGCCCAGGGCGCCCGCGCCCACCTCGGCATGGCCGTGCCGGGCTTCCCGAACATGTTCCTGATCTACGGCCCGAACACCAATCTCGGCAGCAGCTCGATCATCTTGATGATGGAGCAGCAGGCCCGCTACATCCGCCAGATCGCCGAGCGGCTCGCCAGGGGCGGCCCGGGCCGTGCGTTCGAGGTGAGGCGCAGCGCCGAGCAGGCCTATGACACCGACATCCAGTCTCGTCTCGACAACGGGGTCTGGACCTCCTGCGACTCGTGGTATCGCACGGCGTCGGGCCGGGTCACCACCAACTGGCCGGGCCTGGTCCGCGAATATCAGCGGCACGCACGGGAGGTCGCGTTCGAGGACTACAACGAAGTCCTCTCGGCAAGAGAAGCCGAGCGTGTTGGCGCATGATCCGGTTCGACTACGACGTGCTCGTCATCGGATCCGGTTTCGGCGGCAGCGTGACGGCACTGCGCCTAACCGAAAAGGGTTACCGCGTCGGCGTACTCGAGGCGGGCCGGCGGTTCCGTGACCAAGACTTCGCCAAAAACAGTTGGCATGTAAGGGATTACCTGTTCAAGCCCTCGGTCGGTTGTTACGGCATTCAGCGCATAGACCTGCTCTCCGACGCCGTCGTGCTCAGCGGCGCCGGAGTGGGGGGCGGATCGCTGGTCTACGCCAACACCCTCTACGAGCCGGGCGACCCCTTCTACGCCGACCCGAGGTGGAGTGAGATCACCGACTGGAAAGACGAACTCGCTGCCCCCTACGACCAAGCCAAGCGGATGCTCGGCGTCGCGACCTATCCGCGAATGACGCCGTCGGACAAGGTGATGTTGCAGATCGCCACCGACCTCGGCGTTGCGGATTCCTTCCACGCCACCCGGGTCGGCGTCTGCTTCGACGGCCACGACGGCGCCCCCGCCGCCCCGGGGGCGCCGGTCGGCGATCCCTACTTCGGCGGGGCCGGACCGGACCGCAACGCCTGCCTGCACTGCGGCGAGTGCATGACCGGGTGCCGGCACAACGCCAAGAACACTCTGGTCAAGAACTACTTGTATCTCGCGGAGAAACTCGGCGCGGCGGTTCACCCGCTGACCACTGTCGTCGACGTCCGGCTGCGCCCCGCCGGCGGTTATGACGTGATCACTCGTCGGACCGGGGGCAAGGTCCGCCGGCGCCTGCGCACGTTCACCGCTGAGCAGGTGGTGTTCTCGGCCGCCGCCCTCGGCACGCAGCGCCTGCTGCACCGGTTGCGCGACCGCGGCAGTCTGCCGCACGTCTCACCCCGGCTCGGGGAGCTGTCGCGGACCAACTCCGAGGCGATCCTGGCGGTGCGGGCGCGCCGCGACGACGTGGATTATTCCGAGGGCGTCGCGATCACGTCGTCGATCCATCCGGACACCCACACCCACGTGGAGCCCTGCCGCTACGGTCACGATTCGAACCTGATGGGTCTGCTCGGCACGGTGCTGGTCGACGGACTGGATGGGCTTGGAAAAGGTCGCGGCCGGTGGCGTAACGGGTTCAAAGAGCTTGTGCGCCAACGCCAAGACCTGCGCCGCCTGCTCAACCCGAAGCACTGGTCGGAACAGACCATCCCGCTCCTGGTGATGCAAACCCATGACAATTCGCTGACCACCCACACCCGGCGGTGGCTGTTCGGGCGGCGCATGGTGACGCGTCAGGGCGAGGGGGAGCCGAACCCGACGTGGATTCCGGTCGGCCACGAGGTCGCGCGGCGCGCGGCGGAACACCTCGACGGCATCGCCGGCGGCGCGTGGGCGGATCTGGCCGATATCCCGATGACGGGACACTTCATCGGCGGCTGCGTAATCGGCGAGACCGCCGCCGACGGCGTCGTGGACCCCTACCACCGCATGCACGGACATCCCGGTCTGCACGTGATCGACGGCTCCACCATCACCGCGAACCTTGGCGTGAACCCATCACTGACCATCACTGCGCTCGCCGAACGCGCAACCTCGTTGTGGCCCAACAAAGGAGAACCCGACCCGCGCCCGCCGGTGGGATCGCCCTACGTGCGGGTCGCTCCCGTGATCCCCGCCAATCCCGCGGTGCCGGCGAGCGCGCCGGGCGCGCTGCGGCTCGCCATGGTCAGGGGTGCGTGACAAGAAAGGTCTCGTTGTCCAGGTCGGCGGTGAGTTCCTCGACATCGAAGGGTCGGTCCAGCCGTGCGTGCAACGTCTTGGGATCGATCAGCATGCTTATCTCCGCGGTCTGGCGGGCGAACAGTCGCCCGATGAGTGGATAGATTCGGCGCATGACGGCGCGCTCTGCGGACGTGCAGCGTGACGCGCAGTAGCCGACGTGGCCGATCTCGTCGGTGAGGATCTCGCTGTAGAGCAGTTCGATTCGTTCGGCGACAGGGGGTTCGTCGGCGAAAAGCCTTCTGCTGGCGCGGCGTAACTCGTCGAACATGATGCATCCCGCCATCTCCGCGGCCCCGACGAACATGAAGCCGAGCCGTTCGGGCAGGAAAACCCCGATCTTGACGAATTGCCGCATCGCGAAGGGCGGCGGGACGACCTGGAAGGTCAGATCGAACGCGTCGAGGGCGTAGGCCAGCAGCCGGGTGTGGTAGTGCTCTTCCAGCTCGAGGTACACGTTTTCGGGCGGCAGGCTCTCGTCGCTGTTGCGCCCGTACGTCTCGCCCAGTCCCACGCCGAATCGCTCCGCCTGGTTCAGCTTCGCGGTCGCCAGCAGGAAGAGCATCTTGGCGTCCAGGCCTGGTTCGGGTCGCCGGCGGCGCAGGTTGCGCAGGAAGGTGGTGCGGTCGGCGGGATGAGCCGACCTGACGGGATTGGATTCGAGGTCGTTGAAGAACTGCTCGCGATTGGCCAGCCGCCGGTTGAGCAGATCGGCCTCGCCGTCACGCTTGGCCAGGAACTCCCGATAGCCCTCGATGCCCGTTTGCTTCATCGCTTCTCCATTCCTTTGACAATCGTTGACACGTAATGGCTCAACAGCGCGGCATCGTGGGCCCCGGTAGCCAGCAGCGCGAAAAGTCCGGTGAGGAAGAACGTGGCGAGTTCGGCTGCGTCCACCTCGGGGTTGACCTGCCCCACGGCCTGGGCCCGCCCGATGACGCCCACCAAAAATTGTCCGAGCGGGTGCTGAGCAAACTCGTCTTCGACCGGACGGGTTGAGGAGAAATGCAATCCAAGCATGTCCCGAAAAACCGCTTCGCCCAAACGGCTTTCGGCGCTGAGCACGTGATGAACGAGCTGGGAGAGCACCGACGCCAGATCGCCCTTGGCGTCGCCGAGTTCACTGATGATCCGAGTCTCCTCGAGACGCTCCGCCTCGATGAGAACGTCCTCCTTGGTCGGGAAGTGGAAGTAGAACGTTCCTCGGGCCACGCCTGCTTCGGCGACGATGGCGCTGACATCGGCGGCAGCCACACCGCGCCGCGAGATCTCGGCCAGCGCCGCGTCGAACAGGCGCGCGCGGGTCTCCAGCCGGCGTGTTTCACGGACACCACCGCCCGGCGATCCGCTCACCGTCCGCCCAGGTGATGACTCCATGGTGGCACCGTACGCCCTTTGGCTGACGAGCGTCAATGACGGGCGTCAGCGAAGCGACAAATTTCAGCCGACATGTTCTTCGACAAGGATCAGCCGCCCGATGCGACGCGCCGTCTCCGATGCGACGCTGCGCAACAGGGTGCGACGGCTCTGCGTAGCCAATTACTCTTTTCCGGCCCCGCTGAGCGGCACATACTTGTTAGCGGTGCAAGGAAAGGTGGTCGAATGTCCGCGTCCCAACCTTTACCGACAGAAACCTGCGACGTGTGCATCGTCGGAGCGGGCATCGCCGGGCTGAATGCTCTGTTCGCTGCGAGCCGATACCTGTCGCGGTACGACAGGGTGATCTTGATCGATCGCCGACCGCGCGTCGGCGGCATGTGGGTCGACGTGTATCCGTATGTGCGCCTGCATCAACCGCACCCGATGTTCACCGCGGGCAACATCGAGTGGACCATCGGCAAGGATCGCGCCTACTTGGCGACGAAAGGCGAAGTGCTCGAGCACTTTCAGCACTGCATGGACGTGATAAGGGAACGCGTGCAGGTGGACGAGTACTTCGGCTGGGACTTCGAGTCGGAGGACGAAGCGAACGGAACCGTGCGGGTCACCGTTAGAGCCGACGACGGCCGGATTCTGGTCATCGAGACCACGCGATTGATCAAGGCCTATGGCTTAGGAATCACACCGAACGAACCGCTGGACATCTCCAGCTCACGCGTCCATTCGGTGTCGCCCGACTCCTGTGACGTCCGGACGGGCGACATCAGCAAAAGCGATTCGCCGGTATGGATCATCGGCGGCGGAAAGACCGCGATGGACACCGCACACGCGTTGATCACCACCTACCCCGGTCGGCAGGTGAACCTCGTCGCCGGGCGAGGAACATTTTTCTCCACCCGCGACAGCCTATTTCCCAGCGGCACGCGGCGGTGGTGGAAGGGCACACCGACGAGCAACCTCGGTACGCAATTAAGTGGTCGGTACGACGGCACAAACGAAGCAGAGGTCCAAGGTTGGTACCGGGCCACGCATGGCACGTTCCTGACCCCCCAGGCGGACAACTTCGTGTTGGGAGTGTTGTCCGAGGCCGAGAACCGGACGATCTCGGCGGGGCTGAACGATGTTGTCATGGACTATTTGGAGGATGCGGTCGATCGCAACGACACGACCGAGTTGGTGTTCCGGAGTGGATCGACGAAGGCGATTCAACCGAACAGCTGGGTGGTCAACTGCACGGGATACGTCAAGTTCCCCGACGAATTCCCTTACGAGCCATACGTTTCGCCCAGTGGCGCAATCGTATCCATCAACGTGCGGTCGGCCATTCTGCACTTGCCGGCGTTCATCGGGTATTTCCTGGGCCACCTGATGTTCTTGGACAAACTCGGTGACATTCCGCTCTACGAAGTCGACTGGATGGCCCTGAGGCAGAAAGCCCCGCTGGCATTTCCGTACGTGCTATTCGCGCTCGTCCAGCACAACCTCAGCCTGATCTACGACAACGTCCCCAGGCGCGTATTCAACGAGAACGGCCTAGATTTCGACAAGTGGTACCCGCTGCCGCGCCGCTTACCGGGCATGGTGCGGTTTGTGCTCACGCACCGCCAGGAACGCGAGCGCCAGCGCCGTGTGCTTGACACGGTCCGGGAGCGTTTCAATATCCGCTGCGGTCCGCTGGGCGCAGCGTGTGCACCAAGCGCCACAACGTAACTGGGTGGGCTTCGCTCGATGAGTGTTGGCTACGCCGAGTCCTCCGCAGAGAAGACGTCGATCGCCCGCACGGGCGTCAACATCACCAGCGGGATCTGACGACTCGTAGACCTCTGGTAGGTGAGGTACGGCGGGTACAGGTGGGCCATGTACGCCCACACCTCATGGCGTTCCTCCCCTTCGGGCTCCCGCCACGTGGCCTCGAATGCTTGGGTCGCGATCTGGACGCCGATCGTGTTGCTTTCTAGAAGATTCAAGTACCACTGCGGGTGCGTGTCGGCGCCTCCCTTGGATGCGACGATCACGATTTCGCCGCCGACGTTGCCGTAGATCAACGGCCTGACATAGCTTTTCCCCGACTTGCGGCCCACAACCTTGATCAGGCAGTGCGTGGTCAGTTCACGACCTCCGACCGCACTCACGTCCATGATGTGGCCCCGCGAGCCACCGGAGGTCAGATACGCCTCGAGGTGCTCGTTGATCCAGTCACTTCGCGCCGCTCGGATCGATGCGGCGTCGGTGTCGCCCATGGTGACCATGCAACCATGAGCCCATCCGGCCCTGCCCGTGGACCCCGGCCCTTCCCCACCTCGGCAGCAGGCGCAGTGAGCGATTCGGTAGTCGGACGGGCCGCGAATCCGAGCACAGGCACTAGCCTCTCGGCGTCAAGGCGGACGAATCAGAAGAGTAACGCCGAAGCCCGCAGTTACTCGCTCAAACTTGGCTTCGATCGGTTGTCCGTCACCAATTCGATGAGGGCACGTTTGCCGCCTTCATCCTGCTGGTGCGTCAGCAGCCCCTCCACAACGAACACGCCAAGAGTGGTCCTCGCGGCAATCTCGGACTCGGCGAAGCCGGCCTGGCGCAGCCCATCAGCCAGCATGCCCTCGACAAGAAGGTGAAAGGCGCTGTGCCACAGATCGATCCGAGGCGAAACGGCGGCCCGAGAGTGCACTACCGTCACCAATTTGTGATAACGCTCTAGGCGCTGGACGACCCATAACACCCGCTCGCTGACTACCACCTCGGCGAGCGCGGCCAATTCTGTGACCGCAGTGGCCACAATCCGTTCAAGTACCCCGACCAGCAGGGCATCTTTGTCCTCGAAGTACCAGTAGATCGTGGTCGGCGTTACCCCGGCGGCGGACGCAAGCTGCGCCATCGAAGTGTGGTCATACCCGACCTCAGTGAACAAATCCTCGGCGACCGCGAGGATTTCGGCTCGCTTCTCCTGCGGGTCCTGCGGTCGTCGGTTGCGGGGCACGATGACAGCTTATCTTGACTGGCATACAAGAAACTTGCTAACTTCTTGTTTGCCGTACAAGAAAGGGTGGACCTCTCGAGGGTTGCGCGCTGATGCGCAAGCCGACGGCTAACTCGCTGTTCCGACTAGCGCTTATGGAGTTGTCTTGACCGCCACGCCCGACCCGTCGTTCAGCCTTTCCGAGGAGTCGTTCACTTCCGGAGGAATCCGCTGCGCCGCACGGGTATATCGCCCCATCGGCTCAGACGCGTCGCCGCGCCCGGTGATCGTGATGGCACACGGATTCGGGGCCGTCCGCGCCTTAAGGCTCTACGCATATGCCGAACGTTTCGCGGCTGCCGGTTATCTCGTTGTCGCCTTTGACTATCGAGGCTTCGGAGACAGCGACGGCCAGCCCCGTCAGTTGCTGGACATCAAGGCACAACACGCTGACTGGCGGGCGGCCCTGCAGTTCGCACGCGATCTTGCGGGAGGCGACCCCGACCGCGTGATCGCCTGGGGAACTTCCTTCGCCGGCGGTCACGTCATCACGCTCGCAGGCACCGGCGAACCATTAGCCGCAATCATCGCCCAAGTACCACACATCAGCGGTCCCGCCGCCGTCCGCGCGACCGGCATCCGAGCGAGCCTGCGACTCGCTCCCCACGGCCTACGGGACCAACTCCGTGCGTGGCTGCACCGAACACCGGTCTACGTCAATTCCGCCGGCGCTACCGGGGAAACCGCCGTGATGACCACACCGGATGCGCTGGCCGGCATGGAACGACTGATCGCCGACTCGGGACTAGCCTCCGATGCCTACCCGACCACAGTCGCCGCTCGCATCGTGCTGCGCATCGGAACATACTCGCCGGGCCGGCATGCCAGCGGCGTCACCTGTCCCGCACTGGTCCAAATCGCCGAGCACGACGCGATAACGCCGACGCGAGTCGCATTGCGAGCGGCGCGCAAGATGGCGAATTCGACTGTGCACACCTACGACTGCGGCCACTTCGACCCCTACGTGGAACCGCTGTTCTCGACCGTCGTTGCCGATCAACTCGCCTTCCTTGACAAGCACCTACCCGCGCAGGTGAGGCCTTGAGCAGCGCGCCTCAGTGATGTCCGGATCGGTTGCTATCCAATTGGATTCGGCACTGTCCGAAGCCTGCGTCCCAGTTCCGCGATGCGGTTAGCCTCACACAGGCACGGATGCCGCGGAATCGGCTCCCGTGTTGACAGATGCGCCCGTCTGCGTAGCCGCCCCGGCGCGTCTGGTCAGGTAATCAACCTGAAGGTATACGGCATAGAGCACGAATACCGGCAAGATCATGTAGGGGACGTTCTCGCCGACCAATTTGAACCACAAACCGTAAGCGCCCTGGCCGATGTCGTTGAAGCCCGCCCGGATCTCGGTGACGTAGTACACGACGGTTCCGGTGAGCAGGACTGGACGAATTGCGGGAAGCGTCCGGTCTGGCGCTGCGCCAGATCTACCAGGATCTACCCTGCCAAAGACGAGATCTGGTGGCGGTGTTGCGTCGCCGGCACCGCTCGATGATGACGAACATCGCTGCGGAGATGGACCAGACGGTCGACGCACGAGAAGCGGTGCCGGCAATATTCGACTACCTTGAGAATTGGTTCGCTGAACCTGATTTCCGCGGCTGCCCGTGGATGTACGCTTATGGCGAACTCGGTCCTGGCAGCCTGCGATCACGGCCGAGGTTCATCATCATCAGCGCGAATTCCAAGATCTGGTAACAGGTCTCGCTCGCGACGCGGGATGCCCGCCGGCCGTTGCCCACGCGATCTATCTGCTCGCCGAGGGCGCTGTAGCCGTCGCGGCAGTCAGCACAAAGTTGCGCCTGCCCAGGACGCCCGTCTTGCGGCCCAGCGTCTACTTCAATCCACCGATAGCGCGTACCACATCACCAGGGCCATCGCCGCTATAACCTAGCTGCTGGTTACCTTTGCGGCCAGCGCTGCCAGCTTGGCGTCGAGTTCCTGCGCGGCACTGAGCAATTCAGGATTGGGTTCGACGACCATCAGCGAAGACGGCTTGACATAGGTCAGGCTGCTTGGCCGTCTGGCTCGTCGGCGATCAGCACCTCGACCGGTGCGAACAAGCCCGCGCTCACGTCGTGTCGCAACATCGTGATGGCGATCAGGGGGTTACCCAGGATGACCCGCAACACTTTGCGTTCAATGCCGGCCTTGGAGATCCAGGCGCCGTGGTCAACGAAGCCGAAAAGCATGAAACCGCTTGGGCCCGACGTGGGTTCGACCGCCTGACGATACGCCTCCCAGCCGTCGAACGCCTTGGGAAAATCGTCGATCGGGACCGGCTTTTCGCCGATATCGGCCAAGCAGGGCGGAGACCAGTTCGTCGTAACCCTTGGTGCTGTCGTAACGTACCCGGACGCCGTCAAAGCGGAGTTCGCGGGGTTCAGACATAGGCATGCTCGGCCTCCTCGGACGTGATGCTGGCAAGTTGCTCGATGTGCTCATGCACTTGCAGGCGTGGTGTGCGATCCACGACCAGGCTGAGCAGGTCGGGCCGGCTGTAGTGGCCGACGGGATCCATGAGGACCTTGCGGGTGTTGATCAACGTCAAGTCGAGATCGGCTATGACCTCGCCCTCGCCCGAGCGCAGCGGCTCACCCAGGTACTCGCCCTGCGGCGTGATAATCGCGGTGAAATGACCGCCGGAGATCGGGGCGATCGGAGCACCCGTGTCGGCCACGATTTGTGCTTGCTGGTCGGCGTCGAGCCAAGCGGTCGCATTCAAGACGAAGGCGCCGGACTCGAGCGCATGGTTGCGCACGCTGATCTCGTTTTGTTGGGCGAACAATTCGCCGCCGAAAGATCCCGGAAACATGCTCGAGTGGATCTGCTCGCCATCGGCGATCAGGGCGTAGCGCGCCAGCGCGTTGAAATGTTCAAAACAGGCCAACTGCCCGACACGTCCGACCGCGCTGTCGACAGCGCGTAATCCGCTGCCGTCGCCCTGGCCCCACACCGCCTTTTCGTGGTAGGTCGGCGTGATCTTGCGCCTGCGCTGCAGCAGGGTTCCGTCGGCGTCGAATAACAATTGCGTGTTGTAGAGCGAACCGCCGTCTCGCTCGGTGACCCCGATGGACACCACCATGTCGGCGGCTCGCGCCGCCGCACTGAGCGCGTCGACCGTCGGCGACGGTATCGTCACCGCCTGATCCAACAGCTTGAGGTGTTGCGGCCGCATCTCGAACGGGCGTTGGACGAACGAGAAGTACGGGTAGTACGGAATCACCGCCTCGGGGAACGTCGCGAACTGGACGCCCACGCCACTGAGTTCCGCAATCTTCGCGACCACTTTCTCCACGGTGCCCTCGCGGCTGTAAAGCACCGGACTGAGTTGTACTGCGGCCGCTCGGATTACGGTCATCTCTGTACTCTTTTCTTAGGCTGAGTCGCTCGATGATGGTGGCGTTGGCCATGCCGCCGCCCTCGCACATCGTCTGCAGGCCGTACCGGCCGCCGCGCTGCTCGAGCGCGTTGACCAGCGTGGTCATGATGCGTGCGCCGCTGGCGCCCAGCGGGTGGCCGATCGCGATGGCGCCGCCGTTGACGTTGGTCTTGGCCAGGTCGGCGCCGGTGTCATGGGCCCAGGCCAGCACGACGGGCGCGAACGCCTCGTTCACCTCGAACAGGTCGATGTCGGCCAGCGTCAGCCCGGCGCGCTGCAACACCTTCTCGGTGGCCGGGATGACGCCGGTCAGCATGTAGAGCGGGTCGGAGCCCACCACGGTCGTGGTGTGGATCCGGGCCAGCGGGCGCAGGCCCAGTTTCTTGGCGGCCTCGCTGCTGGTGATCAGCACCGCGGCGCTGCCGTCGGACAGCGGCGAGGAGTTACCCGGCGTGATCTCCCAATTGATCTGCGGGAAGCGGGCTTTGGCCGCGTCGCTGTAGAACGCCGGCTGCAACCCGGCCAGCGTCTCCACCGTGGTGCCGGGCCGGATGATCTCGTCGGTGGCCAGCCCGGCGATCGGAATGAGCTCGTTGTCGAACAGGCCGTCCTTGGTGGCGCGGGCGGCCTTCTCGTGGCTGCCGGCGGAGAACTCGTCGAGCTGGGCGCGCGAGAAGCCCCACTTCGCGGCGATCAGTTCGGCGCTGATGCCCTGCGGCACCAGGCCGTCGGGGTAGCGCCGGGTCATGTCCTCGCCGAAGGGGTTGCTGCCCGGCAGCACCGAGCTGCCCATCGGGACGCGGCTCATCGACTCCACGCCGCCGGCGATGACCAGGTCGTAGGCGCCGGCGATCACGCCCTGGGCGGCGAAGCTGATGGCCTGCTGGCTACTGCCACACTGCCGGTCGATCGTGACGCCGGGAACCGACTCCGGGAAACCCGCGCCCAGCAACGCATTACGGGCGATGTTGACCGCCTGGTCGCCGACCTGGGTGACGGCGCCGGCGATGACATCGTCGATCTGCGCCGGGTCCACGCCGGTGCGCGCCACCAGTTCGCGCAGGCTGTGCGCCAGCAGGTCGGCGGGCAGCACGTCGTGCAGCGCGCCGCTGGCCTTGCCTTTGCCGATGGGGGTGCGGACGGCGCCGACGATGACGGCGTCGCGGTTCATGGCTCCTCCTTGAGTCCAGATGATCTAGGTATAGATCGCTGTACCCAGATAAACACCTAGGTATACTGAAAGCAACCCAGCTGCGGAGGTGATTTACATGACACTGCTGCAGGGCCCGCTGGCCGACCGCGACGCATGGTCGGCGGTGGGCGAGTGCGCGATCGAGAAGACGATGGCGGTCGTCGGCACCAAATCCGCGATGCTCATCATGCGCGAGGCGTACTACGGCACCACCCGGTTCGACGACTTCGCCCGCCGGGTGGGCATCACCAAGGCCGCCACCTCGGCGCGGCTGGCCGAACTGGTCGACCTCGGGCTGCTGCGACGGCAGCCCTACCGGGAGCCCGGGCAGCGCAGCCGCGACGAGTACGTGCTCACCGAGGCCGGCATCGATTTCATGCCGGTGGTGTGGGCGATGTTCGAGTGGGGGCGGCGCCACCTGCCGGGCCGCAATCGGCTGCGGCTGACGCATCTGGGCTGCGGAGCCGAGGCGGCCGTCGAAATCCGTTGCGCCGAAGGGCATCTGGTGCCGCCCGACGAGCTCGGCATGCGACTGGCTAAGAAGTCTGCCTGAGCGCGGCCAGCAGCCGCCGGGCCGCGGCGACGCGGCGGACGGCGGGGCCGGTCAGGGTGTCCAGCGCGCACTCGGGGTCGGCGGGCGGCCCCATGTGCCCGCAGCCGCGCGGGCAGTCCTCGATCGCCTCGGCCAGGTCGGAAAACGCCATCAGCACGTCGTCGGGCTGGATGTGGGCCAGCCCGAACGAGCGGATGCCCGGCGTGTCGATCACCCAGCCGGAACCCAGCGGCTCTGTCAACGGCAGCGCCACCGACTGGGTCGACGTGTGCCGTCCCCTGCCGATGTCGGTCACCTCGCCGACGGCCCGATCCGCTTCGGGCACAAGGCGATTCACCAAGGTGGACTTGCCGACCCCGGAATGCCCGAGCAGCACGGTGATCTTGCCGGCGAGCAGGTCCGCCACCGCGAGCAGGGGATCGTCGACGCCGGCGGCGACCACCGTCAGGTCCAGGTCGACGAACTGTTGGGCGAACGGTTCCGGCGGGGCGAGGTCGGTCTTGGTCAGGCACAGAATCGGCGTCAGGCCGCCGGCATAGGCGGCGATCAGCGTCCGGTCCACCAGGCCGGTGCGGGGCGGCGGGTCGGCCAGCGCCACCACGATCAGCAGTTGGTCGGCGTTGGCGACCACCACCCGCTCGGTCGGGTCGGTGTCATCGGCGGTGCGCCGCAACACCGTTCGGCGCTCCCCGCGCCGCACGATGCGGGCCAGGGTGTCTGTGCGCCCGGACAGGTCGCCGACGACGTCGACGTCGTCGCCGACGACGATCGGGGTGCGGCCCAGCTCGCGCGCCCGCATGGCGGTGACCCGGCGATCGAGGTCGCCGCCCAGCACACACCCCCAGCGGCCGCGGTCGACGCTGACCACCATGGCGGCCTCGGCGTCTGCGTGCTCGGGACGGGTCTTGGTCCGCGGTCGCGAGCCCCGGCCGGAGCGGACCTTGACGTCGGACTCGTCGTAGTCGCCGGGTCTCACATGCCGTGCTCCCACCATGCGGGCCCACAGCTGCGGGAACTCCGGCAGCGTCTTAGCGGTGGCGCCGATGTCGTCGACCTCGACTCCGGCCACCCGCAGCCCGATGATCGCGCCGGCCATCGCCATCCGGTGATCGGCATAGGCGCGCCAGGTTCCGGATTGCAGCGGGGTCGCGGTGATCACCAGGCCGTCGGCGGTTTCGGGGCAGTCGCCGCCCAGCCGGTTGATCTCGGTGCTCAGCGCGGCGAGCCGATCCGTCTCATGGCCGCGCAGATGGGCGATGCCGGTGAGCCGTGACACCGATCCCGGTGTCGCCAGCGCCGCCAGCGCGGCCACCGACGGCGTCAGCTCACCGACGGCGCGCAGGTCGACGTCGAACCCGTCGTAGTACCCGGAGCCGCGCACCTCGAGAACCGAATCGGTATGTGTCGACAACGGCATTGAGCTTGTCCAACACGGTCAGGATGTCGTCGGCGGGTTGCACGCTGTTCGACGGCCAGCCGGTGATGCGCACCGTGCCGCCGGTGACCACGGCCGCCGCCAGGAAGGGAACGGCGTTCGTCAGGTCGGGTTCGACCTCCCAGTGCCGGGCCGCGACCGGTCCCGGCCGCACCTGCCAGCGGTTGGGGACCGAGTCGTCGACGTCGACGCCGGCCTGGCGCAGCATCGCCACCGTCATCGCGATGTGCGGCGCCGACGGCAGCGACGCACCGGTGTGCTGCACGGTCAGGCCCTCGGTGAACGAGGCCGCGCACAACAGCAGGCCGGAGACGAACTGCGAGGACGCCGAGGCGTCGATGTGCACGGTGCCGCCGGTGACCGAGCCGGTGCCCTGTACCCGGAACGGCAGACCGGAGCCGTCGATCCGCACACCGAGCCCGCGCAGCGCGTCCAGCAGCGGCGCGATGGGCCGGGCGCGGGCCTGCTCGTCGCCGTCGAAGTCGACCATCGATTCGGCCAGCGCCGCCAGCGGCGGAACGAACCGCAGCACCGTGCCGGCCAGGCCGCAATCGACCTGTGCCATCGGTTCCGGCGACATGCGGCCGCTGACCGTCAGTTCGGTCCCGTCGCCGTCGACGCTCAAGCCCAGCGTGCGCAGCGCCCCGATCATGAGGTCGGTGTCCCGGCTGCGCAGCGCCCCGGTGATGGTGGGGGTGCCTTCCCTGGGCGAGCCGGGGACTGGGTCCTGCGCGGCCGCCAGCGCGGCCAGCACCAGCGCGCGGTTGGTCTGCGATTTCGAACCCGGAACGGTCACGGTCGCGTGCACCGGCCGCGATGCCGAGGGGGCCTTCCACGTACTCACCGGTCCATCATCGCCTGTCGCCGGTTTCTGCCACCATGGAATGTATGTGTGGACGGTTCGCGGTGACGACGGATCCGGCCCTGCTGGCCGAGAAGATCAAGGCGATCGACGAGGCCACCGGCGCCGACGCCGGTTCTGCCGCGCCCAACTACAACGTGGCGCCGACCTCGACCATCGCGACCGTCGTCAGCCGGCATTCCGAGCCCGACGACCAGCCGACGCGGCGGGTGCGGCTGATGCGCTGGGGTTTGGTGCCGCCGTGGGCCAAGGCCGGTGCCGGACGGCGCGCCCGAGACCAAGGGCCCGATGCTGATCAACGCTCGCGCGGACAAGGTCACCACGTCGCCCGCCTTCCGGACCAGCGCCAAGTCCAAGCGCTGCCTGATCCCGATGGACGGCTACTACGAATGGCGGGTCAACTCGGCCGACGCTGCCGGTAAGAAGACCCGCAAGACGCCGTTCTTCATGTACCGCGAAGACGGGGAGCCGCTCTTCATGGCGGGGCTGTGGTCGGTGTGGAAACCGGCCAAGGATGCTTCGCCGCTGCTGAGCTGCACGATCATCACCACCGATGCGCCCGGCGAGCTCGCTCAGATACACGATCGGATGCCGCTGGTGGTGCCCGAGCGCGACTGGGACAAGTGGCTCGATCCGGACGCTCCGATCGACGAGGACCTGCTGGACCGCACGCCCGACGTGGGCGCCATCCGGATGCGCGAGGTCTCGACGCTGGTCAACAACGTTCGCAACAACGGCCCGCAGCTGCTCGAGCCGGCCGAGCCCGAGCCCGAGCAGGCCACGCTTCTCTAGCGCACCCTCGGGACGCCGTTATGGCAGCGGGCCGATCGCCACGGTGTTGGCATTCACGCTCGCCGGGTCGCCGGGATGCTCGGTTGGCGGAGATTTGCACACCCCATCGCAAGAGTCGGTTGCGGGGTCCATGGTGGGAAACTGCAGCAATAACAGAGGCAACTGTTGCGCGGGATAGCCACTGGCCATCGACGCAGCTGAAAGTCCAGTCGCGAGCGCAAGAACACTGGTAACAACCATCTCCTTGACGTTCATCGATTCACTGTAGGGTGATGAATCACCAGATCCATCGATGTTGTTGCCTCGTAACTGATTTGGAATGCTTTATTAATCACACGCGGGTAAGTTGCCCTGTTACGCGAAATACCAGTCAGGCCTTGCCGGTGATGCGGCCGACGCACCTACGCCGGCCTGAGACTCCTAGAACCCCGGCGCACAAGTGATTTGAAACGGCATCGATCGGGCGCACCGTGCACGGGCTGGTCCGCGCGCCGAATCAATTGCCAAGCACCAACTTCCAGTTACCATTGACGTTACGGTCCGGGATGCACCAGAAGTTGTTCCGGGATCTGCTGGTGGCCATGTCCGTGCTCAGCGCAGCACCGTGCCGCCGTCGATGTTGACCACCTGACCGTTGATCCATTCACCCTCGGCGGAGAGCAGAAACGCGACCAACGCGGCAACGTCGCCGGGATCCCCGACGCGGGGTCCCCGGATGCGCTTGAGCGCTGCGGCCTGCAGCTCTGGCCATTGCGGAATTGATCGGATGGCCTCGGTCGCGGTGAAGCCGGGTGCGACCGCGTTGCAGCGGATGCCCTCCTTGCCCCACCGGGACGCGACGTGACGGGTGAGCGCGCCGATGCCGGCTTTCGCGGTGGCATAGGCGGGCCGCGCGGGTTCACCCTGAAACGCCGCCGCCGAGGACATGTTGACTATCGCGCCGCCGCCGCGTTTGAGCATTTCCGGAATTGCGTATTTCATGGCCGCCACGTACCCGCGCAGGTTCACCGCCATCACGCGGTCCCAGACGCCGAAGTCGATATCGACCACGTCGGTGTCGGAGCGGATGGTGCTCATGTCGGCGCCCACGTTGAACAGCAGGTCCACCCCACCGTAAGTCGTTGCGGCGGAATCGATCAGGCGGGCGACCGATGCCGGGTCGGAGAGGTCAAAGGCCACGTGGGCGGCCGTGCCCCCGGCCGCGGCGATGCGCGTGGCCGTCCGCTGCGCGGTGTCGGCGGCGACGTCACCGATGACCACCCGGCAGCCCTCCTCGCCCAGCCTGGCGGCCGTCGCCGCACCGAGGCCCGTGGCACCGCCGACGACTATTGCCACCTTGTCGGCCAGACCGCGCAACCCCATGAGCGCCCCTTCCCGCATCGAAGATATTTGACTTTACCTCTAGAACTGCAGAGGATCGCCAGTCATGGCAGGGATTAATCGCGAGCGGCCGACACCGAAAACTCTTGGGAGACGGCATGGCTCGCTAGATCGATCAATGAATTGAGGACCGGCGAATGAACACCGTCAACTTCGATTTCACTGGCGCCCACGTGCTGGTGACCGGCGGCACCAGCGGTATAGGCAATGCGATCGCTACCGGGTTCGCCGTTGCCGGGGCTGCCGTCACTGTCACCGGGACCCGCGCGTCGGCCGCCGACTACCCCGACACCGACCTAAGCGCGTTCACCTACCGCCGGTGCCGGATCCAGGACGCCGAATCCGTTGACGCTCTGGCGGATTCGCTCGGTGACCTCGACATCCTGGTCAACAACGCGGGCGGCACCTATCCCGCCGGCGACGAATACGACCCGGATGGCTATGTCGCGTCGGTGACGCAAAACATGCTCGGCCCCATGCGGCTGACCATGCGCTGCTACGAGCGCCTGAAGTCCAGCCAGGCCGCCGGCGGTGCGAGCGTCGTCAGCGTCGTCTCGATGTCCGCGTTCCGCTCGGCGGTCTTCGTCCCCGGCTACGCCTCGGCGAAAATGGGCCTGATCGCCTTGACGATGAACCTGTCCCGCCGGTGGGTCGACGACGGAATCCGAGTCAACGCCATCGCGCCGGGGTTCATGGACACCCGAATGACCCAGCCGGCCATGGGAATTCCCGAGGTGATGGACGTCGAGATCGGCTTCCACACCCCGCTGGGCAGGCCGGGCACACCGCAGGACTGCGCCGGCGCGGTCCTGTTCCTGTGTACCGATGCCGCGTCGTACATCACCGGCAGCACCATCGCCGTCGACGGCGGATACCTGACGGTCTAGCCATGAGCGACTTCGACAACGTCCTTGAGTCGCTCGAGCTGGCCAACACCCCCGGAGCCGCGGACAAAGTCGTCGTCACATTCCGGTGATGTCGGCGGTGATTGCGCCGGTAATGCGGATCAGATCCTGCGGCGCCAGCGCGACCTCCCAGCCCCGGCGGCCGGCACTGCAGTACACCCGGTCCCACGCCAGCGCGCTGGAATCGACGACCGTAGGCAGCTTTCTGCGCTGACCGAACGGCGACACCGCACCGACGACGTAACCGGTGGTCCGCTCGGCGACCGGGGCTTCGGCCATGGACGCCTTCGCGACTCCGAGCGCCACGGCGGCCGCCTTCAGCGACAGCCGGGCGGTCACCGGAACGATCGCAACCGCCAGTCCGTCGGGGACGGCGACGATCAGCGTCTTGAAGATCTGTCCGGATTCGATGCCGGCGGCCTCGGTCAGCGCTTTGACCGCCTGCGCGCCGAAGGACTGCTCCCGCCGATTGTGCTGGAAAGTCAAGACTTCGTGCGGCACACCGGCTTTCACCAACGCGGCGATGCCCGGCGTGGCGGCCACGAACGGTCAGGGGCCCTTGTATCCCGGCGGGTTGACGCCGTCCACCCAGAAGTCGACGCCCAGCTTTGAACCGGGAATGCAGTCGTAGGTCGACAGGTCGGTGACGCCGGATTCCACCAGCACGTCCTCGCACAGCAACATGTTGCCGGTGAACTCCTTGGCCGGCTTGTTGAGGATGACGTACGCAGCGTCGGAGTAGATCTCGGGCTTGCGCGCGCGTCCCATCGCCTCGTCGCCGCCGAGCAGGTTCTTCACCGCGGCGGTGGCCACCAGCGTGCGCGGCCACAGCGTGTTGGAGGCGATGCCCTCCTCGCGCATCTCCTGCGCAATGCCCAACGAGCACAACGTCATACCGAACTTGGCCATCATGTAGGCCGTCGGCTTCAGCCACTCCTGGCCCAGCAGCACGGGAGGCGACAGGGTCAGGATGTGCGGATTCTCCCGGCCCTTCATGTGGGGCAGGCACGCTTGTGATACCGCGTAGGTGCCCCGCACCTGGATGCCGTTCATCAGATCGAACCGCTTCATCGGCACCTCGGAGATGGACCCCAGGTTGATCGCCGACGCGTTGTTGACGCAGATGTCGATGCCGCCGAACTGCTCGACGGTCTTGGCCACGGCCGCCTCGACCGAATCCGGGTCGCGGACGTCCCCGACGATCGGCATGGCCTGTCCACCGGCTTCCTCGAGTTCTTTGGCCGCGGTGAACACCGTTCCCGGCAGCTTCGGGTGCGGCTCAGCCGTCTTGGCGATCAACGCGATGTTGGCGCCGTCCTGTGCGGCGCGCTTGGCGATCGCCAGGCCGATACCGCGGCTGGCGCCGGAGATGAACATGGTCTTGCCCTGGAGGGACTTGGCGTCGGACATGGCGTCACACTAACGCCACGCCCGAATCGGCCGGATCGGGGCCCGATCAGTGCAGCCGGGACGCAACCGGGCCGATTCGCGGCCCGGAAATAGCGGGGTCACGCACGCTGTTGATTCAAACGGTTTCACATGCGGTGGGGCGGACCCGGACGGACAGTGTCGGGGTCAGCCTTTAGATTGGGAGGAGCAGCGTGGTGTCAACGGCGACGAGCCTGTTAGGCGAGGAGCGGTTGGCTGGCTTCCTTGCGAGCCCGGTGGCGCTTTTGGTGCTCGCCGGTAACACCGCCGCAGAAGGGACCGGGTTGATTGACATGGCCGACTCTGAAGATGGCCGCGATGGTATGACGGGGCCCGCGCTTACCGACCCCGCACCGCACGAGGAGACGGACGCGGAATTAACCGCGCGATTCGAGCGCGACGCGATCCCGCTGCTGGACCAGCTGTACGGCGGCGCGCTGCGCATGACACGCAATCCCGCCGACGCCGAGGATCTGCTACAAGAGACCATGGTGAAGGCCTACGCGGGATTCCGCTCGTTCAGGGCCGGCACCAATCTCAAAGCCTGGCTCTACCGGATCTTGACCAACACGTACATCAACAGCTACCGCAAGAAGCAACGCCAGCCCGCGGAATATCCGACCGAGGAAATCACCGACTGGCAGTTGGCCTCCAATGCCGAGCACTCGTCCACCGGGCTGCGTTCGGCCGAGGTCGAAGCCCTCGAGGCGCTGCCGGACTCGGAAATCAAAGAAGCGCTGGCTGGCTTTGCCGGAAGAATTCCGGATGGCGGTCTATTACGCCGACGTCGAAGGTTTTCCGTACAAGGAAATCGCCGAGATCATGGATACGCCCATTGGAACGGTAATGTCACGGCTGCACCGCGGCCGACGGCAGCTGCGTGGCCTGTTGGCCGACGTCGCCAAGGAACGGGGCTTCAACCGCGGTCAGCAGACCCACGAGGAGGTGTCGTCATGAGCGAGTTCTCCGGCCAGGGCGGCGCCTCGCCCGATGCATGCCCCAATGACGAGTCACATGGCAGCGTCGGCTGCGCGGAGGTCATCCGCCAGGTCTGGCTGCTGCTCGACGGTGAATGCGGCCCGGACACCCGCGAGCAGCTTCGCCGGCATCTCGAAGCCTGCCCGGGCTGCTTCAAGCACTACGGTCTCGAAGAGCGGATCAAAGCGTTGATCGCCACCAAATGCAGGGGCGAGAAGGCCCCCGAGGGCCTGCGCGAGCGGCTACGGCTCGAGATCCGGCGCACCACCATCATCCGGGGTACGCAGTAGCGCCCCTCAGGCGTTGGGCCGCTTACCGTGGTTGGCCTTGCTGTGTTTGCGGTCGCGCTTCTTACGGCCTCGTTTGGCCATGATGGAAAACCTCCGTGATTGCTTGTCAAACCGGGCGCCCGGCGCCCGTCGGCTTGCCGACCATTGTCTCACGAGACGGCCTATGCAGTGTCTTCGCCCTGATGGGGGCGAGCGGGGGCCCCGTGTGCCCCGCTCGCGACTGGTCCTGTGGTTCGATGTATCCGACCCTGATGGGCCGATTGAACCGTGACGAACAGCAGCCAGCCTGCGCGAGGCCGAGACGAGTGGGGTGAAGATGGCGGAGGATGTGCGTGCCGAGATCGTGGCCAGCGTGCTCGAAGTCGTTGTCAACGAGGGTGACCAGATCGGCAAGGGCGACATCGTGGTGCTGCTGGAGTCGATGAAGATGGAGATTCCCGTCCTGGCCGAGGTCGGCGGCACCGTCAGCAAGGTCAGCGTCTCGGTGGGCGACGTCATTCAGGCGGGCGACCTCATCGCGGTGATCAGCTAGCCGTCCGCCCCTTCGATCAGCCGCCGGGAACGACCCGGGGAGTAAGCGATGTCAACTCTCGGTGATCTGCTCGCCGAACACACCATGCTGCCGGGTAACGCGGTGGACCATTTGCATGCGGTGGTCGGGGAGTGGCAACTGCTGGCCGACCTGTCGTTCGCCGACTACCTGATGTGGGTGCGGCGCGACGATGGCGTGCTGGTGTGTGTGGCTCAGTGCCGGCCGAACACGGCACCGACGGCGCTGCAGACCGACGCGGTGGGCACGACCGTCGGCTCCGACCGGTTGGAGATCGTGGCCGAGACATTCGCGTCGGGCACCGCCAAGCGGAATGACCTTGCGGGACAACAAGAGTCGTGGCTTCCCGGCACCCACGTCGAGGCGTCTCCGGTGCGCTACGGCGGCAAGGTGGTGGCCGTGCTCACCCACCACCAGACCGCGTTGGCCGCCGACCGCACGTCCGGACAGCTGGAGATCGCCTACCGGGAGTGCGCGACCGATCTGGTCCAGATGCTCGCGGAGGGGACTTTCCCGGACGTGGGGGACGTGGTGATGTCGCGCTCGACCCCGCGGGCGGGCGATGGCTTCATCCGCCTCGACGTGCACGGCGTAGTGGCCTACGCCAGCCCCAACGCGCTGTCGGCCTACCACCGGATGGGACTGACTACCGAACTTGAGGGGCGAAACCTCATCGAGGTCACGCGCCCGCTGATCTCCGACCCGTTCGAGGCCCAGGAAGTGGCCGAGCACATAAGTGATCTGGTGGCCGGGGGGCGCAGCATGCGCATGGAGGTCGACGCCGGGGGAGCCACGGTGCTGCTGCGCACGCTGCCGTTGATGGCCGACGGCGCCAGCGCCGGTGCGGCGGTGCTAATCCGCGACGTCACCGAGGTCAAGCGCCGCGACCGGGCCCTGATATCCAAGGACGCCACCATCCGGGAAATCCACCACCGGGTGAAGAACAACCTGCAGACCGTGGCGGCGCTGTTGCGCCTGCAGGCCCGCCGGACTGTCAACGCGGAGGGGCGCGAGGCCCTGATCGAGTCCGTGCGCCGGGTGTCGTCGATCGCGTTGGTGCACGACGCGCTGTCGATGTCGGTGGACGAGCAGGTGAATCTGGACGAGGTGATCGACCGGATCCTGCCGATCATGAACGACGTCGCGTCGGTGGACCGGCCGATCCGGATCAACCGGGTCGGCGATCTGGGTGTGCTGGACTCCGACCGGGCCACCGCGCTGATCATGGTGATCACCGAGCTGGTGCAGAACGCGATCGAACACGCCTTTGACCCGGCGGCGGAGGAAGGTTCGGTGACGATTCGCGCCGAGCGCTCCGCGCGCTGGCTCGACGTGGTGGTGCACGACGACGGTCGCGGGCTGCCAAAAGGGTTCAGCCTGGAGACCTCCGACAGCCTCGGCCTGCAAATCGTGCGGACCCTGGTGTCGGCCGAGCTGGACGGCACCCTGGGCATGCGTGAGGCGCCCGCCCGGGGCACCGATGTGGTGCTACGGGTGCCGATCGGCCGGCGGACCCGATTGCTGCTCTAAAGGCGCGCGCGTGTACTGCGCGCACACGCAAAGGTGCGGCCCCGACTTTCGTCGAGGCCGCACTAATTGCGTTATGTGGGTTATACCCCGCTGCGGGCCTTCGTCCGGGCGTTGCGACGCTTCAATGCACGCCGCTCGTCTTCGCTCATGCCGCCCCAGACGCCCGAGTCCTGGCCCGTGTTCAGGGCCCAACCGAGGCACTCTGTGGTCACCGGGCACCGATTACAGACCAGTTTCGCGTCAGCGATCTGTGCGAGCGCCGGGCCACTGTTCCCTACCGGGAAGAACAGCTCCGGGTCTTCGTCACGACAGACCGCCTTGTGGCGCCAATCCATACGTCATTACTCCTTACTGAGTGCGCAGCAAGGCGCACGGCCATTTTCTTCGGCTGTTTAACGCGTGCAGAATGAAAAGGAGTCCGGACTCCTGCGTAAATTTCTGCATGCAACCTTTTGATCGTTTCACAGGCTCAACAGATGTCAATAGTGTGAGTTCGCTCGTGGGCTATCTCACTTTGATCAACTCGTAGCCAAGCCCTTACTCCGTTGTACTACACTGCACGGGCCGCTCCCTGAATACTTCGCCCGGCTCGCGTCATCGTCGCGCGGTTGCCGCAGGTCAGCGCCGTTTTTGGTGCGGAGGTGCGACCACCGCCAGCGCGTCCGGGACCGCTTTGAACATCATCGTCTCGCGCACGCCGAGGTAATCGCCGTCGAACTGGCAGGCGACGGCGCCCGCGGTGGAGGTAACTCGCACGCATGGCAGGTCGTCTTCGGTGATGAGGTGCTTGAAGTTGAATGTGGGTCGTTTGGCGAACATCTGCCGCACGATTCGCAGGGTGGGGATCGGCTTCATCGTGGTGGGGGCGAACACACCCAGGCCCGACTCGAAGCTGCAGCCCGGATTGGTCCACACCGGCCGTTCGTTGGCGAAAGTCCACGGGCTGGAGTTCGACACGAAGGCGAAGCTGACGCCCGAAATCGGTTCGCGCCCAGGAAGTTCGAGCGTCAGCGCCGGTTCGCGCCGGGTGTAGGCCCAGACGGCTGGCACCGCCGCGCGAATGTAGCGCCACGCGGAAACCTTGCCGCCCTTGTCCCGTTCCGCCTCGACCGCGGCCACCACCTCGGCGTCGACGCCCATGCCGGTGTTGAACACCGCCCAGCGCTCGCCGCAGTCGATCAGGCCGATCCGCCGCCACGTGGCGCGCCGCTGGTAATCGTCGAGCAACTGGATGAGCTGGTTGGTGGCCGCGACCGGGTCCGCGGAGATGCCCAGCGACCGCGCCAGCACATTGGCCGAACCGCCGGGAACCACCGCAACCGCCGGTATCGGGCCACTCGGCAGCGGTCCCGGCCGGCCGAGCAGCCCGTTGACCACCCCGCTCACCGTGCCGTCGCCACCGTGCACGACCACCAGATCGATACCGTCGGTCACGGCCTTCTGCGCGAGCTCGGTGCCGTGACCGCGATGATTGGTGTGCTCGACGCTGAGCTGCAGACGGCTTTTGAGCGCGTGGGCCAGCAGGTCGCGAGCGGCCGGAGTGGTGGAAGTGGCTGTGGGGTTGACGATCAGCACGGCCCGCATGAAGCACGAGCTTAGGCGGGCGGGTTAAGGCGCCGCTGTGGGGGAACCGCCGGCCGCCCTGACTACGCTGACGCTGTGACGCCGCCAGCCGCCCCGACCGCCGTTCGCCGCGCGGGCCTGATCGTCGTGTTGCAGGGGATTGCGGCGCTGATCGTGGCGGTGGTGCTGGTGGTCCGCGGGATTGCGGGAGCCGACCAGCAGGTGGTCAACGGCCTGGCGACCGCGGGCTGGTTCGTCCTGGTGGGTGCGGGGGTGATCGCGGCGGGGCGCGCGCTGATCCTCGGGAAGCGCTGGGGCCGCGGGCTGGCCGTGATCACCCAGCTGCTGTTGCTGCCGGTGGCGTGGTACCTCGCCGCAGGTTCACATCAGCCGGGGTTCGCGATCCCGGCTGGCGCGGTGGCGCTGCTGGTGCTGGGGCTGCTGTTCAGCCCCGCCGCGGTGCGCTGGGCCGCCGGCGATCAGGGCGATTCGGCCAGCCCCGCCAACGGTGCCCCCGACAGCCGGTAGGTCGTCCAGTCGTTTTGCGGCTGCCCGCCGATGCTGTCGTATAGCGCGATGGCGTCGACGTTCCAGTTCAGCACCGCCCAGGACAGCCGCGTGTAGCCCCGCTGCAGGCATTCCGACGCCAGCGTGGCAAGCAGCGCCCGGGCCAGCCCGCGCCGGCGAAACTCCGGCCGCACGAACAGGTCTTCCAGATAGATGCCCGCCACGCCGTCCCAGGTGGAGAAGTTGACGAACCACAGTGCCATCGCCGCGATTTCGCCATCCACCTCGGCGACGTGCCCGTGCACCCGCGGTGGATCACCGAAAAGTGCTGCCGCGATTTGTGTTTCGGTCACGGTGCACTGATCGACGGCGTGCTCGAATTCGGCCAGCGCGTAGATCATTTCGGTGATCGCGCCGGCGTCTTGCTGCGACGCGCTACGAATGTGACGGCTCATTACTCAACTCCAAGGCCGCTGAGGATCGTGCCGAATTTTGTTGTCGTCTCGGCGACTTCGTCGTCCGGGTCGGACTCGGCCACAATACCGCCGCCGGCGCGGGCCAGCGCGCTGCGCCGGTCCGCTGACAGCTGCGCGCAGCGCAGCGACACCACCCAGCGGCCGTCTCCGCGGTCGTCACACCAGCCCACCGTCCCGGCGTAGAACCCGCGGTCGCCCTCCAGTTCGGCGATCAGCTGCATCGCGGCCTTAGTTGGCACTCCGCCGACGGCCGGAGTGGGATGCAGTGCCAATGCTAAATCGATTGCCGTCGTGGATTTTTCGCGCAAACGACCGCTGATCGGCGTGCACAGATGCCAAACGGTCGTGGTGCTGCTCAGTTGCGGTTGGGGGGCGACAGACAACTCGTCACACAGCGGTCGCAGGGCGGCCCTGATGGTCTCGATGACCAGCTGATGTTCGTGGCGGTTTTTGGCCGAGGAGGCCAACATGGCGCCGTTCGCCGCGTCGGCGTCCGGGTCGGCGGCGCGCGGGGCCGAGCCGGCGAAGGGGCGGCACTCGACGAGGTCGCCGCGGCGCGACACCAGTAGCTCGGGGCTGGCGCCCACCAGGGCAGTGCCCGTGTACTCGTCGCCGGCGGCACTCAGGTCGACGAGGTAGCCGTAGGCCATCGGATCCGCGGCGATGAGCCGGCGCAGGATCACGAGCGCATCCAGCGGGGCGTCGGCGACCAGCCGCAGGGCGCGGGCCAACACCACCTTTTCCAGTGGATTGTCGAGCGCGGCGAGCTTCTCGCACGCCCGGCTGACCTGGTCCCGGTAGTCGGCCGGCGGCGGCACGGCTTCGGCTACCTGCACAGGCGGCAGGGCGGCGCACGGCCGGTCCGGCGGTCCGTCCGTGGTTTTCACCGTTTCCGGCGTCAGCAACGCTGCCGGCCGGGTGACATCGAAAGGCAACGCACCCAACACAATTCGTGCGTTCCCCGAGTGCAACGCGGCCTGCGCGGCGCCCACATCCGTGTAACGACGCCGCATACCTTCGGCAATCAGTGTTTGCGTCGGCCCGCACAGAGCGAACGGTGGTTCGCTGCTCACTGACCGGTCAATCCGAGCGCCCGCAATTGCCGCACGCCGTGTTCGAATCCGCAGACCGCGATCGACGCGGTGATCATGCCGAAGCGGCTGCCCTCGACCAGTGGCAGTTCGACCCAGCGCGTGATCACCGCACGGGAGAAGTGACCGTGGCTGACGAAGACCACGTCGCGCGATTCCATGTGCTCCAGCGCTGTCGCGACGGCGGCGTCGGCGCGCTCGCTGACCTGCGCGACGGTCTCACCGCCGGGGCAGCCGTGCGTCCACACCAGCCAATCGGGCACCTTCTCCTGGATCTGCTCCGTGGTCAGGCCCTCATAGGAGCCGTAATCCCATTCCGCCAGCAGCTCGGACTCCTCGTCGATGGAAAGCCCGGCCAACTGCGCGGTGGTCAGGGAGCGTTCCCGGGGGCTGCTGATCACCAGCGGGTCAACGAGTTCGAGTTCGCCGAGCACCCCACCGGCCAGCTTGGCCTGCGTTCGGCCCGCCTCGGTCAGCTCGACCTCGGTGCGGCCCGTGTGCTGGCCCGATTTCGACCACTCGGTTTCGCCGTGGCGCAGCAGCACCAGACGGTGATTGTGCAAGCCCATACCGGATGATTCTGCCGGACGACTCGCGGTGGTTGCTCAGGCCGAAGCGCACGGCGGGCGAACATGCCAGGATGGCACTGTAAACCGCACGCGACGATGCAGTGGGAGACAGCGATGAGGTGGCGGCGCCGGTGAGTGAAATGCGGATATTGGCGGTGGCCAACCAGAAGGGTGGCGTCGCTAAGACGACCACAGTCGCGTCGCTGGGTGCGGCGATGGTGGACGAGAAGAAGCGGGTGCTGCTGGTCGACCTCGATCCGCAGGGCTGCTTGACCTTCTCGCTGGGCCAAGACCCCGACAAGCTGCCGGTGTCCGTGCACGAGGTGCTGCTGGGCGAAGTCGAGCCCAACGCCGCGCTGGTCGAGACGGCGGAGGGAATGACGCTGATGCCGGCCAACATTGACCTGGCCGGCGCCGAAGCGATGCTGCTGATGCGGGCCGGCCGCGAATACGCGCTCAAACGCGCGCTGGCCAAATTGAACGACGACTTCGACGTGGTGATCATCGACTGCCCGCCGTCCTTGGGTGTGCTCACCCTGAACGGGCTGACGGCCGCCGACGAGGTCATCGTGCCGCTGCAGTGCGAGACCCTCGCGCACCGCGGGGTCGGCCAGTTCCTGCGCACCGTCTCCGACGTCCAGCAGATCACCAACCCGGAGCTGCGACTGCTCGGCGCCCTGCCGACGCTGTACGACTCGCGCACCACCCACACCCGCGACGTCCTGGCCGACGTCGCCGACCGCTACAGCCTGCCGGTGCTGGCCCCGCCGATTCCGCGGACCGTACGGTTCGCCGAGGCCAGCGCCTCGGGCTCGTCCGTGATGGCGGCTCGCAAGAACAAGGGCGCCGTGGCCTACGAGGAGCTGGCGGCGGCGTTGCTCAAGCACTGGAAGAGCGGCAAGCCGCTGCCGACGTTCAGCGTCGAGGTCTAGCGACGATCGCAAGCGTGGCGTCAGCCGGGCGCAGCGGGTCGTCGTCGTCGAGGTAGCGAGCCGTCAGCCCAGCGCCACCAGGGTGTCACCGCGCTGCTCGAGCACCCTAGACCCGATCACGGCCGGGAACACCGGTCTCCCGTCCGGCGGGGCACTGGTCGATCGGTCCACCGGAATAGCGCGTTCGTTGGCGCCGCTGAGCGGGTCGTAGACGCCGATCGCGCCGGTGAGAGGCACCAGCAGCCGGCCCGCCATCATCACCCCGGGCCCCAACGGCGTCTTGTCGCCCGCGGCGATGGTGTAGCGCAGCGCCACCGTGTTCGCGTCGAAGACCATCAGCGAATCGCCGGTCCACCAGGTGATCAGGCTGCCAGGGTGGGAGACGGCCGCCGAGCGCGATGGCGGCTTGGGCAGCGGATTGCTCGACACGGTGGCGCCGGTTTCGTCGATCACGTCGACTCGGGGCTGCGGCGCGGGCAGGTATACCGCGGTGGTGTTCTCGGCGACGGCCAGCACGCGGGCGCCGGAACCCGGCGCGATCCCCGGTTCGGCCACGATGTGTTGCTGCGGTTCGTCGTCGTCCTTGCCGGGACGCAGCAACACCAACCGCAGGTCGGCCTGGTTCGCGCAACTCTCCAGCACCGATACGGCCTGCGAGCTGGCCGCGGCGGAGACCAGCTTGCATCCGGAGTGTAGTCCGCGCGTCGACGGTTTCACCCGGGCGTCGGTCTCGCCATAGGCCAGCATCCGGACCATGTCCGAGCGCCACAGTTCGAGCCGGGTGTCGCCGACCGATAACACCGTCATGCCGTCGGAGGTGAGCCGTACCCGCGGATCGGCGTAGCCGCTGCGGGCCGGCCCCCGGCGGCCGGTGGAGCCGTCCAGGGTGCTCACCTGCCCGCAGCCGCGGTCGTCTCGGTAGACCGCGACGGCGTAGCGGTACAACCAGGTGACTCCGCACAGGTCGGAGTCGCGCTCGTAGCTCCAGCGGGACAAGCCCGTCTCGGGATCGCGGCCGTCGATGCGGCGGCCCGCACCGCTGACGACCTCGCCGCCGGCCACCACTGGGGCGGTGGTGGCCGGACTTGCGGCGCTCCACAGCTGTTTCAGGCCGGCAGGCACCTGCCGGGCCGGCGTCGGGTTGGGTGCCGGGACGGCCGCGGGCCGGCTGGTGGTGGCCCTGGCGTCGCTGGTCCACCAGATCAACGCCGCGACCGCGGCGACGACGATCACGATGGCCGCGGCGGCGAGGAGGTCGCCCTTGGTCCGGCGCTCGGGTCTGACCATGCGTCGGCGCGGGCTGTTAGTTGCTCTGCGTAGTGGCGGCCGCCGTGGCGGCTTGCCCTTCGGCGGGCTTGCGGCGCCGGCGACGACGCCGGGTGGAACCGGCGTTGCCCGGGGGCGAGCCGGCCGGTGTTTCCGCGGCGGCTTCGCCGTTGGTGCCTGCGTCGCCGTTGCCCGAGGGATGCCCGGTGACGGGCTGGCCGCCACGGGTGCGCCGGCGCCGGGCACCGGAGCCGCGCGCCGGCTTTTCCGACTTCTGCTCCGGCTTCTTGCCATCGCGTTCGCCGGTGCGGCGCTGGCCTTGCTGCTTGCGGGCCGCGCCCACCGTGCCGCCGGCCTCGGCGGGGATGCCCAGCTCCTCCTGGAGATGCGGGGAGTTGGAGTAGGTCTCGGCGGGCTCGGGGCAGTCCAGGCCCAGCGCCTTGTCGATCAGCGCCCAGCGGGGCAGCTCGTCCCAGTCCACCAGGGTGACCGCGATACCGGTCTTACCGGCACGGCCGGTGCGGCCGATGCGGTGCACGTAGGCCTGCTCGTCCTCGGGGATCTGGTAGTTGATGACGTGGGTGATGTCATCGATGTCGATGCCGCGGGCGGCCACGTCGGTGGCGACCAGCACGTCGACGTCACCGGTGCGAAAGGCCTTGAGCGCCTTCTCGCGCGCCGCTTGTCCGAGGTCGCCGTGCACGGCGCCCACCGCGAAACCACGCTCGGCCAGCTCGTCGGCCACCTTCTGCGCGGTGCGCTTGGTGCGGGTGAAGATCATCGTGGCGCCGCGGCCCCGGGCCTGCAGCACGCGGCTGACGAGCTCCACCTTGTCGAGGGCGTGGGCCCGGTAGACGTATTGGACGGTCGTGTCGTGGATGGCCGCCGAATGCGGCGCTTCCGCCCGGATGTGGGTGGGCTGATTCATGAAGGTACGGGCCAGCGTGATGATCGGGTCCGGCATGGTCGCCGAGAACAGCATGGACTGCCGGTCGGTCGGGATCTGGCGCAAGATGCGCTCGATGTCGGGCAGGAAGCCCAGGTCAAGCATCTCGTCGGCCTCGTCGAGCACCAGCACCGAGAGCCCGCCCAGTTGCAGGTGGTTCTGTTGGCTCAGGTCGAGCAGCCGGCCCGGCGTGCCCACCACGACGTCGGCGCCGGCACGCAGCGCCTCGATCTGCGGCTCGTAGGGGCGCCCGCCGTAGATGGGTACCACCGACAGCGGCCGGCCGTCGTCGGCGGTGAGATGCTTGGCCGCCAGCGTGAGGTCGCCGGTGACCTGCAGGCACAGTTCGCGGGTGGGCACCACGATCAGGGCCCGCGGTGTGCCGTTGAGCGGCCGCGCCGCGTTGTCGGCGGTAATGCGCTGCAGCAGCGGCACCCCGAAGGCGAAGGTCTTGCCCATGCCGGTGCGCGCCTGGCCGATGAGGTCGTCGCCGGCGAGCGCCATCGGCAGGGTGAGTTCCTGGATGGCAAAGGGGCTTTCAATCCCCTTTTCGGCGAGCGCGCGCACGATTTCGTCGCGGACGCCGAGTTGAGCAAAGGTCAGTTCAGTTGTGCTTGTCAGTGCGGTCATGCGTGGGTAAGTAGCCTCTCGGTGACATATCGGTTTGTGTCGGTATTTCTCTGTCGCGGTCACGCGCGCACGAGTTCCGACTCCGAATACGTCGCCGAGTCGCCGGCCCTGGCTCAGTCTGGGAGGGCCCAAAGGGGGCGGGCCAGCTGTGCACGCACATTTCGCCGATAGCGGCTTGGGAAAAAACAGTTACGGCATGAATACAGCCGCCATCGACCTCCATGATAGCTGGTCGATAGCTGGCTCCCATTTTGCGCTAAGTCAGCCGACTACAGTGTTGCCATGACCCGGCCCTCCTGTCAGCCCGCCGCCGCCGACCAAAGCGACGATTCGCCCGCCCCGCGGCTGACGGCTGATCACCCGGGTGTCAACGAGCTGTTCGCGGTCCTGGCCTACGGCGAGATCGCCGCGTTCTACCGGCTCACCGACGAGGCGCGGATGGCCCCTGACCTGCGCGGACGGATTTCCATGGCGAGCATGGCCGCCGCCGAGATGCAGCACTACGAGCAGCTGCGCGACGCGCTGGAAAGCCGCGGTGTCGACGTGGTGTCGGCGATGTCGAAGTATGTCTCGGCGCTGGAGAACTACCACCGGCTGACGATGCCCAGCACATGGCTGGAGGCCCTGGTGAAGACCTACGTGGGCGACGCGCTGGCGGCCGATCTGTACTTGGAGATCGCCGACGGTCTGCCCGACGAGGTGGCAGACGTGGTGCGTGCGGCGCTGTCGGAGACCGGGCACTCGCAGTTCGTCGTCGCCGAGGTGCGCTCCGCCGTGACCGCGAGCGGCAAGCAGCGCAGCCGGCTGGCGCTGTGGTCACGTCGGCTGTTCGGCGAAGCGATCACTCAGGCCCAGTATCTGCTGGCCGACCACGACGAGCTGGTCGACCTGGTGATGTCCGGCGCCGGCGGGCTGGGCCAGCTCAACGCGTTCTTCGACCGGCTGCAGCAGACGCACGACCGCCGCATGAACGAACTCGGCCTCAGCTGAGGCTCATCCCGCGCAGGTCGCCATGTTCGAAACGTTGGACGCGATGATCCGCTGACCGGCGGCGTTGAAGACCGAGCAGCTGAGGCGACCGTAGAAGCTGGTCGCCACCACCGATTCGGTCTGTACGCCCGGGTTGAGCACCACCACCTTCGACCACGGCAACGACACGTTGAACTCGGTCTGGGGCACGCCCTGCGCGTCGGTGTAGACGATGTTCACCAGATCCAGCAGCTGCTTGGATCCGTTCACGCTGTAGACGATGGTGCGCGGGTTCAGCGCGGCCGTCGGCGGGGCCGCCGCGAGCGGCGGCGCGACGGTGGGCGCAGCCGCCGCCGGCGGTGCGATGGGCGCGGCGCTGGGCGTGGTGACCGTCGTGAAGGTTTCGGCTGGCAATCGGGAGGGCCCGGGGGCTGCGCTGGGCGGCACGGACGCTTTGGTGGTCGCAGGCGCCGAGGTCACCGGGTGGGGAGCCGGCGCACCCAGCGTGGCCTTGGTCGATGCGCTGTCGCCGCTGTTGATGATGACGGCGGTGGCGATGGCGCCCAGAGCCACGACCGCACCCATGATCGCGGTGGCGGGACGCCAGCGCGAGTCGGCCGGCCAGCCCGTCCAGTTGGAGTCGGCGTGCAGGTAGGGATCGGTATCGCAGGCGTCGTCAACGTCGTCGTCGTCGGGGTAAGCCCGGATCCTTTCGTCAAGGTGCGACAGTGTGGTAGCCATGGTGCCGAAGTTAGCGATGTGAAAACACGGATCGGGTATCGCGCGGGTGCGGGAGACAACCTGCAAGCGAATCGTTATCTGGTCGCGACCGGACTTCCGCTGACCGCGAAGTGTGGGACGCGAGGACGCGGGGGTCCGCCGCGTCCACTAGCCTGCTGCTGACGGGCCGGGACGTCACCACCCGCGGAAGACGGCAAGACCCATGGAAGGGGTGACCGTGGAGGTCAAGATCGGTATCACGGATAGTCCACGCGAGTTGGTCCTTGCCAGCGCCCAGACGCCCGCTGAGGTCGAAGAACTGGTCAGCGCCGCGCTGGGCGAGGGGTCGGGTCTGCTGCGACTGAGCGACGAACGTGGCCGCCGCTTCCTGATTCACACCACCAAGATCGCCTACGTCGAAATCGGTGCCGCCGACGCGCGCCGGGTGGGCTTCGGCATCAGCGCCGAATCCGGCAAGCACGCCGGCAAGGGGCATTAAGAGCGAGTCAGCGGCACGTGTGACAGTCCGCCCCAGGCGAACTGCACGGTGCCGTCGACCGCGTCCGATTTGGAAATCGGGCGGTCGGAGTCCAGCCAGTACCTGGCGCAGTCGACGCTGATCCCGACCAGACCGACCGCGATCATCCGGGCCCGGTGCGGGTCCAGCCCCGAATCCTCGCTGATCAATGCGAAGACCGCGTCGATGCAGGATTCGGTGGCGACGCGCACCTGGGCGGCCACTTCGGGTTCGGTGACGTAATCGTTCTCGAAGATCAGCCGGTAACCCTGGCTGTCGTGGTCGATGAAGTTGAAGAACGCTTGCACCGCAGAATGCAACCGGCGCCGGTTGTCGGTGGTGGTGCTCAGCGCTTGCTGGACGCCCGAGACCAGGTTCTCCACGTGCCGCGCCAGCACCGCGAGATAAAGCTCGAGCTTGCTCGAAAAGTGTTGGTAAAGAACGGGTTTGCTGACCCCGGCCCGGTCGGCGATCTCATCCATGCCTGCCGCGTGATAGCCCCGGTCCACGAACACATCGCTGGCCACGATGAGCAATTGACCGCGGCGCTCGTCGCGCGGCAACCGGTTGCCTCGCCGGTTCGAAACTGCGCCTGCGTCCGGTCGGCCCCGCTCGGCCGATCGGACGGCGCGCCGCGCCGGCACCTTGGCGAGTTCGCTCATCGATTCCTCATCTGATTATCGGCGGCCGGCCGTCGGTGAACCGGGGCCGGCCGCTCGCAGCCCGTGGCAAAGACCTTACTACCCGTCCGGTCGATGCGACGGTGATCGCAGTCGTCGCCGCAGGCAGAAGCGGTGTCGGACGGTGGATTCGGGCGCGCCACGGGCGGCGGCGGTGCAAGGCTGTGTAATCCTGGGGAAATGACGTCTCCCCGGCCGCCCCGCAGCACGGGTCGCGTGCCGGTGTTGCGTGACGAGTGGCGAGAGCCGCTGCGGGCGCTGCGCGACCCGCTCGCGCGGGAAGCCGGGCGGGCGCGGGCCGACCGTGAGCGGCCGCGACAGTGGCGCAAACAATCCTGGTTGGGTCGCTTCGTCTCCACCTATGGCTGGCGCGCGTACGCCCTGCCCGTCCTGGCGGTGCTCACCGCGGTGGTCATGTATCAGACGGTGACCGGCACCGGTGCGCCGAAGCCGACGGCCGGCCGGACCATCCAGAGCCCGCCTGCGATCGGAGCCGTGGGTACCGCGATCATCGACGCCCCGCCGCGCGGGCTTGCCGCGTTCGACGCCAACCTGCCGGCCGGGACGTTGCCGGACGGCGGGCCGTTCACCGAGGCGGGGGACAAGACGTGGCACGCCGTCCCGGGCGCCACGCCGCAGCTCGGTCAGGGCACCGCCAAGGTGTTCCGGTACACCGTCGAAGTGGAGAACGGCATCGACCCGACGATGTTCGGCGGTGACGAGGCCTTCGCCCAGATGGTCGACCAGACGCTGGCCAATCCGAAGGGCTGGACGCACAATCCGCAGTTCGCATTCATCCGGATCGACAACGGCAAACCCGACTTTCGGATCTCGCTCGTATCACCGGTGACGGTGCGCGAGGGGTGCGGTTACGAATTTCGGCTCGAAACCTCGTGTTACAACCCGGTGTTCGGCGCCAACCGCGAGTCGCGGGTCTTCCTCAACGAGGCGCGCTGGATACGAGGGGCGGTGCCGTTCGAAGGGGACGTCGGCTCCTACCGGCAGTACGTCATCAACCACGAGGTCGGCCACGCCATCGGATACGTGCATCACGAGCCCTGCGAGCAGCAGGGCGCATTGGCGCCGGTGATGATGCAGCAGACGTTCTCGACGTCGAACAATGACGCCGCCCAGTTCGATCCCGACGTCGTCAAGGCCGACGGGAAGACCTGCCGGTTCAATCCCTGGCCGTACCCCATCGCCTAGCGCGCCCTCCTGAGGGCACCGTCTCGTTGCCGCGCCTGGCGCGGGCTGCTGTGATGGTGAGAGAAGCCAATTTGAGGAGATGTTTCGCAGTGTCGACGTCGCTGCCGCCACTGGTGGCGCCCGCAGACCACCTGAGCGGCGATGAGGTGGCCCGCTACAGCCGTCACCTGCTCATACCCGACCTCGGCCTCGACGGGCAGAAGCGGCTCAAGAACGCGCGGGTGCTGGTGATCGGCGCCGGCGGCCTGGGCGCGCCGACCTTGCTCTACCTGGCGGCCGCCGGTGTGGGCACGATCGGCATCATCGATTTCGACGTGGTTGACGAGTCGAACCTGCAGCGCCAGATCATCCACGGCGTCGCCGACGTCGGACGTCCCAAGGTCCAGTCGGCGCGCGACTCCATCGCCGCGATCAACCCGCTGGTCGACGTGCGGCTGCACGAGTTTCGCCTGGACTCCACCAACGCCGTCGATTTATTCGGCTCCTACGACCTGATCGTGGACGGCACCGACAACTTCTCCACCCGGTATCTGGCCAACGACGCGGCGGTGCTGGCGAAAAAGCCGTACGTGTGGGGGTCGATCTACCGCTTCGAGGGCCAGGTCTCGGTGTGCTGGGAGGATGCGCCCGACGGCCGCGGGCTCAACTATCGCGACCTTTACCCCGATCCCCCGCCGCCCGGTTCGGTTCCGTCCTGCGCCGAGGGCGGCGTGCTGGGGATCGTCTGCGCGTCCATCGCCTCGGTGATGAGCACCGAGGTGATCAAACTCGTTACCGGCATCGGCGACTCATTGCTGGGCCGATTGATGATCTACGACGCGCTGGAGATGACGTACCGCACCATCGCGATCCGCCGCGACCCCTCGGACGCGTCGCGACCGAAGATCACCGAGCTCGTCGACTACGAGCAGCTGTGCGGCGTGGAGCCCGAGGCCCCGGCGCACGACGCGTTGGCCATCACCCCGCGGGAGCTGCGCGACTGGCTGGATTCCGGCAAGGAGCTGGCCCTGATCGACGTGCGTGAGCCGATGGAGTTCGACATCGTGCACATCGACGGGGCCCAGCTGATCCCGCAGTCGTCGATCAATTCCGGCGAGGGCCTGGCTAAGCTGCCGCAGGGTCGCTTGCCGGTGCTGTACTGCAAAACGGGGGTGCGCTCGGCCCAGGCGCTGGCGGTGTTGCGCAAGGCCGGATTCGCTGATGCGGTGCATTTGCAGGGCGGCATCGTGGCATGGGCGCAGCAGATGCAACCCGACATGGTTCTGTACTGACCCGTGGGCCTATCGGCCTGGCGCGACCCGCCGCGCCCAGCTTCGCCGCTGTGCTAACGATCGCCGCTGTTGGACTCGTTTAGA
This sequence comes from uncultured Actinomycetota bacterium, assembly GCA_963849935.1. GTDB lineage: Bacteria > Actinomycetota > Actinomycetes > Mycobacteriales > Mycobacteriaceae > Mycobacterium. Next base: position 61,379 of record CAWKJQ010000004.1, read on the forward strand.
GTACCGGTGTGACAGTCGAGCCACCGCCGGATCATGTGCTGTCCGCGTTTGGTTTGGCCGGCGTCAACCCTGTCTATCTGGGGGCCAGCTGGGAGGGCGGCTGGCGGTGCGGTGAGGTCGTCCTGTCGCTGGTGGCCGACAACGCCCGCGCGGCCTGGTCCGCACGGGTCCGCGAGACCTTGTTCGTCGATGGCGTTCGCCTGGCCCGGCCGGTGCGTTCCACGGACGGGCGCTACGTGGTTTCCGGGTGGCGGGCGGACACCTTCGTGGCCGGGACGCCGGAGCCCCGCCATGACGAAGTCGTCTCGGCGGCGGTGCGCCTACACGAGGCGACGGGCAAGCTGGAGCGGCCCCGGTTTCTGACCCAGGGCCCCACGGCGCCCTGGGGCGACGTCGACATCTTCATCGCCGCCGATCGCGCGGCGTGGGAGGAACGGCCGCTGGCCTCGGTGCCACCGGGCGCGCGGTCGGCCCCTCCGACGGCGGACGCCGAGCGATCGGTGGAGCTGCTGCACCAGCTAGCCACCTTGCGCAAGCCGACCAAGAGCCCCAACCAGCTGGTCCACGGAGACCTTTACGGCACAGTGCTTTTCGTCGGTACCGCGGCGCCGGGAATCACCGACATCACCCCGTACTGGCGGCCCGCATCGTGGGCGGCCGGAGTGGTCGTCATCGACGCGCTGTCGTGGGGAGAGGCCGACGACGGGCTGATCGAACGCTGGAATGCCCTGCCGGAATGGTCGCAGATGTTGTTGCGGGCGTTGATGTTTCGCCTCGCCGTCCACGCGCTGCACCCCCGGTCGACCGCCGAGGCGTTCCCCGGCCTGGCCCGCACCGCCGCGCTGGTCCGGCTGGTGCTCTAGCCTAGCCGCGTGGCGACCCGCTGCGCCCGGCTTCGCCGCGCTGGCGATCGCCACTAACGTCCGTCCGGGAACTCGTGGCGAACCTCGCGCAGCGCGATCTTGCCGTCGGTCGCCAGCACGCCTTCGGCGCGCAACAACTCCAGCTGTCGGGTCGTCAGGTGTCGTGCCGGGCGCCCGGAGGCGGTGATCACCCGGTGCCAGGGCAGGTCCGAGGAGTCGGTCCGCATGATCCAGCCGACGATGCGTGGACTGGAAAGCCCTGCGACAGTGGCGATGTCGCCGTAGGTGGCGACGCGGCCGGACGGGATCGCGACGACGAGAGCACGTACCCGCTCGACTTGCTCGTCGGTCACCGGCGCCACGGTCAGCGGGCTTCCAACAGCTCGCGGGTCAGCGCGGCAACCTCGTCGGGCTTGGCGTAGGGCACCATGTGGTTGCAGTCGAAATCCAGCAGCCGGAAATCCGGCCCCAACCGATCGGCCAGGCCTGCGATCAGGTTGTCGGTGACATAGGGCGGGTTGGTCCGCTTGGCTCGCACCAGGACGGTCGGGGTGTTCGCCGGCGGCAGCACCGTGTCCCGGGCCAGCTCGCTCCAGTACGAAATCATCGCCGGCAGGCTCATCCGCCAGCCGTAGCGTCCGCCCGGCAGCGTGATCAGATGCTCGTCGATCTCGGCGTCCAGCAGCGCGGGATCGACGTCGGACCACGAGCCGTGCACCTTTTCCATGCGCGCTTCCTCGGCGTCGGGATAGTCGGGCGAGGACAGCATCGCCTCGGCGATCTCGCGCATCCACCCGCCGTCCAATCCGACCGCGGGGTCGAGTAGCAGCAATCCCGCCACCTGAGCCGGGCGCGCCGCGGCCAGATGCATCGCCAGGCCGCCGCCAAAGGAGTGACCGACGATCACCACCGGCGTGTCGGGCTGCTCGTCGAGCAGCGACGCCAACGCCGCGACGTTGGCGTCGATGGTCCACGGCGCCGCCCACGAAGATCTGCCGTGGCCGACCAGATCCGGTGCGGCGACGCCGATCCCGGGCAGGAAGCCGGACAGATGCTGCCAACGCTGGCCGTGCCCCGTCAAACCGTGCAACGCCAGGATCCGCACGGGACCGGACTGCCCGTAACGGTGCACATGCAACTTCGCGGTCACCCGTCGATGGTGCCAGTCGCCACCCGCGCGTCGCGAGTACCCTCAGCGGTCGTCATCCCGATCGTCCTCGGTGGGGACGACGTAGGCCTGCTCGATCACGTCGGCCTCGTTGGCCTCCCGGTCGGCGGCGGTCACGTAATCGGTGTCCAGGCCGGTCTCGTCGTCGGAGTCGACAGGGCGCAGTTGTTCCACCGCGTCGCCTTCCGGCGCCTCGTCGATGGGAAAGCCGCGTTCGTCGTCGATGGGAAAGCCGCGTTCGTCCGGCCATGTCTTTAACACCCCTCCTCGCGTTCTTCGGCTCGTCCGGCCTCCAGGGTAAGAGGCGGCGGCGACGATGTCGGGCACGCTAGCCGTTGCGCGTCGCGCTCCTGGCCACCACCTTCGCATTCGCCGTTGTGATCTCGTTCATATCGACCGCGCTCAGCCAAATCTTCGGTGTCGCGGCCTACCAACACGCGGCCACCGGCGAGGTGGCCGGAGGGTTCGACCACCAGCTCCTGCAGGCCGCGTTCATCCCGCGCCAGTGAACCTGTCGGACCCTCGTGATGTCATGCGGTCATGGCCTACACGTGGGATGCCGCAGCGCACACCGTCTTAGACCCCGGTGCGCGCGGTCAACTGCGCATTCTCGGCGGGCCCGGCACCGGCAAGAGCAGCCTGCTGATCGACGCCGCGGTCGCCCAGATCGAAGCCGGTGTCAACCCGGAATCGGTTCTGCTGCTTACCGGTTCGGGCCGGATCGGCATGGCCGAGCGGAGCGCACTGACGACGGCGTTGCTGCGCTCGCGATCCACCGGCCCGGGACGGGCCGCTGTCAGCGAGCCGCTGGTGCGGACCGTGCACGGCTACGCGTACGCGGTCTTGCGGCGCGCCGCCGAGCGCGCCGGCGAGGCGCCCCCGCGGCTGGTCACCAGCGCCGAACAGGACGCCATCATCCGGGAACTCCTGGCCGGTGACCTCGAAGACGGCCCGCGCGCCGCGACGGCCTGGCCGGCCCAACTGCGGTCCGCGCTGAGCACCGCCGGCTTCGCCACCGAACTGCGAAATCTGTTGGCGCGCTGCGCCGAACGCGGCGTGGATCCCCAGGATCTGGAGCGGCTGGGCCGTCGTTGCCGGCGGCCGGAGTGGACCGCCGCCGGCCAATTCGCGCGCCAGTACGAGCAGGTGATGCTGCTGCGCGCGGCGGTGGGCACGGCCGCGCCGGAGGCCACCACACCCGCGCTGGGCGCCGCCGAATTGGTGGGCGCCGCACTGGAAGCTTTCGCCGTCGACCCCGAGCTGCTGCACGCCGAACGGAGCCGGATCCGCGTCTTGTTGGTCGACGACGCCCAGCAGCTCGACCCGCAGGCGGCGCGGCTGGTTCGGGTGCTCGCGGCGGGCGCCGAGTTGGCGCTGATCGCCGGGGATCCCAATCAGGCGGTGTTCGGCTTCCGGGGCGGCGAACCCGCCGGGTTGCTCGACGGGCGATGCGGCCTCGGTGACACTGACGACGTCGCATCGCTGCGCTCCGGCCGTGGCGCGCGCGGTCAGCGGCATCGCCGGCCGGTTACCCGGCGGCAGCAACGGCCGGCAGATCGACGGCGCCGGGGCGGGGAGGAGGGCTCGGTTGCGGTGCGTCTGGCCGCGTCGGCGCACGCCGAGGCGGCGACCATCGCCGACGCGCTGCGCCGCGCACACCTGGTCGACGGTGTGCCCTGGTCGCAGATGGCGGTCATCGTCCGGTCGGTGCCCCGCGCCGGTGCGCGCTTGCCGCGCGCCCTGGCCGCCGCCGGTGTGCCGGTGGCCGCGCCCGCCATAACCGGGCCGCTGTCCCAGGAACCCGCCGTGCGGGCCTTGCTCACCGTGCTGCTGGCCACCGCCGACAGGCTCGACGGGCAGCAGGCGCTGGCGCTGCTGACCGGCCCCATCGGCCGTGTCGACCCGGTGTCGCTGCGCCAGCTGCGCCGAATGCTGCAGCGCGTCAACCCCGGTCGCGCACCGGGAGACTTCCCCGCGCTGTTGGTCGAGGCGCTGTCCGCCGACGAGATGCCGTCGGGCCCGCAGTTCGCCCCGCTGCGTAAGGTCCGCGCGGTGCTGGACGCGGCCGCGCGCTCGCACCGCGCCGGTGAAGACCCGCGCTACACCCTGTGGGCCGCCTGGCACCGGTCCGGCCTGCAGCGCCGCTGGCTGTCGGTCAGCGAGCGCGGCGGCCCCGCCGCCGCGCAGGCCACCCGGGACCTCGAGTCGGTGACCGCGCTGTTCGACGTCACCGACGACTATGTGTCGCGCACCTCGGGCGCATCGCTGCGCGGTCTGGTCGAGCACATCGCCGCGCTGGCGCTGCCCAGTGCCACCCGCGAGCCGGTCGCCGCGGCCGAACGGGTCCAGGTGCTCAGCGCGCACGCCGCGTTGGGACACGAATGGGATTTGGTGGTCATCGCCGGATTGCAGGATGGGTTGTGGCCCAACACCGTTCCGCGTGGGGGCGTGCTGGCCACCCAGCGGCTGCTGGATGTGCTGGACGGTGTCGGCGCGGACGCGTCGGTGCGGGCGCCGCTGCTGGCCGAGGAGCGCAGGCTGCTGGTGGCGGCGATGGGCCGGGCCCGGCGCCGGTTGCTGGTGACCGCCGTCGACAGTGACACCGATGGGGCGGGTCACGACGCGGCGCTGCCGTCGGTGTTCTTTGGCGAAGTCGCACAATGGGCCGACGCAGAAGCCGATAGTGTTGACCTGCAACCTATTTCGGCGCCTCGGGTACTGTCGGCGGCCGCGCTGGTGGGCCGGCTGCGCGGCGTGGTGTGCGCGCCCGTTGGGACGGTGGATGAGCTCGCCCGTACCTGCGCGGCAACGCAATTGGCCCGGCTGGCCAAAGCCGGCGTACCCGGCGCCGACCCGGCCGGGTGGCACGGATTGACCCCGATCAGCACCAGCGAACCGCTGCGAGGCAGCGGCGATGTCGTCACCCTGACGCCCTCGACCATGCAAACGCTCAACGACTGCCCGCTGCGCTGGCTCGCCGAGCGGCACGGCGGATCCAACCCGCGCGACGTGCGCTCGGCGATCGGGTCGGTGGTGCACGCGCTGATCGCCGAACCGCACAAGAGCGAATCGGAACTGCTGGCCGAGCTCGACCGCGCCTGGAAGCATCTGCCCTTTGCGGCGCAATGGCATTCGGCCAACGAGCTGGCCCGCCACCGCGCCATGCTCGAGGCGTTCATCGAGTGGCGAGCGCAAACCCGGGGCGCACTGACCGAGGTCGGCGTCGAGGTCGAGATCGACGGAACCGTGGCCACCGAGAGGCGGCGGCGAGGTCCGCCTGCGCGGCCGGGTTGACCGGCTGGAACGCGACGCCGCCGGCCGGCTGGTGATCGTCGACATCAAAACGGGCAAGACGCCGGTCAGCAAGGACGATGCGCAGCAACACGCCCAGCTGGCGATGTATCAGCTGGCGGTGGCCGAAGGAATGCTCGGCAACGGGACCGACAACGTCGAACCCGGCGGTGCGCGGCTGGTCTACCTGGGCAAGACCGGGGCGTCCGGAGTGGCCGAACGCGAACAGGATCCGCTGACCGCGGCCGGCGGCGACGAATGGCGCGAGCTGATCGCGCGAGCCGCCGACGCGACGGCCGGCCCGCAGTTCATCGCGCGGCGCAACGACGGCTGCACGCACTGCCCGATCCGGCCGAACTGCCCGGCCCACGCCGACGGGTCGCAGCGATGACGCCCCGGCCGCGCTACAGCCCCGCCGAATTGGCCGGCGCGCTGGGGCTTTTCCCGCCCACCGACGAGCAGGCCGCCGTCATCGCCGCACCGCCGGGGCCGCTGGTCGTCATCGCCGGGGCCGGTGCCGGCAAAACCGAGACCATGGCCGCGCGGGTGGTGTGGCTGGTCGCCAACGGCTACGCCGAACCCGGTCAGGTGCTGGGACTGACGTTCACCCGCAAGGCCGCCGGCCAGCTGCTGCGCCGGGTCCGGTCCCGGCTGGCCCGGCTGGCCGGCGTCGGTCTGGGCGCGCCGGCGCCGGCGCTGCGCCCGTCGAGACCGACGGGCGCGCCGATGGTCAGCACCTACCACGCCTTCGCGGGCTCGCTGCTGCGTGACTACGGGTTGTTGCTGCCCGTCGAGCCCGACACCCGGCTGCTCGGCGAAACCGAGTTGTGGCAGCTGGCGTTCGACGTCGTCAACGGGTATCGCGGGGAACTGCGCACCGACAAGACACCGGCGGCGGTCACCTCGATGGTGCTGCGGCTGTGGGGGCAGCTGTCCGAACACCTGGTGGACACCGGCCAGCTGCGCGATACCCACGTAGAGCTGGACGGCTGATCCATTCCCTGCCCGCCGGGCCCTACCAGCGCGACCGCGGTCCCAGCCAATGGCTGCTGCGGCTGCTGGCCACCCAGACCGAGCGCGCCGAACTGGTGCCGCTGCTCGACGCGCTGCAACGAACGCATGCGCGCCGCGAAGGTGATGGATTTCGGGATGCAGATGGCCTCGGCGGCCAGGCTGGCGGCGACGTTTCCGCAGGTCGGCGAGGACCTGCGCGGCCGCTACCGGGTGGTGCTGCTCGACGAGTACCAGGACACCGGCCACGCCCAACGCATCGCGCTGTCAGCACTATTCGGCGGTGGAGTCGACGACGGGCTGGCGCTGACGGCCGTCGGTGACCCGATTCAGTCGATCTACGGCTGGCGCGGCGCGTCGGCGACCAACCTGCCGCGGTTCACCACCGACTTCCCGCGGTCCGACGGCGCCCCCGCGCCGATCCTGGAGTTGCGGACCAGCTGGCGCAACCCGCCGCGCACCCTGCGGGTGGCCAACGCCATGTCGGCGGAGGCGCGGCGGCGATCGGTGGCCGTGCATGCGCTGCGGCCGCGCCCGGATGCTCCGCCCGGCACCGTCCGCTGCGCCTTGCTCCCCGATGTGACGGCCGAGCGCGAGTGGATCGCCGACCATCTCGACGCGCGCTATCGGCGGGCCCGCGATGAGGGGGTCAGCCCGCCGACGGCCGCGGTCTTGGTGCGCCGCAACGCCGATGCCGCGCCCATCGCGGATGCGCTGCGCGCCCGCGGAATCCCCGTCGAGGTCGTCGGGCTGGCCGGCCTGCTGGCCATCCCGGAGGTCGCCGAGGTGGTGGCGATGCTGCGGCTGGTCGCCGATCCGACGGCCGGCGCGGCGGCGATGCGGGTGCTCACCGGTTCACGCTGGCGTCTCGGTGCCCGAGACATCGCGGCGCTGTGGCAGCGCGCGCGTGCGCTCGGCGGGATTGCGCAGGCGCCCGAAGCCGTCATCGCCCGAGTCGATCGCGAGTGGCGGCCGGCCCCGACGCGGACACGGTGTGCCTGGCCGACGCGATCGCCGATCCCGGTGCGGCCGAGGCGTATTCGGCTGCGGGGTATCAGCGCATCACCGCGCTGGCCGGCGAACTGAGCGCCCTGCGCGGCCACCTCGGCCATCCCCTGCCGGATCTGGTGGCCGAGGTGCGCCGGGTGCTCGGCATCGACTGCGAAGCCCGGGCCGCGGCAGGGCAGGCGTCCGGCTGGGCCGGCACCGAGCACCTGGATGCGTTCGCCGACGTCGTCGCCGGTTACGCCGAACGCACCGATTCCGCAGCGGGACCCGGAGACGGATCGGCGTCCACGGCGGTGGCCGGCCTGCTGGCCTACCTCGACGTCGCCGAGTCGGTCGAAAACGGCTTGGCGCCAGCGCCATTGGCGGTCGCCCGCGACCGCGTCCAGGTGCTCACCGTGCACTCCGCGAAGGGGCTGGAATGGCAAGTGGTGGCGGTGGCCCACCTGTCCGGCGGCACCTTCCCGTCGACAGCGTCGAAGAGCACCTGGCTCACCGACGCCGCGGAGCTGCCGCCGCTGTTGCGCGGCGACCGCGCCGCCGCGGGCTCACTGGGCATTCCGGTAATGGACACCTCGGACGTCACCAACCGAAAGCAGCTGTCGGACAAGATCTCCGAGCATCGCCGTCAGCTCGAACAGCGCCGCATCGACGAGGAGCGGCGGTTGTTGTATGTCGCCATCACCCGCGCCGAGGACACCCTGCTGGTGTCCGGACACCACTGGGGTGCCACCGGCATCAAGCCGCGCGGCCCGTCGGACTTCCTCTGCGAAATCAAGGCCGTCATCGACGACTCGGCGGCGGCCGGGGACCCCTGCGGAACCGTGGAACACTGGGCGCCGGCGCCCGCCGACGGAGAACGAAACCCGCTGCGCGACAACGTCATCGAAGCGGTGTGGCCGGCGGACCCGTTGTCCGGGCGACGCAACGACGTCGAGCACGGCGCGGCGCTGGTGAATCAGGCGCTGCGGGCAGACGTCACCGAAACTGGCGTCGACGTGGACGGCTGGGCCGCCGATGTCGACGCGCTGCTGGCCGAGCGAGCCCGGTTGGCGCGGCCGCCCGCCCGCGCCCTGCCCAGCCAGCTGTCGGTCAGCTCCCTGGTCGGCCTGGCGCGTGACCCGGCGGCCACCGCGCAGCGGTTGAGGCATCGGCTGCCGTCCCGCCCCGAACCGCATGCGTTGCTTGGCAACGCTTTTCACGCCTGGGTTCAGAAATTCTACGGAGCCGAGTGTCTGTTCGATCTCGGCGATCTTCCGGGCGCGGCGGATTCCGACGTCGGCGACAGCGCGGATTTGGCCGCGTTGCAGGAGGCCTTCGCCGAATCGCCCTGGGCGGCACGCACTCCCGTCGCCGTCGAGGTGCCGTTCGAAATGCCGATCGGCGACACTTTGGTGCGTGGGCGCATCGATGCCGTCTTCGCCGACCCCGATGGCGGGGCCACCGTGGTGGACTGGAAAACGGGTGAACCGCCGCGCGGACCGGAAGCGATGCGGCAGGCAGCCGTCCAGCTCGCGGTGTACCGCTTGGCGTGGGCGGCGTTGGCCGGCGTGCCGGAGTCCGCGGTGCGCACCGCCTTCTATTACGTGCGTGCCCGCACCACCGTGGTCCCCGATGAGCTGCCGAGCGACGCCGAGATCGCAGGCCTGCTGACGGATCCGGACGGTGCCCGTCCTATTCCGTGTGACCCGCGCCGCCCGAATGCTGGGGAAGCTGTGGCCATGGTTACATAAGACCCGTGCGTGTCTCGAGCGCAGAAGTCAAGCCGGTGACGGGCCGCCGTGGCCAACGGTAGGTCCCGAAAGCTGAGTGGTCTGGAGGAAACCCTGACCGCTCAGCGCGGTCACCAGCTGATCGGCGTGGTGCGCATCCCCGAGGACCACGCGAGTCCCATCCGCGTCATCACCCGTCGCCTGGCCATCGCGCTGGTGGTGCTGTTCGGCCGCGGCCGTCATCGTCTACCTCGACCGCAACGGATACCGCGACGTACGCAACGAACCCCTGACATTCCTGGACTGCGTGTACTTCTCCGCGGTGTCCCTGTCGACGACCGGATACGGCGACATCACGCCATACACCGAAACCGCCCGTCTGGTGCACACTTTGATCTTCACCGCGCTGCGGATCGCGTTCCTGGCCGTGTTGGTCGGCACCACGCTCGAAGTGCTCTCCGAGCGCTCTCGCCAAGGGTGGAAGATTCAGCGTTGGAGGAGCAGAGTGCGCAACCACACCATCGTGATCGGGTACGGCACCAAGGGCAAGACGGCGGTGGCCGCCATCCTCGGTGACGAGACCGTCCAGTCCGATGTCGTCGTCGTCGACACCGATCGCGGCACGCTCGAGCACGCCGAGAGCGCGGGCCTGGTCACGCGTGCACGGCGACGCCACCAAATCCGATGTGCTGCGGCTGGCCGGCGCCCAGCATGCGGCGTCGATCATCGTCGCCACCAGCCGCGACGACACCGCGGTGCTGGTGACGTTGACGGCGCGCGAGCTCGCACCCAACGCCAAGATCGTCGCCTCGATTCGGGAGGCCGAGAATCAGCACCTGCTGCAGCAGTCGGGCGCGGACTCGGTGGTGGTCTCCTCGGCCACCGCCGGCCGGCTTCTCGGGTTGGCCACTACCACGCCCAGCGTCGTGGAGATGATCGAGGATCTGCTGACCCCGGACGCCGGGCTGGCCATCGCCGAGCGTGAGGTGGAGCAGACCGAAGTCGGCGGATCGCCGCGGCATCTGCGCGACATCGTGCTCGGTGTGGTGCGCGACGGCCACCTGCTGCGCATCGGCGCGCCGGAGGTGGATGCCATCGAGGCCAACGACCGACTGCTCTACATCCGAAACGCCGAGCACTGATGGCGATCGCAGACTTTCAGCTGCGCAGCGTCCCGCTGCTGTCGCGCGTCGGCGCCGACCGCGCCGATCAGCTGCGCACCGACGTCGAAGCGGCTACCGCCGGCTGGTCGGAGGCGGCGCTGCTGCGGGTGGATTCGCGCAACCAGGTGTTGGCCGCCAACGGCCGGGTGGTGCTCGGCGCCGCCGCCGACCTGGGCGACAAGCCGCCGCCGGAGGCGGTGTTTCTGGGACGCCTCGAGGACGGCCGGCACGTGTGGGGCGATCCGCGGCGCGCTGCAGGCCCCGGAAGACCCCGACGCGCAAGCCGAGGTGGTGAACCTGCGCAGCCTCGGCCCGATCTTCGACGACACCAGCAGCCAGCTGGTGTCCGCGGCCGCCGCGCTGCTGAATTGGCATGACAGCGCTCGGTTCAGCTCCGTGGACGGTTCGCCGACCAGACCCGCCCGGGCGGGCTGGTCACGCGTCAACCCGGTCACCGGCCACGAGGAGTTCCCGCGCATCGACCCGGCGGTGATCTGTCTGGTCCACGACGGCGGTGACCGCGCGGTGCTGGCGCGCCAGGCGGTGTGGCCGGAGCGGATGTTCTCGCTGCTGGCCGGATTCGTCGAGGCCGGTGAATCGTTCGAGGTGTGCGTCGCTCGGGAGATCCGCGAGGAGATCGGGCTGACCGTTCGCGACGTGCGTTACCTGGGCAGCCAGCCGTGGCCGTTCCCGCGCTCGCTGATGGTCGGCTTCCACGCCGTCGGCGACCCGGCCGAGGAGTTCTCGTTCAACGACGGCGAGATCGCCGAGGCGGGCTGGTTCACCCGCGATGAGGTGCGCGCCGCGCTGGCGGCGGGGGACTGGTCCAGCTCGTCGGAGTCGAAACTGCTTCTGCCCGGGTCGATTTCGATCGCCCGCGTGATCATCGAATCCTGGGCTGCGATCGACTGACCGGCGCTAGCTGCCGGTCTCGGCCAGCTTCGCCTTCACCTGCGCCGCGCTCGGGTTGGTCAGCGTCGACCCGTCGGCGAACTTCACCGTGGGAACCGTCCTGTTGCCGCCGTTGACCGAGCTGACGAAATCAGCGGCCGCCGCGTCGTGCTCGATGTCGACCGCCTCGTAGGGGATTCCGTTGGACTTGAGCACCGTCATCGAGCCGGTGGCAGTAACCACACCATGAGGTCGTGTAGACGGTGAGCGGGGCATAGGTCATAGCTGGTTAACGTAGCCCGGCGACGATGCATTCCACGCAGTGGTATCCGCCGACTCGCCCGGGCGACACGCTGAGCCACCGATCAAGGCGTGGCGATGCACCGGGTTTGTCGGCAACCGCTGCCAAGATGGACGCCATGCCGACGGTCGCCGATCCATTGACAGCCGGGCTGGACGACGAGCAGCGCGAAGCCGTGCTGGCTCCGCGCGGTCCGGTCTGCGTGCTCGCCGGCGCCGGAACGGGCAAGACGCGCACCATCACGCACCGGATCGCCCAGCTGATCGCGGGCGGCCACGTCGCCGCCGGTCAGGTGCTGGCGGTCACCTTCACCCAGCGGGCGGCGGGGGAGATGCGCTCCAGGTTGCGGTCGCTCGACGCCGCGGCGGGCCCGGGCACCTCAGTCGGCGCCGTGTAGGCCCTGACGTTTCACGCGGCCGCCCACCGCCAGCTGCGATATTTCTGGCCGCGGGTGGTCGGCGACACCGGCTGGCAGCTGCTGGACAGCAAATTCGCCGTGGTGGCCCGGGCGGCCAGCCGGGCCCGGCTCAACGCCAGCACCGACGACGTGCGCGACCTGGCCGGCGAGATCGAGTGGGCCAAGGCGTCGCTGATCGGGCCGGAGGAATACCCGGCCGCGGTGGCCGCCGCCGCGCGCGACATCCCGCTGGACGCGGCCCGAGTCGCCACCGTCTACACCGCCTACGAGGCACTCAAGGTCCGCGACGACAACGTCACCCTGCTCGATTTCGACGACCTGCTGCTGCACACCGCGGCCGCGATCGAAAACGACGCCGCGGTGGCCGAGGAGTTCCGGGACCGGTACCGCTGCTTTGTCGTCGACGAATACCAGGACGTCACGCCGCTGCAGCAGCGGGTGCTGTCGGCGTGGCTGGGCGATCGCGACGACCTGACCGTGGTCGGCGACGCCAACCAGACCATCTACTCGTTCACCGGGGCCTCGCCGCGGTTCCTGCTCGACTTCTCGCGGCGGTTCCCGGACGCCACCGTGGTGCGCCTGGAGCGCGACTACCGCTCCACCCCGCAGGTGGTGTCGTTGGCCAACCAGGTGATCGCCGCGGCGCGCGGCCGGGTCGCCGGCAGCAAGCTGCAGCTGGTCGGCCAGCGGGCGCCGGGCCCGGCCCCGTCGTTCCACGAGCATCCCGACGAGCCGGCCGAGGCCGCCGCGGTCGCGGCGTCGATCAAGCGGCTCATCGAATCCGGCACTCCGCCATCCGAGATCGCGGTGCTGTACCGCGTCAACGCGCAATCGGAGGTCTACGAGGAGGCGTTGACCGAGGCGGGCATCGCCTATCAGGTCCGCGGCGGCGAGGGGTTCTTCAACCGCCAGGAGATCAAGCAGGCCCTGCTGGCGCTGCAGCGGGCCGCCGAGCGCAGCGTCGGCGAGCCCGTAGAGGGCCCACTGCCGGACGTGGTGCGCGCGGTGCTGGAGCCGCTGGGGCTGACGGCCGAGCAGCCGGTCGGCACCCGGGCCCGGGAGCGCTGGGAGGCGCTGACCGCCTTGGCCGAGCTGGTGGACGACGAAGTCGCGCAGCGCCCGCAGCTCGACTTCGCCGGCCTGATGGCCGAACTGCGGATGCGCGCCGACGCGCGGCACCCACCGGTGGTGCAGGGCGTCGCGCTGGCCTCGCTGCACGCCGCCAAGGGACTCGAGTGGGACGCGGTGTTCCTGGTCGGGTTGGCCGACGGCACGCTGCCCATCTCGCACGCGTTGGCGCACGGCGCCGAGAGCGAAGCGGTCGAGGAGGAGCGTCGGCTGCTCTACGTCGGAATCACCAGGGCCAGAATGCATTTGGCGCTCAGCTGGGCGCTGGCCCGGAGCCCGGGCGGGCGGCAGAGCCGCAAGCCGTCACGGTTCCTCAACGGCATCGCGCCCCAGGCGCGGGCCGACGCGGCGCCGAACAAATCTCGGCGCAACAGGGCAGCCGCGACCCGCTGCCGGATCTGCAACAACGACCTGACCACTCCGGCGGCCGTCATGCTGCGACGCTGTGAGACCTGCGCCGCCGACATCGACGAGGACCTGTTGCTGCGACTCAAGGCTTGGCGGCTGGACATCGCCAAGGAGCAGAAGGTGCCCGCGTACGTCGTCTTCACCGACAACACCCTGATCGCGATCGCCGAGCTGCTGCCCGATGACGAAGCGGCGCTGATCGCGATTCCGGGCATCGGCTCCCGCAAGCTCGAACAGTACGGCCCGGACGTGCTGGAGCTGGTGCGCGGCCCGCTGAACGGTAAACCCGCAGGTCAGAAAATCGGTTGTGGCCGACGCGTGGTACCGTTTACCCTCGAAACCGCAACTCGGCACGACGGAAGTCGGCATCACGGAAAGGGGGTGGCCACGATGATCAACGACGCTTTCGGTGTAGGCGTGGCCCGCGCGGTGCTGGCCGCCGCTACCTCCCATGCCGCACACGCCGCCCCGGCGGCCGCGGGTAAGCATCGCGTCGCCGCCGCGACTGACGCGTCCGTAGAATCGGGGGCCACCTAAGGCAAGTAACAGCCCGGTTTTCGCCAAATGGCCACGGACCCGAAGTCACCAGGATCCGTGGCCATAGTTTTAGGTCGACAACTCTTCGACCTGGTCCGGATCACTGCAAAGGACAGCCACCCAGACCAGGAAGCAGGTGAGGAGGACATGTCGGCACTGACAGTCCCCAGACAATGCCCTGCCGTGTCATGTCGGCGATCCCGACCTGTGGTTCGCCGAAACCCCGGCCGACCTCGAGCGGGCCAAGACGCTATGCGTCAGCTGCCCGATCCGGCGCCAATGCCTGGCGGCGGCGCTGGAACGCGCCGAGCCCTGGGGCGTGTGGGGCGGCGAGATCTTCGACCGCGGTTCGGTGCTGAGCCGCAAGCGTCCCCGCGGCCGTCCGCGCAAGGGCGACCGGCGCAGACGGAGCCGCCGCCTAAGCGGTAGGACGCTAGACGACCGCGCTGTCGGGCTCGGCGAAGCCGGGGATCAGCTCCTCCGACAACGCCTTGATCGGCACATGGGCATCCAGCTGGCACAGGATCGCGGCCACCGACACGATCACCCGCATCGGGATCGCCAGCTTGGGCGGAAGGTCCATCTGCCGCGCCGTCTGGATCTGCGACACCGACCGGTCGATCTCGATGGCGGTCATCTTCTGCAGCCACTTGCGGGTGTAGTGGAACACCTCGACCTCGATGGGTTCGACGTACTGGCGCAGCATTTCGTCGATGTCGCGCACCGACACCTGCTGGCCGCTCTGGATGAAGCCGGCCTTCTCCATCGTCGGCAACAGCAGGTCGTAGTTCTTGTCGCGGGCCAGCCGAATGGTCATCCCGAGCTCGATCGGCAAGCCCCCGGGCAGCGGCGCGACGGCGCCGAAGTCGATGACGCCCATCCGGCCGTCGGGCAGCAGCATGAAGTTGCCCGGGTGGGCGTCGCCGTGCAGCATCTCCAGCCGGCGCGGCGCATCGAAGGTGAGCTCGAGCAGCCGGGTGCCGATCAGGTCGCGCTGTTCGGGGGTGCCGTGGCGGATGATCTCGGCCATCGGGATGCCCTGCATCCACTCCTGGATCACCACCTTCGGCGCGCTGGCCACGACGTGCGGCACCGCAAAGTGCGGGTCGTCCTCGTAGGCCTTGGCGAAGGCGCGCTGGTTGTCGGCCTCCAGCCGGTAGTCGAGCTCCATCTCGGTGCGCTCGATCAGCTCGTCGACCACGCCCTGCACGTCGGCGCCCGGCGCAAGCTGCTTGAACACGCCGACCAAGCGCTGCATGGTCTTGAGGTCGGCCCGCAGCGCCTCGTCGGCACCCGGGTATTGGATCTTGACGGCCACCTCGCGGCCGTCGGACCACACCGCCTTGTGGACCTGGCCGATGCTGGCCGAGGCCACCGGGGTGTCGTCGAACGAACTGAACCGTTCCCGCCACTTGGTACCCAGCTGCGCGTCGAGCACCCGGTGCACCTTGGCGGCGGGCAGCGGCGGGGCGTCCTTTTGCAGCTTGGTCAGCGCTTCGCGGTAGGGCTCGCCGAACTCCTCGGGAATCGCGGCTTCCATCACCGACAGCGCCTGGCCGACCTTCATCGCTCCGCCCTTGAGCTCACCCAGGACGGTGAACAGCTGGTTGGCGGCCTTCTCCAGCAGCTCGGCCTGGACCTCGTCTTTCGACTTGCCGGTCAGCCGCTTGCCGAATCCGAGCGCCGCCCGGCCGGCGAAGCCGACCGGAATGCTGGCCAGCTTCGCGTTGCGGGCCGCACGGCCACGTTTGATGTCTGCCACGTCCCCATCATCCATGATGGCCAGCGCGATGGGGAGTGACCTGGACAACGCTCGTTGTCACGTGCCGTAAGCGCAGGTCAGCCGGACAGTCGGGGGGCCGCGCGGTGGCCACAGCGGAAGCGCCGCAACGGAAGCGCCCGGGGCGCACGCCATTCAGCACGAGCACAACGGGTGTCTGGTCCACGGCCGCGCGACGATCGAGCCGGAGTGCAGATCGAACTCCAGGGTGGCGTTCAGCGTCTGGGGCGGTCCGGGGTCGGTCGCCGCCTGCTGCCCGCGCACGGCCGCGATCACCCGGTTCACCTGGCTGAGCGCCAGCGCCGCGGTCGCCAGCAGGGTGGCCCGATCGGCGACCCCGACGGTGTCGCGCAGCTGCGCGGCGATCGCCGGCCACGCCGCGTCGCGGTCCCGGCGGTGCAGATCCGCGCAGCCCAGGCAGCTGGTCACGCCGGGGATGACCAGCGGCCCCACCAGGCCGATGCCGTCGCGCACCCGGACCGGCAGGTGCGCGACGCCCTGGCTGTGCAGGTCGCGCACCATGCGCGGGTCGGCGACCAGGTAGTCGGACAGCACCACCAGGTCCACGTCGTGCGGCCGACACCGCCGGCATGCGGCTGGCTGCTGTGCGCGATCCGGGCCCCCGAGCAGCGCAGCGCCTCCACCAGCAGGTCCGACAGGGGCCCGCGGCCGTGGATCCGGATCGAGGCCGCCCGGCCGCGCGGCCGACCGGCATTCGGTGGCCACACCGGCGCCGACCAACTGCGTGACCAGGTTCGCCAGGCCGTCGGCGTCCGCCAAGCCGCGGTCGGCGCGCGGCGCTGCAGCTCGGTAATCGGGGTCGGTGACCGCATGGACCGCAACAGCGTGGCCAACTCCGGCCGCGGTCAGGCCGCCGGGCGGACGGACCAGCACCGCGCGGCGGGGATCCCAGCCCACCTGCACGGCGCCGTCGGGTCGCAGCAGCACCGGCATCGCCGGATCCAGCGCATACGGTGGAAGGCACGGCCGCGGCATGACATGCGCACTGTGCCACGCCGGGGGTGCTGCCCGGTCAGTTATCCACAGAGCCGCCGCCGGCATCCGGGTCGTCGCGGACCTTGGCCTTCGCGCTCGAGTTCGGCGATGGCCTCGTCGATACCGCTGGTGTCGCCGCCGATGATCCGGTCGATGAAGCCCGCCGGCTCGTCGAGGTCATCCGCGTCGGGCAGCAGGTCGGGGTGTTGCCAGACGCCGTCGCGGGCGTCCACGCCGGCGGCCTCCGTCAGGCGCTCCCAGAACGCCGCGGCCTCGCGCAGCTTGCGTGGCCGCAGCTCGAGTCCGACCAGCGTCGCAAAGGTCTGCTCGGCCGGGCCGCCGCTGGCCCGGCGGCGGCGCAGCGTCTCGCCGAGCGCGGCCGCGCCGGGAATCCGGTCGCCCAGCGCGCGCGGTCACCACCACCTGCACCCAGCCCTCGATCAGGGCGAGCAGCGTCTCGAGTCGTTCCAGCGCCTGCGTCTGCGCCGGCGTTGCCTTGGGCTCGAACACGCCCTGACCCGAGCAGGTTCTCGATGGCCGCCGGATCGGACAGCGACGCCGGATTGAAGTCGCGCGCCAGCTCCTCGATCCCGGTCATGTCGATCTTCATGCCCATCGCGTACGCCTCGACGGCACCCAGCAGTTGGCTCGACAGCCACGGCACATGGCTGAACAGCCGGTGATGGGCGGCCTCGCGGGCGGCCAGGAACGTCAGGACCTCGCTGCGCGGCCGCTCGAGTCCGGTGGCGAACGATTCGACGGCATCCGGCAGTATCGCCGCCACCCCCTTGGGCCCC
The DNA here is from genome assembly GCA_963849935.1 of uncultured Actinomycetota bacterium. Classification (GTDB taxonomy): domain Bacteria; phylum Actinomycetota; class Actinomycetes; order Mycobacteriales; family Mycobacteriaceae; genus Mycobacterium. The sequence continues at coordinate 78,848 of CAWKJQ010000004.1, forward strand.
AGCGGCAGACCGATGTCGGTCGACGTCAGCACCTCGCGGGACAGCCGGCCCAGCGCCTGACCCAGCTGCGAGCCGAACGCCATGCCGCCCATCTGCGACATCATCTGCAGCAGCGGGCCGGCCATGCTCTTGGCTTCCTCGGGTAGCGACGGCCGCCCAGACCGTCGAGATCTGTTGGGCCATCGGATCGCACAGCCGCTTCCAGGTCTCCAGCGTGTTGTCGACCCAGTCGCTGGGAGCTCCAGCCCACCGCCTTGGTGGTGCCCGCGGGCAGCGCCGTGGCCCCGTCCAGCCAGGTTTCGGCGAGGTGTACCGCGTCGGCGATCGCCGAGTTGGTCGTGGCCGGAATCGGCGCGACGAACCCGATCGAACTCGTCGCGACCCGCCGCGCCAGTTCGTAGTTGACCGGTCCCGAGGCCGTTCCGCCGGGCCATCGACGGTGCCCGCGCTGCTGAACATCTGACCCAGCTGGGTGAAGATCTGGCCCAGATCGCCCATGCCGAAATCACCGCTCATGCCGAACGCGGCGAACGGGTCGGACGGGTCCGAGCCCGACTCGGGATCTTTCTTCCCGTGTTTGTCGTCGGGGTCGTCTCCGGAGGAGAAGCCGAAAGGCAGGTCAGCCATAACGTCAACGGTACTCACCGCAAGGCAGACGGCGCGACCTCGGGTCAGCTTGTAGCTGAACCGGTAACCGAACGTTGCAGCTGAACACCGCGCCGCGGCGCCGTCTAGTCGTGAGCGGCGTGAACAGGCGGATTCTGACCTTGATGGTCGCGCTGGTGCCGATCGTGGTGTTCGGCGTGTTGCTGGCGGTGGTGACGGTGCCGTTCGTGTCGCTGGGGCCCGGGCCCACCTTCGACACGCTCGGCGAGGTCGACGGCAAGCAGGTGGTGGCGATCGAAGGCACCCAGACGCACCCGACCTCCGGCCACCTCAACATGACGACGGTGTCCCAGCGCGACGACCTGACCCTGGGCGAGGCGCTGACGCTGTGGCTTTCGGGCCAGGAACAGCTGGTGCCGCGCGACCTCATCTACCCGCCCGGCAAGTCGCGGGAGGACGTCGACAAGGCCAACAACGCCGACTTCAAGCAATCCGAGGACAGCGCCGCCTACGCCGCCCTGGGATACCTGAAGTACCCGCCCGCGGTCACCGTCGCCAAGGTCACCGATGCCGGTCCGTCGGCCGGCAAGCTGAAGACCGGCGATGCCATCGACGCGGTCAACGGCACGCCGGTGGCCAACGTCGAGCAGTTCACCGGATTGCTGAAGAACACCAAGCCCGGCCAGGTGGTGACGATCGACTACCGCCGCAAGAACGAGCCGGCCGGCGTGGCGCAGATCACGCTGGGCACCAATAAGGATCGCGACTATGGCTTCCTGGGTGTCGCGGTGCTCGATGCGCCGTGGGCGCCGTTCGCCGTGGACTTCAATCTCGCCAACGTGGGCGGGCCGTCTGCCGGACTGATGTTCAGCCTCGCGGTGGTCGACAAGCTCACCACCGGGGACCTGGCCGGGTCGAACGTTCGTCGCGGGTACCGGAACCATTTCCTCCGACGGCAAGGTCGGCCAGATCGGCGGCATCACCCACAAGATGGTCGCCGCGCACGCGGCCGGTGCCACGGTGTTTCTGGTGCCGGCCAAGAACTGTTACGAGGCCAGCTCCGACAATCCGTCCGGCTTGCGGCTGGTAAAGGTCGAGACGCTCGGCCAGGCAGTGGACGCGCTGCACGCGATGGCGTCGGGTGGGCAGCCGCCAAGTTGCTAGCCGAAGTCCGGCGATCGCGGGTTGCGCGATGCGTAGAGTTGTGACCGTCTAGCAATCGATCAGGGAGCGTAGCCAGTGGGGATGCGGCCCACCGCACGGATGCCGAAGCTGACTCGGCGTAGCCGGATTCTGATCCTGATCGCACTGGGTGTGATCGTTTTGCTGCTCGCGGGTCCGCGACTGATCGACGCGTACGTCGACTGGCTGTGGTTCGGTGAGCTCGGCTACCGCTCGGTGTTCACCACCGTGCTGGTCACCCGGTTCGTGGTCTTCCTGGTCGCCGGTCTGCTGGTGGGCGGCATCGTGTTCGCCGGGCTCGCGGTGGCCTACCGCACCCGCCCGGTATTCGTCCCGAGCAACGACAACGATCCGGTGGCGCGTTACCGCGCCCTCGTGCTGTCGCGGCTGCGACTGGTGGGCATCGGAATTCCGGTGGCGATCGGCCTGCTGGCCGGCATCGTCGCCCAAAGCTATTGGGTGCGAATCCAGCTGTTCTTGCACGGCGGCGACTTCGGCATCAGGGATCCGCAGTTCGGCAAGGACCTCGGTTTCTACGCGTTCGAGCTGCCGTTCTACCGGCTGGTGCTCAGCTACCTGTTCGTCGCGGTCTTCCTGGCGTTCGTGGCGAACCTGTTGGCCCACTACATCTTTGGCGGCATTCGGCTGTCCGGGCGTACCGGTGCGCTGAGCCGATCGGCGCGCATCCAGCTGGTCAGCCTGGTCGGGGTGCTGGTGCTGCTCAAGGCCATCGCCTACTGGTTGGACCGCTATGAGCTGTTGTCGCACACCCGCGGGGGCAAGCCGTTCACCGGCGCCGGGTACACCGACATCAACGCGGTGCTGCCGGCCAAGCTGATCCTGATGGCCATCGCGCTCATCTGCGCGGCCGCCGTGTTCTCCGCGATCGTGCTCAAGGACTTGAGGATTCCCGCGATCGGCTTGGTGCTGTTGCTGCTGTCGTCGTTGATCGTGGGGGCCGGCTGGCCGCTGATCGTCGAGCAGATCAGCGTCAAACCCAATGCCGCGCAAAAGGAAAGCGAATACATCAGCCGAAGCATCGCCGCGACGCGGCAAGCCTACGGGCTGACCTCGGACGAGGTCACTTATCGCAACTACACCGGCGACGCGCAGGCCGCCGCCCAGCAGGTCGCCGACGACCGCGCGACCACCTCCAACATCCGGCTGCTCGACCCGACGATCGTCAGCCCGGCGTTCACCCAGTTCCAGCAGGGCAAGAACTTCTACTACTTCCCCGACCAGCTCTCCATCGACCGGTACCAGGACCGCAACGGCGCCTTGCGTGACTATGTCGTGGCGGCCCGCGAACTCAACCCCGACCGGCTGATCGAGAACCAGCGAGACTGGATCAACCGGCACACCGTCTACACCCACGGCAACGGCTTCATCGCCTCGCCGGCCAACACGGTCCGCGGCGTCGCCAACGACCCCAACCAAAACGGCGGCTACCCCGAATTCCTGGTCAACGTCGTCGGCGCCAACGGCAGCGTGGTGTCCGACGGTCCGGCGCAACTGGACCAGCCGCGCGTCTACTTCGGACCGGTCATCTCCAACACGTCCGCCGACTACGCGATCGTCGGGCGCAACGGCAACGACCGCGAATACGACTACGAGACCAACACCGAAACCAAGAACTACACCTACACCGGGCTCGGCGGTGTTCCGGCTCGGCGACTGGCTGTCGCGCAGCGTGTTCGCCGCGAAGTTCGCCGAGCGAAACTTCTTGTTCTCCAACGTGATCGGTTCGAACAGCAAGATCCTGTTCAACCGTGACCCGGCGCGACGGGTGGAGGCGGTGGCGCCGTGGCTGACCACCGACAGCGCGGTGTACCCGGCGATCGTCAACAAGCGACTGGTGTGGATCATCGACGGCTACACCACGCTGGACAACTACCCGTATTCCGAACTCACGTCGCTGGAGTCGGCGACCGCGGACTCCAACGAGGTGGCGTTCAACAGGCTGGCCCCCGACAAGCGGGTGTCCTACATCCGCAATTCGGTGAAGGCGACCGTGGACGCCTACGACGGCACCGTCACGCTGTACCAGCAAGACGAACAGGACCCGGTGCTGAAGGCCTGGATGCGGGTCTTCCCGGGCACCGTCAAACCCAAAGCCGACATCAGCCCCGAGCTGGCCGAACATCTGCGTTATCCCGAGGACCTGTTCAAGGTGCAGCGGATGCTGCTGGCGAAGTACCACGTCAACGATCCGGTGACGTTCTTCTCCACCTCGGATTTCTGGGACGTGCCGCTGGATCCGAACCCGACGGCCAGCAGCTACCAGCCGCCGTACTACATCGTCGCGAAAAACATTGCGAAGAACGACAATACGGCGTCGTATCAGCTGACCAGCGCGATGAACAGATTCAAGCGGGACTATCTGGCCGCCTACATCAGCGCCAGTTCCGACCCGGCGACGTACGGCCGGATCACCGTGCTGACCATTCCGGGACAGGTCAACGGGCCGAAGCTGGCCAACAACGCCATCACCACCGATCCGGCGGTGTCCCAGGACCTCGGTGTGATCGGCCGCGACAACCAGAACCGGATCCGGTGGGGCAACTTGCTCACTCTGCCGGTGGGGCAGGGCGGTCTGCTCTACGTCGAACCCGTGTATGCCTCTCCGGGGGCCAGCGACGCCGCGTCGTCCTATCCCCGGCTGATCCGCGTGGCGATGATGTACAACGACAAGATCGGGTACGGCCCCACCGTGCGTGACGCCCTGACGGGCCTGTTCGGACCGGGCGCGGGTGCGGCCGCGACGGGCATCCAGCCCACCGAATCCGGGACACCCGTCGCGAGTCCGCCGGCCAGCGCGCCGGCGCCGGTCGTGACGCCCGGATCAGCGCCGCCCGTCGCCGCACCCCCGGCACCCGACGGAGCGGTGACGCTGTCGCCCGCGAAATCCGCTGCCCTGCAAGATATTCAGGCGGCCATCGGTGAGGCGAAGGACGCGCAGAAGAAGGGCGATTTCGCCGGCTACGGCGCGGCGCTGCAGCGGCTGGACGACGCGATCACCAAGTACAACAACACTAAATAGCCCTCACGCGTAGGCCGTTCGGAACCTGTCCCGATAGGCCTTCGGGCTGATGCCCAGGTGGTTGACGAAGACCCGTCGCAGCGTCTCGATGCTGCCGAAACCGGCCATCCCCGCGGTCTCGGTGACCGACCGGCCGGATTCCAGCGCGTTACGGGCGAAATCGATGCGAACCAGTTCGACGTAGCGCGCCGGGCTCATCCCGAGCTCGGACTGAAACAGCCGGGTCAACTGGCGGGTGCTCAAAGATGCCAGGGCCGCAAGCTTTTTCACGCTGTAGTCGGCACCGGGATCTGCCGCGATCGCATCGGTGACCAGTCGCAGCGGGGACTGCGGCGGAGGATCGGCCTCGAGCAACACCGAGAATTGTGATTGGCCGCCCGCGCGTTTGAGGTAGACGACCAGCCACCGCGCCACGTCGCGGACCAGCTCTGTCCCGTAATCCATTTCGACCAGCGCCAGAGCCAGGTCGATGCCCGACGAGATCCCCGCCGAGGTGAAGATGTCGCCGTCGCGGACGAAGATCGCGTCCGGCTCGACGCGGACATCCGGGAAAGCGCGGGCCAGCAGCCGGGTGTCGTGCCAGTGCGTGGTGGCGCGCCGCCCGCTGAGCACCCCGGCCCGCGCGAGGATGAACGACCCCGTGCAGATGGATGCCAGGCGCCGGGTCCGGACCGACACCGATCTGATGGCCTCGACCAGCGCGGGGTCGATCGGTCGTCCCGGCAGGTCGTCGCTGCCGGCGACCAGGACGGTATCGGCGGAGTCGATCGCCGCAATGCTGTCGGTGACGCCCAGTCGGGCCCCGATCGAGCTGGTCACGTCGGACCCGTCCACCGATGCGATTTTCACCTCGTAGTCGGCCCCGAACCGGTTGGCCTCGACGAACACCTCACCCGCCCCCGCGACGTCTAACAGCGTCACCCCGTCGAAGACGACGATCACCACCACCCGCGAACGCGCTCCAGCTGCAGTCACGCAAGCCATTGTGTCGCGTTCTGTGGAGATGACGGCCCGAACCGCCAGGGTCGGATCATCCGTGCGGGCGCACACTCAGTACTACGGTCACCCGAAGGAGACGACAACATGACCACCAGCTCAATCGACACCGTCGCCGGCATCCACGTACCCGACACCGCTCTGACCCGCGAGGTCACCGAGTTCATCCGCGACACCGAGGACGAGTTGCTCTTCAATCATTCCCGGCGGGTTTTCTTCTTCGGCGCGCTGCAGGGCGTGCGCCGCGGGCTGCAACCGGACGTCGAACTGCTCTACGCCGCGGCGATGTTCCACGACCTCGGCCTGACCGAGCGCTATCGGGGCTCCGACGTCCGCTTCGAGGTCGACGGCGCCAACGCGGCCCGAGACTTCTTGACAGCCCATGGCGTCGACCAAGCCGAAGCCGACAAAGTCTGGCTCGGCATCGCCCTTCACACCACCCCCGGCGTGCCCGAGTTCCTGGCACCCGAGGTCGCCCTGCTGCAGGCCGGCGTGGAAGTCGACGTCGTCGGCGTCGGGCGTGAGCAACTGGCTCCCGAGGCGCTGGCGGCGGTGACCGCCGCCCACCCGCGGCCGCAATTCAAGCAGCGGATCCTCGCGGCATTCAACGACGGCATGAAGCACCGGCCGCGGACCACCGACGGCACCATGAACGCCGACGTGCTGGCGCACTTCGATCCCTCCTTCGAGCGCGTCGACTTCGTCGACAAGATCCTGCACAACAGCTGGCCCGAATAGCGGAAGGGAGCAGAAACAATGGATATTCACGAAGCCTTGTACACCACCCGGATGATGCGCCGGTTGCGGCCGGATCCGATTCCGCTGGACACGCAGGCCCGCATCCTCGATGCGGCCGTTCGCGCCCCCAACGGAGGAAACACCCAACGCTGGCACTTCCTGGCCGTCGACGATCCGGAGCTGATCCGCGAGTTCGGCAAACTGTT
>CAWKJQ010000005.1:0-168224 GCA_963849935.1 uncultured Actinomycetota bacterium
GCCAGACCAGGCCGGCTCGACCCGCCCCCGACGCAGGCGCGCTGCGGGCCGGCCGGCCGGGCCGCCGATCCACGCGGACTGAGCCGGCTGGCCAGAAGGCGCCGGTCGCGTCCGGTTTGACCCTGTAGCCGCTGGTCACGTACCCTTGGACAGTTGTCGTCAGGCCGGGCGATTAAACTTTGGCCGGCGGCAGCGGGACTCCCGGGGAATCGGCGCAGGCCCGCAACCCAGACCCACCACGTGCACCGCGGCTGGTTCGCGCGCGACGCGCAGAGCAGCGGTTAGAAGAAGGAGCAGGAGCAACGATGGCGACCTACGCAATCGTGAAGACGGGCGGCAAGCAGTACAAGGTCGCCGTCGGGGACGTGGTCAAGGTCGAGAAGCTCGAATCGGAGCCTGGCTCGAACGTGTCGCTGCCGGTCGCCCTGGTGGTCGATGGCGCCAAGGTGACCACCGACGCGGCCGCGCTGGCCAAGGTGGCGGTGACCGGCGAGGTGCTCGAGCACACCAAGGGCCCCAAGATCCGCATCCACAAGTTCAGGAACAAGACCGGCTACCACAAGCGTCAGGGACACCGTCAGCAGCTGACGGTCCTGAAGGTCACCGGAATCAAGTAGCGAAGGCGACAGAACATGGCACACAAGAAGGGCGCTTCCAGCTCGCGCAACGGTCGCGATTCCGCCGCGCAGCGGCTGGGCGTGAAGCGATTCGGCGGCCAGGTCGTCAAGGCGGGCGAGATCATCGTTCGGCAGCGCGGCACCAAGTTTCACCCGGGCGTGGGTGTCGGGCGCGGCGGGGACGACACGTTGTTCGCCAAGGAAGCCGGCGCCGTCGAGTTCGGTATCAAGCGCGGCCGCAAGACCGTCAACATCGTGGCCGCCGGACAAGCCACCATGACTTTCGGGCCGCCCGGTGATCTCGGCGCCCGGCTCTGATTCGATAGCTGATTCTCGCAGTCGGCCGCACGCGTCGGCGAAGGTGAGAGTGACCCACGATGCCTCGGTTCGTCGACCGCGTCGTCATCCATGCGCGCGCCGGTACTGGGGGTAACGGCTGCGCCTCGGTCCATCGCGAGAAGTTCAAGCCGCTCGGCGGCCCCGACGGTGGTAACGGCGGGCGCGGCGGCAGCATTGTGTTCGTCGTCGATCCGCAGGTGCACACCCTGCTCGACTTCCATTTCCATCCGCACGTCACCGCGCCCTCGGGCAAGCAGGGGATGGGCAACAACCGTGACGGCGCCGCCGGCGCCGACCTGGAAGTCAAAGTGCCCGACGGCACCGTCGTCCTCGACGAAAACGGTCGGCTGCTGGCCGACCTGGTCGGCGCGGGCACCCGCTTCGAAGCCGCCGCGGGCGGGCGCGGCGGGCTGGGCAACGCCGCACTCGCATCCCGGGCCCGCAAAGCTCCCGGCTTTGCGCTGCTGGGCGAGCAGGGCCAGACCCGCGACCTGACGCTGGAACTCAAGACCGTGGCCGACGCCGGCCTGATCGGTTTTCCGTCGGCAGGCAAATCTTCGCTGGTATCGACGATCTCGGCGGCCAAGCCCAAGATCGCCGACTATCCGTTCACCACGCTGGTCCCAATCTCGGCGTGGTGTCGGCGGGTGAGCACACCTTCACCGTCGCCGATGTGCCTGGCCTGATCCCGGGTGCGTCCGCAGGGTCGCGGCCTGGGCCTGGACTTCCTCCGGCACATCGAGCGATGCGCCGTGCTGGTACACGTCGTCGACTGCGCCACCGCGGATCCCGGCCGTGACCCCATCTCCGATATCGATGCGTTGGAGGCCGAACTCGCCGCGTATACGCCCACCCTGCAAGGGGATGCGGCGCTGGGTGATCTGACCGAACGGCCCCGCGCCGTGGTGCTCAACAAGATCGACGTGCCCGAGGCGCGCGAGCTTGCCGAGTTCGTCCGTGACGAGATCGCCCAGCGCGGTTGGCCGGTGTTCCTGGTGTCGACGGTCGCGCGAGAAGGATTGCAGCCGTTGATATTCGGGTTGTGGCAGATCATCTCTGACTACAAGGCCGCCCAGCCTGACATCGTTCCGCGGCGTCCGGTGATTCGTCCTGTTCCCGTCGACGACAGCGGCTTCAGTGTGGAGCCCGATCCCCGGCAGCCCGGCGCTTCGTGGTCAGCGGCGCGCGCCCGGAACGCTGGATCCGCCAGACCAACTTCGACAACGACGAGGCCGTGGGATATCTCGCCGACCGCCTGGCGCGCCTCGGGGTCGAAGAGGAATTGCTGCGGCTGGGTGCGCGAGCCGGGCTGCGCGGTGACCATCGGGGACATGACGTTCGATTGGGAGCCGCAAACGCCTGCCGGACAACAGGTTGCGACGAATGCCCGATGTCGGGCCGCGGAACCGATGCGCGGCTCGAGCGCACCGAGCGCGTCGGCGCCGCCGAACGCAAGTCCGCCCGGCGTCAGCGCCGCGAACGCAATGAGGAGTCGTGAGCCTCCACCGCGACGTCATCCGAAATGCTCGCAGCCTGGTGGTCAAGGTGGGCACCAACGCCCTGACCACGCCGGCCGGGGTATTCGACGCCGGGCGGCTGGCCGGACTCGCCGACGCGATCGAAGCGCGGATGAAGGCGGGTACCGACGTCGTCATCGTGTCGTCGGGAGCCATCGCCGCCGGCATCGAACCGCTCGGATTGTCCCGTCGCCCCAGGGATTTGGCCACCAAGCAGGCCGCTGCCAGCGTCGGTCAGGTCGCGCTGGTGAATTCGTGGAGCGCCGCGTTCGCCCGCTATGGGCGCACAGTCGGGCAGGTGCTGCTGAGCGCGCATGACATCTCGATGCGGGCCCAGCACACCAACGCCCAGCGCACACTGGATCGGCTCCGCGCACTGCATGCGGTGGCAATCGTCAACGAGAACGACACGGTGGCCACCAACGAGATCCGGTTCGGCGACAACGACCGGCTTTCGGCCCTGGTGGCTCATCTGGTCGGCGCCGGGGCCCTGGTGCTGTTGTCCGACATCGACGGGCTCTATGACTCGGATCCGCGAAAGACCCACGGCGCGAGGTTCATCGCGGAGGTGTCGAGCTCCGCGGACCTTGTCGGCGTAACCGCCGGGCCCGGAAGCGATTTGGGCACCGGTGGGATGACGTTCGAAGATGTCGTCGGCGCTGCTGGCCGCCGACGCCGGTGTGCCGGTGCTGCTGGCCGCCGCGGCCGACGCCGCGACCGCGCTCACTGACGCTTCGGTCGGCACGGTGTTCGCCGCGCGCCCGGTACGGATGTCGGCCCGGCGGTTCTGGGTGCGTTATGCCGCTGAGGCGGCCGGCGCGCTGACCCTGGACGAGGGCGCGGTGCGCGCCGTGGTGCGGCAACGTCGTTCGCTGCTGCCCGCCGGGGTCACCGCGGTCTCCGGCCGGTTCTACGCCGGCGATGTCGTCGAATTGCGTGGTCCGGATGCGGTGATGGTGGCCCGTGGTGTGGTCGCTTACGACGCGACCGAATTGGCCACCATGATGGGCCGTTCCACCTCGGAGTTGCCCGGCGATCTTCGCAGGCCCGTGGTGCATGCCGACGATCTGGTCGCGGTGTAGGAGGCAATCCCGGGGGGTGCGTCGGCTTGGGACTCTCACGGGCTTCCCGAGCGTGCCAGCGGATGAGCCGGCGCTTTTGGAAGCCGCCTAGCATCAGGTCGAGTCGGGTAAGCGCTCCGAGACGGGCTTGAGATACAGTGCGCCCCAGACGATCTCGGCCAGGGTGTCGGCCAGTTCGGCGTCGTATTCGGGGGGCTTGGTCGGCAGGTTCTGCTGGCAGGACCGCTCGACCATCCACGTCAGCGCGCTGGCGGTGGTGAGCGCGGCCAGCTCGGGCCGGATCGAGCCGTCGGCCTGGCCGTCTTCGATGACGCGGGTGAGCTGCGCGGAGATGCCGGTCAGCAGTTCGCGATACGTGTCCCCCGTCGGCGGATCGTAGGCAGCCATCTCGTTGAGCGCGACCAGCACCGCCTGGTGGCGCCGGTAGGTGGCGATGATGCGGCTCATCGCGGTCCGCACGTCGTCGGGGTCGTGCCTTCCGGCCACCGTCCACCAGCTCCGCGCACCGTCGGTCAGATCGCCGAACACCTGACCCGCGAGCCGGCGCAGCAGATGGCCCTTGTCCTCGAAGTAGATGTAGAAGCTGGCCCGGGAAATCCCGGCCTCACCGGAGAGCCGATCCACGCTCAGCTCGGTGAAGCTCGCGCCGTCGCGCATCAGCCGCTCTGTGGCGTCCAGCAGCTTGCGCTCCATTTGTCCACGCCGCTGTTCGCGGCCCACGCTGCGGCGCCCCTGCGGCTTGCGGGTGAGCGACGGCATGGGCCGAGCATAGCCGAGCTGTCAACATATTGACTAGACACAATGTCTAGGCATATCGTCGCCATAAGTGACCGGGGTCATACGAAACGGAGGAGCCCGCTATGGCCGTGTTGATGGGTGAGTCTGGGACCGACCGGTCCGGCCGTGCCTACGATGAGATCGATCTGTCCTCGCGGGCGTTTTGGTCGACCACCGCGGCGGACCGGGAACGCTCGTTCGCGGTGCTGCGGGCCGAGCGCCCGGTGAGTTGGCATCCCCCGGTTGAGGATTCGCTGATGCCCGACCCGGCCGATCCCGGCTTCTGGGCGGTCACTCGGCGCTCCGACATCGTCGCGGTGAGCCGCAACAACGAAGTCTTCCTGTCCGGGCAGGGCGTGATGTTCGAGAGCATCCCTGTGGAGCTGCTCGAGGCGTCCCAGTCTTTCCTGGCGATGGACCCCCCGCGACACACCAAGCTGCGCAAGCTCGCTCACGCAGCGCTGAGCCCGAGACAGGTCCGCCGCATCGAAGACTCGATCAAGGCCAACGCCAAGACAATCGTCGGCGAACTGCGCGCCGCCGGCAGCGGCGCAGACTTTGTCGACCATTGCGCCAAAGAATTGCCCATCCGCACCCTGTCGGACATGATGGGGATTCCCCAATCCGAGCGTGAACGCATGGCGCACGCCACCGACGCCCTGGTCTCCTGGGCGGATCCGGAATTCCTCGGCGGACGTCCGGCGCTGGAGGTCCTGGTGGAAAACCAGCTCTATCTGCACCAAGTCGTCGGCACGCTGGCCACCGAGCGTCGCGAGCACCCCGGCGACGACCTGATCAGCAGCCTGGTCACCGCCGAGGTCGACGGCGACCGTCTGGAAGACGCGGAGGTGGCGGCGTTCTTCGTCCTGCTCTCCGTGGCGGGCAACGACACCACCCGCCAAACCATCAGCCATACCTTGCGGGCGCTGACCGATTTTCCCGACGAGAAGGCTTGGCTGCTCGCGGATTTCGACAACCGTATCGGCACGGCCATCGAGGAATTCATTCGCTGGGCGACACCGGTCATGACCTTTCGCCGTACCGCCGCAACCGATATCGAGCTCGGCGGTCAAAACATCCTGGCGGGGGAGAAGGTGGTCATGTTCTATCCGTCCGGCAACTGGGACACCGAGGTGTTCGACCATCCGGAACGCTTGAACCTGAGCCGCGACCCCAACCCGCACGTCGGCTTCGGCGGTGGCGGGCTGCATTTCTGCCTCGGCGCACATGTCGCCCGGGCGCAGCTGCGGGCCATCTTCGGCGAGCTGTTTCATCAGCTGCCCGACATCCAGGCCGGCGAGCCGTCCTACCTCGCGGGCAACTTTGTGCACGCGATCCGCAGCATGCCGTGCACCTTCTAATGCGTTGCCAGCGGCGCCAACTCGTCGGCGAGTAGGACCAGCAACTCCGAGCACCCGCCATCGACCTTGACGGTGGCCAGGTCGTCGCCGCGGGTATCGCCACGATTGATGATGGCCACCGGGATGCCCAGCGCGGCGGCGTGACGCACGAACCGGTAACCGGAGAACACGGTGAGCGACGAGCCCACCACCAGCAGCGCATCGCTTTGCTCGACCAGGCTATAGGCCTCTGCCACAACGTCTTTCGGGACGCTTTCGCCGAAGTAGACGATGTCGGGCTTGAGCATCCCACCGCAGCGCTCGCAATCCAGATAGCGGAACGACGCGGTATCCGCGACGACGGCGTCGGCGTCGGGTGCCACCGCCAGCCCGCCGATGGCTTCGGCGCGCTCGATGAATCCGGGATTGAGCGCTTCCAGCCGTTCGGCCAGTGCGGCACGGGTCATGGTGGAACCGCAGCTCAGGCAGATCACCCGCGCGTAGGTGCCGTGCAGGTTGATGACGTTTCGGCTGCCGGCCTTGGTATGCAGCAGATCGACGTTCTGGGTGATGACGCCGTTGACCACCGACGCGTCCTCGAGCGCGGCCAGCGCGCGGTGGCCCGCATTGGGCAGCGTGTCGTCCATGTGCCGCCACCCGACGTGGTTGCGCGCCCAATACCGCTGCCGAAACGCCGGGTCGCTGATGAACTGGCGGATGGTCATGGGATTGCTGGGCGGCGACTCGGGCCCGCGGTAATCGGGGATGCCCGAATCGGTGGAGATGCCCGCGCCCGTCAGCACCGCGATCCGGCGGTCGGCCAGCAGCGTGACGAGTTCAGGAGATTCTGCGCAGCCGCCGGTCACGTTGTCCAGGGTACGGAGTCAGCCGAGGCAGTCCGCCGCCGTCGTGATCTCGGCGGACATGTTCTGCTCCATCATCTTGCAGGCCGCGGCGCCCAGGTCGGGGTCGATGTGGGCGACGGCATCGGTCGGGATCACCACGGGAAAGTGCCGGACGTACGCATCCAGGGCCGTGTAAAGGATGCATTGCTCGGTGACCTGACCGGTGATGATCAACCGCTTGGTCTCCAACCGGTTGAGCAGATATGCCAGCGCGGTCGCATAAAACGCGCTGTGGCGCACCTTGGTCATCACGCGGCCCTCGTCCTTGGGCAGGATCGGCTCCACCAGATCGGGCCGGGCACCATCGCACGCGGCGCCGACGATGTCGGAGAACTGTGCGGTGAAATCACCGTAGTTGTCGTTGACGTACACGAGGTCGACATCGTCGGATTCGCGGGCCCGCCGGACCAGATCGGACAAAGGCTCGATGATCTTCTCGACATTGGGTATTAGATTTTCAGCGTCGGGATGCTGATACGTGTTCATCATGTCGACCACCAGGACAGCAGTGTCGCTCATGGTGTCGGGGATACCCGGCGGCGACGAGTTGACACGCTGGGGACGACAATGGAAGGGCGATGGACTTCTACAACGCTTACAGCCAGGGTTTTGCCCGCGTCGCCGCGTGCACGCACCAGACCACCATCGGTGACCCCGCAGCCAATGCCGAATCGGTCCTGCGATTGGCCAGGGAATGCCATGACGACGCCGTCGCGCTGGCCGTGTTTCCGGAACTGACGCTGTCCGGATATTCCATCGAAGACATCGTGCTGCAGGACCTGCTGCTCGACGATGTCGAGAAGGCCATCGCGGAGATCGCGGCGGCCTCGGTCGAATTGTTGCCGGTGCTGGTAATCGGCGCCCCGCTGCGTCATCGGCACCGGATCTACAACGCCGCCGTGGTGATCCACCGCGGCGAGGTGCTCGGGGTGGTGCCTAAGTCCTACCTGCCCACCTATCGGGAGTTCTACGAGCGCCGCCAAATCGCACCGGGAGACGACGAGCGTGGCACCATCCGCCTCACCGGCGTCGAGGTGCCGTTCGGCCCCGACCTGCTCTTCGCGGCTTCCGACGTGCCCGGCTTCGTGCTGCACGTGGAGATTTGCGAGGACATGTTCGTCCCGATTCCACCCAGCGCGCAGGCCGCGCTCGCGGGTGCGACCGTGCTGGCCAACCTGTCCGGCAGCCCGATCACGATCGGCCGCGCCGAGGACCGCTGCCTGCTGGCCCGCTCGGCGTCCTCGCGCTGCCTGGCCGCCTACGTGTATTCGGCTGCCGGGGAAGGCGAATCGACGACGGACCTGGCCTGGGACGGTCAGACCATGGTGTTCGAAAACGGCGTGATGCTGGCCCAGTCCGAGCGGTTCCCGAAAGGGGAGCGACGTAGCGTCGCCGACGTCGACATCGAATTGCTTCGCTCCGAACGGCTTCGGATGGGCACCTTCGACGACAACCGGCGCCACCACCGGACGACGACGGACACATACCGGCACATCGAGTTCCGGCTGGACCCACCGAGCGGCGACCTCGGGCTGCGGCGGGACATCGAGCGTTTCCCGTTCGTCCCCGCCGATCCGGAACGGCTGGAACAGGATTGCTTCGAGGGTTACAACATCCAGGTCGCCGGCCTCGAACAACGGCTGCGCGCGCTGGATTTCCCGAAAATCGTCATCGGCATTTCCGGGGGGCTGGACTCGACGCATGCGCTGATCGTCGCCGCACGCGCGATGGATCGCGAACAGCGCCCGCGCAGTGACATATTGGCGTTCACGCTGCCCGGCTTTGCGACCGGTGACCACACCAAACGCAACGCGGCCGAGCTGTGCCGCACGCTGGGCGTGACATTTTCCGAGATCGACATCAGTGAGACCGCGCAGCTGATGCTCAAGGAGATAGATCACCCGTTCGCCCGCGGCGAGAAAGTGTACGACGTCACCTTTGAAAACGTTCAGGCCGGTTTGCGCACCGACTACCTGTTCCGGCTGGCCAACCAGCGCGGCGGGATCGTGCTGGGCACCGGAGACCTGTCCGAGCTCGGGTTGGGCTGGTCGACATACGGTGTCGGCGACCAGATGTCGCATTACAACGTCAACGGCGGCGTGCCCAAGACACTGGTCCAGCACTTGATCCGCTGGGTGATCTCATCGGAACAGTTCGAGCCGGAGGTCAGCGAGGTGTTGCAGTCGGTGCTCGACACCGAGATCACCCCGGAGCTAGTTCCCAGCGGCGAGGAAGAAGAGCTGCAGAGCAGCGAGGTGAAAGTGGGACCGTTTGCGCTGCAGGACTTTTCATTGTTCCATGTGCTGCGGTACGGATTCCGGCCGTCGAAGATCGCTTTCCTGGCCTGGCATGCGTGGAGCGATCCCGAGCGCGGCATCTGGCCGCCCGGCTTCCCCGAGGACAAACGGCCGTCTTACTCGCTGAAGGAAATCCGGTACTGGCTGGGGGTTTTCGTGCAGCGGTTCTACCAGTTCAGCCAGTTCAAGCGGTCGGCCTTGCCCAACGGACCCAAGGTGTCGCACGGCGGTTCGCTGTCGCCGCGGGGGGATTGGCGGGCGCCTTCCGATATGTCGGCCCGCATCTGGCTCGACGAGATCGAACGCGAAGTCCCCGAGGACTGAGCGCACACTCGCGGGCCCGCCCGGGAGCACCGGGCGGGCCCTGAGTGAGCTCAGGCCCTTGCGCGGCGCCAGCCTCGGTACTGCAGCTCGGCGAACACCAGCGTGTACACGCCGGCCGCCAGGTTCAACACCACGCCGGTCGACGTCAACGGGAAGACGTCCGCGACGACGAGAACGATCGCGGCCACCGTGTATGCCACGTTCGCGATGATGACGCCCATGCCGGCGCGCCGCACGGACGGCAAGCTGGCCAGCCCGAACACCACCACGCCGTACGCGATCAAGAACGCACCCATGCCGTACTCGAACCCTTTTGTGGTGCCCGAGACGCCGGCGAGCCAGCCGGCCACAGGGATGCCGGCCAGGCCGACCAGTGCGCTGATGACGGCGTCGGCGCGCATGGCCAGGCGGAGCAGGCCGTCCCGGGTGCCGGTGCGGTCAATCGTGGTAGCGGACATGATGTTCCTTTCTCAATGGTGGACTGCGATCGCCACCGACGCTGCTCGCAATCCACTGCCAGATCCACGCCAGCCGCTGCCAAACACTGCCAACCGCAGGTCAGCGGGGGTGACAGGTGCAGTCAGCGCTCGTAGGTCCGATCAGCGTGCCCGCGCCGGCACGTGCCCGCGCATCGCGGCCAGCAGGCCCTTGGCGGTGGTCACGGTTTGCGGGCCTTGTCGATCGCCTCGGCATCCGGTGCGCAATCACCGGCGCCGGCGACCAGCGTCGCCAGCGCTCCCGCTGCGCAGGCACGCTGCAACGCGAGCCGCCGTTGATCCGCGGAGCCGGGATGGGGCGGCCAATTGGCGGCCAGCACGCCGGCGAATACATCGCCGGCCCCGGTGGTATCCAGCGCGTCCACCGCCGGAGCCGATACGGTGAATTCGCCGTCGGCGCCAACGTAGCGAGCGCCGCGCGAGCCCAGGGTCACCACCAAATGCGTTGGACGCCAGGGCCACTCGGCTGCCTCATCCTCGTTGGTGACCACCACGTCCGCGGCGGCCGCCAGGTCACTCAACGAGCCGGGGTCCTGGCCGGCCGGCGATGCGTTCACGACGACGACCGCTCCGGCCGAACGCGCGTGTTGCGCGGCGTCGACCGCCGCGCGCACCGGAATCTCTAGCTGGGTCAACATCACGTCGCAGTCGGCGACGACCGCGCGCACCCGCTCGTCGGTCAGCGTGAAACGACCGTTGGCGCCCGGGGCGACCACGATGGTGTTCTCGGCATTCGCGTCGACAACCACGATCGCGGTGCCGCTGGGGCCGGGGATTTCCATGGCTCCGTCGAGCCCGACGCCGTTGGCCTCGAGGTGCGAGCGCAATCGCCCGGCGGCCGCGTCATCGCCGACCGCTCCGACGAACTGCACCTGCGCGCCCGCGCGCGCCGCCGCCACCGCCTGATTGCCGCCCTTACCCCCGGGGGCGTGGGTCAACGACGACGCCAAAACCGTTTCGCCAGGCCGAGGCAGGGCCTCGACACCCAACGACAAATCGAGATTCACGCTGCCCACTACGCACACCCTTGCCATGACGCCGACGTTAGTTGGACCGAGATGGCGATGCATACCAGGTACATCGGCACTTTTCGACGCCAGTTTGCGCCGGGACAAACCCTGAATATCTCGATGTCGGCGCGATATTCTGCTGCGTTAGGGGTGCGATCCCGAGAAAAGGGGCAAGCGGTTGACCACGAGCGAGGTAACTGACGCTGAACCCCAGACCGAACCGGGCCCGGCCGAACCGGCCGCAAAGCGCTCGCGTCAGCGCGTCCTGGCCCGCTTCCGGGTCGGCATCCAGTCCAAGATCTTGATCACCATGCTGCTGTCGAGCATCTTGGGCGTGGCGGTGATCGGCGCCATCGGGGCGGCGTCAGGACGCAGCGCGTTGCGGCAGGTCGAGTCGGAACGCCTGATCGAGTTGCGCGAGTCGCAGAAGCGGGCGGTGCAGGCGCTCTTTCGGGAGGTGTCGAATTCGCTGATCGTCTATAGCGGCGGCTTCAGCGTCAACGAGGCGATGACAACCCTGACAGCGGGTTTTAATCAACTGGCCAACGCCACGATCACGCCGGCCCAACAGCAGTCGCTGGTCGACTACTACGACAACGACATGATCAAACCGATGAAGCGAATCACCGGGGACACCATCGACATCAGGGCCGTCCTGCCAAGCTCGAACGCGCAGAAATACATTCAGGCGTACTACACCGCTGCCCCCCGGCCGGGCCCCAACGGGCTGCCCGTCCAGGACGCCGGCGATGGCAGCCCATGGTCGGTGGCCAACGCTCGCTTCGACTTTTACATGCGTGGCATCGTCACCCGGTTCGACTATCGGGACGCGCTGCTGCTGGACATGCAGGGCAATGTCGTCTACAGCGTGATGAAGGGGCCCGATCTGGGAACCAACGTCCTCACCGGTCCGTATCGCGAATCGAAGCTGCGGGAGGCTTACCAAAAAGCCCTGGCGTCCAACGACCTCGACTTCGTCTGGATCACCGACTTTCAGCCGTACCAGCCGCACCTCGACACCGCCACGGCGTGGGTGGTGTCTCCGGTGGGCATGAACGGCAAGTTCGAAGGCGTGATGGCGCTACCGGTGCCGGTCACAAAGATCAACAAGATCATGACGGCCGACAAGCACTGGGACGCCGCCGGAATGGGGCCCGCCACCGAAACCTACCTGGCCGGCCCCGATGATCTGATGCGTTCCGATTCGCGGGATTTCATCGAGGACCCGAAGGACTACCGGCGCCAGGCGATCAACGCCGGCACGCCACCCGACGTGGTGGACCGGGCGATCCGGCTGGGCAGCACCACGCTGGTGCAGCCCGTCGACACCGCGGGCCTCCGCGCGGCTCAACGCGGCGAGACGGGCGTGGTCAGCGCCGTCGACTACACGGGCAATCAAGAGCTGGAAGCCTATGCGCCGCTGAACATCCCCGATTCCGACCTGCACTGGTCGATCCTCGCGACGCGGGACAACTCCGATGCCTTCGCGCGGCTGGGCCGGTTCAGCAAGACGCTGGTGATTGCGGTCGCCTCGATGATCTTCGCCATCTGTGTGGCTTCGATGCTGGTCGCCCAGGCCGCGGTGCGACCGGTCCGACGCCTCGAAGAGGGCACCCGGAAGATCAGCTCGGGCGACTACGAGATCAACATCCCGGTTAAGCGGCGTGACGAAATCGGTGATCTAACAGCGGCCTTCAACGAAATGAGCCGAAATCTGGCCATCAAGGAAGAGCTGCTCAACGAGCAGCGGCGGGAAAACGACCGTCTGTTGCTGGCGCTGATGCCCGAGGCGGTGGTGCAACGCTATCGCGAGGGCGAGCAGACCATCGCCCAGAAACATCAAGACGTGTCCATCATCTATGCCGACATCGTCGGCCTGGACGAGATTTCCAGCGACGTCCCGGAAGACGAATTGGTCGCGACCGTCAACGAGCTCTTCCGGCAATTCGATTCCGCGGCCGAAGCCCTTGGCGTAGAACGGATTCGCACGTTCCACAACGGCTATCTGGCCAGTTGCGGGGTGGTGACGCCTCGGCTGGACAGCATTCACCGCGCGGTCGACTTCGCTCTCGAAATCGGTCGCATCATCGATCGATTCAACAACCAGACCGCGCAACACCTGGGTCTGCGCGTAGGCGTCAACACGGGCAACGTGGTGAGCGGGCTGGTCGGCCGCTCCAGCCTGGTCTATGACATGTGGGGCGGTGCGGTCAGCCTGGCCTATCAAATGCACAGCGGCGCACCGCAGCCGGGCATCTATGTCAGCTCGCAGGTGTACGAGGCGATGCGGGACGTCCGGCAGTTCACCCCCGCCGGCACCATCTCCGTCGGCGGCACCGATCAGGCCATTTACAGATTGTTGGAGCGCTGATGAACCTCTTCAACTCGTCGTGGTTCTACTGGGCGATCGGCATCGCGGTCGGGTTGCCGCTCGGGTTGATCGCTTTGACCGAGCTGCACGACGCCCTGCTGCGCAGGAACAGTCGGCTGGCGAGGCAGGTAAGCCTGCTGCGTAACTACCTGCTGCCGCTCGGTGCGTTACTGCTGCTGCTGGTCCAGGCCTCGGAGGTTCCGGCCGGCGATGTTCCGGTGCGCGTCCTCACCACGGTCTTCGGTCTGCTCGTGCTGGTGCTCGCGCTGTCCGGTCTCAACGCGACGATGTTCGAGGGCGCGCCCGAAACGAGTTGGCGCAAAAGGCTGCCCGGCATATTTCTCGACTGCGCACGGCTGGTGGTGATCGGCGTTGGCCTGGCGGTGATGTCGTCTTACATCTGGGGTGTGCGGGTCGGCGGTATCTTCACCGCGCTGGGCGTCACTTCGGTTGTCATCGGCCTGATGCTGCAAAACTCCGTCGGCCAGATCGTGTCGGGCTTGTTCATGCTTTTCGAGCAGCCGTTCCGCATCGATGAGTGGCTGGACACCGGCACCGCCCGCGGACGCGTCGTCGAGGTCAACTGGCGCTCCGTGCACATCGACACCGGCAGCGGAATCCGGGTGATGCCGAACTCCATGCTCGCCAGCACTGCCTTCACGAATCTCAGCCGCCCGCCTGGCGCGCACAAGCTGGCTGTGACGACCACCTTCTCCACTGTCGACCCGCCGGACCGGGTGTGTGCGCTGCTGTCGCGGATCGCACAGGGGCTGCCCCAGCTCAAGGCCGGCAGCGTGCCGCGGTCGGTCCCGGTGGGGGCGGCCGAGTACCGGACGACCATCGGGCTTAACTCACCGGCGGATGCCGGCGCCGCCAAAGCGACCTTCCTGCGCTGGACCTGGTATGCGGCCAGGCGGGAGAAGTTGCACCTCGACGACGCGGACGACCACTTTTCCACGAGCGAACGGGTGGAGCATGCGTTGCACACGGTGGTGGCGCCCGCGTTGCGAATCGGCGCGGACGAGCAGCGGTCGCTGCGCTCGGCCGCGCGGATCGTCCGATACGGCGCCGAAGAGGTGGTGGAGTACGCCGGGCAGGTACCCACGACCATGACGTTCCTGGTCTCGGGGCGCGTGCAGCTGACGGCGACCGCCGACGACGGCACGATGGTGCCGGTCAGCACGCTGCTCGAGGGGTCGTTCCTTGGGCTGACGGCGCTGACTCGGCAACCCAACCTCGCCAGCGCGTACGCGCTGGAAGAGGTCACCGCGTTGGAGATCGATCGCGAACACATCGAACACCTGGTGACGCGCGCGCCCCTGCTGCTACAGAACTTTGGCAAGATCATCGAGGAGCGGCGCAGCAAGGTGCACAGTGTGGGGCGCGGTGAACGGGTCGGGTAGCGGGCCGCCTCACCCGGGCTTTTGCGGACCGATACTCTGGTTCAATGAGTCTGCAAGCACCATCTCGCAGCGGAGCGGCTCAACAGCGGGAGCCTGACTTGCGCCGGGAGGTGCACAACGCCGCGCGCCGCGCGCGTGCTGCATCCCGTGTGTTGGCGTTGTTGCCGACGGTTGCCAAGGACCAGGCGTTGAGCTCGGCGGCCGACGCGATAGCCGCCCACACCGAGTTGATTCTGTCGGCCAATGTCGAAGACCTCGAGGCCGCCCGGGCCGCCGGCACGCCGGCCGCGATGCTCGACCGGTTGGCTCTGGACACCAAACGCGTTGAAGGTATCGCCGCCGGCCTGCGCCAGGTAGCCGGACTACCGGACCCGGTCGGGGAGGTGTTGCGCGGTTACACGCTGCCCAATGGGTTGCAGCTGCGGCAGCAGCGGGTTCCACTCGGTGTCGTGGGCATGATCTACGAGGGCAGGCCCAACGTGACCGTTGATGCCTTCGGCTTGGCGCTGAAGTCCGGCAACGCCGTACTGCTGCGCGGAAGTTCGTCCGCGGCCCGCTCTAACCGGGCGCTGGTCCAGGTGCTGCGGGCGTCGCTCGTCAGCGAGGACCTGCCCGCCGATGCGGTGCAACTGCTTTCGGCTGATGATCGCTCGACGGTGACACATCTGATCCAGGCCCGCGGCCTGGTCGACGTGGTGATCCCGCGCGGCGGGGCGAGCCTGATCGACGCGGTGGTTCGCGACGCGCAGGTGCCCACGATCGAGACCGGCGTCGGCAATTGTCATGTGTACGTCCACGACGGCGCCGACCTGGATGTGGCGGAGCGGATTCTGCTGAATTCGAAGACCCGTCGGCCCAGCGTCTGCAACGCCGCCGAGACACTACTGGTGGACGTCGGCATCGCCGAAGTGGCGCTGCCCCGGCTGCTGAACGCCCTGCAAGACGCCGGCGTCACCGTGCACGGTGGATTCTCGAAGGATGCGCACGAGGACGACCTTCGCCGGGAGTACCTGTCGATGGACATCGCGGTGGCCGTGGTCGACGGTATCGATGCCGCGATCGCTCACATCAACGAGTACGGCACCGGACACACCGAAGCCATCGTGACCACCAATATGGCTGCGGCGCAGAAGTTTACCGACGGTGTTGACGCCGCCGCGGTGATGGTGAACGCGTCAACGGCATTCACCGATGGTGAGCAGTTCGGTTTCGGCGCCGAAATCGGCATCTCGACTCAGAAGCTGCATGCCCGCGGCCCCATGGGCCTGCCCGAGTTGACCTCGACCAAATGGATTGCGTGGGGAGACGGACAGACCCGTCCGGCGTGAAATACGCGTCCAGAAAGTGCTTTAGGAGAACCGATTGTGAGCGTGCCCGCCCGGTCCAAGCCGTTGTTTGACGACATCGACGACGTGTCACGGCGGTTGGCCGAGACCGGTTACCTACCCGACACCGCGACCGCGACGGCCGTGTTCTTGGCCGACCGGCTCGGTAAGCCGTTGCTGGTGGAAGGCCCGGCCGGCGTGGGCAAGACCGAGTTGGCCCGCGCTGTCGCCCAGGCCACCGGCTCGGGCCTGGTGCGCCTGCAGTGCTACGAGGGCGTCGACGAAGCCCGTGCGCTCTACGAGTGGAACCACGCCAAGCAGATCCTGCGCATCCAGGCCGGTTCGGGGGACTGGGATCAGACCAAAGACGATGTGTTCAGCGAGGAATTCCTGCTGCAGCGGCCCTTGTTGACCGCCATCCGGCGCACCGAGCCCACGGTGCTGCTCATCGATGAGACCGATAAGGCCGACATCGAGATCGAGGGCCTGCTGCTGGAGGTGCTGTCCGACTTCGCGGTGACGGTCCCCGAACTGGGCACCATCACTGCCGAGCGGACGCCGCTGGTGGTGTTGACCTCCAACGCGACCCGGGAGCTGTCCGAGGCGCTCAAGCGCCGGTGCCTGTTCTTGCACATCGACTTTCCGAGCCCGGACTTGGAGCGCCGCATCCTGTTGTCCCGGGTGCCGGAGCTGCCCGCACACCTGGCCGAGGAGCTCGTTCGCATCATCGGCGTGCTGCGCAACATGCAGCTCAAGAAGGTTCCGTCCATCGCCGAGACCATCGACTGGGGCCGCACCCTGCTTGCGCTGGGCTTGGACACCATCGACGACGCTGTCGTGGCGGCCACGCTGGGTGTGGTGCTCAAACATCAATCCGACCAGCAGCGCGCGACCGGCGAGCTGCGGCTGAACTAGGGGACTCTACGATGGCCACCCGCCGTATCCGACCCACCCGGCCGCTCGCCCCGCACGGGCTGCCGGGTCACTTGGTCGGATTCGTGGAAGCGCTTCGTGGGGCAGGGATTTCGGTCGGTCCGTCGGAGACGGTGGACGCCGGTCGGGTGATGGCGACGCTCGGCCTGGGTGACCGGATGGTGCTGCGCGAGGGCCTCGCGTGCGCCGTGCTGCGCCGGTCGGATCACCGCGAGACCTACGACGCGATGTTCGACCTGTGGTTCCCGGCGGCGCTGGGTGCACGCGCGGTGGTCACCGACGACGAGGCCGACGAATCTCCGGACGACAACGCGCTGCCGCCCGACGACGTCGAGGCGATGCGCCAGATGCTGGTGGACCTGCTGACCGAGAACCCCGACCTCGCCGACATGGACGAGCGCCTCGTCGCGATGATCGCCCGGATCGTAGAGGCTCACGGGAAATACAACTCCAGCCGCGGCCCCTCCTTCTCGTCGTATCAGGCGCTCAAGGCGATGGCGCTCGACGAGCTCGAGGGCAAGCTGCTGGCCGGCCTACTCGCCTCCTACGGCGACGAACCCACTCCCAGCCAGGAGGAAATAGCGAAAGCGCTTGCTGCACAGCGGATCACCCAGCTGCGGAAGCTGGTCGATTCCGAGACCAAGCGGCGCACGGCGGAGCAGTTGGGCCGCGATCACGTTCAGATGTACGGCATCCCACAGCTTTCCGAGAACGTGGAATTCCTGCGTGCCTCCGGTGAGCAACTGCGCCAGATGCGCCGGGTGGTGGCACCGCTGGCCCGCACGCTGGCGACCCGACTGGCGGCCCGCCGCAGACGCACCCGGGCGGGAACGATCGATCTGCGTAAGACGTTGCGCAAATCGATGTCCACGGGCGGGGTTCCGATCGACGTCGTGCTGGCCAAGCCCCGCCCGGCGCGGCCGGAACTGGTGGTGCTGTGCGACGTGTCGGGCTCGGTCGCCGGGTTCAGTCATTTCACGCTGCTTCTGGTACATGCTCTGCGCCAACAGTTCTCGCGTGTTCGGGTGTTCGCCTTCATCGACACCACCGACGAGGTGACGCACATGTTCGGCCCGGAAGCCGACCTCGCCGTGGCCATCCAACGGATCACCCGGGAGTCGGGCGTCTACAGTCGCGACGGCCACTCCGACTACGGCAACGCGTTCGCGTCGTTCGTGCAGGCGTTCCCCAACGTGCTGTCGCCGCGCAGCTCGCTGCTGGTGCTCGGCGACGGCCGCACCAACTACCGCAATCCGGAGATCGAGCTGCTGACCCACATGGTGACCGCGAGCCGGCACGCGCATTGGCTGAATCCCGAGCCCAGGCACCTGTGGGGCAGCGGCGACTCGGCGGTGCCGCGGTATCAGGAGGTCATCCCGATGCACGAGTGCCGGTCCGCCAAGCAGCTGGCAGCGGTGATCGACCAGCTGCTCCCCGTGTGAGGTGCGGGCGCGCGCCAGGTCACTTACGCCACCCCGGGCAGAGACTCCTGTGGCGCATGTGACCAACGGCTGGAAATCGGGCCGTAACACCGGCTCAAGTAAGCTGGCAAATCGTGCAAAAGCAGCTTCGCAGGTTGGGAGTGATGGGTGGGACATTCGACCCCATCCATTACGGCCACCTGGTCGCCGCCAGTGAGGTCGCTGACCTGTTCGACCTCGATCAAGTGGTGTTCGTGCCCAGCGGTCAGCCCTGGCAGAAGGATCGGCAAGTCTCGCCTGCCGAGGACCGGTATCTGATGACGGTGATCGCCACGGCGTCCAACCCCCGTTTCACGGTCAGCCGGGTCGACATCGACCGCGCCGGCCCCACCTACACCAAGGACACCCTGCGCGACCTGCACGCCGTCAACCCCGACTCGGAGCTGTACTTCATCACCGGGGCCGACGCGCTGGCCTCCATTCTGTCGTGGCAGGGCTGGGAGACGGTGTTCGACCTGGCCCGCTTCATCGGCGTCAGCCGGCCCGGTTACGAGCTGCGGCGCGAGCACGTCACCGGCGTGCTGGGTGAGCTGCCCGAGGATGCGCTGACCCTGGTCGAGGTTCCCGCACTGGCCATCTCCTCGACCGATTGCCGTCGCCGTGCGGCCCAGCGCCGTCCGCTGTGGTACTTGATGCCCGACGGCGTCGTGCAGTACGTCTCCAAGCGCCGGCTCTACCGCGCCGACGACGTGCCGCCGGTGTCCCTCGGCGAAACACCCCTGAGCACAGGGGATCACAAATGAGTGCCACCCAGGAGGCCATCGACATGGCGACGGTGGCCGCCGGCGCCGCCGCCTCGAAGCTGGCCGACGACGTCATCGTCATCGACGTCTCCGCGCAACTTGCCATCACGGACTGCTTCGTGATCGCCTCGGCATCCAACGAGCGACAGGTCAACGCCATCGTCGACGAGGTCGAGGAGAAGATGCGCAAGGCCGGTTACAAGCCGGCGCGTCGGGAGGGCACGCGAGAAGGCCGCTGGACACTGCTGGACTATCGCGACATCGTCGTGCACATCCAGCACCAGGAGGACCGCGACTTCTATGCCCTCGACCGGCTGTGGAGTGACTGCCCGGTGGTGGCGGTCGATCTGGACGAGGGCCGCGACGACTCCGACGAGGCGGGCGCGCAATGAGGATTCGTCGTCTGATCATGTTGCGGCACGGGCAAACCGAGTTCAATGCCGGTAGCCGGATGCAGGGTCAGCTGGATTCCGAACTGAGCGAACTCGGTCGGGCACAGGCGATCGCGGCCGCCGAGGTGCTGGGCAAGCTGCAGCCGTTGCTGATCGTGTCGTCCGATCTGCATCGCGCCTACGACACCGCGGTCAGGCTGGGGGAGCTGACCGGGCTACCGATCCGGGTGGATCAGCGGTTGCGTGAGACCCATCTCGGCGACTGGCAGGGATTGACTCACACCGAGGTGGACGCGCAGGCTCCCGGCGCCCGGTTGGCCTGGCGCGAAGACGCCACCTGGGCACCGCATGGCGGGGAGAGCAGGGTCGACGTCGCGGCGCGCAGCGTGCCGTTGGTCGCCGAACTGGTGTCCGGCGAGCCGGAATGGGGTGACCCCGACGGCCCGGATCGTCCGGTGGTGCTGGTGGCTCACGGCGGACTGATCGCCGCGTTGTCGGCAGCGCTGCTGAAGCTTCCGGTAGTCAACTGGCCGATTCTGGGAGGCATGGGCAACGCCAGTTGGGTGCAACTTTCGGGCCATAGCGACGATCCCACCGACGATTTCGACAGCATCCGTTGGCGGCTGGATGTGTGGAACGCTTCGGCGCAGGTGTCCAACGATGTCCTCTGAGGCGCCGTCCAAGCCCACACTGCTGATTTTCGCCGACTCCCTGGCGTACTATGGGCCGACCGGGGGGTTACCCGCTGACGACCCCCGAATCTGGCCCAACCTTGTTGCGGCGCAATTGGGTTGGGATGTCGAGCTGATCGGCCGCATCGGCTGGACGTGTCGCGACATCTGGTGGGCGGCGACGCAGGACCCGCGCGCCTGGGCGGCGTTACCCAGGGCGGGCGCGGTCGTCTTTGCAACCGGCGGCATGGATTCGCTGCCGTCGGTGTTGCCCACCGCGCTGCGTGAGCTGATCCGCTATGTGCGGCCGCCCTGGTTACGGCGCTGGGTCCGAGACGGCTATGGCTGGCTGCAGCCTAGGCTTTCACCGGTAGCCAGATCGGCGTTACCTCCGCACCTGAGTGCCGAATATCTCGAACAGACCCGTGGCGCAATCGATTTCAACCGGCCCGGTATCCCCATTGTGGCCTCGCTGCCTTCGGTGCACATCGCCGACACCTATGGCCGGGCCCACCACGGCCGTGCCGGGACGGCGGCCGCCATCACCGAATGGGCGCAAAACCACGATGTCCCCTTGGTCGATCTCAAAGCCGCTGTGGCCGAACAGGTCATGAGTGGACGGGGAAATCCCGACGGCATTCACTGGAATTTCGAAGCGCACCAGGCGGTCGCGGAGTTGATGCTCAAGGCGCTGGCCGAAGCCGGCGTGGCAACGATGAAGCCGCGCTCGTGACTGTCGTGGTGGTGACCGACTCGTCGGCACGCCTGCCGGCCGGCTTGCTCGAAAAGTGGGGTATACGAGTCGTTCCGCTGCACATCTTGCTCGACGGCAACGATCTGCGTGATGGTGTCGACGACGTTCCCGGCGACATCCACAAGCTGGCGGCCACCACCGCGGCGGCGACGCCGGCGGAACTGGCCGACGCGTACCAGCAGGCGCTGGCCGACAGCGGCGGTGATGGGGTGGTGGCGGTTCACATTTCCTCGGCGCTCTCGGGCACGTGCCGGGCCGCCGAACGCACCGCCGCCGATCTCGATCCGAACGTGCGTGTCGTGGATTCCAAGTCGGCCGCGATGGGCATCGGCTTCGTCGCCTTGGCCGCCGCGCGGGCGGCGGCCGAGGGCGGAGATCTCGACACCGTCGCGGATGCCGCGCGCGCGGCCGCGGACCGCGGACATGCTTTCGTCGTGGTGCACCGGCTGGACAACCTGCGCCGTAGCGGACGCATCGGCGGGGCCAAGGCATGGCTGGGCACCGCGCTGGCGCTCAAGCCGCTGTTGCGTCTCGATGAGGGCAAACTCGTTCTGGCTCAACGGGTTCGCACGGTGAGCCATGCGACGGAGGCGATGATCGACCGGGTCTGTCAGGTCGTCGGCAATGACGCCGCCGCCCTGGCGGTGCACCACGTCAACAACCCGGACGGCGCACAAGAAGTGGCCAAGACGCTCGGCGAGCGTTTACCGGCGTGCGAGCCGGCGATCATCACCGAACTGGGGCCGGTGCTCGCGTTGCATGTCGGCGCCGGAGCCGTCGCGGTCTGCCTGGACTTAGCTCCTGGCGGCTGACGCGACGGGCGTCGTCACGGCGGCGGAACGACCGTAGTCACCGCGCGGATGAACAACCTGTGGCCACCAGAACCACCGTCCGAGCAGGGTGGCGATCGAGGGCATCAACAGCGTGCGCACGATCAGCGTATCGAGCAGCAGACCGATGCACACCGTCGATCCGAACTGACCCAGCACCCGAAGATCGCTGCCCAACATCGACGCCATGGTGAAGGCGAACACCAGACCCGCCGCAGTCACCACACCACCGGTGCCGGCCATCGACCTGATGATCCCCGTCTTGAGCCCGTGATGGATCTCTTCTCGGAACCGGGAGACCAGCAGCAGGTTGTAGTCGGATCCGACGGCAAGCAGGATGATGACCGACAGCGCCATCACGATCCAGTGGATTCTGATGCCGAACAGATCCTGCCAAATCAGCACGGACAGACCGAAGGACGCCGCGATCGAGCTGGCCGCGGT
The DNA here is from genome assembly GCA_963849935.1 of uncultured Actinomycetota bacterium. GTDB lineage: Bacteria > Actinomycetota > Actinomycetes > Mycobacteriales > Mycobacteriaceae > Mycobacterium. The sequence goes on from CAWKJQ010000005.1 coordinate 22,053, forward strand.
GCCGACGATCACCAGCGCGGCCACCACACTTCGGGTCAGCAGCAGCATGATCATGAAGATCAGCGTCAGGGCCGACACCACGGCGATCATCAGGTCGTATTTCTCGCCGTCGGCCATGTCCTTGAACGTCGCGGCGGTTCCGCCGAGATAGACCCTGGCATCCGACAGCGAGGACTGCTTCAACCCCTCCTGCGCGGCGGTGCGTTCGGCGTCGACGCGCGCAATGCCGTCCGGCGTCATCGGGTCGCCCTGATGGGTGATGAAGAACCGCGCCGACTTGCCGTCCGGCGACAAGAACATTCGAAGCCCCGTCTGGAAGTCGGGATTGTCAAAGGCTTCCGGCGGCAGATAGAAGAAGTCGTCGTTCTTTGACGCGTCGAAGCTCTGCCCCATCACGATGGCGGTATTGCTCATCGCCTCCATCTGGTTGATCATCGCCTTGAACGTCTGGTAGAGCGTCAGCGTGATGCCCCTGGTGGTCTTCAGCGTGGTGATCAGCGTCGGGAACAGCGCATTGAGGTCGTGTGTGGCTTGGGCGGTGTGCGCGATGTCGCCCGTGAGGTAGTGGAACTGCTCGGCGAGCTGGTCGAAGCCGTCAAGAGTGTCGAACAGGGACCGCAGCCCGTAGCACAGCGGGATGTCGTAGCAGTGCTTCTCCCAATAGAAGTACGTGCGGACCGGCCGGAAGGTGTCGTCGAAATCCGCGATGTGATCGCGCAGGGTATCGGTGATCTGCGACGTGACCGCCGTGGTCTTGGCGCTGTCGTCGGCGGCGTTGGACAGGTCCAGCGACACCTCGTACTGGCGCTGCGTGGTGTCGATCTGGGTTTGCAGGTCATCGGCCATCTTCAAGATGTCGTTCATGCGCTCCTTGAGAAAGCTCATGTTCTGCATCGTCGTCTGGCTTTGGACGCTGTTCTGGAACGGAATCGAGCTGTGCTGAATCGGAATGCCCAGTGGCCGGGTGATGTCCTGGACCATGGCGATGCCGAGCGTGCGCATCTCGTTCTTGGCGACGCGGTCCAACACCAGCATGTCGGCCGGGTTGCGCATGTCATGGTCAGACTCGACCATCAACAGGTCGGGGTTCATCCGCGCCTCGGAGAAATGCCGATTCGCGGCCTCCTGCCCTTGGTTGGACGGGGCTGACAGCGGCAGGTAATGGCGGTCGTTGTAGCTGGTGTGAAAGCTCGGCAGGGCGATCATGCCGACCAGCACGACCGCGGCGCTGATGGCCAAAATTGGTGCGGGCCAACGCACTACGGCGGTGCCCACCCGGCGCCACAGCCGACCGCGCTTGGCCTGCCTTTCGAAGAGGTGGAAGCGGCTGCCGACGAAGACCACCGCCGGGCCCAGCGTGATACCGGCCAGCACCACGACCAGCATGCCGATCGCCACGGGCGCGCCCATGGTGTTGAACCACGGCAGCCGCGAAAAGCTCAGGCAATAGGTCGCGCCCGCAATCGTCAGGCCCGACCCCAGAACGACCGGGGCGACGCCCTTGAATGTGGTGTAGTACGCCGTTTCTCGATCCTCGCCGGCGGTCAGGGCCTCCTGATAGCGGCCGACGAGGAAGATGCCGTAGTCCGTTCCCGCCGCGATCGCCAGCATGGTGAGGATGTTGGCGGCGAAGGTGGTGAGCCCGAATGCGTTGTGGTACGCGAGAACCGCGACCACCCCGCGCGAACAGGCCAGCGCGACAAAGGTCATGAACAGCTGCACGAGCGTGGTGACGATGGATCGATAGACCAGGAGCAACATGATCGCGATCGCGCCCAGGGTGAAAAGCGTGATCTTGGCCAGGCTGGCGTTACCGATGATGTGCATGTCATCGGAGAGTGCCGCGGGCCCGGTGACGTAGGCCTTCACACCGGGCGGCGCCTTGTTCTCGTCGATGACCTTGCGAACGGCGTCCACGGACTCGTTGGCCAGCGTGGTGCCCTGGTTACCGGCGAGGTTCACCTGCACATAGGCGCCCTTGGCGTCGGCGCTTTGCGCGCCCGCGGCGGTGAGCCGGTCGCCCCAGAAATCCTGGATGTGCTGAATGTGCTTCGGGTCCTGGCGGAGTTGCCGAATCAGGTTGTCGTAGTACTGGTGCGCGTCAGGGCCCAGCGGGTGCTGACCCTCCAGCACGATCATCACGGTGCTGTTGGAGTCGAACTCGTGGAAGTTGTGGCCCAGGCGCATCATCGCCTTCATCGAGGGCGCGTCCAGCGGCGTCATCGGCGCCGAGTGCGCCTCGCCCACTTTTTCCAGCGTCGGAACGATGACGTTCACCAATACGGTGATGGCCACCCAGCCCAGAATGATCGGGATCGCGAAGATGCGGATCGCATGGGGAAGGTAGGGCCGGTGGCCGCGTTCGGCCTTCGACAAGCCCCGGGTGGTGATCGGGCCGGTGTCGGCCGTGCTCAGGTCGCGTTCGGTTTTGTTGTTCACGTCGCTCATGCGGACTTCACCAGGCAGAAGGTCTGGGCGTTGTGGCCGTTGGAGTTCTGGTTATCGCGGACGATGCCGTCCACGGTGATCTTGCAGCCGATGGTGCTGCCGTCGCTCTGCGCCATGATGTTGGCGCTCACTGAGGGCAGCGTGGTCGAGATCGTCGTCGACCAGGGCAACGGGGCGTTGTTGATCTGGTGCGTGTTGGCGTTCTCGTCCCAGTAGTTGATGTTGGCCGTGGTGCCCGGGGATCCCGAGATTTCATACACGACGACCTTCGGGTTGAACTGCACGATTTCGATCCCCTTGCCGGCGTTTGCGTTGAGATCTTCCGAGCCGAAGATCTTGTGCAGTCGCGTCACGATGAGTGCCGAGAGCGCCAGAACGACCACCAGCAACAGCGGGATCCACCCTCGTCTCAGCACGCGTCTCAAGAGGCCGGGGCGGGGACCGGAGTCTGACCTAGCCACCACCTGACCGCCTTCCGCAAAGCTCACCAACCATCGCCGACGACACCAAAGTCAACGGAACATTTGCTCAGCTAGGGATACTAGCCTTAGTGCACGCAAGCGTTCCTCCCGGGGCCGCCACTTTGTGGCGTACGGCATAGCCGCTAGCGAGCCAGCCGGCCGGTGACCGGCGGCAAATCCGCCAGCGTCACGATCCCGGGCTCGGCGGCCACCACAGCCGGGACGGCATTGGTAACCGGCATCGCGGTGTAGATCATTCCCAATCCCATGAATCCGGGCTCGGTCCAGTCCTTCGGCGGCAGGCAGTGCAACACCGTCCGCATGTTGGGCAGCCCGAACACCTGGATGACGTGCCCGTGCTCCAGAGGCTTGGGCGGAACGACGTGACTGCCCATGGTCCAGTTGAACCCGACGCTGACGACGTTGCGATCGCCGACCCAGCCGCGGTGGTAGCCGTAGACGCCGCCGACCGTTCCGGCGGGAATCTTCATGAAGCCCAGATCGGAGTCGTCGGTGGCCGCGGTGAAGGTGACGTCGAAGGTCATCTTGTCCAGTTTCGCCCCGATCGCGTCGGCCATCATCGCGGCCGATTCCGCGAAGACCTCGCTTTCGCGCCGAACGTTTTCGGCCAGCCCGGGAGTGTCGGGATCTTGCGAGAAACCCATGGCCGTCTGGGTTTCCGCCGATTCGTAGGTCGAGCAGTCCACCGACTCGGTGATCCGGATCTCGTCGACGCGCTCGCAAGAGGCGGACAGCACCATGCCCACCATGTTCGTCATGCCCGGGTGCGCGCCGCTGCCGAAGATCGTCGAATTGCCTTTCCGGCAGGCGTCTTCGATGCGTTTGCGGTCCTGTGGTGTCTGCTTGCCGCCGGTGATCCACGCCGCGCTGGTGCACACGTTTACTCCCGATTCCAGCAGCCGCACGAGCTCATCGATGTTGGGCCACAACGGGTTATAGCAACATGCGTCGGCGCCCAGGGCGAGCAGCGCATCGATGTCGTTGGTTGCCCGCACGCCGGTCGGCTCCGGCCAGCCCGCCAGTTCGGCGGCGTCGACCCCGACCTTGTCGGCGCCATGCGCGTAAACCCCGGCCAGTTCCAGGTCGGGTCGCCCGATGATGGCATGCAGCGAACGGCGACCGATGTTCCCGGTGGTCCACTGGATCACCCGCAGTGGGCGGTCTGTGCTTGGCTTGCTCATCGCGGCTCCTTTGCCGGTGCGGAATGGACTCATTATCTCCTCAGCGGTAGCGCGGCGTTTTCGATAGGGTCAAAGCCCGGCGGTGCCGACCACGAGGAAGGCGCAGCCGGCCGCGGCCAGCAGGAGTGCGACGTCGAGACGCCGACGGGACCGAATCCAGTCGTGCAGCACCGCCACCCACCGAGCGGTCGCCTTGGGGGCCAGCAAGCAAGCGAGCAGCGGAATCTCGATGAGGGCGAAGGCCACGGCATTGAACATGAACAGCACCGCGACTTGAGTCTGGGCTGTCGCCCCGGATGCCAGAATGACGGCCAGCGCGGCAAGGTAGTCAACCGACGGCAGTGCGATGCCGAGGCCGGCGATGCCCGCAACCGTCAGCGAGTGCCGGCTCAGCAGTCGCTGGAGCGGTGTCGGCAATCGTGTCGGCCGCGCGCAAATCCGCGCGGGAAGGTTCGCGGCCACGATCGCCGCGACCGTCAGCGCCACGAGGCCCACCACGATCTGCACCTTGGGCAACGCGAAGGAGCCGGTGTGCGGCACGCTGCGTCGGAAGGCGAACAAGACGATCAGACCCACCGCCGTTCCCATGGCGAAACCGCCGGCCAGAAACGCGAGCAACTGCAGCGCCGGTCTGGGTCTGTTCAGCATGAGCGCGGTCATACCGATTCGGAACGGTTCAACACTGACGGCAACGGCCATCAGCAGGACAGTGATCAACATCGGCATCGGAGGCAACCGCCCCGGGCTCAGGCGTCCAACCGGGCGAACTGGTGCCTGCGGTACTGCTCGACACAGGCGGCGCGCCGGATCTTGCCACTGGTTGTGGTGGGAATCGAGCCGGGCGGTACCAGGACGAGGTCGCCCACGTTCACCCCGTGCGCATTGGAAATCGCCGAGGTGACGTCCCGTTTGACGCAGGTCAGCGAGCGCATGGCCTCCTCGTTGGAATCGCCTCGCTTCTTGAATTCGACGACGGTGACCAGCTTCTCGGTACTGTTCACCGGAATCGATATCGCCGCCACGCGACCACCGGTGATCTCTTGGACCGTCGCCTCGATGTCCTCGGGATGGTGATTCCGGCCGCGGATTATCAGCAGATCCTTGATACGGCCGACGATGAACAGCCCACCCTGGTGAATGAAACCCAGGTCACCCGTTTTCAGCCATGGTCCGTCGGGCGTACCTGGCGACGGGTCGACAAGCATCGCGCCGAAGCAGCGCTGTTCCTCCGGCGGCTTGCGCCAGTAGCCCTCGGCCACATTGGCGCCGCGTACCCAGATCTCACCCACCACGCCCGGCGGGCACTCGCGGTTGGTGTCGCCGTCGACGATGCGCAGCGTCGGTGATTGCGGCACTTCGTATTTCACCAGCGACGAGCCGGTCTCCGGCGCACCCGGGCGAGCGTGACCCGCGGACAGCTCATCGATATCGAAGTAAGCCGTTGATGCGTCACTCCAGGTGCCACTCGCCACAAAGACGGTTGCCTCTGCCAAGCCGTACGAAGGACGCATCATGTGGTCCCGAAAGTTGAAGTGCGCAAACCGATCAACGAAGCGATCCAAGGTGGCCGGCTCGACGCGTTCGGCGCCGCTGATGATGCCCAGCACCCCGCCGAGGTCGAGCCCGGCCAGCTCACGGTCACTTGTCTTGCGCGCCGCCAGGTCGAACGCGAAGTTGGGCGCCGCCGACCACGAAGAAGTATTCGCGGCCAGAGATCGCATCCATCTGGCCGGCCGTTCCAGGAACGCGACCGGACTCATCAGCGCGCCGCGCTAGCCGCCCAGGATCGGCGCACAGACGCCCAGCACCAACCCCATGTCGTGGTAGAAGGGCAGCCACGAAACAATCGTGGTGTCCGACGGGGCTTTCATGCCGGAGTCGGCGAAGAAGCTGCGCATCAGCTGCTCGAAATTCACCTGGAGATTGCGGTGCGAAATGATCACACCGGTCGGGGTTCGGGTCGAACCGGAGCTGTATTGCAGGTAGGCGACGTTGGGCAAATCCGCTGCGGGAAAGCTTATTTCGTCATCGGCGTCCAGGTTCATCGCATCGATTTCGACGATCTTGGGAACATCGTCAATGCGTGCCCGATCGACGTATTCGGCGACGTCTTCCGCGACGGCCGACGTCGTGAGAACCACCGACGGCGACGTATCGGAGAGGACCGCACTGACCCGCTCGTCGGTCGAGCCGCGATGCGGCAGCGGGAGCGGAACCGCGATGAGCCCGGCCTGCATGGCTCCCAGGAACGCCGCAATGTAATCGAGTCCCTGGGGCGCCAGGATGACCGCCCTGTCACCGGCCGAACCGTGCCGGTCGAGGTCGCGCGCCACATTAAAGGTCCGGCGGGATACCTGCGACCACGTAAGACTCTGCGCAACACCCTCCCAGTCGTCCTGGTAGTCGGTAAACGTGTATGCCACATCATCAGGACGCATGCTGGCACGTCCATGCAGCATGGAGAGAATCGTCGGTCCAGACATAGGCGCGTTGTCAGCCGGCGCCGTGGGACAACACGGAGGTGGCACCGCTGAGAATCTGCGAAAGGGGATCGGCCCCGCCGCCGAACGTCGCCTGATTGGCCGGCGCGGTGACTTCCGCCGGGTCGAAACCGTGCACCGGGTCCACCTGAACCGGAGCGGTCGACGGGTCGTCGTTTCGCGAATAGCCGGCGTTCACCCGGGGAGTCAGTATCGCGTCGAGCTTGTTCAGCGTGTCCTCCGGGATTCCCACGTAGGCCAGCGGCATGACGAGCGGAAGATGCTTCTCCGGGACCAGGATCGTCGTGTCTTTCGCGCCCCTGGAATTGATGGTCGTCCGGATGTTCTGCGGTGGCACCATGCTGGCGTTCGTGAAGGCCACCGCGGTGTGACCGGTGGCGAGGCCCAGCAGCGTGTTGGCGAGAGCGAACATGTTGTCCGGCCGGTCGGGGAAGTCCGCGATCGAGTCGTACGCAGCAACGAACCGGTTGGTGTCGTACTGGCTCTCATACGGCGGTGGCATGGTGTAGTCGAGTGCGGGAACGACGCTGCCCGGCGGGAACATGGCGCTCAGGAAGCTCTGGCCGAAGGCGTGCCGCCCGATCGGGTCGCCGAACGTGGCGAAGTTCAATGTGTTCGGTGGGGGAGCGGTCGGGTCATTCGCCAGTCGGGCCTGCTCGCCATCGACCACGAACCCGCCCTCGGACAAGCCGATCGCCGTGCCGGGGCGACCGGTCTTGATCGCCGCATCGAGGTTGTTCACCCCGACGTCGACCGACTCGCCGACACTGGGGCCGTCCAGACCCAGGCCGGGAAGAATCTCCTCGCCGACCTTGCCGATGCCCGGGAAGAGTCGCTCCAGCACGTGGCCTTGAACCTGCCCTGCCGGGTAGCGGACGATCTCGCGCTTCTGGCCGGGGAACCACTGGGCACCCTCCTGGCGGATGTACTCGTCGTAGGGGATGCCTAGGACGTGGGCGCCGCCCAGGGCGAAGGCGGTCTGGTCGCCGGGCGCCCCCGGCGTCGGCGGCCCGCCGATGGGCGTGTCGTCGGCCGACGCGGTTCCGCCGCCGAAATATACTGTGGCGCCAACGGTTACCAGCGCTGTGACTCGTGCCAGTGATTGCTTCATTTCCTAAACCTGCCCGCCGGATTCGTTGCGTAGTCTCATATAGGTCACGTGTAGTGCTAGTAGGGTTGCGCCCTGGCGCGCCGGATCGGCAACCGTCGTGCGGCCACGTGCGCACCTGCCCGGGAAGGCCACCAGTTCGCTCGGCCGACCAGCGCGGCGATGGCGGGGACCGTGATGGTGCGTACCAAGAAGGTATCCAGCAGAATTCCGGCGCCGATCACGAAACCGCCCTGGACCACGGTGCTGATGCTGGAGAACAACAGGCCGCACATCGAGGCGGCGAAGATCAAACCTGCCGCAGTGATCACTCCGCCGGTAGAGCTCAGGGTGCGAATGATGCCATACCGCATGCTGTTTGGAGATTCGTCCCGCATTCGCGAGACCAGCAGCATGTTGTAGTCGGCTCCCACCGCGACCAATACCACGAAGGCAAGCGGTGGCACGCTCCAGTGCAATTGCTGGCCTAGCAGGTACTGGAACACGATTACGCCGATACCCACCGCCGACAAATATGAAATGACCACGGAGGCAACCAAATACAGCGGCGCGACGATCGCGCGTAGCAGTGCGATCAAGGTCACCAGCACGACGAGGAGGGTCACCGCGATGATGAACCGGATGTCGTGTTGGTAATAGTCGCGTGTGTCCTTCAGGCCCGCGGTGAATCCCGCCATCGATACGGTGGCATCCGCCAACGTGGTATTGGGTTGGGCTCCCCGAGCGGCCGCCTGGATCATGTCGACCTGGTCCATGGCTTCGGTGCTGAAGGGATCCAGTTTGGTTTGGACCAAATATCGCACGGAGTGGCCGTCTGGCGATATGAAGGCCTTGGCCGCTTTCTGGAACTCCTCTAGATGCAGCAGCTGGGGCGGGATATTGAAACCGGCCATTGCCGGTTGTGCGGCGTCACGCTTCAACGACAACAGAAAGGCCGCCGACTCACCGAGCCCGGATCCGAGCTGTTTGACTTGGTCGACCAGTTGAGCGACTGCGTCAGCCACTTGCCGGCTCCCACCGGCGAAACGGTTGGCACCATCTTGCAGAGTGTTCAGGTTCGCCTGCAGGCCACCGGGTTTGTCCATTCCCATGGAGTGCAGCACAGCGGTGAGCTTTTTCAGGGCCGTACGCAGGCGGTCTGTCGACGCTTGCAGGGCCCGCTTGTCCGGGTAGTCCTGAAGTTGGTGTGCCAACTCATTGATTGCGTCGAGGTCTGCCTGATCGCGCGACCCAACGAGCTGCTCGAATGCGCCGCGGGTGGTGCTGCACGACGGATCAGCATCGCAGATCGGATTACCCTGCAGCGCCGTTAGCACCGGGCCAATCCAGGCGAACATGTTCTTGCCCGCCGAGAAGTTCCAGCCCATCGCATTGCTGACGGCGTTGACATGGTCGACGAGCTGGGCGGCGATATCGACCTCTTTGACCAGCGCGTCGCCGCTGTACTGGTTCTTGGCCGACGAGAACGCATCGTTCAATTCCTGCACACTGGCAGCGAGCTGGGTGACCTGGCCGCGGACATCGCCGAGGCTGTCGGCCAGCGTGCCGGCACCCGCGACCAGCCGGTTGAAGTCACTGGTGTGATCGTTGATCAGGGTGGACCCGCCGGCCAGCAGGGTGCCGACGGCGCCCGCCTGGTAGGTGGCTCTGAATTGTTCCGGCACGCTTCCGGTGGGACGCGTAATACCGCTGACTGCAGCGACATTCGGCAGTTGACTGACTCGGTCGGCCATCTGCTCCAAGTCTGCGAGCGCCTTCGGCGTACGAAGGTCATGCGGTGATTGGACGAGGATGTATTCCGGAATGGATTGATTCACCGGGAAATGACGATCCAGCGCGGCGTACCCGATAGAGCTGGGAGCGGAGGGCCGCAGCGCCTTGCGATCGTCGTAGTTGTAGCGCACCAAGCCGGCGCAACTAGCCAGCACGATCAACACAAGCACGCTGCTGATCAGATTGACCTTGGGCCGGCGCACGATGCGAATCCCCGAACGCCGCCAGAACCCCGCGGTCAGTTCGCGTCGTGGCCTGACCCAGCCACGCGGCCCCGCGATCACCAGGATGGCCGGCAGCAACGTCACCGCGGCGAGGAATGCGACGCCGATCCCGATCGCCGACGACGCTCCGACGGTCTTGAACACGCCCATCCGGGCGAAGCTGATGAGCAGGAAAGTGATGCCGACCGTGGCAGCCGATGCGCCGATCACTTTTCCGATCGAGTTCATCGCGCGCTTGACCGCGTGGTCGGGCTCCGCGCCTGACCGCAAATAGTCGTGGTAGCGGCTGATGAGGAAGACGGCGTAATCCGTGCCCGCCCCGGCCATGATGGCGCTCAGAAACACGATGGACTGGTTCGAGACACCCGAGCCCGTCAGCTGCGAGTAGCCGGCCACCACGGCCTGCGCGATCATCAGCGATATCCCGATCGACAACAACGGCAACAGCATGGTGACCGCGCTGCGGTAGATCACCAGCAGGACGATGAGCACCAGGACGGCGATGGCCAGCTCGATCGGAAGTCGATCCCGATCGCCCGCGCCCGTGAGGTCGGCGACGGTTGCCGCCGGACCGGTGATATTCGCGGTCAGTGAAGTTCCGGTGACGGCGTGTCTGACGACGTCGCCGATCCGATTGAAAGCGGCGTACGACTGGGGAGTGCCCAACTCGCCGGCAACGCCGACGGGCAACACCCAGGCTCTGTGATCCTTACTGGTCACGATCGAACGCAGCGGCGGCGCGCTGAGGAAGTCCTGCACCATCACGACATCGCGCGTGTCCTGGTGCAGCGCGTCCACCACTTTGCGGTAAACGGCTTCGTCTGCGGGGTTGAGTCCCTTGTCGTCGGTCAAGACCACCAGCAGCAGGTCTTCCGACCCCGATTCGTGAAACGCCTGAGTCATCCGTTGAGCGGTGACGTTCGACGGCGCGTCGCTGGGCAGGACAGCGAGTGGATGCTTCTGAGCCATGTCGCCCAGCGACGGAAAAGTCAGAGGCAGGGCAACCGCGATGGCAACCCAGATCCCCACCACTACCCAGGGCCACCGCACCACAAAATCGGCTAGCCGTCGCATACCGCCCTCATCCCCGGTCGGCGCGGCGGGTGCGCCGGCATGCGGGACCCGGCCGCACTCGCCCGAGCCCGGTCGAACCCCGCAATTTCGCCTCACGAGCCATCGAAGTGCTCGCCGCTACGCGACGCGTCCCCAACTCCCGCTGCCGGCGACTCGCGCGCAGACCGATCTCATCGCGTCCATATAGCGGACAACTGATTTGCGGGCGATCGGGTTGTCCGGGTGCATTATCGCCATGACCGTGCCTTCCCCGTAGCGGAATGTATAAATGGTCAGTTGATAGGAATATCGGCCGTCAGGATAGATTCCGATATTGTTCGCGAAGCCCAGATCGGCCGCGGCAAGAACGGCGTTGAGCGGGGCGGCGCCGCCATGAAAGAAGTTCGACACGGGAAAGTTCGGCCCCGGCCAGCGCAACCACGGCGCTAATTCCAACACGCGATAATAGGGAACCTTCGCCATGTCCAAACTCGAATCGAAACAAGCCTGCGCCGCCCACGCGGCATCGCCGAAAGAGGCCGCAGCTATGGGCACGGTGATGGGAATCAGACCGGTAAACCAACCCTGCGTCATGAAATTGTCCGTAGGCTTGCGGGAGTCCCTGGGAGTAAGCCCGTAATAGGTGAGAGCACCGGTGAATTCATGCTCCACCAAGCGCGAGGCAGGCGAACAGGCCACCGACAAAGCGCGCGCCGACCGCCGCGCAGGCCGATTCGAATCGCTCCGTCTGTGCCGCGTCCATGAGGAGTTCGGACGTCATGTCGCTGCTACGAGACTCCTGCGGGTTACCCAGCGGGAGGGGGAACTCGGGAAAGCCACCATCGTTGTTCTCGGCGAAGTCGATCCACGCACGCACCTCAGGCGAATCAACGGTGAGCGTCGACGTGTACTCGCGTTCGCGGGTGCAGAAATCATCGAAGCTGCCGGCATCGGGAAGAGTGAGGGTTTCACCGGCGCCGCTCAGCGCCCTGTACATGCCATTGGCTTCCATCATCGTGGTGCCTATCAACGTGGCGTCGCCGTGAACATGATCCATGGCGGCAAAGAAAGTGAAGTGGCTTTCGCTTTGGATAATCCCGAAGGTGAAGCAGCCCCATTCCAGCGGGTTCGGTATCGCCACGACGTGAGCGTGTATTTGGTCAACGGTCATCTCGCCGTGCTCGATCGGGGCGAATTCAATGTCGGCGGGATCGCTGATGGTATGCCTGATGAAATCGCCGTCACCGGTGTGCTCGAACCAACTGCGGAACGTGTCGTGCCGACGCAGGTAAGCGTTGACCGCGTGGTTCATCGCAGGAATTTCGCACTTCCCGGGCACTTCGCAGGTAGCGATGATCTGCCTGGAGAAATTCAGCCCCGCGGCGGTCCGTTCACAGTAATTGCGAAGATGTTGGCCTTGCATGTAGCTGACCGGCACGGAGCTCACTGGCGCTTGTCGGACCTTTTCGGTGGCAGCGGCCGTCGGGTGCCATGAAATGACAGACCCCGGGGTAAGCGTCCAATCACCGAGTGCGCCGATGGTGATCTTCCCGATCCGCAAAACTTCGTCCTCCTCGGGCGGGCGGTCGTTGACATGGACCGACCCGGCGTGGGACACGGGCCCGCGGTCCTGTCTGGTGATACGGCGCCCGGTACCGGCGCGGCACCTGCACTACTGAATCGAGTGTAATACTGGCTCGAAGCGATGGTCCTATTGCGCCCCCAGGGCGCGTCCGGGGATCGAATCTATCCCGCCGAGGCACGAAAGGAAAGATGCATGGCATCCGTCGAAGGGCTGAGGGAGCCGGCATCGGGTTTCGCGATCATCGGTTATGCGGCGCGATTCCCGGGAGCTGCCGATGCCGACGAGTTCTGGGATGTGCTGCGGAACGGCCGCGATGCGATATCCGAAGTGCCGCAAGACCGTTGGGACGCCGATCAATTCTTCGACCCGGAACCGGGTGCACCCGGCAAAGTCGTCACGCGTCGTGCCGGTTTCGTCGACGACGTTACGGGGTTCGACGCGCCGTTCTTCGGTATGTCGGCGCGCGAGGTCAGGTTGATGGACCCGCAGCACCGGATCCTGCTGGAGACGGCGTGGCGCGCGGTGGAGCATTCGGGCACTGCGCCAACGGCTCTGGCGAACAGCAATACCGGTGTCTTCGTCGGTTTGGCGACGCACGACTACCTGGGAATGGCATCCGATGAGCTGACTTACCCCGAGATCGAGGCCTACCTGGCCATCGGGACGTCGAACGCCGCAGCGGCCGGGCGAATCAGCTATCGGCTGGGGCTGCAGGGCCCGGCGGTAGCCGTCGACACGGCGTGCAGCTCGTCGCTGGTGGCGATCCATCAGGCGTGCCAGGCGCTGCGCCTCGGCGAATGCGACCTGGCGCTGGCCGGCGGGGCAAATGTCCTGCTCACCCCGGCGACCATGATTACGTTTTCCAGCGCACACATGCTCGCACCCGATGGCCGGTGCAAGACATTCGATGCGGCCGCGGACGGCTATGTGCGCGGCGAGGGCTGCGGCGTCATCGTGATCAAGCGCCTCGAGGACGCGATCCGAGACGGTGATCGGATTCGTGCCGTGGTCCGCGGCAGCGCGATCAACCAGGACGGCGCTTCGGGTGGGTTGACAGTGCCGAACGGCGTTGCCCAGCAACGGGTTATCGCAGACGCGCTGGAGCGGGCCGACCTCGAACCCAGCGACGTCGGGTATCTGGAAGCGCACGGCACCGGAACATCGCTGGGTGATCCCATCGAGGCCCAGGCTGCCGCTGCGGTGCTCGGCGCTGGACGTGAACCCGGCCAGCCGCTGCTGATGGGCTCGGTGAAGACGAACATCGGGCACCTGGAGGCTGCCGCGGGCATCGCCGGCGTGATCAAGGTGATCCTGTCGCTCGAGAACGAGATTCTGCCGCAGCACCTGCACTTCCAGAATCCGTCGCCCCACATTCCGTGGGACCGGCTCGCTGTGGAAGTAGTCACGAAAGCCACGCCCTGGCAACGCAACGGGAAGCGACGCATCGCGGGAATCAGCTCTTTCGGGTTCGCCGGCACGAACGCGCACGTCATCCTCGAGGAAGCGCCCCAGCAGGTGGCGCCGGTTTCGGTCCAGCAGCCCGGTGACCGACGATTCAGCATCCTTCCGCTCTCGGCGCAACCCCCGCCGCGCTGGCCCGGCTCGCCGACGAATACCGCAACTGGTTGAGCGCGCACCCGGAGGCCACCCTGGCGGACGTGTGCTTGACCGCCGGGACGGGGCGGGCACACTTGGAGCATCGCGCCGCATTGGTGGTCAATTCGAGGGAATCCGCCATGAGTCTCCTCGGCGCACTTGCGGAGAACCGCCCGGCGCCCGGATTGTTCCGCGGAGAATCCCATGATGTGCCGAAAACGGCATGGCTGTTCACCGGTCAAGGCAGTCAGTATCCCGGTATGGCCCAGGAGTTGTACGACACGGAGCCGGTGTTCGCCGAGACCTTGAATCGATGCGCTGCTGCGGTCGCTGGGAGTCTCGAAAAGCCTTTGCTGGAAGTAATTTTCGACGTGGCCACCCCCGACGGCGCCGCGACGCTTCAGCAAACCTCCTATGCGCAACCCGCACTGTTCGCGGTGGAGATGGGCCTGGCCCGGCTATGGCAGTCGTGGGGATTCCAGCCCGACGTGGTGCTGGGCCACAGCGTCGGGCAGTATGCGGCGGCCTGCGTCGCGGGTGTGCTCAGTCTCGAAGACGGCGTGTTGCTGATGGCCGAACGTGGTCGTCTCTTCGGCAGTCTGCCCGCGGGTGGTCGCATGGCCGCGGTGTTCACCGCCGCCGAACGAGTCGAGCGACTGACCGACGAGTTCCCGAGTCTGTCGATCGCCGCCTACAACGGCGCCAACACCGTATTGTCCGGTCCCGCAGTGGAATTAGAGCGGGCCGTGGCCCCGCTGACGGCCGACGGTGTCCGGTGTGACTGGCTGGACACCAGCCACGCGTTCCACTCAGCGCTGCTGGACCCGATCCTCGACGAGTTCGAAGCGTATGCGGGTCAGTTCGACTTCAAAGCGCCGCAACGAATTCTGATCGACAACCGCACCGGGGCCGCGCTCGGCCGAAGCGTGAAGCTCGATGGCTCCTATTGGCGCCGCCACGCGCGCCAGCCGGTGGAATTCGCCAGGAGCGTGCGCACTCTTGCCGACCAGAGTTGCAGGCTGGTCCTCGAGATCGGCCCGCGACCGATCCTCACCGCCACGGCCCTGAGCGCGTGGCCTGACCCGGCCACCGCGCCGCGGGCGATCACGTCGCTGCGCCGAAATACCGCCGACCACCGGCAGATCACCGAAGCGGTCGCCGACGCGTATGTCCTGGGCCACCTGCCCGACTTCGCGGCCTTCCGGCAGCCGCACGCGCGGAAGCTCGACCTGCCCACCTATCCGTTCGAGCGCCGTCAGTACTGGTTCCGGGATGAGCGCAGTCGTCCCGGAACGCGACAGGACACTGACGGGCCGGCTACCGACGCCGACCGCCTTCTCGAGGGCGGCCGACACGATCAGCGGCCTGCGACCCAATCCATCGAGCAAGACCGCTACGAGATCCGCTGGGACACATCGACTGCTCCGGTTTCCCGAGCAGAAGCAAGCGTGGAATCGAGCTGGATCGTCGTCGCCGACGATACCGACGCTGTCCGGCCGTTACTCGACGTGCTGACTGCACGCAACAACCGCCACCACGTCGTCGGGTTGCCGGTGTCCGACGCGGACGAGCAACGGCTCGCAGACGCGTTACGCGCCGCCGCTGCAAACGATTCGACGCTACGCATCGTGCATGTCGCGGCCCTGGAAGTCGCAACCGCACCATCGATGCGGTCACTGTTGCGGATGCAACACCGGATCCTCGGCGGAACGCGTCGGCTGTTTCGCGCCGCCGTCGCCGCTGAAGCTGCGCAGCCCCATCTGGATCGTGACGCGCGGCGCACAGCGCGTCACCGAGACGGACACGGTGGCGCCGCACCAGAGCGCCCTGTGGGGGTTCGGTCGCGCGGCATCGCTAGAGCTGCCCCAGGTATGGGGCGGACTCGCAGACTTGTCGGCGGGTACCGCCGACGAATGGTCGCGTTTCATCGAGCGGATCACGACACCGGACGACTCGGCCGCCAGGGAAGACCAGCTCGCGCTGCGTGATCAGGCGGTCTACGTTCCCCGGCTGGTTCGGAGCACCGGGCCGTCGAGCGGTGCACCGCAGCAACTGCGCAACGACGCAACGTATTTGGTTACCGGAGGACTGGGTGCGATCGGGCTGGAGATCGCCGGATACCTGGCCGCGAACGGCGCCGGGCATCTGGTTCTGACGAGCCGCCGGCCGCCGACGCGACGCCGCCCAACAGCGCATCGAGGCACTGGGTGAAGCGCACGATTGCCAGATCCGGGTCGTGGCCGCCGATGTCGCCGATGCGCATGACGTCGCGCGCCTGCTGGCAGGCGTGCAGGCGGAGTTGCCGCCGCTGGCCGGCATAGTCCACGCCGCAGGTGAGATCGGTACCACCCCGCTCAGCGCCCTACAGGACGCTGAGATCGATCGCGTCTTCGCCGGCAAGGTATGGGGCGCATGGAATCTGAGCGAAGCGGCGGCTGACCTGGAGCTCGACTTCTTCATCAGCACTTCCTCGATCGCCTCGGTGTGGGGTGGATTCGGCCAGAGCGCCTACGGCGCGGCGAACGCCTTCCTCGACGGCCTGGCCTGGCGGCTGCGTGAGCAGGGCATCCCAGCCGTCAGTGTCAATTTCGGGCCGTGGTCAGCGGGCATGGCCGACGCGGAATCTCGTGCGCGACTGGATCGGCGCGGGGTCCGGACCATGGCGGCGGCCGATGCGCTGGCGGGTCTGGCCCATGTTCGGGCGGCCGCTGCGGCGCAGGGCCCCGCACAAGGTGTTGTGGCGCGGATCGATTGGGGCCGCTTCTTGCCGCTATATCAACAGGCGGGTAAGCGGGCTTTCCTGGCGGAGTTGGAGCGCGAGGTGCCCGATGCGGTGCCCGCGGTGACAACGGATGGGCAGACCCCGTTGGTCGACCGGCTCACGAGCGCTCCGGTGCAGCAGCGCAAGAAGCTGTTGACCGATTACCTACGAGACGCGGTCGCGGAGGTGACGCGCACCGATGCCGCCGAGATCCGGGAGGACGCGGGGTTTTTCGATCTCGGCATGGATTCGCTGATGGCTGTCGAATTGCGTCGCCGCATCGAAGAAGGGGTGGGCAAGCAAATTTCGGCAACGCTGGCGATGGATCACCCGCGGCTGTCCGACGTGGCCGACTACCTGCTCGGCGACGTGCTCGACATCGGTGATCGGGCTGCCTCGAAACCAGGACCTCAGTGGACGGCAGCGGCGACGGCGCGCACGGATGAACCGATCGCGATCGTCGCGGTGTCCTGCCGTTTCCCCGGCGCGCCGGACCCGGAAGCATTCTGGGAGTTGTTATCCGAAGGCATCGATGCGATCCGGGAGGTCCCCGAGGACCGATTCGACATCGACGAGTTCTACGACCCGGATCCGGACGCCGCGGGCAAGACCTACACGCGGTTCGGCGGGTTCCTCGACGGGATAGACGGATTCGATCCCGAATTCTTCGGCATCTCACCCCGTGAGGCGGTCTGGATCGAGCCACAGCAGCGGCTGATGCTCGAAACGGTATGGGAGGGTCTGGAACGCGCCGGCTACTCGCCAACGGCATTGCGCGGCAGCCGAACCGGAGTCTTCGTGGGTGTGGCGGCCAACGAGTACGCGCACCTGCTGTCGTCGGAGTCGATCGACAAGATCGAGCCGCACTTCATCACCGGGAATGCGCTCAACGCCATCGCCGGTCGAGTGGCCTTCGCGCTGGGATTCGAAGGCCCGGCCGTCGCGATCGATACCGCGTGCAGTTCGGCGTTGGTGGCCGTCCACCAGGCCTGCCAGGCGTTGCACTCCGGTGACTGCGACATGGTGCTGGCCGGCGGCGTGAACGTCTTGCTCAGTCCGGTGACGGTCGTCGCGGCGTCCCGCGCGAGAATGCTTTCGCCGGTGGGGCGATGCAAGACGTTCGACGCCTCCGCCGACGGTTATGTGCGCAGCGAAGGCTGCGGAATTCTGGTACTCAAGCGGTTGAGCGACGCCGAGCGCGAGGGTGACCGGATCTGCGCGGTGATCCCCGCCAGCGCGGTCAACCAGGACGGGGCGTCCAGTGGTTTGACGGTGCCCAATGGTGGCGCGCAGCAACGACTTATCGGGACCGCGCTGGCTCGCGCGGGTCTGGCCGGCGGAGATGTCGATTACCTCGAGGCGCACGGGACGGGCACCCCGCTGGGCGATCCGATCGAAGTGCAGGCGGCGGCCGCCGCCTACGGTGCCTCGCGTGATGCCGACCGGCCACTGCTGATGGGCTCGGTGAAGACCAACATCGGGCACACCGAATCGGCCTCGGGCGCAGCGGGTCTGATCAAAGTCGTGTTGTCGCTGCAGCACGAGGTTCTGCCGCGGAGCCTGCACTTCGAGCAGCCGTCGCCGCACATCCCATGGGATTCACTGCCCGTGCGGGTCGTGGACAAGGCTTTGCCATGGCAGGCCAACGGCAGGCCGCGGCGCGCCGGCGTGAGTTCCTTCGGCTTCACCGGAACCAACGCGCACGTGCTCGTCGAAGAGGCACCAGCGCGAACCGCATCCGCCGGCACGCAGCCGGCCGGCGACGTCACCACGGAGTCCCCGTCGCGAGCGCAACCTGAAGAGCTCAGGGTGCTGGCGCTGTCCGCGCGGTCACCGCAAGCGTTGGTGGCCTTGGCGCAGCGTTATGAGGCCTGGCTGGCCGCTCACCCGGATGCGGACCTCGCCGAGGTATGCCTCACCGCCGGAAGGGGCCGGTCACACTTCGAACATCGCGCCGCGCTGGTCGTGGACTCGGTCGAGGGCGCGCGCGAGGCCCTGGCCGATTTGGCCGAGAATCGCCTGCGGCCCGGCGTCGTACGGGGCGAGCACATTCACCATCCGACGACGGCATGGTTATTCACCGGTCAGGGCAGCCAGTATCCGGGCATGGCGCGTGAATTGTTCGACACTGAACCGGTTTTCGCCGAAACCGTGACACGGTGCGCGGATGCGGTCAGTGGCATACTGCCGCACTCGTTGCTGGAGGTGCTCTTCGCCACCGATCGCGAGACCGGCGGCGAGGCCGGAAAACGGCTGCGGCACACTTCATTTGCGCAGCCGGCGCTTTTCGCCGTCGAGATGGGACTTGCCCGGCTGTGGCAGTCGTGGGCGATCGAGCCCGATGTGGTGCTGGGTCACAGCGTGGGCCAATACGCGGCGGCATGCGTGGCCGGTGTGTTCGGTCTCGAGGACGGCGCCCGGCTGATGGCCGAGCGCGGCCGGATGTTCGGCGGCCTGCCCGAAGGTGGGCGCATGGTGGCGGTGTTCGCCGACGCCACGCGCGTCGAGGAGGTGGCCGGCGAGTTCCCGCGAGTGTCGGTCGCTGCCTACAACGGACCCAAGCACGGTGCTTTCGGGTCCGGGCGAGGATCTGGAGCCGATCGTCGCGACGTTCGGTGACGAGGGGATCCGTTGCACGTGGCTGCAGACCAGCCACGCCTTCCACTCCGAGCTGTTGGACCCCGTCCTCGACGAATTCGAGTCGTACGCAGCGCAGTTGCGGTTCGCCGCTCCGACCCTGCCGCTGGTCTGCAACGGCACCGGTGCAGTGCTCGACAAGCTATACCCCACTCGACGCCCAGTATTGGCGGCGGCATTCCCGTCAGCCGGTGCAGTTCGCCGAAAGTGTGCGCACCGTGGCGGCGCTGGGCTGCTCGGTCTTGATGGAGATCGGCCCGCAACCGGTGCTGACCGGTGCAGCGGTGCAGGTCTGGCCGGAGCACTTGGCTGCACCGCGCGCTATCGTCTCGCTCCGCAAGGGCGTCGGCGATCGGCGCCAGATCGCCGACGCGCTCGCCGCGGCCTACGTCGGCGGCCATCGTCCCGATTTCGCTGCGCTGCACGGTCAGCCATGTCGCAGCATCGAGCTGCCCACCTATCCGTTCCAGCGCCGCCGCTTCTGGCCAAGAACTTCCGGCATCGCCGCTGAAGGTGGGGTCGGCCCGGCGGCATCGGGAATCGTCGGCAGTGCGAAAGACCTCGCCTCGGGCGACTCCGTCTACACCAGCAGGTTGTCCGTCAAATCGCAGCCATGGCTATCCGATCACGTCATCTACGGCACGGTCGTCGTTCCCGGGGCGACCTACGCGGCGATGGCGTTGGCCGCGGTCGGGTACTCCGGCGCGGTTGAAGGATGTCTTCTTCTACGAACCGATCATTCTGCCCGAGAAGAGTTCTCGCGAGGTTCAGCTGACCTTGCATCCGACGCCCGACGGCCGAGAGTCCACATTCCAAGTGCACAGCCGTCCATACGGCGAGCGTGGTGCCGAATGGTCATTGAACGCCGAAGGCACCGTGATCGCCGGGGCCGATGACGAGCCGGTATCCGACGGTGATCCCGTCGACGAAGCGCTCGAGCGACTGAAGCGCATGCGTCCTCAGGAGTTGTTCGAGACGTTCGCCGACCTGGAACTGGCCTGGGGACCAACCTGGTCCGGTTCCCTCAAGTCGCTGTGGCTCGGCGAGGGCGAGGCGATCGGCGACATCCTCGTCGGCGAAGAACTCGCCGACCAACTCGGCAGCGAGCCGATGCACCCGGTGCTGATGGATCTGTGCACCGGAGTCGCGTTCCCGGCGTTCCCGGCGCTCCTCGCGGCCGAACAGGGCGTCAACGATCTGTTCCTGCCGCTGCGGTACGGGCAGGTGACGTTGCGGGAGAAGATGCCACGGCGGTTCTACTGCCGTGCGAGGTGGCACAGGAGCGAACTCAACAGCGAAACCCAGGTCTTCGACCTCGATTTCGTCGACCGGGATGGTCGCCAGCTGGGCGGAATTCGCGAGTTCACGGTGAAACGCGCACCTCGCGAGGCGCTACTGCGCGGCCTCGGCGGCGATGCCACCCGGCTGCTGTACACCCTTGGTTGGCACGAGGTGCCGCCGCCATCGGGCGAAGGAGCCGAAGCGTGTCACCGGTACCTGGCTGATCGCCGGATTCGACGAGCTGGCGGCCAAGGTGCCAGGCTGCATCCCGTTCGACCGAAGCATCGATTCCGAGCCGCTGGGACAGGTGCTGGCGCAGGCCGCCGAGCGCGGGGTGGCGTTCACCGGCGTCGTGTGGCGCGGCAGCGACGAACGCGAAAGCGCGACGAGTCGCAGCGCCGAGGCCGCCGCGCGGCTCGAAACGGAGATCTCCAATCTGCTCGGCGCCGTGCACGCGGTGCAGGGCGGCGCGGTGAAACTGCCCGGCGGACTGTGGATCGTCACGGAACGGGCCGTGGCCACCGAATCCGGCGAGCCGGTCGATCCGGTGCAGGCGGCACTGTGGGGATTCGGGCGCACGGCGATCAACGAGGAACCGGCGCTGCGCGCCAGACTCGTCGACTGCGACGGGTCACCGGAGGCCGTGCAGGCACTGGCCAGCCTGTTGGCCACTCCGGTCGACGAGCCGGAACTCGCGGTGCGACAAGGAAAGCTGTTGGCCTCCCGGTTGCTGCCGTGGGCGCGCAGCGGTCATCTCACGGTGCCGCGCGCGGGCGACTACGTTCTGGCGCCCACCGAACGCGGCGCGATTGACAACCTGCGGTTGACCGAAGTGGACGTGGCGCCGCCGGACGAGGGCTACGTGCAGGTCCGGGTCGAGGCCGCCGGGCTCAATTTCCGCGACGTGCTCAACGTCCTCGGCCTCTACCCGGGCGATCCGGGACCGATCGGCGGCGACTTCGCCGGGGTCGTCACGCAGTTGGGTGCGGGTGTCACCGAACTCGAGGTGGGCCAGCGCGTCTACGGCTTCATGCAGGGCGCGTTCTCCAGCCGATTCAACGTTCCCGCCCAGTTGCTGGCGCCGATCCCCGATGGAGTGAGTGCGGTTGAGGCGGCCACCATTCCCGCTGCGGCGCTGACCGTTCGGCTCGCGTTCGATTGGGCACAGCTGAAGCCGGGCGACCGCGTGCTCATCCACGCCGCCAGCGGTGGCGTCGGCCTGGCGGCGATTCAGATGGCACAGCAGTGCGGTGCCACGGTGTTCGCCACGGCCAGCACCTTCAAGCGCGCGACGCTGCGCAGGCTGGGTGTGGAGCATGTCTATGACTCGCGCACAACGGATTTCGCCGACCAGATCCTGGCCGACACCGACGGTGCCGGCGTCGACGTGGTGCTCAACAGCCTGACCGGTGAGGGATTCCTCGAAGCGACCGTGCGGGCCACCGCTCAGAACGGCCGTTTCGCCGAGATCGCCAAACGCGACATCTGGACGCCGGAGCAGATGGCTCAGGCCCGTCCCGACATCGCTTACGAGATCGTGGCGCTGGACACGGTGACCTTCCAGGAGCCCGAACGTATTCGGAGCCTGTTGACCGAGGTGTCGCACGGATTGGCCAACGGCGAGTGGACACCGCTGCCGGCCGAGATCTACCCGCTGGCCGAGGCGAGGGCCGCGTTCCGGCGCATGCAGCAAGCGCGACACATCGGAAAGATTGTGGTGCAGATACCGAAGCCGCTACAGCCACGGGCGGATCGGAGTTATCTGATCACCGGCGGACTCGGCGCCGTCGGCCTGCACACAGCGTCGTATCTGGCCCAACTCGGTGCGGGCGACATCGTGTTGACCAGTCGGCGCGCGCCGGATGCGGACGTGCAACAGCGGATCGAGGAGATCACCGAGCGCTACAAGTGCCGCATCCACGTTTTCCCCGCCGATGTAGGGGAGCAGTCCGAGGTCGCGAAGCTGTTGGAGCGCATCCGCGCGGAGTTGCCGCCGCTCGCGGGTGTGGCGCATCTGGCCGGCGTGCTCGATGATGCGCTGCTGTCTCGCCAGAACCTGGAGCGATTCCGAACAGTCTTGGCGCCAAAGGCGTTCGGCGCGTCCCATCTGGACAGGTTGACCAAGGACGACGAGCTCGACTTCTTCATCGTGTCTTCGTCGGTGTCGAGCTTGTTCGGATCACCCGGTCAGGCCAACTATGCGACCGCCAATGCACTGCTCGACGGCCTGGTCGCGCAGCGCAGGGCGCGTGGCCTGCCGGCCACCGGTGTGAATTTCGGTCCGTGGGCCCGGGGCGGCATGGCCGCCTCGGAGGCCGCGACCGCCAATATCAGCGCTCAGGGCCTGATTCCACTGGAACCGTCGGCGGCTCTGGGCGCCCTCGCCGAAGTGGTAGCGAATGGGACCGGCCAGGCCACCGTTCTCAAGGCCAACTGGCAGCGCGCCGCGAAGGTGCTGGGCAGTTCGCGTCCACCGATGCTCGACCTCGTGTTGCCCAGCGCGGCGGGAGAGGTGACCGGTGACAGCGAGTTGCTCAAGGCGCTGATGGAGATTCCGGTGCAGCAGCGCGCGAGCTTCGTGACCGAATTTCTGCAACGGGAGGTGCAGAACTTCCTGCGACTCGCATCGCCGCCCCCCGCGAGCAGTCGTTTCCTGGACCTGGGTACGGATTCGCTGATGGCGATCGAACTCCGCAACCGGCTGCACAGCCAGTTCGGCGGCAGGTTCACCATCAACGCGACAGCGGTCTTCGACTACCCAACCATCGGAGGGCTCGCCGATTATCTCGTCGGTCAGCTGCCTGACGCGGACCCGGAGCAGGGGGAGGCGCAATCGGTTACAGCGCCGGAGCCGTCATGATGTCAGCCGCTGATGTCGAATCCGGTGATGACCTTGGTAGGACGGAGCCGCACCACTAGTTCACCGGGAACGGCGTTGCGGCGGCCGAATTCGTCGGCGCGGTCGGCGCCCATGTAGCGGCCACCGGCGCGGGTCGCGATGTGCAGCACGTCCTGCGGATCCTCGCTGACCGTCACCACGCCCTGCACCTGGACGAACGAATACGGCGGATGAGGATCGTCGACGCAGATCACCACTCGCGGATCACGGGCCAGGGCACGGCCTTTCGACGTGTCGCGACCGGTGTTGAACGCCAGCTGTCCGTCATCGACGACGAACCACACCGGTGCGACCAGGGGCCTGCCGTCGGCGGCGACGTACCCCAGCATCCCGGTGCGGGTGCCGGCCGATAGGAACTCGACGACCCGGTCGGACAGCTCTGCCATACGTTAGAGGCGGACCAGGTCGTAATCGCCGAGATGGTCGATCAGGTTGTGCAGGTGCTCACCCGAGCTGCCCAGCGTGTTTTCGATTGCGGTGAGGCGGGCGGCGTAATGGCTGACCGGGTATTCCGCGGTGACCCCGATGCCGCCGTGCATCTGGACCGACTCCTGCGCGATGTGCCGGCCCGAGCGGCCGATCTGCAGCTTGGCGCGTGAGGCGATCACCGGGTCGATGTTGCCGTCGGCGATCGACATGGCCGCGTACAGGGTCATGCTGCGGGCCAATTCCAGCGAGACGTACATGTCCGCCGCGCGCTGCGTGAGCGCCTGGAATTTATTCAGCGTGACGCCGAACTGCTTGCGGGTCTTGAGGTAGTCGGTGGTGAGGCGCAGTGATTCCTCCATCGCGCCCAGCGCTTCGGCGCACAGCGCCGACTGGATGCGCACGACAGCGTCGCGGATGGCGCCGGATGCGTCGCCCCCCTCGCCGAGGGGTTCGGCGGCGGTGTCATCGAGATCGATCTGGGCGCCGCGCTGGCCGTCGAACGTCCGGAACGGGTGCCTGGTCACCGATGTCGCGTCGACCAGGAAAAGACCGGTGCCGCCGTCTGGCAAGCCGGCGCTGACCACCAGGGTGTCGGCGCAGTCCCCGGCGAGCACCGGGTTCTTTCGGCCGCTCAGGGTCCACGAATCACCTTGCTGCGCAGCCTTCGTGCCCAACTCGGCGGACGGCTTGCGCTGGCCAGGCTCGAGGTGGGCGAACGCCAGCAGCCGCTGCCCACCCGCGACCTCGTCGAGCAGTTCCTTTTGCTCGGCGCTGCCCAGCTCGGCGATCAGCGCACCGGGCCCCAGCGCGGCGTGCAGCACCGGCTCGGGCGCCAGCCGGCGCCCCACCTCATGAAGCACCACCATGATCTCGATCTGACCGGACTCCTCCGGCTCGAAGCCGAGACCGAGAATCCCGGTGTCGGCCAGCTGATTCCAGACCTCGCGACTCCAGCCGAGATCGGAGCCGATGATCTTGTTGCGGCTTTCCGGGTCATAGGTGCGCGACAACAGGTCACGGGTGGTGTCGCGGAGCAGGGCCTGCTCGTCGCTCAACTGAAAGTCCATGGCTGCCTCACAATCCCAGAATCGTCGACGCGATGATGTTGCGCTGAACCTCGCTGCTACCGCCGTAGATCGACGTCTTGCGATAGTTGAGGTAGTGCGGCGCACTGTGTTGCGCCCAGGACGGCGATGAAATGTCTTCGCCGTTGGCCGGAAGCGCATCGGGCCCGGCCACCTCGACGAGCAGTTCGGTGGCGGCCTGTTGCAGCTGGCTGCCGCGCAGCTTGAGCACCGACGACGCCGGGTTGGGCTGTCCATTCGCGGAGTCGGTGACGACTCGTGACTGCGTGAGTTCCAGTGCCAGCAGCTCGTTTTCGGCCTCGGCCAGCCGCGCCGCGAACAGCGGGTCGTTGAGCACCCCGGTAGCCGCGGCGTGCTTCTTCACCTCCGCGAGGCGCACCTTGGTACGCCCCACACCGGCGATGCCCGTGCGCTCGTTGCCCAGCAGGAACTTCGCGTACGTCCAGCCTTGATTCTCTTCTCCGACAAGCTGGTTGGCGGGCACCCGGACGTCCTCGAAGAAGATCTCGTTGATCTCGTGTCCGCCGTCGATCGTCTTGATGGGCCGCAGGGTGATGCCCGGTGTCTCCATCTCGAACAACAGAAAGGAGATGCCGGCCTGCCGCTTGGGCGCCTGCGGATCGGTGCGGACCAGGCAGAAGATCCAGTCCGCGTACTGGCCGAGGGTGGTCCAGGTCTTCTGGCCGTTGACGACGTAGTTGTCGCCGTCGCGAACCGCGGTCGTGCGCAGCGACGCCAGGTCGGAGCCGGCCTCGGGCTCCGAGAAGCCCTGGCACCACCAGATGTCGAGGCTGGCCGTCGGCGGCAGGAAGCGTTGTTTGACCTCCTCCGAACCGAATTCGGCGATCACCGGACCCACCATTTTGGTGTTGAAGTTCAGCGGTTCGGGGACGCACGCCAGCTGCATCTCGTCGGCCCAGATTTGATGCTGGGTGGGCGTCCAGTCCTTGCCGCCCCACTCGACCGGCCAGTTCGGCACCGCCAACCCGTGCTCGTGCAGGATCTTGTGGCTGGTGACGATGTCCTCGTGGTTCACTTCCGCCGAGCCCTGGCGCACCCGCTCGCGCAGCTCCTCCGGAATCTTGGTCGTGTAGATGTTGCGAAGTTCGTCGCGGAAGGCGGCTTCCTCCGGTGTGAGCGCCAGTTGCATGGCAGCCTCCTGTCGTTTCGGGGTGACCGGGACGACACAGCGCCCAGAGCTGTTTTCTGGCGATGCCGGTCGTTCGCTCGACTTCCATCTTGACCCATCGGCTCGCGGGCCCTGTGCACAGCCTCGGGTTAATCCACAGATCGCCGTTGAGCGGTGCCATTGTGGCGGTCCTCGGACCTACCGTCGGCCCATGCGAACAGAACTTCCGGCGGAGCGCCTGCAGCGCCGACTCAACGCCGAACCGGAGACCGACGCGCCGCCGAGCCCGAGGACGCTCGGTCGGCCTCGGGCTCGGACGTTCCGGATGACGACCAGAATTCGCTGCTACCGCGCTGGCTTCCCGACGCGTCCCCGGACCGCGGCTGGGTGGCCAGGGTGCGAGCCGATCCCGGACGCGCCGGCGCCATCGGGTTGGCGATCGTGGCGGCGCTGGCGGTGCTGGTCACGGTTTTCACGTTGCTGCGTGACCGGCCGGCGCCGGTGATGTCGGCCAAGCTGCCACCGGTGGAGAAGGCCTCGACGGCAAGCCCCAGGTCGTCGGCAAGTCCGGGCGCCGCACAATCGCCGAGTCCCGACCGCCCGGTGGTGGTCAGCGTCGTCGGTCTGGTACACGCGCCGGGGTTGGTCACCCTGGCGCCGGGGGCGCGCATCGCCGATGCGCTGCAGGCCGCCGGCGGTGCGGTGAACGGCGCGGACACCATCGGACTGAACATGGCCCGACAACTCGGTGACGGCGAGCAGATCGTGGTCGGGCTCGCGCCGGTTCCCGGGCAGCCAACCGCGCTGGGCAGCTCGGTGGCCACGGGCACGACGCCGACATCGAAGGCGCCGCCACCCGGGGCGGGATCGGTCAAGCCGAAGCCGGGCCAGGCGGTCGACCTGAACACCGCGAGCGTTCAGGAACTCGACGCTCTGCCCGGTGTCGGACCGGTCACCGCCGCCGCGATCGTGGCGTGGCGGCAGGCCAACGGCAAATTCACCAGCGTCGACCAGCTCGGCCGATGTCGAGGGCATCGGGCCGGCGCGGCTGGAGAAGCTGCGTGCCCTGGTCCGTGTCTGACCCCGGTGGTTCATCCCGGGCCGGATGGATCGCCAACGGGGCACATCGATGTGCGCCTGGTGCCGGCCGCGCTGGCATGTTGGGCGGTGACCGCCGGCGGGATCTGGTG
This sequence comes from uncultured Actinomycetota bacterium, assembly GCA_963849935.1. Classification (GTDB taxonomy): domain Bacteria; phylum Actinomycetota; class Actinomycetes; order Mycobacteriales; family Mycobacteriaceae; genus Mycobacterium. The sequence goes on from CAWKJQ010000005.1 coordinate 49,415, forward strand.
TACGGCCGGCCGGGTTCTCGCCTGGTGCTGCGTCGGCTTGACCGTCGCGTCCGGTGCGCTAGCGTGGCGTGCCGTGCACCGGACCGGCAAAACGGCCCGGCTCCGGGCGGTCAGCGCCGGCCTCGCGGCGATCGGTGTGGTGGGGGCGGGATACGGCTTCGCGATCGCGCTGCGCACCGACGCGGTCGGTCACCACCCGATCACCGCGGCCTTCGGCACCAGCGCCCCGGTTACGGTCACCCCCACCGAGAGCCCGGTGTCGTTGGGCAGCAGCCGGTTGATGTTTCGGGCCACCCTGCAACGCCTGCGTGACGCCCAAATGTCTGGCCGCGTCGTCGTTTTCGCACGCGCCTCGGACTTCGGAGCCGTGATGGTTGGCCAACCGGTGCAGTTCACCGCGCGGATCACCCGGCCGGCCCGTCGCGACCTCACCGTCGCGGTGCTCAACGCGTCGGGGCCGCCGACCATGGGCACCGCGGGCGCCGTGCAGTCAGCCGCACACGGCGTGCGCAGCCGATTCGCCGCCGCCGTCCGGGACACGCTGCCCGGCGAGCAGGCGGTGATGCTGCCCGCGCTGGTGCTCGGTGACACGTCGGCGGTGCCGGGCGACACCAGCCGCGACTTTCGCGCGGCGGGCATGACGCACCTGATGGCCGTGTCGGGTGCCAACGTGACGATCGTGTGTGCCGCCGTGCTGTTTTCGGCCCGGTTGGTCGGCCCCCGCGCGGCCGTCGCGCTTGCGGCGCTGGCGCTCGTGGCGTTCGTCATCGTCGTGCAGCCGACGGCAAGCGTGTTGCGGGCGGCCGCGATGGGAGCCATCGCGCTGGCGGGAATGCTGACATCGCGTCGGCGGCAGGCCATTCCGGCTCTGGCCGCCAGCGTCCTGCTGTTGCTGGCGGTCGCGCCGGCGCTGGCCGTGGACGTGGGGTTCGCGCTGTCTGTGCTCGCCACCGCCGCGCTGATCGTCGTCGCGCCGGTCTGGTCGCGGCGCCTGGTGGCGAAGGGGTGGCCCAAGCCGTTGGCCGACGCGCTCGCCGTCGCCTGGGCCGCGCAGGTGGTGACCGCGCCGCTGGTTGCGGCGATCTCCGGGCGGTTCAGCGTGATTGCCGCCCTTGCGAATCTCGTCGTGGCCGCCGTGATTGCGCCGATCACCGTGCTCGGCACCGCAGCGGCCGCGCTCTGCACGATATGGCCTGCCGCTGCGCGGCTACTCATCCGGTTCACCGGCCCGGAGTTGTGGTGGGTGAACGGTGTGGCCCACTGGGCGGCCGCTATGCCCGGCGCCACGGTGCCGGTTCCCGAGGGTGTGCCCGGCACGCTGATCGTCGGCGGTGTCACGGTGCTGGCGGTAGTGCTGTGGCGGTGGCGACCGTTTCGCTTGGTGGCGGGGATGGCGGCGCTGGTCGGGGTGGCCTGGGCACTGTCCGGACTGGGATAGGGCGGGTGCCGAGCCGTTGGATCCCGGGGCGGCGTGGTCGGTGGGGCGTGACACCATCGTGGGGTGAGCGATGTTTCGCCGTTGCACCTGGTCCTGGGAGACGAGGAACTGCTGGTCGAGCGGGCGGTCGCCGACGTGCTGCGGTCGGCGCGGAAACGAGCCGGCACGGACGACGTTCCGGTCAACCGGATGCGTGCGGGCGATGTCAGCACCTATGAGCTCGCCGAGCTGCTGAGTCCGTCCCTGTTCGCCGACGAGCGCATCGTCGTGCTGGAGGCGGCCGGCGAAGCCGGCAAAGACGCTGCCGCGCTGATTGTTTCGGCCGCGAGCGACATGCCGACGGGCGTGGTGCTGGTCGTGGTGCACTCGGGCGGCGGGCGGGCCAAGGCGCTGGCCACCGAGCTGCAGTCCCTTGGCGCCGTGGTGCATTCGTGCGCTCGCATCACCAAACCCAGCGAACGCGTCGATTTCGTCCGCAAGGAATTTCGCGGCCTGCGCGTCAAGGCCGACGAGGCGACGGTGACGGCGCTTCTGGATTCGGTCGGTTCCGATCTGCGGGAGTTGGCCTCTGCCTGCTCCCAATTGGTCGCCGACACCGGCGGGGTGGTCGACGCCACCGCGGTCCGCCGCTATCACAGTGGCAAGGCCGAGGTGAAGGGCTTCGACATCGCGGACAAGGCGGTGGCCGGCGACGTCGAAGGAGCCGCCGAGGCACTGCGGTGGGCGATGATGCGCGGCGAGCCGCTGGTGGTGCTGGCGGATGCGTTAGCCGAAGCGATCCACACGATCGGGCGGGTCGGCCCTTTGTCGGGCGATCCTTACCGGCTGGCCTCGCAGCTGGGGCTGCCGCCCTGGCGGGTGCAGAAAGCCCAGAAGCAGGCCCGGCGTTGGTCGCGTGACTCGGTGGCGACGGCGATGAAGGTGGTGGCCACGCTCAACGCGAACGTCAAGGGAGCGGTGGTGGACGCCGACTACGCCCTGGAATCAGCGGTCAGGCAGGTTGCCGAGCTAGCCGCCCAGCGCAGCCACTAAACGGGCTGGCGGTCGTCCGGCCGGGAAGGGCCTCAGATCTTGTTGAGGGCCTGCGCCAGCGCCGACTTCTTGTTCGCCGCCTGGTTCTTGTGGATCACGCCCTTGCTGGCGGCCTTGTCCAGCTTGCGGTTGGTCGCCGCCAGCAACTCGGCGGCCTTGTCCTTGTCGCCGGCGTGGGCGGCCTCGCGGAAGGCGCGGACAGCGGTACGCAGCGACGACTTCACCGACTTGTTGCGCAGGCGAGCGCGCTCGTTCGTCTTGTTGCGCTTCTGCTGCGACTTGATGTTGGCCACGCTGGAGTTCCTTTTTCGTTTAGACGTTTTGTAGGGCGCCGGATATCACCACAGCGACTGCCCAGGTTATCAGTGAGTTACGTTTTCTCCCAAAACGGGAACACGGGGGCTGCCGAACGTCGACTTGAGGCAGCATCTGAACAGTGAGTCTTACGAACCAGCTTGACGAGACCAAGCGGGGTTTTCGCGCTGCGCGCCCTGAGCGCATTTTCGGTGGATACAACGGGTCTTCGGACGCCTACGAGATGGCGTTCGACGAGATGTTCGATGCCCAGGGCGCGGTCCGCGGTCCGTATCGGGGTATTTACGCCGAGCTCGCTCCGTCGGACGCCTCGGAGCTGAAGGCTCGCGCCGAAGCGCTGTGCCGCGCCTTCCTCGACCAGGGGATCACCTTCTCGTTGTCGGGCGAGGAGCGGCCATTTCCGTTGGACCTGGTGCCGCGGGTTATCTCGGCCGCCGAGTGGACGCGTCTGGAGCGCGGCATCACCCAGCGGGTCAAGGCGCTCGAGATGTATCTCGACGACATCTACGGCGACCAGGAAATACTGAACGACGGCGTCATCCCGCGCCGCCTGATCACTTCCTGCGAGCATTTCCACCGGCAGGCGGTGGGCATCATCCCGCCCAACGGTGTGCGAATCCACGTCGCCGGCATCGATTTGATCCGCGATGAGAAGGGCACCTGGCGGGTCCTCGAGGACAACCTGCGTTCGCCCTCGGGTGTGTCCTATGTCATGGAGAACCGGCGCACCATGGCGCGCGTGTTCCCCAATCTGTTCGCCACCCACCGGGTGCGCGCGGTCGACGACTACGCGTCGCATCTGCTGCGGGCGCTGCGCAACTCCGCGGCCACCAACGAGGCCGACCCGACGGTGGTGGTGCTGACCCCGGGCGTCTACAACTCGGCCTATTTCGAGCATTCGCTGCTCGCTCGTCAGATGGGTGTGGAGCTTGGTCGAGGGGCGCGACCTGTTCTGCCGCGACAACCAGGTGTACATGCGCACCACCGAGGGCGAGCGCCAGGTGGACGTCATCTACCGGCGCATCGACGACGCCTTCCTGGACCCGCTGCAGTTCCGCGCCGACTCGGTGCTGGGGGTGGCCGGCCTGGTCAACGCCGCCCGCGCCGGCAACGTGTCCATCTCGAGCGCGATCGGCAACGGCGTCGGCGACGACAAACTCGTCTACACCTATGTGCCCACCATGATCGAGTACTACCTCGGGGAGAAGCCGCTGCTGGCCAACGTGGAGACGCTGCGGTGCTGGCTCGATGACGAGCGTGACGAAGTGCTGGACCGTATCGACGAGTTGGTGCTCAAGCCGGTCGAGGGGTCCGGCGGCTACGGCATCGTCTTCGGTCCGGAGGCCTCGGCGAAAGAGCTCGCGGCCGTCGCCAAGAAGGTGCGCGACGATCCCCGAAGCTGGATCGCGCAACCGATGATGGAGCTGTCGACCGTGCCGACGCAGATCGGAAACACGCTGGCGCCCCGCTACGTCGACCTGCGGCCATTCGCGGTCAACGACGGCAACGACGTATTCGTGTTGCCCGGCGGGCTGAGCCGGGTGGCGCTGGTCGAGGGGTCGCGGGTGGTCAACTCCAGCCAGGGCGGTGGCTCCAAGGACACCTGGGTCCTGGCGTCGCGGGCGTCGGCCGGCGACTACGAGCTCGAGCGCGGCGGAGGTGGTGCGCTCGTTGCCCACCTCGATGCCGGACCCGCTGGAAGACTCGCCGCGGCTGACGTCTCTGACCTCTCAGCAGCCGCAGCCCACCGAACCGCCCCAGCGCAAGAAGCCCAAACAGCAGCAGCAACAAAAGGCGGTGGACTGATGCTGGCGCGTAACGCCGAGTCGCTCTACTGGATCGGTCGCTACGTCGAGCGCGCCGACGACACCGCCCGAATTCTGGATGTGGCGCTGCACCAGTTGCTCGAGGATTCCAGCGTCGACCCGGACCACGCCTCGCGCCTGCTGCTGCGGGTGCTCGGTATCGACCCGCCGGACCACGATATGGACGTGTGGTCGTTGACCGACCTGGTGGCCTATAACACCAACACCCGAGGCGGCTGCTCGATCGTCGACGCCATCACCTCGGCGCGGGAGAACGCGAAATCGGCGCGCGAGGTGACCTCCAGCGAAATATGGGAGTGCCTCAACACCACCTATCACGCCCTGCCCGAACGCGAACGGGCCGCCAAACGCCTTGGCCCACACGACTTCTTGTCATTCATCGAACGACGCGCGGCGATGTTCGCCGGCCTGGCCGACTCGACGCTGTCACGCGACGACGGCTACCGGTTCATGGTGCTCGGCCGGGCGATCGAACGGGTCGACATGACCGTGCGGCTGTTGCTGTCGCGGGTCGGAGACAGCGCCTCGTCCCCGGCGTGGGTGACGCTGTTGCGTTCGGCGGGCGCCCACGACACCTACCTGCGCACCTACCGCGGTGTGCTCGACGCCGGTCGGGTGGTCGAATTCATGTTGTTGGACAGGCTGTTTCCGCGTTCGGTGTTCTATTCGCTGCGACTGGCCGAGCACAACCTCGACGAACTGGTCCGCAACCGGCAGAGCCGGATCGGGGCCACCGCCGAGGCGCAACGGCTGCTCGGACAGGCCCGCAGCGAATTGGAGTTCGTGCAGCCCGGCGTGCTGTTGGAACGCTGGAAAGCCGTCTGGCGGGCTTGCAACGAACATGTCATGACGTCGGAGAAGCTTTGGCGGCGCAGTACTTCCACGTGACGCCCTGGGTGGCGTGGTCGGACGCCGGCCAGCAAGCGCCGACTGGTCGCCAGGAAAGGGAACGGCTGATGTGGCGGCTGCGGGTCGTGCACACCACGGGATACGCCTACCAGTCGCCGGTGACCGCCTCCTACAACGAGGCCCGGCTGACCCCGCGGTCGAACACTCGGCAGAACGTCATCCTCAACCGCGTCGAAACCATCCCGGCGACGCGGTCCTACCGCTACATCGACTACTGGGGCACCGCGGTCACAGCGTTTGACCTGCACGCTCCCCACACCGATCTCACGGTGATTTCGTCCTCGGTCGTGGAAACCGAGCGGGCCGAGCCACTTCCGACCGATGCGGGCTGGAGCGATCTGCAATCGGAGGCCGTAATCGATCGCTTCGACGAACTGCTACGCCCCACCGAGCACACCCCGACCAGCAAGCGGGTGGCGTCGATGGCCAAAAAGATCAGCAAGACCCACAAGCCGGCCGAGGCCGTTGTCGCCGCGGCCAATTGGGTGCGCGAGCAACTCGAATACCTTCCCGGCACCACCAGCGTGGCACTCGTCCGGGTCTCGACGCGCTCAAAGAGGGCAGGGGCGTCTGCCAAGACTTCGTGCACTTGTCGCTGATGTTGTTGCGCAGCATGGGAATTCCGGCGCACTACGTCTCGGGTTACCTGCATCCCAAACGCGACGCCGTCGTCGGGGACACCGTCGACGGGCGAAGCCACGCCTGGATCGAGGCGTGGACGGGTGCCTGGTGGAGCTATGACCCCACCAACGACACCGAGATCACCGAACAGTACGTCGGGGTGGGCGCGGGGCGCGACTACGCCGACGTTTCCCCGTTGAAGGGCATCTACTCCGGGGAGGGCGCCACCGACCTCGACGTGATCGTGGAGGTCACCCGTCTCGCCTAGCCGACGGATGGGCCGAGGCAGGGATACCGTTGCAGGGATGACCGATTCGGCCGAAGGTGCGTCGCGGCTCGATCAGAGCCGGCCGCGGCGCGGCGGCTCGCCCCTGGTGGTGCTGGCCCTGCTGTGCATCGCGCTGCTCGTCGGCGGCATCGCCATTGGAGTCGCCGTGGGCGGGGTCATGCCGCTGCCCTACGGCTCGGCGAGCGCCGTCACCGCTTACGTTCGCGCCCAGCCGACGGCCGTGCGCATCATCGCCGTCACGACGTTTGCGTCCTCGCTGCCGTTGGCGATCTATGCGGCGACCGCCGGTGGCCGGCTGAGGCAACTCGGGGCCGGCGCAGAATCTCGCCGCCGTCGCGCTGACCGGCGGCACCTTGGCCGCCGGTGCGCTCGGCCTGGCCGGGCTGCTGGGTTGGACTCTGTCGATACCCGAAGTCGTTGCGAACGCGGCGGTGGTCCGGACCCTCTACTTGTTGGTCTTTCTCACCGGCGGCCCGGGCCACATTGCGGCGTTGGGTCTGCTGGTCGGCGCAATCGCGGCGCCAGGCCTCACGCGGGCGTTGATGCCCGGACCGCTGGCGCGGATGGGCCTGGCGACGGCCGCCCTCGCCGAATTGGCGACGGTGGTGCTGATATGGCCCGCGCTCGGCGTCATCTTGCCCATCGCCCGGGTCCTGGCGCTGACCTGGCTGATGGTGGCGGGCGTCGCGCTATCCCATGCGGCGCAGCGCGATTCGGCGGCCCGGCAAGCGGCGGCCGACGGCCGTCACGAGGGCGCGTCGACCTGAACGTGGTGCAGATCGTCACCGAGTTCGATGCGCCCGCCGAACTGCGTGGCGGCCAGGTCGCGCCACTGCTCTTCCTGGCCGGGCACCAGTGCCGGCACGTAGTGCGTCATGACCAAGGTGCCCACCCCCGCGCGGGCCGCGGTCGCCGCCGCCTCCTCCACCGACGAGTGGTAGTCGCAGATGTCCTGTAGCCGCTGCTGCGGGATGGTGGCGACGATGTCCTTGCGAATCACGGTGTGCACCAACGCGCCGGCGCCCGCTGCCAGTTCGTCGAGGCCCGCGCACGGGACGGTGTCGCCGGCGAGCACCACCGAGGCGCCCTGGTAGTCGATGCGAAAGCCGATGGTCGGCGCCACCGGCCGGTGGTCGGTGGGGGCGACCCGGATGGCTACGCCGTCGCTGTCCCAGACGGCACCTTCGGTGTATTCGTGAACATCCACCGCCGGCGGCTCGCTGAGGTCGGCGTGATGGGCGATCCGGTAGCCGATGTCGTGGCGCAACGCGTTGAGCGTCGCCGCAACCGCCTCGGCGGTGCCGGGCGGTCCGATGATCGGCAGCGGCGCAGGATCCGGGGCGAAGGTGCTGATCCACCGTGTGATGAGGACGTCGCCGAGGTCGCCGATGTGATCGCTGTGCAAATGGGTCAGCAGCAGCGCCGACAATCCGGCGGCGCCCACCCCTACCGCGGCCGCGCGCTGCAGTACGCCGCGACCGCAATCGACCAAGAACACCTGGCCGCCGGCCCGCACCAGAGTCGACGGCCCGGCGCGGTTCGGATCGGGAATCGGACTTCCGGTTCCCAGCAGCGTGACCTCGATCATGGCCCCATCTTGCAAGCCCACGGCACGCACAGTGGGCCAATCGGCCGATCCGCGCGGCTTTCACCGTTCGGACACGATCTGTTTGCAGGTTCTCCTGGTGGCTTTTCCGCCGCGCGAGTTAGCCGTAGCCTGATGTGAAGCGGATCACAACCCGGCTGGAGGCCTCGATGCGGATAGCGGACGTTTTGCGGAACAAGGGCGCGGCGGTGGTGACCATCAACCCCGATGCGACGGTTCGCGAGCTGCTGGCGGGGCTGAGTGACCAAAACATCGGCGCCATGGTGGTAGTCGGCGACGAGGGCGTCGTCGGCATCGTGTCGGAGCGCGACGTGGTGCGCCAGTTACACACCCACGGCGCCAGCGTGCTGTCTCGCCCCGTGTCCAAGATCATGACGTCGATGCTGGCCACCTGCACGAAGACCGACGAGGTCGACGCCATCAGCGTGTTGATGACGAAAAACCGGGTGCGGCACGTGCCCGTGCTGGACGGGAAGAAGCTGATCGGCATCGTCAGCATCGGTGACGTGGTGAAGAGCCGACTGGAAGAGCTCGAGGCCGAGCAGCAGCAGCTGCATTCCTACATCACCCAGGGCTGATCACCCAGGCGCGATCGCTCGGCTCACCTGGTCCAACGCGCACTCACGGCGAGAATCTCGGCGTTTCCTCGCCCTGGGTGCACGCTCGACCGACTAACGCCAGGCGTAGTCGGCGCGCAGCCGCGCAGCTACCAAGTCGAAGATCTCGCGATCCAGGATGGCGCCCTCGCGGCGAATGCCCTCTTCGGGTACGTCGAGTACCCGGTCCAGCCGGACCCAGCTCGGCCTGCCCTCGTAATCCCAAGAGCCAGAACCTATTCCGACCCAGTCGGGGTCCGTGGCGTGGCGCTGCTGGCTGGACACCATCAAGCCCAGCAGGACGCTGCGCTCGCGTCCGACGACCAGAACGGGCCGGTCCTTGCCGCGGGTGGGATCGTCCTCGTAGACCACCCATGTCCAGACGATCTCGCCGGGATCGGCCCGGCCGTCCAGGGTCGGCGCATACACCACTTTGCGGGCCCGCTGCGCGGTCGGAAGGCTCGCGCTGGTCACCGGCCGGCCGGCGACGGGCGCGTCGGGAGGTGGCGGTGCCACCGCGGCGATGACGTTCGCGGTGATCTTGACGGCCTGCTGCAACTCGCGCAGCACGGTCTGGGAATTCTGCACGGTTCTGACCAGGCGCGGGGCACCGTTGAAGACCAGATTTTCTGCGAAGCGCTGAAACGTCTTCCACTGGGATTTGCGGGGAGACGCCATATTCGCAGCATAGACGCGCGCCACGGGGTGCGATTGTGTCCAAGTAGGTGCCGTCTGCCCCGGATGGATACGCTGGACATACCCGCGAACCGCCCCAGAACGGCCGCGAAGTGGCCCGTCAAGCTTGCACGCAACAGGAGATTCCTATCAGCAGTTTCGCCGACAAGACCTTCACCGCGCCGGCGCAGATTCGGAACTTCTGCATCATCGCCCACATCGATCACGGCAAGTCCACGCTGGCCGACCGGATGCTCCAGCTCACCGGTGTCGTCGACGAGCGGTCGATGCGCGCCCAGTACCTGGACCGGATGGACATCGAGCGCGAGCGTGGGATCACCATCAAGGCCCAAAACGTGCGGCTGCCCTGGAAAGTCGGCGACACCGAGTACGTGCTGCACCTGATCGACACCCCGGGCCACGTCGACTTCACCTACGAGGTGTCGCGTGCGCTGGAGGCGTGCGAGGGTGCGGTGCTGCTGGTCGACGCCGCCCAGGGCATCGAGGCGCAGACCCTGGCGAACCTCTACCTGGCGCTGGACCGCGACCTGCATATCATCCCGGTGCTGAACAAGATCGACCTGCCCGCGGCCGACCCCGACCGCTACGCCGCCGAGATCGCCCACATCATCGGCTGCGAGCCGGGCGACGTGCTGCGCGTCTCGGGCAAGACCGGAGACGGCGTCGCCGACCTGCTCGACCACGTGGTGCGCGAGGTGCCGCCCCCGCAGGGCAAGGCCGACGCGCCGCTGCGGGCGATGATCTTCGACTCGGTCTATGACATCTACCGCGGCGTGGTGACCTACGTCCGCGTGGTCGACGGCAAGATCACCCCGCGTGAGCGCATCGCGATGATGTCCACCGGCGCCACCCACGAACTGCTCGAGGTCGGCATCGTGTCGCCCGAGCCCAAGGCCAGCGACGGCCTGGGCGTGGGGGAGGTGGGTTACTTGATCACCGGCGTCAAGGATGTCCGCCAATCCAAGGTGGGTGACACCGTGACGACGGCACGCCACGGCGCCGCCGAAGCGCTGACCGGATACCGAGAACCCAAGCCGATGGTCTATTCGGGTCTGTATCCGGTCGACGGCTCCGACTATCCGGACCTACGCGACGCCCTGGACAGGCTGCAACTCAACGATGCGGCCCTGACCTACGAGCCGGAGACGTCGGTGGCGCTGGGCTTCGGATTCCGCTGCGGCTTCTTGGGTCTGCTGCACATGGAGATCACCCGCGAACGCCTGGAGCGAGAGTTCAACCTGGATCTGATCTCGACGTCGCCCAACGTCGTCTATCGGGTGGTCAAGGAGGACAACGCCGAGATCTGGGTGACCAACCCCTCGGACTGGCCGGAAGGCAAGATCCGCGAGGTCTATGAGCCGGTGGTCAAGACCACCATCATCGCGCCGAGCGAATTCATCGGCACCATCATGGAGCTGTGCCAGTCGCGCCGCGGCGAGTTGGGCGGCATGGATTACCTGTCACCCGAACGGGTTGAGCTGCGCTACACGATGCCGTTGGGCGAGATCATCTTCGACTTCTTCGACTCGTTGAAGTCACGCACCCGCGGCTACGCCAGCCTCGACTACGAGGAGGCCGGTGAGCAGGAGTCACAGTTGGTCAAGGTCGACATCCTGTTGCAGGGCGAGGCGGTCGACGCGTTCAGCGCGATCGTGCACAAGGATTCGGCGTTCGCCTACGGCAACAAGATGACCACCAAGCTCAAAGAGCTGATCCCGCGCCAGCAGTTCGAGGTGCCCATCCAGGCGGCCATTGGCTCGAAAATCATTGCGCGCGAGAACATTCGCGCCATCCGCAAGGACGTGTTGTCCAAATGCTACGGCGGCGACATCACCCGCAAACGCAAGCTTCTGGAAAAGCAGAAGGAAGGCAAGAAGCGGATGAAGACCATCGGGCGGGTCGACGTGCCGCAGGAGGCGTTCGTCGCGGCGCTGTCCGCAGACGCCGCGGGTGACAAGGGCAAGAAGTAGCCATGCGGATATCGGCGGCGGTGGCGCTGACGGCGGTCGCCGTGTTGGCGACGGGCTGCGGTGGAGTCGTGGCGGGCACGGCGAAGCCGGCGCCGAACCTCAAGCCACGACCGCTGAGCGGCGCAACGGTCAAGCAGGTGCTTCTCGACGGCGCGACGTTGTCGCGGATGCTCAACCAGACCTTCGTGTCGCGGGATCCGGCCGAGTCCGGCGGACCCGAGAAGCTCTATCAGGTCGAGCGATCGATGTCGCAGCCCGGTTGCCTGGGCGTGACGGCGATGCTGCAGGAGGGCGTGTACCGGTCCGCCGAGGTCCAAGACGTTGCGTCGCAGTCGTGGTGGAACAACGGCGAGCCGGCGCAGGTGATCGTCGTCGAGGAGGGCGTCGTCACGCTCCCGTCGGCCGCCCAGGCACAGGCGCTGTTCGCGCGGTTCTCCCAGCAGTGGCAGCAGTGCAACGGCACGACGACGTCGGAACAATCCGGCCCGATCAGCACCACGAACGTGATCAGCGACGTCCGCGTCACTGATTCGATTATCGCGGCGACCAAAACCGCGACGTCGACCCTGCCCAACATGCGGCCGCTGCGGCCCACGCCGCAGGCGCGCGCCATCGGTATCCGGTCGAACTGCCTCGTCGAGGTCCAGGTGGTGTTCTTCGGCGGGCGACGATCCTCCGATCCGGGCTCGGCAGACGTCAACTCCAGCGCCATCGACGTCGCACACGTCCTGATGGACAGAGTCAGCGCTTTGGGCTGAGGCGCCGCCGGACTACATCGGGGCGTTCGCCGGCTGGAACATCCCGGAGCCGTCGGCTTCTTCCTCGGCGCGGATGACGTGCACCACCGCGTTGATCAGCGCCAGGTGAGTGAAAGCCTGCGGGAAGTTGCCCAGTTGCCGGCCGGTGCGCGGTTCGATCTCCTCGGCGTAGAGGTGCAGCGGGCTGGCGTAGGACAGCAGCCGCTCACAAAGGCGTTTGGCGCGCCGCACCTCGCCGATCTCCACCAGCGCTGACACCAGCCAGAACGAGCAGATCGTGAAGGTGCCCTCCTCGCCGGAGAGCCCGTCGTCGGTCTCCTCGACCCGGTAGCGCAGCACCAGGCCTTCCTGGGTGAGTTCGTCGGCGATCGCCAGGACGGTGTTGCGCACCCGCGGGTCATCCGGCGGCAGGAACCGGGTCAGCACCACCAGCAGCAGCGACGCGTCCAGCGCGTCGCTGCCATACCGCTGGGTTAACACCCCGCGGGAGTCCACGCCGTGCTGCAGGATGTCGTTCTTGATCTCCTCGGCGATCGCCCGCCATTGCTGGGCATAGCTCTTCTCACCCTGCCGCTCGGCCAGCTTGGCCCCGCGGTCGAGTGCCACCCAGCACATCACCTTCGAGGACGTGAAGTGCTGCGGTTCCCCACGCACCTCCCAAATCCCGCGGTCCGGCTCGCGCCAGTGCTTGATCGCCTCTTCCACCTGCTTCTTGAGCACCGGCCACAACGTCTCCGGAACTTGCTCACGCGACTTGGCGTGCAGGTAGAACGAATCCAGGATCGAGCCCCAGATGTCGTGCTGGATCTGGTCGTAGGCGCCGTTGCCGATCCGAACCGGGCGGGCGTGGTCATAGCCGGACAGGTGGTGCAGCTCTTCTTCGACCAAACTGCGCTCCCCGCCCACGCCGTACATGACCTGCAGCGGGTGCCGCTCGTTGTGGTTGGCGCCGGAGACGTCGGCGATGAAGGCGAAGAAGTCGTCGGCCTCGCGGTCGAGCCCGAGCGTGTACAGACCCCACAGCGCGAAGGTGGAATCGCGCACCCAGGCGTATCGGTAATCCCAATTGCGTTCGCCCTGCGGGGTTTCCGGCAGCGACGTGGTGCTTGCCGCCAGCAGCGCACCCGTTGGCGAGTAGGTCAGGCCCTTCAACGTCAGCGCGCTGCGCTGTAGGTACGCCCGCCACGGGTGGTCGGGGAAGTTGCCGATGTTGATCCACTGCCGCCAGCACTCGGTGGTCTGCCACATCTTGTCGGCGGCCTCTTGGTAGGTCTGCGGCGCCGGGTGCTTGGTCCAGCTCAGGGCAACGAACACGTCATCGCCCTCTTTCATCCGGGTGCGTGCGCGTGCTTCACGGCCTTCCAGCCCGATCCGCAGGTTGGAGGTGAGCCGCATCGTCGGGTGGGCGTCGGGATCCTTCGTGGCGCGTGCGACGGCCTCGCCGTATGCGTTGGCCGAGTACTCCCAGGTGGCGCCCACGCGGTGGTAGTCGAACGCCGGCTCGCAGCTCATCATCAGTTCGACGGTGCCGCTGACGCAGCGCACCGTGCGCAGCAAGATGTGCTCGGCATCCCAGTCCATCGGGGTGCGGCGATGCGTCCGCGACCGCCGCTCCAGGTCGTGCCACGGACCCATCACCAGCGCATCGCGCACGATCAGCCACCCCGTGTGCGTCTGCCAGGTGGTTTCCATGATGAGGCTGCCGGGGAGGTAGCGGCGGGCCGACGGCACCGAGACGCCGTAAGGGCCCAGCCGGAAATGACCGGCGCTGCGGTCCAGGATCGCACCGAACACACTGGGGGAGTCTGGTCGGGGCACGCACAGCCATTCAACCGATCCGGCCGGCGAGATCAGGCAGGTGGTTTCCCAGTCCGACAAGAACGCATAGTCGGCGATCGGCGGAAACGCGTTCCTCAGGGCGGGGCTGGGAGCAAGGGGCCCGGGCGTGCGCAGGTCGATGGACGAAGCCATCGACGCTGCCGGGGCGACTGGAAACGCTTCTTCGGGCAGGGCGTCGGCCGGTTCGTTTTCGGGCTGGGCATGCAGGACCATCTGGACATCATTGCTGCTCAGCGGTCCCGCGTCCAACGTTTCGCCGAGGTGGCGCGGCGGGCGGCTGTCCGCATTGGTCTTCGGCAGCCGGCCCGAATAGGGTGAGGCGCGTGACCGCGTTCCTCAACTGGTGGGACGGCAACGAGCTGTGGCTTTCGGGACTGCCTTTCGTACTGCAGGCCATGGTGGTGATGCCGCTGGTGCTGGTGGCGGCCTACGCCACGGCGGCGCTACTGGATAGCTTGCTCGGCAAGGGCATCAAGTTGATGCGGCGTGCCCACCACGTCGACGAGACGCCGGGCTAACGCTCATGCCTCGGTCACACGTGACGCTGATTCTCGCCATCCTGGTGGCGCTGGTGTTAGTCACGTGGCTGGTGACCCACTTGTTGCACCACTAACGCGCATGGGCCGTCCGCGCGTCCACCGTCGCGGTGGCGGCACCGTCGATTCCTGTTAGGCTTCCCGCCATGCGCTTGGTGATGAGCATCCCGGGTTGCTATGCCTTCGTGCACTGTTGTCGCTGACTTCCAAACCCGTGCGCGGTCTGGTCTGGTTCGCGACCTGAAGTTCTAGGTGCCTTTCCGCAGAACGGGACTCACATCCCAAACGTTTCGCACCGGAAGGTTCTCAATCAATGGACACCAGGACCGCATTGCGCTGGCGGCCCGTCCTCGCCCTTGCCCTGATTGCCGGCCTCATCGCCGGATGCCACGGCGGTGCCAGTGATGCCGTCGGCGGCGGTGGTCTGGACAACGCGCGCACCAGCATCACCCTGGTCGCCTACTCGGTCCCAGAACCCGGTTGGAGCAAGATAATCCCGGCGTTCAACGCCGCCGACGAGGGCAAGGGAGTGCAAGTCGTCACCTCCTACGGGGCCTCCGGTGATCAATCCCGCGGCGTCGTCGACGGCAAGCCGGCCGACGTCGTGAACTTCTCCGTCGAACCCGACATCGCGCGACTGGTCAAGGCCGGCAAGGTCTCTAAGGACTGGAATGCCGACGCCACCAAGGGAATTCCGTTCGGCTCGGTCGTGACCCTGGTGGTGCGAAAGGGAAACCCGAAGAGCATCAAGGACTGGGATGACCTGCTGCGGCCCGGCGTAGAGGTCATCACCCCCAGTCCGCTGAGTTCCGGCTCGGCCAAATGGAATCTGCTGGCGCCGTACGCGGTCAAGAGCGAGGGCGGCGCCCACAGCGACGCCGGGGTTGATTTCATCAAGAAGTTGGTGACCGAACATGTGAAACTGCGGCCCGGATCGGGGCGGGAAGCGACCGACGTCTTCGTTCAGGGCAGCGGTGACGTGTTGATCAGTTACGAGAACGAGGCCATCGCCATCGAGCGGGCGGGAAAGCCGGTCGAACACATCAACTTGCCGCAGACGTTCAAGATCGACAACCCGGTGGCCGTGGTCAACACCAGCCCGCATCTGGATGCCGCCGTCGCCTTCAAGAATTTCCAGTACACGGCCGCGGCCCAAAAGGTATGGGCGCAGGCCGGTTTCCGCCCGGTCGATCCGGCCGTCGCCGCCGACTTCCGCAACCAGTACCCGGTGCCGGCGAAACTGTGGACCATCGGCGACCTGGGTGGCTGGGCCACGGCCGATCCGCAGCTGTTCGACAAGAACTCCGGCAGCATCACCAAGATCTACACGAAGGCCACGGGATGACGGCCGTCACGCCGGACCCACTGGCAGTCCGGCCCGAGCTCAGCGGTGACGCGCCGCCGGGCCCGCTTGCCGGGCGCGGCCGCGGGACGACCGCCCTTCGGGTCGGCGTGGCCACGGTGTGGCTCTCGGTGATCGTGTTGCTGCCGCTGGCGGCGATCGCCTGGCAATCCGCGGGCGGCGGCTGGGACGCCTTTTGGCTCGCCGTGTCCTCGAATGCCGCGCTGGAGTCGTTCCGGGTGACGCTGACGATCTCGGCCGGGGTCACGGTGCTCAACCTCGGTCTTCGGCCTGGTCATCGCGTGGGTGCTGGTGCGCGATGACTTCCCGGGCAAGCGGCTCGTCGACGCGATCATCGATCTGCCGTTCGCGCTGCCCACCATCGTCGCCAGCCTGGTGATGCTGGCGTTGTACGGCAACAACAGCCCGGTCGGTCTGCATCTGCAGCACACGTCCTGGGGTGTGGCGGTAGCGCTGGCATTCGTCACGCTGCCGTTCGTGGTGCGCGCCGTGCAGCCGGTACTGCTGGAACTGGATCGCGAAATCGAAGAGGCAGCGGCTTCGCTGGGCGCCAGCGGCCCGAAGATCTTCACCTCCGTGCTATTGCCGTCGCTGCTGCCCGCATTGTTATCCGGTGCGGGCCTGGCTTTCTCGCGGGCGATCGGCGAGTTCGGATCCGTTGTGCTCATCGGTGGTGCGGTGCCGGGCAAGACCGAAGTGTCGTCACAGTGGATACGCACCTTGATCGAGAACGACGACCGCACCGGTGCGGCCGCGATATCGATTGTGCTGTTGGGCATTTCGTTTATCGTTCTGCTCATCCTGCGGATCGTCGGTGGGCGGGCGGCCAAGCGAGAGGAGCTGTCCGTATGACATCGTCTGCGGCAGTTCGCTATTGGCTGCGGTTCATCGCGCTCGCATACATCTTCGTCCTGCTGGTCATTCCGGTGGCGTTGATCCTGTGGCGGACGTTTCAACCCGGACTCGGCCAGTTCTACGGGTGGGTCAGTACGCCCGCGGCGGTATCGGCGCTGAATCTGACGCTGCTGGTGGTGGCCATCGTGGTGCCACTGAACGTCTTTTTCGGCATCCCCACCGCATTGGTCCTCGCGCGCAACAGGTTTCGTGGCAAGGGCGTGCTGCAGGCGGTCATCGATCTGCCTTTCGCGGTCTCGCCCGTCATCGTGGGCGTCGCGTTGATCGTGTTGTGGGGGTCGGCCGGCGCGCTCGGGTTCGTGGAGAAAGACCTCGGGTTCAAGATCATCTTCGGCCTGCCGGGAATCGTGCTCGCCAGCATCTTCGTCACCCTGCCTTTCGTGGTGCGCGAAGTTGAGCCGGTGCTGCACGAGTTGGGAACTGACCAGGAGGAGGCGGCGGCGACCCTGGGTTCGGGCTGGTGGCAGACCTTTTGGCGGATCACCCTGCCGTCCATCCGGTGGGGTTTGACCTACGGCATCGTGTTGACCATTGCACGTACCCTGGGGGAATACGGTGCCGTGCTGATGGTGTCGTCAAACCTGCCGGGGAAGTCGCAGACACTGACATTGCTTGTGTCCGATCGGTACAACCGCGGTGCGGAGTACGGCGCCTACGCGTTGTCCACGCTGCTGATGGGAGTTGCCGTGCTGGTGTTGGTTTTCCAGGTGGTGCTCGACGCGCGCCGCGCACGAGCGGCCAGACAGGCCTGACGAGGAGAATAACCGTGACCCACGCCAACCGGCATGACCCCGCCATCGTCGTGCGCGACGCCAACAAGCGTTATGGCGATTTCGTCGCACTGGATCATGTGGACTTCGTCGTACCCACGGGTTCGCTGACGGCCTTGCTGGGTCCCAGTGGCTCGGGCAAGTCGACCCTGCTGCGCACCATCGCCGGCCTCGACCAGCCCGATACCGGAAGTGTCACCATCTACGGTCGTGACGTCACGCGGGTGCCACCGCAGCGCCGCGGTATCGGGTTCGTGTTCCAGCATTACGCGGCCTTCAAGCATCTGACCGTCCGCGACAACGTCGCCTACGGGCTCAAGGTGCGCAAGCGGCCCAAAGCCGAGATCAAAGCCAAGGTCGACAACCTGCTCGAAGTGGTGGGACTGAGCGGGTTTCAGGCTCGCTACCCCAATCAGCTCTCCGGTGGCCAGCGTCAGCGGATGGCGCTGGCACGGGCGCTTGCGGTCGACCCGCAAGTGTTACTCCTCGATGAGCCATTCGGCGCGCTGGACGCCAAGGTGCGTGAGGATCTGCGAGCGTGGTTGCGGCGCCTGCACGACGAGGTGCACGTGACGACGGTGCTGGTCACTCACGATCAGGCCGAGGCGCTGGACGTGGCCGATCGCATCGCGGTGCTGAACCAGGGCCGCATCGAGCAGGTCGGGATCCCCGACCGACGTATATGACGACCCGGCGAACGCGTTCGTGATGTCATTCCTCGGTGCGGTGTCCACCCTGAACGGCACCCTGGTGCGGCCGCACGATATCCGGGTGGGCCGCAACCCCGAGATGGCGATCGCCGGCGGGGACGGCACCGCCGATTCCGTCGGGGTGGTGCGCGCCGTCGTCGACCGAGTGGTGACGCTGGGTTTCGAGGTGCGGGTCGAGTTGACCAGCGCCGCCACCGGCGGCTTCTTCACCGCGCAGATCACCCGCGGTGACGCCGAAGCCCTGGCCTTACGCGAGGGCGACACCGTGTACGTGCGCGCGACCCGCGTCCCGCCGATCGCCCTCGAAACCGTCGATGCGAGTCGCGCAGACGAGGCCGACCAGGATGAAACCACGCTGACATCGGCGTAACGGCCGGCTGAGTCTTGTCAGCTTGCGCGCCGTCGCTACGACGCGTGCAAACCGCATTCGTTCTTGGCCCGTCCCTGCCAGCGTCCACTGCGCGGGTCGGCGCCCGCCAGCGGCTTGGCCGTGCACGGCTCGCAGCCGATCGATGAATAGCCTTCGTAGATAAGCGGATTGACCAACACGCTGTGTTCGTCGATGTAGTTCTGCACGTCGTCGTCTGACCACGTCGCCATCGGGTTGACCTTGACGAGCTTGAAGCCCTCGTCGAAGCCGACCACCGGCGCGTTGGCGCGCGTCGCCGTCTCCGACCGGCGCAGCCCGGTGACCCACGCAGAGTATCCGCGCAGCGTCTTGCCCAGCGGCGCGACCTTGCGCAGCCGGCAGCACTCACCGGGGTCGCGCGCGAACAAGTCCTTGCCCAGCAACTTGTCCTGCTCGTCAACGCTTTGTTCGGGAGTGACGTTGAGCACCCGGATGTCATACACGGATTCGATCGCGTCCCGGGTCCCGATGGTCTCCACAAAGTGATAACCGGTGTCCAAGAACACCACCGGCACACCAGGTCGTACCTTGGCCGCCAGATCGATCAGCACGGCCTCCTGCATGCTGGACGCCACCACGTAGTTGCAGGTGGCCCAGCCGCGCGGCCCGTTGACGCCGCCGAAAGTTTCGTCAGTCCAACGCAACACGTCGGCGGCGCTGGCGCCCTCCAGCTCGACCGCGCCGCGGGCGGCGAGCGCCCGCAGTTCGGCTTCTGGAAGTTTGGTAGTTCGTTCGCTCATCGCAAATCGTCCTCGTCTGCCCTCATAGCCCACTGTGCGAAACGTTCACCCTCGCCGCGATATTTCAGGAAGTTGCGTGTGACCCGCTCTATGTAGTCACCGAGCTCGTCGCTGGTGACCTTGTGCTGGCGCAGTTTTCGGCCGAATCCACTGTCCAGCCCCAGGCTGCCGCCCAGGTGAACCTGGAAACCCTCGACCGAGCCACCCGCTCCGTCATCGACCATCTGGCCCTTGAGCCCGATGTCGGCGACCTGAATGCGGGCGCATGAATTGGGACAGCCGTTGATGTTGACGGTGATGGGCACGTCAAGCTGCTGGTTGATGTCGGCGAGCCGAAGCTCCAGCTCGGGCACCAAAGACTGAGCCTTGACCCGGGTTTCGGCGAAGGACAACTTGCAGTACTCAATACCTGTGCAGGCCATCACATTCCGGCGCCAATGCGACGGCTGCCACTGTAGGCCCAGCTCCTCGAGACCGGCGATCAGCGCGTCGAGCTTGTCGTCGGGGACATCGAGGGTGACCAGCTTTTGGTAGGGGGTGAGCCGGATCCGGTCCGAGCCGGCCTGTTCGGCGAGGTCGGCGACCGCGGTGAGGATGGTGCCCGAGACCCGTCCCGCGATCGGGGCGACGCCCACCGCGTTGAGTCCGTTCTTGAGCCGCTGCACGCCGACGTGGTCGATCGGGTGCTTCAGCGGCTCTGGGGCCGGGCCGTCGATCAGCGGTCGCTTGAGGTACTTCGGTTTCCAGTACCTCGCGGAACTTCTCGATGCCCCAGTCCTTGACCAGGAATTTCAGCCGCGCCTTGGACCGCAGCCGCCGGTAGCCGTAGTCACGGAAGATCGAGGTCACCGCGTTCCACACCTCGGGCACCTCTTCGAGCGGCACCCAGGCGCCGACCCGCTGGGCCAGCATCGGGTTGGTCGACAGCCCGCCGCCGACCCACAGGTCCAGCCCCGGGCCGTGTTCGGGGTGGTTGACGCCGATGAAAGCGATGTCGTTGACCTCGTGCACGACGTCTTGCAGACCCGAGATCGCGGTCTTGTACTTGCGCGGCAGGTCGGCGAAGTCCGGCTGACCGATGTAGCGGCGCGCGATCTCGTCGATCGCCCAGCTCGGGTCGAGCACCTCGTCGAGCGATTCCCCGGCCAGCGGTGAGCCAAGGATCACGCGGGGGCAGTCACCGCACGCTTCGGCGGTCTGCAGCCCGACGTCGGCCAGCCGCCGCCAGATCTCGGGGACGTTCTCGACCTCGATCCAGTGGTACTGCACGTTTTCGCGGTCGGTGATGTCGGCGGTGTCACGGCCGAATTCGGTGGAAACTTCTCCCACGGTGCGCAGGGCGGCCGCCGACAGCGCCCCGCCGTCGCACCGCACCCGCATCATGAAATATCTGGCTTCCAGCAACTCGGCGTTGTCGTCGCCGGTGAACGTGCCGTCGTAGCCCTGTTCGCGCTGGGTGTACAGCCCCCACCAGCGGAAACGCCCCCGCAGGTCGCTCTTGTCGATGCTGTCGAAACCGTCACGGGCATAGATCGTCTCGATGCGCTCCCGCACGTCCAGGGGGGCGCCGGCCTGCTTCATCTCTTCGTTCGGGTTTAGCGGCTCACGATTTCCCAGTGCCCATTGGCCCTCGTTACGGGGCTTCGCGGGTCGGGCGGTGGTCATCGGAAGTTCTCTCCTTCAAAAAGATCGCCAGCGCGGCCAGCACAGTTCACCGGCACTTTTGGGCGGCGCGGAACCGTCGGCCAAAGCTGGAGACACAGGGGCCTGGGTCTACCACGTCAAGGCAGACAGATACAGCTGCAAACGCGCTTGAGATCAATGTGCCGTCGCGCCACCAGCACCATGTGCGGGCCGGGCCGGTCGACAGTCACGCCCCCCATTGTGCCACGGATGCCGAAGGGCCATGCGAGCAGGTCAAATCTTGGCTCACGGTGATTAAAACTACCGACGGAGCCTGGTGGAACCGCACTCGCACGGCCCTGGAAGTTCATGTGGCCATTGCATGCGGGCCGGGCGCTGTTAACGCGGGATCGACGGCCCGGGTTACCCCGCTCGACGTGGGATCATTTGGCATGGCCATTCGTGAGGAACCGGTCGACCTGCCCGACCTCGGGGTGGTCGCCGGGCAACCGTTTGGCATCTACGTGCATGTGCCGTTCTGCATAACTCGTTGCGGCTACTGCGACTTCAACACCTACACCCCGGCCGAACTCGGTGGCGTCAATCCCGACGCCTGGCTCAGCGCACTGGGGGCGGAGCTGGAACTGGCCGCCGCACGGTTGCAGGCGCCTCCGGTGAACACCGTGTTTGTCGGTGGCGGGACGCCCTCACTGCTCGGGGGCCCCCGGATGGCCACGCTGCTGGGCATGGTGCGCGCCCACTTCACCCTGGCGCCCGACGCCGAGGTCACCACCGAGGCCAACCCCGAGTCGGCGTGGCCGGATTTCTTCGACGCCATCCGCACGGCCGGCTTCACCCGGGTCTCGCTCGGGATGCAGTCAGTGGCGCCGAGGGTGTTGGGTGTGCTCGACCGCATCCACACTCCAAATCGGTCCGCGGCCGCCGCCCGCGAGGCCTTGGCCGCGGGTTTCGAGCACGTCAGCCTCGATTTGATCTACGGGACTCCGGGGGAGTCCGACGAAGACCTGCTGCGCTCGGTCGACACCGCGATCGAGACCGGCGTGGATCACGTGTCGGCCTATGCGCTGGTCGTCGAGGAGGGAACCGCGCTGGCCCGGCGAGTCCGTCGCGGCGAACTGGCCGCACCCGATGACGACGTGCTGGCCCACCGTTACGAATTGGCGGATGGGCGGCTGTCGCAGGCGGGAATGTCTTGGTACGAGGTGTCCAACTGGTCGCGGCCGGGCGGTGAGTGCCGGCACAATCTCGGCTACTGGGACGGCGGTCAATGGTGGGGTGCGGGCCCGGGCGCGCACGGTTACGTCGGCACGACGCGTTGGTGGAATGTCAAGCATCCCAACACGTATGCGGAGAGGTTGAGCGTCGGGGTGCTGCCGGTGGCCGGATTCGAGCAGCTCGATGCCGATGCCTTGCACACCGAGGACGTGCTGTTGAAAACCCGTCTGCGCCAAGGTCTTCCAGTTAGCGTGCTCAGTCCCGACGAGCGTGACCGCGCGCAGGGCGTGGTCGCCGACGGCTTATTGGTCTCCGACGGTGACAGGCTTGTCCTGACTCCGCGAGGACGGCTGCTGGCCGACGCCGTGGTGCGAACCCTGCTGGATTAAGTCGCCGTTAGGTGGCCGGGAACCAGTGCCCGACGAGGCGGACGATCTCGATATAGAGCGGGATTCCGATGGTGACGTTGTAGGAGAACGTCAGGCCCAGTGACGCGGCCAACGGCAACGTCGGGCTGGCTTCCGGGATTGCCAGACGCTGGACCGCCGGGACCGCGATGTAGGAAGCCGCACCGCACAGTACCGCGAACAGAATGTAGGTTCCCGGCTTGAAGTCGGTGTGGGTCAGGGAGGCGTAGGTGTGGGCGACGATGATCCCCAGCGTTGCGAAGATATTTGGCGCCAGCAGTCCGTAGGCGATGAAGCCAGGACCGGCCGTGCGCAGGTCCTTCAGCTTGCGGGCGGCCGTCATGCCCATCTCGAGTAGGAACAGGCAGAGCACGCCCTGGAACGCGATCACGAAGAACTTGTCGTCGTCCGCAACGACCTTGTGCCCCTGCAGGCCACTGACGAGGCCAATGATGATTCCGCCGAAGAGAAGGACCAGCCCGGGGTTGAGGAAAACCTCTCGCAGGAGCTCGCGGGAGAAAAATGGCGGCTTCTTGCCTTCCGAGATTCGGTCGGGCTCCCAGTCCGGATGGTCGAGCTTTTCCATCGAGAGCTCCAGCTCCTGCTCGACGTCGCGTCGGTGCTCGGCCTCTAGGCTCTGGCCCTGCGGCGGCCGCGCGGCGGTGCCAGGCCCGACCCCGACCTTGACCGGTGGCGTGTAGCCGGGCTCGTCGGGCATATTCCCGGCCGAGTCCATGCCCCGGTGCCGCAGTCGCGCCACCAGGTACAGCGCCACCAGGCAGCCGGGAATCTCCATGACCGCGAGCATGACCGGCATGTAGGCGTCGAACACGATGTTGACGGTGGCCAAGACGGCCACGCAGGTGGCGAACGTTCCAGCCGAATCCGACCCGTAATAGCCGGCGACCGTCGCTCGGTCGACGTTCCTGAGTGAGGTCAGCCGAGTCAGCAACAGGTAGGCGATGCCGCCGATCACGAAGTTCAGCACGAAGCCCAGCACCATGAATCCGATGATCGCCGCGATGCTGGAGGCATTGACGTTGGCAAGCTCTTCTCCGCCGTGCCAGCCGATGGCCAGCAGCAGATACATGGTCAATCCCTGATAGATGACATAGGGGAATTCGAACCGCACCTTGAGGATCGGAATCAGGAACCCGAAGTAAAAGAACAGCAGAAGCGGTTTGAACAGGTTGTGGGTGAAGTTGTGCCAGAACTCTTGCAGCATCGATGCCTTCCGTTGGTTAGAGCGCTGATCTGGGAAGCACCGTTCGCAAGTGGAGCAACCACGAAACATCCCGACGACCGTCAAGAATTTATCCCCGCCGCTGACTCGCCGCCAGTCGAAAGCACACAGGCGAGTCGGACGCCCGCATGGCCTGGCGATAACCGTCGAAACGGCTGGTCAGAGCGAAATCACCGCCACGGGGATCTGTCACGTGCGCGCATACCCGGGCGCCGTGAGTTTGGTGTCAAGTGCTGTGTATTTACTGTGTGGTCAATGCCGAATCAACGCGCGGAGGGGACAAGCGACGGCCTGACGCCGGCTCCCTTTTTGCGATGCGTTACCGACAACCAGGCCGACGGCGAGTAATGCGTCGTGATTTCCTCGAATCCGTCGACCCGGGAAACCGAAAGCACACCGGTTTGTTGGTTGATTTCGAGCTCGTCGCCTTCGTTTGCGTGTACTTCCTCGCCGTTGGAAAGCCGGATCATGAACACCGTGTTCCTCCAATGGCGGGCGGTGAGCGTTAGGAGAAGTCTGGCCGCCGGAGCCGCGAATCGTGCGTCGCCGCGATGTAAACGGTTGGGAAACGTTTGAAGTCGCGATCCTCACAGCCGGCGGCTCCGGTGCGCGTCGGCAACCGAGGGATCACTTCGCGGGATCGGTTGCGCACAGCTACATAGGTTAGGCTACATTTACTAACCGTGACCGAGGTCAGCGTCGAGACGACTTCCGCCGGCTCTGAGTCGCCGTCGATCCCGCTTCCCGCGCATATCGACCCGGCGGATCTGGCGGCCGAGCTGGCGGTGGTGCTGTCCGAGCGCGTCGGGGATGAATATCTGCTCTACGAGCGCGGCGGTGAGTGGGTGCTGGCCACCGGCGTGCGCGCCATGATCGAACTGGACAGCGACGAGCTGCGCGTCGTCCGCGACGGCGTGACCCAACGCCAGACGATGGTCGGGCCGACCTGGGCCGGTTCTCGGTGAAGCCATTGACCGGCTGCTGCTGGAGACCGACCAACTCTTCGGCTGGATCACCTTCGAATTCGGCGTGTATCGCTACGGACTGCAGCAGCGGCTGGCGCCGAAAACCCCACTGGCCCGGGTGTTTTGGCCGCACGGCCGCATCGTCGTGACCCGGGAAGCGGTCCGTCTGTTCGGCGCATCGGCCGGCCACCGTGACGAAGTCCTGGGCGTGCTCGGCGACGGCGTGCCCGATGTGCGCGACGCATCAGCGGTCGACGTCGTCGCTGACCCGTCCGCCTATCGCGATCGCGTGGCGTCGGCTGTCGGCGAGATCGCCGCGGGGCGCTACCACAAGGTGATCCTTTCCCGCTCTCTGGAAGTGCCGTTCCCGCTCGATTTCCCGTCCACCTATCGGCTGGCCCGTCGGCACAACACTCCGGTGAGGTCGTTTCTGCTGCGGCTGGGCGGAATCCGCGCCGTGGGTTATAGCCCCGAACTGGTCGCGGCGGTCCATCAGGACGGCGTCGTGGTGACCGAACCGCTGGCGGGTACCCGCGCGCTGGGCCGTGGCGAGCTGCCTGACCGCCAGGCCCGCGACGACCTGGAGTCCAATTCCAAAGAGATTGTCGAACATGCCATCTCGGTGCGAAGCTCGCTGCAGGAAATGACCGAGATCACCGAGCCGGGAACCGCCGTCGTCACCGATTTCATGACGGTGCGGGAACGGGGGAGCGTGCAGCACCTCGGCTCCACGGTGACCGGTCGGCTCGATACGTCGCACGACCGGATGGACGCGCTCGAAGCGCTGTTTCCCGGCGGTCACCGCGTCGGGCATCCCGAAAGCCGTTGGCGTCGAAGCGATCATGCGCCTCGACGAAGGACCCCGCGGACTGTATTCGGGTGCGGTTGTCATGATTTCAGCCGACGGCGGGCTGGATGCGGCGCTGACGTTGCGGGCGGCCTACGAACGTGACGGCAGGACGTGGCTGCGGGCAGGCGCGGGCATCATCGAAGGATCCACACCCGATCGCGAATTCGAAGAGACCTGCGAGAAGCTGTCCACGCTCGCGCCGTATCTGATTGCGCGCAAATAGCTTTGATCATCTGTCGGTCGCCGGGTGTGCCGATGCACGGGGAGCCAGGCTCAGGCCGAAGAGCTCGATTCGAGATAGTCGGTCAATATGCGGCCGACCAGCGACTCGATATTGGATTCGATGGATGATGCGAGCGTGGCGGTGACGGTGGCCACCGCCTGAGTCCGGAACCGCACCAGCATGGTGATCAGCTCGGCGATTTCGGCGTCGGCCGGCAGCGGTTCGCCGGGCTTGATGCGATCCAGCACGTGTTCGGCTCCGGCGCGCACCAGCATGTCGCTGATCTTGTCGATCTCGGGGACGATCTGCTCGTGGAGGTCGATGAGCTTGTCGAGTTCGACGCCATAGCCGCGAATTTCGTTGAAGGCTTCGATGAGCTTCGGACGGGTGATCGTGGCTTGCGTTCCGTCGATCCGGATCACCTGAAGCGCCACCAGCCGCTCGAACGCGTCGGCGTCGCCGACCAATCGCTGGGCCTCGGCCAGCGACACCGTTTCCGGCTTCTCGGTGGTCCAGGTGCCGACGATGGCGGTTTCGAGGCCCAGCACGTCGCCGAGGTTCTTGCCTTCTTCCCACGCGCTGAGCATTTCTCGCACGTGCGCGATGTTGTAGCCGCGGTCGAGCATCGAGGTGATGAGCCGCAGCCGGGTCAGGTGGGTGTCGTTGAACAGCGCGATTCGGCCCACCCGCAGTGGGGGCGGCAGCAGTCCGCGGTCGCGATAGACGCGGATATTGCGGGTGGTGGTGCCGGCCAGCCGGGCCAGGTCGTCGATTCGGTACTCACCGGAATTCGCGGCGCCGTGCTGGGTGCCGGGCCGCCGCGTCGAAAAGCTGTGACACCGCCCCCTCGATCAGTTGGCGATACTCCCGTGATTGGCGCCGCACCCGTTTGGGTGCGCGCCGCACGTTGTGCAGCACGCTGGCGATGGTGCCGGGTTCGGGCCGCGATGCGCGCTCGGTGGCCATGTCAGTGCGGCATCTCAGGCCGACGCGGTGGCCTGCGTCTGGGCGCGACGTGCCACGGCCTGGTAGTCCTCGTACCGGAAATCCCTCATCTGGCGAAGATACTGCGTGGCGAAACCGGGGTACATCGACCCGTTGAATCCGTCCTTGGTCAGGTACCAACTGCGGCAACCCGACATCCACGTCGTCTTGGTGAGCCGGCGCTGTATGTCCTCGTTGTGGTGACGCTGGACCTCGTCGCGCACATCGAGGTAGCGCAGGTCGTCGTTGAGGATGGTGCTGATGCCCCGCACCGCATAGTCCAGCTGACCCTCGATGTAGACCAGCAGCGAGTTGTGCCCCGGTCCGGAGTTGGGGCCGGTCATGACGAACAGGTTGGGATAGCCGTGCACGTTGATGCTCTTGTAAGCCTGTGCGCCATCGGCCCATTCGGCGGCCAGCGACCGGCCGCCAAGTCCGGTGACCGGGAAGGGTGGACCGGTCAGATGCACGTCATACCCGGTGGCGAACACGATGCAATCGAGGTGGTGCTCGATGCCGTCGCTGGTGCGAATGCCGGCCGGGCTCAACGTCGCGATGGGCCAGTCGATGAGCTTGCAGTTGTCGCGTTGCAGCGCGGGGTAGTAGTCGCTGGAAACCAGCATGCGTTTGCAACCCGGGCGGAAGTCTGGCGTCAGCTGCCGGCGTAGCCAGGAATCTTTCACCTGGGCGCGCAGGTGGGCCCGCCCGAGCCGGGCGACTAGCGACGTCAGCGGTGTGTCCCAGACCAGCGCCGTGGCGCTGGCTTCGTGGCCCCAGTACAGTGCTTGGCGCGCAAGTTGTTGGGTGGCAGGGACTTTGGCGAACACGGATTGCACGGCCGGCGGGGTGGCGACGTCCAGACGTGGCAGCACCCAGCAGGGCGTGCGCTGAAATACCTTGACGAAGCCGGCCTGCTTGACCAGCTCGGGGATGATCTGGATGGCGCTGGCGCCGGTCCCGATGACCGCGACGCGCTTGCCGGTGAAGTCGTAGTCGTGATCCCAGCGTGCGCTGTGGATCTTATGTCCGCGGTAGCTGTCCAGGCCCCGGATGTCGGGGAAGCTGACGTCGGACAGCGGGCCGGATGCCAGCACCACGGTGCGGGCGCGAAACTTCTTGCGGTTCTTGGTGGTGGCGGTCCAGACGCCGGCATCCTCGTCGAAGGTCAGGTCCTTTACTTCGTGGCCGAACTTGATACGGCTGCGGATGTCGAACCTGTTCGCCATGTCCTCGAGATGCCGGTAGATCTCCGGCGCCGGTGAATAGGTGCGTGACCACGTCGGGTTCTTGACGAAGGAGTACGAGTACAGCAGCGATGGGACATCGCAGCTCGCACCCGGATACGTTGTGTCGCGCCAGGTTCCGCCGACGCGGTCGGCACGCTCCAGCATCACGATGTCGTCGATCCCGGCTTGGGCCAAGCGGATCGCCGCCCCGAGTCCGGTGAAGCCCGCTCCGATGATGAGCGCCGCATGGACGCGGTTGTTCGCCATGATCACGCCGCCGGCTCGTGGGTGAGTTCTCCAACCCAAGTCGGTACCGAAGGAAGGAGGGGCCG
This sequence comes from uncultured Actinomycetota bacterium, assembly GCA_963849935.1. Classification (GTDB taxonomy): domain Bacteria; phylum Actinomycetota; class Actinomycetes; order Mycobacteriales; family Mycobacteriaceae; genus Mycobacterium. The sequence continues at coordinate 77,842 of CAWKJQ010000005.1, forward strand.
CGGGTATCGGTCAGAAAGCCACACCATCGAATTCGCCAGTAGGTGGTACGGGTGGCGTGGATTTGTGACCACTCCCGCGTAGCGCCTCAGGAAACGATAAGTCGGTACCCGTCTGGTCCGTTCGCCGCGATCGCCAAGCTCTCTGAATCGTTTCACAGCCCGGTAAAGCCGCTCTGGCTCCATACCCATGGCGGTGATCTCGTTGCGGATCCTGTTGATCAGCGGGGCGCCCATGATCGCACCGATGATGAGACCCGGAGTGGCATTGTGACCGACGAAGTCGATCGAGTAACCGTCGGATCTTCGCGTGTCCGATCATGTCAAGAACTTCGAAATCGACGACCAGATGGCGTGATTCGTCATTGTTGATCTTCTCGAAAACCTGGTGGCAAACGGGGTCGTGCACCTCGTCGAGGAGGAATTTCAGCAGGGCGCCGTCCAGTGCGACTTCGAGCATCGGAATGACGGTGCCGAGCAGAGACAGCGGCATGTCGTCGGCCCAGCGGTCCAACCAGTCGATCGCCAGTCGGATGTTCACGTTCGGTTCGGGGATCTCGCCGTCTTCGAGCATGCCCCAGCGCTTCATCAGCGCCAGTTCGGCGTTTGCGTGGCGCTGCTCCTCGGCGTGGAAGTAGCGGTAGATCTCGGCGATGGTCGGTGTGGGTGCCTTCTTCGCCAGCGCAGCGAAGCCCCTGGCGCCGATGTTCTCGATCCAGCACAGGTCGGCCATGAAAGCCTTGAGCTGTGGCCGCTGTTCATCACTGATCGTTTCGGCGCCGGGTGCGGCCCAATCGATATCGGCGAGCGCCCACTGGCGATCCTTGATCTTGGCGAGCATGGCGTCCATGTCGATGGCCATCGGGAGCTCCTTTTCGTCGGGTGATCAGGGCAGGTTGATGCGGGACACCAGGCCGGCCGCACGCGTATAGGTTTGTGGGGCCAGGCGTTTGATGTTCCAGCCGATCTTGGCGTCGAATTGCGGCATGCAGTACAGCTCGCCGCGGTCGTGAGCGTCCAGGCAGGTACGCGCGACCTTCTCCGCGGATAATCCAGTCCAGCGCATCAGTTTTGCGGCCAGTTCGCTGGATTGCTCGCTGATGCGGCCCGACTCGAGGATGTTCGTCTTGACGAAGGTCGGGCACAGGACGGTGACCCGCACCGGCGTTCCGGCCAATTCGGCGGCGAGGGTTTCCGAGAGTGAGAGCACACCGGCCTTGCTGACGTTATAGGCGGCCATGCCGGGCGCCGCTCCGAACGCCGCCGCCGAGGCCACGTTGATGATGCCTCGGGGCGCGTCCGCCGGCTCGGCCTCGCGCAGGATCGGGGTAAACACATGGCAGCCGTGAATGGGACCCCACAGGTTGATTCCCAACGTCCACAGCCAGTCGTCCAGCGGCGCTTCGCCGATGGCGGCGCCGCCCGCGCCGACGCCGGCGTTGTTGATCACCAGAGTGGGTGGCCCCGCGAACCAGGACTGCGACTGTTCGGCCAACGCCTCCACGTCCTCGAAACGCGATACATCACAACGGATTGCAACCGCTTTCGCGCCATGTGCGGTGATCGTGTCGGCCGTGTGTTGCGCGGCCGCCTCGTCGATGTCACTGCAGACGACGACACCGCCACGCTTGCCGAGCTCCACCGCGAAGGCGGCACCGATGCCGCTTCCGGCGCCGGTCACCACCGCCGAGGCGCCGCGGCTGGTTTTCGATCTGTTCAGGAGTCTGTCGAGGGGACCCAACATGGTCAGTGGACCTCCTCGGTGACGGCGCGCGCGTCCTGCAGGGCATGCGCGACGAATCGCGAAACATAGGCCATCGCCTTGGCGGCTTCCGGTGTCATGCGTGGCAGCGCCTGGAACACGTGCACCTGATGCGGCCAGACCTGCAGTTCGCATCTGCCACCGGCGGTGCGGATGTCGGCGGCGAGCCGGCGCGCGTCCTCCTGCAACATCTCGGCTCCACCGGCCTGAATAAGGGTGGGGGGAAGCGGTGGGCCACCGGCGACGTCGAGCGTCAGCCGTTGGTGGGTGAGGTCGAGGCCGCTGTGGTAGAGGCCGACCAGGCGGACCGCGCTTGCCGCACGCGTGGCGGGATCGGGGCGTATGCGCTCACGGGCCAGCGCCAGCTCGAACGTGAGGTCGTACAGGGGAGACAGCAGGACCATGGCGGCAGGGTGATCGACCTCTGGTTGCAGCAATAGGTCCACCGACAGGTGACCGCCCGCCGAATCACCGGCGAGCACAATCCGTTTCGGCGACAGGCCACAGGCGTCGACCAACCAGTCCCAGCCCGCGCGGACGTCGTCGGCCGCGGTGGGGAAGCGATGCCGCGGGGCGAGTCGGTAGTCGATGCAGAACACCGGTAGGCCGGTCAGGGCTGAGAGCCAGGATGTCAAGCGGCGGTGTGTCTTTGGCGAACACACGGCGTATCCGCTGCCATGCACGTAGTAGATCGCGCCCTCGCGGATTGAGGACCGCTCGGTTTCGCTTGTGGGGGTTCGCGGTCCGTAGACCCATTCGCCCTTGACGCGGCGGCCGTCGGACAGCTTGACGTCGACCGACTCGACGCGGGTTCCGGCGAGCGAGGGGCCGAACGTTCCCATGATTCGCGCGATGATCTGGCGCGATAACCAGAGCCCCCAGGCCCGTTCGGGCGGAATCACGCTGGTGATCGGCCGAAGGGTGTACGTACTTACCGCTGCCGCGCCGCGGGATCGCAACGACCCACGAGCCGGAACGCCGTCCGTCATAAAACGCAGTCAACACCAAATGGTGACATTGGTCAATGGCAGCTTTACGGTGTGGGTGCTCCGGTGTCATCGTCTCGCCTTCCATGTCATCTCGATGTCATGCTGACCATATGGGCCAATAGTGGAGGGTGTCGGTGAGCAAGCTTGGTCAGAGAGCCGTTGTCTGTGGTGCAGGTATGGCTGGATTGCTTGCCGCTCGGGTGCTCTCAGAGTTCTACGGAACTGTCACGCTGGTCGAGCGAGATATGTTGCCGGACAACCCCAACCAGCGGCGCGGCGTGCCGCAAGGGCGGCATTTTCACGCGCTCTTGAGTAGCGGCTCGCAGGTATTGGGGCGGCTGTTTCCCGGACTGCTCGACGAACTGGTCGCGGCGGGCGCGACTGTGTGTGATGAAGGCGATTTATCTCGTGTGTCCATGCGAACCGGTACACGCGAGTTCAACAGGTCAGGTAAATTCGCCGATCCTGCCTTGGTGGTGATGTACCTTGCCAGCCGGCCGTTCTTGGAATCCCATGTCAGGCGCCGGGTCCGCGCCATCGGCAATGTGAGCGTCCTTGACGGCCACGAGGTCGTCGAACCGATCGCGGATGGACCGAACCGAATCACGGGCGCTCGGGTGGTCAATCGCGACAATGGCGCTCACACCGCGTTGGACGCCGAGTTGGTGATTGATGCGATGGGCCGTGCCGCGCGCACACCGGCATTCCTCGACAACCTCGGTTATGGCCGGCCGCGCGAGCTCCGCGGTCGAATGGATGTGAGCTACTCCAGCCAGTTGCTGCGCATTCCCGCGGACGCGATCGCCGAGAAATTGACCTTTGTTTTCCCCGCCCCCGACCAGCCGGCCGGCGGCGCGTTCTCAGCCTACGAGGACGGCACCTGGATGCTCAGTGTGGGATGCCTAGCCGCGCACGAACCACCAGCCGGACTAGCCGACATGATCACGCTTGCCGCGCAGTTCGCGTCACCTGAGCTGCTGGCAGCGCTGCAGCTAGCCGAACCCCTTGGTGAGGTGTATGCCTTCCGTCACCCGGCAACGGTGTGGCGGCGCTATGACAAGATGCGCCGATTCCCGGCGGGACTCTTGGTGTTCGGCGACGCGATTTGCAGTTTCAATCCCATCTATGGCCAGGGCATGACGGTGTCCGCGTTCGAGGCCCTTGCGTTGCGCGACTGTTTATCCCGTGGTGATGGTGACCTGAGTCGGCGATTCTTCCGGGCCACCGCGAAGCAGATCCGCCCAATTTGGCTGCTGAACCAGACCAACGATTTCTGCATGTCACAGGCCGGAGAGCGACCCTCGGTGTTGAGGCGGATCGTGAACTGGCGCGTGGACAGGGTGCTGGCAGCGGCCGAGAACGATACCGTGCTCACGGAAGCACTCCTTCGCGTAGGCAGCCTCGTCGACTCACCAACTCGGCTACTACATCCCGCGCTGATGATGCGAGTTCTTGCCGCCAACCGCCAGAGCAGGGCGCCCAGTCAGCGATGATTCCAGCGGCGCACGCGTGAGCCGGGCACGAAACCTGTTGTATAATCCAAGAATTCATTCGCGCGATGTAGCACTGACGGCGTGGTCGTTCGAAAATGAGCTAGTGGCAGATCTGTAGTCGACCCGTCGGGCAACGATGAGATTAAGCTGCACCGTAACTTCGTGGCCGACGGAGTCGGTCCTTTCCGCGGCTCAACCAACACCGGCGACGCTTGCAGGCGGGGGCGCGAACTGTCCCTCTCCGCGATCGGCCTGGCTACCGTGACAGGGACAGTTCGGGTCGTCGATATCGGTTGCAGCCCCGACACCGCCGTCCGGGCAGCGGTGAGCGTAGCCGACACCGGGGTCTGCTGCGCTACAGCGAGGCAAGCAGACCCTGCATGGTGGTGATTTGCTGCTGCTGACTGGTGACGATCGCCTGGGCCAACGAGGTAGCGGGTGGGTACTGACCGGATTTGATTTCGTCTTGGGCCATCGCGATCGCGCCTTGATGGTGCTGGATCATCCCGGTCAAAAATTGTCGGCTCGCATCGACACCTTGGGAATCTCTTAACGAGGTCATGGCTTGGTCGGGCAGCATCCCGGACCCGGTCGTGCCGGGTGCCATCGACATCGTCGGCATGCCCCACTGGCTGAGCCACCCCTGCATCTGCTGGATCTCGGGTCCCTGTGCGGCTTTGATGTCGTGTGCCAGCTGAGTCACCCGAGAATCGATGCCCTGTTTCCCTAAAATGATGTCGCTCATCTCGATGGCCTGTCGATGATGCGGAATCATGTTCTGGGCGAACGTGATATCGGCTTGATTGTGCGGCTGGTTGGCCGACGCGGAGCTGGACGCGGTCGACGCAGCCGCCGACGTACTGCTGGTCGGGGTGGCCTGATTGCCCGATCTGCTGCATGCGGTCACGGTCACCAGGGCCGCGAGCGCGGCTGCCGCGATGGTCAACAACGGTTGCCTGATCACTGTTATCTCTTTTCTGCCGTCGGCATGTTTGGGCGTCGATTCGTCTCTTGCCAATATGTACCCTACGGGGGTATACCGGACGGCGGATGCGGCACCACAACGGTAAGACCTATGAAAGGGGCATCGCATGGGTCTGGCGCAACGACTCACGGTTGGACACCACCACGATCGCGGCTCCGGCGGGGTGATCACCCGTCCCCGCGCCTACGAACTGTCGGCCAACGCCTGGTTTCTGGGGCAACGTGGCCGGGTCTTTGACCAGCTGGTGACTGCCTCGGGCGCTCGCCCGGGAGATCGCGTGCTCGACATCGGCTGCGGCAGCGGATATTTCTCGCGCCGGATCGCACCCGTGGTGACGCCGGAGGGCGCGGTGGTCGGAATTGATCCGTCCCAACCGATGCTGGAATATGCCACCGCGCATGCGCCGGACAACTGCACCTTCCGGGCCGCCGGCGCCGAGGACCTGCCCTTCGCCGACGGCTCATTCGACCTGGTGGTCTCGAGCCTCGCCTTCCACCACATCCCGGCGGAGTCTCGGGCCCATGCGGTGCGGGAGATATTTCGGGTGCTGCGGCCCGGCGGACGGCTGTTCATCGCCGACGTTCGCCCACCAAGCATTCCAATCCTCAAGGCGCTCATCGCCGCAGCGATCGGACATGCGATGGCGCATGCCATCCTAGGTCAGCTGCGGGAATTGATTACCGAGGCCGGCTTTAGCATCACCGGCACCGGCGACCTGCCGCTGCTGGGCTACGTCAAGGCTGAACGGCCACAGGGCACGTGAGCATCGCGATCGGCCACGCGCTGTGGGGGGTCGATGGCCTGGGAGATACTGTGGGCATGCGCTCCTACTGCGAGATACGTTGGCGCACAACGCGACAGCGACACGAAAAGGTTGGCTGACAACCCGGCATATTTGATTCCCGCATATTGCTCCGGCGCGACATCACCGCGGCGACGCGAATGGGCCCGACACCTCACCCGCGTCGTGTAGCGCTCGCATCAACGATCGTCGCGGCCGATCTCCGTGGCCGTTTTGCGGATGTAGGCGATCGTGTCGCCGGTGAGAATGTCATCGATCCCCGCTGCGTCAAGGCTCGTTTCTAGCTCGTCAGTTACGTCGTTAAACAGTGCAGCCAGATCAGTGGGCGGTGGTTCGAGGAGCTTGCGTCGTTGGGCGGCGATCCGGTCCGCCAGATCGGTGTGTCCATTCTCGAGGGCCGTTTTCTCGTCTTCTTCTAGATATTGCAGGACGGCTGCTACTTCATCGTTTTCGTCGCTCATGGTGGGAATGCTAGGCCAGTAGCGCCGGATCATGTTTGCGTGGCTGCTGGGCGTCGGCACGCATAGTCTCTGTGGCACTGCGGGTTTGATCACCTGAGACAGTGGCGGCAGAGACAGATGTGCACAGAGCTATGAGGGTCCTTCGCCTTCACAACGACGGGCCGAAAGCACGACGGGCCCTAACGACCACGAGCGCCACGATACGCAGCACCGAGCGGAAAAAACAAGCGCTCATGTTCACTGAAATGGTCAAAAGGCGCCAAAAGCCCAGCCAGGATACTGGCTATATCTAGACCTATGTTACGCTGGTGTTCACTGAATTGCTGCTTGCCCGCTGTGCAGAGAGAACTCATTGTCGCAGCCTCGGCCAGAACCCCGGCTTAATCGACCGACGGCCCTCGATCCAGCCACATGCAGACTGAGCCCACGCTGACGACGGAGACCCATGAGCGTTTTGACCGCCGACGAGTTCACCCGCCAGGTGCTCATGGCCGCGGCCCCGCCAAGGCGGGTGGGCGAGCTTGTCGCCAGACTCGTCGGCGACCACATCACGATAGGTCCGCTCGCCGTGGGGCCCCGCCGGATGGCTTTGGCGACAGCCCGCGGAACACGCGGGCACGTCCATGTCGCCAGTTGCGTCGATACCTATTGGACGCAACTCGTCACTGTCCCCATTGCGCTGTTGATCGACGTTGCCTTGGGTAAGCGCGCGGTGCGCTATCGCGGGACGGCAGAGGTCAAGACCCGGTTCCGGTTGCGGCTCGACCAGCCATGCACCGTGACGGTCGAGATCGAACCATTGCACGCCGGTCTCATCCGTACCGTCGTCGAACCGATGGGCGCGGAGGCCCGACTCATCGGCTGCGTGGGCGGAGTGGACAAGATTGTGGCTGACCAAGTGTTGATTTACGTGCGGGATCTCATCGCCAGCGCCAACTTCGACGCCGCAATGCATATCGATGTGATCGGCCTGCTCGAACGCGCCTGGGACGCCGACCTGGTCATCCCCCTGACCACATAGACTTCCAGCGCGTCGCCCGGTTGTGGCGGCAGAGGTCGGTGATCATCGACTCGAACTGCGCCAAGAATGGCAGAGTTGGTTTCACTCGCGGCGTCCCCGGGTGCGGCGTAGCCGACGTCCGAGTCTGACGTCCTTGTCCTCGGCGGCTTTCTTCTTCTCCACGACGCGCGTGTCTTTGGGAGGCAACTGCAGTTCGTGCTCGGCGTGTATGCCGGCTTGGAGTTGACGCCCGCGCTCGAGTTCGGCGTTTAGCTCGGCGCCAAACAGCAAGGCAGCGTTGGTGAGCCACAACCACAGCAGGAACACGATAACTCCGGCCAGCGCGCCGTACGTCTTGTTGTAACTGCCGAAGTTGCTGACGTAGAAGCCGAAGCCGACCGACGCCACGACCCACACCACAATCGCCACGGCCGACCCGATGCTCAGCCACCGGAACCTCGGCTGCCGAACATTGGGCGTGGTGTAGTAGAGAATGGCCACGGCCAAGGTGACGAATATCAGGATCACCGGCCACTTAGCGAGTGCCCACACGGTCTGCGCCGCAGCGCCGAGGCCAATTGCGTTGCCGACGGCTTTGGCGACGGGCCCGCTCACCGCGAGCATGAACGCCACCGCGGCCGCCAGGATCAGAGCTACCAAAGTCAGGACTAACTGCAGGGGACGCAGCTTCCACGCCGGACGCCCCTCGGCGATCTCATAGATGCGGTTCAGCGACCGCCCGAACGCGCCGACATAGCCCGACGCCGACCACAGCGCCCCGAGTGCACCAACGAGCAGGGTCAATCCTGCCGACCGACTTTCCACAACCTGCTCGATCGTTGGGCGCAACAGGTCCAATGCCGAGGCCGGGACGAGGCCGCCGGCCACCTCGAGCATGCTGTTGACGGTCCGCTGACCCTGGCCCAACACACCGAGCAACGACACCATCACCAGCAGGGCCGGAAATAAGGACAACACCGCGTAATAGGTCAGCGCCGCGGCCAGGTCAGTGCACTGATCGGCACCGAATTCGCGCGCAGTTTTGCGCAACACAAACATCCAGGAGGCCCTGGTCAGCTCATGGGGCGATACCGGCTTGCTCGGATCGTCGGGATCCGGCGCCTGTCTTTTCTCCTCAGTACGTTCGTCTTCCTCGCCACGTTCGTCCTCCGCGCTGGTGTCGGTCATATCCACCGGTTCCCGCAAACAGCGGACGCCAATCGCCTTGTCGCGGCCCAAATCACAGGAGCCTGGAAAGCGCGCACAACAGAATCTGCTCAACGAAGGCAGTAGTCATGACCGGAGAGGCCAGCCCCAACACCACAAGAGCCACTTGCGCAGCTACGTCTGGCGAAAGCGTCGTTGATCCCACTTCTCCCGCGAGATGGTTGGGAGCTTGGGTACTGCCGCCGCGGCGTCACGCGTGACCGGATTCAATCCCTGCGAGATCCGCCGATGGGTTTTCGGCCACCAGGCGCGGGTAGTACAGCGGTGAGCCCGAAGTCAAGGAGAATCATGAGCACCACAACCGCCTCGATCGATGTGGTGAACCAACCGATCGACATTGTGTACAACCAGTGGACCCAATTCGAGTCCTTCCCGAAGTTCATGGAGGGCGTCGAACAAATCGAGCAGCGCGATGACGCCCACACTCATTGGCGAATCAAGGTCGGACCGATCACACGCGAGTTCGATGCCACGATCACTGAACAGCATCCCGAAGAGCGGGTGGCGTGGAAGTCGGATAGCGGTCCCGACCACGCCGGTGTCGTCACGTTCCACCGCCTCGACGACAAGCACACGAGGGTGACCACGCAGATCGATGTCGACCCGGAGGGATTCGTCGAGACCGCGGCCGACAAACTCGGGCATCCTCAAGGCACGGGTGCACGGTGACCTGGAGCGGTTCAAAAAGTTCATCGAAAGCCAGCCTGGCGAGACCGGTGCCTGGCGGGGAGACGTCTCACGCCCCGATGCCTGACGAACTCAGCTGATGCCGGACAATCGGTGGCGCGCGCCGCGCAGGACGGTGAATTGAGCGATCGCCTGTCATTGATGCACGGATGCATCCCGATCGTCCTCCAACTGATAGCCGCTGCGGCGCTGATCTATTCGGTTGCGTGGCGGGGAGGGCACTGGTGGACCCGGTCGGTACCGCTGGCCGTGGCAGTCGGGGCGTTGACCGCTGGCGCCGCCCACTGGTACTACGGGACGCTCGGGCTCGCCAGTGAGCCCCCGCCGTGGCAGATGTGGCTGTGGATCTCGCTAGCGGGGTTGGGCCTCGTGATCGCCATTGCCAGCTGGCGCCGTGCCGGCTGGTGGCGACGCAATGTTTGCGTCTTCGCGACCTCGTTCTGCCTGTTGAGCACCGGGCTGACGATCAATTCGTGGTTGGGATATTTCGCAACCGTTCAGTCCGCGTGGGGCCAGTTGACCAACGGCCCGTTGCCGGATCAGTCCGATCTCGATACGGTTCTCAAGGCCAGAGCCAAAGGCGTTGCGCCACAACGGGGAATGGTGGTCCCAGTGGACACCGGTTCCGCTGCGTCGAATTTTCGGCACCGCAGTGAATGGGTTTATTTGCCGCCGTCCTGGTTCACCCGCGCTCCGGCACCGAACTTGCCGGCGGTGCTGATGGTCGGTGGCGAATTCAATACCCCGGCGGACTGGATTCGCGCAGGTGACGCCGTCACTACCCTCGATGCGTTCGCGGCGGCCCACGCGGGTAGCGCGCCCCTGGCCGTCTTCGGCGACGCCACGGGCGGATTCGCGGTCGACACTGAATGCGTCAACGGTTCCCGGGGCAATGCCGCGGACCACCTGGTCGGGGATGTCATTCCGCGAGTCGACGACATGTTCGGCTTGGGTGGCCAACCGAAGTGGGGCGTCGTCGGGTTCTCGTCCGGGGGAACGTGCGCGGTCGACCTGGCCGTCATGCGACCCGACAAAATCCACGCCTTCGTCGATATCGGCGGTGATAGCACGCCCAACGCGGGCACTCGGGCGCAGACCATTGACCGCCTCTTCGGTGGCGACGCGGCTGCGTGGTCGCGATTTGACCCCAGCACCGTTATCGCCCGCCACGGTCCGTACGCGAACCTGGCCGGCCTGTTCGCGGTTCCCGGCGCGGCCGGACAAACCACCCACGAGGCCGTCGGGCAAACCGCCGCCGATGCTCTCTGCCAGCTGGGCCTTACCAACGGCATCGATTGCAAGGTCATCAAGCTCCCCGGTCGACACGACTGGCCTTCGGCCGCAACGGCCTTCGCCACGACGCTGCCCTGGCTCGCCGGGCGGCTCGACACACCTGGCACCACCGCCACTGCGATGCCATAGCGTCAAGGCACACCCGTGACACACGGCCACAACACCGGCTCTAAAACCCGAAAGCAACGCCAGTGGGTTTCGGTTCGGCGGCGAGCGTCGTACTGGCAGGTGTGGCTCGGGCACGGGCATTGCGATTTCCTTCGGAGTCGACGAACTTGTCGACCCCTTTTGACGATGTGATGACCGATTTGTGCCACCCGCCTGGCCACGGGGACGGGCGTTTCGTCGACTGCCTGACTCGAGCCCCTTGACTCCATACATACAGTGTGTATGTTCATACATACGGTATGTATCTGAAAGGTGAAGTGCATGAGTGCCACGCTCGACGCCATAGCGGAAGAACGCAGGATCGTGTTGGAGCTTTGTTCGCAGATGCCGGATCCATTGTGGGAGAAAGACAGTGGATGTTCCGGCTGGTCGGTGCAGGACCTGGTGTCGCACATGGCGTGCAGCTTCTGGCTAGCTGTCGATCCGTCGAGGCTGCCCAGTCCCGGTGGATTGCCGGCCGAACGCGCGGCGGACCTTTATGTGGAGTCGCGACGCTCCATGACACCCAAAGAGGTTGTGGCCGACTATGAATCGGTCAGCGCACAGGGCCTGGAGGTGCTCGCCGCGATAGAGGGTCAGGACATCGACATACCGATCGGCGACGTCGGGACATATCCAGCCTCGGTCGTGCCGACGACCTTCGTGTTCGAGTCTTTCATTCACACCCGTTACGACCTATTCGCGCCGGACGGGCCGTTGGAGGGAAAGCCGCCGCCCGTCGACGAGCTGCGGCTTGCCCCCACCCTCGATTGGATCGAAGCGGCACTGCCGCAGCAGAATGTGCACTTGCTCAACGACTTAAGCACGGGCGTGGAGATTCAGCTCGACGGGATGTGCGCGCGAACCCTGCATATCGGGGGGCACTCCGATATCGCTGCGCACGTCACGTCGGATTCGCAGGCCTTTGTACGGTGGGTGACTCAGCGGGGCACCTGGCCGGGATTGGGCGTGCAGGCAGAAGGTGACCCGTCGTCGCTGGATATGGTTCGCCGGCTCAGGGTGTTTTGAGCCGGGGCGCCAACCGCGACGCCACATCGCCCGCGCCTCCCGCACCCTTCGTACGGTATGTATGAGGATGCATACGCAGGTGTGAGAGTGAGGGCCGATGGCGAAGGATGGTCGCCGCACGCAGGCCGAACGGGCGGCCGAGACGCGCGATGCGTTGATAGGCGCCGCGCGGCCATTGTTCGCGTCAGTGGGATTCGCCGACGCGTCGCTGGAAACGATCGTCCGCAACGCGGGGGTAACTCGCGGTGCCCTGTACCACCATTTCGCTGACAAGACAGAGCTTTTCGCGGCGGTCTTCGAGCGGGTGGAGGCAGAGATGGCCGTCCGGATGGCAGAGGCCGTTGGGGCAGCGGGGCACTCCGATCCGGTCGAGATCATGCGACTCTGTTCGGGGCTTTGGTTGGACGCCTGCGCCGAACCCGAGATCCAGCGCATCGTCCTGCTCGAGGCGTTGGCGGTACTGGGATGGGAACGCTGGAGCGACATCGGACACCGCTACAACATCGGGTTCGTGAAAGGACTGCTCACCGACGCCATCGAGGCCGGCAGCATTCCCCGCCAGCCCGTCGAGGCGACCGCGCTGACCATTATGGGGGCATTGCGCGAGGCGACTCTTTACATCGCCCGCGCCGAGGATCAGCGTGGCGCCCGCGCGGACGCCGGTGCGGTGATGGACCGACTGCTCGCTGCGTTGCGCGCCAACACTTCTGGCTAGTCCGTGGCAGCACGAGCCTCGGTGGCGAGGGTCGCTACGCGGCGATGCTTCCGCCGCCGTCTGCTCGGATGATCTGACCGGTGATGTAGCCGGCATCCTCGTCCAGCAGGGCGCAGATCGCGTGCGCGATCTCGCGCGGGGTGCCCACGCGGCGCAGCGGGATGGTTTGCAGGACACGAGCTTCGCGATCGGATCCGGTGGGGCTGAGTTCGCGGTACATCTCGGTCTCGATGGGGCCGGGCGCCACCGCGTTGACCGTGATGCCGGACTGCGCGAGTTCGCCGGCCCAGATCCGGGTGCACGCTTCCAGCGCCGCCTTCGTCGCCGCATAGGGCGTGCGCTCCGGAGTGCCCAGGGTGGTCAGGCTGGTGACGTTGACGATGCGCCCCCACCCGTTCGCCAGCATGCCGGGCAGGACCGCCTGGACCACCTGTACGGCGGTGCGCACGTTCAGGTCGTACGTGGTGAACAGATCGTCCAAATTGATCGAGCCGATGCGGCCGAACCGGGCGACCCCGACGTTGTTGACCACCGCGTCGACTCGCCCGTCCCTGAGGACGCGCTTGAGCACGGCGTCGGTTGCCGCGCGATCGCCGAGATCCGCTTCGTAGAACTCGCCCGGAAAATCCTCGGGCCGGGTGCGCGCCAGGCCGATCGGTATGTCGCCGGACGCCGCGACTCGATCGGCGACTGCTCGTCCAATTCCCTTCGAAGCTCCGGTGATCAGTACTCGCCGTGCGGTCATGATGTCCTCCTTCGCAAGCCTTCGTATGATTACTTAAACGTTTTGGAACGCGAATTGCTCATACCATTGTTGGTATGGGCGATGACGTTTCTCTCATGGAGGGTCGATGACGACATTGTCGCAGCTCAAAACGTTCGTCGCGGTGGTCGATCACGGCGGCTTCACGGCGGCGAGCCGACGGCTTGGGTTATCCCAACCGGCCGTGAGCCGCACCGTCGCCACGCTGGAAAAAGAGCTGGGCCTGCCGCTGTTCCTCCGTCGCCGAGACGGGCTGTCTCTCACCGAAGCGGGTGCCGTCGCGGTGACGCACGCGCGAGAGGCGGTGCGCCAGCTGACGTTGATGCATACCGGAATCGCCGGGTTGGCGGGTGACGTCACCGGGACGCTGAGCCTGGCGAGCCTGCCGTCAGCGACCGCCACGCTCGTCGCGCCGCAGCTACAAAAATTCGCCCGGCGGCATCCGGCCGTCACGATCCGGCTGCTGGAGGGAAGCGCGAACGAGATCTTGGATTGGCTCGACCAGGGGGCCGCTGAGGCCGGCGTGGTCGGTCTGCCTGCCAAGGGCCTCGACGTGGCGGTCCTCGGCGAGCAGCACATGGTTGCGGTGGTGCGGCCAACAGCTGGCTGGCATCCCAGAAACCGTCACCTACGCCGACCTCGCCAACGAGCCGTTCGTCCGTGGCACCGGTGGCTGCGCGGAAGTTTTCCTGCCGATCGCGCGGCGCGCCGGCATCGAATTCGATCTGGCCTTCGAAGCGCGTGAGATTGCCGCGACGCTCGAGATCGTGCGCGCCGGGCTCGCGGTGAGTATCCTGCCGAGCGCGGGCCTGCCGCAAGTACCGGGCGTCGCGGTGCGGCCGCTGCTGCCCCAGACCGTAAGGCGCCTCGGCCTCGCTGTTTCGGCAAGCGCGTCGGCACCCGCGCGCGCGTTCCTCGATCAGATCGCCGCGCCGAATCTGCGCTGATTTCGCTCGCCCGACGCGTTTTCAGCGGCGCCGACGCGACGTGGTATCTTCGCCGACGTGACTATCGGCGTGCGCGGGTATTGGCGCTTTATCGTGGCTCCGGGTGGAGCCAGCGATGCAGCGGCCGATTGACGCACGCGCACGACTGAACCCGGAGCCCAGCAGTGACCACAAGGTCGCTGCTTTTCGTTTTTCAGGGCATCGGGAACCAGCGGGCGTGCCCTGGGAGCCATAGAGGAGAAAGGCACACACCCCACATGTCCATCTTCGATTGCGAGACGGTGACTATCGATACGTCCGATCACCGGATCGTCTCATTCCGGGAGCTCTCGGCTCCGGCCGTGATTCGCACCGAATTGCCGTTGACGGCTCGGCGTGCGCAGGCGGTCCAGCGCGATCGCGACGAGATCTCGGCGATCCTGGCCGGTGATGACAACCGGCTGCTACTGGTGGTCGGCCCGTGCTCGGTGCACGACCCCGTCGCCGCGCTCGACTACGCACGCCGGCTCGCGCCGATGGCCGCCAGGTACGCGGATCGGCTGAAGATCGTCATGCGGGTCTACTTCGAAAAGCCGCGCACCACCATCGGCTGGAAGGGACTGATCAACGATCCCGACATGGACGGTAGCTTCGACGTCGAACGTGGCATCCGTATTGCGCGCGGACTGTTACTCGACATCATCGACGTCGGCCTTCCGGTGGGATGCGAATTCCTGGAGCCCACCAGCCCGCAGTACATCGCCGACGCCGTCGCCTGGGGTGCGATCGGCGCCCGGACCACCGAGTCGCAGGTGCACCGCCAGTTGGCATCCGGCCTGTCGATGCCGGTGGGATTCAAGAACGGCACCGACGGCAACATCCAGGTCGCCATCGACGGCGTCAAAGCCGCTGCGGCATCCCACCATTTCTTCGGTACCGACAACGTCGGTCGCGCGGCCGTCGTCGAGACCATGGGCAATCCCGACTGTCACGTGATCCTTCGGGGTGGCACCGCCGGGCCCAACTACGACACCGCCTCGGTGACCACCGCCATCGAACGGCTCGACACGGCAGGGCTTTCCGCGAAGGTCATGATCGACTGCTCACACGCCAACTCCGCCAAAGACCATGTGCGGCAGGCCGAGGTCACCGCCGAGGTGACCGCGCGCATCGCGGCGGGCGAGCGCGGTGTCGCCGGCCTGATGCTGGAGAGCTTCCTGGTGGCCGGCGCCCAATCGCTCGGCGGCGAGCTCACCTATGGCCAGTCCGTGACCGATCAGTGCATGGACTTCTCAACCACGGCGGGCCTGCTGGCCGACCTCTACGCGGCGATGGGCTGATCGCGGGCCAGATCGAATGGCGGTAAAGCGCAGCCTTACTGTCGCGCGTGTGTCTGTTGCGCCGAAACCTGGTCCGCGATCGCCCTTTTGTCGATCTTGCCGATCGGCGTGGTGGGCAGTGACGTCATCGCAACAAGGACGTCGGGGCGGGCGTGCACGGCCACGCCGCGCTCGTCGAGATAGCCGTTCAATTCCGCCAGTGATAGCTCGCGGCCGTTGAAAACGACGGCCGCACAGATCTTTTCACCCAGGTAGGGGTCGGGCAGCGCAACCGCCGCCGCCGAGAAGATCGCCGGATGAGCTGTGCAGCTGTTCCTCGAGTTCCGCCGCGGAAATAGTCTCTCCGCCACGGCAAATCACGTCTTTCACTCGGCCGGTCACCACCAGATAGCCGTCATTGCGTAGGCGCACCACGTCACCGCTGCGGAAGAACCCGTCGGGGTCGAAGCTGCGTTCGTTGTCGCGCTCGGCGGGAAAGTAGCCGTTGAACGTGTACGGCCCGCGGACCAGCAGTTCGCCCTCCTCGCCCGGAGCCACCGGCTTGCCCTGCGCATCGACGACGCGCAGTTCGTCGGCGGCCGACAATGGCCGCCCCTGGGTGTGTTCGATGATTTCCGGGGGATCGTCGAGCCGGGTGTAGTTCAACAGCCCCTCGGCCATCCCGAACACCTGCTGCAGAGTCGGGGTCAGGGCGCCGCGCACCAGGCGGGCATCCTCGGGCTCCAACTTGGCGCCACCAACCTGCAAGAGTCGCAGTGTCTTTGGTGTCACGGGTTCCCAGTCGCAGGCTTGCGCCCACAACTTGGCCAACGCGGGTACCAGGGCGGTCACCGTGACGCCGTGGCGTGCGATGGCGGCAAAGGCCGCTTCGGGGCTGGGATCGGTGCCGAAAACGGTGGTGGCGCCGACGGTCATCGCGCCGAGCAGGCCCGGGCAGGCCAGCGGGAAATTGTGGCCGGCCGACAGCACCGCCAAATAGACGTCCTCTGAGGTGAGCCCACAGAGTTCGGCGCTGGCCTTGGCGTTGAAGACGTAGTCGTCGTGGGTGCGGGGAATGAGCTTGGGTGTCCCCGTGGTGCCGCCGGAAACCAGCAGCAGCGCAGGCGATCCCGGGTCGGGCGGGGACGCCGGGGTGTCGATGGCCGCACGGTCGCGCAGTTGCGCCCATGAGGTGAACGGTCCCGGGTCGCCGTCGACGATGACGTGTTCGAGCGCTGCGTGCTCCTCGGACAGCGCGCCCGCCATCGCCCGATAGTCGAATCCCCCTGCGATATCGGCGATCAGCAGCCCGGTGGCATTACTGACCGCGGCGAAATGTCCAAGCTCGGCGGCCCGGTGGCCCGGGAGGCACATCACGGGAATCGCTCCGGCCCGCAGCAGCCCGAACAGCGCCACCGCGAACTGGCAGCCGTTCGGCAACTGCAGCAACACCCGGTCGCCCGGCGCGATGCCCGCGCCCCGAAGTCCACCGGCCGCGCGGTCAGCCTGGTCATCGAGGTCCGCGTAAGTGATGCCGGCGTCGCCCATGGCGTCGAGGACGGCTGTTCGGTCGGGCCATCGCCGGGCCGCGTCGCTCAGGATCGTGTCCAGGGGCCGTCCCGTCCAGTAGCCGGCCGCTCGATAGGCGGCGGCCCGATCGGCGGGGAACGGCACGAACCCGTCGAGGACTCCGACCGGCCTGCGGGGGGTTCGGGCTCATGGCTCCTTCAGGGGGCTTCGACTGGGGCTAGTAGCGGGGAGGCGGGGAGTAAGGATAGGGTAACCAAAAAAATTTAGGGCAGCCTGTGCTAATTCAGGGAGGGTCTGTGGTGCACGCCCCGGCACGCTCGGAGGACATCCGGGCGGAGGTGGCCGAACTGCTCGGCGTCGACGTCGCTGCGGTTCAGCCGGGTGACAACCTCATCAGCCAGGGCCTGGACTCCATCCGGATCATGACGTTGGCCGGCCGTTGGCGCCGCCAGGGCATCGCCATCGACTTCGCCGCGCTGGCCGAGACGCCGACGATCGAAGCCTGGACCCGGCTGACCTCCGCCGGCGGGCAACGCGCTGACCAGCGAACTTCTCCCGCCGCGGCAACCGGAGACGCGGCGTCATCGAGCGAGGACGAGCCGTTCGCCCTGGCCCCGATGCAGCACGCGATGTGGGTCGGCCGCCAAGACAACCAGCAGCTCGGTGGCGTCGCCGGGCACCTCTACGTCGAATTCGACGGCGGCCCGATCGACCCGGAACGCCTGCGCACGGCGGCCACCGCGCTGGCACGTCGCCACCCGATGCTGCGCGTGCGATTCCTGCCCGACGGCACCCAGCGCATCATCCCCGCCGACCAGAGCGGCGCCTTCCCGGTCGACGTCGAGGATCTGCGCGGGCTGAGCACCGCCGAGCGTCGAGCAGCGGCTCGCCGATATCCGCGACACCAAATCACACCAGCAGCTCGACGGCGCGGTATTCGAACTCGCGGTGACGCTGCTGCCGGGCGAGCGGTCGCGGCTGCACGTCGACCTGGACATGCAGGCCGCCGACGCGATGAGCTATCGCACCCTGATGGCCGACCTGGCGACCCTCTACGGCGGCCGCGAGCTTCCCGAAGCTGAGCTACACCTACCGGCAGTACCGCCGAGCCATCGAGGCCGAAGACGCGCAGCCGCAACCGGCGCGCGAAGCCGACCGGGCCTGGTGGGCGCAGCGCCTTCCCGAGCTACCGGATCCGCCGGCGTTGCCGTCCAGCCAGCGGCCGCGGCTCGAAGCAGAGCACCCGGCGCTGGCACTGGCTCGACCCGCAAACCCGCGATGCGCTGTTCGCCCGCGCCCAAGCGCGCGGCATCACTCCGGCCATGGCGCTGGCCGCGGCCTTCGCCAATACCCTGGCGCGCTGGTCGACCACGTCGCGCTTTCTGCTGAACGTCCCGCTGTTCGGGCGCCAGGCTCTGCACCCCGACGTCGACGCAGTGGTCGGTGACTTCACCTCCTCGCTGCTGCTCGACATCGACCTCGTCGGGGCGGACACCGCGGCGGCACGGGCAAAGGTCGTGCAGGACGCGATGCGCACGGCCGCCGCCCATTCCGCCTACCCGGGCTGTCGGTGCTGCGCGACCTCAGCCGTCATCGCGGCACTCAGGTGCTCGCGCCGGTGGTGTTCACCAGCGCGCTGGGACTCGGCGACCTGTTCAGCCGCGACGTGACAGACCAATTCGGCACGCCGGGATGGATCATCTCCCAGGGGCCGCAGGTGCTGCTCGACGCGCAGGTCACCGAGTTCGACGGCGGCGTCCTGGTGAATTGGGATGTGCGCGAAGGCATCTTCCCCTCGGGCGTCATCGACGCCATGTTCGCCTATCACATCGACGAGCTGCTCCGGCTGGCCCGCGACGACCACGCGTGGGATACGTCGGGCCCCTCGGCGCTGCCCGAGGCGCAGCGCGCGGTGCGCGAGGCGGCCAACGCTCGCACCGCCGAACCCAGCGGAGAAGCCTTGCACGACGGGTTCTTCCGGCAAGCCGAGCAGCAGCCCGACGCCCCGGCCGTGTACGCGAGTTCCGGCGACCTGAGCTACGCGCAACTGCGCGACCAGGCGCTGGCGGTGGCGGCGGCGCTGCGTGCCACCGGCGTGGCCGCCGGTGACACGATCGCGGTGATGGGCCCGAAAACGGCCGAGCAGATTCCTGCGTTGCTGGCCATACTGTCTCTCGGTGCTCTCTATGTGCCGATCGGCGTCGACCAGCCGCGCGATCGGGCCGAGCGCATCCTCGAATCCGCCTGCGTGAGTTTGGCTCTGGTATCCGGCGGACAGCGGCTGTCCGTGCCGGTGAAAGAACTGGTGATCGCCGACATCCTGCGCGGGGCGCCCGCGGGTGCCGAGTTGCATTCCGCGAGAATCGATCCCGCCCAGCTGGCCTACGTGCTGTTCACCTCCGGCTCCACCGGAGAGCCCAAAGGTGTCGAGGTCACCCACGACGCGGCGATGAATACGGTGGAATTCATCGGCCGTCACTTCGAGATCGGGCCCGCGGATCGGTGCCTGGCCCTGTCGACCCTGGAAGGCGACATCTCGGTGATGGACGTGTTCGTCACCTTGCGCACCGGCGGATCCATCGTGGTGGTCGACGAAGCGCAGCGACGTGATCCGGACGCCTGGGCCCGTCTCATCGACACTCATCACGTCACCGTGCTCCACTTCATGCCGGGCTGGCTGGAGATGCTCATCGAAGTGGGCCGCGGGCGGCTGTCCTCGGTGCGGGTGATCCCGACCGGGGGTGACTGGGTGCGACCCGAGGTGGTGCGCCGCCTACGGGCCGAAGCGCCCAACCTGCGCTTCGCGGGCCTCGGCGGCGCGACCGAAACCCCGGTGCACAACACCATTTTCGAGGTAACCGAACCGATACCCGAGCATTGGACGGCCTTGCCCTTCGGCGTCCCACTTCCCAACAACGCCTGCCGCGTGGTCGACGACACCGGCGCTGACTGCCCCGACTGGGTTCCGGGGGAATACTGGGTGTCCGGCCGCGGCATCGCGCGCGGCTACCGCGGTCGCCCCGATCTGACCGCCGAACGCTTCGTCGAGCATGAAGGCCGAACCTGGTATCGCACCGGCGATTTGGTGCGCTACTGGCCGGACGGCACCCTGGAATTCGTCGGCCGCGCCGACCACCGAGTCAAGATCAGCGGCTACCGCGTCGAGCTGGGCGAGGTCGAGAGCTCCCTGCGGCGCGTCGCCGGGGTGCACACCGCGGTGGCCGCCCTGATCCCCGTCTCCGGCGAGTCGGACGTGCTGGCCGCGCAGGTGTGCACCGATGGCACCTCCCTGACCGCCGAGCGAATCCGGCAGCGTCTGGGCGATCTCGTGCCCGCACACATGATCCCGCGCCACATCATGGTGGTGAAGCGAATCGGGTTCACCGACGCCGGGAAGCTCGACCGCCGCAGCGCAACGCGTGAATTGGAAACCGACGTCGCGCAATCGCAGCGGCCGGACCGCCGCCCGCCGTCGACGCCGCTGGAATCCGCGCTGGCGATGATCGTCGGAGATCTACTCGACCGGGAAGACGTCGGGGCCGATGACGACTTCTTCGCGCTCGGCGGTGATTCGGTGCTGGCCACCCAGGCGGTGGCCAGGATTCGGACCTGGCTGGATGCACCGGACCTCGTGGTCGCCGATGTCTTCGCCAATCGAACCGTGTCGACGTTGGCCGCGGTGCTCAGTGCCGGCGAGAACGACCCGGGCCGGCTCGACCAGGTCGCCGAGCTGTATCTGGAGGTTATCGGCATGGACACCCAGATCGGTCCTCGCGGCCTCTCGCCAACCCGCGAAATCGTAGACCGCGCAATGACATTGAATAGCCTGCTCACCGTGTCTTCGACGTTCCCGTCCTGGATCAAGCTGGCCCCGGGCCGCGGCAGCGGGTCATCCACCGGTGCCACCGTGGTGTTTCCGCATGCCGGTGCGGCCGCCGCAAGCTATCGGGTGCTGGCAGCGGCGCTTGGCCGCTGGCGGTGACACCTATGTCGTGCAGTATCCGCAACGGGCCGACCGCCTCAGCGAACCCGCTCACGAAAACCTGCACGACCTGGCCATCAGCCTCTTCCAAGCAGCGCCATGGCCCAGCGTCGCACCGCTGAAGTTGTTCGGGCACAGTCTGGGCGCCGTTGTCGCATTCGAGTTCGCCCGCGTCGCCGAGACGCACGGCGCGGCCGTGCAAAAGCTCTGGGTATCGGCGGGTCCGCCGCCATGCGTCGTCGCCGACATGCCCGAATTGCCAACCAGTGACGACGGACTGCTGGCCGATATCGCCGATCTGGGTGGAACCGACCCCGAACTGCTTGCCGACGAAGAGTTTTCCGAACTGCTGACCACCGCGGTGCGTGCCGACTATGAGGCGTTCAACGGGTATGAACCCAACCCCGATGTCCGCATCGGCGCCGACATTCACGTGCTGGGCGGCCACGACGACCACCGCATCGCCGCCGGCGTGCTCCGGCAGTGGGAAAGGCACACCGCCGGATCGCTCGCCCTGTCGCTATACGACGGCGGGCATTTCTACGTCTACGACCATGTCGAAGCGATAGCCGCGCAGGTGAACGCCGGGTGATACCAAAGTCTGACGATTGTTTTGGTGACGGCCATGGCGCCGGTGCCGACCCGGTCGTGATCGTGGGAATGGGCGTGGAGGCACCGGGCGGCATTGAAACCCCCGACGATTACTGGGATCTGCTGGCACACGGCCGTGAGGCACTGGGACCGTTCCCAACTGACCGCGGTTGGGCGGTGCACGAACTGCTTGCCGGTTCGCGCCGCGATGGCTTCAAGGAAATTCACGACCGCGGCGGTTTCCTCACCGGAGCAACCACATTCGATCCGGAGTTCTTCGGCATCTCGCCCCGCGAGGCCGTCGCGATGGATCCGCAACAGCGGGTGGCGCTGCGGGTGGCCTGGCGTGCCTGCGAGAACAGCGGCATCAACCCCGACGACCTGGCCGGGCACGACGTGGGCTGCTTCGTCGGCGCCTCGGCCACCGGCTACGGCCCCGAGATGGCCCAGTTCTCCGAACACAGTGGCCACCTGCTGGCCGGAACCGCGCTCAGTGTGATTTCGGGTCGCATCGCCTACACGCTGGGATTGACCGGTCCGGCGCTGACCCTGGATTCCTCCTGCGCCTCCGCGCTGGTGGCCTTTCACGTCGCGGTGCGCTCGCTGCAGAACGGTGACTGTGACCTGGCCATCGCGGGTGGGGTCAACGTGCTGGGCTCACCGGGCTTCTTCGTCGAGTTCTCCAAACAACACGCGCTGTCCGACGATGGATACTGCCGGCCCTACAGCGCACGGGCGAGCGGAACCGTGTGGGCCGAGGGAGCGGCGATGTTTGTGCTGCAACGTAAATCGGGTGCGCTGGCTGCCGGCCGGCAGATCCTCGCCGAGGTGCGGGCCACCGCCATGAACCAGGACGGGCGCAGCGCCGGTCTCAGCGCGCCCAGCGGCGATGCCCAGGTTCGGCTGTTCCAACGGGCCATCAGCCAAGCCGGGATCAGGCCCGCCGAGGTGGGGATGATCGAGGGACACGGTACGGGCACCCGCCTCGGCGACCAGACCGAGTTACGCTCGCTGGCCCAGACCTACGGCGAAACCGAACCCGGCGCCGGCGCATTACTGGGTTCGGTGAAGTCCAATGTCGGTCACTCGTTGGCCGCCGCCGGCGCGCTGGGGCTGGCCAAGGTGATAGTCTCCGCCGAGCACGGCGCCGTCCCCCCCACGCTGCACGCCGGTGAGGCCAGCCCCGAAATCGAATGGGACACCCAAGGTTTGCGGCTGGCACAGACTTTGACGCCGTGGCCGGCCGTTGACGGGCAGCGCACCGCCGCGGCGTCCGCGTTCGGGATCGCCGGCACAAACGCGCATCTGATCATCTCCGTCCCCGAGGTCGCATGATGCTTACCCACGGTCTGCCGGACGGGCGTATCCCGGTGCTGATCAGTGCCCACGATCCCGAGCTGATCCGCCGGGACGCCGCGGCGATCACCGATTACCTCGACCGCGCGGCCGACTCGGCAGACCTGACCGTCGCGGTCGCCTCAACCCTGCTGCGGTTGCGGCGGGTGCGACGCCACCGCGCGGTGGTGCGGGCGGCCGACCACGCCGAACTCGTCGCGGGACTGTCGGCGATCGCACGGCGGTGAGGAGCACGAGCTGGTCTCGCACTCCGCGAAGACGACGCCGCCGCGCATCGCGTTCGTATTCCCGGGTCAGGGCAATCAATGGCAGGCGATGGGCGCCGAGGCCTACCGGCGATTACCGGCTTACCGCGAGGCGGCGGACCGGTGCTCGCAAGCGTTCGCTGCCGCCGGATCTCCCTCGCCGCTGCCATATCTGGTCGGCGATGAACAACGCAACTGGTCGCGCCGCGAGATCCAGGGAGCCCAGTTCACCCACGCGGTGGGCTCTGGCCGAAACATGGCGATCCTGCGGAGTGTTGCCCGAAATCACCATCGGTCACAGCCTCGGCGAGGTCGCGGCGGCGTATGTGGCGGAAGCGATATCCCTGTCGGATGCGGCCGCTTTGGTCGTTGCCCGCGCCACCGTGGTCGACCAGCTGACCGGCCGCTACGCGATGGCGGTGCTCGGAACCGGCCTCGACATCGCCGAGTCGCTGCTGGAAGAGACGCCCGGCTGGCTGGAAGTCTCCGCGGTCAACGGACCGTCGTCGACGGTGGTCGCCGGTGATCACGACGCGGTGGCCGCTGCGGTGGAGCTGGTCCAACAGCGGGGGATCTTCAGCCAGCAGCTGTCCGTCGACTATCCCGGACACACCGGTGCACTGCGACCGTTGCGTGCGAGCCTGGCCGAGCTGACACCGAAGTCGACATTCCGGGAAAGCCCGGTGAGGTTCGTCGGCTCCACGCTGGGCACCGAGCTGGGCGACGCGACCGACTTCTCCGACTATTGGTACGAAAACCTCTGCGGCACGGTGCGATTCGACCTCGCCGTGCAGTATGCCCGCAGCCGTGGGGCCGATGCGTTCGTGGAGCTCTCGGCACACCCGTCATTGTTATATCCGCTGGGCGAGATCGTCGACGACGAGTCGGCCGTCATCGTCGGATCTGGGCATCGTGACCGATCCATCACCGAATCGCTGTCGGCGAGCATCGCCGCCCTCGCGACCGCCGACCCTGACTGCAGGTGGGCCGACGCGGTACCGGCAGCAGATCGGCCAGCCCTGCGCGGCTTTCCCAACGCGCCGATGCGTGCGGTGCACCTGTGGGCGGCACCGCATCGAGCGACCGAAGCGGCGCCGACGCCGGCGCTCACCGTGGCGGTCGAGGAATGGCAGCCGGTGACGGCGCCGATCACACCGACTGCGACCAACGTTGACATCGGCTTCTCCGGTGCGGGTGCCCTGACGCAGCGACTCGTCGATGCCGTTGCGGCACACGGCGGCTGCCGAGCGGTGCCACCGGACGAGGCGGAAGTTCTCGTGATCGCCGCCCCGGAACTCGACGAGCTCGATGCCGACGCCGCCATCGAGCAGATCGCCGGCCGGCGGGACGCCGGCCTACCCGATTACCCCGCTCTGATCGGCCCTCGGTGCCGGGCGGTCTGGTTGCTCACCGCTGGTGCCGAACACATCGACCGCGATAACGCCGCGCCCGCGCAGGCGGCGCTGGCGGCCATGCACCGCAGCGTCGGCTTCGAATTCCCGGACCAGGCCTTCGGGCATCTCGACCTCGAGCACCGCGACGTCGATGCCGTCACGGCGCACGCCGTCGTCGAGGTGCTGCGGGGTGAGGCCGCCGAGGTCGCGTTGCGCGGCGCCGGATCGCCGCGACGGCACGTCCGGACGTTCCGTGCCTGCCGTGGACCGGCGGCCCGGCGACCACTCGATGCCGCCGCGCTGGACAACGTGGTGATCACCGGTGGGAGCGGAGCCATCGGACTGCAGTACGCGCGGTATTGCCTGCAACGCGGGGCCCGGACCGTTACCCTGTTGAGCCGCAACGGCATCGACCCGGCGGCACTGCATGAGCTCGCCGACCGGCATGGCGCCACAGTGTCTGCCCCGCAATGCGATATCACCGATCGCGACGCACTGGCTACCGTCGCCGCCCGGCATGCGGGTTCGGGAGCGTCATTGTTGATCCACACCGCAGGCATCGCACTGGCGCGCACGCGTTCCGATCTCACCGGTTCGGATGTCGCGGCGGTATGCGCAGGCCAAGGTCCGCGGATTGGCGTTGCTGGCCGACGTGTGGCCGCTGCGGCCTGACTGTCGAATCCTGGCCTGCTCATCGGTATTCGGGGTCTGGGGCGGCCACAACCACGCGGCGTACGCGGCGTCCAACCGGATGCTCGACGTGTTGGTCGCCCAACTGCGTGCCAAGGGCCGCGACTGCACGGCGATTCGATGGGGGTTGTGGCACGGCGCCGGCGTGGTAACGGGCGACGAGATCACCCGCACCGAGCGTTCCGGTCTGGTCGCGATGGAGCCGAAGCCCGCGATCGAAGCCAGTCTGTGCCGCTACGACGGCGATCCGCTGATTTTCGACGCGGACTTCGAGCGGCTCCAGCTGTTCTTTGAAAGCCAAGGCATGACAATGCCGTTCAGCATGTCACACAGCCCTGACGACAGCGGGCAACGCGATGCCTCTGTTCAGATGCCGTTGGCCGAAGCAGTGCGGGCCGAATTGGCCGCGACGTTGCACCTGGGTGATTCGCTGTCGATCGACCCGGGCATCTCCCTGATCGACTTGGGTGTGGATTCGTTGCTCGCTCTCGATTTACGCAAGCGGCTGCGCCGCACGGTAGGGAACTCGGTTCCGGTGTCCCGCATGCTCGGCGGCATCACGGTGACCGAGCTGATCGACGCGTTGCATGCGGACTCGACCGGCGGGGCCGCGGCGCCGTCATTCGAGTGCGCCGGCGCTGCCACCGGTGCGCACCACTCAAAGCTCGCGATGCTAGAAAGGTTGGACTCCTAGCGTGACCGACACCACCGGCCTCAGCGCCCGACTCGACGATCAACGCTTGGAATTACTGCGCCGCAAGCTCACCGAACGCGGCCTCGCCAGGACGTCGGCCGCGGCGCCCCTCGCCACCGTCAACGAGCCACGCATGTCGGTGGGGCAGCACCGGATGTGGTTCGTGCAGCAAGTCGATCCCGACAGCGCGCTGCTCAACATCTGCGTCTCCTACCGCCTTTGCGGGGCGGTCGATACCGCGCGGTTACGGCATGCGATCGATGCCGTCGTCGCCCGGCACCCGGTGCTGCACACGACGTATGCCACCGACGATGAGGGCGAGCCGCATCCGGTGATCCGCGCGGACCTGCGACCCGCCTGGGCCGAGCACGACCTGGCCGGGTTGACCGAACAGGCGCGCCGACTACGGCTGGATGTGCTGGCGCAGCGCGACTTTCGGCGCCCATTCGACCTGAGCAACGATTCGCCACTGCGAGTCACCGTGGCGCGTCTGGCCGACGACGAGCTGATGCTGCTGATCACCGCGCACCACATCGCCTGGGATGACGGCTCGTGGGCACCGTTCTTCGCCGACCTGACTCGCGCATATACCGACCCGGACGCCTTCGCCGATGGCCCGGTGCTGACGGATCATTCAGCGGATTCGACCGCCGTTCGTCAGGCGGATCTGGACTACTGGCGCCCGCTGATGTCCGACCTCCCGGAGCCGCTCGAGCTGCCCGGGCCCAACGGTTCGGTAGTGCCCACCACCTGGCGCGCTCAACGCGCGTTCGCGCGGTTGTCGGCCGGCACCATGGACCGGGCTGCCGCTCTGGCCCGCGAGACGGGCGCGACTCCGTACATGGTGTTGATGGCGGCTTTCGCCGCGCTCGTGCACCGGTACACCCAGTCGACCGACTTCTTGGTCGCCGCCCCGGTACTCAACCGCGGCGTGGGCACCGAGGATGTGATCGGGTATTACGGCAACACCGTAGTGATTCGATTGCGGCCGCAGTCGCACCAGACGTTCCGCGAGTTGCTGACCCAAACGCGCGACGAAGCCGTAGGCGCCTTCGCCCATTCGCGCGCCGACCTCGATTGGCTGGTGCGCGAGTCGAATCCCGATCGGCGACATGGCGCCGACCGGATGACCCGGGTGAGTTTCGGGCAACGTGAGCCAGACGGCGCCGGCTTTTGTCCGCCGGGCGTGGGCTGCGAACGCGGCGAATTGCGCGGCCATTTCAATCAATTGCCGCTGAGCCTGATGGTCGAGCTGAACCGGACACCGGATGACTCCGGCGGTGGATTGGTCGAGGCCGAGTATCTGGTCGAAGTGATGGATCAGCAGTTGGCCGAGCAACTGCTGCGCCACTACACCGCCTTGCTCGACGGCCTGCTGTCCGACCCCGATGCGAAGCTGTCGGTGTGCGCGCTGATGAGCGCAGAAGACGCGCAATGGCTGCGCGCGGTCTCGGCCGGCGAGGAGTTCGTCACCCCGGCCAGCACGTTGCCCGAGCTGGTCAGCCGCCGGGCGGCCCTGACGCCCGACGCAGTTGCCGTCGTCTACGAGGGCCGTGCCTACACCTACCGAGAGATCGATGAAGAATCGAACCGGCTGGCGCATTGGCTCATCGAGCGAGGGATCGGCACGGAGGATCGCGTCGCGGTGCTGCTGGACAAGTCTCCCGAACTGGTCATCACCGCACTCGGGGTGCTCAAGGCGGGCGGGGTCTATCTGCCGGTGGACCCCACCTATCCGCAGGACCGGCTGACCTTCATCCTGGAAGATGCGGACACCAAAATGGTGCTGCGCGAACCGGTTAGCGACGTCGCGCGCTATCCGGCCACCGCTCCCGCCGAGTTGATCCGGCCGCTGAGTCCGCAGAACACCGCCTACCTGATTTACACCTCGGGTTCCACCGGTCTACCCAAGGGCGTTCCGGTGCCGCACGCACCCATCGCCGAGTACTTCGTCTGGTTCGGCGACGAATACCGCATCGACGACACCGACCGGCTGCTACAGGTCGCCTCACCCAGCTTCGACGTGTCGATGGGCGAGATCTTCGGCACGTTGATCATGGGTGCCCGCTTGGTGATTCCGCGGCCCGACGGGCTTCGCGACATCGGCTATCTGACCGGCCTGCTGGCCCGCGAAGGCATCACGTCGATGCACTTCGTGCCGTCGCTGCTGGGGCTCTTCCTGTCTTTGCCCGGCGTCAGCCAGTGGCGGACGCTGCGGCGCGTGCCGATCGGCGGGGAGGCGCTGCCGGGCGAGGTCGCCGACAAGTTCCACGCCACCTTCGACGCGTCGCTGTACAACTTCTACGGGCCCACCGAGACGGTGGTGAACTGCACCAGCTACCCGGTGGAAGGCGCTCAGGGCACCCGGGTCGTGCCCATCGGCCGGCCCAAGATCAACACCCAGGTGTATCTGCTCGACGACGCGCTGCAAGCAGTTCCCGTCGGGGTGATCGGTGAAATCTACATCGCCGGAACACATGTCGCGCACGGATATCACCGTAGGCCACAGTTGACGGCCGAGCGCTTCGTCGCCGACCCGTTCACGCCTGGGGGGCGGATGTACCGCTCGGGTGACCTGGCCCGCCGCAACGCCAATGGTGACATCGAGTTCGTCGGCCGCGCCGACGAACAGGTGAAGATCCGCGGTTTCCGCATCGAGCTGGGCGAGGTCGCGGCCGCCATCTCGGTCGACCCCAGCGTCGGGCAAGCGGTCGTGCTGGCCATGGACCTGCCCCAGCTGGGCAAGAGCCTGGTGGGGTACGTGACGCCGGCCCGGGGCGCGGACACGGAAACGGTTGACGTCGAACGCATCCGGGCACGGGTGGCCGCGGCATTACCGGACTACATGACCCCGTCCGCCTACGTGGTACTCGACGAGATCCCGATCACCGCACACCAGAAGATCGACCGCGCCGCGCTGCCCCAGCCGCAGATCGCAACGGGGGCCGAATACCGCGACCCGAC
Organism: uncultured Actinomycetota bacterium; assembly: GCA_963849935.1. GTDB lineage: Bacteria > Actinomycetota > Actinomycetes > Mycobacteriales > Mycobacteriaceae > Mycobacterium. The sequence continues at coordinate 106,883 of CAWKJQ010000005.1, forward strand.
GACTCCCACCGAACACCGCATCGCGCAACTGTTTTCCACGCTGCTCGGCCAGGGCCGGGTGGGCGCCGACGACTCGTTCTTCGACCTGGGCGGCCACTCGCTGGTGGCGACCAAATTGGTGACCGCCATCCGCGCGGAGTGCGGGGTCGAAATCGGCATCCGCGACGTATTCGAACTCGCCACGGTCGAAGCGTTGGCCGGGCGAATCGACCAGCTCGGCGCGGGCCAACAGACGCACTCGCGGCCCCGGCTGATCGCCACCGCCCACGACGACCCGATGCCACTCTCGGCGTCGCAGCTGCGCAGTTGGTTCGCCTACCGCGTGGACGGTCCCAGTCGGGTCAACAACATTCCCTTCGCGGCGAAACTCAGCGGCCCGTGGGACATCGATGCGCTGCTTCTCGCCGTCGGCGATGTCGTTGCCCGGCACGAAATCCTGCGCACCAGCTACGTCGAAATGGATGGCGTGCCCTATCAGGTCGTGGGGCCCGCCGGTGTCGAGGTTCCGGTCCGCCGCGATGAAGGACCCGACGACGCCTGGCTGCAGCAGCAGCTCGACATCGAGCGGTGTCACTGCTTCGAACTGGACGCCGAATTGCCGATCCGGGTCGCGGTGCTGCGCACCGCGAACACCGCGGAGCACGTGCTGTCGCTGGTCGTGCACCACATCGCCTCCGACCATTGGTCGGCGGGCGTGCTGTTCTCCGACGTGATGGCGGCCTACCGAGCCCGGCGCGGCGGACAGGCGCCGTCCTGGGCCCCGCTGCGTGTGCAGTACGCGGACTACGCGGCGTGGCAGCGCACGTTCCTGGGTGAGGTCGGCGGCCAAGAATCCGCGATCGCCGGTGAGCAGCGAGAGTACTGGACTCGTCAACTGTCCGGGTTGCCGGAGGACACCGGGCTGCGCCCGGACTTTCCGCGCCAGCCGGTGCCCAGCGGTGACGGGGAATCCGTCGACTTCCAGATCGACGCGACCATCCGCGCCAAGCTGGCCGAGCTGTGCCGCGAGCTGGGCATCACCGAATTCATGCTGCTGCAAACGGCCGTCGCCGTCGTCTTGCACAAAGCCGGTGGCGGAACCGACATTCCGCTGGGCACCCCGGTCGCCGGACGCACCGAAGCCGAGTTGGACCAGCTGATCGGATTTTTCGTCAACATCCTGGTGCTGCGCAACGACATGGACGGCAACCCGACGTTGCGCGAGTTGCTCACGCGGGCCCGGGAGACCGCCCTCGCCGCCTACGCCCACCAGGACCTGCCGTTCGACCGGGTGGTCGACAGCGTCAGCCCGGTGCGCTCGCTGTCCCGCAACCCGCTGTTCCAGGTCGTCGTCCATGTCCGGGATCACGTTTCCGCCACCCGGGTCATCGAGGCCGCGGCTCCCGGCAGCGGGCAGCCGGACACCGTGTGCACCTCCATGGACCCCATCTTCGACATGGCGCACGCCGATCTGAGCGTCAACTTCTTCGGCACCGACGGCTCCGGGGGCATCGGTTACCACTGCAATGTCATCTACCGCACCGAGCTCTACGCCAGGACCACCATCGAGCGGTTGGCTCAATGGCTGACCCGGGCGCTCACCGAGTTTGCCATGGACCTCGATCAGAGTTTGCGCGACGTCCAACTGATCGAGGCCGGGGAACAGGACCGCATCCTGCGGGACTGGAGCCGCGGTGAGCAGCCGCCGCACGACCGCCCGCGCACCATCCCGGAATTGCTGGAGCCCAGCCGTGTGTGGGGACCCGATCGGATCGCGGTGCGCTGCGGCGAGGAGAGCATCGATTATCCCGCGCTGCATCGCCGTTCGGACAACTTGGCCGCGCTGCTCATGAAGAAGCGGCGTGCGCCCGGGGACGTTGGTTGGCCACTCGACCCGGCGCAGCATCGAATTGGTGGTGGCGCTGATGGCGATCATGAAGGCCGGCGCCGGCTACTTCCCCATCGATCCCGGTTACCCCGTGGCGCGAAAGCAATTCATGCTCGACGACGTGCAGCCGCCGGTCGTGGTCGTGACGGTCGAAGCGGTGGACACGATGCCGCAGGTGCCCGGGGTGGAGCTTGTATCGCTGGACGATCCGCAGGTGCGCGCCCTGGTCGACAGCGACGACGTGAGCGCGCAATCGGGCGGCTTGCCGCTGCCGCACCCCGACGACCCGATGTACCTGGTGTTCACGTCCGGGTCCACCGGCAAGCCCAAAGGCGCGGTGGGAACGCATCGTTCGATGGCGGCCCGGCTGGACTGGCAGCTGCGGCACTATCCGCCGCGGACGGACGACGTTCGACTGGCGCAGGCCTCGATCACCTTCCTCGAAGGGGGTATGGAGATGCTGGCCGGCCTGGCGGCCGGCGCGACCATGATCCTGGCCGACGATGCCGAGCACCGCGATCCGGAAGCGCTCGGGGACTTGATGACCCGGCATTCGGTCGCCCAGGTGACCGCGGTGCCCAGCCTGGTGTCGGCATTGGTGGACAGCCGGCCCGACGCCGTGCGCTCCCTATCACGGCTGGTGTGCGGTGGCGAACCGGTGAGCACGTCGCTGCTACAGCGGCTGGTGTCGGTGTGCGCCGACGAGGACGGCGCCGGCATCGAGCTGCTGAACAACATCGGTTCCACCGAGACCTCCGGCGCGGTGTCCCGCGGGCGGCTGGCCCCGCCGAATCCGCTTGTCGGAAAGCCTGTCCCGGGCGCCGAGGCTTATCTGCTCGACGATGGGTTGCGCCCCGTGCCGGCCGGTGTGGTGGGCGAACTGTACTACGCCGGTGACCAGCTGGCTCGAGGTTATTGGAAACGTTCCGGCCTGACCGCCACGCGCTTTGTCGCCAATCCGTATGGCGTCGAGGCGGGTTCGCGGCTGTACCGCAGTGGCGACCTGGCCCGGTGGACCGAGGGCGGCCAACTGGAATTCGTGGGACGCTCCGACCACCAGGTGCAGGTCCGTGGTTTCCGGGTCGAGTTGGCCGAGGTCGAGGCGGCCCTGGCGGCGGTCGACGGAGTCGCCGCCGCGGCCGCCCGCACATGGGAGGTGCACGGCGGCACGTCGCTGGCCGGATATGTTGTGCCGCAAAGGTTGATCGTCGATGACGCCGAGCGGGCCACATTCGCGGGGGAGGTGCGCGCGGCGCTCGCCGCGACCCTGCCGGGTTACATGCTGCCGTCGTCGCTGACGGTGCTCGACGTCCTCCCCAAGACCGAATCGGGCAAGCTGAACCGGCCCGGCCTGCCTCGGCCGGCGGTCAGCACCGGCGGCCGGACCGAACCGGCACGCACCGACACCGAACGGGCACTGGCCAAGGTCGTCGCCGAACTGCTGTCGACGCCCGACGTCGGCCGTTTCGACGACTTCTTCGCCCTCGGCGGTGACAGCATCCTGTCCGTACAGCTCGCCTCTCGGGCGCGCGCGGCAGGCCTGGCGGTCAGTCCTCGGATGATCTTCGAGAACCCGACGGTGCAGCAGTTGGCCGCCGCGCTGGATGCCCTGGGTGAGGCAGGGGCGGACATCGAGCAGGATGCCCCTGCTACCGATGCCCATTTCGAGCCGATGACCACCTCGGGGCTGTCAACCTCGGATTTGGCTGCCGTGACGCAACTTTGGTCGTCATCGCGCCAGGGCACCACATGACGGCCGCCAAAACCGATGTCGCGCCCGACATCGAGGACGTGATGGCGCTGAGCCCGTTGCAGGAGGGCCTGTATTCGCTGACCACGCTGGCAGAATTCGGTGACGGCGAAGGGGCGGACGACCCGTACGTTATCGGGATAGCGGCGGACATCTCCGGCGCATTAGATGTCGCTTTGTTGCGTGATTGCGCGGAGCGGATGCTGGCGCGCCACCCGAACCTGCGAGCAAGCTTCTTCAGCCGGGGAATTTCGCGACCGGTACAGATCGTGCCGTCTCGTGTCGAGCTGCCCTGGCGACTGGTTGTGGCCGCGCCCGAGGACGTACCGGCGCTGGAAACCGGCGAACGCAGGCGGCCGTTCGACCTCGAGCATGGCCCGGTCATCAGGTTCCTCGTGATCGAATTACCAAACAAGCGATGGCGTTTGGTACTCACCGCCCATCACATCGTGATCGACGGCTGGTCGTTGCCGGTGTTCGTCAACGAGATGCTGATGCTTTACCGGGCCGGCGGCGATCCGTCGGCGCTGCCCGCTGCCCCCCGGCCTTATCGCGACTACATCGGCTGGCTGGCGGGCCGTGATCCGGAAACCAGCCAACGGGTCTGGCGAGAGCACCTGGCGGGTCTGCCGGGCCCCACCCTGCTCGCCGCCGCGCTGGGGTCCATTCAGACGACCGAGGCCCAGCAGGCGGCGCTGCCGCGGACCACGCAACTGCGACTGCCGGCCGAAACCACCACGCGATTGGTCGCCGACGTCCGATCACGGGGCATCACGGTCAACACCCTGATGCAAATGGCGTGGGCGCTCGTGCTGTCGCGGCTGATCGACACGCACGATGTGGTTTTCGGGGTCACGGTGTCCGGTCGGCCGCCCGAATTGACCGGCGTCGAGACCATGGTCGGTCTGTTCATCAACACCGTGCCGCTGCGCGTGCGGTCTGGACCCGGCAGCGACGGTAGGCGAGCAATGCCGAGCCGTCCAGCGCGACGCCGCCCTGCTGCGTGAGCACAGCTATCTCGGGCATGCCCAACTTCGGTCCCTCGGCGGCGTCGGGGAGCTGTTCGACACGCTGCTGGTCTACGAGAACTTTCCGATGGACGGACTGACCGCCGGCGGTGAATTAAGCGCTGGCGGCGCGACATTCCGCCCGTCCGCGCTGCAAACCCTGTCGCATTTCCCCATCGCCATCGCTGCCCACATGGAAGGTGGCGAGCTCGTGGTGCTGATCGAAGCGATCGACGGAGCGCTGGGTGTCATTCCCGCCGCCACCCTTGGGCAGCGGGTGCTCACCACCGCCGAGAGGTTGATGCAGGACTGGGACCGTCCGTTGCGCGATGTCAGTGTCCTGCTGGATGACGAGGCGGGCTCGCTGCGCGCCGCCGACACGCCGAAGCCATTGTCACCGTTGAGCATTCACGCTCGGTTCGCCGATGTCGCGGCAAGGGCGCCGGACAACCCGGCGGTCAGCTGGGCGGGTGGCGCGCTGAGCTATCGCGAGCTGGATCTGTCCAGTCACCCGGCTGGCGGGGCGCCTGCGCCCAAAGGGAGTCACGACCGAAACACCGGTGGGTATCAGGCTTTCCCGGGGACCGCAATACGTCATCGCGATACTCGCCGTGCTGAAAGCCGGCGGCATGTGCGTGCCGATGGAGCCGGGAATGCCCCCAGAACGGGTGAACTCGATTCTGCGCCAATCGGGCGCACCCATCGTGTTGGACGAAGAGCTCACCCAAAGGCTAACGGGTGCTGGTGAACCGCACGGCGACGACTTCGGCCCCGTCGACGCCCCGCCCGCCCAGGCCGCGTATGTGGTGTTCACCTCCGGCACGACGGGAGAACCCAAGGGCGTCATCGGAACTCACGGTGCTGTGGGCGCCTACGCCGACGATCATCTGGACCGCGTCTTGCGGCCCGCGGCGGCCAAACTGGGCCGGCCGCTGCGCATCGCCCACGCCTGGTCGTTCGCCTTCGATGCCGCGTGGCAGCCATTGGTCGGCTTGCTCGACGGGCACGGTGTGCATGTCGTCGACGAGTACACCCAGACGGACGCCGAGGCGCTTGTCGCGCTGATCGCCGCGCAGCGTATCGATATGATCGACACCACTCCGTCGATGTTTGCCCAGCTGCAAGCGTTTGGTTTGCTGGCCGAGGCCCCACTGACCGTGCTGGCGCTGGGCGGCGAGGCGGTCGGCAGTTCGGCCTGGGCCCGGATCCGCAACACGTGCGACAGCACAGCGATGACGGCATACAACTGCTACGGGCCCACCGAGACCACGGTCGAAGCGGTGGTCGCGGCCATAGCCGAGCACGAAGAGCCGGCCATCGGGCGGCCGACCCGGCACACCCGGGGCTACGTGTTGGATTCCGCGCTGCGCTCGGTGCCATGCGGAGCCACGGGCGAACTGTATCTGGGCGGTGCCCAGCTGGCCCGCGGTTACCTTGGCCGCGCACCGGAGACCGCGGCGCGCTTTGTCGCCGACCCGTTCGCGCCGGGGAAACGGATGTATCGCACCGGCGACCTGGTACGCCGATTACACGACGGCTCAGTGCAATACATCGGACGCGCCGACGCCCAGGTGAAGATCCGCGGCCATCGCGTCGAACCCGGCGAGATTGCGGCCGCCCTCGAATCGCATCCGGCCGTGCGGCACGCCGGGGTGCTGGTACGGCAGTGCTGGGGCGTTGCGCGGCTCACCGCGTACGTGGCCACCGAAACGGCCACCGGCCGGCCCACGACTTCGGAGCTGCGCAGCATGCTCAGCCTTCGGCTGCCGCGTTACATGGTTCCGCAGCGCATCGTCCTGGTCGACGAAATCCCGTTGACGCCCAACGGCAAATTGGACGAATCGGCCTTGGCGGCTCTCGATACCGCGGAGACCGCGACCGACGCGGCGATGCCCGAGACCGCCACCGAAGCCGCGCTGGCCGAACTGCTCGCCGAGCTGCTCGCGCAGCCGCAAATCGACGTCACGGCGGACTTCCTGCAGGTGGGGCTGGACAGCATCATGGCGTTGTCGGTCGTACAGGCGGCCCGGGCACGCGGAATTGCCCTGCGCGCCAGGCTTTTTCTCGACTGCAACAACATCCGCGAACTGGCCGAGGCGATCGACGCGGAAACCGCCGCCGCGGCCCACCAGGTCGATGACGGCACCGGGCCGATGCCGTTGCTGCCCAATGGCCGATGGCTTTACGAACACGGCGACCCGCGCAGGCTCGCCCAGACCGAGGCCTTCCGGTTGCCCGAGACGCTGCGCCGCGAACAGCTGGACACCGCGCTCGCCAGCATCGTCGAGGGCCACGAAGTGCTGCGCAGCCGGGTCGACCGCTCCACCATGACGCTGGTCCCGCTCGACGCGAGCGCAACCTTCGACGTGCTCGAAGAGGTCGAGTTGCGCGGTGAGCTGAGCGCCACAATCCCGGCGCTCGTCGCCCAGGCCGTCGACCGGTTGGACCCCGAACGCGGAAAGCTGCTCTGCGCGGTGTGGCTTCGACCGCCGGCGGGGGAAAGCGTTCTGCTGCTGGCCGCGCACGTTGTCGCGCTGGACCCGGCGTCGTGGCGGGTGATTCTCGGTGAACTCGGCGCCGCGCTGACGGCCTCGCCCGTCGGTCACGCCCGGGCACCCATTCGCGAACACACCAGCTATCGGCAGTGGGCCGACGCGCTCACCGCGCGGGCGCATCGGCTGGACACGGTGCAGTTCTGGGCCTCCCAGCTCGACGGCGACGATCCTGCCCTCGGTGCCCGCCGGCTCGACCCGGCTCGTGATCGGGCGCGCGATCTGATCGTCCGAACCGCCGCCACCGACGCCGACATCACACGCCGGCTGCTGAATTCGGGCCTGCCGCTGCCCACGCTGCTGGTTGCCGCCACCGCCGCGACCGTGACGCGATGGCGCGAGCTGCGCGGTCAAGCCACACCGCCCCCGCTGCTGGCACTCGAAACGCACGGTCGCGCCGACAGTTTGCTGGACGGGCCGGACTCGCACACCATCGACACCGGCGACACGGTGGGGCTGCTCAGCTCCATCTACCCCGTACGCCTGGACTCGACCGACCCGCGACGGGTAGGGGAGCAGCTGGCGGCGATCCCCGGCGACGGACTCGACTACGGATTGCTGCGCTACCTGCGAACCGATACCGCCGAGCGGCTCGCCGGGTTTCCACCACCACAGTTGCTGCTGAATTATCTCGGCGCCGCCCACAGCGCCGGCGGGACGGGGCTGCGGCTCGAACGCGAACTACTCGCCGGGGTTTCGGCGGTGCCCGAGCCGGAGTTGGCCGTGCGCCACGAGCTCACCATCGCGGCGATCGTGCTGACCTATGCGGGGGAGCGGGTTCTGGCCGCGCAGTGGCGCGCGCTGCCGGACATCCTTGATCAAACCGATATTGCCGCGCTGCAAGCGCTTTGGATCGAGTCGCTGCGGGAAGTGGTGAAATGACCACGCTGGCGATCGTGGGTGCCGGCGCCAAGGCGGTGGCCGTGGCGGCCAAGGCTTTCGCATTGCGGGAAATGGGCGTCGAGGTGCCCGAAGTGGTCGCCGTGGAGCGAATTGGTGTCGCGGCGAACTGGCAGGCCAGCGGCGGCTGGACGGATGGCGCGCACCGGCTGGGCACCAGCCCGGAAAAGGACGTCGGGTTTCCGTACCGCTCGGCGCTGGTGCCGCGCCGCAACGCCGAACTCAACGAGCGGATGACCCGCTACAGCTGGCAGTCCTATCTGATCGCGACGGCCTCATTCGCCGAGTGGATCGATCGCGGCAGACCGGCACCGACGCATCGCCGTTGGAGCCAGTATCTGAGTTGGGTCGCCGACCACGTGGGCATGCACGTGGTGCACGGTGATGTCGAACGACTGGCGGTCGCCGGGGACCGCTGGGCGCTGCACACCCACGAAACCACGGTGCACGCCGATGCGTTGATGATCACCGGACCGGGTCAAGCCGAAAAGTCTTTGCTTCCCGGCAATCCGCGTATGCTGTCGATCGCCCAGTTCTGGGACCGCGCCGCCAATCACGACCGGATCAACGCGGAGCGGGTGGCGGTCATAGGCGGTGGCGAGACGGCCGCGACGATGCTGTACGAGCTGTTTCGCCACCGGGTGTCGAGCATCACCGTCATCTCCCCACAGGCCACGTTGTTCACCCGCGGCGAGGGGTTTTTCGAGAACTCGCTGTTCTCCGATCCCACCAACTGGCCGGCCCTCACCCTCGCCGAACGCCGTGATGCCTTGGCCCGCACCGACCGCGGGGTGTTTTCGTCCAACGTGCAGGAAGCGTTGCTGGCCGACGATCGCATTCACCACTTGCGTGGGCGCGTGGCCCACGCGGTGGGCAAGGAAGGGCAGATCCGGTTGACCCTGTCGACCAATCGCGGCAGCGAGAATCTGGAGACCGTTCATGGGTTCGATCTCGTCGTCGACGGCTCCGGCGCCGACTCGCTCTGGTTCGCAGCGTTATTCAGTCAGGACGCGCTTGATGTGCTCGAGCTCGGTCTGGGTGGGCCGCTGACCTCAGAGCGGCTACAGGAGGCGATAGGTTATGACCTGGCCGTCACAGACGTGACCCCCAAGTTGTTCCTGCCGAACCTGTCGGGACTCACCCAGGGGCCCGGTTTTCCGAACCTGAGCTGTCTGGGACTGCTGTCCGACCGGGTGCTGGGGTCCACCGTCGGCCCGTCCAGGCGTCCGGTGAGAAGCAGACAGGATGAGCGCCAACCCTTTTGACGACACCGTAGCGTCGTCATAACGTGACCGACGTGAGACTCAAATCCCGAAGTCACAGTGCACACTTACACCATCTTCATCCATGAAGACGTGTGACCAGGTGCGGCCGTCCGCAAGATATCCGCCACGGTCCATGTGCATCGAAGGGGGACCTGTGAAATCCGTGAAGTCCATTGCCACGGGCGTGGCGGCCCTGACCGCCATTGGCGGCGCCGCCGCCGGCGTGGCTTCCATTGCAGCACCGATCGGCCTCGATGAGGTGCAACTGTCTGCGGTCGGCGCGCCACTGCCGCAGGACCCGCCGCCCCCGCCACCGGGAGCGCCGGGGCTGCCGACCCCGGAGCAGTTGTCCACCCTCTGTACCCAAGCAACCGACCCCGGCGTCAACTACAGGGACAAGGCCAACCTCGTTGAAAACGGCGTCAACCAAAACGAGGGTATGGTGGCCGACCACGACCTGCGGAAGGCGTACCGCAACGGGAACTTCCCCGAGCAGTTCAACGTGACCAACATCGCGCCCGCGGGTCCGAACATGGCCCAGGCCGACGTGGCCATCACGGGACCGAAGTTCGCCGGGCCGGTCAACAAGCATCTGGTGTTCGTCAACCAGGGCGGAAACTGGGTCTTGCAACACGACGCGGCTCTTGCGCTGCTGCAGGCCTCGACGGCGACCAACTAAAACAGTACGAATTCGTCTGCAAAGACGACGTTTCAAGCAAACCCCATGCGCCCCGCAAGGCGGCGCATGGGGTTTCGCGTATCGGCGCACGGTCGCGCGGTGCAGGTTCCACCGGACGAATGGACGTCCTGGCACAGCCAGCGCACAGTTCGCGCGTGTTTTTCGCACATCGGTTCGCCGTAACGTATCGGTGCCGAGACACGAAGTACCAGGCGCAAAGGGGCACGCTGAAGCGTCCACACCGGCACGAATGAGCTGGGCGGGATTGCCAACCGTTCGTCGACATTCGGGCCCACCGAAGGGGGAATCATGAAAACCGTTAAAGCCGTCACCACCGGGCTGGCAGCCCTGGCCATCGTCGGTGGCGTTGCCGCTGGAGTGGCCTCGGCCGCGACGCCGAGTGCGCGGGCCGCCGGGGTGCGACTCGCCACGGTCGGTGCGCCGCTTCCGCAGGATCCGCCGCCGGCGCCGCCGAGCGCGGGTGCCAACGTGCCCACTTCCGATCAGCTGACGGGCGTGCTCAACAGCCTTGCCGACCCGCGTGTTTCGTTCACGAGCAAGAGCAACCTGGTGCAGGGCGGCATCGGCGGGATGGAGGCACACGTTGCCGACAAGAAGCTGCAGAAGGCGGCGAAGAACGGCGACCTGCCGCTGGCCTTCGACGTCACGAACATCCAACCCGCCGCGGCCGGTTCGGCGACCGCCGACGTTGCGGTCTCCGGCCCGAAGCTGCCGTCGCCGGTCACCCAGAACGTCACCTTCGTCAATCAGGGCGGCTGGGTGCTGTCGCGGGCGTCGGCGATGGAGCTGCTGCAGGCCGCCGGTCAGTGACCGGCGCCCACCGCGCGCAGGTCTAACCGGGCAATGCGCGCCGGATCCGCGAGCACGTCGATCGCGCGGATCCGGCCGTCGCGCACCACGAAACCCATGACGGATGCCGCACGGCCGGCGATGAAAATCACCGCGCCGGCGGCGCCGTTGATGACCGCGGTCCGCACCTCGCGCTCGGGCCCGGCGTAACCGCGCGCCAGCTCGGCCACCCGGGCCGCGCCCTCGGCACGGAAACCGGCCGTGCCGGCACCGAAGTCACCGCGCAACACCACGTCGGGATGGAGCACGGCCACCAGGCGGTCGAAGTCGCCGCTGCGCCCCGCCGCGAAGAACGCGTCGACCACCTCGCGTTGTGCGGTCAACGACCCGTCGGGCAGCGGATCCGCCTCCTCGATCCGTCGTCGGGCCCGGCTGGCCAGCTTGCGGGCCGACTCCGGCGTCCGCTCCACGATGGCCGCAATCTGTTCGAACGGCACGGTGAAGACGTCGTGCAGCACAAACGCCAGCCGCTCGGCCGGCGGCAACGTATCCAGCACCACGAACAGCGCCAGCCCCACCGCGTCGGCCAGCATCGCGCGGTGCTCGGGGTCGCAGTCGCCTTCGCCCTCCACGATCGGATCGGGCAGGTGACCGATAAGCTCCACCCCGCCGCGGGTCCGCCGGTCCCGCAACATGTTCAGGCAGATCCGCGCCACCACGGTAGTCAGCCAGGCGTCGAGGTTGGCGATGCCGTCTGCGCCGCCGGATTCGGCGCTGCGGCTCAGGCGCAACCACGCCTCCTGCACCGCGTCCTGAGCGTCGTCGATCGAGCCCAGCATGCGGTAGGCGATGGCGCCCAGCTGCGGTCGGGCCGCCTGAAAGCGACCCGCCAACGACGCATCCGCCCTCACGGCCGATTGGTCTCGGGCACGGCGCACACCCGGTTAGCCGAAAAGCCCGACGATCCGATGTTGAGTGCGATGTTGAACCGAGCACGCAGGTTGCCCAGCGTGATCACGTGGGTGAGGCCGACGAGCTGCGCGGCGTCGAAGTGCGCGCGCAGCCCGTCGAACAATTCATCGCTCACCTCGACCGGCGTGCGGCTGATCGCGGTGGCGTACCGCAAAATCAGCTTGTCGACGTCGGAAAAGCACGGCGCGTTCTGATAATCGGAGAGCGCCAGCAGCTCTTCGTCGGTGATGCCCCAGCGGCGGGCGATCTGAGAGCCGAGGTCGATGCAGTACTCGCAGCGCACGGTCGTCGCCGACTTCAGCTCGGCCAGCGCCCGCTGGCGGGGACTGAGGACGTCCAGCTTGGACTCGGCTTGCTCCAACCTGCCGTAGGCGTTGAGCAGTCGCGGGATGTGCGCATACATCCGCAGCGGTTCCAGCATCCCCGCGGTTTCCAGCCCGGTCATGTGCGCGAGCTTTCGCTTGGTGAAAAAGAAGGCGATCTTGGCGCCGAGGCCGGCGTCGCGATCGGAGACTCCTTGCAGCCGTGACATGGCGATCCTCCTGGCAAGTTGTGGCGGGAACCAACGTCCTTACTAGGTCGACACGCGGCGACGCCCGAACGTGACCAATCGAGTCACCCCGGGGGGTGCAGCGACATATCCATGTCGTACACCCGGGCGTGCAACACGGTGCGGTTACGCAGCGCGGCGCGCACCGCACGGTGCAGGCCGTCTTCGAGATAGGTGGTGCCCTTCCACCGCACCGCGTGGGGGAAGAGATCGCCGTAGAAGGTGGAGTCCTCGGAGAGCAGGCGGTCCAGTGCGAGCACCGTTGTGGTGGTGACCAATTCGTCGAGCCGGATCTGCTGCGGAGGTATCTGGGACCAATCCCGGTACGAGAGGTTGTGTTCGGGATAGGGCTTACCGTCGCGCACACCCTTGAAGATCATCGGCCGACCCTTCCCGACTCATCGCTGTGGCCCGACCGGTTCATTCTGGAAAGGCTAGCCCGACGGATGTTCGGTGGCACCGACGCGTTGGCGGAAAGCCTTTTCACGGCCGCCGTTGGCGTTGCGGCGGGGGCGGCTGCGATCCGCGGGGTGCACGCGCTTCGCCGAACTGCCGCTCGTAACGGTCGACGCCGCTTGGGCCCGTAAAATGAATCCGGTCAAGGCGGTGTCGAAGGAGGTGGGGGCAGGTGGGAAGTGCCGATGACCGTCGGTTTGAGGTGCTGCGCGCCATCGTGGCCGATTTTGTCGCCACCAAAGAACCGATCGGTTCCAAGGCGTTGGTTGAGCGCCACAACTTGGGCGTCTCGTCCGCCACCGTCCGCAACGACATGGCGGTCCTCGAGGCCGAGGGCTACATCACCCAGCCGCACACCAGTTCCGGACGGGTGCCCACCGAGAAGGGCTACCGCGAATTCGTCGACCGGCTCGACGACGTCAAGCCCCTGTCTTCAGCCGAACGGCGCGCGATCCAGAGCTTCCTCGAGTCCGGCGTCGACCTCGATGACGTCCTGCGCCGGGCGGTGCGGCTGCTGTCTCAACTGACCCGGCAGGTGGCCGTGGTGCAGTACCCCACGCTGTCGTCGTCAACCGTGCGTCACCTGGAGGTCATCGCCCTGACCCCGGCCCGGCTCCTGATGGTCGTCATCACCGACTCCGGCCGGGTCGACCAGCGGGTCGTCGAACTCGGTGACGTCATCGACGACCATGAACTTTCTCAGCTGCGGGAGATGCTCGGCCAGGCGCTGGTCGGCAAGAAGCTGTCGGCCGCCTCGATCGCGGTGGCCGACCTGGCGGGACAGCTGCGCAGCCCGGACGGCCTTGGTGACGCCGTCGGCCGGTCGGCGACGGTGTTGCTGGAATCCCTCGTCGAACACACCGAAGAGCGCTTGTTGCTGGGCGGTACGGCCAACCTGACCCGTAACGCGGCCGATTTCGGTGGCTCGTTGCGCTCCATCCTGGAGGCGCTGGAGGAGCAGGTGGTGGTGTTGCGGTTGCTGGCCGCTCAGCAGGAAGCCGGTAAGGTTACTGTGCGCATCGGCCATGAGACGGCCGCCGAGCAAATATTGGGCACCTCCGTGGTGACCACCGCCTACGGCACCTCCGACACCGTTTACGGGGGAATGGGTGTGCTGGGGCCCACCCGGATGGACTATCCGGGAACTATCGCCAGCGTTGCTGCGGTTGCTCTTTATATCGGCGAAGTCCTGGGTGCTCGATGAACGCGCACCCGCAGAGTGGGTAGGCGCGGGAAAGACCAGGTATAGGAGAGTCAAGCGTGGCACGCGATTACTACGGGATGCTCGGCGTGGGCAGAAACGCCAGCGACGCGGAGATCAAGCGCGCTTATCGCAAGCTGGCGCGCGAACTGCATCCGGACGTCAACCCCGACGAGGCCGCGCAGGCGAAATTCAAGGAGATCAGCGTCGCATATGAGGTGCTGAGCGACCCCGAGAAGCGGCGGATCGTCGACCTTGGCGGGGATCCGATGGAGAACGCCGCCGCCGCGGGCGGTGGTTTCGGCGCCGGATTCGGCGGCCTGGGCGACGTATTCGAGGCCTTCTTCGGCGGCGGCTTCAGCGGCGGCACGACCTCGCGCGGTCCGATTGGGCGGGTGCGACCGGGCTCGGACTCGCTGCTGCGGATGCGGCTCGACCTCGAGGAGTGCGCGACCGGAGTGACCAAGCAGGTCACCGTCGACACCGCGGTGCTGTGTGATCGATGCCAGGGCAAGGGGACGAACGGAGATTCGGCACCCGTCCCGTGCGACACCTGCGGTGGTCGAGGCGAGGTCCAGACGGTGCAGCGCTCGCTGCTGGGCCAGGTGATGACGTCGCGGCCGTGCCCGACCTGCCGTGGCGTGGGCGTCGTCATCCCCGACCCGTGCCACCAATGCATGGGCGACGGCCGGGTGCGGGCCCGCCGCGAGATCAGCGTCAAGATCCCTGCCGGGGTCGGCGACGGCATGCGCGTGCGGCTCGCGGCCCAGGGTGAGGTCGGGCCCGGTGGCGGCCCCGCCGGCGACCTGTACGTCGAGGTGCATGAACAGGCCCACGACGTGTTCGTTCGCGAAGGCGATGATCTGCACTGCACGGTTTCGGTGCCGATGGTCGACGCGGCGCTGGGCGCCACCGTCACCGTCGACGCCATCTTGGACGGCGTAAGCGAGATCAACATCCCGCCCGGCACCCAACCGGCGTCGGTCATCACGTTGCGTGGCCACGGCATGCCGCATCTGCGGTCCGGCACTCGGGGCGACCTGCATGCGCACGTCGAGGTGGTGGTTCCCGCCCGGCTGGACCACCGCGACACCGAATTGCTGCGCGAGTTCAAGACTCGCCGCAGCCGCGACGTGCCCGAGGTCCGCTCGACCCACGCCGGCGGCGGATTGTTCAGCCGGCTCCGCGAAACCTTCACCGGGCGCTAGGAGCCTCGAAGGCGCGCACATGGTCGCGACCCTGTTCTACCTCGACGATCTACCCGAGCCCGGCTCGCTCGCCGTGCTGGGCGGTGACGAGGGTTTTCACGCCGCCACCGTGCGGCGGATCCGGCCCGGCGAGCGGCTGGTGCTCGGCGACGGCGCCGGAGCCCTGGCCTATTGCGAGGTGGAGCGCGCCGGGCGCGACGGGTTGCGCGCGCGGGTGCTCGAGCGCTGGTGCGTCGCACCCGGTCGCCCGCCGGTGACCGTGGTGCAGGCACTGCCGAAGTCGGAGCGCTCGGAGCTGGCCATCGAGTTAGCCACCGAAGCCGGGGCCGACGCGTTTCTGGCCTGGCAAGCGGCACGATGCGTGGCCAATTGGCAGGGCAACCGGGTCGACAAAGGTTTGCGGCGGTGGCGCGCTGTGGCCCGCTCGGCGGCCCGGCAATCCCGTCGGGCGCACATCCCGCAGGTCGACGGCGTGCTGTCCACCGCGCAGCTGACACAGCGGGTCCGCGACGAGGTGGCCGCCGGCGCGACGGCGCTGGCCCTGCACGAGTCGGCCACCGACCGACTCGCAGATTTCGAACTGGCACAAGCGGAATCGCTGCTGCTGCTGGTCGGTCCAGAAGGCGGGATCACGGAGGACGAGATGGCGGCACTGACCGACGCGGGCGCGGCGGCGGTGCGGCTCGGTCCCCAGGTGCTGCGGACGTCGACCGCCGCGGCGGTGGCGTTGGGGGCGCTGGGCGTGCTCACCGCCCGCTGGGATCAGCGCGGCGACGTGCCGGCAAACGGCCACACGCTGCGGGTTCGCGACGCCACCCCGGCGTCGAGTACGTTGCTGAACACTGACCAATCCGAGCCCTCGGCGTAGACTGAGGCGGCCCAGCATCCCACCGACAATCCGAGAAAGCAGGCATCGAGAGCCACGTGACGCCCCGCGAGACCAGCGCTGCTGACGCAGCCGGAGCCCTCCCGGCCTCTGCTCAGGTTCGTAGCAGCATCGATGTTCCGCCCGATGTCGTCATGGGCTTGTTGGGTTCGGCTGACCAGAACCTGCGGGCCCTGGAGCGCAGTCTGAACGCCGACCTACACGTGCGTGGCAATGCGATCACCCTCGCAGGAGAGCCCGCCGACGTCGCCCTCGCCGAGCGCGCGATATCGGAGCTCATCGCCATCGTTGCCAACGGTCAGCCGTTGACCCCCGAGGTGGTCCGCCACAGCGTCGCCATGCTGGCCGGCACCGACAACGAGTCGCCTGCGGAAGTGCTCACGCTGGACATCCTGTCGCGGCGGGGCAAGACGATTCGGCCCAAGACGCTCAACCAGAAGCGCTACGTCGACGCCATCGACGCCAACACCATCGTCTTCGGGGTCGGACCGGCGGGCACCGGCAAGACCTATCTGGCGATGGCCAAGGCGGTCAACGCCTTGCAGACCAAACAGGTCAGCCGCATCATCTTGACCCGCCCTGCCGTGGAAGCCGGTGAGCGCCTTGGCTTTTTGCCCGGCACGCTCAGCGAGAAGATCGATCCGTATCTGCGGCCGTTGTATGACGCGCTGTACGACATGATGGATCCCGAGCTGATCCCCAAACTGATGACCGCCGGCGTCATCGAGGTGGCGCCGCTGGCGTACATGCGTGGCCGCACGCTCAACTCCGCGTTCATCGTCCTCGACGAGGCGCAGAACACCACCGCCGAGCAGATGAAGATGTTCCTCACCCGGCTCGGCTTCGGCTCGAAGATCGTCGTCACCGGCGACATCACCCAGGTCGACCTGCCCGGCGGCGCCAAGTCGGGCCTGCGCTCCGCGATGGAAATCCTGGACAGCGTCGATGACATCCACGTCGCGGAGTTGACCAGTGTCGACGTGGTCCGCCACCGGCTCGTCTCGGAGATCGTTGACGCCTATGCGAAGTTTGACGAGCCCGGCCTGACGATGAACCGGGCGTCGCGGCGGGCGACCGGCTCGCGCGGTCGTCGATGATGGTGCGGTGAACGGGTTCCATGAGCATTGAGGTATCCAACGAATCGGGTATCGACGTCTCCGAGACCGAACTAGTCAGCGTCGCGCGGTTCGTCATCGCCAAGATGGAGGTCAACCCGGCGGCCGAGTTGTCGATGGTGTTGCTGGACACCGCTGCGATGGCCGACCTGCACATGCGCTGGATGGACCTGCCCGGGCCGACCGACGTGATGAGCTTTCCGATGGATGAGCTCGAACCCGGTGGGCGTCCCGACGCCCCCGAGCCGGGGCCCTCGATGCTGGGCGACATCGTGCTGTGCCCGGAATTCGCGGCCGGCCAGGCCGCCGCGGCGGGTCACACCCTGGGGCACGAGCTGGCTCTGCTGACCATCCACGGTGTGCTTCACCTGATCGGTTACGACCATGGCGAACCGGACGAGGAGAAGGAGATGTTCGCCCTGCAGGACCGGCTGCTCGAAGAGTGGGTCGCCGAGCAGGTCGAGGCCTACCATCAGGGCCGCCAAGAGGAGCGTGACCGCCGATTGCTTGACAAGTCAAGGTATTTCGACAATTAGGCTCGCCATACGCTGTGCTCTGACCTGCTAAAACAGGGTCGACCATGTGCGCTGTGGTGCGAAATATCTTTGACTCAGCTAACTTACTCTGCAGGCAAAGATTAGGCAACCATTGTGCGTCGGCCTTCGTTACTTCGCAGAACGAGGCTAGCTGCCGCGGCGGCCTGACTTGATGATCTCGAGGCGTTCCTTGAGCAGTTCCTCGAGTTCCTCGATCGAGCGGCGTTCCCGCAGCATGTCCCAGGGTGTGCGCGGCACTTTGACCTTCTTGGGTTCGGCCAGCTCACCCTCCCCGATCAACCTGCCCTTCATGCCGTTGCGGCACCCCCAGGTATCGGGGATCTCGGCGTCGTCGGCCAAGGGTATGTCGAACTCCTCGCCGTTGTCGGTGCGGTACCGCGCGATTTGACGCGGCGCCAGGTTGTGGGTGCGGTCGGTTTCGTAGCTCACGGATCCGAGGCGGCTGCCCCTCATGCGATGGTCAGCCATCATCGACGTTCCGCTTTTGATCGGCGGTAGCGCGCATCCGACCAGACATTTGAAGTAGATGGTGCTCACCCACGCCTTCGGGCAGGGTATAGGCGAGTTTTCGTAACTCGACGGCGTAGTCGCGCAAGTCCTGGCGGAGCTGCGCCTCAAAGGTGGGCATGATTTCTTCCTGGGGCGGGGATTTACTGAGACGCACGGACTTTGGTTAGCCAGGCTTGAAATCTGATGCCGTCCAGCTGTCTGTCTATCCGCAATGCACCGTGAGGGGTATTTCCTAGCGTCTTCCAGCCACCCCGCCACCCTACTCCGCTGGCGCTGATGACGCCTCACCGTGGGATCGTAGCTCCCGCCTGAGATCGATTACCTCTTTCTCAAGGTCGATCACGGCCTTAGAGCACATAGCTGTCAGTCCAATAAGTTTCACTACCACGGCCCATATCCGGCTGCGCCCGGTGAAGGAATGGTCGAACTCGGCGAACCGGTCGAGCAGTTCCTTTCCGACAACGGATTCGGGATCAAGCTGTATTTGCCGCATCTTGATGAACGGCGAGAAGTCAGGTGTTTCTTCGGGATAGGGCTCCATCTATGCGAGCCTAGGCCGCGTGCTGGCCCCGTTCACCCAATCTCATCTTCGAGCCGGTGAACGCCTGCAACCCATCAGCTCCGTGCGTGCGCCACGGCCGGGGGCGGCCCGGTGCTTTAACACGACAACGGCGGGGTAATCGGATTCAATGAGGCGAAAAGATGTCTCTGTGGGCGTATCCAAGACCGCGCCGGCCCGCTTACGCGATCTCGAGACCATCGATACCGAGCTGAGATTGCTGGCAATCTTTCGCCGTGCGGCTCGGCAGCGAGGTGGGCCACGGCCGTCAACAGACGTGGCGGATGCGCTGCTGGATGAGCGCCTAGTGGTTACCAGCCGCCGTGCGAGATCGTCCCTCGCGATACCGGCCTAGTCACTTCTGGGCGCTATGGTTTGCCGCCGAGACATGTCGCACCTAACGCATTCACAGGTTCTGCTGAGGTTCTCTCCACTTCGAGCGGGGAATCTATCTCCTCATGAGGAACATCACGCGTATCGCAACATCATCATTAGTAATGACCGCAGGTTTGGGGCTCGCGGGTCTGGGGGCGGCGGCAGTCGCCGAGGCACAGCCCATCGCTCCGCCGCCTACGTATCACTGGTGCCCTGGCCAGCAGTGGGATGGGGGCTGGGGCGGCAACTGGGACTGGGGCCGCTGCCACGACGACCACTTCTACGACGGTGAAGGCCGCGACCGCGACCACTGGCACAATGGCGACTACGACGACCACTGGCAAGGTGACCAACACTGGCAGAACCCTGGCGACCGAGACCACTGGCAGAACGGCGATGGGGACCGCGACCACTGGCAGAACGGCAATGGGGACCGCGACCACTGGCAGAACGGCAATGGGGACCGCGACCACGGGCAAGGCGGCGATCCGGGCCACCGCTGACCGTCACCAATGGGTCGCGGATTCGTCTGCAGAGTAAATAAAACCCGATTCGGCGCTCTCCGCGTCTGAATAGTTGATCGGGCCGCCCCTACTCTCCAAGGGGCGGCCTGGTCGCTCTCATAGCCCTAGCCCTCGTGTGGTGAGCCAGGCGTCGATTCTTTCGGCGACCCCTCTACCCCAGCCGCGTGGCGGAGATGATGGACAGCGCCGACCTGGCGTGGCTGGATTCCAGCTTGCGGGAACAGGATTAGGCCGGGGTAAGTTGGCCGCTCTTGCCGTGCTGGTTGACAAACGTGTGGCCATCCACGGTCGAAATGCCGTCCCCCGTGTGCCAGTTGTTCGTTGCCGGGTCGTACCGGAGTTCCCACCGGACCGAGGGCGCAGTCAGCGAGAAACAGGACGGCCCGCAGTCGTAGGCGGCCGTCAATGTGTCGTCGACAGTCCTACTGTTGAAGTGGTACGTCCCAGGCGCGACCGGGGGTTCTGGGTCGGCGGCGGCAAACGGCGCTGACACCAGCCCTACGGTGGAGACGGCTGCCGCCGCCAGCGTGGCTAATGCGATCTTCTTCATGAATTTCCCCTCCTGCGTTGCCTGGACCTGTGACTGTCCTCAGCTACCTGCTGTGCTTCTGTGCGACGCACAGAAACAGCACAATTACGCAGTGATTTGATTTCCTCTTGAACACCGTTTACAGCCCAGTTCCGACCCAGGGTGCAATAAATGTGTAACTAACATATAACCCTCAATGCGCGTAGCGCAATAGCCTCGAAATTAACGGAGCCTTTTCAATTTAGCGGGGTTACCCAGCGCGCTGGCATAAGCTGGTAGCAGGAAGCACACCCATCTGAGTCAGCAACAACGGCGGAACCCGCTGCTTCGGGCGGCCCGCTAGATGCGTTGATGCCGAACGGATAAGCAGAACGAGCGACTACATCGCCTAAGCCGATGGCGAACTGGTGGTCATCGACTTGACCAGCGCCAGCTTCTCGCGGCGCTGTGTCCGCTTCGAGAGCAATAGGCCGGTCCGTGGGTCGGACTCCCAGACGGTTAGCTTGCTTTAGACCAGCCGCGCTAAAGTCCATCTTGTGCCTGAACCAGCTCGTGAATCCCCCGATGAGGGCGAGTTTGCCGGAGAGTTTTTAGCGGTTGCATCGGAGCAGACTGGATGGTTCCGGTTCTACTTCGATGACCAACGCTGGGAGTGGTCTGACGAGGTGCAACGGCTGCACGGCTATCAACCAGGCACAGTCACTCCAACCATGGAAGTGGTGCTATCCCACAAGCACCCCGAGGACCGCGACAAAGTTGCCGCCACCATCGACCGCATCATTCACACGCGTGGGGTGTTCAGCGGCCGGCACCGCATCGTGGACACGCGCGGGACGGTGCGCTGGGTACTCGTCGTCGGGGACCAGTTCTTGGACGACGACGGTGCAGTCATCGGTACACACGGCTTTTATCTGGACGTGACTCCGGCCCTGCAGGCAAGCGAGGAAGTCATCACCGCGAGACTCGGTGAAATCACGCAGCACCGCGCGACCATTGAGCGGGCCAAGGGGATGCTGATGGTCATCTACGACATTGACGCCGAAGCTGCCTTTGACTTACTCAAGTGGTTGTCCCAGGCCAGCAACGTCAAAGTCCGGAAACTATGCGAACGGCTCTGTATTGACCTACGCGGCGTCACAGCGAGCGGCAGCGTAGATAAGACGCGGTTTGACCATGCGCTATTAGCAACCCCCAAGCACTTTCTCGACAGCGCGGATCGACCGTAGCTGCGCCGTAACGCGATTAAGTGCACCCCCGGCAGCCGCTTCGTTGACTGCCCGGGGGCTAAGCACTTCGGCGAACCCGGGTCCGCCGCCCACCTACCTTAACGCCTACCCCTACGCGGGTGACCAAAACATTAATCGCGTTGCCCTAAAAGCATTTTCGTTCAGGTTCTGAACTTTTAAGCACAGCCGCGCGGTCAGACATGTTGCGCACCAAAGCAAGTCGCCCGTGACTACCGCGCGCTGACACGGAACTTAGCGTGTCCAGCAGCCCTGCCAACACTTTTGCCGCAGCCGCCCACTGATTCCGCCCCTGCGGGTTGTCTAACAACTGCGCCAAACACACAGCCACCGCGGCAAGCCCAGGACGCGACTCGACAGCCAACCCAATCTCCTCACGAACACCGGACTCCACCGGACCCGGCACCTGACCAGCATCTATGTCGGAGCCGTTGCGTCTTTGCTGGCGATAACTGGCGTTGCGCTCAACGCAGTCAGCACACCGGCAGCCGTTATTGTACGCGGACAGCGTACCGTGCTTGAAAGCCATAATTCACCTATCTTCGCTGGTCAGAGCGTTGACTGCTCGGTTGCCGATCCAAAACTTCTGAAGGAGTAGATCTCCCAGCAAACAACTTTGGCCCCGCCAATCCGGCCTCTGCATCGCCGCAGGTCAGAGGGCCAATCTGTTATTGAACACGGAGCGAAAAACCGTCGCGTTAGCGAAGTGTAGACAACACTTTGCTGCCCTGACCTGCGCATTTGTCGTACACCATCGAAAATTGGTCCCGAAATCCTATTGGACAAAAACTGCCGCAGCCTTTGGCTCGTCCGGATGGTCGCTTGTGGAGATTTGCACGCCCCCTCGGGCCTGCACCTGTTTCCATTGGTGGGGGATGGGTAGAGAGCACTGAGGCAACGCGGTGGGGCCGGCACTACCGCACTGCTTAGCTCTCGGTAGTCATAAAGCGGCTGCCGGGAGCGCCTCTTCGGGGCGCTACTTCGGACAATTGAACTGCTGTGCAACGGTATTCCTCTGGATGTCTCGGCGTGCTCGATGCTGGCCGTGGCTCAGGTGGAGTAATCAACCGTCGTGGCCACGCCATTGCACCTAATGCCTCGGCATGGAAACCGTTTTGGAGGTGATTTCACATCGAGCACGCCGAGAGTTCCTACGGGTGCAGGAACGTGACGTTCGACGTTGACGCGGTGATCGCGTAGAGCGTCTGAGTACCGGCGCCGGTCGTTGGGATCAGCACGGTTGAACCGGCGCTGACCTTGATTCCCTGCGTGGCACCCGAGGTTGCCACGGTGCTGCCGCCGAAGTAGGTATCAGCCGATGCCTGGACGAGAACACCAGAGTTCTCGGGGATTTGGCTGATCGTGGTGATGGGTGTCGCCGTGGATGTCACGGCGACCGTCCCGTGTTGGTAACTCACTTGGTACTCGCTTTCGGTGCGGGTGCGCGCCGAACCCAGCCGGCGCGTTCCCATTTGGCTGCAATGACGGTGTCGACGGTGATTTCGTCGCCGGACGCGTACGCCTTGGCCTCGTGGACAATGCGGAACGGGTCCTCAACGATCACCTTCGTTGTGATCACTTTTGGATTGGGAGACTCAAGAATCACCGAAAACTCCTACGAGGTAGGCAGATTGGTGACGACGCAGATCGCGGCCGGACGTGGCACCGAGAGGCTGATACGTTCCTCAGCTCGCCAGGAGTACTGGTTGGTGCGCCAAAGATCAGCGCCCGCGTCAGTGGTTCCGCCGTACGGGTTGTACATCAGCTCGAGCCCCATCCTGATCCAGCCCATAGCCGCACCGCCCTGGATGGACATCACGATTGCGGTCCCATCGGGTACCTGAGTGCTGGTGACCGTGCGGACGCCGAACACGTCAAACTCGTTCTGCTGATTCAGGCCAGCCGGTCCGCGCACAACATCGAAGATGTAAGCGCCGGTGGTGGATTTGGAACGCAGCGCGGCGGCAGCCGTTACGGGCGAAGTCACGACGATATCCGGCTCACTGAAGGCCGAGCCAGTGCGGATCTTCACATAGGCCAGCGACAAGGCGTCGGCGAACGTGAGGCCGGTAGCGTCCTGCGAAAGCGTCCCGGAGGTGCCGAGCAGCCCGTTGAACTCAGATGCGGTCGGCCCACCCGAAGCGTTCGCCTGGAACAGGTAGAGGCTCTCCGCGTTGATCACGGAACGTTGAAGCTCGGTCGGAAGCCATTGAGCGAAGGCGTCGTGGTCCTGAAGGATCTCCATGGTCGCTTCAACCGTCGCGGCGATCTTCATTGGCTTGATGAAGTTCTCGGTCACGACAGGGCCAAGCGACGGTTTGGGTTGTCCTTCAGGGACTCTCGTTGCTTCGTTCGTGTTGCTGGTGTGCTGCAGGTACGCCGCAGAGGGGCCAGTCATACCAACTGTTGGGATATTCGCCAGCAACCTGAACGGCTCGTAGGGCTTGCCGTAGTGCCCCCGGTCGCCGGGTACCTGGATGGCCGGCAACTGACTGTTCAGGCCCGACTCGGTCAACGGGGCGCCAGAGGTCTTCATCCGCATCGAGGACGCGAAGTCCCTCTGCCCGATCTGCACCTTGTACGGGACGCCGGCCTTCGCGGCATCGAACAAGGACTTCACCTGCTCACCGCTTATGTCCAACGTCGGCGGTGCAACCTGCGGCGCGCCCGAGGGGAGGCCGAAGGATTTCCGCTGGACGTCGGCGCCGTAGCCTGGTGCGCCATTGTCGAAGTGTCCTGGGTTGATGTCGCTGAAGCCATGCTCGGCCGGGGACGCCATGGACATCATTCCGGCAGCTTTCTTGTGTAGGTCAAGCTCCTCGAGGAGGTATTGCTCCTCGTCGGCAAGCTTGGCGACGTGTGAGATTTGCTTGTCACTCAGCGACGTGAACGGCACGCTGAGGAACCGCTTCGATTCTTTGTTGATTTCGTCCAGGCGCCGCTGGATTTCGAATTTATGTTTCATTGATAAGTCCCTATGCGGATAGACGCCTGTCAGGTGTACCGATTCCGTACACCTTTGGGCGTGCTTAATGAACTACCTGTCAAACGCGCCCGTCGGCGCTGATGGCGGGGCTTCGCAACGGCCTCACCCGTATGCGGTGGGGATTTGCAGTCCCTACCGCGCGTCACCAGGCGGGGGCCGAACGGCAAAGGTTGTCGTGCCGGCCCTTCGGGAAGCCGTACAACCTCGGCGGAACGGACCGGAATCACCGGTCTGACGCTTGACAATAGAATACCACTTTGACAACGCATATTGTCATCATTCCGCGCCGAGTTGCAGGGAGAGATATTCCGATTTAGCGTCCAGCCATTCCCTAACGATTCGAGCGCCGTCAGGGCCGCGTGGTGCCACCAAAAGCGCCCCTGTAAGGACACACAGGCGACTTAAAGCGAAGTCTGCTGGTGTTTCACCGCGGTCGGCTATTCGGTACGTCAAAATGGCCGCACCGCCCACGGCCTGTAATTCGGCGGGGTCGCATCGTTCATAGAGCAGGCCGAGCTCGTCATAGTGCAATTGGTAGAGGCCGTACATAAAGCAGCCGACGAAGTCATCGGGGGTCATGACACTTTTCCCTTCGGCGCAGCCACCGCGCAGTAAAAGCAGGGCTCTGGTTGGTTGCTACAAACAC
Organism: uncultured Actinomycetota bacterium; assembly: GCA_963849935.1. Taxonomy (GTDB): domain Bacteria; phylum Actinomycetota; class Actinomycetes; order Mycobacteriales; family Mycobacteriaceae; genus Mycobacterium. The sequence continues at coordinate 132,031 of CAWKJQ010000005.1, forward strand.
AGCCGTTGCGTCGGGGCCGGGTTTCAGGCAACGGCAGTACCGGCGTAACGGCTGTAACGGGTGCAACGGCATCCGCGGAGACGTACCTAGACCACGCGTCAGCGAACTGGGCTCGGGTGTAACCCCTGGACACCTCCCCGCCGATGCGTTGCAAATCAGGCTGGATGTCGTATTTCCGTAGGCGCTGGGCTAATCCGCGCGCGTCGAGCGGTTCCCCTCGGCGAATGACTGCCCAGGGACTCTCTTCCATCCCCCTCAGGTCAGTTAAAAGCACATCCGTAGAGAGACGTTCGGTTTCGCGCCTGTCGAACACGGCTTTGATGTCGCGCAGCAGCAGGACGCCAACGCTGGGTGTACCTGCCTTAGATGCCGTTAAGCGTTACAGCCGCTACACGTGCCCTCTCCGGCCAGTGGCCCCCAGCCAGTTCGGCAACTGCCAGCAATGCTTCCCACACATCGGCGTCGCGGTCCTCGATACCGGGTGGCATTTCGGGCCACATGTCGGTGGCACGGTCTTTGACCGATTCGGCCCATGCGGCAATGCGGTCCCGCAACGCACTGGCTTCAGGTCCGTTCACCCGGGGACGCCACGGCTCGACAGGCTCGTGCGGTGCGCGTCGCCGCATGCGCACGACGACCGAACGCGACATCAGCGTGTCCGGCAGATCATCGAGACCAGCGAGCATTACCGCGCAATAGGCGTCGAGCTCTTGGGTTTCGATGGCCTTGCCGCGGACAACGCAGCGGCCGGCCATGGCGCCTTTGCGATGGCCGGCGTTGAGCATGCCCCGAATGTCTTCGTTTTCTTTAGCTTTCGGCCCAAAAACGGTGTCAATCTCGTCGTAGAGGATGGTCGGCTTGCCTTCGGGGTTGTCGACCTTACGGAACAGGTACGCCGAGGTGGTATTAACCGCGTGCACCGGGTTCGGCACCATCGGTTCGGTGACCTCCAACGCCCGTGACTTTCCGCTCCCCGGCTCAGGCGACAGGAACGCCATTCGGGGAGTCGACTCCCAGCAGGGCATCAGCCACGTGTGGGCGACCCACAGAACGTGCGCGACGAGAGCGTGCTGTGTCGGGTAGACAACGAAGCGGACCAGGAATGCCAGGATGTCGTCGAGCAGCTCGGCGCCGTCTACGGGGCCATACAACTCAAGGTATTCATCAATGCGGTCTACGTATTCGGTCACTGGTCCACCGCCCGCCGCAACCAAGGCCTAGTGGCATAGAAACCGTTGCGCTGCTGGATCTCTGATGCAACCGACTTCCAGTCAGCAGCGGCGGATACAGCCTTGGACGCATCGGCCCTAGCTTCCTGCCCGAGTTCGAGCCGCAGCGCCCAATGCCGCGCCCCATCGAGCAGTGCGCACCACTTGCGCGGATCGTCATGAGCGAGGCTGCACCAAGCCGGCGTGCCCAGCGTGGGCCAGTCGTTCACCTGGTTGAGAATGGGCTGGATCAACTCATGCACCGACCACCACGAGACCTGTTGCGATCCGGTCATTTTCATGGCGTCGCCACCCTGGCTCGAGACACCGGACTACGATGCGTAGCGACAGACTTCGGCGCGGACAGCCAGTGACCGCAATCCATGCACCGAACCGCGAGCCGATATCCAAGCGCCTCGGCCGCTGCCAAGATTGCGGTGTCGGCCCGGTCATCGGCGTCCGGCGCTGCGTAGCCGTCTTGACGGCGGTACTTGCTGCTAAAATCAGTACCAGTCGATGTGTTGCGAGAAGGTCGGTTCCCAGCCCGGGCCGGCCTTTTTCGTGTGTTAGGCAGCGTCATTGCCACCACCCCAACGCCGCCGCTTCTGGGCGGATTTCAGCGCCAGCCGTGCGAAGTACGCTTTGCGCAGGGACGCGGCGCGCAGCTCGTCACCATCAGCCTCTGCGAGGAACTTTTCCTCGAGCGCTCTGCGCGCGTTAGCGGTTCGAGCTGATCGGTCTTCGGTGCGTGCCCAGGAGTCGTGGGCGGCGATTTGAGCGCGTAGTTTGCGCTCAGCAGGGGTTGATGAATCTAAATGCGGCACAACGGTATCCCGTCAATCTATGGATACCGTCCCGCTGAGAACGGTGGAGAGCTGCATCTATTGCCACATGCGGCCGTGACGACCCCGTCTTCCAGGGGCTAGGTAGAACCTAGCACAGCGTTACCCAAATACGAGCGTTATGCGTTCTGCGCGCGCGTTGCGCGCCTCCGCAAGCTTCGCCGAGACCCTTTGCCACGACGCCTGATAGTCGGTTCCGTGACGCGCTTCCTTCCGGCATGCCTCGCAGGTGGCTTTGACTTTCTCGCCGGTTGTTATCGGCTCGTCTTTTACTTCTGCACGGCGGTCGCTCAACGGACGATCAGCCCACCCCACGTAGGCCCAATAGTCTGGTCGCGGAAGGTCAATCTTTCCGATAATTGTTCCGAGAAGATGGCCATGCGGACATTCGCATACCACCTGGGCGTAGTTCAATGCCTCGCTGCCGCTCATATTTCTCCTAACCCTAGATTTCGTGCTTCTGCTGCGGCACGCTCTGCGGCGCTGGCGCCGGTGTAGCGGTCGAGCATGGAGCGTGTCGTCCACCCGGCCACGCTCATCAGCCCTTGTTCGCTCCCGCCCGCGCGAAGCCATCGTGTGGCCGCGGTGTGGCGCATCAGGTGTAGGTGGAATCCGTCAATGCCGGCGGACTCAGCGCGGTTTTTCAGCGCCTTGCTGAGCCCGTGGTAGCGGAAGGCTTTGCCGCCCCCGCCGACCCATAGATCACCACTGTCAGCGAGTCGGTGGGTGCGCCGGGCGCGCATGTAGCGGTCGATGGCGGCGGCAGTTTGTGGGCCAAACGGGGCGACTCTGCCCTTACCGCCCTTGCCCCGGCGAATAGTCACCAGACCTCGGTGGAGGTCCACGTCGGCTACCTGTAAGCCGATGACTTCGCTCGCACGCATGCCTGTCTCGAGCATCAGTCGCACGATGGCTTCGTCGCGGCGATCCTGTAGGGACTTGCCCTGACACGCTTTGATGAGCCGCTTGAGCTCGTCGTCGGCGAGCGCGTTAACTACTTTGTGGTCCGCCTTCGGCGGTTTCAGGCCTGTCAGGGGATTGGCAGTAAGCTCACCTTCATCGACCAACCAGGCTGCGAACCGCTTCAGCGCGAGGTCACGGGACTTCGCGGTGTTGCCTTCGGCGCCCAGGTCGACCAAATCGGCGAGGAACGCCTGCACGAGTGTCCTGGTCAGCTCGGCGGGATGCCCGGTTGCTGCGCACCAGCGGAGGAACTTGTTGACGCCGTCTGTGTAGACCTTGATGGTTCCCGGTGACTTACGTTCAGCTTTCATCGCCAACTGCCACGACGGCAGGAGGGCGGCAAGGTCCGGCAAACTCGGCGGCATGTGAATATCTTGACATAGCGCGCTGTACTTATGTGATATCTTCGGGATTCCCTGCAAAACTCGAGGTAGAACCACTGGGAGAGCTAATTACCAAGTCAAGGTATTTCGACAATTGAGGTCACTTGGGATTTTGGCGGCCGCCGCCATCGCATTCGCGCCGTTGTCGGTGTTGGTCAGTACCACCACGACCGTGGCGCAGGCGGCTCCGTGTGCCGGCGAGGGATCGAACCCCGCTGCCTGCCAGCACTGTATGTTTTATGTGAACGCCTATCACACCGCGAACGTGTGCAACGAGGACCGCCGTGGGGTGCAGGGTCCGCCGAGCAACGCGCCAAAGCCGCTCCCCGAAGTTCCCATTCCGGTGTTCTCGCCGCCCCCGATGGCGCCGACGCCGCCCCCCGCGCAGGGGCCGCTGGTCCTTCCGCCGCCCAACTCGGGTCAGACGGTGCCCGCGCTGGAGATCAATCCGCCGGGCCCCGACGCGCCGCGAAACGCCCCGCCGGTGGCACCGCCGAGAGGACTGGACGCGCCGTCGCTGGCGATCGCGGCGGCCAAGGCCGCACCGGTTTCGCGCGTCGACGCCGCCAACCCACCGAAGCCGCCGACCCAGGTGGATTTCAACCAGCGGATCCAGAACGTCGTGAGTTCCCACCGGGAGAACGTCGACGTCCTCAAGGTTGACGACCAGAAGTTCGTCCGGCCGCGGCACTGGGACTACATCGACTACGACGACGCGTATCGCCGCCCGACCATCTTCAACCCGCTCAACCAGCCGATGACGTTCCGCTACTTCTACAACGGCGCCTACCAGGAGGCGTATCTGCAGCGTGGGGCCCGGATGGTGCTCGATGCCGCGACGGTCGGCGTCGTTCCGTTCACCGCGGTGGGTGACAGCTACGTCGCGGCCGGCAGCTTCTACGGTGGGGGCTCAGTACCGTCGAACGGATACAACGGGCCGCCGCCGCCCGACTACAAGGCGCCGGTGCCACCGAAGCTATACGAGAACGTCACCGCATCCGTCCCCGCCAAAGACGAAACGGTGGAAGTCGGCCACGTGGCGGTGGTGGGTCACGATGGCAGCCAACCGGCGGGCGGCCAGGACATGTTCCTGCTCGACGACTCCACGCTGGCCTGGGGGCAGATCGATAACTCCTTGAGCGCGCCCGCCCAGATCAGGGTGATGAAAACCCAGCCGACGCCGGGTGTCGGGCCGACCGACGATGGAAGCTTCTTGGTACTCCTCGCCGTTCACCACCAGGAGCCCGCTCAACCGCATCAGTCCGGGTGGACCTTCGCGTTGCGCTTCGGTGGATTTGCGGTGGTCGTGGTTCTGATCGCCTGGCTGCTGGCGCGTCGCAGCCGGAACGAGGAGAACGCTGACTCCTAATGCGCCGATTCTCGGTTGTGTAATTCTCGCTGCTGCTGGACACGACTCCGGCACCTGCGATTCCGTCACGTATTTGTCGCTTAGGTAAATTCATCTGTAATCCGTGAATTGCCGGATACCACTCTGTTTTGCGGCGGCGAGAGTCTTCGATGCTTTCCCAACCATCTGCATAGTCCAGCACCTGACAATCAGCTGGGAATTTTCACAAATCCCTCTGTATTAACCCCGCAACTGTTTACGCTTCCGACCGCCGGATACAAAACCCGGCCACCCGATTTCAGCCCAGCCGGAAGGTATGTGAAAGGTGACGATCTGGGGAGAGCAGTCAAGTGAGCAGTCGTCTACATGAGTTAAACAAGCGCCGCATAGTCGGCTATACGGTCCTGGGACTGTTCTTAATACTGTATATGTCCGGCTGGCTCGCGTATGCGATCGCCGACGACCCGCCGCTATTCATCTTCTCGCACTACTCAGTGGATTACACACTGGGCTTTGTAAGGCGCGGACTCGGTGGAGAAATCCTGGACCTCTTTCCCACTGCTCTCTACTTCACCGCCCAATGGACGTTGCGTTGGCTTGTATCGGCACTTTTCATCATGGGCCTCGTGGCGGTCGCGTGGAAGGTGGCACCCAGATTCGGCCGTTCCGAACGCCGACTGATGCTAGACCTGCTCTTGCCTGTGTTGCCGTTCGGCTTCGCGCGCGCAGTGTTCTTACCGCTTCCGGAGCTTCTCGGTGGCGCAGTGCTCGCCGTGTTCGCCGTGCTCGTCGCATCGGCTCAGAAAAAGGGCTCAATCTTGCTTGCGAGTGTCTTCTACGGCTTGTGCATCGCAGTGCTGACGCTCATCCACGAAGCGGTCCCGCTGTTGCTCTCGCTCGGTGCAATTCTGGCCATTGTTCTGCTGGGTGCGGACAATTCGATCAAGTTCCAGCGGCTCAACGCACTGGTTGCGGTCGCTCCCGGCTTGGTCGTCGCACTGGCGATCGGATGGCTCGGGCGGCGGGATGTCTCGCCAGAGTGTGCGCGGTTGCCGCATAAGGCTCTTGACTGGCCGCCGGCAGGCAATCTGACTCTCGGCCAGGTCTTGAGTGGCCGGCACTATTACGTGGACTATCACGACTGGACTTGTCGAAACTCCATCAAGAAGATGGACGCGACACTAGGTGACGCCATTCACTCCGTCGCCAGGGTCGATGCGGCGCCAATGATCGTGTCGACGGTCTTCGGCATTGTTGCCTTCGCGATCACGATCTGGGGCATCAGAAGTGTTTCCGGCGTGCCCGTTAGGCGATTCTGCGATGCGCTACGTGGCCGACTTGTGTGGGTCACGTTCGCGGCGGTGCTTTTAGTGCCGATCTTCGTCGCGGGGGTCGACTGGATCAGGTGGTGGGTGACGATCTCATTCGATGTGGGAGTGGTGTACTTGCTGTACGCGAGCAATCAGCCCGAGGCCACCCAGCCGCCTGCCCGGCGCACCCGTGTCATCTTCGTAGTTGCACTTTTCGTGTCGGCTCTCTTACCGATCGGGACCTTTATGAATGTAGGCATGCGGTGAGCTTCTCCTGAAAAGTCCGCATGGCTCATGCGCACGGCCACCAGACCATGCGGGGTCTACGTCGCGCCGTCCCTAACGGCTCTACGACCCTATGATCGGCTTTTGGTGGCTTCAACACGACCAGCGGATAGAAACTAAGCTCACCTTCATCGACCAGAGGTCAAGCCATAGGGGAGTCAGTGACAAAGCCAAGGTATCGCGACAATTGACCGGTTGGTCTGAGCTGCTCGGTGCAGTCGCCTTGATCGCGCTCGGCGGACTGTTCGCGGCGATCGACGCGGCCATCAGCACGGTGTCGCTGGCCCGGGTTCAGGAGTTGGTCCGCGACGAACGGCCGGGCGCGGTGGCTCTGTCCAAGGTCATGACCGATCGGCCCCGTTACATCAACCTGGTGGTGCTGCTGCGGATCACCTGCGAGATCACGGCGACCGTGCTGCTGGTGGTATTCCTCTATGACAACTTCGGGCTGCGGTGGGGATTGTTCGGTGCGGCGGCCATCATGGTGGTCACCAGCTTCGTCGTCATGGGGGTGGGGCCGCGCACCCTCGGTCGTCAGAACGCCTACTCGATTGCGTTGGCGACGGTTCTTCCGCTGCAAGCGATCTCGTGGCTGTTGATGCCGATCAGCCGATTGCTGGTGGTGCTCGGTAATGCGGTGACCCCCGGCCGTGGCCTGCGAAACGGGCCGTTCGCCTCCGAGATCGAGTTGCGCGAAGTTGTCGACCTGGCTCAGCAGCGCGGCGTGGTGGCCGCCGAAGAGCGCCGGATGATCCAGTCGGTCTTCGAACTCGGTGACACCCCGGCCCGCGAGGTGATGGTGCCGCGCACCGAGATGATCTGGATCGAAAGCGACAAGTTCGCCAGCCAGGCCATCAATCTGGCCGTGCGCAGCGGCCATTCGCGCATCCCGGTGATCGGCGAAAACGTCGACGACATCGTCGGGGTCGTCTACTTGAAAGACCTTGTCCAGCAGACGCTTCTCTCGGGCGACGGCGGCCGGACCCCTCCGGTGTCGAAGGTGATGCGGCCGGCCGTCTTCGTGCCGGACTCCAAGCCGTTGGACTCGCTGCTGCGGGAAATGCAGCGCGACCGCAACCACATGGCTCTTCTGGTCGACGAGTACGGCGCGATCGCCGGGCTGGTCAGCATCGAAGACGTGCTCGAAGAGATCGTCGGCGAGATCGCCGACGAGTACGACCAGGCGGAGACGGCGCCGATAGAAGACTTGGGCGACAAACATTTCCGGGTGTCGGCGCGGCTGCCGATCGAGGACCTGGGCGAGCTGTACGGCGTGGAGTTCGACGACGATCTGGACGTCGACACCGTGGGCGGCCTGCTCGCACTGGAATTGGGCCGGGTGCCGCTGCCGGGCGCCGAGGTGGTGTCACACGGACTGCGGCTGCAGGCCGAAGGTGGCACCGATCACCGGGGCCGGGTACGGATCGGCACCGTCCTGCTCAGCCCGGCCGAATCCGATGGTGCATCCGATCCCGAGGAATCCGAGCAGCATGACTGAATTCCGTTCCGGTTTCGTGTGTTTGGTCGGCCGCCCCAACACCGGGAAATCGACGCTGACGAACGCGCTCGTCGGGACCAAGGTCGCGATCACCTCGATGCGGCCGCAGACGACGCGACACACCATCCGCGGCATCGTGCATCGCGACGACTTCCAGATCATCCTCGTCGACACGCCGGGCCTGCACCGGCCGCGAACCCTCCTGGGCAAGCGGCTCAATGACCTTGTGCGCGATACCTATTCCGAGGTCGACGTGATCGGTCTGTGCATCCCGGCCGACGAAGCGATCGGTCCGGGGGACCGGTGGATCGTCGAGCAGATCCGCGCGACCGCCCCCAGGACGACGTTGGTCGCGATCGTCACCAAGATCGACAAGACGCCCAAAGACCGGGTCGCCGCGCAGTTGGTGGCGGTCAGCGAGCTGGTCGGTGACTCCGCGGAAATCGTCCCGGTATCGGCGGTGACCGGGGCGCAGGTCGACGTCTTGATCGACGTGCTGGCCGCCGCGCTGCCTCCCGGCCCGGCGTACTACCCCGATGGCGAGCTGACCGACGAACCCGAGGAGGTGTTGATGGCCGAGCTCATCCGGGAGGCCGCCCTCGAGGGCGTTCGCGACGAGCTACCCCATTCGTTGGCGGTCGTCATCGACGAAGTCAACCCGCGGGAGGATCGCGACGACCTGATCGACGTGCATGCCCTGCTCTACGTCGAACGCGACAGCCAGAAGGGGATCGTCATCGGCAAGGGTGGTGCCCGGCTGCGGGAGGTCGGCACCGCCGCGCGCGCGCAGATCGAAAAGCTGCTGGGCACACAGGTTTACCTCGACCTGCGCGTCAAGGTCGCGAAAAATTGGCAGAGCGACCCCAAGCAGCTTGGCAGGCTGGGCTTTTAGCGGTGTGGTCGCGAGACGCCCTGCCCGCGAGGCGCCGCACGCCCGCGGCGCGCCCGATCGCCGCATGCCCGCCGCACGGCCGAACCAATAGGCGAATTGATGCCTGCTAGCGCCGGCGCTAGCGCAATTGGGAAAGGCTATATACCCGGCACACGCTGCGTCTGTGACCAGCCAGGTTTGGTCACCGTTGCCCCGGGTGGCCGCGGCCTATGACGCAACCTCAACTCGCGCTTGTGACGGGCGCGTCCAGTGGCATCGGATTCGAACTGGCCAAGCAGTTCGCCCGGCACGGGTATGACCTGGTTGTTGCCGCCGAAGGCGACGACATCAACGACGTACCCAACAGGCTCTCCCAGTTCGGTGCCGCCGTGCAACCGGTCCAGGTGGACCTGTGCGCCCCCGAAGGGGTGGAGCACTTGTACGAGAGCGCAATCGAAGGCGACCGCGTCCTGACTGCCGCCGCGCTCAACGCGGGCATCGGCCGCGGCGAGATGTTCCTCAAGAGCGAGCTCGCCCACGACCTCAGCATCGTCGACCTCAACGTGCGCTCGACCGTGCATCTGGCCAAGCTGGTGCTGCGGGACATGGCGAATCGCAATGCGGGCAAGGTGTTGTTCACCTCGTCGATCGCGTCCCAAATGCCGGGTCCCTATCAACCGGTGTACAACGCGTCGAAGTCCTTCATCCAGTCGTTTGCTCAAGCGCTTCATGACGAATTACGCGACACTGCAATCACTGTCACCGCCCTGATGCCCGGACCCACTGACACCAACTTCTTCGCCCGCGCCAAGATGGTCGATTCGCTGATGGGCAAATGCGGAAGGACGACCCCGCCCAAGTCGCACGGCAGGGATTCGAGGCGCTGATGCAAGGCGATCAGAAGGTCGTGGCAGGCTCCGCATTGACAAAAGTCATGGGCGCAGCCAACCGCCTGCTACCCGACACGGTCAAAGCCGTTGGCAATCGTGTGATGTCGAAGCCCCGGGCCAGCTGAACCGCGCCGATGCTGCCGGCGGGGCACTCTGGGTGAGTAGCGCCTCGTCCCGTCCGAAGAACGCCTCGCGCGATTCGGGTGGCGCCTCAGCCTCTCGGCGGCACGCCGGCGGTCGGCGGGGTATCCGTCGTCTGATCCCACCACGACTGCGGCTGTTGGTTCGCCCATCCGCAGACGGCCTCCAGCTCGGCGGCCAGCGAGATCAGCATGCCCTCGCTGTTCGCCGGACCCATCAGCTGCACGCCGATCGGCAGGCCGTCGGAGGTGAAGCCCGCCGGCACGTTGATCGACGGCCAGCCCAGGACGTTCCACGGGAACGTCAGCGGGCACGCCGCGATCATGGCGCGGTCGGTGCCGAAGCCGCTCAACCGGTCGAAGGCGCGCGCCAGGGGCGGGGGCTGTGCCGTGGTCGGCGCTAACACCACGTCGACGATGTCGAAGATCGAGCCGACCCGGCGCTGGTCTTCTGCTTCATGGCGGCGCGCGCTGCGCAGGATCGCCTGACCCAGCACGGCGCCCATGCGCAGGTTGGACAGGGTGCGGGGGTCGAGCACGACACCGTCACCCAGCCGCTCCTCCCAATCCCGCAGACCCGCGGTGGACCGGGCGAGAAAGTCCCACGACAACCGCACGCCGTAGTCCGGGTTGCCCGGCACCACGGTGTGGCCGAGCAGTTCGAGTTGCCTGCCGACCGCTCGCGTCGCGGCCAGGATCTCCGGGTGCAGCTTCGGCCGGAAGCCGGTGAAGGGGAACCGGGTGGACAGCGCGATGTTCAGCGGGCCCGGCGCTTTGCCGACGAAGTCGGAGGCGGTGATCGGCGGCGGCTTGTGCCGATCGCCCTCGACGTTGCCGGAAGCGGCGTCGAGCACCAGCGCGGCATCGGCCACGGTGCGGGCCAGCACGCCGTTGACCGTGATGCCGTTGAACGCCTCCGGCAAGCGGCCAGGTCGAGATGCGCCCACGCTGCGGCTTGATGCCCACCAGATGCGTCCACGCCGCCGGAATCCGGATGCTGCCGGCGCCGTCGGAGCCGATCGCCGCGGTCACCAGACCCGCGGCCACCGCCGCGGCGCTGCCGCCCGACGATCCGCCCGGGGTGTGCCGGCGCGACCAGGGGTTGCGGGTATGCCCGAAACCGGGCCCGCTGGTGAACGGCCACTGGCCGAGCTCGCAGGTATTGGTCTTGCCGACGATCACCGCGCCGGCCGCCTTGAGGCGGCGCACCACCTCGGCATCGTGCGTCGCTGGGGGCACCCACCCCTCGCTCCCGAAGGCCGTGGGGACCCCAGCAACATCGACGTCGTCTTTCACGGCGATCGGAATGCCGAGCAGCGGGGCGGTGTCACCGGCCGCGCGCCGCCGGTCCGCCTCTGCCGCGTCGGCCAGCGCCGACTCGGTGAGCACCACCCGGAAGGCGTTCAGCGTGGACTGGCTGGCGTGGATGGCGTGCAGCGAGCGACCGACCAGTGTGGTGGACGTCACTGAACGGCTGGCCAGCTGATAGAGCAGGTCAGTGAGCGTGGGCAGGCGCCGGTGGCCGGATCCGGAAATGGACCCGGGACCCAACCCAGAAGCGCCAATCACGGGGTACGAGACTAACGGCGCGGATACCCGTAATGTCGCGGCGGGGTGCAAAACTATGGTGATGCGGCTATACCGAGACCGAGCTGTTGTGTTGCGCCAGCACAAGCTCGGCGAAGCCGACCGGATCGTCACCCTGCTGACTCGTGATCACGGGCTGGTCCGCGCGGTGGCCAAGGGCGTGCGCCGCACCCGCAGCAAATTCGGTGCGCGGCTGGAGCCGTTCGCGCACATCGACGCGCAGCTGTACCCGGGCCGCAACCTCGACATCGTCACCCAGGTCGTCTCCATCGACGCGTTCGCCATCGACATCGTCAACGACTACGGCCGCTACACCTGCGGGTGCGCCATGCTGGAAACCGCCGAACGTCTCGCCGGCGAGGAGCGGGCACCCGCCCCGGCCCTGCACGGGCTCACGGTGAGCGCGTTGCGGGCGGTGGCCGACGGGCGCCGGTCCCGGGACCTACTGCTGGACGCCTACCTGCTGCGTGCGATGGGCATCGCCGGATGGGCGCCGGCGCTGAGCGAGTGCGCCCGTTGCGCCACCCCCGGTCCCCATCGGGCGTTCCATGTCGGCGCGGGCGGCAGCGTCTGCACACACTGCCGACCGGCCGGTTCGACGACACCGCCACCGGGGGTGCTGGATCTGATGTCCGCGCTCCACGACGGCGATTGGGACTTCGCCGAAAACACGCCGCAATCGCACCGCAACTACGTCAGCGGTCTGGTGGCCGCACATCTGCAGTGGCATTTGGAGCGGCAGCTCAAGACCTTGCCGCTCGTGGAACGGACGTATCACGCCGACCGCACCATCGCCGACCAGCGCGCGGCGCTGATCGGGCAGGATATGGACTGTGGCTAAACTCTGGGCCGGCGGCTCGGGCCGAAACACTGAAAGTGCCACGGCCTCAGCCGATTTCCCGCAGTTGCCCCCCGCGCCCGACGACTATCCGGTGTTCCCCGACAAGTCGACCTGGCCGGTCGTCTTTCCGCAGCTGCCGCCATCCGCCGACGGCGGGCCGTGCCGGCCGCCACAGCACATCTCCAAGGCGGCCGCGCCCAGAATCGAGGCCGACCGATTGCCCAATCACGTCGCCATCGTGATGGACGGCAACGGCCGCTGGGCCACCCAACAGGGATTGACCCGCACCGACGGCCATAAGGCGGGCGAGGCGGTGGTCATCGACATCGTCTGCGGTGCAATCGAACTCGGAATCAAATGGCTCAGCCTCTACGCATTCTCCACCGAAAACTGGAAGCGGTCGCCCGAGGAGGTCCGTTTCCTGATGGGGTTCAACCGCGACGTGGTGCGCATGCGCCGGGTGAACCTGAACACGATCGGGGTCAAGATCCGGTGGGTGGGTTCGCGGCCACGGCTGTGGCGCAGCGTGATCAACGAATTGGCGATCGCGGAAGACATGACCAGGGACAACGACGTCATCACCGTCAACTACTGCGTCAACTACGGCGGTCGCGCCGAAATCGCCGACGCCGCAAAGGAAATCGCACGCCTGGCAGCCGCCGGGCGGCTGAATCCGGAGCGCATCACCGAGTCGACGGTGGCGCATCACCTGCAGCGACCCGACATCCCCGACGTGGACCTGTTCTTGCGGACGTCGGGGGAGCATCGGTCCAGCAATTTCATGCTGTGGCAGGCGGCGTACGCCGAGTACGTCTTTCAGGACAAGCTGTGGCCCGACTACGACCGTCGCGACTTGTGGGCGGCCTGTGAGGAATACGCCTCCCGCAATCGCAGATTCGGGAGCGCATAGTGCCACCGCTGCAGCACCGCCTGGCCTCGATACTCGGCGACGTCCTTCCACTCGAGGAGGAGGCCGACGGCGCGGTGACGGTGCGCCACGACGGCACCATCGCCTCGTTGCGGGTGGTCAACATCGCCGAGGGCCTCGATTTGATCTCGCTCACCCAGATATTGGCGTGGGATCTGCCGCTGACCAAAAAGTTCACCGAGCAGGTGGCCAAGCAGGCGCGCGACAGCAACTTCGGCAGCGTGAGCGTGGTCGAGAAAATCAATGAGAAAGCCGTGCAACGTAATTCGGGCAAAAGCGCGTCAAAAACCGCTGACGTGATGTTGCGTTACAACTTCCCCGGCGGCGGCCTGACCGACGACGCCCTGAGGACCTTGATCCTGTTGGTGCTCGACACCGGCGCCGAGATACGCCGGGCGCTGACGGCGTAAACCGCTATCGGCCGCCGCAATCCGAACAGGTGCCGAAGATCTCGATGGTGTGGCTGACGTCGGAGAAGCCATGTTTGGCAGCCACTTCCGTCGCCCACTCCTCGACCTCGTGATCGCCCACCTCGATGGTGGCGCCGCAGCTGCGACACACCAGGTGGTGGTGATGGTGCTCGGAACACCTGCGGTACACCGATTCACCGGTGTCGGTGCGCAGCGTGTCGATCATTCCGGCCGCGGCCATCGACTGCAGCGTCCGGTAGACGGTCGTCAGGCCGATGTTCTCGCCGCGCCGGCGCAGCTCGTCATGAAGCTCTTGGGCCGAGCGGAACTCGTCGAGCGTCTCCAGCAACGTGGAGATCGCGGCCCGCTGCCGGGTGGAGCGGACGCTGGTTCCGGTCATTGGCGCGGCTCCTCACCGGCGTGGGCGACAGCGTCCACCACGATGTGCGCGAGGTGATGATCGGCCAGCCGGTAGAGCACCTCTCGCCCGGAGCGCTCCCCGGTGACCACGCCGGCCGCCTTGAGGATCTTCAGATGCTGGCTGACCAGTGGCTGTGGTACGCCGAGCGCGTCGACCAGCTCGTGCACGCAGCGATGGGACTCCCGCAACTGCAGCACGATGGCGATGCGCACCGGCGCGGCCAGCGCGCGCAACAACTCCCCGGCGGCATCGAGGATGTCGCGCGGCGGCGGCACGGGATAGGCCGCCACGCCGGAGTGCCCAGCGGCGCCAAGCGCCTCGTGGTCGTGGGCAACGACGCCGGGGTCCGGTTCGCCATCGGGGGCGGCCGGCATTGAGGGAGAAGGTGACGGGGACGTCATCATGGGAGCGGCATCACCTCGAGAAGTGCAGGGCGTGGGAAAAGTATCCGCCGGTGAAAGTCGTTATCGGCTGCTTCCCACTGTCACATGCGTGATGACGCATGTCAAAGAGTGCGGCGTCGATCGCTACCATGACTGATGCTCTGCGCACCGCGGTCGACCCCGCGTGCCCGCTGAAATCCGGAAAGGGAGTGCACTACCCCGTGGCGTCCGTCATCGACACCGTAGTGAACCTGGCCAAACGGCGCGGCTTCGTCTTTCCCTCGGGAGAGATCTACGGCGGCACCCGGTCGGCGTGGGACTACGGCCCGCTCGGCGTGGAGTTCAAGGAGAACATCAAACGGCAGTGGTGGCGCTCGGTGGTCAGCGGACGAGACGACGTCGTGGGCCTGGATTCGTCGATCATCTTGCCGCGGCAAGTGTGGGTGGCCTCCGGCCATGTCGAGGTGTTCCACGACCCGCTGGTCGAGTCGTTGATCACCCACAAGCGTTACCGCGCCGACCATCTCATCGAAGCCTACGAAGCCAAACATGGGCACCCTCCGCCCAACGGGCTGGCCGACATCCGCGACCCGGAAACCGGTGAGCCCGGTCAGTGGACCGAGCCGCGCGAATTCAACATGATGCTCAAGACCTATCTGGGTCCGATCGAGACCGAGGAGGGCCTGCACTATCTGCGGCCGGAGACGGCTCAGGGCATCTTCGTCAACTTCGCCAACGTCGTGACGACGGCCCGCAAGAAACCGCCTTTCGGAATAGGCCAGATCGGCAAGAGTTTTCGCAACGAGATCACGCCGGGCAACTTCATTTTTCGCACCCGCGAGTTCGAACAGATGGAAATGGAATTCTTCGTCGAGCCCTCGACCGCGAAGGAATGGCATCAGTACTGGATCGACACCCGACTGGAATGGTATGTCGAGCTCGGCATCGACCCCGAGAACTTGCGGTTGTTCGAACATCCGGCCGACAAGCTGTCGCACTACTCCGATCGCACCGTGGACATCGAGTACAAGTTCGGTTTCGCCGGTAATCCGTGGGGTGAGCTGGAAGGTGTCGCCAACCGCACCGATTTCGACTTGTCCACGCACGCAAAGCATTCCGGCGTCGATCTGTCGTTCTACGACCAGGTCACCGACACCCGGTACACGCCATACGTCATCGAGCCGGCCGCCGGTCTGACGCGGTCGTTCATGGCGTTCTTGATCGACGCCTACACCGAGGACGAAGCCCCGAACGCCAAGGGCAAGATGGAAAAGCGCACGGTTCTGCGGCTGGACCCCCGCCTGGCTCCGGTAAAGGCTGCGGTGCTTCCGCTGTCCCGCCACGCCGACTTGAGTCCCAAGGCGCGAGATCTCGCCGCCGAGTTGCGCAAGTTCTGGAATATCGATTTCGACGACGCCGGTGCGATCGGTCGACGTTATCGACGCCAGGACGAGGTCGGCACGCCGTTCTGCGTCACCGTGGATTTCGACTCCCTCGAGGACAACGCCGTGACGGTGCGCCGGCGAGACGATATGTCCCAGGACCGGGTCGCAATGGATGCCGTGTCCGATTATCTGGCGACGCGGCTCAAGGGTTGTTGATCACCCGCTCATCGGGCGACCGATTCGCCGGTAGCCGGATTTGCGAAATGGGGATTTATAGAAGTTCGGCTTTCCACGCTGAGAGTGCCTTAGGATTCCCCGTGGGGCGTAGATAGTTAGCTGATGGCCGCGGGCGGATGTCGGCCTCGGGGTAGGTGCCGTTGACTCGGTCGGTTGGGGTTGCAGATGATTCCCGCGTTTGTGTTCTTTCCTCCCGAGATCAACTCGGCCCTGATCGTCGGCGGCGCGGGCGCCGGACCTCTATATGAGGCGGCGTCGGCATGGGATGGACTGGCGGTTGACCTGTCGTCCTCGGCGTCCTCGTTTCACACCGTGGTTTCGGATTTGGCCGGTGGTGCCTGGATGGGGCCGTCGTCGGTATCGATGACCGCGGCCGCGGTGCCGTATGTGCAATGGCTGATCATCGCGGCGGCGCAAGCCGAGGTGGCGGCTTTGCAAGCCCGAATGGCGGCGCTGGCTTACGAGGGCGCCCTGGTCGCGACGGTCCCGCTGCCCGAGGTGCTTGCGAACCGGGCCCGGCTGCTCGTTTTGATTGCGACGAACTTCTTCGGCGTGAACACCGCCGCGATCGCGCAGACCGAGCTCGAGTACGTCGAGATGTGGGCACAGGACGTGGCCGCGATGCTGGGTTATCACGCCGGGGCTCAATCGACCGCGGAGGCGTTGCCCGCCTTCAGCGTGCCGCCCGCGGCGTTGGGCGGTGGCGCATCATCCGCGGGGCTGGGCGACCTGTCCGGCTTGGTGACGGCACCCCTGAGCGTTGCGTCGCAGTTCTTCGATGGCATGTCCTCACTGGGAGCGGCGTTCGCCTCCGAGCTGCAATCGGCGTTCTCGGCGCTTTCGCCGGCCGCCTCGTCGCTGACGTCGTTGCTGTCGTCAACGCCGGTAGCTACTTTGACGACCGCGACGCAAGCCGGAATGTACCCGGCGACCGCGTTGATAACGCCCATGGCGACGCTTCCCCAAGCCGCCGGTCCGGCGGCACCCGCGGCGGCGCCGCCACTGGCGCCGGCGTTGGCCGGTGCGGCGAGCGTGCCCGCCAATGCGGCACACAGCGCCGGCAGCGCTCTATCCGACCTGCAACCGTTGGCCGGCGGAGGGCTGGGCGCCTTCGGCATCGCGACCGCGGGCCTGGGCAGCGCGCGGTTGGTCGGTTCGATGTCGGTGCCCGCGGCGTGGGAAGGGTCGATGCCGGCATATGTCGCCACGCCGGCGATGTCGGGCGTGAGCTCCGGTGCGCCGGCCGCCGCAGCGACGGCCGGTGCCAGCGGCTCCGGCAGCGGCGCGCCGGTGACGGCGATGCCGGTGAGTGACAAGAGCCCCGAGGGCGAGGACCGCGGGACCCGGGCGCAAGTGGTGAGGTCCCGTCCCAAGGTGGTGCCGCGCAACCGTCCGGGGTAACGCTGCTCTCGCAGTGCAACCAAAGGAATTCGACACTTTCCTTCATGCGGCGTACGTGCCGGCCAACGTTGTGTCCGCGAGACGAATTCATCTATTGGCCTATTGAAACCCGTAACCGGTCCACTCACTCACCCGGCGGACCGCGCGAAAACCGCTCACCGCGACGCGCTCGAAACCTGGTCCGCCTGTCGGTCCAATCGATTCGTGGCGGTCCTAATATGTTGCGTGGCAACGAATATCATGGCTGAGCCGCCGAATGAAACCTCGAGTGGGATCTGGACCTCGCGGCGGGTGACGATGTACGGCGGCAATGATCGTGCACCCAGCGCGGGTCACCGACTGCTCATCAAAAATCGGCGATTGCCCGGTGTTTGACCCATTTATTGTCTTAGTATGTGAACCGGTGGGTGTGAACTAGATTCGCCACAGTGCCCGAAGCTCTGATCGGCTGTGGAAGGGGGCAGGGGTGCTTTTGCCTCTCGGTTCGCCGTTGCCGGATGACACGGTCTCGGCAGTACGAGGTGAGTCCGGACTACTCGGTGGCCTGTCGGTTCCGCTCAACTGGGGCGTGGTCGTCCCGCCCGATGACTACGACCATTGGGCGCCGAAGCCGGAAGCCGGCGCCGAAGATCCCGAATCGACGACCGACGATTCCCGCCCGACGGCGGTTGCAGATGATGCGCGGAACGGGAGGGACCACGACACCGCGCCCCGCGTGGTACCGCATTCCCCGGCGGGTGGTTAGAGCCAGGGAACGCCCAAAGCCCCTGCGATCAACGGCGTTAGGTGTGGTTCAGAATCGGCCGCCGCCGCCCATGAAACCGCCGCCGGACGAACTAGGGCTGCCGCCGAACGAGGTAGGGCTCCAGCCGCCGAACCCGCCCCGCATGCCGCCGCTGAGGACGTTGCCGATGATGATCCCCCCGAGCATCGCGCCCATGTCACTGCCGCCGCGCCTCATATAGGCGCGCTGCGCCAGTTGCACGTCGTCATTGGCCAGGGACTGCGCCGTGCCGGCCAGGGTCGACGCCGCGTTGGCATGCGCGATCGCCTCGGTCGGCAGCGTCGATCGTTTGTCCTCCGCGGCCTGTAGATGCCGTTTGGCTTCGGCCAGCCGGGTGCGCGCTTCGGGACCGATGCTGCCCCGACGCGTGTCGACGTAGTCCGACACCGCGCGCACCCGCGACTGCGCGGTGAACAACGCCTGCTCCAATGACCGGTTCAGCTGCTCGGCGGCGGCCTGCTCCTGCGCCAGCGTGGCCATTAACCCGTTGAGCGCGGCATCGGCCTTCGTCAGTTGTCCGAACGCGCCCAGCGGATCGTCGGGAGCACCCGCCCGTGCGCTTTCGACGGCCCCGAGGGCGGCATCGCGCGCCGCAACCAGATCACTCGCGGTTTTGGCCCTCGACGTCTTCTGCAACAGTTCGTCCGCCCGCTTGATGTCGTTCTGGATGTCGGTCATGGCCGACGGCAGCCGGTCCATGGCATGCCGAATGTCGTTGGCCGCGTTGTCCACCGCGTCGAGCAACGCGCGCGACTGGCCCAGCGCCGACTCGGCGGCGCGGACGGCATCGACCAAACCGGCTTGCTGTCCAGCGATGGCTCGGGCGGCGAGGTCACGGGCAGTGCCGATGTTGCGGTCGGCGAACGCCAGCCGCTCTTTGGCCGCGGTGACATTGCCGGACACCGAAGTCAGTGCGGCAGAACTGAAGTCGTTGTGCAGCGCGGCAAGTCGCTGTTCGGCCGGTGCGATACGGGTGGTGAGTTCCACGTACTGCTGCGTCAGTGAGTCCAGCCGGGTGGGGGCGTTGATCACCAAGTCACGCAACTTCTCGAACGCGTCGGTTTGTGACTCCAGTTCGCGGTCGGCACGCGCCGCCGCCACGATCATCCGGATAAGCAGGTCGCGGCGCTGCGCGGGCGTCTCCGGGGTCTCGTCGTCGAGCTGCTGGCGGATCGTGAATGCTTGGGAGAGAGCCGCTTTGGCCTTGGTAACGGCCTGGGTGAATGGCTGGGTACGGTCCTCGCCGAACTCGGTGACCGCCAGGTCCAATTCGTTGGCGCTGGTGCGTAACGCGTTGTCGACGTCCACCGCCAGTTCACGGGACAGGTCGTCCAGCGCCTGCGGCGGCACCGCGGCCAGCGCGTCGGCGTCGGTCGGATCGACCCGGCGCGCCGCGGCCAACGCCGCGGCCCGGCGGCGCCGGCCGCGACGACGCATGACCAGCAACAGAATCGCCAACGCGACGAGGATGCCCGCCAGGATCACCAAAAGTGCCACCCGGCCCGACGAATCGGGCGAGGTGTCAAGCCCGTTGGCCGCCGCTACCGCGGCGCCGCTCCAATCACCGTTGTGCAGGGCGGGTTCGATCTTGTTGCGCCGCAACGTATCGACTTGATTCGCGTTGATGCTCTTGATCGTGGAGGGCACCAGGAAGGCGTATTCATGGCTGCGGGTGCCGACGGCCAGTAGCGCGTCGTAGTTGCCCAGGTCGCTGCTGCTCACGGTGCGTTGTGCCCACCCGGCCGCGCTCTGCCCGGAGAAGTTGTCGACGTAGACCACCCACAATCGGATGTGGCGGTCGGTGTACAGCTTGCTCAGGGCAGAGGTGACCGCGGCGCGACCGGAATCGGAGAGGGCGCCCGCGTTGTCAGTGATGTAGTCGGTCAACCGGAATGGTGGTTGCGCGCCCGCGGACGGCGCCCGCAGCAGTCCGCCACTGAGGCCGACCGTGACGATCATCGCGATCACGGCGATCAGGCGAGCGGTGCGACGCATAGGGCCAATCTAGCCTCGCGGCGCTACATGTCAGTAGGCATGAGTCGAGCCAGACTGCGGCAGCCATTCCCTGGCAGACTGTGCGTCGGTGACCACGAATCAGCACGACCCCTACGACGACTTCGACCGTCAGCGACAGGTGGCCGAAGCGCCGAAGACCGCGGGTCTGCCGGGTTCCGAGGGTCAGCACCGCACCGACTTCGCCAGGGACCGGGCGCGGGTTCTGCACAGCGCGGCGCTGCGCCGATTGGCCGACAAGACGCAGGTGGTCGGGCCCCGAGAAGGGGACACGCCGCGCACCCGGCTGACGCACTCGCTCGAGGTCGCCCAAATCGGGCGGGGGATGGCGATCGGGCTGGGCTGCGATCTCGACCTGGTCGAGCTCGGGGGACTGGCCCATGACATCGGCCACCCGCCCTACGGCCACAACGGGGAACACGCGCTCGATGAGGTCGCCGCGGACTACGGCGGCTTCGAGGGTAATGCCCAGAACTTTCGGATTTTGACCAGCCTTGAGCCCAAAGTCCTTGATGAGCAAGGCAATAGCGCGGGGCTGAACCTGACGCGCGCGTCGCTGGACGCGGTGACCAAGTACCCGTGGCCCCGCGGCGAAGGACGACGCAAATTCGGGTTTTACGAAGACGACCGCAAATCCGCCGCCTGGGTCCGGGCCGGCGCCCCGGAGGGCCGGATGTGCCTGGAAGCGCAAGTCATGGACTGGGCCGACGATGTGGCGTATTCGGTGCACGACGTCGAGGACGGTGTCGTGTCGCAACGCATCGACCTGCGGGTGCTCGCCGACGACGACGAAGCCGCCGCCCTGGCCAAACTGGGCGAGAGCGAATTTTCCCGGGTGCGAGCCGACGACTTCATGGCGGCCGCGCGCAGGCTCTCCGCCCTGCCGGTGGTCGCCGCCGTCGGCAAGTACGACGCCACGCTCGCGGCGTCGGTCGCGCTCAAGCGATTGACCAGTGAATTGGTCGGCAGATTCGCCTCGGCCGCCATTGCCACCACGCGGGCGGCGGCCGGTCCCGGCCCATTGGTGCGCTATCGGGCCGAGTTGCAGGTTCCGGACCTGGTGCGCGCCGAGGTCGCCTTGCTGAAAATCCTGGCGTTGCAGTTCATCATGTCCGATCCCCGGCACCAGGAAACCCAAGCCAGACAGCGTGAACGCATCCACCGGGTGGCGCATTGGCTCTATGCGGGGGCGCCCCGGACCCTCGATCCGGTCTTTGCTGCGGCCTTCAACACCGCCGCCGACGACGGCGCCCGGTGGCGAGTCATCGTCGATCAGATCGCCTCGTACACCGAGGGTCGGCTCGAACGAATCGACGCCCGCCAGGCCGGCGCGTAGTCACTGGTTGGCAGTAAGTCGCCGGTCCGGGAATCGGCGTGGCCGCCGCGAGTTAGGCTGCCCGGCATGAGGAAATTCAGCGGCTCGCCCTATGTGGCCTCCTTCTTGATGGGGCTTCCCGTCGTCGCCATGACTGCCTGCAGCTCACCGGAGCATGCGAGCACCCAGCCGGGCACCACTCCTCCGGTGAAGAGTGCCGCTCCGTCGTCGTCCGGTGAGGCGAGCGCCCCGGCGCCCGCGGGGACGGCGCCGGCGCCTGCCGGCGGCTCGCTCAGCGCGGACCTGAAGACGCCGGATGGTCGCTCGGCGGCGACCGCGACCTTCGACTTCACCGGCGGCTACGTGACCGTCACCGTGAAGTCGGTCGCGCCCGGCATCCTGACGCCCGGCATTCACGGGCTACACGTTCACGAAATCGGCAAGTGCGAGCCGAACTCGGTGGCCCCCACCGGCGGTGCACCCGGCAACTTCTTGTCCGCCGGGGGTCACTACCAGGCGCCCGGACACACCGGCAAGCCGGAAAGCGGCGACCTGACGTCGCTCCAGGTCCGGCAGGATGGCTCGGCGTATCTGGTCACCACCACCGATTCGTTCAACCGGGACGATCTGCTCGGAGGCAACAAGACTGCGCTGATGCTGCACGGCGCCCAGGACAGCGAGAACGCAATGGATCGGGTCGCCTGCGGTGTGATCGGCAGCGGCTAGCCTGCGCCGTCGCGCCTTAGACTGAGTCGATGTCAAGCCCGGCGGGTTCACGCGCGGAGGGTGACGGCCGCGCCCGGAGTCGCGGCCGGATTCCCGATCGCGACATCGCGGCCATCCGCGAGCGGGTGCGCATCGACGAGGTCATCGGCGATTACGTCCAGTTGCGGCGTGCCGGCGCCGATTCGCTCAAAGGCCTGTGTCCGTTCCACGACGAGAAGTCGCCGTCCTTTCACGTCCGCCCCAACCACGGCCACTTTCACTGCTTCGGCTGCGGTGAGGGCGGCGACGTGTACGCGTTCATCCAGAAGATCGAACACGTCAGCTTTGTCGAGGCCGTCGAACTGCTCGCCGACCGGATCGGCCACACGATCAACTACTCCGGCCCGGCGACCAGCGTGCAGCGCGACCGCGGTAGTCGCAGCCGGCTCGTCGCGGCCAACGCGGCCGCGGCGGAGTTCTATGCGGCGGCGCTGGAATCCGCCGAGGCCGCACCGGCGCGGCAGTATCTGACCGAGCGGAACTTCGATGCCGAGGCGGCCCGTCACTTCGGTTGCGGCTTCGCGCCGTCGGGCTGGGATTCGCTGACAAAGCACTTGGTGCGCAAGGGTTTTGAGTTCAAAGAGCTGGAAGCGGCCGGCCTGTCGCGTCAGGGCCGCCGCGGACCGATGGATCGATTCCATCGCCGGCTGCTGTGGCCGATTCGTAGTTCGGCCGGTGAGGTGATCGGCTTCGGCGCCCGGCGGCTCTTCGATGACGATCCGATGGAAGCCAAGTACATCAACACGCCCGAGACGCTGCTGTACAAGAAGTCGAACGTGATGTTCGGCATCGACTTGGCCAAGCGCGACATCGCCAAGGGACATCAGGCCGTCGTCGTCGAGGGCTACACCGACGTGATGGCGATGCATCTGAGCGGGGTCACCACCGCCGTGGCGTCGTGCGGCACCGCGTTCGGCGACGAGCACCTGTCGATGCTGCGCCGACTGATGATGGACGACAGTTTCTTCCGCGGCGAACTGATCTACGTCTTCGACGGCGACGCGGCCGGTCGGGCCGCCGCGCTCAAGGCCTTCGGTGGCGAGCAGAACCTGGCGGGGCAGTCTTTCGTGGCCGTCGCGCCGGACGGCATGGATCCCTGTGATCTGCGGCTGAAGTCCGGTGATGGCGCGCTGCGTGACCTGGTAGCGCGGCGAACACCGCTGTTCGAATTCGCGATACGTTCGGCGCTCGCCGAGATGGACCTCGACAACGCTGAGGGACGGGTCGGCGCACTGCGCCGCTGCGTACCAATGGTGAGCCAAATCAAGGACCCCACGCTGCGCGACGAGTACGCCCGCCAGCTCGCCGGGTGGGTCGGCTGGGACGACGTCGCGCAGGTCATCGACAGGGTGCGCAGCCAGGCCAAGACCTCCAACGCCCAGACCCGCGGCAACGCCGGCCCCAAGGTTCCCCGCCGCGGGGCGCAGTCGCCCCATGCCGCGGCCCAGGCCGCCGCGGACCGTCCGGACCCGCGCGACCCCACCCTGTGGCCACAACGCGAGGCGCTCAAGGCGGCCCTGCAGTACCCGGCGCTCGCGGGGCCGGTGTTCGACACGCTGACCGTCGAAAGCTTCACCCACCCCGGGTACGCGGCCATCCGCGCGGCCATCGAGAACGCTGGGGGCACCTCGGGCGGGATCACTGGCGCGCAATGGATCGAGGCGGTACGCGATCAGGCCGCTTCAACCCTGACCGCCGGCCTGGCCAGCGAGCTGGGTGTGGAGGCCATCCAGGTCGACGAGGAGAAACTGCCCCGCTACATCGGCGGCGTGCTGGCCCGGCTGCAAGAGGTGTGGATGGGCCGGCAGATCGCCGAAGTGAAGTCGAAGCTGCAGCGTATGTCGCCGATCGATCAGGGCGACGAGTATCACGCCCTATTCGGCGACCTGGTGGCGATGGAGTCCTACCGGCGCAGCCTGTTGGAGCAGGCTAGCGGCGACGATTAGACGGCGCCAGCACGTCCTCGGTCGAGCCTTCGACCTCGCGTTCCATGATGGCCGTCTGATCGTCGATCTCCGTCAGCGTGACAAAACCGGCGTCAGGGGAGATTCGATTCGCGATCTTGCGCCGTCCCCCTTCGATCATCGACTTGGCCACCGGGCTGCCGGTCAGCGCACGATAAGTGCCCACGAGCTGCTCGTATCGGCGACGTCCGGCCTTCGAACCCAGCACGTAACCCAGTCCAAGCACCACGGCATACCGGATCAAAACTTTCCTCCCGACTATCGATGGCTCCATCCTGCCTCACCGGCCGGGGTGCCCGCGCGGTCGAGCCCGTCCGGCGCTGCGGTTGCGATCGCCACGCTGGTTGGGCGTGGTCGTGCCGGTACGCTAGAGTCGTCCCGCGATCGGGTTAGTCCCCTGTAGCTCAATTGGCAGAGCATTCGGCTGTTAACCGAAGGGTTCCTGGTTCGAGTCCAGGCGGGGGAGCACTCTCTCAACTCTCACTGGCCGATCGCGATGGCGGCCGGGTGTCCGCTCTGCGCCCCGGCGTCGGCGACAAGCCCAGATGCTCGCGCAGCGTGTGGCCGCTGTATTCCGTGCGGAAGCTACCGCGTTCCTGCAGCAGCGGCACCACCTTGCCGACGAACTCATCGAGGCCGTGCGGCGTCAGGTGCGGCACCAGAATGAAGCCGTCGCAGGCATCCGACTGCACGTAACGATCGATCTCCGCGGCGACCTGCCCCGGCGTTCCGACGAATTGCTGGCGGCTGGTCACTTCGATGATCAGCTGGCGGATCGACAGGTTTTCGGCTTCCGCTCGGGCGCGCCAGGTTTCGGCGACCGTCTTGGGGTCGCCGTGCCGGACCCGTCCTCTCGTGATGTTCGGGTTCTCGACGGGGTCGACGTCGGGCAGTGGTCCGTCGGGGTCATAGGCCGAGAGGTCCACGCCCCACACCTGTTCGAGGAACGCGATCGCGGTCGGGCCGCTGACCTGCTGCTCGCGGATGTGGCGGGCATTGTCCTGCGCCTCGGCGGGGGTGTCACCCAGCGCGAACGTCGCGCCGGGCAGCACCTTGAGCTGGTCGGGGTCCCGCCCGTGGGCCGCGGCGCGGCTCTTCACGTCGGCGTAGTAGCGCTGGCCCGCCTCGAGGGACCCGTGCAACGTGAACAGGGCGTCGGCGTGCCTGGCGCCGAAGTCGCGGCCGTCGTCGGAGTCACCGGCCTGCAGCAGCACCGGGTGGCCTTGCGGCCCGGCGGGCAGCGACGCGATGCCGCGGACGTCGAATTGCGGGCCGTGGTGCTCGACGATTCCGATGCGGGCCGGGTCGGCATAGATCCCCGCGTTGACTGTCGGCGACGACCGCATCGGCCGCCCAGCTGTCCCAGAACTTTCGCGCCACGCTGATGAATTCCTCGGCCCGGTGGTAGCGGTCGGCGTGGGCCAGGAATCCGCCGCGGCGGAAGTTCTCGCCGGTGAACGCGTCGGAGGAGGTGACCATGTTCCAAGCGGAGCGGCCGTCGGACAGGTGGTCCAGCGTCGCGAATTGCCTTGCCACCTCGTACGGTTCGTTGAACGTGGTGTTGATGGTGCCGGCCAGGCCGAGCTTGTCTGTCACCGCGGCGAGCGCGGCCAGCACGGTGAAGGTGTCGGGCCTGCCGACGACGTCGAGGTCGTGGATCTTGCCGCGATGCTCACGCAGCCGCAGGCCCTCGGCCAGGAAGAAGAAGTCGAACAGTCCCCGCTCGGCGGTCTTGGCAAGGTGCACAAACGATTCGAACGCGATCTGGCTGCCCGCGCTCGGGTCGGACCAGACGGTGGTGTTGTTCACCCCGGGAAAATGAGCGCCCAGATGAATCTGCTTCCGGCGGCCTGCTTCTCGAACGATCATCCGGTCAGTCCCCATCGTTTGGCGATCAGTTCATGCGAGCGCAACCGGTCGACGTGGCGGTGTGTCACGGAGGTGATCACCAGTTCGTCGGCGCCGGTGACGCCGGCCCAGCAGCTCCAGCCGGTCGGCGACCTCGTCGGGGTTGCCGACGAATTGTGTTGCGGTGCGGTCGGCCACCAGCGCCTGCTGGTCCTCGGTCAAGGGCTCGCAGAAATCGGGATCGGGATAGGGGACGGCGCCGTGGCCGCTGCGGATGGAATACACCCACCGGCCGTAACCGGAGGCGAGGTGCCGTGCGGTAGCGCTGTCCTCGGCGACTACAACGTCGGCCGACACCACGACGTAGGGCTCGGAAAGCCGGGCGGACGGTCGGAACGCATTGCGGTAGGCGGTGATTGCGTCGAGCGCAGTGCCGGGGGTGATGTGGTAGCTGGCGACAAACGGAAGTCCACGGGCCCCGGCAACCTCGGCGCTTTGCCCCCTGGTGCTGCCGAAGATCCAGGGCGTCAACTGGGCGTGCTCGCCTGGAACGGCATGTAGCTCATGGCCATTGACGGTGTATGTGCCCTCCAGCATCGCCTCGATGTCGGCCAGCTGGTCGGCGAAGTCCGGGGGCTGCGCGCACGGCTGGGCGAGCACCGAGGCCTGGGCCAGCATCCGTTCGCTTTTCATCAGTGGCGTCTGGTCGAAGGGTGTGGGGATGACGAGCCCGTCGACCTCATGCCACGGCGTGGAAGCACGTTCGGATGTGGCCGGAGACGACGTGGCCGCCTCCTTGCGCCGCTGCCCGGAGCGGCCCAGCCCCATATCGATGCGGCCGGGATAGAGCGCGTCGAGGATCCCGAAGCTTTCCACCACGGCCAGCGGCGTCGTGTGGCCGATCTGCACCGCGGCGGACCCGACGTGGATTCGTTCGGTGGCCGCGGCGATTTGGCCGATCAGCGTCACCGGCGATGAGCTGGCGACCGCGACGAAGTGGTGCTCGGCGAGCCAGTAGCGCCGGTAGCCCCATCGCTCGGCGTGCTGGGCCAGATCGATGGTGTTGCGCAGTGCCGTCGCGGCGTCGCTGCCGGCGCTGATGGGCGCGAGGTCGAGAATCGACAGGGGCGTGATGCTCATGATGGCGCCGTCGCGTAGCGGTTCGGTGCGGCCGCCAGTCCGAGGCGTTCCCGCAGTGTCTCGCCGTCGCGATAGCCGGTGCGGAATCGGCCGGCGCGCTGCAGACGCGGCACCAGGTCGTCCACGATGGCAGGCAGGTCGATGGCGTTGATCGCGGGCCGCAGCCGCACACCGTCGACCCCGGCGTCCTGCCAGGCGAGCAAAAGCTCGGTCAAATCGGTTGTGTTGCCGATGAATACGTGCGCGTCGGAAGAGATGGCCGTCGCCGGCGCCAAAGGATCGTCGGCCAGCGACACCACCAGATCCGCATAGACCCGGATCTCCCGGCCCGCGGCGCGCTGCGCCTGGCCGACCTCGGCCAGGATCGCACGCAGCGAGCCCTCGTCGCGTGGGGTGACGAAGACCAGGTCGGCGTTAGCGGCGGCGAATTCGTACACCCGCGGCGTATGCGCCAGCGCCGCCACCACCGGCTGACCCTGCGGCGGCCTCGGGGTGATCGAGGGTCCCTTGACCGAGAAGCGCTCGCCGACGAAGTCGATGTAATGCAGCTTGTCCCGGTCGATGTAGCGACCGGTCGCGACGTTGCGGATGACGGCGTCGTCCTCCCAGCTGTCCCAAAGCCGGCGCACCACTTCCACCGCGTCGGCGGCCTCGGTGAACAGTTCGTCCCCTTCGGGGGCGGTCCGCCGTCCGAACAGCGCCGCTTCGTGCGCGGTCGGGCTCACCCGCACCTGCCAGCCGGCCCGGCCAGCCGAAATGTGGTCAAGCGTGGCAATCGCTTTCGAGACGTGAAACGGCTCGGTATGGGTGACGGTCGCGACGGGAATCAGGCCGATGTGCCGGGTGACCGGCGCGACGCGGGCGGCCACCAGCGTGGCATCGGCGCGTCCCGCCAGGCGCCGCGGCGAGATTTCGGCCCGGCGGCCCGGCTGCGCGTCGAGGCTGTCGTCGATGGTCAGGAAATCCAGCAGCCCACGCTCGGCGGTGCCCGCCAGCGCGGACCAATAGCGGCCGCTGAGTTGTCCGCCGCCGGTCGCGTGGTGCGCGACCGCGTATCGCCACGCCTGGGGGTGCCAACCGTAGCCATCCAGCCCTACGGCCAGATGTAGCTCCGTCATGAGCGGTCCTCGAGACTGGTGCCGCCGCGCATCGTGGTCATAACCCACAGTGCAACGCTGCGGGTGGCCATGCATTCCAGGACCGGGATTAGGCTCAGCCTGAGTAATAATTCGACCAGGTCACCGCTGCGGAACGCGGCGGCGCGGGTTCGGTGCAGAGTGGCGGATATTGGTGATCGGAGCGTTTTCGGCTGAACGCCACAATCTTTCAGATGGAGAAGTCCTCGCCGTGCCAGACACCGGCTTCGGGCGGTCTGATGACGTGGTTGGTCTGGGCGCCTTCCGCGCGGGCTTCGAGTTTGGTCACGCGGGTCAGCAGCGACTGCAGGCTGACGCCGACGAGGTCGGGCATCATCGAGTCGTCCGGACTGCCCGGAAGGCTGCGGCTGATGACCTGGCCGGGCACCCCGACGACGACCGAGCTCGATGGAACCTCTTTGACCACCACGGCGTTCGCGCCGATACGGCTGTCGTCGCCGATCTTGATCGCACCCAGGACCTTCGCCCCGGCACCGATGATCACCCGATCACCGATGGTGGGATGACGTTTGCCGGTGTCCCTTCCGCTGCCGCCGAGGGTGACACCGTGATAGAGGGTCACGTCCTCGCCCACCTCGGCGGTCTCTCCGATCACCACGCCGGTCGCGTGATCGATGAAAAGACCGGGGCCAAGCACGGCGCCGGGGTGGATCTCGACGCCGGTCAGAATCCGGGTTATCTCGGCGGTGATGCGCGCGGCCAGCCTTGCGCCGCGCTGCCAGAGCCAATGGTTGATGCGGTGGCCCCAAATGGCATGCACACCCGGGTAGGCGAAGATCACCTGCAGCGTGGTCGGAGCGGCCGGATCGCGCTCCCTGGCCGCTCGTATGTCCCGTCGGATGGCTTCGAGCACGGCTAATCGGCCAGGTCGGCGAACAACGGCGTGCTGAGGTACCGCTCGCCGAAGTCGGGGAGCACCACGACGACGAGCTTTCCCGCGTTCTCGGGCCGGCGGGCCACCTGCAGCGCGGCGACCACCGCCGCCCCCGAAGAAATACCGACCAGCAGTCCTTCTTCGGAAGCCAGCCGCCTGGCCAGGGCCATGGACTCCTCGTTGCCGACGGTGATCACCTCGTCCACCAGATCCATCGCGAGCACGGGCGGGACGAACCCGGCGCCGAGGCCCTGGATGGGGTGCGGCCCCTTCTGTCCGCCGGACAACACCGGAGACCCAGCCGGCTCCACGGCGACGAATTGTGCTGAGGGCTTGCGTTCCTTGATCACCTGCGCCACGCCGGTGATGGTGCCGCCGGTCCCCACTCCGGCGACGAAGATGTCGACTTTGCCGTCGGTGTCGCGCCACACTTCCTCCGCGGTGGTGGCGCGGTGGATCGCGGGATTGGCCTTGTTCTCGAATTGCTGTGGCACGAAATACCGTTGGTCGCTTTTGGCCAGTTCCTCGGCCTTGGCGATGGCGCCCGGCATGCCCTCGGAGCCCGGCGTCAAAACGATCTCGGCGCCCAACGCGCGCAACAACATTCGTCGCTCGACGCTCATGGTTTCGGGCATGGTCAGTACGCAGCGGTAGCCACGGGCCGCGGCCACAAGCGCCAGGGCAATGCCGGTGTTGCCGCTCGTCGGCTCCAGAATGATCGTGTCCGGTTTGATCAGGCCCGCCTGCTCGGCCGCGTCGATCATCGCTACCCCGATGCGGTCCTTGACACTGTTGCCCGGGTTGAAGAATTCCAGCTTGGCGACGACGTCGGCGACCGCACCTTCGGTGACCCGGTTCAGCCGGACCAGCGGGGTGTTACCGATCAATTCCGTGACGTTCTTCGCGATGCTCATCTACCTCTTGTCTCCAACGACGTAGGACCAGGCCTCGGCCTGCCAGCTAATATCGAACTCTATGTTCATCCCGGTGGCGATGGCCAGCGCTGTTGCGGTGAGCACGCGTCCATGCAGATCGCCAACCGTTTTCGCGGTAAAGCTTATTCCCGGAGTGCCGGGCGCATGGGCGCCGACGGGGTCGGACAACGTAGTCATGGGTAGTTGGTCTTCCTGAAAGGCTTCTCGCGAGCCCGCGTCTTGATGCGGGCATACTGTGCGATACCGGCCCTGACATGGGAGAGCGCGGATTCGCCAGCGCAGAGGGCTCGAGAGTAAATCAGCTACAACAACAACAGGCCACGACAACGCAGCGCGACGGGACAAAGCGCGGCTGTTCGGGCTGTTGCATGTCACCACTATAGGCCACCAATTGTGGTCGGTCGTCTGGCTCAACCCGGCTTTAGACCGCCCAGCCAGGACTTACTCTTGACCACGCTCGTCCCGCGGACCCGTTGCGGCGGGCATTGGCAAGCTCACGATGATCGCCCTCGTCGCTGGTACGATCGGCATCGACTGGGGCATTGACCGCGCCCATCGCCGACGACATCGCGATGCGGCCCCGAAACTAGGCGGTCGCGGCGCTGAACCCTCAGGTCCCCGCGCCCCAACCGAATGCGCGTGACGTCAGCAGCACGATGCCCAGCGAGACGGTGGCGACGACGGTGAGCCCGATGACCGCGACCACCAGCGGGCGCCACCCGGTGCGCGCGATCTGACGGATATCGGTGTTGAGCCCAACGCCAGCAAAGGTCAGCAGGAACGCCCATTTCGAGACGTTGGCGAGGTTGGCGGTTTGGCCCTTGGTCAGCCAGCCCGCGGTGGCGATCGCCGAGACCACCAGGAAGCCGAGCACAAACTTGGGAAACTTGCTCCAGATGAACGCGGCCTTGGCGCTGGCGCCCGGCGCGATCTCGTCGGCTTCCCCTCGGCCGGCCCAAAACAGCGCGAAGCCCAGCACGACGAAGCCGATCAGCGCGTTGCGGGTCGACTTCACCAGCACGGCAATCTTGCCGGCGTGGTCGGAGTACAAATATCCCGTAGCGGTGGTTTCGGCGGTGTTGTCCACGGAAAGCCCTGCCCACAAACCGAATTCGTGGTCGGTGAGACCGATCGCGTGCCCCAACGGCGGCAATACGAACAGCGACACCGCGCCCAGTGCGAGGATCGCCGCGATCGCGTAGCTGACATCGGAGTTCCGGGCCCGGATCGCGCCCTTGGCAGCCACGATGGCCGACACCCCGCAGATGGACGTGCCTATCGCCAACAGCGAGCCGAGCTTTCCCGATAACCCGAACGCGCGGGCTACGACAATGATGATGGTTCCGGCGATGGTCATGTCCACCAAAATCTGCACCAGGCTGATCGCGCCGAGTTTGGCGATGTCGCCCAGTACGAATCGCGAACCAAGCGCCACGATGCCGACCTTGAGCCAGAATTCATAGGTGAGCACGCCGGGGCGGAATATCGGGTGCAGCCCGATGGTGTTGGTGATCAGCAGCCCAATCACGATGGCCCACAGCACGTATTCGATGTCGGGCACGGTCCAGTGCTGGTGTTTGGCCAGCGCGTTCCACCAGATCTGGGCGTACTTGCCCAGCACCCCCACGCCGATCAGGAGCAGAACTCCCGGCACGTAGTCGAGTGGACGGGTGCTGGTGAACGTGGCCTCGGTCGACGTTTCGTCGGGCTGTACTTGGACTGTGCTCACGTCGGTCACCAGGGAATTATCGGGAGCACGTCGCCCACGGCCAGCGCGACGATCACACCCGCCACCGCGGTCGCCCACCAGTCCACCGACACCGAACCGAGCCGCCCCGCCCAATCCGGCCCCTCCGGAGCGTTCGGGTCCTTCCCGTTAGTTGGCACGCCTTCGCCCACGATGACCGCTCCTCAAGCGCCTATGGCGGCGTCTCTCGGCCGCCCCCGTTGACTGTGGCGTGCGCGGGCGCTACATCCAAGTGATTGGCTCGGGCTGAATTTAGCTCTATGGGTCGATCAGGTTGGCAGGCCGTGCTTCTCGGCGTCAGCGCGGTAGCGGTCCACCCATTCATCGGAGCGCTGGTCGGCCTGACGCTCGAGCACCGGCTGGGGCGCCAGCTGTGGGTCCAGCCCCAGCGCCTCGAGGATGGATCCCACTACCTCAGTCAGGTTGCGCCACAACACCGGATACGAAATGTCCATGGGCGTGATGCCTTCTTCGGCGAACCAGTTCCGCCAGCCCTCTTCTTGCGCGCGCAGCATGCGGACCACGTGGGCGATCGCCCCGGCGTGATAGGTGGCTCGCGCGTCCCGAACCGGGTCGGGCCTGCCGCGCCAGACCCGCGTCTGCACTGCCCGCCAAAACGACACCGCCTGGGAAACCACATCGGGCCGGTAGACGTGAATCAGCAGCGGCTGCTCGCCGACCACGTCGGTGATCGCCGCCAGCAGGCCCTCGCCACTGCGGTCCGGCAGATTTTTGGCGCGGTCCAGTAGTAGCGGTGTCTGGTTCCACATCAGCTTGCCGCCCCACACCCCGTTCGGCGTGCGTCCGACCGTGCGGATATAGGCACGCCAGATCTCGGGTGGCGCTAGGTCCGGCGTCCCGACGTCCAACGGATCGAGCAGGTCCAGGATCGAATCGTCCTCGACGCCGGCGAACCACTCCCGCGGCTGCGGGGACTGACTGGTAGCCGGCAGGTACTGAAAGAACTCCTGCGGCTCGCCGGCCACGCCCGTGGCGCGCAGCGACTCGACCAGCAGCGTGCTACCGCTGCGCTGCGACGCCAACACCAGATATGACGACGGCCTAGTTGTCACCGGCAGAGTGTATCCAGAATGTGAAATCCCAATCTATGGAACACGATTAGGGTCAGCATGAGTGAAAGTCTTGTCGAAATGGCTCTACTCTATGGGCGGCGCGGGATTGCAAGGCGCCACGATCACGGCCGAAGTGTTCGAGTTTTCAGAATATCCGGCGTTGTGCTCTATTAACCCGGCTGACTGAACGGCGACGTCCGGATCAGGGTGAATCTGAGGTCATCCGCAGCGTGCCCGCGCCGTCATGCTCCTCGGCGATCTCGCAGACGCATACGTGGGCGCCGTGCCGCCACGGCCCCAACTGGGTGCCGCGCCGGCGCAGCTGATGCTGCGCGTAGACCTTGTCGCGTTGATCCCGCGAGAACGCGAAGTCCAGGTTGACGGGGAGCCCCGCCCAGTCGACCTGGTCAGTGGCCACTTCCTCCGCCGTGCGGCCGTACCGCAGCCTGCATTGCAGCGGGCAACTGTTCTTGACGACCCGATCGGGTCCATCACACTCCCGAGCCACGATGACGTCACTCCTTCAGGTGCGCGACCTTATGAGTGCATCGTGCGGCGCAGAAGTTTCAGGCGCGGGTGTGCGATGTTTCCGCCGTGTTACGGGTGCGGCCGATCGGCGCTAGTAAACGTCGCGGTGGTAGCGCTTGTCGGCGCTCAACGACCGGACGTAGTCCTTCGCCGCGTCCGGGTCGAGCTTGCCGAATTCGGCGGCGATCTCGCAGAGCGCTCGATCGACGTCCTTGGCCATGGGATCCGCAGTGCCGCAGACGTACAGCTGGGCGCCGTCCTGCAGCCAGCTCCACAGCTGCGCCCCGCGGTTGCGCATCAGATGCTGCACGTAGACCTTGTGCTGCTGGTCTCGCGAGAACGCCAGGTCCAGCTCGGTGAGGAACCCGTCGTCACGCATCTTCTCGAGTTCGTCGCGGTAGTAGAAGTCGGTGGCCGCGTGCTGCTCGCCGAAGAAGAGCCAGTTGGGTCCGGTGTGGCCGAGTGCGCGCCGTTCCTGCAGGAAGCCGCGGAAGGGCGCGATGCCGGTGCCGGGGCCGATCATGATCATCGGCGTGTCTGATTCACTCGGCGGCCGAAAGTTACTCGATGGCTGCAGATAGACGGCGACTCGATCGCCGGGGGAGCGATCGGCCAGGTATGTGGAACACACACCGCGGCGTGCGACGCCCTGAAAGTTGTAGCGCACCGGCGAGACCGTCAGGTGAACCTCGCCCGGACACTCCTTCGGGCTCGACGAGATCGAGTACAGCCGCGGCTGAAGGCGTTTGAGGACCCGCAGCCATTCGTGGGCCGATGCGGAGACCGGCAGCTTGGCCAGCAGGTCGATGGACTGCCGACCCCACGTCCAATCCGCAAGTGCGCGTCTGTTTTCCGGCTTTAGCAGCTCCGCGAGTGTCGAGTCGCCGGTGCGCTCCTGCACGAACCGCACCAGGTCGCGGCTGATGTGGGCGATCTCGATGCGCTCGGTGAGCGCCGAGCGCAACGACATCAGGCCGTGCTCGCCGACCTCGACCGGTGTCTGCCCGTTCAGTCCGGTGACCGACAACCATTCGTCGACCAACCGGTCGCTGTTGCGCGGCCAGACACCGAGCGCGTCACCGGCCTCGTAACTCACGGATTCTTCCGGCGTGTCGAAAACCAGATGCCGCACGTCTTTGGTCGACTGCGCCTGACTCAACACGGTGTTGCTGACCATGCCGGTGATCAGCGGATGCTTTTTGTTGTAGGTGCTTTTCGGAGCGCTGGGGCGAGACGGCGTCGCGACCGCGGAGGTGCGGGCCGGCGCCGTCGCACTTCCGTCTCGCCCGACCGACGTGGGCGCCCGGGTCAGGGCTTCGATGACATCGTCCACCCACTTCGCCGCGGTGTCGTCGTAGTCGGGTTCGCAGTCCATCCGATCGGCGATGCGGGCTGCCCCCAGCTCGGCGAGGCGTGCGTCCAGTTTGCGTCCGTGGCCGCAGAAATCGTCGTAGTTGGAGTCGCCCAGCGCCAGCACGGCGTAACGGGTATCGGTGAATCGCGGTGCGCTGTCGGACGTCAGCGCCCGCCACAGGCCGGCGCCGTTGTCCGGAGCTTCGCCGTCGCCGGTGGTGCTGGTGACGAGCAACAACTCCCGCGTCGTCGCCAACTCGGCCGGCGGGAAGTCGTCCATGCTGCGCAGGACGACCGGAAGCTCGGCGGCGGTCAATCGCGCGGTGATCTCGGCGGCGAGCTCCTCGGCATTCCCGGTTTGCGATGCCCACAGCACCACGATGGGAGCGCGCTCGACGGCGGGTTTCGCATCTGCCGTCGCGGCGGGCGGTTGCTGGGGGACCGGCGAAGTCGCTTGGGCCCGCTCTGGCTCGGGTCCGTCGCTGCGCGAGAACAACCCCGCCAACAGGCCGTCCACCCACAGTCGAGTGCTGGAATCGAACGGCGCGTTCAGGGGCAGGGTGGGCACCCCGCCGACCCGGCGACCGGCGGTTGAGCGAAGCCCGGACAGCATGCCGGCAAGATATGAACGGCAGAGCTCGTTGAATTCCGGCTTGGGTTGTGCTGCCACGCCCAGCAATTCGCCGAGGGCATCGACTTGTGACACGCTGATTTCTCGTACCTCCGTGGGCGCGGATTCTGGTGTGTCGGTGGCCACTGGTATCTCGGTGCCTGAACCGCGTTGAGAGACTGTGATCTTCGCCAGTGTGACGGCGCACGCCTTGAATTCCGGTTGGCTCGAGATGGGATCGACGGCGTCGTTGGTGACGGCGTTGATCGACAGGTATTCGCCGAATGCGTCGTTCCAATGGAAGGGCGCGAAGCAGTTTCCGGGCCGCACCCGGTCAGTGATGACGGCGGGCAATACAGCACGGCCTCGGCGGGAGGCGATTTCGACCTGATCGTTTTCGGCGATGTGTAGCCGGGCTGCGTCCTCGGGATGGATCTCGACGAACGGCCCGGGATTGAGTTTGTTGAGTTTGGCGACCTTGCCGGTCTTGGTCATGGTGTGCCATTGGTGCGGCAAGCGACCGGTGTTCAGCAGGAACGGGTAGTCGTCGTCGGGCATTTCCTCGGGCAGCAGGTGCGGGCGGGCGAAGAAGACCGCGCGGCCCGTCGGCGTGGGGAAGGCCAATCGCGGTTCGCTGCCGTCCTCGCGGACCAGCCGCGTCTGGCTGACGCCGTCATTGAGGTAACGGATCGGGTTGCGGTCGCTCGCGGCCTCCGGTGCGCATGGCCACTGCAGCGGGGTCTGCCGCAGCCGCTCA
>CAWKJQ010000006.1:0-150220 GCA_963849935.1 uncultured Actinomycetota bacterium
CGAATCGTTTGCGCATCTGCTCAAGCAGCCCGGTGAGCCCACCGACCGAATGCAGCTCTGTGGGCGGCGTCAGCACCACGGCGTTGACTCCGTCCGGTTTGGCTCCCGGATCGGTCGTGAAGTCCAGCGGCGAGCGGGTGTTGCCGTACAGGCCCCAGCCGATGCCCATCCCGAGTAGCACCGACACGATGAACGCGGCGGCCAGCACCCCAACCGCTAATCCGCGGCGCCCTTGGTCGCGAGTCGAGGGTAGGAGTCGCCGCCCCGCGCTGGTTTGCAGATCGTTCACCAGGGCGCGCAGGTCGCCCAGCGTCACCGCCTTGGTGGCCGCGCCGACCCGCTCCCGGTGCTCTTCGGCGGAGAGCTCGCCCTCGGCCAGGGCGTCGTCGAGCAGAGTGCACGTGTCTTGGCGGTCACTGTCCCTGGCGCGGGTAGCCGTCTAGACCACCGGCCAGCGGTGCCCCCAGCCATTTCGCCACGGGGATGATCGTAGAAGTCCCGTCTCAAATTGGCGCCTCGATCACCCGGCACGGACCGCCACGGTTTGGTTGCGTATCGCTGCTCGGGATGGCGACGTACTCTGGTGGGCGTGCGACTGCAGCGACAAGTGGTGGACTACGCGCTCCGGCGGCGCTCACTGCTGGCCCAGGTGTACTCGGGCCGCACCGGAGTGTCCGAGGTTTGTGACGCGAATCCGTATCTGCTGCGCGCCGCCAAGTTTCACGGGAAGCCGAGTCAGGTCATGTGCCCGATCTGCCGAAAGGAGCAGCTGACGCTGGTGTCGTGGGTGTTCGGCGAACACCTCGGTGCGGTGTCAGGCTCGGCGCGCACGGCCGAAGAATTGGTGATGTTGGCAACCCGGTTCGAGGAGTTCGCCGTCCACGTGGTGGAGGTATGCCGGACCTGCAGCTGGAATCATCTCGTCAAGTCATATGTGCTCGGTGCGGCGCGAACGGCCCCTCGCCCAGGGCACCCGACGCACACGGACGGCGCCCAACAACGCCCGCACGGCCATTGAATAACGAAGGACGCCACAGCCAGTCGTCCGGTGACCAACGTGGTCCAGCGACTGAGCGTGTAGGCAATAAGAACCCAAACGAGCGTCCGAATCCCAGCCGGCCGGACGCCGATCCTCGGGGTCCCGAACGCCGGGAGGCGCCGCCGACGATCAACGTCGCCGTCAGGCTCCGCCCGATGACCGGCTGACGACGATCCTGCCCGCCGGTCAAGGACGACCGGGCGCCCCGACGCGCGGACCCCATCGAAGAAGTCAAGGCGGCGCTGGCCGGCCCGCCGTCGACGCCCATGCGGCGCGACGCGCTCGACGAGGTCAAGGCCGCGATGGACAGCCGCGGGCCGACCTCCGGCCGGCACGATCGGGCAAGCCTCGGCGGCGGCCCGCCGGGGCCCGCCCCCACCGCCGCGGCGCCCGGGGGCCCGGGGGACCGGCGGTCCCGGCGGGGGACCCCGCCCGCCATGGCGCGACTGGGCCTGGACCGAGCAGATCAACTGGCAGTGGGTGCGGCGGGGCGCCTATCTCTGCGCGGCGGTGCTGGTGCTGCTGCCGATCGTCACGTTCGCGATGGCGTACTTCATCGTCGACATTCCCAAGCCGGGCGACCTTCGTACCAACCAGGTCTCGACCATCCTGGCCAGCGACGGCTCGGAGATCGCGAAAATCATTCCGCCGGAGGGCAATCGGGTCGACGTCAACATCAACCAAGTGCCGGTGCACGTGCGCCAGGCGGTGATCGCCGCCGAAGATCGCAATTTCTACTCGAACCCCGGGTTCGATTTCAGCGGATTCGTGCGCGCGGTGAACAACAACCTCTTCGGCAGCGGCGACCTGCAGGGCGGGTCGACGATCACTCAGCAGTACGTGAAGAACGCACTGGTGGGTTCGGCCCAGCATGGGGTCAGCGGCCTGATGCGTAAGGCCAAGGAACTGGTCATCGCCACCAAGATGTCGGGGGAGTGGTCCAAAGACGATGTGCTGCAGGCGTATCTGAACATCATCTATTTCGGCCGGGGGGCCTACGGGATCTCGGCCGCCGCCAAGGCGTACTTCAACAAGCCCATCGAGCAGCTCACCGTTTCCGAGGGCGCACTGCTGGCGGCGCTGATCCGCCGGCCCTCCTCGCTGGACCCGGCGGTCGATCCCAAGGGCGCGCGGCCCGCTGGGCATGGGTGCTCGACGGCATGGTGGAAACCAAGGCGTTGTCTCCGAGTGACCGTTCCGCACAGAAGTTTCCGCCGACCGTGCCGCCGGACCAGGCTCGCGCGCAGAACCAGACGACCGGGCCCAACGGGCTGATCGAGCGTCAGGTGACCAGAGAGCTGATGGAGCTGTTCAACATCGACGAGCGGACCCTGAACACCCAGGGACTTCAGGTCACCACCACGATCGACCCGAAGGCCCAGCAGGCGGCGGAGAAGGCGGTGTCGAAATACCTCGACGGCCAGGACCCCGATATGCGCTCGGCCGCGGTCTCGGTCGACCCGCACAACGGCGCCATCCGCGCGTACTTCGGCGGTACGGACGCCAACGGGTTCGACTTCGCTCAGGCCGGGTTGCAGACCGGGTCGTCGTTCAAGGTGTTCGCCTGGTCGCCGCGCTCGAGCAGGGCATCGGCCTGGGCTACCAGGTGGACAGTTCCCCGCTGACGGTCGATGGCATCAAGATCACCAACGTCGAGGGGGAGAGTTGCGGGACCTGCAACCTCGCCCAGGCGCTCAAGATGTCGCTGAACACTTCCTATTACCGGCTGATGCTCAAGCTCAAGGGGGGCCCGCAGGCCGTCGCCGACGCGGCCCACCAGGCCGGTATCGCGACCAGCTTCCCCGGTGTGGACCACACCCTGTCCGAGGACGGCAAGGGCGGACCGCCGAACAACGGAGTCGTGCTGGGCCAGTACCAAACCCGGGTGTTCGACATGGCTTCGGCGTACGCCACGCTGGCGGCCTCCGGCGTCTATCACCAACCGCATTTCGTGCAGAAGGTCGTCAACTCCGAGGGCCAGGTCCTCTTCGACGCCGCCAACTCGGACAACAAGAACGAGCAGCGCATCCCCAAGGCCGTCGCCGACAACGTCACCGCGGCCATGTGCCGATCGCCGCCTACTCCCGCGGCCACAAGCTGGCCGGCGGTAGGCCGTCGGCGGCCAAGACCGGCACCGCCCAGCTCGGTGACACCACCTCGAATAAGGACGCCTGGATGGTGGGGTACACGCCGTCGCTGTCGACGGCGGTGTGGGTGGGCACGGCAAAGGCGAAGCCCGCTGGTAACCGCTTCGGGCGGACAGGTTTACGGTTCGGGCCTGCCCTCAGACATCTGGAAGTCCACAATGGACGGCGCGCTGAAGGGCACCTCCAACGAATCCTTCCCCAAGCCAACGAGATCGGCGGTTACGCCGGCGTGCCGGTGCGCCGCCGCCGCCCCCACCGCCGTCGGAGACCGTCATCCAGCCCACCGTCGAAGTGGCGCCGGGCATCACCATCCCGGTCGGTCCGCCCACGACGATCACCGCGGGGCCACCGGCGCCCGCCGGCCCGCCGGGTGGTCCGCAACCGGGCGGCCCGTTCGGTGGGCCGCCCGGGGTGGCTTCACGCCGGGTGGTGGCATACCGCCGGGGGACCCCAAGCCCGCCGCCGCCACCGTGACCGAAGCTGCGGAGCACGGCGCCACCATTTCACCGCAGCGGCTGGCCGCGGATCTACGCAGCGCCGACAACCGAGATTGCCCGAGCCGCAACGACTTTCTGGGCGTCGCGCTCGCCGACGTGGTCGGAGGGCCGGTGGGCCGGCACGCGCTGATCGGGCGCTCCCGGCTGATGACCCCGCTGCGGGTGATGTTCGTGATCGCGCTGGTGTTCCTGGCGCTGGGCTGGTCCACGAAGGCGGCGTGTCTGCAGAGCACCGGCAGCGGGACCGGCGATCAGCGGGTGGCCAACTGGGACAACCAACGCGCCTACTACGAGTTGTGCTACTCCGACACCGTGCCGCTCTACGGCGCAGAGTTGTTGAGCCAGGGCAAGTTTCCGTACAAGTCGAGCTGGGTCGAGACCGACTCCACCGGCGCTCAGCAGATCCGTTACGACGGCCAGCCCGCGGTGCGCTACATGGAGTATCCGGTGCTGACCGGGGTGTATCAGTACGTGTCGATGGCGCTGGCGAAGACCTACACCGCGCTGAGCAAGCTCGCCCCGCTTCCGGTGGTCGCCGAGGTGGTGATGTTCTTCGACATCGCGGCGTTCGGGCTGGCGCTGGCCTGGCTGGCCACCGTCTGGGCGAGCGCGGGCCTGGCCGGGCGGCGGATCTGGGACGCCGCCCTGGTGGCCGGCTCGCCGATTTTGATCTTTCAGATGTTCACCAACTTCGATGCGCTGGCAACGGCATTCGCGATGGCCGGGCTACTGGCCTGGGCGCGACGAAAGCCGGTGCTGGCCGGCGTGCTGATCGGGCTGGGCGCCGCGGCGAAGCTGTATCCGCTGCTGTTCTTGGGCCCGCTGTTGCTGCTGGGAATCCGGACCGGGCGGCTGCGCGGGTGGGTCCGCACCGCGGTGACCGCCGGGGTGACCTGGCTGGTGGTGAACCTGCCCGTGCTGGTGTTGTTTCCGCGCGGCTGGTCGGAGTTCTTCCGGCTCAACACGCGTCGCGGTGAGGACATGGACTCGCTGTACAACGTCATCAAATCGTTCACCGGTTGGCGGGGTTTCGATCCCAAGCTCGGGTTCTGGCAGCCGCCGACGGTGCTCAACACGGTTGTGGCGGTGTTGTTCGTGTCGTGTTGTGCGGCAATCGCATTCATCGCGTTCACCGCCCCGCAACGGCCGCGGGTGGCGCAGTTGGTGTTCCTGGTGGTCGCGGCATTCCT
The DNA here is from genome assembly GCA_963849935.1 of uncultured Actinomycetota bacterium. Lineage (GTDB taxonomy): Bacteria > Actinomycetota > Actinomycetes > Mycobacteriales > Mycobacteriaceae > Mycobacterium. The sequence continues at coordinate 4,874 of CAWKJQ010000006.1, forward strand.
GCTGACCAACAAGGTGTGGAGCCCGCAGTTCTCGCTGTGGCTGGTGCCGCTGGCGGTGCTCGCACTGCCGCACCGCCGGCTACTGCTGGCCTGGATGACCGTCGACGCACTGGTATGGGTGCCGCGGATGTACTACCTGTACGGCAACCCGAACCGCTCCCTGCCTGAACAGTTCTTCACCACGACCGTGCTGCTGCGGGACGTCGCGGTCATCACGTTGTGCGCGTTGGTGATTCGCCAGATCTACCGGCCCAGTGAGGATCTGGTGCGATGGGGCGGCCGGGTGGACGATCCCGGCGGCGGACCGTTCGACCGCGCAGCCGATGCCCCGCCCGGCTGGTTGCCGGACTGGCTGCGGCCGGTCGGGTCGCGCCGCTCGGCCGTCCCGGCATCCGAGACGCCGACGAGCAACCCGCGGTAGCAAGCGGCGCCAGGCCATGACCCAGGTCGCCATCCCGATCTTCCCGCGGTTCACCGCCCTCGACGCCGTGGGCCCCTACGAAGTGCTGCAACGCATTCCGTCGATCGACGTCGTATTCGTCGGGCACCGGCGCGGTGAGGTGCGGACCGAGAACGGGATGCTCGGCGTCAGCTGTGACGCGACTTCGACGAGGTCGGTGCGCCCGATGTGGTGGTGTTGCCCGGCGGTATCGGCACCCGTCAGCTGATTCACGACGAAGTGATCCGGGCTGGCTGCAAGCGGTTCACCCCACACCACGTTCACCACCTCGGTGTGCACCGGTGCCTGCTGCTCGCTGCGGCCGGCCTGCTCGACGGGCTTACCGCGACAACGCATTGGCGCGCCGCCGATCTACTCAACGGTTTGGGTGCCCGCTACGTGCCCGAACGGGTCGTCGAACACCTACCGCAGCGGATTATCACCGCCGCCGGGGTGTCCAGCGGCATCGACATGGCGTTGCGTCTGGTGGAGCTGCTCGTCGATCGCGAGGCCGCGCGGGCCGCTCAGCTGCTCATCGAATACGACCCGCAGCCGCCCTTCGACTCGGGCGCGCTCGCCAAGGCCGACCCCGCGACGGTGGCGCAGGGCCGACGAATACTTGGCCGCCCGGCAATAGCGGGGTTGCCCGACGGCCGGATTTCTCTGGTCAGCCCGCTATCCGGTAACCTGATGCGGTTGCCGACGCAGGCGACCCTCCTGCCACGGAACGTCCGTGGCCGCACAGACCAGAGGAGGTGGTGAGGTTTCCATGCGTCCATACGAAATCATGGTCATTCTTGACCCCACGCTCGACGAGCGCACCGTTGCCCCGTCCTTGGAGACGTTCCTCAACGTCGTCCGCAAGGATGGTGGATCCGTCGACAAGGTCGACATCTGGGGCCGGCGCCGGCTGGCCTACGAGATCGCCAAGCACGCCGAAGGCATCTACGTCGTCGTCGACCTGAAGGCCGAGCCGGCGACGGTATCCGAGCTCGACCGCCAGCTGAGCCTCAACGAGTCGGTACTGCGCACCAAGGTGATGCGCACCGACAAGCACTAACAGCCTTGGCTGCGTCGCGTGCTTCTCGTCGGCGCACCTGCCTAGGCTGTGGAGAGCTCAGCGAAAGTACGCTCATGACGCCCACCACCCGAGCGGCGAGGAACAGGGTGGAACGAGGAGGAAATTGTGGCTGGTGACACCACTATCACCGTTGTCGGAAACCTGACCGCCGACCCCGAATTGCGGTTCACACCGTCGGGCGCCGCCGTCGCGAATTTCACCGTGGCGTCGACACCTCGGATCTATGACCGCCAGAGCGGGGAGTGGAAAGACGGCGAGGCGCTGTTTTTGCGGTGCAACATCTGGCGGGAAGCCGCCGAGAACGTCGCGGAAAGCCTCACGCGCGGTTCCCGGGTGATCGTCACCGGGCCGGCTCAAGCAGCGCTCTTTCGAGACTCGTGAAGGTGAGAAGCGCACCGTCTTCGAGGTCGAGGTCGACGAGATCGGCCCTTCGCTGCGGTATGCCACCGCCAAGGTCAATAAGGCCAGCCGCAGCGGCGGTGGCGGTGGAGGCGGCGGCTTCGGCGGTGGCGGCGGCGGATCCCGCCAGCAGTCGGCGCCGGCGAGCAGCGCACCCGCGGACGACCCGTGGGGCAGTGCGCCCGCATCGGGCTCGTTCGGCGGCGGCGACGACGAACCGCCCTTCTGATTGAAAACTTCAGTAATAGAGAACGGAAAGAAAGACAGACATGGCCAAGTCCAACAAGCGGCGCCCGGCTCCGGAAAAGCCGGTCAAGGCGCGCAAATGTGTCTTCTGCGCCAAGAAGGGTCAAGCGATCGACTATAAGGACACCGCGCTGCTGCGTACCTACATCAGCGAGCGCGGCAAGATCCGCGCGCGTCGCGTCACCGGCAATTGCGTGCAGCACCAGCGTGACATCGCCATCGCGGTGAAGAATGCCCGCGAGGTGGCGCTGCTGCCCTTTACCTCCTCGGCGCGATAGTCGCCGCAGGCCTACCGAAAGTACGAAACGATGAAGCTGATTCTGACGGCTGACGTCGACCACCTTGGTACCGTCGGCGACACTGTCGAGGTCAAGGACGGTTACGGCCGCAACTTCCTGCTCCCGCGCGGTTTGGCGATCGTGGCCTCCCGCGGCGCGCAGAGGCAGGCCGACGATATCCGCCGGGCCCGCGAAACCAAGGCCGTGCGCGACCTCGGGCACGCCAACGAACTCAAGACGGCGATCGAGGCGCTCGGCCCGGTCTCGCTGCCGGTGAAGACCGCGGCCGATTCCGGCAAGCTGTTCGGCTCGGTGACCGCCGGCGATGTCGTCGCGGCGATCAAGAAGGCCGGCGGCCCCAACCTGGACAAGCGGATCGTGCGGCTGCCCAAATCGCACATCAAGGCCGTCGGGACGCACCCGGTGGCGGTGCACCTGCACCCCGAGGTCGACGTCGAGGTCGCGCTCGAGGTCGTCGCGCAGAGCTAAGCGCCCGACGTTTGCTCGTTCCCGGCGGTGGCCCTGATCGGCCGCCGCCGGGCTTCGTTGCGCTGCGGGCACCCGGCCGCACTCCGCTGGGGCGGATCGCGGACGTGCTCCCTGGCGAACTATTTCCGGGGTGTATTTCGCCAGCGCGCTTTACCGGCCCGTAACGCTGGGAAAACACGGCGGAAAGCCAACACGCCCGGGGCGGTAACCTGGCCCGACACGCCGTAGAGATTCTTGTCCACACGAAATCCATGGCGTTGTATGGCCGGTATCTGCACTGATGTCCCGGCCCCTTGCATTAATCCACAGGTTCTCCACACCCCGCTCAACACAGGTGTCGAAGGATATGCACACACGATGCACAGCTTCATAAACAGCACCCCCTTTGCGTACTAGCCAGCAACGCTTAACGTCGTCCCGGCGCCGGGCGTGCGGGTGCCATCGGGCGCGAGGTGTCAGCGCCTTGACTTACGCTCGATATCGACTATCGAATGTATGTTCGGATGCGTGAATCAGGGGAGGAGGGAATCCGTGGCGGTCGTCGATGACTTGGCGTCGGGCATGGATTCCTCGCCGCCTAGCGAGGACTTTGGGCGGCAGCCACCGCAGGACATGGCGGCGGAGCAGGCGGTGCTGGGCGGCATGCTGCTGAGCAAGGACGCCATCGCCGATGTGCTCGAACGGCTGCGACCCGGCGACTTTTACCGCCCCGCCCATCAAAACGTGTACGACGCGATCTTGGACCTCTACGGGCGGGGCGAACCGGCCGACGCGGTGACGGTCGCCGCGGAACTGGACCGCCGGAACCTGCTCCGCCGGATCGGCGGGGCACCGTATCTGCACACCCTGATCTCGACGGTGCCGACCGCGGCCAACGCGAGCTACTACGCGACCATCGTGGCCGAGAAGGCGCTGCTGCGGCGCCTCGTGGAGGCCGGCACCCGGGTCGTCCAGTACGGCTACGCGGGCGCCGAGGGCGCCGACGTGGCCGAGGTGGTCGACCGCGCACAGGCCGAGATCTACGAGGTGGCCGAGCGCCGGACGTCGGAGGATTTCGTTCCGCTCGAGGATCTGCTGCAGCCGACCATGGACGAGATCGACGCCATCGCCTCCAACGGCGGTGTCGCGCGCGGCGTGCCGACCGGTTTCACCGAGCTCGACGAGGTGACCAACGGCCTGCATGCCGGGCAGATGATCATCGTGGCGGCCAGGCCTGGAGTGGGGAAGGCGCTCGCATTGGACACGCCGCTGCCCACGCCGACCGGCTGGACGACGATGGGTGATGTCGCGGTCGGTGATGAGTTGCTCGGCGCCGACGGGCGGTCGACGCGGGTGGTGGCCGCCACCGAAGTAATGCGGGGCCGGCCCTGCTACGAGGTCGAATTCTCCGACGGCACAGTGATCGTCGCCGACGCAGCGCATCAGTGGCTGACCGAAACACGCGCATCCCGAAAATCAGCGCAGGCCGCGGCGGTCGGCTACAACCGGTACAAGAATCAGCGCACCTTCGCGGCGGTGCGAACGACGGCCGAGATCGCCGCAACTCTGCGCTGCGCCACTCAAGACCGGCGACTGAACCACAGCGTCGTCAATGCCCGTGCGCTTGACCTACCGGATCGCGAGTTCTTGGTGCCGGCTTACACACTCGGCGCCTGGCTTGGGGATGGCACCAGTGCCGCGGCCCAGATCACCACGGCCGATCCTGAAATCATCATGCGGATCGAAGCGGACGGCCTCGTAGCCGTTCCGTCGGAATCCGCGCGATACCGTTATCAGCTGCTTCTGCCCGCGCACGCAGAGACGCAACCTCGCCTGTGCGTGGTTTGCGGCAAGTCATTTACTCCCCGTACCAGTCGAGGTGCGGACCTGTGGACAGTCATGCGGTGGCCGGGCGCGATTCATCTCTGCACCAGTGCCGAGTCCGACTTGCGTTCGCTGCGGGGGACCGTCGACTGGAATGCGGTTGTGCCAGAAATGCCACTCCGCTGTGGGCACACTCCAAGCCCGGCTCCGAACACTCGGTGTGCTCGGGAACAAGCACATTCCGACGACGTACCTGCGGGGGTCCGAAGCGCAACGGCGTGCCCTGCTCGCCGGATTGCTCGACACCGACGGAACCGTGACCGCGGGCGGCGCCGTCCAGTTCTCGGTCACCAGCCAACGCCTGGCGTGCGATGTCGCCGAGCTTATCGTCAGCCTCGGCTATCGCTGCCAAACCTCGACGAAGCGCGTCCAGGGCCGTTACGAGTCGTCCAGCACCGCGTACACCCTGACCTTTTCCACAGAGGACAAAGTGTTCGCATTGGAGCGAAAGGTTATAGCGCACAAGGAGCGCCGGGCTATCGCGGGCACCTCGCGCTCTGGATCCCGCTTCATTGTGGACGTGCGCCCGATCGAGCCGGTTGCCGTGCGTTGTGTCGAAGTGGACAACGACAGCCACATGTATCTTGCGGGTAAGTCAATGGTCCCCACGCATAACTCCACGCTGGGACTGGATTTTTTGCGGTCATGCTCGATCAAGCACCGCATGGCCAGCGTCATCTTCTCGCTGGAGATGAGCAAGTCCGAGATCGTGATGCGCCTGCTATCGGCGGAAGCGAAGATCAAACTCGCCGACATGCGGTCCGGTCGCATGAGCGATGAAGACTGGACGCGGCTGGCGCGGCGGATGAGCGAAATCAGCGAGGCGCCGCTGTATATCGACGACTCGCCCAACCTGACGATGATGGAGATCCGTGCCAAGGCGCGTCGGCTGCGGCAGAAATCCGACCTGCGACTGGTCGTGGTCGACTACCTGCAGCTGATGTCGTCGGGCAAGAAAGTCGAGTCGCGGCAGCTCGAGGTGTCCGAATTCTCCCGCCAACTAAAGCTTTTGGCCAAGGAGCTGGAGGTTCCCGTCGTCGCGATCAGCCAGCTGAACCGCGGTCCCGAGCAGCGCACCGACAAGAAGCCGATGCTGTCGGACCTTCGTGAGTCGGGATCGCTGGAGCAGGATGCGGACATGGTGATCCTGCTGAATCGGCCCGACGCGTTCGAGCGCGACGATCCACGCGGGGGAGAGGCGGACTTCATCCTCGCCAAACACCGCAACGGCCCGACCAAGACGGTGACGGTCGCACACCAGCTGCACCTGTCGCGGTTCACCAACATGGCGCGGTGACGAAGCCCCTCAGACACGAGCGATTCTGAAGTCTCGCCGCGCGCCTGCACAAGCCGCGGTGCGAGGCTCAACATCTCATCGACATAGTGAACGCCGGAGCGCGATATCTGTCGGCCGTCGGCAACAGCAGAAGCGCGAGCCTCATCGCCGCCAACGCGGCAACGACAGGCATGCGCCAAAGATATTGCGGCTGCGGGATGTATCCGTCCCGCCATCGTTAAGCATTTCGGCAGAGGAGGTACGCAGCGTTGGCCTACTGATCACGTGGTGGATACCTCGTCATGTCACCGTGCTGATGTGCGAGCGGAACCGTCGGCCGGCCAATCACGCCTGGCCGACCGGTTCCATGCCTGGTGTGAGGGATTTGTCAGACGGTTGCCATTCGGGCTTGGACGCCATCGTCGCACCGACGTTCGTCGGCTTTTGCGTGATCAACGGCTTCACCTTCGGCGTCGATCTGACGATCCTCACGGGTTTGCGTGGCGCGCTGGGCCTTCCGGTGCCAATCGCCGTCACGGTCGCCTACGTATGCGCGTTCGCGCTCAGCTACATCCTCAATCGGATTTTCAACTTTCGGTCGCATGCGCCCGTAGGACCGCAGGTTGCGACATACGTCGTGGTGGTCGTCGTCAACTACTTGGCTTTCATCCTCGGAGTGACCACCGCGCTGGCCGCCATCGGAGTGCAATACCAGCTGTCGCGGCTCGCGGCGGGCATCTGTGAAGCGGTGTACATGTACAGCGCGATGAGGTGGCTGGTCTTCCGCCGCTGACCGCGACCCGGCACTTGTTGGCCGAGGTGTGGCCCACGCGTGACCTTCCCGCGACGGCGGCAAAGGACGCTCAACACGTGACGGTAATCGCGGCGATCGCCGCGCTCGCGATAGCAGCAGCCTCCGGCTACTACTTCGGACGGCGCGCGGCCTCGACACCGCCAAGCTGGAAGAAGCGAACGAGCCGGCTCGCACTGGGCAGGCAAGCCTTCAACCTGCTCGCGATGATCACGGCGCGCCGGATCCAGCAGCGGTTCCCGGCCGAGCGTGTCCTTCACGACATGGCAGGCAGGTGCGGGTTGAGAGTAGTTGCGCCACCCCAATTCCGGCGCGGCGGCGTGGTGCGGTTGCGGTCCTACTAAGGTCCACTGGCATGGCTGCACTGCAGGACAAAGTGGCGTTGGTGACCGGAGCGTCGTCGGGCCTGGGCGCTGAAACGGCGAAGTTGTTTTCCCGAGAGGGTGCAACGGTTTTCGGCATCGGGCGTGACGCCGGACGCTTGTCCGACGTGTTCGCCGGCGTCGAACGTGGCGGATTCGCGTCGGTGGACATCGGATCGGTGCGGGCCTGCCAGGACGCGGTCGAGCAGTGCGTCCGCGACTTCGGCGGCCTCGACATCCTCGTCAACGTCGCGGGGCGCCATCAGATGCGCCGCACGGAGTCGATGACCGACGACGACTGGGAACAAGACCTCGCGGTCAACCTCAACGGGCCGTTTTACCTCTGCAGGGCGGCGCTGCCGCAGCTGCTGGACCGCGGCGGAAACATCGTCAATGTCAGCTCGATCGCCGGCGTGGAGGGCCAGGCGTATTCGGCCGGCTACTGCGCCGCCAAGCACGGCCTGATCGGCCTCACCCGTGCATTGGCCGTGGAGTACACCGCGGATCGGTTGCGCGTCAACGCAGTCTGCCCCGGCGGCATGCTTACGCCGCAAATCGAACAGTTCAGCGCACCAGACGATCCCAACTATGACCTGATCATGCGCACAGCTTCACCGCGCGGCATGATGCAACCCCTCGATGTCGCCAACGTGATCGCCTTCCTCGCCAGCGACGCCGCGGCAGCGATCCACGGCGCTGTCTATCGGGTCGACAACGGTAAAGGCGCCGGGTAAGAAGCGCTGGTGCACGCCGCCGACGCGCATCGCTACGCGATCAGCGCGTCGAACATGAGCGCGGTGCCGGCGGCGGTGGACGCCTGATACAGCGGTTCCCACCACACCACTCGCGCGGTGGCCGGTGCCCGGTTCGTCCGGCGTTGGCCGACGAAGCGGTACGACCAATACACAGCCACGGCGGCGAACGCCGTCACCCCCATCCAGTTCACCGCGGAGACCCAGGCGAAGCCGGGTCGTAGCCGGGGACATGTCGTGTGCGGGCGGCTGCATGCCGGGCATGTCCATGACCGCCGAACCCGGTTGTGCGTGCAGGTGTGCGGAAACGCCCGGCACGGCTCCGCTCATCAGCGCGTACATCCACGCCATCGCCGCCATCATCGCCGCGTAGTAGCAGGTCTTCAGTCGCTGAGGGGATGCCGAAGATGCCCAGGCGGCGACGCCCACGAACCAGATGCCGGCCAGGAGAAAGAAGAGCGTCGGCCCGACGGCCGGCAGGTCGAGCCCAACGCGCCACACCATCAAGACCATCGCCACGGACATCGTCAGGTGCAGCAGGTGGGTGAGCCGGGCCGTCCACTGATCACGTTGTGTCACAACGAGGTACGCGTACATGCCGACGCTGATGGCGAACAGGAGGGTAACGCCCCAGCGCAGCGGCGTTTCGCCGATCAGGGCATGCAACATCGTGACCTGGCGAGTGTCGCCCGCAGTACTGCCGCGCTCATGGCGCTACCGTACCCCTGCGGGGTATTCGAGCCAAGGCCAGTGACGTCGGCGATTGTTGGGCACCAAGCGCACGCATCGGGTGCCGTAACGGTTCGGGCACGTTTCGGTTACCCCTCGACACGTCGTGCGGCACCACGGTTCTCGTGGTCGACAATTCGGGGCATGACGCAATCGCGGGAGTCCGACGATGGCGCGTGAAATCTCGCGGCAGGCGTTTCTGCGAGGCACTGTCGGAGCGTTGGCCACCGGCGCGGTTTTCGGGGCGCCCCGGGTCGCTGCCGATCCAAAACCTACCGGTTGGGAAGGCCTGTCCACCGCTCTCGGCGGCAAGGTTCTGCTTCCGGACAGCCCTCAATTCGCCGGAGCTAAGCAGGTTTTCAATACCAATTACAACGGGTTGACACCGGCGGCCGTTGTCACCCCGACATCGGCTGCCGACGTCCAGAAGGCGATGGCTTTCGCGGCCGCCCATAACCTCAAGGTCGCTCCGCGCAGCGGCGGACACTCCTACATCGGCGCGTCGACCGCAAACGGAACCATGGTGCTCGACCTGCGCCAACTGCCGGCAGACGCCAACTACGACGCCGCTACGGGACAGGTGACGGTTACGCCGGCCACGAGCCTGTACGCGATGCACAGGACGTTGGCCGCGGCCGGGCGCGGGGTCCCGACCGGTACCTGTCCCTCGGTCGGTGCCGCGGGACACGCGCTCGGCGGCGGCATGGGTGCCCAATCGCGGCATGCCGGCCTGCTCTGTGACCAGTTGACCTCGGCGTCGGTGGTCCTTCCCAGCGGTCAGTCGGTGACCGCGTCCGCCGCCAGCAATCCCGACCTGTTCTGGGCACTGCGGGGCGGCGGTGGCGGCAACTTTGGTGTGACGACCTCGCTGACCTTCGCCACGTTCCCAACCAAGGACGTCGACGTCGTCAACCTCAACTTCCCGCCCCAGTCGTTCGCGCAGGTCCTCGTCGGTTGGCAGAACTGGCTGCGCACCGCCGACCAGAACAGTTGGGCGTCTGGCGGACGCCACCGTCGACTCGATGGGCATGCATTGCCGAATCCTGGCGACCTGCCCTGCCGGATCGGGGAACAGCGCCGCGGCCGCGATCACCCAAGCGGTGGGACTGCAGCCGTCGGGCACCGAGAATCACACCTTCAACTACCTGGATCTGGTGAACTATCTGGCCGTCGGGAACCTCAACCCCTCGCCGCTCGGGTACGTGGGCGGGTCTGACGTCTTCGCCACCGTCAACGCTGGCGTGGCACAAGGGATCGCCTCGGCGGTCAATGCCTTTCCTCGCGGCGCCGGACGCATGCTGGCCATCATGCACGCTTTGGACGGCGCCCTCGCCACCGTGGCGCCCGGCGCCACCGCCTTTCCGTGGCGCCGGCAATCGGCACTGGTGCAGTGGTATGTGGAGACAGGCGATCCCGCGGCCGCAACGAATTGGCTCAACACGGCACATCAAGCGGTGCAACAGTATTCGGTCGGCGGGTATGTGAATTACATCGAGGCCAACCAGTCGCCGTCGCGTTACTTCGGTCCGAACTTGTCCCGGCTGAGCGCCGTACGGCAGAAATACGATCCCGGTCGGGTCATGTTCTCCGGGTTGAACTACTGAATAAAACGTGAATAAAACGCCACCCGGCGGACACACCGCGGGCAGCTGGCAGCCGATGGTTAGCCCGGCTTGGCACTGGGTACTTCCAGTGTGTCTGTGGCAAGTCAGGGGGTTGGCGAATGGCAATCGAGCATGGTCATGCGCGGTGCCCACGTTGCATGGCGTGGGCGCAGTACCGGTTTCTGGAGCGTGATGACGACAGGCTCGAATATCAGGTGCATTGCGATGCGTGCGGGAACATGTACTCCGAGGTGACCATCGCCTCGACCGTCACCACGCCGGCCGCCTGAGCGGCCCGCTCGGCTCTTGAGACGTTTCACGCGCATGCCCGCGGGCATGACCTGCTACGAGTTACGAATCTCCGCCCTGGTGTAAAGTCTGGAACGCGAGCTAAGACGCTCCCACATGGAGCAGCGCCTAGTGCCCGCAAACGCCGTGCGAAACGCGTTGAAAGGGGCGGCGTGAACGAAGTATTGGCGCGGGCCGGCATCTTCCAGGGGATCGCTCCTGATGCCGTCGATGCGTTGGCTCGCCACCTCGAGCATGTGGTGTTTCCGCGCAGGCGCACCGTCTTCGTCGAAGGCGAGCTGGGCGACGACCTCTACGTCATCTTGTCGGGCTCGGTGAAGGTTCGCCATCAGACAGCAGACGGTCGTGAGACGGTCTTCGCGGTGCTGGGACCCGGGGATGTGTTCGGTGAGCTGGCGCTGTTCGATCCTGGACCCCGAACCTCGACGGTGATCACCCTGACGGAGGTGAGAGCTGTCAGGATGGATCGTCAGGCGCTACGGACATGGATCGTCGAACGACCCGAAATCGTGGAGCAGCTGCTGCGGGTGTTGGCGCGCCGACTCCGGCATACCAATAACGCCTTGAGTGACCTCATCTTCACCGACGTCCCCGCCCGGGTGGCCAAGCAAATCCTTGACCTGGCAATGCGATTCGGTACTAGCAACGGAGGATCGGTCGTGGTCGAGCACCACCTCACGCAGAAGGAGCTCGCTCAACTCGTGGGGTCCTCGCGTGAAACGGTCAACAAGGCGCTGTCAGACTTCGCTCAACGCGGATGGATCCGTCAGCATGGCAAGGCCCTCATCATCGACCAACCCGCGAAACTGGCCCGGCGCGCAAGGGCATGACGCCCGTGTCGGCCGAATATGTTGTAATCAATTACTTTCGCGCACATGCCGTCATCAGGCGCTCGCCTGAGCGGGACATGTGGAATTCAAGACTTCGCCTCGGCGAGTCGCACCGTGACGGTCACGCGTCCATTGTTGTCCCGATTGGCGACGGCATGCCCTGCGCGCTCGGCCCCGTCGAGCCGCAGGGTCAGGGGCCCACCGGCGTCGAGGAAGTTCCGCCACCACGTCTTCGCCTCGGGCATGTTGACGCTGATGACGATCTCGCCGCCGGAACGGCGGTAACCAACCGGGATGCTGAACGTGCGCCCGGAGCGTCGGCCCGTGTAGGTCAGCATCGCGATGTTGCGATCGATCAGCCGGCCGAAGCGACGCGAGTTGGCCAGTGCGGCTATCGGCGCGTTGAAAACAGGAGCGGCTCGCATCAGGAGGCGGCCGAGGTTGTTGGGTGCCACGTGGAAAGTATCGCAGCATTTTCGTGGAGCAGCCGCCCGTACAGATCCACGTGATGCCGGCGCGATGGACATGCAGGTAGCATCCCCGCGCAGATGCTCCACCGGTTGCATAGAGGAAGAGGGCGCGCTCATGACTGCTCCGGTCGACCCTTCGGTGCCGCCGAGCGGTATGGGTTGCGTTGAGTGCGACGAGGTGGGTGGTTGGTGGGTGCACTTGCGGCGTTGTGCGGCCTGCGGGCACGTCGGTTGTTGCGACGACTCACTGTCTCGTCATGCGACCAAGCATTGGCAGCAGACGGGGCATCCGATAATCCGGTCGTTCGAGCCCGGCGAGGACTGGTTCTGGAACTACGAGGCCAACGACTATTACGACGGCCCGGAGCTGGCGCCACCCGAGTGCAGGCCTCAGGACCAGTCGGTCCCCGGGCCGCGCGGCCGGGTACCGCATAACTGGTACGAGCTGCTAAGTCATCGAGAAGGCTGATTCGATGGTGATCCAGGATCGGGAGCGTGCCGATGCTGAACAACCGTCGGCATGGGCACCCCTTCGCAACCGCGTGTATCGCAGTCTTTTCATCGCGCAGTTGGCCTCCAATGTCGGCACGTGGATGCAAAGCGTTGCCGCTCAATGGTTTTTGGTGGAAAAGCACAGCAGCGACGTCATCGTGGCACTGGTGCAGACCGCCACTCTTGGGCCGACGCTGTTGCTGGGGCTGTTCGCCGGCGTACTCGCCGACCTATTCGATCGGCGGAGGTTGTTGTTTGTCCTGCAGTCCTATGCGGTGCTGGTGGCGCTCGCATTGGCGATCCTGACCTACCTCGGGCGGACGACCCCGTCGTCGCTGCTGATGTTCACGGTGGCGATCGGTTGCGCGTCCGCACTGGCCGGACCGGCCTGGCAGGCGATCCAGCCCGAGGTTGTCTCGCGCGAACAAATACCGGCCGCCTCGACCTTGGGCAGCGTCGCGGGCAACGCCGCCCGGGCGATTGGACCGGCTATCGGTGGCGTTGTGGTGGCCTTATCCGGCCCTGCGGCGGCCTTCGCAATCAACGCGGTCTCGTTTGCCGGAATCATCCTCGCTCTCGCGGCGTGGAAACGGCCGAAGCAATTCGCCCCGCTGGAGCGAGAACGTTTCGGCCACGCGATCCTCACCGGGCTGCTCTTCGTCGACAACAGCCCGATCTTCCGCAGAATCTTGTTGCGCGCGGTCCTTTTTCTGTTCCCGGCCTCGGCAGTACTGGCTCTGTTGCCGGTGGCCGCGGCACACCGATGGCACTTGGGCGCCAGCGGATACGGGGTCGCGCTTGCGGCGATCGGGCTGGGCGCCGTACTTTCCGTGGCGTTTGCCGCGCGGTTACGCCGGCGGGTTTCCGACAACGTGCTGCTCGCGGGGTCCGCCGCTGTGTATGGGCTGGCGCCGCTGGCGGTCGCCTGGCTTCCGTTCGCCGCTGCCACGCCGATTCTGGTGCTGTCCGGCATGGCCTGGCTGATGACATTGACGACATTGAACGCCGCTGCCCAACTCTCGCTGCCGCGCTGGGTGCGCGCTCGCGGTCTGGCGGTGTACCTGCTCGTCGCGACGGGATCGCAGGCGATCGGCTCCTACGTATGGGGGGCAGTCGCGACGCGGGCCGGACTGCATGGCGCACTGCTCGGGTCGGCCGTGGTGCTCGGCGTTGTCACCCTCAGCATTTTCGTCCTCCCATTGCTGCCCTGCACCGGGACGTTGAGCCTGGACGTTTCCACCGCCTGGCCAACGCCCACGCTGCTGTTCGAACCGTGCCCGCAGGATGGGCCGGTGCTGGTGACCGTTCGCTACCAGGTCCCGGCCGAAAACCTCCACGACTTCACCGAAGCGATGCGCGCGGTCCGGCGATCGAGACTACGGACGGGCGGCCACAGCTGGCGGCTGTATCACAGTGTCGGACAACCCAATACATTCCTCGAAAGGTTCACGGTGGCGTCGTGGACCGAATTCGAGCGTCAGCGTACCGAGCGCTGGCTGGAATACGACACCGATGGCGTCACGAAGGCGATTGGCTACACCGTAGACCATGCCCGACAGCACGAGTATTTCCTCGCGCTGCGCTTACGCCGATGATGCTCGGCCGTCTCGACCGGATTCGAATCAGGTTGCGGCAGCCAATAAATCGCGTACCGCATTGTCGACGGTACCCAACAGGTCGGGATCGATGCCGGCGCGGCCGCGCACCAGTATCGAGGCGCTGGTCGTAGACGGCAGCCCCTCGGCCGGACTGATTCCATCGGGGAACTTGCCGATCATCGGCAGCAGTGCCACGCCGAGGCCGGACCGCACCGCCGCGTAGAGGCCGGATAGATCACTGCATTCGGCGGCGATCTCATACTCGATGTGGTGGTTTTCCAGAATCGCGAAAGCGGGCTCGCGCAGTGTGCACGGCTCGGAGAAAATCACCAGCGGCAATGGGTCACGAGGTGAGATCGTCAGCGTGCGCGCTGAAACCCATTGCAAGCGAACCAGTCCCGACGCGTTAGCGCGATCCAGGGCCGCCCCGTCCAGCATGATAGCCAAATCGACCAAACCGCGATCGATCGAGTCGGCCAGCGACACGTTGCGGTCGAGCCGGAAGCGCACCCGCAGGTCGGGGAGTCGCTCGCGCAACACGCGGGACAGGCCGGCCAGCATCACGTCGGCGCCGTGTTCGGTGGCGCCGATGGTCAGGACCCTGTGTTCGGTCGCACCCAGATCGTCGAGCGCGGTGTCGTGCGCGGCCAGAATCGTGCGGGCGTGCCGCAGTGCCTTCTGGCCGGCTTCGGTGAATACGACCCCGCGCCCCGAGCGCTGCACTATCGGCTCGCCGATCACGGCTTCGATCCGGCGCAAATGCTGGCTCACCGCGGACTGACTCAGGTGCAGAGCGGCCGCGGCACGGTGGAAGCCGCCGCAGTCGGCGACGGCGATAAGGCTGCGCAGTGGCGCGATATCGAGCACTTGGGCCACGCACGCACCCTAATCCGATCAATGAAATTAATCAATCATCAGCTTTCTGGGGCGAATCATTAGCCCTGGTGGCCCAACAGATAAGTCATTCACGATCGGTCGTGATCGCCAATAATCGTTGGACTGCGTCAGTCGATGCCGCGAACATGGTTGGCATGTCTTTGCCGCGCATGCCAGCAACCACCGCCGCCGCGGTGACATTCTTCTACGCGCTGGGGTATCCCATCGGGACGCTGGCCGTCACGGCGATGACGCCGATGGCCGCCCTGGTGCTGCGGTTCGGTTTGGCGGCAGTGATTCTGGCCGTCTGGTCGATGGTGGCCAGGGCCGGCTGGCCGCGAGGCGCGCAGCTGGGCCACGTCCTGGTGACTGGCCTGCTGATTCAGGGCGTGCAGTTCTGCTGCTTGTACGAAGCTGTTCAGCTCGGCGCCCCTGCAGTGCTGTGCGCAGTGGTGATTGCGATGAACCCGGTCGCTACCGCGATCCTGGCGGCGATGTTTCTGCGGGAGCCGCTCGGTCCGCTGCGGGTCGTTGCGCTGGTGCTCGGCGTCGCCGCGGTGCTGGCCGCCTGCTCGCACAGGCTGATGAGCACGCATGGCGCCGACCCGGTCATCGGGTTACTTGTCATTGGGCTGCTTGGCCTTTCGGTAGGCGGTGTCTATCAACAACGATTCTGCGGCGGTGTCGATTTCCGCGTGACCAGCGCCATGCAGAACGCCGTTGGATTGATACCCGCAGCAGCGCTCGCGATCGTCACACCCTTCACGGTGCACGACGGCGTCAGGGCGGTGATCGCCGTCAGCGGCATGGTGCTGTTGAATGCCACATTGGCGGTGAGCCTCTATGTGCGCGCTATCAATACCCACGGCGTGACCGCGGTGGCGATGTTGTTCGCCGTGATTCCCGCGGTCGCCGGAGTGCTGTCGTGGATCATCCTGGGGCAACGTCCCGACGAGGGCATTGCACTCGGTTTGCTGTTGGGTGGGCTGGCATGCGGGGTCAATTCGCGGGCATCCGCCGGGCGTCGCTCTGCGGATGGGAACGCACCCACCCCCGTGTTGCCGAGGGCCGAATTGCAGGGCGCACCGCGGTGACATCCGGAAAGGCCGACGCCATCGCGGCACGCAATCGCGACCGCCTTTGAGCCGATCGTTCCGCGCCTCGCGGTAGCGCTCTCATAGCATCCTTAATATCCTTAACATTTCCTTATGCTTCGTGTATCGTGCTGTGCCATGGGTCACACACGGCGCCACGGGGACACGGTCTTCACGGCGAAGGCCGGCTCTGTAAGGCGGGTAGGTGAGCACGCCGTGGTGCTGGGCGCCGGAATGTCGGGCTTGCTTGCGGCACGGGTACTTTCGGAATCCTACGACTCAGTGAGCGTGGTAGAGCGTGACACGTTCCTCGGCCATCCGGCTCACCGGAAGGGGGTACCGCAAGGGCGCCATCTGCACATGTTCCTTGGTCGCGGGACGCAGGTGCTTGCCGAACTCTTTCCCGGATGGATCGATGAGTTGGGCGCCGCCGGGGCCGTCGTCGTCACCGACGGCGACCTGTCGCGGTTTTATATGCGCGTCGGCCGCTATGAACTCAAACGTTCAGGCTGGTTGGCTGATCCGGCGGCGGTGACGTTATGCCTGGCCAGCCGACCGTTCGTAGAGTTCCATGTGCGTCGTCGCGTCGCTGGCCTGTCCAATGTGGTGTTCCTGGACGGTCAGCAAGTGGTGGAGCCCATTGCCGCTGGAGACGTGATCACAGGCGTGCGAATAATGCACCGCGACAACGGTATCGTGACCGACCTGCCCGCTGATTTGGTGGTCGATGCCATGGGTCGGACGGCCCGCACGCCCGCGTTCTTGGAGGGTTTGGGCTATGGTCGGCCGCCAGAGACCCGCTCCACCACCGTGTTGGGCTATGCCAGTCAACTGCTCACCATGCCCATGGGCTGTACCGACCAACAGATGGTGGTGTTCAACCTCGGCGGCGGTAAGCCGGGTGGTCTGTTGCTGGCCTGCGAGCACGACACCTGGATGTTCGCAGTCGGACGCACCGCCGCATCCGGCGGCCCGCCAACTGATTTCGCCGCAATGCTGGCGCTGGCTGCTGCGGCGTTACCCCCGGAAATCATGGAGAAGCTACGCCAGGCTGACGCAGTCGGGGAAATCGCCGCCTACCGCAACCCCGCAGCGATTTGGCGGCGCTACGACCGGATGCCGAGGTTCCCGGACGGGTTATTGGTCATCGGTGATGCCTTATGCAGCCCCAATCCGATCTACGGACAAGGCATGACGATGGCGGCGGTGCAAGCGCTCGCCTTGAGAGACTGTCTGCGTGGCGGCGCTGCGGGCCTGGCGCAGCGCTTCTTTCATATCGCGGCGCGCGACATCGCGCCGACGTGGGCACGGAATGAGGCCAACGATCGTGGCGCTTCGGCCAGCCGCAAGCGATCCCCGCTCCAGCGAATGCGGGGCCAATTCGTTAGGGCCGCGCTGAAAGCCGCCGGTTGCGACACCGCCGTAACCGAAGCCCTGCTCCGGGTCACCCACCTCATCGACCCGCCGACGCGGCTGCAGGACCCGGCGCTACTACTCCGAATCCTTCACGCTGACCTGCGGCAGCGGTTCGCCCGCGTCCATAAGTCCGATTGGAGCGAACGGGTGCGGGAGGCATCATGACAAACGGTGACCAGCGAGCCGACGAGCACGCCGTCCGCGCCCTCGTCGATCAGCAGATAAAAGGCTGGGCCGCAGGCGATCCAGCGGCCTACGCCAGCGTTTCGGTGCCCTCCGCGGCGAGACGAAGCGACTCACAACAAACCATGATCTTGGGTTGCCGACCGTTGGTGGTTTTGTGCGGTAGTTCGTCAGTTGCATGCGCCGGAGTCGCGAAGCGCGTTCGCCCAGCCGGTGGCCGAGACGATGTTCGCGTGAGTAACTCCTGACGGATCCTTTCTCTTGATAGAGTCGCTGATCCGCGACAGCTGAAATGCCAAGTGGGCCATCGATTCACCGCCGTACACCGGCGAATACGGACCCAAGTTATCGGGTTGGTTGGTGATGATGAGCGGCTTCACTCGTGGTGCTAGAAAGGCCGTCGACTGGTCGATATTGGCGACCACAGCCCGAGCATTCCCCTGCACACTGGCGACCGAGTAGTCATCGTGCTGATCGCCGAGGTACCGGTTGAAATCTTCGATCTGGCCCATCAGCGAATCGGATTGCGACTTGAACCATTGGCAGGAGTCCGACATTCCGCCGATCATCTCCGGTGTCACCCGGGCCGCGAATGTGTTGTACGGCCAGATGTCGACCTTCGGCGACCAATCGCTGGGCACCGGCGTGAAGACCGGCAGCGGCGGAGGCGACTGGCCCGGATCGGCCAAGGCCTGACCGGAGAGGACCATCGCAACGGCGAGCGCCGGGCCGGCGCACGCCAGAGCGCTCGCTGCCGGTCGCAACCTCGTCAAATTCATCCGCTCCTCCCCAAGGAACACGATATCCCGCGGTCACCGATTACCGAACCCTCAATTTCACCGTGAAATAGCGATTTATCCAGGCAATTCCGGCCGTCTGCGGATCGCCCGAAGGGCCGCTACTGCGGCTACGGTGATCTATATGCCATCGGCTAGCCGCTCGCCCGCACATCAAGTTAAGCGGCGCCCGAAGGACCGCAAGATCCAGATCGCCCGCGCCGCCACCGATGCCTTCAGCGAGTTGGGCTATCACGCGGTAAGCATGGAGAACATCGCGGCGCGGGTCGGAATCTCCGCGGCCGCGCTGTACCGCCACTCACAAGGCAAATACGACCTGTTCCGCGACGTCTTCTTGGCCCTGGGCCAGCAACTGGTCGACGCCACGGCTTTCGCTGATGCGTTGCCCGCCGACGGCGACCCCGAGGAGCAACTCAGCGCGCTCACCGGTGCGCTGATCGACACCACGATCGTCAACCGCACCGCCGGTGGACTGTATCGGTGGGAGGGCCGCTACTTACGGGGCGACGATCAGCGGGCTCTGGCCGAGCAGATCAAACTGATCAACCGGCGTCTACAGCGTCCGCTGATGAGGCTGCGGCCGAAGTTGACGTCGCGGCAGCGCTGGACCCTGTCAGCGGCCACCCTGAGCGTGATTGGCAGCATCACCGACCATCGTTCGCGTCTGGGTAACGCCGAGATTCGCGCGGCGCTGACCGATATCGCCAGCGCGGTGCTACGGGCCGAACTCCCAAGCCAGCGCGGTCGTGGATCCGAGCAGCCGCGCCCCGCGACGGTGACCAGCGCCGCCGGAAGTTATGAGCTTCTCTTGCACGAATCGATGCGCCTGTTCAACGAACGCGGTTATCGCGAGACCGGGATGGAAGACATCGCCGCGGCGGTCGGTATACCGGTTGCCAGCATCTATCAATACTTCCCGGGGAAGGCGGCCATTTTGGCCGTGTACTACCGGCGGGCCGCCGACCAACTCTCCGCCGACCTGTCCAGCATTCTTGCCACCAACGCGGACCCGGAACGGGCGCTCGCGCTACTCATCGAAGCCTATGTCGCCCGGTCCTTCGTCAACCCCGAACTCGCCTGCGTGTATTACACCGAGCGTCACAATGTGCCCGACACGGACGCGGTGCTGCTGTACAACATTCAGCGTTCGACCGTCGAATCGTGGGCCAGTCTCGCTGTCGCGGCCAGCCCAGCAACTCAGTCTCGGCCGCGCCCGATACGCCGTCCACGCTGCCTTCGCTCTCGCGGTGGACGTCGGGCGACTGGTGTATCCCGACACCAGTGCGGCCGCCAGCCTTACGGTGCGCCGCCTGATGGAGGTCACCGTGCTGGGACGACCGGCCGCCGCGTCTCGCGGTGCGCCGCGCGGCAGCCGCCAGCGCCGCTGACACCGTGTTGCAGATGAACCGGAACGAATTGAACCGCACTTGCCGGTTAGCTACCGACTTCATCGGTGCAACGACGCGAGCCGAACATCGGCTTCCAGCATTACATCTGAGCGCTCGGTTGCTGCGCGCGAACGATGCTGATCGGACACGGTACTACCGAAACCTTCCGAATCGGCATTAACATAGACGCGTCTAATCCGCAGGCCGGGAGACGGTTGGGTCCTCATCACTTTGTGGGCCGGCTTTTCGACCGGCAGCGCCCGCGCGAAAGGCATGCCCATGCTCAGCAGGATTCGCACCCTCCTGGAGTATCAATTGACCATCGCCGAACTGCTGGGCCTGGCGATACTGCTGGGCACGCCGTACCTGATCGTCGGCGTGATCTGGTCGAGCACCCACACCCAGCATCTGCACGACATGCATGGCGTCGATTTGGTGGTGTCTTTCCTCGGCTCGATCGTGTCGTGGCCGGTGCTGCTTTTCGCCAATGTCTGCATGACCTAGGGGGCTCGCATGGTCAACCGCGGGGTGCTGATCGTCTCCGCTGCCGTGATCTTCTTGGCCGCGGGTCTCTTCGCGCTGCGCTTTCCGGTATTCATCGACGCCTACGATCAGTACGGCTGGCAGGTCAAGTGCGGCAACGGCTTTACTTCCGAACTGACCCAAGCTTCAGGCGCGATTGGCACGGTGGGGAGC
This sequence comes from uncultured Actinomycetota bacterium, assembly GCA_963849935.1. GTDB lineage: Bacteria > Actinomycetota > Actinomycetes > Mycobacteriales > Mycobacteriaceae > Mycobacterium. The sequence goes on from CAWKJQ010000006.1 coordinate 25,352, forward strand.
AGCTATGTCGACCAATGCAGTAGCGCGCTGATGGTCCGACGGTTGTGGGCAATCCCGGCGGCGGTCCTGGGCGGGATGACGCTGACGTGGCAGGCCGCGGCGGCAGTCGCCCACGATTACCGGCGATCAACGCCACGGGGGCGCGGCGCCCAAACACCGCGATGGGGCCAGGCGACGGCTCGACAAGACGAGATGCCCTGCTGAGAGCCAGCTTTGGCCGAGCACTGAATTCGACGGGAACCGCTGGTGCGGACTACCGCGTGCTTTCGTCGGGTAGGTCGTGCCGGGACTGGTGTAATCCCGGCCCGTCCGGATCCTCATCCTGGTGCTCGAGTTGTTCCTGCAACTTGCGCTGTTCCTCGGTCGCCTTGCGCGCGTCCTCGGGCGCGGCTGGCGGGTCGAAATTGACTTGCTGATCCACCGAGATCTCCTCTGAAAGTCTGCATGCCTCCGGTGAGGGTCTCCCGAATGACAGGCGGCGAAACCCGGCCCGATCCTTCGATCTCGATTGCGCTGCTCACGGCGCCGCGGAGTGGAAATCACTCGCCACGCCGTCGCGACAGGGTCGATGGATTTAAGGGCGATCAGGCCGTGACTCCCATGCGTCGTCAGCCGAGGTGCGCGGACAGCAACCAGGCGCCCACGGATTTGCGACCATTGTCCTCGTCGCGAATGTCGGCACCTGCGAATGCTTGAAAGCCCGCCAAGAAACTTTCGGGCACGTTGGCGTGGATGCGGGCCGGTCGGATCTCGTCGATCACCCAGTACTTCGAGACCACATCGCGCAGCTCGGTTTCGGTGACCGCATTGACGGGGCCATCGGCCGGCATCGCGGCGCGGTCGAAAACGAGCACGAAGTAGGAGGCCCCTGGCGCGGCGGCCCGCACGATCGACTGCTGATAACCCTCGCGCAGTTCAACCGGCATCGAGTGGAAAAGGGTGCTGTCGACGATGGTTCCGAAGCGGCCGTCGTAGCCGGTGAAGGCGCTGATGTCCGCGACATCGAAGGTGGCATTGGTCAGGCCTCGCCGGGCGGCTTTTTCGGTGGCCAACGCGATGGCGGTGGGCGACTGGTCCAGGCCCACCGTGGTGAAGCCGCGCTCGGCGAGGTACAGCGACACCGCTGCCTCGCCGCAACCGGCGTCAAGCACGTCGCCATGGAACTTGCCGTCGTCGATAAGGGCCGCGATCTCGGGCTGGGGCTCACCGATGCTCCACGGCGGCCGGTTGCCCTCGCCCATTTCGGGGGCCTCACCTCGATAGGCGGATTCGAACATGTCTTGAGTCGGTTGAGTCATGACCTGTTTATATCAATGGGCCTGATATGTGTCAACAAGCCTGATATAAATGGCCGCCGACTTCTCCCCTCCGCACGGCGAGGGGGTGATCGGGAGGTGCTACTCGAGCGTCGCGGTCAGGTAGCCGGACGCTTCGCCGAATGAGGCCAGCTCGTCGTTGGGTACCGCGAACCCGTGGGCGGCAAAGGCCTGTTCGGTCGTCCGGATGTCAACGTGCCATCCCCGCGCGGCCAGGTATTCGGCAGCAGTGTTGCGCTCGCCGGTGTAGAACAACTCGGCCAGGTTGATGTTGGAGCCGATGCGCCGAGACCGCTCGGTCAGCTTCTGCGCCCAGTCCGAGGGGACGTTGCGCAGATCCATATGTTCGGTGGCGATCCGACTGCCCGGCGCCGAGGCTGCGACGATGTTGTCGAACAGACGGTCTTGCGCCTCGGGCGGCAGGTAGACCAGCAGCCCCTCGGCGCTCCACGCGGTCGCTCTTCCAGCGTCGAATCCGGCAGCAAGGAGGGCCGCCGCCCAGTCATCGCGCAGGTCGATCGACACGGTGCGGCGCTCGGCGGTGGGTGTGGCGCCCAGATCCGCCAAGGTTCGCGTCTTGAACTCGATCACCTCGGGTTGGTCGATCTCGTAGACGACCGTGTCCGCCGGCCAGGGCAGCCGGTACGCGCGGGTGTCCAGGCCGGACGCCACAATGACGGCCTGCTGAATACCCGAGTCGGTCGCCTGCAGAAAGAACTGATCGAAGAACCGCGTGCGCACCGTGATCTGCTCCTTGACGGCCTGCCGGTTGAAAAGCGGATCGTCGCTGCGGTCGACCGAATTCTCGAGCAGCTTGATGAAGACGTCGGTACCTACCGCGCGAACGAGTGGATCGGCCCAGGGATCGTTCAGTAAGGCGTCCGGGCCTTGGGACGCGATCGCGCGCTGCGCGGCGACCGCCGTCGCGGTGGCTCCGACGCTGGACGCCAAATCCCAGGTGTCATTCTCGGTGCGGGACACGCCCCATCTCCTCTCCGCGACTGCGCGATTAGTTAGCTCATATAAGTGACGGAGTCAACAGTACCCCTAGTCGCAGGAAGCGACGGTTCGATCGGCGCCGGCCCGTAAACCCGGGACCCAAGGAATGGAGTGCAAGTTCTGCGGTGTTCGCTGTAGGTATGGCTGACGATATCGAATTGAGTCCCAGGGGTTGGGTGCGCGATCAGACCGAGCGGATCCTGACTCAGGGCACGACCGACGGCGTCGAGGTTTTCGACCGGCCCATCGTCCTGCTGACCATCACCGGGGCGAAATCCGGCAAACAGCGCTACGTACCACTGATGCGGGTCGAGAAGGATGGCCGCTATGTCATCGTCGCGTCGCACGGCGGTGCACCCGAACATCCGGTGTGGTACTTCAACCTGAAGGCGAATCCGGCGGTGACGCTTCAAGATGGCGACAAGGTTGTCAGGCTGACGGCTCGTGAGCTCGAGGGTCCCGAGCGCGAGGATTGGTGGGAACGGGCTGTGGAGGCCTTTCCTCCCTATGCGGAATACCAGACGAAGACGGCGCGGCAGATTCCCGTTTTCGTTCTGGAATAACCGCTTTCCGTCCAAGGGTTCTGCTGCCTGCGACGGACACCAAAAGATTTGCATTCGATATGCGCTCGGCTCGTCCGGTTGCCCGTTGCTGCCCGCGCACCTAACTTCGATCACAGAGGCCGGGCATGTCCAGCTGAACAATGACGTTCGTGACAATCGTTCGCCTGTGCTGCACGGCTTTACGCGCTTTCTAACTGCCGTGATCGGGCGGATTCCCAAAAGCCCACCGCTATAGAACAATTCGGGGAGGGCCGGTGCAACACGTGGAAGAACCAGGTCAACACGGCGTGGAGGATGCGGCTGCATCCCGAATCGACCGGATGCGCGAAACCCTGCCCTATGATCTGCCGGCTTCGCTGGTGGTGTTTCTGGTGGCGCTTCCGCTGTCACTTGGGATCGCAATCGCTTCGGATGCCCCGGTTCTCGCGGGCCTGATCGCAGCGATCGTCGGGGGAGTGGTCGCCGGATGGATCGGCGGATCACCGTTACAGGTCAGTGGCCCGGCGGCCGGGCTCACCGTTGTCGTCGCTGACCTGGTCTCCCAGTTTGGCTGGGCGATCACATGTTTCATCACCGTGATCGCGGGGATCCTGCAAGTCCTGTTGGGATTCAGTCGCATTGCCCGAGCCGCCCTGGCGATCTCGCCGGTGGTGGTGCACGCCATGCTGGCCGGCATCGGAATCACGATCGCTCTGCAGCAGGTTCACGTCTTGTTGGGTGGCGAATCGAAGAGCTCGGCGTGGAGCAATGTCACCGGACTGCCCGCACAGATCGTGGGTGCGCACCGGCCGGGACTTGCCTTGGGGATCCTCGTGATCGCGATTCTCGTTGGCTGGCGCTGGGTTCCGGCCCGGGTGGCAAAGATTCCAGGCCCTCTCGTCGCAATCGTGGCGGTCACGGCCATTTCAGTGATCTTCCCGTTCGACGTATCCCGCATCGTGCTGGATGGCTCCGTCCTCGAGGCGCTGCGCCTGCCGTCGCTGCCACACGGGAATTGGGGAGCGGTCGCGATCGCCATCATCACCGTCACCTTGATCACCAGCGTGCAGAGCCTGCTGACCGCGGTATCGATCGACCGAATGCACACCGGTCCGCGAACTGACTTCAACCGCGAGCTGATTGGGCAGGGTGCGGCGAACATCGCGTCGGGCGCAATCGGCGGGCTTCCCATCGCCGGCGTCATCGTGCGCAGCGCGGCCAATGTGAATGCTGGAGCAAAGACGCGCGCCTCGACGATCATGCACGGCTTCTGGATACTGCTGTTCGCCGTACCGTTCGCGGGACTCGTCGAGAAGATCCCCACTGCGGCGCTTGCCGGGCTGCTCATCGTGATCGGCATCGAGCTGCTGAAACCGGCACATATCGAAACCGCTTTGCGCAACGGCGATCTCGCTGTCTATCTCGTGACTGTGGTCGGCGTCGTCTTCCTCAATCTGCTCCACGGTGTTCTGATCGGAGTGGCCCTGGCCGTCGTCGTAACCGGATGGCGGGTCGTGCGAGCCCGAATCGAGGCCGAGCCCCTTGGGGACGGGTGGCATGTCGTCGTCGAGGGTGCATGCACCTTCCTGGCGTTGCCCCGGCTTACCGGTGTCCTGGCGTCCGTTCCGGAACGGACGTCGGTCACCATCCATTTGCTCACGAATTATCTCGATCACGCAGCACACCAGGCCATCAGCGACTGGCAACGACGGCACCGCGCGACAGGCGGGCAGGTGTATGTTCGTGACATGGTCGCCACGAGTGAATCCGACATCCCGGCGCCCGGCGGCTTGATGGAATCCGTTGGCGGCGTGAAGAAGTCATCGAAAGCCAAGCGCCGTAACGTCCATCTGAGCCTGGTCGAGGAGTTATCTGCGGCAGGGACTCGATAGAGCCGCGGGAGAGCTACTTCAAGTCGGTGGCGACCTGCTCCAAGGCGGCCAGGTGTTCGTCGACGGTCGCGAAGCCGGCCTTCATGGTGTTCACCGAGAGGTGGCTGGCGCCGGCGGCCTTCCATGCGCCGATGGTGGCGGCGAGCTTGTCCCGGTCTTCGGTCCAGCTCACCCGCCCTTCCATGCCGAGGCTCTTCGGGTCGCGGCCGGCCGACTCGGCCGCGCGGTTCACCTGTTCGAGCGCATGGTCCAGGCGCGGGCCGGGCTCGACCATGGGAAACCAGCCGTCACCGAGGCGCCCGGCACGTTCGTACGCACGATCCGACGCCGCGCCGAACCACACCGGTATCGGCCGCTGGGTCGGCAGCGGAGCCAGGCCGGCCGCGGTCACCGTGTGGTACCTGCCGTTGAAGGTGACAGACCGTTCGGTCCACAACTTGCGCATCACCTCGACCTGTTCCTCGGAGCGTCTGCCGCGGTTGGTGAACGACTCTCCGAGCGCCTCATACTCGACGGCGTTCCAGCCCAATCCGATCCCGAGCCGGAAGCGGCCATCGGCCAGCACATCGACCTCGGCGGCCTGCTTGGCCACCAACACCGTCTGGCGCTGCGGCAAAATGATGACACCGGTGACCAGTTCCAGTGACGTGAGAGCGGCCAGGTAGCCGAGCATGACGAACGGCTCATGAAATGTGGAGTCGATGTCGTAGGGGCCCTGAAAGCCGTGATGCACCGTCGGGTCGGCGCCCACGACGTGGTCATAGGCGAGGATGTGGGTAAACCCCAGTTCCTCGACGCGCTGAGCGTACGCGCGAAGGGCGGCGGGGTCCGAGCCGAGCTCGGTTTGCGGGAAGACAACTCCGATGCGCATGCGCCGTGCAACCACGCCGCCTCAGGTTTAGTTCCCGCGCAGCCAAAGACGTAGTGCATGAACCCGTTGACAGATTTGGGGGCGGTGTCGTCTTCGCACCTCTGGCGCAAGTGGTCGCTCGAAGCAACGGTTCTGATGTGGTCCCCGGGGGAATGGCCGACACCGCCGCGCTGATCAACGACGATCGCTGGCGGGATATTCCGCTGCCGGCGCGGGCGTCAAACCGGCTTCAAGCATGATGTAGTCGTGGCGGCGAAGAAGCTCAGCGGGGTGCTCACGGTCGGCGAGATGGAGGCGACCTTCTCAGCGGAGCTGTCCGCGCGGTATGCGATTCCGCAGCTGCCGGACGGTCCGGTGCGAACGCAATTCTTGGCCGACCACGGCGCCGACGTGCGTGTGTTGGTGACCTCGGGGACGGCCCGCATCGACGCCGCTACCCTCGATGCGTTGCCCAATCTCGAGGTCATCGTCAACAACGGGGCCGGGGTGGATCTGATCGATCTGGGGGCGGCGAAAGGCCGGGGTATCGGCGTGAGCAACACGCCCGACGTGTTGTCGGACACAGTCGCCGACACGGCAGTGGGCCTCGATTCTGATGACACTGCGCCGGTTCGGGGCCGCCGACCGCTACGTGCGCGCCGGCCGTTGGGCGCGCGAGGGCCCGTTTCCCTACGCCAGAGATCTCAGTGGCCTACAGGTGGGCATCTTGGGCTTGGGCCGGATCGGTTCGGCGATCGCGACCAGGCTGCTCGGATTCGACTGTGCGATCGCCTATCACAACCGCCACCGCGTCGAGGGATCGCCATTCCGCTATGCGGAGTCACCCGCGCAGCTCGCCGAGTCGGTCGACGTCCTGGTCATCGCCACCACGGGCGACGGCAACGCTCGCAAGTTGGTCGACCGCGCCGTGCTGCAGGCTCTGGGGCCCGACGGTTACCTGATCAACATCGCCCGGGGCAGCGTCGTCGACGAGGATGCGCTGGTCGAACTACTGACGGCCGGAGAACTCGCGGGAGCGGGCCTTGACGTCTTCGCCGACGAGCCATATGTGCCTGCCGAATTGTTCGACTTGGACAACGTCGTGCTTTTTCCGCACATCGGCAGCGCCACCGCGCGCACCCGGCGGGCCATGGCGCTGCTGGCGATCCGCAATCTCGACAGCTATCTGAACAGCGGCGAATTGGTGACACCCGTCGTAGCGCCGCGCCGTTAGAACTTGCTGGACGCGTGCGCCGCCGTGACCTGGTGATTCTGCGCGGCTACTCATCTGTGGCCGAAGCGATACTCACACAAGGTTATTGCTCGAACCGCAACTGGGTATGCGCTTTTCATGGGTCCACTACTGCCGGAGACTGCCACGCCGGTGCGGCTGACGCTCGCCGGCACAGCCCGCCCCGATACGGCGGCGGAATGGCGACGTGCGCTGCAACGGTGGCTGCAGCAAGAGGTACACGCGTCGGAAGAAATTCGTGACGACGTCGTCCTGGGGGTGAACGAAGCGCTGGCGAATTGTGTTGAGCACGCATATCGTTCGCATCGCGAGGCCGGCGCCATGAAACTGCAGGCCAGCTACGACCCCGACGCCGAGTCGATTCGGATCTGCGTCAGCGACCGCGGAAGCTGGCGGAAGCCGTCATCGAGGCAGTCCAACGATCCCCACGCGTCGCGCGGCATCATGCTGATGCACCGCCTCTCCGATCACTGCACCATCCATGCCCGCCCCAACGGCACCAGCGTTTACCTGGATTACGCGACCGACGCAGAGCTCGCCGGTCAGCAACGCCGGTGAAGGTCGGTCCAAGCCCCCGGATCAGGCGCCTGACCGTGGTGTAGGCGCCGACGTCCCAGGTCATCGTGCGAGCCATGTTGTTGACCGGAGCGGTCCAGCGCAGCGTTTCCTCGACCGCGTTGGGCGGCGGTGCTGCGTCGTCGTCGATCAGTTGTCGGTGCTGGTCGGGATGCCGCAAGACCTGTGCGGGCCGCCATAAGCGACTTGCTGTGTGGCACAGCTAACGCTCGATGCCCCCGCGGCACGTCCCGGAAATGGGTATTACACCCTTCCTGCGGTCGTCGAACGCGAGGAATCCACAATGAACCAGACCATCCAGCGACAGCTCGGCAAAACCGACAGTCCTATCGAGGACGAGCTCGAAGACGCCTTCAGCAGGATGCTGAGCGAAGGCACCCAGCGCCTGCACCGAAGCTGGCGCGGCGTGCTGATCACCGGGTTTTTCGGGGGTACCGAAGTAGCGCTCGGGGTGCTCGCCTATCTGTCGGTCCTGGCGGCTTCCCAGCGCCCCTTGTTGGCCGGATTGGCATTCTCCATCGGCTTTTTGGCTCTGCTGCTGGGCCGTAGCGAGCTATTCACCGAGGGCTTCATCATTCCCGTTGTCACGGTGGCGGCCAAACGTGCCAGCCTCGCTCAGTTGCTCAAGCTGTGGGGCGGCACGATGTTCGCCAACCTTGTAGGCGGCTGGGTGATCATGTGGCTTATCATGACGAGCTTTCCCGAGTTACATTCGCAGACGGTCGAATCCGCGGCTCACTTCGCTGCCGCACCATTGTCGGCCCAGACCTTCTGCCTGGCTGTGCTTGGCGGCATGGTCATCACCTTGATGACCCGGATGCAACACGGCACCGACTCGGTGCCGGGCAAGATAGCCGCAGCCATAGCGGCGGCGTTCCTGCTCGCCGGGTTGCGGTTGTTTCATTCAATTCTGGATTCGCTTCTCATTTTCGGCGCACTCATCACCGGGAACGCGCCGTTTGGCTACCTCGACTGGCTGGGCTGGTTCGGCTACACAGTGGCCGGCAACCTGGTCGGCGGTTTACTGTTCGTGACCCTGCTGCGGCTGTTGCGCAGCAAGGACCGGTTGGAGGAAGAGCGAACCGAAGCCGCCGACGCTGTTGCCTAGCGCCGTATTTTTGAAGCGACGCAACGCTTCTCAGACACCGGCGACAAGCTCCAGATCTTTCAAGGCCGCCTCCAGGTGACCGAGCATTCGCTGCAGGTGCGGGACGCTGCGGCGGCATCCGACCAAACCGAAGTCGAGGTTGTCGGCGTTGTTGGTCACGGTGATATTGACCGCCTGGCCGTCGAGTGGGATCGACAGCGGGTAATTTCCATCCAATCGCGCTCCGCGCCAATACAATTGATCGGAATTACCGGTCGATACGTTCGAGATGACGATATTGAACGGCGGTGAGGCCGCGGACAGGTACCCGGGGATCAGCCCGAAGAACAACCCTCCGATGTTGAAGGCGGACAAGGCCAACTGCTGGACCGGAGGTAGCTGCCAGAACACCTCTTTGGTGTCGCGGATGGATGCGCTGATGATCTCCAGCCGCTTGGCCGGGTCGTCGAGGTCTGTCGCGAGGTTGCACAGGAAGGTCCCGACGTTGTTGCCGCCGCGGTCGTCGTCGGGCTTGCGCAGATTCACCGGGACCATGGCGGTCAGGGGCGTGTCCGGAAGCGCGTTCTGATCGAGGAGGTAGGCGCGCAGGGCCCCGGCGCACATCGCGAGCACGACGTCGTTGACCGTCGTACCGGTGGCTGATTTGACCGCGCTGATGCGCTCGAACGAGTAGGACTGTGCCGCTACCCGCCTGGCGCCACCGATGCGGACATTGAACATGGACCGAGGTGCCCGGAATGGCAGAGTGAGCTGTTGTTCGAGCAGCGCGGCACGCGCAAGCTTGAGCGTCGACGGTGCCAAGGCGAGCGCCGACCCCGCGGTGCGGCCCACCCGGCCGAAGAGGGACGACTGTTGCCGCTGCCCGCTGCGCTTTCGGGGACCCAGGCTCCACGGAACCCGCACTTCGTCGTCGTTGGGATCGTCGGTGAAGGCGCGCTGCATCAGGCGCAGCGCCGAGACACCGTCCATGAGGGAGTGGTGATACTTCGTATAGACCGCATACCGTCCGTCCTGCAGGCCTTCAATGAGGTGCGCCTCCCACATCGGACGGTGCCGGTCGAGCAGGCTGCCATGCAGCCGAGAAGCCAGCTCGAGCAAGTCGCGGACTCGTCCGGGCTCGGGAAGAGCGGACCGGCGAAGGTGGTAGTCCAGCTCGACGTCCTTGTCAAAGGACCACGCCACGTTGGTGAGGCCGCCGAAGAACGCGGGGTGCTTGCGGAATGGCGGCTGCACGTCGGTGCACTCCAGCATCGCTTGATACGCCTCGCGCACGAAATGGGGACTGGCATCCTCCGGGGGCTCGAAGAGCTGCAGCGAGCCCACGTGCATCGGATGCTCACGTGACTCGCCGAGGAGGAACAACGCGTCCATCGGTGATATCGGTTCCATAGTCGTTCCGTTCCCTCCGCTGTGCCGTCCATCCAGGACGTGCCCCTTCCGTATTAGCCACAGCGAGCGCTTGCTAATCCCGAATAAGGGTTCTTTCACGGTCGGTCGAAACGCTTGCAGGCACGATCGTTTGGGTACTGACGCTCAAGGGGGTGAAGATGCCGTCGGATCCGGGTTGTCCAAAACGGATGGAGTTCGGGCCGTGCGGCGGGGTGCGACCGGACGGACAGTGCGAGATGCGCCCGATTCCGTGCGTATTCGACGACGTCGTGCCGTGGTCGGGTCATTGCCCGTCACCGCGTCCCGCGAGCGCTCCGCGGGTGCTCACCGACTTCAGCGCCACCCCGTTCGACCCCCACGACATCGCGGCGACCGCGGGCATCCTGGCGGCGGGGTGCGATGCCGTCCTCGTCGGCGAGCACCAGAACAAGCCCGACTTCCCGCCCACGCTCATGGCGTCGCTGCTGCTGGACGCCGGTGTGACGCCCTGGATCACGTTGTCCTGCCGGGATCGCAACCGCGTGGTCCTCGAGCAGGAGCTCAGGGGACTGCGCAGCATCGGTGCGGAAACGGTGTTGTGCGTGACGGGCGACGGACGCGGATATGACGTGCGCGCAGACGTCACACAGACCTTCGACCTCGACGGGCCCCGCCTGGTGTCGCTGGCCGCCTCGGTCGGCATGGGCGCAGCCGTAGCCGAAACGCCCACCGCCCCGCCCGTACACCGCCGGCCCGCTCGTTTGGTCGAAAAGCAGCGAGCCGGAGCGAGCCTGGCCGTGCTGAATCACGTGCCTTTTCCCGACATGATCGCCGATTTCATGAAGACAGCGCGATCGGCCGGACTTTCGATTCCGGTGATCGCGTCGGTGGCGGTGTTCACTGACAGCGTTTCGGCGGCGGTGCTGGAAGGCTTGCCCGGGCTTGAGCTCGATCCCGCTGTGACGCAACGGGTTCTGGGCGCGCCGGATTCGGTGGCCGCCGGCATCGCGGCGGCGGTGAGCGAGGCACGCGCGCTGCTGTCGATCGAGGGCGTCGAGGGTGTCAACGTCTCGGGGCTGGCGTCGGCGTCGGGCTCGCGCATCGGAGCGGAGATCAAGGCAGAGGTGGGTCGTCAGATACGGGAGGAGGGGCGCCGATGACGCGCGCCGCCGACGATGCAGAGCGCAGCGATGGGGAGGAGGGGCGCAATGACGCGCGCCGCCGACGATGCAGAGCGCAGCGATGGGGAGGAGGGGCGCAATGACTGAAGCGATGGAGGCCGAATTCGACACCGTCGCCGAGTGGACCGCGCAGGTCGCGGCTGAACTCGGGCCGGAATACCACCTGCCTGCCGGCTGTCGGGGAAGCGGAAGCCCGGCCGCCCTCGACTGGCTCATCGAGCGAATGGAACTGGCGCCCGGTGCCACACTGTTGGACTCGGGTGCCGGCGTCGGAGGCCCCGCCGCCTACGCCGCTCGATCTGGCGAGGTTCGGCCCGTTCTGGTAGAGCCGGAAACCGGCGCATGCCGTGCGGCGCGAAAACTATTCGGCTTCCCGGTGGTGTGCGCAATGGGATCGGCCCTGCCGATGGCAGCCGCGAGTTTCGACGCCGCCTGGTCGTTGGGCGTGCTGTGCACCACTCCGGATCAAACCGCATTGCTCGCGGAGCTGCGTCGCGTCGTACGGCCGGGCGGGCGCATCGGGATGTTGGTTTTCGTCGCGCACCGAGACATACCGTCAGACCTTCTGGAAGGCAATCACTTTCCGACACCTAGTCGATTGCGCGAGCTGTTGGAAAAAGCCTCACTCCATGTCGAGCAGAGCCTCGGCACGGCGGCCCTTCCCCCGATCGCCGGCACCTGGAATGAGCGCGCCGACACCGTGGAGCAAGTCCTCACCGACCGACACGGACACACGGAAGCCTGGCAGTTGGCCGAACGCCAGAGTTCGAGGATCGGTCGGTTGCTCCAAGATGAAACCCTGACCGGCGAATTGTTGGTGCTGCGGCACACATGAGCGTTTCTGGGGCGCCGATTCATCCGCGAACACCCGCGCCAGCGAGCCAGGAGCTAGCGCCCGGTGGCCTGGAAGATGACCCGCCTCGCGATCTGCACCGCATGGTCGGCGAAGCGCTCGTAGAAGCGGCCCAACAGGGTGGCGTCCACCGCGGCGGCGACCCCCTGCGTCCAAGCGGGATCCATCAGCACCGCCATCAGCCGGCGGTGCAGCTCGTCCATCGTGTCGTCATCGCGGCGAATCTGAGCGGCCCGACGCGGATCTTGAGACACCAGCACCTCCCGCGCCCCGAGAGCCAGCGCTTCCGCGGCCTCGCCCATGGCCGCGACATACGGCCGCACCTCGGCGGACACGGCCGGATACGGGTGACGACGGCGAGCAATCTCGGCTATGTGCACCGCCAGCTCGACCATCCGTCGAGCATCCGCGGCGATCCGCAGGGAGCTGACGACCGCGCGCAAATCCGCCGCCACCGGCGCCTGCAACGCCAACAATGCGAATGCGGTTTCCTCGACGTGAGCATCCAGAGCCAGGATGTTCCGATGGCCGGCGATGACGCATTCGGCCGTTGCGAGGTCGGTTTCCAGCAGAGCCTGGGTCGCCTGCGCGATCGCCTCCGCAGCCATCGCGCACATCTGGGCGAGCTGTTCGGTCAGCGTGCGCAACCGCTGATGGAAACCAGTCCTCATCTTCACCGGATATCCCGCCACGGCCAAATAAACGCCCATCGGCAAAACAGCGGGAACTCTGCTTGGGCTGCCGCTACCTGATGTCGCCCGCGAGCGCGCGGGCCTCCTGCTCGGATTCCACGGCCGGTCCGGAGCCGAGCAACGGCTTGCCGGCCACTTCCGGGGTGAACAGCAGCGTGATGCCTCCCACCACGCCGCCGAAGATCAGCATGTAAGCCGGGACCATCACGTTGCCGGTGCCGGAGACCAGCGCCTGGGCGATCAGCGGGGTGATACCCCCGACGAGGGAAATGGAGATGTTGTACGAGATCGCCAGCGCCCCGTAGCGCATGTTGGTCGGAAAGAGTGCGGGCAGCATGGCCGGGCCGGTGCTGTCGAAGCACAGTTCCATCAGGCCGATCAGCAGCACGCCGACGAAGATCACCGGGTACAGACCACCGAAGCGGATGAGCAGGAACGCCGGGATCGATGCCACGATCAGCAGCCCGCAGCCCGTCCACATGATTGGCTTGACGCCGATCCGGTCAGACAGGCTGGCGACGAGGACCACGGTGACCATCAAAATCGCCAGCGTCGACACGATCATGACCAGTCCGGCGGTGTGCCCGACGCGCACGAACAACCTGAGATACGTCGGCAGATAGCCGGTGAGCATGAAGTCGGCGACCTGGGAGGTCAACACCAGCGCCGCGCAGATCAGCATGGGGCGCCACTGGGCCGCAATCGTGCGCCGAATCTGCTGTCGGCCTCCGCCGGGTTCGCTCGAGGCGCTCGCGCCGTCATGCGCGCTCTGGTAGGCGGAGGACTCCTTGAGCCGAAGCCGCAAGCACAGGGCGACCAGTCCGAAGGGCAGGCCCAGCAACAACGGTATTCGCCAGCCGTACGTGATCATGTCGTCGTCGGGGAGCCAGGTTTGCAACGTCGTCACCAGCAAGCCGGCAAGCACGAACCCGACGAGGTTGCCCATGGGCAAAAACCCGACCATCTTGCCGCGCTTATGGTCGGGGGCTTGCTCGACCAGATAGGTCATTGCGCCGACGTACTCACCACCGGTCGACAGGCCCTGGAATATCCGCGCGATGACGAGCAGGATCGGCGCCCAGATGCCGATGGTGCTGTAGGTGGGCAGCAGGCCGGTCATCGTCGTGCTGACAGTCATCATGAGGATGGTGACCACCAGCACCCGGTGCCGTCCTATGCGGTCGCCCAGCGGACCGAAGATGAACCCACCGAGCGGGCGCACCACGAAAGCCGCCGCCAGCGTGCCGAAGGTCGCGATGAGGTGGACGCCGCTGACGCTTTTGCCGGGATAGAACACCTGCGCGATCGTGGTGGCGATGTAGCCGTAAACCCCGAAGTCGTACCACTCCATGAAGTTGCCGATCGCGGTGCCCATGATGGTCTGCCGCATCGCCGGATCGGCCACCCTGATGTCCTTACGTGCCCATCTCCTCCGGCGGCGTCGAGTCCCCATCATCGAAGGATGGCTTACCCGAAACGTTCCCGCGACGAACCGGCGGGGTCGTCATTCGTGTCACGTCAGTCAGCCCCGCCGGCGCCTCATTGGCCTTTCAGACTTCCGATACGCAGGGAGAAGTCGGTGGGTTTGGCCTGCGGCGGGCCCTCGACCTGCTCGACGTAGCGACGGGGGTCGCGATCCCGGATCGGCAACCCCTCGGTGGTGGGGTGCTCGGCCATGAACTCGCTGTATTGACTCCCGAGCGCTTCGCGAAGGCCGATGGGAGCGTTGCGGCGAAAATCCGACAGCCCTTCGCGTTCCTCTTCCCCCATGTGATCGTCGTTGGCCTCCCGGGTGCGCCCGACCGCTGCCCACCACTGCTCACTGCCGGGTGCGGCGGCGTTGGCCTCGCGCACGCCGTCGCGAATGTCGTTGTGGTCACCAATCGCGTCGAGGGTCTCGCCTTCGGCGTCGCCACCCCCGCGTTTCAGCAACTGCGGGTAGAAGATTTTTTCTTCGATGTAGGCGTGCACATCCAGCTTGTCGGCGAGGGGACCCCACACCCGTTGGAGCGCGGCCTGGTCGTCGGGATGCCGCGCCTGCAATTCGTCCAGCAGCGCGAACTGTTCGCGGAACCACTCATGGTCGGCGAGGATCAACATGGTGATGTCAGTCATCGGAGAGTTCCGCCTCTCTGAACACTCAGCCGGGGCTTACCCTGTCTACCAGCTGAGGTAACAACCCGATGCGGAATCCGTCAACCACGCGTGCCGCCCGGATCGCGAGCTTCAGTCCAATTCTGCTGCGCCGCAGGCGATCTAGCGAATTTGACGCCCGCGTCATTCATTTGCTGACCACGCGGTGTAAGCCCTACCGCCGCCTGCGCGTTCGTTGGCGCTGCGGCCCTGAACAGGAACTCACTGGTGGGGCGCGGTTATCCGGACGGATACACTGGGGCACGTCAGTCGAGCGATCAGCTTCGATCGCACCCGTTAAATCAATAAGAATCAGTCAGAGGTTGTGCCTTGTCCAAAAAACCCGGCGATGCCGTCAGCTTGGAACCGCATTTCGAGGACGTACAAGCGCACTACGACCTGTCCGACGAATTCTTCGCGCTTTTCCTGGACCCGACGCGGACCTATAGCTGCGCCTATTTCGAGCGCGAGGACATGTCGCTCGAAGAGGCGCAATACGCCAAGGTCGACCTGTCCCTCGGCAAGCTCGGCCTGCAGCCCGGTATGACGCTGCTCGACATCGGGTGCGGGTGGGGCACCACCATCGTTCGAGCGCTCGAGCGCTACGACGTCAACGTCGTCGGCCTGACGCTGAGCCGCAACCAGCAGGCGCACGTGCAGCGCCGTCTTGACGGCCATCCTTCGACGCGGTCCAAGCGGGTGCTGCTGCAGGGCTGGGAGCAGTTCGACGAGAAGGTCGACCGCATCGTGTCGATCGGCGCCTTCGAGCACTTCGGCCGGGACCGCTACCCCGACTTCTTCAAGATGGCCTACGAGGCGCTGCCGGACCGACGGGGTGATGATGCTGCACACCATCATCAGGCCCAGCGACGAGGAATTCGCCGAGCGCGGGCTGCCCATCACCATGACCAAGATCCGGTTCATGAAATTCATCATGGACGAGATCTTTCCGGGCGGAGACCTTCCACAAGCCAAGACCGTCGTAGAGCATGCCGAGCGCGCCGGCTTCGGCGTGAAGCTCATCCAGCCGCTGCGCCTGCACTACGCTCGCACCCTCGACACCTGGTCGGCTGCGCTCGAGGCGCACCGCGACGAGGCCATCGCCATTCAGTCCGAAGAGGTCTACGACCGGTACATGAAGTACCTGACCGGTTGCGCGGACCTGTTCCGCGAGGGCTACACCGACGTCGCGCAGTTCACCCTGACCAAGGGCTGACGGCGCGTCCAGACCCCGGCTGACCGCGGCTCCGATCGACGCAGTGTGGTTTACCGCCCCAAATCCGCGGGTAATTTCACGGCAGCAAGCTGGTTCGGTGAGCACTGAAGTCCTTTGGTGCAACGCCGCTGGGAGGACTGACCGTGAGCGCCAAACACCGTATGCCGGAGTCACCGGAGCAAGGGCCGAAATCGACTGATCGTGGACGGCGACGTGGGGCGTCTGGCGCTGCGACTATGTGCGACATCGTCTCCGCGTCGCTGTTGGGCGCGGCCTGCTTGATGGCGCTGGTGCTCAACTCGGCCCCTTCCGAGAAGCGCGCTGTCACTGCCAGTCTGGAACCGCCGACGATCGCGCAGCCGGTGAGTCAGGAAGGAACCGTGGTGGCGGTGTCGACGGACTCGGTGACCATGCGGAGCGCCGACGGGCATACCCAGACCTACCGCTTCACCCCGGACACGACCGTCGTCAGCCACGGCACCCGTCAACCCATCACCGCCGCACCGCATTTCACGGTAAACGACAAAGTCATTGTGGTGGGGACGATCGAGGGTGGCAGGGCGCTGGCCACCGCGGTGGCTTACCGCGGCGCAGGACATGGTGACGCCCCGCCGATGGATTACCTTGACGGCCAGGCACTTCCACCCGGAACCACCTGACCCTCGCCTTCGCGGTTCGCGCGCGCCGTGGGATGCGGTTGCGCCCTAGTCTGGTAGCGATGCGGACACAGGAGGCACCGTGAGCGACCACGAAGCGAAAATGATCATCTTGTCGACCGATGACCTGGACGAGTCGATCCGGTTCTACAGCGAGACCTTGGGCATGCCACTGAAATTTCGTGATGGCGCGCACTTCGCGGCCCTCGCCGCGGGCCCGGTGACTCTGGCGCTGGCGACCGCGGTCGACCACCCCATCCCAGGGCAGGTGGTGGTCGGCATCAAGACCTCGGACGTCGATGCCGCGGCGAAGGCTGTCGAGGCTAGCGGCGGCGGAATCGTGAAGGGCCCCTACGACGATGCCCACGAACGACGCGCCGTGGTCTACGACAACAAGGGCAACGGCCTGGTCTTCTACCAGCCGTTGGCCAAGTAACAGTGCCTTCCCTAGGCGTGCCGGTGCGGGTATTACTTGCCGGTGCGCTCGCGGTGCTTGCAGCCCGGCCAGCAGCACGGCCGGCGCTTGCCCTCTTCTAGTTCCTCCTGCGTTCGGCGGATGCGGCGATCGCGGGTCACCTGCTGCTTGGCGTCCTCGACCCAACAGATGAACTCGTTGCGTGCCAGCGGGGTGATGTCCTTCCAGGCTGCAAGTGCGGTGGCGTTGCCGATCAGCGCGTCGCGCAGATCCGTGGGCAACTTGTGCACCACCCCACCCGGTATGCGCTGGCCGCTCATATACCCGCCAAATGCGCGCTGCCGTCGTGTAATTCATCGCGGCGCAACGTCATCGGGGTGAGAGCGGGGACGTCGCCGCCCTCGACGACTGCGCGGGTGATCGGGGTAAGCGCCTGGAACAGCCTTTCCACCTCATCGTCGCTGAGGGCGTCGAGCGCGGACAGGGCGAGCGTGTCGGTCGTCAATTCGATGTGGTCCTTCAGTTGCCGTCCGGCTTCGGTCAATGATCCGTCGTCGCCGAGCAGGCCCCGCTCGGCAAGCCGGTGCTCGTGGTGACGCCATGATGTCTCGTCGTAGTCGCGGGTGCGGGCGATGTAGTCGCGAGACACGTTGCCCGCCGCTGCATGCAGGACATTGGATTCCCGACCGGAGATCCCGGACGCGGCCAGCACCGCCACGTGCGCGTCACCGCGCTGTTCGCGCAACAGCGTCGCGGCGTGCCACAGCGCGGACAGCGGGTCGTCCGGCCAGGGCAACGCCAGATTCGCGGCGAACAACGGACGCGCATCGAGAGGGGCGTGGCGGGCGGCCTTGCCCGCCAGTTCGGCTGCAACACAAACATTTTCGTCGGGGCCGAGTCCGTAACGACGCAGCGCCGTCACCGCGGACTCCCGCCGCGCCTGCAACGCGGCTTGTGGGCCCGCGATCTCCCATGCCGCCGGAAGCGCTTTGGCGACCCGTTCGGGTGCGAAGTTGTAGAAGAGCGCGGTGACAACCTCCCGTGGTGCCGCGCCCAACGGCGCTGAGCGGGCCGCGAAATAGCCCATCCAGAAACCCCGGTAACCCAGCGCGTCCAGCGCCGCCCGCGCCTCCGGCGCGAAATACGTCACCGCGTGGACCGGTTCGTAGCGATCGAAGAAGCGTCGGGCCAGCACCGGTTGTCGTCGCATGCTCGCAGTTAACCACCGGTGCCGGCCACCACCAAGCAGGACCCGTGCGGCGTGAAAGCGCCTCGGCTTAGGCTCGAGAAGTGACCATCCCCTACGACCAGCCATTGCGTGAGCGGATTCGGAACAATCTGGCTGGCCACAGCCGCCGCGCTGTCACCGACCCGACGAAGCGGCACGCGGCCGTCGCGGTGGTGCTCGTTGATTCGGAGGTGGGCGAGGACCGGGTGGATCCGGTGGCGGTGGACGACTGGAATGCCGGCCGCCCGTTGCCCGCGGCCCACCTGGACGGCCGCATGGTCGATGTGTCCGGCGGCGCCGCTTTCCTGTTGTGCCGCAGGGCCTCTCGTCTCAGCTCGCATGCGGCGCAGTGGGCGCTTCCGGGCGGCCGCCTCGATCAGGGCGAGGCCGCGGTCGACGCGGCGCTGCGAGAGCTGCGTGAGGAGGTTGGCGTCGAGTTGCCCGATTCGACCGTGCTGGGCCTGCTCGACGACTACCCCACCCGATCCGGATACGTGATCACCCCGGTGGTCGTCTGGGGAGGCGGACGGCTCAATCTTCATCCCGCGCCCGACGAGGTTGTGGCCGTCTACCGAGTGGGGCTACACCAACTTCAGCGCGACGACTCGCCGCGGTTCATCACCATCCCGGAAAGCCCACGACCGGTGGTGCAGATTCCGCTGGGGAATGACCTGATCCATGCGCCGACGGGCGCGGTGCTGCTGCAGCTGCGGTGGCTGTGCCTGGAAGGGCGAGCCGATCCGGTCGACGGACTGGAACAACCCGTTTTCGCGTGGAAGTAGCTGTCGCGCAGCCTCGTTGAGAGACGCCGGGGACCGAATCCCGGGGCGACCTCACCGTGGCGTCGGCGCACCGAACAGCAAGTCGGCCAATTCGCTCAGCGAGGAGCCCGAGACATCCCAGGCGCCCGAGGAGTCGATCTCCGGCTCCCGGCCCGGTCCATATTCCTGCGGCCGCGCGACATAACCGGTCGCCAGGCCGCTGTTGCGGGCCGCCTCCAGGTCGGAGGGGTGGGCGGCAACCAGCATCACCTCACCGGGTTCCAGATCCAAGAAACGCGCGGGCGCGCGGTAGGCACGCGGATCGGGTTTGTAAGCCTTGCCGACGTCCGAACCGAGTACCACGTCCCACGGAAGACCGGCGTACTTCGCCATCTCGACCAGCAGTCCGGTGTTGCCGTTGGACAGGGGCCCGACAATGACATGACGCTTCATCGCCGCGATGCCGTCGACGCTGTCCGGCCACGGTGGCAGCCAACGCCACGACCGGGCAAGTGCCTCCACCTCGTCGCCGGGCAGCGCTTCGGCGGCGACACCGAACTTCTCGAGTGATGCGACGAGATTCTCTCGATGCAGAGTGTCCAGCGACACGAATTCGCGTTGGCCCGAGCGGATTTCAGACATCGAGGGCAGGTATCGACTCCGCCACTCCAGCGCGAACGCGTCCGGGTCGAGGCTGATGTGTCGGCCTTGCGCGAATCGCCGCACCGAGGCGGCGATCCCGGATCGCCAGTCGACGACTGTTCCGAAGGTATCGAAAAGAACGGCGCGTATCGCCCGGCCCGTCGACGGCGAGCGGTATTCGGTCATCCCTCAGGCTAACGCCGCGGTCGGCGGCGCAGGCAGACACCGACACGTAGCCTCGCCGTTGAGGATCGCAACCGAGGAGAGGGCGTAACAATGGCGGCGCGAAACGATCGCCGGTATGTGATCATCGGCGCCGGCGCCATTGGCGGCACCCTGGGCGGATTGCTGGCGCTGGCAGGCACTTCCACCGTGTTGGTCGCCCGCGGTCGGCACGCCGAGGTGTTAGCGGCCGATGGCTTGACGCTGAGGACACCGGACGGCACGTTCCGCACGCCGGTCACGGTCGCGTCGCGGCCCGAGCAGGTGGAACTGACCGAGGACGACGTGCTGGTCTTCACGACCAAGACCCAGCAACTCGACGCGGCCTTGCAAGAGTGGGTCGACCGGCCGGTTCACGGAACGCGTGGCACCGCAGGCGAATCGCTGCCGGTGATGACGGCGCTCAATGGTGTTGCCGCCGAGGAGAAGGCGCTGCGCTACTTCGCTCGCGTGTTCGGCATCTGCGTGTGGATGCCGGCCGTCCACCTGGAACCTGGGGAAGTGATCGTGCGGTCGTGGCCGGTGGCCGGCCAGTTCCACATTGCACGATGGCCCGCGGCGGTGGGCACCGGGGCCGACGCGGACCTGCTGAGCGGCCTTGCCGAGACTTGGAGCGAAGCGGGCATCCCCACACACATCGCGCCCGATGTCGCACCGTGGAAGTACAACAAGCTGCTGAGCAACCTCGGCAACGGGGTGGGCGCCCTGACCGCCGGAGCGAGCGATGCCCGCAAAATCGTCGCCGCCTTGCGCGCCGAAGGTGAAGACGTGTTGCGCCATGCGGGAATCGAATTCGTGTCCTTCGAAGCGTCGGGGGCGGTGCGCGCGGATGGACCGACCATCCTTCCGGTCCCAGGATGGGACAAAGGCTCGAGCAACTCCACCTGGCAGTCGTTCAGCCGCAACACCGGCAACGTGGAGACGGACTTCTTCAACGGCGAGATCGCCCGGATCGCGCACCGGAACGGCACCGCGGCGCTACTGAACGCCGCGGTTGCCAGCGCGGTACGCATCGCGGTGCGCGATGGCGTTGGGCCGGGAGGCTACTCGGCGGCGCAGCTGGAAGAACTGCTGGGAATCGACGCCGGTGCCCCGGCACAGGACTGATCTGCCAACGGTTTTCGATCGACTGATGCGCACCGAGTCCTTCACCGCGGCGCGCGAACGCTCAACCTTTGCGACCTCTCGCGGACGAACTCACCGGCGGGTAGCAGCCCGGCGCCGCGGGCCTTCGGTGTGGTCAACGTCGCCCGACATGCGACGCTCGACAATGCTCAGCGCGCGTTCGGCCCATCGAATGTTCTCCTCTTCGAACGCGATTCCACGCATCAACGTCAGGTAGGGGCCAATCCGGTCGGTCTGGATCAAATATTCGTCTTCGCTGCGACCGTCCAGGATCCGCGCCCGTAATCGTTCGTAGCGCTGCACTTTGGCGCTCGCCCAGTGCAGTCGATCGCGGAGGAACTCGCGCACAGACTCGATGTCTCCCGCGTCGGCGGCTTGAACCTTGACCATTAGCTCATCGCGGATGACCGAAGGCTTCGGCGGCTTGGCCGTGAACTGCCTGATCGCGTCGCGGCCGGCCTCGGTCAGGGAGAACATGCGCTTGTTGGGCCGGCGTTCTTGATGTACGACGCGCGCCTGGATGAGACCTTGCCCGGCAAGGCGGTCGAGTTCGCGATAGAGCTGCTGCGGGGTCGCCGGCCAGAAGTTCGCGACCGAAGCGTCGAAGTCCTTGGCCAGGTCGTACCCGGACGACTCGCCCTCCAGGAGGGCAGCCAACACCGCGTCACGCAGCGACATCGGTCGATGCTACAACGATATGACTACTCAACAAAGTGACTAAGCGCACTCTGGACATAGCGCTGGTGGCTCTCTAGCGTCGATCGCAACCTACTCAACTAGTTGACCATGCGAGGTCGCCGATGCACCCGTTCCGCAAAGCCGTTGAAGAGCGCGACGAGAAGGCCATCCAGGCCATGCTGGCCGACACCGTGGTCTTCACCAGTCCGGTGGCGTTCAAGCCCTATGTTGGCAAGCCGATCACCGCCGCCATCCTGCGTGGCGTGTTGCGGATCTTCGAGGACTTTCACTACATACGCGAGATCCACGATCCCGGGGGCCGCGATCATGCCTTGGTGTTCGAGACCGGGATCGCCGGCGCGCCGGGCGTCAAGATCACCGGATGCGACTTCCTGCACTTCAACGAGGACGGCCTCATCGACGACTTCATGGTGATGGTGCGGCCGCTGTCGGGAGCGACGGCTTTGTCCGAGGCGATGGCTGCCCAGTTCGGTCGCATCCAACAGGAGGCGCTCGAATTGGCCAATCAATCCAATCCCGCGTAGAAGTGAAGACCATGCGGATTGGACTGGGCGTCAATTATGCGGGCGGCTTCAAAGATGTGGCCGCCGAAGTGGCCGACCTGGAACGGGCCGGGCTCGACATTGTCTTTGTCCCTGAGGCATATTCGTTCGACGCGGTGAGCGCGCTGGGCTATCTGGCGGCCAGCACCGAACGGGTCGAGTTGGCCTCGGGCATCCTGCAGCTCTACACGCGAACCCCTACGCTGACCGCGATGACCGCAGCCGGCCTGGACTACGTCTCCGACGGCCGGTTCACCCTCGGTCTGGGTGCCTCCGGTCCGCAGGTCATCGAGGGGTTCCACGGTGTTCCCTACGACGCCCCGATCGGCCGGACTCGCGAAGTCATCGACATCTGCCGCAAGGTGTGGCGACGCGAGACCGTGCAACACCAGGGCAAGCACTACAAGATTCCGCTGCCCGCCGACCAGGGCACCGGACTCGGCAAACCGCTCAAGCTGATCAATCAGCCTGTCCGCGAGCGCATCCCGATACTCGTAGCCGCGCTGGGACCTAAGAATGTCGAACTGGCGGCCGAGATCGCCGAGGGCTGGCAACCGATCTTTTATCTGCCGGAGAAGGCGCGGGACGTTTGGGGAGATTCCCTGGCAGCCGGGCGGGCCAAGCGCGATCCTGGGTTAGGCGAACTCGAAATCTATGCCGGGCCCGTCCTCGCGATCGGCGAAAACGTCGAGCCGCTAAGGGAATTCGTCAAACCGCACCTGGCACTCTACATCGGTGGCATGGGCGCCAAGGGCAAGAACTTTTACCACGCCCTTGCCACCAAATACGGCTACGGCCCGCAGGCCGACCGGATTCAAGAGCTCTACCTGGCCGGTGACAAGGACGGCGCCGCCAAGGTCGTGCCCGACGATCTGGTGCGCGACGTGAACCTGATCGGTACCCGCGAGTTCGTCAAGGAACGTCTGGCGGCGTTCCGTGAGGCGGGGGTAACCACCCTCAACGTGGCGCCCATCGCGTCTACGGCGGCCGAGCGGATCAAGCTGATCGAGACGCTGCGCCAACTGGTTTGATCGCAATGATGGTGGAACGAATCAATCCTGGCGGTGATGATCTCGTCGTGACCGCACCGCTCGGGACACCGCCGTAACCAAAGCCAGCACCGCCATCACCGACAAGATCGCCATCGAGGCCGCGGACCCGACTGTGGCCAATACCAGCGGCAAAGCAAAGCCTACGTACGTGACGACGTAGAAGATTCCGGTCAGGGCGCCGCGCAGGTGCGGCGGCGCGGCGGCCTCGAGGTCGATCAAACCTTCGCGCAGACACAGGCCCGAAGCGCAGCCGAGGACCAGAAACAGCGGTACGCCCAACGCCGGGGTGAGCGTCGGCGGCGCCATGGCGGCCACCGCGTAGCCGAGCGCTGCCAGCACCGCGCCGGCGGTGCCGGCCTGTGGACCCCACCGGAGTGCGCGGGCCAATACCTGAACGACGCCGCTGACGCCGTTGACGATCAGGGTGGCCGTGCCCGCCGCCACCGGAGCCGCGAGCGCAGTGTGTAACCGGGTCGGAATCGTGACGAATCCCAATGTCGCCGAGGCATATACCCACGGCGCGAGCGGCATGGCCCAACTCAGGGCGCGGCTGAAGCCCTGGGCGGCGGGTGCAGACGGTGTGGCCCGTCCCACGTCATGCGGGCCCGCCGGCAGGTCCGGGTCGGCGCCTCGGGTCGCGGCGATGACGGCGGCCGTCGCCAGCACGACGATGCCGGCGGCGATACCGAACGACACCCTGATGCCCGATGGTCCGGCCCCCGCAATGAACCCCCCGGCGAACGGCCCGAGGGCGAACCCGGCCGTGAGTACCGCCCCGGCGGCTGCGGCGCCGGCGGTGCCCCTCAGATCCGAAGCCCATGCGGTGCACGAACTGATGGCGAGGCCCACACCGACCCCGACGGTCAGACGGCCGAGCAGCAGCGCATCCGTGTGCTGGGACAGCAGCATCACCGCCGTCCCCACCAGGTCGGCCGCCGAACCGGCCAGCGCCACTGACCGGCGCCCGAACGCGTCCGAAGCGCGGCCGCCGACGAGCAAACCAGGAAGCAACCCCAACGCGTAAATGCCGAAGATCGCGTCGAGCATGGCCGTGCCGAGGTGGGCACTGCCGCTGATCACCGGCATCAGTCCAACGAAGTGGTTCGCAACCCACCCCGTTGCCAGGAGCAAACCCAACACGCTGACAAAAAGCGCCCGGGTTTGCGCTGGTCCGCGCCCCGCTCGGGCTTCGCCACCGTGGCCGGTGCGCATATTTGCCGAGGTCACTGAGCTCGTCTCCTCCCAAATCCCGGGTGCATACGCGATCGGCCGACGGTGTTAGAACGCCGGGTCACCCAGGCAGTTATTCCCGCTGCGCGCGAGCGCACCGCCGGGATGTCCGTGATTCGAAGCCGTCCTGCAAACACGTCCAAACCGGTTCGGATCGCCGTCCGGGGTTTGAAAACAGGCGATTTGGTCTACTGATACCACTACTCGCACCCAGGAAGGCAAATGATGAAGTACGTTGCGGCAACCACGATCGCGATCTCCGTCTTGCTGTCCAGCGCTTGTTCGGCCTCACAGATCATCAACACCGGCGGGGACACGAAGTGCAAAGATTTCACCACGCAGGACGAGAAGAAGCAGAACGATGAAGTCAGCAAGATGCTCAAAGACAAGAGCGGTACCGACCCGACCAACGTCGAGCTCTCCGCGACGCGCCTCTCGGTGACGACGTACTGCCAGACACTCGGCAAGCCGGACAGCAAGATCTCCGAGGCGCCGCACGGCTGACGGTAACAGGCGACCACGCGTCGCCGGTTCTGCCCGGGCCGGCATTCGAATCACGGCCACCGCAAACCTTTCGGCCCCGGCGGGAGCTTTCTAGGCTGCGCGGGTGATGTCGACCAGTCCCGCGCCGGCACGTGTGTCACTTCGCGGCGTCGACCGCACGTTCGGCATGCATACCGTGCTGCACGATGTCGACGTCGAGATCGAGCCCGGCGAGGTCGTCGCCTTGCTTGGGGCATCGGGCAGCGGCAAATCGACGCTGCTGCGGCTGATCGCCGGCCTGGACCTTCCATCCGGTGGACGGATCGAGATCGACGGCGAGTGCGTGCGAGGGATCGACCCGCGCTGCGCAGTGGTGTTCCAGGAACCGCGCCTCCTGCCCTGGCGGTCCCTATCGGCCAACGTCGAGTTCGGGCTGACCCCGGGTGCCGGGCGCTCGAAAGGCGCTGCGGCAGTGCAGCACTGGCTGGACGTTCTCGGCTTGACCAAGTTCCGCGATCACTATCCGCGGCAGGTGTCCGGCGGTATGGCGCAACGTGCGGGTCTCGCCCGTGCCCTGGCCCGGCGCCCCAGGGTTCTACTACTTGACGAGCCGCTGGCCGCCCTCGACGCGCTGACTCGACTGCGCATGCAGGACCTGCTCGACACCGTGCAACAAGAGGCCGGCACCACCACGGTTCTGGTGACGCACGATGTGGACGAGGCGGTGATTCTCGCCGACCGGGTGCTGATCCTGCGCGCCGATGCGACCGGCGGCTCAGCCATCGCCGCGGAATTCGGCATCCAGCTTGCCAAACCACGCGACCGCGGTGACCCGCGTATCACCGCGCTGCGCGAACGGTTGTTGGAAGAACTCGGCGTGCCGCGACGCGGCAGTGACAGCTCGTGGTTCGCCGTCGAGGAGACGAGAGCATGACGAAATGCCGCCACCTGAGGCTTCTTTCGGTGTTGGCCACCGTCGCGGTGTCCGGCTGTGGTCCGAATTCGGGGACTTCGGCCTCCAAAGACATCCACCTGGATTACGCGTATTACAGCCCGCTGAGCCTGGTGGTGCGTGATCAGCACCTGCTGGAGAATCGCGGCTACCACGTCACCTGGGTGCTTTCGGCGGGCAGCAACAAAGCCAACGAAGGACTGCGGTCCAAGGCGCTGGATGTCGGGTCCACCGCCGGTTCCGCCGCGCTGGTCGCGCGGGCCAACGGGTCGCCGATCAAGGCCGTCGACCTGTATGCCGGGGGCGAGTGGACGGCCCTGGTGGTCACCAAGAGTTCCCCCATCAACTCGATCGCCGACCTGAAGGGTAAGAAGGTCGCCGTCACCAAGGGGACCGACCCGTACTTCTTCCTGTTGCAATCGCTTGCGACAGCGGGCCTTTCGCCGAGCGACATCGAGATCGTCAACTTGCAACACGCCGACGGTAAGACCGCGCTGGAGCGCGGCAACGTCGACGCCTGGTCCGGACTGGACCCGTTCATCGCGGAGACCATTCAGCAGCAAGGCTCCCGCTTCATCTACCGCAACCCGAATTTCAATACCTACGGGTTTTTGAATGCTCGGGAGGATTTCATCGCCAACCGCCCGGACTCGCTCCAGGCGGTGGTCAACAGCTATGAGGAGGCCCGCAAGTGGGCGAAGGCGCATCCCAACGAGTTGGCGGCATTGTTGGCCTCGCAGGCGAACATACCGCTGAGCGTGGCACAGGAGGAGTTGACACGGACACTGGTGGACATCGACCCGGTGCCGGGAGATCCGCAGCGCGCGATACTGACTCGGGTGGAGCCACTCGCGTTGGCCGACTCGGACATCAAATCCGACGACGCCGGCCGCAACGCGCTGAGCACCCTGATCGAGCCGAAGTACATCCAGCAAGCGCACTGAGGCCGAAGGCCCGGCGGCCGGGGAAGGTACGGCCGGCACTGGTGGGCCTGATCGTCCCGTTACTGCTGCTGGTGCTCTGGCTGGTTGCCACCGCGCTTACCGGGTTTTTCGCCCCCAGCCAGCTACCGCCTCCCGGTGACGTGGTGTCCGCGCTCGGTGGCCTGCTGCGGCACGGCGAACTGTGGACTCACTTGCAGGCCAGCGCTTCTCGGGTGGTGGTCGGCTACCTGGCCGGGGCCGGCATCGCCGTTGCGCTGGGTTCACTGGTCGGGCTGTCGGTCACCGTGCGCAGGCTGCTGGCGCCCACCCTGGCCGCCTTCCGGACCGTGCCATCCCTGGCGTGGGTGCCGTTGCTGCTCTTATGGTTTGGCATCGATGAGACGCCGAAGATTCTCATGGTGGCCATCGGCGCCTTTTTCCCGGTCTATACGACGACGGCATCGGCGCTTTCCCATATCGACCCCCACCTGGTGGAGGTCGGACGGGCCTACGGGCGGCGCGGCGCCTCGCTGTTGACGACGGTACTGCTGCCTGCCGCGGCCCCCGAACTCGTGAACGGCCTGCGGCTGGGGCTGGCGAATGCATGGCTTTTCGTGGTCGCAGCCGAGCTGATCGCGTCTTCGAAGGGACTCGGGTTCCTTCTCCTGGACAGTCAAAACACCGGCCGCACCGACGTAATGCTGCTTGCCATCGTGCTGTTGGCCGGCTTGGGCAAGCTCACCGACGGGGCTCTGGGCGCTGTGGAGGGCCGGATCGTGCGGCGCCGCGGGTAGGCCTACTCGGTGTTGACCGCCATGCTTTCACGTGAGGCCGCGTTGCCCGCACAATAACGCGATGCGGGCAGAGTGGGAGACCTCGACAACGACGCCGTATTCGTCGCGCACAGCCGCGTGTGTTCGCCGATGCCTATCGGCCATCGCGTTGCTGATCGCGCTCTCGGGATGCGGCGATCCGGCGCAAAACCACGGCGCACCGGCGTCAGCCCGCGATTTCGCGGGTCCGGTCGGCATCGGCAACGGGCGACACCTTTATCTCGTATGCCGCGGAAAAGGCTCCCCGACAGTCATTTTGGAGTCGGGCTATCACAATTCGTCGGATCCATGGAATCAATCCGACACCGCCGCGCCGGCAACGGGCCCTGCCGTACTGACGGCGCTGGCCGCCGACCACCGCGTTTGCGCATACGACAGGCCCGGCACCCTGCGCTACCCCGACCCCCCCAGCATCACCGACCGAAGCTCACCGGTCGCGATGCCACGCACAGCGCAGGACGTCGTCCAGGATCTGCATGCGTTGCTCGCCGCGGCCCACCTTCGGGGCCCCTACGTTCTGGTCGGGCACTCGCTGGGCGGGCTGTTCATCCGGCTGTATGCCCAAACCTATCCCGAACAGGTTCGGGCGCTCGCGTTCGTCGATGCCTTCGCGGTCGAGATACCGAGCCTCTTGGGATCCGACTGGCCGACTTACCGCCAGGCGCTGGACCAGCCGTTGCCCCAGTTCGCGAATGCACCCTGGTTTGAGGAAATCGACATCGAGAAGAGCGTCGCCCAAGTTGGCGCCGCCCCGGCTTTCCCGCCCGTCCCGACGGTCGTGTTGACCAGGACCGAGCCTTTCGCGATCCCCGGCACCGTTTCGCCTGAGCAGGGCGCGAAGTTGGAACAGGCGTGGCGCGACGGCTCGGCGGATCTGATCGCGCTGCGGCCGCAGACACCGCACATGATCGCGACCGGCAGCGACCACTTCATCCAGGTTCACCAACCCGACTTGGTGGCGGCCGGCGTACGCCTAGTGATCCAGCGGTCGGACTCAAGGCGCTGAGCCGCCGACCCCGGTCCCACGGGCCCGCGTGTCGCTCGGTTCAGAAGAACGTCCCGGCATGCGGCGCCTCGGGCACCGCGAATAGTTGATCGGCCACATCCAGCGCTATGGGGTCACCGGCGCGGGCCAGCCCGGCCGCGGCGAGACTGCGCCAGCTCGTGCCGCCGAGCAGCGCGGCACCCAGCCCCTCGATCCCGACGTGGAGGTCGGCGCGGCGCGTCGTCGGTTCGGCGCCGTCACCGGTGACAGTGAAAGTCGCCGAATTCCCTGGCAGCTGTGGATCATTGACCGCGATCGTCACGCTTCCGTCACCAATATAGGATCGCGCCGCGAGCGCACGCTTCGCATCGATGATCCGCAGCCATGTCTCGTCGTACACCGCAGTGACCTTCGCCGCCCGGCGATCAACAAACAGCCAGGGCAGCCCGTTGTCCGCGGGTAGCATCCAAAACATCACGCGGTGAACAAGATCCAAGCCGAGCAGGAAACGCAGCAACCCGAGGTATGCGTCCGCGGTGGACGCGAAGAAATCCTCGACCACGATGGTGCGCTGGTCGCTGACGAACCAATTTCCGGTATCGACGGGCCGGTAGCGGGCGAAACCCGTCTCGGTACCGGGCTCGCCGTGCACCGCGACATACCATGCCCCCGAGGATGACTCGGTGCGCAGCCGGGCACTTTCCCACCACACCCCGGGACGGTCGATGGTTCCCGGACGGGAGGGCCGATTGGCGTCGTAGACGCGAGGCAGGATCTCCCAGGTCTCGGCGGCTCCTAGCAGACGCACCGGACCACCCATCCCGACGTGGGGACGAAACGCCGCCCGCGCGGTCGTAATCTCCACGCTCTGTGCGCAACTCGCCACCCCGTAGCCGTACCGCCCATAAATGGTGGCCTCCGAGGCCCGCAACGATGCGACCACCTCACCGCGCCCCGCGATGTCATGAAGCTGGTGCCGGATCAAAGCGGTCGCGATGCCTCTTCGAGTGAACGACGGCAGCACTCCGATATGCGTCACCGCGGCGTGGCTCACGGTGGCTCCACCGGGAAGGGTGAGGGTGCTCGTCACGGCATCCGCGGTACCGACGAGTTGTCCGTCGACGAAGGCCCCGACGGTGCGGCCGGGGTCGAGCAGTTTGGTGATCTGGCCGGGCGGCAGGTTCGACATCGGCGGCAAACCCACCATCGCCGTGCGAAACAACTTCGCCGCGGCGATGAGGTCGTCCTCGTTGTCGAGAACCCGGAGCTCGGTCATTCGGTCATCATGTCTGCTCGGCGCCCAGTGTGCCGCAGAACCTATCAGACGCCGGGGAGTCGTATGCCCGCTAACGGATGGGCAGGCCGGTCACCGCCCGCGAGATCACCAGGCGCTGGATCTCGCTGGTGCCCTCGAAGATGGTGAAGATCTTCGCGTCACGGTGCATTCGCTCCACGGGGTAGTCGCGGGTGTATCCGTTGCCGCCCAAGATCTGTATCGCCTCGTCCGTGACATACACCGCGGTTTCGCTGGCCACCAACTTGGCCATCGAGCCCTCCGCCGACTCGAAGTTCTGGTTGTTGCGCGCCATCCAGCCGGCCCGCCACACCAGCAGGCGCGCCGCGTCGATGCGACTCTTCATGTCCGCCAGCTTGAACGCCACCGCCTGAAACTCGCCGATCTTGCGGCCGAATTGCTCACGCTGACAGGCGTATTCGAGTGCGTACTCATAGGCGGCCCGGGCCACGCCGACGGCCATCGCGCCGACCGTGGGCCGGGTGCGTTCGAAGGTCTTCATCGCCGCCTGGCCCCCGGTGGAGGAACCGGACTTGACCCGGGCGATGCGCGCCTCGAACTTCTCCCGGCCGCCGAGGATGGCGTCCTCGGGCAGGCGGACGTTGTCGAGCACCACCTCGGCGGTGTGCGAAGCGCGGATCCCGTGCTTCTTGAACTTCTGGCCCTGCGCCAGGCCTTTGGTGTCCGGCCCGATGACGAAGCTGGCCTGGCCGCGGGTGCCCAGTTCGGGATAGACCGAGGCCACCACGATGTGCACGTTGGCGATGCCGCCGTTGGTCGCCCAGGTCTTGGTGCCATTGAGCACCCACTCGCCGGCGGCCTCGTCGTAACGCGCACGGGTGCGGATGCCGCCGACGTCAGAACCCGCGTCGGGCTCCGACGAGCAGAAGGCGCCTAGTTTAGGTTCGTCGGGCGTACCGAACATCTCAGGAAGCCAGCGCCCCAGTTGTTCTGGAGTTCCGTTGCCCGCCAACGCCGCAGCGGCCAGGCCGGTACCCATGATGGACAGCGCGATGCCGGCGTCCCCCCAGAACATCTCTTCGAACGCGGTCAGCATTCCCAGCCCGGTCTCTTCGGCGGCCTGCTGCGCGAAGAAGTCCGGGGAGTACAAGCCAACCTTCGCGGCCTCCTGGATGACGGGCCACGGTGTTTCTTCACGTTCGTCCCATTCGGCCGCGGCCGGACGGATGACGTCGGCCGAGAACTTGTGCACCCAATCGCGCACCTCGATCACGTCGTCGCTGAGTTGCATGGAGAATGTCACAGTTGTGCTCCTGAATCATTGGCGTTCACAGGTTTTCGAGGGTTTGCGTACTTGGCGAGGACGCTGACCGTTTGGTTGACCCACGCCTCGAAGTACCGTTCTTCGTCGGTGTTACCGGGCAGGCGACCGGTCAGCGCTTGCAGCGTCGCCGCGTAGGACAGCGATCCGATCGCGACGGCCGCGGCCGCTTCGGGATCCGGAATGCTGGTGCGGCCGGACCGATTCGATGCGGCAAGTTCTTCGGCGAAGCGTTGGTAGGCGTTGTCGGTAATGACCTGCCACGTCTTCTCGTCGAGGTCGCCGAGCTCCTCGGGTTCGCGCAGCATGACCTTGAGCAGGTCCTCGCTCTGTCTGAGATTGCTCCAGATCAGCTGGCCGGCGATGCGCACGGCGCTCTCTACGCTGCCGGGTTGGCCCGCGTCGTATTCCTCTCGTGCCGCCACGATGCTGTCGATGCGGTGCGCGACTGCCGCCTCGAGCAGCTCGCGCTTGGAGCCGAAGTGCTTGTACAGCGCGCCCGACCCCGGCGCCAGGCCCGATTCCCGCTGGATGTCGGCCACCGACGTCGCCGCGTAGCCCTTGGCGGCGAAGAGCCGCAGGGCCGCGGACAGCAGCCGGTCACGTCCCGAGGCGAGCATGGTGAGAGAGTACTCACTCACCCTGGTCACGGCAAAATCGGTGCGGTCACGGCAGGTGACCGGGGAGAAGCCGACGCCCTTAGCGTTAAATTCTTGCGAAACACCCCTGGGCTTGATCGCGCCGGACCGGTACCGCTGTGAGGGTTGTACTCAGGCTGGTGACAAGGACCGGCGACCCACCGAAGGAGCCTGACATTCGCGTCCTACCGCGTATCCAGCTGCCGAAGCGGGTGCTATCGCTGCGCACCATCCTCATCGTCGCCGCCATATCGGTGATGACCCTCGTCGTGCTACTGGGCACCTGGGTGTGGGTGGGCGTGACCAACGATCAGTACAGCCAGCTCGATCGCCGGCTCGATTCGGTCAGCAGCCTGGGTGACATCAGCAGCCTGCTCAACAACCCGGAGCAAGCGAACCCGGACCGGCCGGCGCCGGACGGGAACCTGGTGCGCACCGCGCGCATCGGCGGGGTGACCGTGTCCGTGCCCAGCAGCATCGTGTTGCCACGGCTGCCCGACGGCTATGCCAACACCACGATCAACGGGGTGCAGTACCGCGTCCGCACCTTCACCGCGGGCCCGGCCTCGATAGCGCTGGCGGCGCCGTTGGCCGAAGCCCAGCATCGGATCAACGAACTGCACCTGCGCGTGCTGCTGATTTGCGCGAGCGTGATCGGCGGCACCGTCGTTGTGGGCTGGGTGATCTCGTTGATCATGGTCAATCCGTTCCTGCTGCTGGCCCAGCAGGCCCGGGCGATCAACGCCCAGTCCAGCCCGGACGAAGTCCAGGTTCGCGGCGTGCGAGAAGCGGTGGAGATCGCCGAAGCGGTCGAAGGAATGCTGGCCCGCATCGGCAAGGAGCAACAGCGCACCAAGGCCGCGCTCGAATCGGCGCGCGACTTCGCCGCCGTGGCCTCCCACGAGTTGCGCACGCCTTTGACCGCGATGCGCACCAACCTGGAGGTGCTGTCCACCCTGGACCTGCCGCCCGAGCAGCGCCACGAGGTCATCGGCGACGTCATCCGCACCCAGAGCCGCATCGAGGCGACGCTGACCGCGCTGGAGCGGCTGGCTCAGGGGGAGCTGACGACCGTCGACGACTTCGTCCCGTTCGACATCACCGAGCTGTTGGATCGCGCCGCCCACGACGCGCTGCGCGTCTACCCCAACGTCGACGTCTCGCTGGTGCCGTCGCCGACCGTGCTGATGGTCGGGCTGCCCACCGGGCTGCGGCTGGTGATCGACAACGCCATCGCCAACGCGGTCAAGCACGGCAATGCCGGCAAGATCTTGCTCACCGTCGGCAGTTCCGGTGAGGGCGTGGAGATCGCGATCGACGACGATGGCACCGGCGTTCCGGAATCCGAACGCGCCTCGGTCTTCAAACGGTTCGCCCGCGGCTCGACGGCCTCGCGGTCGGGTTCGGGGCTAGGTTTGGCGCTGGTCGCCCAACAGGCCGAATTGCACGGCGGCACAGCGGCATTGCAGACCAGCCCGCTCGGTGGCACGCGGCTGTTGCTGCGGCTGGCGGGCGATGGGCGTGGTCCGGCGTAACGGCCATCGGTTGCGCCGGCCCGGCCCCGGCGCGCACGACGCGTGCGATGTCGCACAATGAGGCATGCTCGGCCACCTCGGCATCAACGTGCCCGATTTGTCAGCCGCGAAACGGTATTACGACGCCCTGATGCCCCTCGTCGGTTTCGAGCCATTCTTTCACGCCGAGGATGAATTTTCTTACCGGCCGGCTGGAAACAAGCCCGGCACTTTCCTGTTCTTCTATCCAGCGATTGAGCCGCATGAATACTCGTCGCAGCAGGCCGGCCTGCAACACCTGGCATTCATGGTGGGGCGCCGTTCGTCGGTTGATGCCGTGCACGATCACGTTGTTGGTGCCGGTGGCGCGGTGATTCACCCGCCCGGCCATTTTCCGCAATATCCCGGCCATTATTACGCCACGTTTTGGTATGACCCATTCGGCATCAAATTGGAAGCCGTATGCCATCACGACCGCGACTGAGTCAAAGGACTGAGGTGACCGAGGTGCTTTCGTGACAATCGGGTCCGAAGTGGCCGCTGAGGTTGAGCAACGACGACAACTCCTGGGAAATCACTACTTTCAGCCTCGGGACCAGCGCTGCGTAACGGCCAAGGGCCATGACTTCCGCCGAAAGAGGGGTGAAAACAAGATCAACAAAACCCCATTACACTGAGGCCCCGAGCACGTGCATTTGGGTTGAGCATTCGGAGGGGAACCATGAGTCCTGTTACGTCGGTGCAGTCAGAGGCGGTTCTCGCGTCGGCGGGCGCCGAGTCGGCGATCAGCGCCGAGACCGAGGCGGCGGCTTCGGCCGCCGCACCCGTCCTGCTGGGGGTGTTGCCGATGGGCGCCGACCCCGACTCGGCGATGTTCGCGGCGGCACTCAACGCCTGCGGGGGCAGTTACCTTGGCGTGGTGTCCGAGCATGCCGCCCAGCGCGGCTTGTTCGCCGGCACCCAAAGCATCGCCTCGAGCACATACGTCGTCACGGAGCTCATGCGCAGCTTGACGATGGCCATCGGTGCTTGACGGTTAGCGACGTAAGAGGGGGAAGTACGCATGGCCGATCCCGGTTGGGCTGCGCGTACGCCTGAGGAAAACGATCTGCTGCTCAAGGCGGGGGCCGGCGTCGTCACTCACTTGGCGAACCAGGCCGCCTGGACCGCGCTGGCAGCCACCCATCACGGCTCCAGCATCGCGTCGACGATCAACACCGTCGCGACGTCGGCGAGCTGGACGGGCTCGGGTTCGTTGGCCTCGGCGACGAACGCGACTGCGCTGAACGCGTCACTGCACGGGCTGGCCGGCTGGGTCGACGTCAAGCCGGCGGTGGTTTCGACCGCGGTTTCGGCGTACCAGATGGCATATGGCTCAATGCGCCCCGCGCCCGAATGCGTCGCGAACCGCACCGAGACCGCCGCCGATTACGGCATCAACCCGCTGGTTCTTGGCGCACTCACTCCGAGAATCACGTCTCTGGAGCTGGAGTACTTCGGGTCGATGTGGCCCAACAACTCTGCGGTCGGGGCCAGCTACGGAACGATCCTCACGGCCTTGTCCCAGAGCCTCGCCATTCCGCCGCCCGTTGCAGCCATGGGCGCATCGCCGGCCGCGCCTGCCCAGGCGGCTGCGGCAGTTGGCGAGTCTGCGGCGGAGCAAGGAGCCGGCGACGGCATGCGCGCCGCCTTCCAGGGAGCCCAGACTGGGACGCAGGGCGCCGGTCAGGCCGCCTCGGGTGGGCAGGACGTTATGGGCCAGGCCGGCTCGTTGATGCAGCCGGTGCAGCAGTTGATGGGAGCCGTCCCTCAGGTGATGCAGGCGCCCATGCAGATGATGCAGGCGCCGATGCAGATGATGCAACCGCTGATGGGGATGTTCGCCAACCCCGGCGCTTTGGGCATGGGCGGAGCGACACCTGCGGTCTCGACAGTCTCCGCCACCACCGGCCTTTCCGCGGCGGAGGCAGGTGCCGGCGGGGGCGCATCTCTGGGCGGCGCAGGGGTGCCCGCAACAAGTTTCACTCGCCCGGTCAGCGCCTTCGAGCCCGCCACCAGTGGTCGACCGGTCGGTTTGCGGCCGGCCGGGGCATTAGGCGCCGAGGCCATGCGACCGCAGACCACCACGATGGGTGGCACCCCGATGGGCGGCATGCCCGTGGGACACGGGGCGGGCGGCGACCGCGGCTCCCGTGACAAGGCCGACCAGCCCGCGACGGTGCGGGTCGTCGATGCTCGAGTGTGAAGCCAACCCTTGGTGAAAGGTGAATCGACAGGTCTGAATACCCGCCATACACAACCGTGACATGGCCGCCATCGTCTGGTGACGTCGGGCGTCAGGCCGGCTCGAAGCGGAAAACCGCCAATCGCCCCGCCAGCGCTTCGAATTCGTCGGCCGTACCCTCCCGCACCATCCCCGAGCGCTTCGCGAAGGCCACCCCGACCGGGACTTCGCTAGGGAACGCCCGCAGCACCGGCCGCGCTTCGCTGGCCGAGAGTTCGACGATCCGGACCGAGCGGGACCGTCGGCCCCGGCTCAGCGTGCCGATGCCGGCCGCCCGGGCATTCGCCGCCCAGTCGGCGCCGGGATAGCCGGCCACGACGTAGAGGCCACCCCGAAACTTAAAGGGCGTCATCGGGGTGCGGCGCGGCTGACCCGACTTGCGGCCGGGCACCGTGAGCACCATGGCGGGCCCCGTCGGGATACCGAGCCGTTGGACCGCCATCATGAACTTGTTCATGGGCTTGAGGTAGCGCGGGGGGCGCGGATCGGTCATCTCAGACTCCTGCCTTCTCGTTGCTGAACATCTCTCGGTGTTCGGAAACCCAATGCGCGAAGGGGACCGGTGGTCGGCCGAGGATCTTCTCCACGTCGTGGGTGACCAGGGCGGGGTTGTCGAGCGTCTCGGCCTGCATGCCGATGTAGGCGTCGGCGAATTCGGCGCTGAAGCCCAAACCGATGAATCGCTGCCGCACGGCGTCGGCGGGGATCTCGCGGTACTGCAGTGCCCGGCCCAGGACGCCGCCGATGACCTCGACCAGCTCGGAATTGGTGAATGCCTGCGGGCCGGTCAGCGGGATCCGCTGTCCGACAAGGTCTTCGGTGAGCAAGGCGTGGGCTGCCACGCCCGCGATGTCTGTCTCGACGATCGGTGCCGCCGATGCCGCGGCGTATGGCCCGGCGACCACGTCGCCGGCCCGAATCTGGGCGGACCACATGCCGGCGAAGTTGGTCGCAAACACCGTGGGCCGCAGGCTGACCCAGGCCAGACCGGAGTCGACCGCCAGGCGTTCGACCTCCCGGTTGCGATCGCCGCGGAACCGGGACGGCTGCCGGGTGACGTCGTCGTCGGCGTTGATCGCCGACAGCGCTACCAGCTTGGTGACGCCGGCGCGCCCGCATTGGGCCACCACGGCTTCCATCTGCCCGCCCAGCGCGCGCGAATTCAGGAACACCGCGGAGGCGCCCGACAGCGCATCGAGGGCCGAACCGAACACCTCCACCTCTGAGGGGAATCCGGCCTGCGCCGGTTGTCGGGTTACCGCCCGCACGCGGGCTCCCGCGGCGAGCAGTTCGGTGACGAGTGGCCGTCCGACATTGCCGGTCGCCCCGGTGACAACGATGGTCATGAGAGGGTTCCTTCCGTGAACTTCTTGCACTGCTGAAACGACGGGGCAAAAGGTGGGAAAGTTACATCGCCAACCCCGTAACTTTTTGCCTCAGCAGATCGTCGAAGAGTCATGAACCAGTCCCCAGTCAGCCAACGACCAGGTCAGCGAGGCCTGGCGTCGCCACCGCCCGTATCTGGTCAACCTCGCCTACCAGATGCTGGGCGACGTCGGCGAGGCGGAAGACATTGCGCAAGAGGCCTTTCTGCGATTCTCACGCGCCGATGTCGGCGAGATCCAGGACGCCCGGGGCTGGCTGACCGTGGTGGCGAGCCGCCTCTGCCTCGACCAGGTGCGTTCGGCCCGCGCCCGATACGAGCGGCCGGGCGACGTTCAGGAGCAACCGGCACCGGGTCGCTTGGACCCGGCCGACCGGGTCACCCTCGACGACGAGATCCGCACCGCCCTGCTGGAAGTCTTGCGCAGGCTCAGCCCCGGTGAGCGGGTCGCCTTCGTGCTGCATGACGTGTTCGGCGTCCCGTTCGACTCGATCTCGCAAACCGTGGGCCGCCCGGTCGGCACCTGCCGTCAGCTGGCGCGCAGGGCCCGCACGAAATTCCATGCGGCACAACCGAAAACGAGTGACATCGCCGCGGCCGAACACCAGTTGGTCACCGAGAAGTTCATCACCGCATGCGCCAACGGCGACCTCGAAGCGCTGGCCGCCGTCCTGGATCCGACGGTGTGGGGCGTGGGCACGATCCTCGCGGACCCGGCACCGCCACCGCAGATCAACCACGGCCCAGATGCGGTGGCCACCAACCTGTTGCGCTACCTGTGGCCGGACGTGACCCTGGTCGGCGGTCCCGGTGGGGGATCGGTGCTGCTGGCCTTCAGCGAGCGCCGCCTGTTCGCCGTCATCGTGCTGACGATCCGCGCGAGCCGAGTGATGAAGATCGAGGCGATCGCCGACCCGTCGGCGCGAGCTTAGTTCTGGGTGTCCGCGGTTCGCTGGTCGTCGGCACCGTTGGGGCGCGCCGCGAAGAAGCCGGCGATGGTCGCGGTGATTTCGAGGAATTTGCGCCGCGTGGCCGGGGCCATCTCGTGGCTCACGTCGATGACGCCGCCGGGCCGCAGGTGGGGGTCGTAGGGCACTTCGATCACCGGCCGGCCGTGATCGGTGAACTCGCGTGCGAGCAATGCGCGGGTGCGTTTGTCGGCGTGGCCGTCGGAGTCGTTGAGCACCACGATGGTGTGGCGCAACAGCGTGACCAGGCCCTGATCCGCCAGCCATTCCATGGTCCGCGCGGCCGCGGATGCGCCGTCGGCCCAGGGCGAGGACACCACGATCAGCGCATCCAGGTCGAGCAGGACTTCTTGGGTGAGCGGCGCGTCCATCGTCGAGCCGCAGTCGATGACCGAGATCGTGAAGTGGCGGTCCAATCGCAGCGCGGCTTCCCGGTAGATCGCCGGATCGAGCACTCGGCGCGGGCCCGACGCCGGTTCACCGGCGAGCACATGAAGACCCGCGGAATTGCGGCCGAGCCGCGCCACCACATCGTCGAAGGACCGTAGGTTCTTGTCGGCGGTGAGCTCCCAGAACGAGCCCGTTGGACGCCGGATCGATCCGGCTGCTGAGCCGGCCGAAGGCCGTGTCGGCGTCGATCGCCACGACGTGGTCTTGCCTGCGGAGTGCGGCGAACAGCGAACCCACGCTGGCGGCCACCGACGTCTTTCCCACGCCGCCCTTGCCCAGCACGCCGACCTTGTGGTTGCCGTACAGGCGGGTCCGGATGGCCGCTTCGAACTGAGCCTCCTGCTGCTGGGCGGGCGAGGGGCCCAGGCTGACCAGACCGAAGGTGATCAGCCGCAAGACACGCCGCCACCCGCGGTCGGGCAGCTCACCTCCCTTGGGCGGCTCCGGTGCAAGGCCGGTGTGGGGCGGCTGCGGTGGCGCCGCGGGGGGAGCGGATTGGGTGGGCTGCCGGGGTGACATGACGGGCGGTGCCCACCCGTGCGGCGGCGCAGGAGCGGCGCGGCGGGCCGCTGGGCGACGGGAGGTGCGGCGGACCGGGGGTCCTTGCGGGTGGGTTGAGGCTGTCGCGGGGAGGGGCCGGGGGGACGCGCTGACGGGGTGTCAGGCCGCTCGGGCTGCAGACGGTCCCGCAGGAATTCGTCGCGCTCGTTCATGGGCTCCTCGGGTTGCCAGGGGTCGATCGTCGTGCCGGTGGCCCGGCGGTGGCGAGCGCGTCACGTGATGAGCGCCACGGTCCAACCTGCGACGTCGGGTGTGACCAATACCCGTCCAGTATCTCCCGCCGCGCCCCGTGTGCGAACCTGCAAACTCGGGCCACGCCAACCACCGGAGCCCCCAGTAGCCCGCGGCCGGGCTTTGAGCATGCTCGTATGCATCCAAGCGACATCAACGGCGCCCCGGGGCGCCTTCGTCAGCAAACTTGCGACGGCGCTCTGCGGCGGCCCAGGGCAGCCCGGGATACGCGCAGCTATCGAAAGAATCCGGCGCGCCGGGCAGGGGGTCGGCAGAATCGCTGTTCGAGGGCAGCAGCGAAATTTACGACGCTGCCGGCTGGCGGCTAGACTTGTCGAAGTTGGCATGTCAGGCGGGTATTGTCATATCGTTTTACGACTTGTCGAGACCGGTTCCAGGCCACCGTTCAGAGCTGCACGGACGTCCCCAGGCAGGAGCATCTCCGCCTGGGGCACAACCCATCGAGACAAGACCGAAGGGGTTTTAGCCCGCAGCCTCCGGGTGCGACCCCGTCGGGGCCGTTGCTGACGGCCGCGCAGAACGTTCAGGTGAAGGGTCAGGTGCATATGACGCCCAAGCGCGTCGGGTTATACAACCCCGCGTTCGAGCACGACGCGTGCGGGGTTGCCATGGTCGTCGATATGCACGGCCGTCGTAGCCGCGACATTGTGGACAAGGCAATCACCGCGCTGCTGAACCTCGAACACCGGGGTGCCCAGGGCGCCGAGCCCCGCAGTGGCGACGGCGCCGGCATCATGCTGCAGGTCCCGGACGCCTTCCTGCGCGCGGTCGTGGACTTCGAACTGCCGGCCCCCGGCAGCTACGCCACCGGCATCGCGTTCCTGCCGCAGTCGTCCAAGGACGCCGCGACCGCGTGCGCCGGAGTGGAGAAGATCGCCGAAGCCGAGGGTCTGACGGTGCTGGGCTGGCGCAACGTGCCCATCGACGACTCGTCGCTGGGCGCCTTGTCCCGCGACGCGATGCCCACCTTCCGGCAGGTGTTCATGGCGGGCGCATCCGATATGACGCTGGAGCGCCGCGCCTACGTGGTGCGTAAGCGCGCCGAACACGAACTGGGCACCAAAGGACCGGGCCAGGACGGGCCCGGTCGCGAAACCGTCTATTTCCCAAGCCTTTCCGGTCAGACACTTCGTCTACAAGGGCATGCTGACCACGCCGCAGCTCAAGGCGTTCTACCTTGACCTGCAAGACGATCGGTTGACCAGCGCGCTGGGCATCGTGCACTCCCGGTTCTCCACCAACACGTTCCCGTCGTGGCCGCTGGCGCACCCGTTCCGCCGCGTCGCGCACAACGGTGAGATCAACACCGTGACCGGTAACGAGAACTGGATGCGGGCCCGCGAGGCGCTGATCAAGACCGACGTTTTCGGAGCGGAAGCCGACGTCGAGAAGTTGTTCCCGATCTGTACGCCGGGGGCGTCCGACACGGCGCGTTTCGACGAGGCCCTCGAACTTCTGCACCTGGGCGGGCGCAGCCTGGCCCACGCGGTGCTGATGATGATTCCCGAGGCCTGGGAACGCAACGAGACGATGGACCCGGCGCGACGGGCGTTCTACCAGTACCACGCCTCGTTGATGGAGCCGTGGGACGGCCCCGCGTCGATCACGTTCACCGACGGAACCATCATCGGCGCCGTCCTTGACCGTAATGGTCTGCGCCCCTCGCGAATCTGGGTCACCGAAGACGGCTTGGTGGTCATGGCCTCCGAGGCCGGCGTGCTGGACCTGGACCCGGCCAAGGTGGTCCGCCGGATGCGGTTGCAGCCCGGCCGCATGTTCCTGGTGGACACCGCGCAGGGCCGCATCGTCGCCGACGAGGAGATCAAGGCGGAACTGGCTGCCGAGCACCCGTACCAGGAGTGGCTGGATAGGAACCTG
This sequence comes from uncultured Actinomycetota bacterium, assembly GCA_963849935.1. GTDB lineage: Bacteria > Actinomycetota > Actinomycetes > Mycobacteriales > Mycobacteriaceae > Mycobacterium. Next base: position 66,583 of record CAWKJQ010000006.1, read on the forward strand.
GTCCCGCTCGACGATCTGCCGCAGGGCAACTACAAGCGGATGCCCCATGACCGACTGGTCAAGCGTCAGCAGATATTCGGCTACACCTACGAGGAACTCAACCTCCTGGTCGCGCCGATGGTGCGCAGCGGCGCGGAGCCGATCGGATCGATGGGCACCGACACGCCGGTCGCGGTGCTCTCGCAGCGGCCCCGGATGCTCTACGACTACTTCCAGCAGCTCTTCGCGCAGGTGACCAACCCGCCGCTGGACGCCATCCGCGAAGAGGTGGTGACCAGTCTGCAGGGCACCACCGGCGGCGAGCGCGACCTTCTGACGCCGACCGAGCGCTCGTGTCACCAGATCGGGTTGTCGCAGCCGATTCTGCGCAACCGGGAGCTGGCGAAGCTGGTCAACCTGGACCCCGAGGCGGAGGTCAATGGCCGTCCACACGGCATGCGTTCCAAGGTGATTCACTGCCTGTACCCCGTCGCCGAGGGCGGCGCCGGGCTGGCCGCCGCGCTCGAGGAGGTGCGCGCGCAGGCCTCGGCGGCGATCGCCGACGGCGCGCGAGTGATCATCCTGTCCGACCGCGAATCCGACGAACAGATGGCGCCGATCCCGTCGCTGCTCGCGGTGGCGGGGGTGCACCACCACCTGGTGCGCGACCGCACCCGCACCCACGTCGGGCTGGTGGTGGAAACCGGTGACGCCCGCGAGGTCCACCACATGGCCGCGCTGGTCGGCTTCGGTGCCGCGGCGATCAACCCGTATATGGCGTTCGAGTCCATCGAGGACATGCTCGACCGCGGCGTGATCGAAGGCATCGACCGCAAGACGGCGCTGAGCAACTACATCAAGGCCGCCGGTAAGGGCGTGCTGAAAGTCATGTCCAAGATGGGCATTTCGACGGTCGCGTCGTACACCGGTGCCCAGTTGTTCCAGGCGGTCGGCATCTCCGAGGACGTGCTCAACGAATACTTCACCGGATTGAGCTGCCCCATCGGGGGCGTCACCCTGGACGACATCGCCGCCGACGTCGCCGCCCGGCACGCACTGGCCTACCTGGACCGCCCGGACGAGCGGGCCCACCGCGAGCTCGAGGTGGGCGGCGAATACCAGTGGCGCCGCGAGGGCGAGTACCACCTGTTCAACCCCGAGACCGTCTTCAAGCTGCAGCACGCCACGCGCACCGGCCAGTACAAGGTGTTCAAGGACTACACCCGTCTGGTCGACGACCAGAGCGAGCGGATGGCTTCGCTGCGCGGCCTGCTCAAGTTCCGGGCTGGGATCAATCCGCCGATTCCCCTGGATGAAGTCGAGCCCGCCAGTGAAATCGTCAAGCGCTTCTCGACCGGGGCGATGAGCTACGGCTCGATCTCGGCCGAGGCACACGAGACGCTGGCCATCGCAATGAACCGGATGGGCGGCCGGTCCAACAGCGGGGAGGGCGGCGAGGACGTCAAGCGGTTCGACCGCGATCCCAACGGCGATTGGCGGCGCAGCTCGATCAAGCAGGTTGCCTCCGGGCGGTTCGGCGTCACGTCGCACTACCTGACGAACTGCACCGACATCCAGATCAAGATGGCCCAAGGTGCGAAACCCGGTGAGGGCGGCCAGCTTCCGGGACACAAGGTGTACCCCTGGGTGGCCGAGGTACGCCACTCCACGCCCGGTGTCGGCCTGATTTCGCCGCCGCCGCACCACGACATCTACTCCATCGAAGATCTGGCGCAGCTCATCCACGACTTGAAGAACGCCAACCCGTCCGCGCGGGTGCATGTCAAGCTGGTCTCCGAGAACGGCGTCGGCACGGTGGCCGCGGGCGTGTCCAAGGCCCACGCCGACGTGGTGCTGATTTCCGGGCACGACGGCGGCACCGGGGCTACCCCGCTGACCTCGATGAAACACGCCGGGGCTCCCTGGGAGCTGGGGCTGGCCGAGACGCAACAGACGTTGCTGCTGAACGGATTACGCGACCGCATCGTGGTTCAGGTCGACGGCCAGCTCAAGACCGGCCGCGACGTGATGATCGCGGCGCTGCTCGGCGCCGAGGAGTTCGGCTTCGCCACCGCGCCGCTGGTGGTCTCCGGCTGCATCATGATGCGGGTCTGCCACCTGGACACGTGCCCCGTCGGGGTCGCCACCCAGAACCCGGTGCTGCGTGAACGCTTCACCGGCAAGCCCGAATTCGTCGAGAACTTCTTCATGTTCATCGCCGAAGAGGTGCGCGAGTACATGGCCCAGTTGGGCTTCCGCACCATCAACGAGGCAGTCGGACAGGTGAACTCGTTGGACATGACGCTGGCGCGGGCCCATTGGAAGGCGCACCGGCTGGATCTGACCCCGGTGCTGCACGAGCCCGAATCGGCGTTCATGAACCAGGACCTGTACTGCAGCTCGCGCCAAGACCACGGTCTGGACAAGGCGCTGGATCAGCAGCTGATCGTGATGAGCCGCGAGGCGCTGGACTCCGGAACGCCGGTGCGGTTCTCGACGACCATCAGCAACGTCAACCGCACCGTGGGCACCATGCTCGGCCACGAGGTCACCAAAGCCTTTGGCGGACAAGGGTTGCCGGACGGAACCATCGACATCACCTTCGAAGGCTCGGCGGGCAACAGCTTCGGTGCGTTTGTGCCGCGGGGCATCACGTTGCGCGTCTACGGCGACGCCAACGACTACGTCGGTAAGGGCCTATCCGGTGGGCGGATCGTGGTCCGGCCGTCCGACGACGCGCCCCAGGACTACGTCGCCGAGGACAACATCATCGGCGGCAACGTGATCCTGTTCGGTGCGACCAGCGGCGAGGCGTACCTGCGCGGCGTCGTCGGCGAACGGTTCGCGGTCCGTAACTCCGGGGCGCACGCCGTCGTCGAGGGCGTCGGTGACCACGGTTGCGAATACATGACCGGCGGCAAGGTTGTCGTCCTCGGTCGCACCGGCCGCAACTTCGCGGCGGGCATGTCCGGCGGCGTGGCTTACATTTACGATCCGCAGAACGAATTGCCAGGCAATCTCAACGCCGAGATGGTCGAGCTCGAGAGCTTGGATGAAGATGACTACGAGTGGTTGCACGGCATGATTCAGGCGCACGTTGATGCCACCGATTCCGCTGTCGGCCAGCGCATTCTGGGTGACTGGCCGCAACACCAGCGGCACTTCGCCAAGGTGATGCCGCGGGACTACAAGCGGGTGCTTGCAGGCCATCGCCGAAGCGGAACGCGACGGCGTGGATGTCGACAAGGCGATCATGGCGGCCGCGCATGGCTGATCCGAGCGGCTTCCTGAAATACACGCATCGGGAACTGCCGAAGCGCCGGCCTGTGCCGATTCGGTTGCGCGACTGGCGTGAGGTCTACGAGGATTTCGACAACGAGACCTTGCGCGAGCAGGCGACCCGCTGCATGGACTGCGGTATTCCGTTCTGCCACAACGGTTGCCCGCTGGGTAACCTGATTCCGGAGTGGAACGACCTGGTGCGCAGGGACCGCTGGCGCGACGCCATCGAGCGGCTGCACGCCACCAATAACTTCCCGGACTTCACCGGGCGGCTGTGCCCGGCGCCCTGCGAGCCGGCGTGTGTGCTCGGCATCAACCAGGATCCGGTGACGATCAAGCAGATCGAGCTGGAGATCATCGATAAGGCCTTCGACGAGGGCTGGGTGCGGCCGCTGCCGCCGGACACGAAGACCGGAAAGAAGGTCGCCGTGGTCGGTTCCGGGCCGGCGGGTCTGGCCGCCGCCCAGCAGCTGACCCGCGCCGGCCACACCGTCACGGTGTTCGAGCGAGCCGATCGGATCGGTGGACTGCTGCGCTACGGCATCCCGGAATTCAAGATGGAAAAGCGTGTCCTGAACCGCAGGCTGGACCAAATGCGGGCCGAGGGAACCGAATTCCGGACCGGGATCAACGTCGGAGTCGACATCACCGCCGAGCAACTGCGCGCCGACTTCGACGCCGTGGTGCTGGCCGGCGGCGCCACCGCGGGCCGTGACCTGCCGATCCCCGGCCGTGAACTGGACGGCATCCACCAGGCGATGGAGTACCTGCCCTGGGGCAACCGGGTGCAGGAGGGCGACGACGTGGTGGGCCCCGATGGGGAGCCGCCGATCACCGCCAAGGACAAGAAGGTCGTCATCATCGGTGGTGGTGACACCGGCGCCGACTGCCTGGGCACCGCCCACCGCCAGGGCGCGACGGTCATCCACCAGTTCGAGATCATGCCGCGCCCGCCCGAGACGCGCGCGCCGTCCACGCCGTGGCCGACCTACCCGCTGATGTACCGGGTGTCATCGGCACACGAGGAGGGCGGCGAGCGGGTTTTCTCGGTCAACACCGAGCAATTCGCCGGCGAAGACGGTCACGTGACGGCGCTGAAGGCGCACGAGGTGGACGATGAAAGACGGCAAGTTCGTCAAGGTGGAGGGTTCGGAGTTCGAACTCGAGGCCGACTTGGTGTTGCTGGCGATGGGATTCGTCGGCCCCGAGAAGGAGGGCCTGCTCACCGACCTCGAGGTGAAACTCACCGAGCGCGGCAACGTCGCCCGCGGCGCCGACTTCGACACGTCGGTGCCGGGCGTCTTCGTTGCCGGTGACATGGGTCGTGGCCAGTCGTTGATCGTCTGGGCGATAGCTGAGGGCCGGGCCGCCGCGGCCGCGACCGACCGATTCCTGATGGGGTCGACCGCGCTGCCGGCGCCGGTCAAGCCCACCGCGGTGCCGCTTCAGTAGTAACACCAGTCACATCAGAAACACGGCTGAGTTTGCTCGGCGAGTCTCCCACTGTTTGCCAGGCGACAGGTGTCTAATGACCCGTTGTGAGCCCGCTCACATGGGGGTCACACCGGTTTACCGGTTGAAGGACCAATCGCAGGAGAGATTCTTGTGCATATCCACCCACTACCTCGGACACGGATGGGGCGAATCGCCTGGTCATGGTTGCGTCACCCGGTGAAAAGTCGGGAGTTCCCCGCCAAGCATGAGCGTCTGGTGACCGCTCAGGACTGGCTGCTCTTCGGAACCTGATCGCCCGGGCGGCGCACTTGCCAGAGCGCGGTGGGTTTGCTCGCAATGTCGCCCGGCGAGATTTCCGCCGGGCACGCGGACGCGCCGTCAGAATGGCGTCACCGATCCCATAGGCCCGAGTCGCGGATCGCCTCGGCCAGCGGTTCCAGCACGGCCGGGTCGTGCGGCGGCGGAAGGTAGACGATGCCCAGATCCAGGCCTTCGGCCGCGAGCGCGGCGGCGTCCTCCACTACTTTCCCGTAATCGAGGTCCGGCTCCAGGCGTAGGTGTGCCGAGAGCGTGATCTCCTTGGGATCGCGGCCGATGTCCGCGCAGTGCGAGGCCAGTACGTCACGCTTGTGGGCGAAGACGTCGGGCGGTCCGCCCACGAAATTCCAGTGCTGGGCGTAGCGGGCGGTGATCCGCAGCGTGCGCTTCTCGCCACTGCCGCCGATGCAGATCGGCGGGTGCGGCCGCTGCGGACCCTTGGGCTCGTTGCGGGCGCCCTTGAGCTGGTAGAACTTGCCGTCGAAGTCGGTGGTCTCCTGGCTGAGCAGGCTGGTCAGCACCTCGCACGCCTCCTCGAAGCGGTCGAAGCGTTCCTTGATGCTGCCCAGTTCGATGCCGTAGGCGCCGGACTCCTCTTCGTTCCAACCCGCGCCGATGCCCAGCTCCAGTCGGCCGTTCGAAATGATGTCGAGCGCGGCCACCATGTTGGCCAGCACCGCGGGGTGGCGGTAGTGGATCCCGGTGACCAGGGTGCCCACCCGCAGCCGCTTGGTGGCCTGCGCGAGCGCGGTCAGCGTCGTCCAGCCCTCCAGGCAGGGCCCGCTGCTGTCGGAGAAGATCGGGTAGAAGTGGTCGAACGTCCAGCCGGACTCGTAGACCTCGATGTCGTCGGCCGCTTGCCAGACGGCCAGCATCTGTGCCCAGGTGGTGTTCTGCGGAGAAGTCTTGAAAGCGAATCGCATGCCACCGACGTTAGTCGGTGTTTATGAAGGGCAACTAAACTCAGCCGCGCGATGACTGCTGTGTGTGGCTCCCTCGGAATTGACACCAAGATCACCCTGCTGGCGGCGGGTCTGATCTTCCTGCTTGCGCTGGTTCTGGGCGTCTGGAAATACCGCGAGATGATGACGTCTGAGAACCACCTCGCGCATCCCTACGTCGACATCGCGCACCGCGCGGCGCTGCTGTATTCGTTCGCAACGCTGCTGCTTGCGGTCTTCGTCCAGCTGAGCGCCTGGCCGGTGTGGGTGAACCTGACGAGCGCGGGCGTGGTCGTCTTCTTCTTCGTGGCGGCCATCCTGGCCTACATCTACCACGGAGCGCGGCGCGACACCGTCAACCAGTTCGAGCACGCCGACCGGAGCATCGCTGTGGCGATGACGTTGTTGATCGCGGGCGAGATCGGCGGGTTCGGGGTGCTGCTCGCCGGGTTCGTCGCCGGCCAACTGTTGTGACCGGGGCGGGCACACTGGAGTCATGGATCCGGTAGCGGCATTACGGCAGATCGCCTATTTCAAGGACCGCAGCCGCCACGACCCCAGGCGCGTCATGGCCTATCGCAATGCGGCTGACATCATCGAGGGTCTCGACGAGGCGACCCGGGAGCGTCACGGCCAGGCGAACAGCTGGCAGTCGTTGCCGGGAATCGGGCCCAAGACCGCCAAGGTCATCGATCAGGCGTGGTCCGGACGCGAACCCGACCTGCTGGCCGAACTCCGTTCCAGCGCCGAGGATCTCGGTGGCGGCGACATCCGTTCCGCGTTGCGCGGGGATCTGCACCTGCATTCCAACTGGTCGGACGGATCGGCGCCGATCGAGGAGATGATGGCCAGCGCGGCGGCGCTGGGCCACGAGTACTGCGCGCTGACCGACCACTCGCCCCGCCTGACCATCGCCAACGGCCTCTCACCCGAGCGGTTACGCAAGCAGCTCGACGTGATCGACGGCTTGCAGGAGAAGTTCGCGCCGATGCGCATCCTCACCGGGATCGAGGTCGACATCCTCGACGACGGCAGCCTCGACCAGGAACCCGACCTGTTGGAGCGCCTCGATGTGGTGGTGGCCAGCGTGCATTCCAAGTTGTCGATGGATGCCGCCGCGATGACCCGGCGCATGCTGCGCGCGGTGGCCAACCCGCACGCCGACGTGCTGGGCCACTGCACCGGCCGGCTGGTGTCGGGAAACCGCGGCATCCGGCCGGAATCCAAGTTCGACGCCGAGGCGGTGTTCACCGCATGCCGTGATCACGGGACCGCGGTCGAGATCAATTCGCGGCCCGAGCGGCGCGATCCGCCGAGCCGGCTGCTGAACCTGGCGCTGGAGATCGGTTGCGTGTTCACCATCGACACCGACGCCCACGCACCCGGCCAGCTGGATTTCCTCGGCTATGGTGCCCAGCGCGCGCTGGACGCGGGCGTTCCCGTCGACCGGATCGTGAACACCTGGCCCGCCGAGCGGCTGCTGGAGTGGACCGGCTCCAATTAGTCGGGCAAATGCGGCATCTCGAAGCCCGGATCGCGACCCAGCAGTACCGCGGGTGTCAGCGCCGACTTGCCGTAGCGCCGGCGCACGCGGTCGATGGCCGCGTCGATGTCGTCGCCGGGCACACAGTGCCTGGGGTCGGCGAACGGCAGCATCAGCTGTTGGGAGCCGCTGCGGTCGATACCCGACACCGCGAAGCCGACCAACGTCAGGCCGCGCTGCGCGATGAGCGGCGCTGCGCCGGCGACCAATTGGCGTGCGGCGGCCAAAAGGGGCGCCGTCGACGAGGTGGCCCACGGCAACGTATGCGATCGGGTCGCCCGGGTGAAGTCGTCGAAGCGCAGCCGCAGCACCACCGTGCGACCGGTACGCCCCGCGGCCCGCATGCGGCCGGTGATGCGGTCGATCAGATTCACCACCACGGCGTCGATTTCCTTGTCGGACATGGTATTTCCGGCGCGCCCGAGGGCCCGCTGAGCGCCGACGGACCGGCGGCGCATACCGGTGGTGACCCGGCGGCGGTCGATATTGCGGGACAACGCGTACAGCTGGCGGCCCATCGCCGCGCCCACCATCGAGCCCAGCGCGGACTCGCTGAGTTCGGCGACGTCGGCGACGGTCACGATGCCGTGCGCGCGCAATTTCTCGGCGGTCACCGCGCCCACACCCCAGAGCCGGCGCACCGGCAGCGGCCGCAGGAACGTCAGCTCCTGATCGGGCGGCACCAGTAGCAGCCCGTCGGGCTTGGCTTCCTGGCTGGCGACCTTGGCAAGGAATTTCGTGCGGGCGACGCCGACGGTGATCGGCAGCCCGACGCGCTCGCGCACGTCCGCCCGCAGCCGCTCGGCGATCGCGACCGGCGTGCCGCTGACCCGGCGCAGCCCGCCGACATCGAGGAACGCTTCGTCCACCGATAGCGCCTCGACCACCGGGGAGCAATCGCGAAACACCTCGAAGACGGCGTCACTGGCGCGCGAATACGCGCTCATCCGCGGGGGCACCACCACGGCGTGCGGGCACAGCCGTCGTGCCTGCGACCCGCCCATGGCCGTGCGCACGCCATACGCCTTGGCCTCGTAGCTCGCGGCCAGCACGACGCCGCCGCCGACGATCACCGGGCGGCCGCGCAGGGTCGGGTCGTCGCGCTGCTCGACGGACGCGTAGAAGGAATCGAGGTCCGCGTGCAGGATGGACGCATCGCACCGCACGAACATATGTTCGCATATGGCGCCGACAAGCCCGGTTCAGCCGGCGGTGGCGTAGACGCTACTGACCCACACGTGCACCAGCGTGTCGAGCAATTGCTCGCTGGGGACCGACGGGCGCCCGTCGGCGAACGAGCTGAGCATCACCTTTTCGTTGAGCAGATTCAGTGCCGCGGACAGGTTGTAGGGCCGGCAGCGTGACCGGCGCTGCGCCGCGGGCGCGCTCGGCTTCGATCACGGTGGTGGTGTGGTCGACCCATTTCTGCATGAAGCGCGACCACAGCTCGTCGACGTCCTTGTTGGTGCGCGCGGCGTCGGCGGCCAACGATACCGCCCGATGCGCCCCGAACGTCTCGACAAACACATTGATCCCGATGCGCCACAACGCTTTCAGATCGGCGGGCGGGTTGGCGATCATGGTCTCGAGGGCGGAGTCGGCCTCGATGATCACGCGCTCGAACAGGGTGAACAACACCGCGTCCTTGGACGGAAAGTAGAAGTAGAACGTCGGCCGGGACAGGCCGGCCCCTTTGGCCAGGTCGTCGACCGAGATTTCGGCGAGCGGACGATCCCTCAGCAGCCGCTCGGCGGTGGACAGGATGGCCAGTTCACGGTCGTCGCCGGACGGGCGCGCAGAACGCCTGCCGCGGTGGGTGCGGGCGGAACCGACGGTAGTCACGGCCGCTACCTTACACGCTGTTGAAAGTTTCGACACGGTGTTGACTAGTTCGACACCGCGTTGATAGCGTTGCCTTCATGACTGAGCACCTTGACGTCCTCATCGTGGGCGCCGGTATCTCCGGCGTGAGTGCGGCCTGGCATCTGCAGGAACGCTGCCCGACGAAGAGCTACGCCATCCTCGAACGCCGCGCCGACCTGGGCGGAACCTGGGACCTGTTCAAGTACCCGGGCATCCGGTCGGACTCGGACATGTTCACGCTGGGCTTCCGGTTCAAGCCCTGGCGCTCGGCGAAGTCGATCGCCGACGGAGCCTCGATCAAGGCCTACATCAAAGAGACGGCCGTCGAGAACCGGATCGAGCCGAACATCCGCTACCGCCACCGGGTGGTGGCCGCCGACTGGTCCGACGCCGAGAACCTCTGGACGGTGACCGTCGAGAGCGACGGCCGGCAGAGCGAGATGACGTGCTCGTTCCTGTTCGCCTGCACCGGCTACTACAACTACGACGAGGGGTTCTCGCCCACCTTCCCCGGCTCGGAGGACTTCGGCGGCACCATCGTCCACCCGCAGCACTGGCCGGAGGACCTCGACTACGCGGGCAAGCGCGTCGTCGTCATCGGATCCGGTGCCACCGCGATCACCCTGATTCCCGCCCTGGTGAATTCCGGCGCGGGTCACGTGACGATGCTGCAGCGTTCGCCGACCTACATCGGGTCGCTGCCCGGGGTCGATCCCTTCGCCGAGAAGGCCAACCGGCTGCTTCCCGAGCGCCTCGCGCACATGGCCAATCGCTGGAAAGCCATCGCGTTCAGCACTTTCCAGTACCAGCTGTCCCGCAAGGCCCCGGGCTACATGCGCAAGACGTTGATGACGATGGCGAAGCGACGCCTGCCGGAGGGCTACGACGTCGAAAAGCACTTCGGGCCGCGCTACAACGTCTGGGACGAGCGGCTGTGTCTGGCCCCTGACGGCGACTTCTTCCGGACCATCCGGCACGGCAAGGCCGACGTCGTCACCGACACCATCGACCGATTCACCAAGACCGGCATCAAGCTCACCTCGGGCGAGGAGTTGGCGGCCGACATCATCATCACCGCAACGGGTTTGAACATGCAGTTGCTGGGCGGGGTGAAGCCGACCCGCAACGGTGAGGACATCGACCTGACCTCGCTGATGACCTACAAGGGCCTGATGTTCTCCGGTGTGCCCAACTTCGCCATCACCTTCGGATACACGAACGCGTCCTGGACGCTGAAGGCCGACCTGGTCTCCGAATTCGTGTGCCGATTGCTGAACTACATGGACGCCAAGGGTTTTGACTTCGTGGAGCCGCAGCATCCGGGCGACGCCGTCGACGAGCTGCCGTTCATGGACTTCACCCCAGGCTACTTCCGGCGTTCGATGCACCTGCTGCCCAAGTCGGGGTCGCGGGCGCCGTGGCGCCTCAAGCAGAACTACTTCATCGACATGCGCACGATCCGGCGCGGCAAGGTCGACGACGAAGGCTTGAAGTTCGCGAAAAAGCCTGCGCCGGTGGCGGTTTAGCGGATCACTCTGCGGCGGCGACGACGATTCCGTCGTCGTCGCTGTAGGCGATCTCGCCCGGCACGAACGTCACCCCGCCCAGGGTGACCTCGACGTCGCGCTCACCGTCGCCGGTCTTGGTGCTCTTGCGCGGATTGGTGCCCAACGCCTTGATGCCGATGTCCATGCCCCGCAACGTGGCCGAGTCACGCACCGCGCCGTTGACGATGAGCCCGGCCCAGCCGTTGGAGCGGGCCAACTCGGCGATGACGTCGCCGACCAGCGCGGTGTGCAGGGAGCCGTCGCCATCGATGACCAATACCCCGCCACCGCCGGGCTCCGAGAGTACCGATTTCAGCAGCGCGTTGTCCTGAAAGCACCGCACGGTGCTGACGGGCCCGGCGAATTCGAGCGCGACCGCCGAACTGGCGGAATTGCACGTCGCAGCTGCGTACGTCTGGACCGATGCTGTCTACGAGATCGGCCGTCGGCCGGAATGACACCGTCACTTCTGACACGCTAGACGCTCGCCGCTCAGCGGCGACGCAGCTGGCGGATGAGCAGGATGGCCAGCAGGCTGATGGCCAGGGCGACGAGCAGCGGCACTGGAGATTGACCCGCCGCGGTTCGTGCGACTTCGGCAGAGACCGGGTTGTTGGCGGCTTCGACGGCGGACTTCGCCTGTGCGGCAGCATCTTTGGCGGCAGCTGTCAGGTCGCCGTTGCTTTCGGCCCGCTGCTGCACATCGAGTGGCTGCTCGGGTGGCTTCGGGGGCGTCGGGTGCGGCGCTCTCTACCGGCACCTTCTTGGCGGGCGCTTTTTTGGCTGGCGCTTTTTTGGCGGGCGCCTTCTTCGCAGGTGCTTTTTTGGCCGGCGCTTTCGCGGCCTTCTTCGCCGCCTTGGCGGGCGGCTTCTTCTCCGGCGGGATGCCGGCGCCGTCGGCTGCGCTGTTGGTTGGGTCCTGCGGGTCTGCCATGCGGCCGCTCCTCGAGCTTCCTCTGTCGTCGATCCCCTGCCGGGTTCAGGTCCCCATCATGCCAGGGCGCGTCGGGGCACCTCGCTCACCGGCCACCGTTCTCAGCGCCGACGCCGCGCCGCCCACCACGCGCCGCCGGCGACGAGCGCCACCGCGACCGCCACGAATGGCCACACCGGGAGCGCGCCGCCGCCACTGGGGCTCGCCGCGGCAGGCCCGGGCGTGCCGCTGCCGGGCGCGGTGAGCCGAAACGACCAGGATCCGGACACCGCGTGCCCATCGGCGGAGGTGACGCGGTAATTCACCGTGTAGGTCCCGGTCGGCCCGAGCGCACGAAGGGCGATGCTGACCACCGCGCCCTGGACGGTGGGCTCTCCGCTGGACCAGACGTTGCCGTCGGGCCCGATGACGGTCATGGCGGCGAACGTGGTTTGCAACTGCTCGTTGAACGTGGCGCTCACCCGCTGTGGGGCCGTCGACAGCGCCGCATCGGCTACGGGATCGGTGGAAACGCGGGTGGCATGTGCGGCCGCGGCAGGAGCGGTCAGCGTGGCGATCACGAACATGAGGCCGACGCATGCGCCGACCGCGAGGCGCTTCATGCCCGTCGGCGGATCAGTGCCATCGCGATGCCTGCTGCCGCGACCACCAGAGCGGCCCCGGCCAAGACCCGGGCGGTGTTGTCAGCCGCATTCGGCTGCGCGGGTGTGGGGTGGTCGGGTGACCCGTGGTGTTGATGCGGTGCCGCCGGTCCGGCGGCAAGGGTGAGCATGGGTACCGGGTGCTCCGGCTCGCCGCCGTCGGGCAGCGGCGGCTGATCCCACTTCACGACGGCTCCGTCGGAGTAGGTCTGCGCGGCGGGGAAGCTGACGGTATCGGCGTCGGGCAACTTGACCGACAACCGGAAGAGGGCGAATTGATCCGCCCCGATCCCGCCGGTGAGGTTGGCCGTCCACGTCACCGAGCGCACGGTGCCGGACGCGGCGTCCCGGTCGAGCTTGGCCGTCCAGCCCGGCAGGCTTTCGGTGCGCGCCGATGCGACGTTGGGAAGCGTGATGGTCAGTGCGGTGGTGAGCGCCCCGGTGTTCGATTCGTTGGGCACCTGGAACGTGACGAGCGCCATGGCCCCCCGAACGGCGTTGTCGCTGCTCGCGTGCACGTGTGCCCACGCGGCGGGGATCTGGGCCGCCGATCCGAGATAGAGGGCGACGGCCGCGCCGGTGGCGATCAGGGTGCGCGCGATCCACTTGTTGGGGAGTGACATGTGGGGGCGCTTCCTTGCCTGCGGGCGGTCAGTTCAGCCCGAGGCGGGCCATCAGGTCGGCCTCGATCCCGTCGAGCTGCGACGAGATCGCGGCGTGGGCCGCTCGGCGCCGCGCGGCCGGCATGTTCTCCGCGGCGGTCACCGCCGCCGCCAGGTCGGCGAGCGCGTTCGGCGATGGCGGACACGAACTGCTTGGTCTCGGCGTCCTTGGGCTTTTTGTCCTGCACCGTTCGCAGCGACTTTTCCGCTCCCGCGATGCGAGCCGACAGCTGGGCGCCGTGACCGGAGAATTGGCCGATCTGAGCCAGCGGAATGCCGAGTTGATCGGCGCGACGCTGGTCGATCATCGCGCGTGCCGAGACCGCCGCCCGATAGATGACCGGGGCGAGGATCGGCGCGAGCAGCCGGGACACCGTCAGCACCCGGCGGATCCGTGTCGGTGACAAGATTTTGCCCTCCCGCGCGGCTTTGAGTTCGGCCTCGGCGACCTTCAGCGCATTGCGGTCGGTGTCTCGTTGCGCCTTGATCTGCGCGCGCAGGGCCTTGCTTTCCGCCCGTTGGGCGGATTTGACCCGGCGGACCTCGTTTTTGGCGGCCAGCTTGGCCTCGAGCTTTGCGCGGGCCCTGATCGCGCGGGCTTCAGCGCGACGCGTCGCGCGGCTCTTTCGCTTGCCGAACAGGCCCATTCCCGGCCGCCTCCCGGTTGTCTCGTGACTATCGCTCTCGCGGCTGCGCGATCCGCTGAGCCAACCCTAATCGGAATGGGCGGGCGGCAGCCCGCCAGGGCAGCCCGACGGCCGGGCCAGGCGTGGACGTCAGGCGTCTAGATGCTCGGCGCGGCGCAACTCGTTGACCCGCTCCATGACCTCACGTTTCGCCTCAGGGGACAGCTCGGCCGTCCGCACCGCGATGCGGCGAACATTGTCGTCGCGCGTCGTGGCCAACCAGGACAGTTCTTTGTCGAGCTTCTCGTAGTACTCATCGTCGGTGAAGTACGCCGACTTGATGCGGAAGAAGTTGGCCAAAGCGGCCATGGTCGCCGTGGACGGGTTCGTGCGGTTGCCCGAACGCAACTGGGAGAGGTAGGGAGCCGACATCGTTATGCCCTCCGCCTTGAGTGCCGCGATCACTTCCGCGGAGGTGTGCGGCCCGCGTCCGGGCGGATACACCGTGTCGAACAGGCGGTTCAGGCGAGCAGCGAACGTCGTGCTCATCGATATGACCTCCACTTGGCTGTAGAAGTGAACTATTACCTAGGTGTATTTGCTGATCATGGTAGCGAGGCTTGGTGACCGTAACCAGGTGCAAACCCCAAGGGAATCCCGCCCGGGCGTAGCTGACGCCTACCAACTCCCCACTAGACGAGCGTCTAACTGATTCGCTGGGGTGTCCACTAAATCGGCGAAACTCACAGGTTATACGCAGAATTCGATCCTGTTACGAAGTGGCGGGCTGACGGACTGCTGACGGACGCGATAATATGCCAGGCTGCGCTGAGAAATCGCACCGCAACGGGCCGCGCGAGCCGGCTCGATTTAGCCAACCCTTTGCTGCCGAGTGTGTCGACGCGGTCCGGATGAGCGCCGGGTTACCCGGCAGGCGGCTCCCGCCACGCGGTGCTCGAGGCGTCGTTAACTTAGCCGGCATCCGGTGTCCGGCGCCGATGCGAAGACGGTCGTGTGGCGCCGCGGCATCTGCGCCACCGCCGTTACGGAGACGGCCCCGGCCACGGCTACGGCCGCGGCGACGGCGCCCCGAACGTCACCACCGCCAGGGCGGGTCGTCCCGCCATCCCGCGGGCGCCGACCATGACACCGGTCACGAAGCGAATCGCGGTTAGCGCGGCTGCGCGACCGCTCTGGGATTCGAGTTCCCGAACCGTTTCCGGGTCCAGTTACGCGGCGAGCAGCATTGCCAGTATCGCCGTATCGGGATCGCTGATCGGGTCGACGCCGACCCGGCTCACCATGGAGGTGATGGTTCCGTCGGCTTCTGCTTCCACCCACGCCGCCCGATGCTCGAGTCCCAGATAAGGCAATCCGGGCAGCAATACGCATCCCGACGCCGCCCCGGTGCATTCGGGCAATGACGGCGTGGTTTCCGAGGGTGGGTGCAACATGAATAAGGCCGGGGGCTGATGGTCCGCGAAATAACCCGGCTGGATTGCCGATTCACCGAAAACCGTGCCCTCGGCCAGCACCAGGCCAACCGTGCCCGGCTCGGGCTCATCCGGCAATTCCTCGCGGGCGCCGAAGACCGTTGTGGTGGAAAGCAATCCGGGCAAAGACGCGATTCGGACCGCGACCATGAGCAACTGGGCCCATTCTTTGGTCGAGTCGGGCCACCGCCCCGAGATGACGAACCCTTTCAAGGCACCACGTGAATGGAACGGGGAAACCCCGATAGGCCGATCCGACCCAGTTTCCATTTCGACCTCCGCGCGATGCCTCCGCTTGGAATAACCACACTGGTAAGTCCGAATAATCAAGCATGCCTGCGCTTTAGGCGCTGTGCAACACGACACGGTCAGGTGGCGCGGACGTTGTCACGCAGCCGAGCAAGGGATCAGACAAACGACTGGGGCGCCGCGCAACCGCGCGACGCCCCGTCGATCGACATAGCTCAGCCGAAAATCAGACCCTGGGTTTTCGAAGTGGCGGCCGCATACCGCTTCTGCACATCCGCCCAGTTGACGACGTTCCAGAACGCCTTGACGTAATCCGCCTTGACGTTCTTGTACTGCAGGTAGAAGGCGTGCTCCCACATGTCGACCTGCAGCAGGGGGATGATGCCGAGCGGAACGTTGGCCTGCTGGTCGTAGAGCTGGAAGGTCAGCAATCGGCTGCCCAGGGTGTCGTAACCCAGGACCGCCCAGCCCGATCCCTGCAGACCGTTGGCGGCCGCGCTGAACTGCGCGCGGAATCGGTCGAAGGATCCGAACGCGTCGTCGATCGCGGCGGCCAGGTCACCGGTCGGCTTGTCGCCGCCGTCCGGCGACAGGTTCTTCCACCAGATCGAGTGGTTGACGTGGCCGCCCAGGTGAAAGGCAAGGTTCTTTTCGTTCAGGAAGATCGCAGCGTGGTCCTCGTTGGCGCGGGCCTCTTCCAGCTTGGACAGAGCGTCGTTCACGCCTTTGACGTAGGTGGCGTGGTGCTTGGTGTGGTGGATCTCGTTGATCTGCCCGGAGATGTGCGGTTCCAACGCTGCATAGTCCCAGTCCAAGTCGGGCAGGGTGTATTCAGCCACGGCATTCCTTTCTTCGATTATCGTCTTGACGCTCAGTCGTGCGGGGCCGCCTCGCGGCGGCCAGCCGTAATCAACCCTGCTCCATGACCGCGCGCTCCGCAAGAACGACCCTTGTGAGCCAGCACGCGGATACCCGCTCAGCAGCGGTTCAAGACAAGACGATGACGGCAAGCACCGCCAGCAATGCCAAGGCGATCAGCCCGGCGCGCAGCGCGGCGATGCTGTAACTGTGATTCCACGCCGGCGAGCCGCAATACGACTTCGACGGGCCCGGTGAACCCGGACCGAACGAATGCGTGGCCATCAATCGCCTTTCAACCCCCGGTCACCTCGCGTCAGTGAGGTGAGTCACAAACACGTTTCGCGTAGGCGATCATAGCGCTTTGTGGCGAGCTTGCGAAAATATCGCGCTGAACTGCGGGTTGGCGACAATGGCAGCGCTCGGTCGCGCGATCTGGTCCGGGGGAGCGATCGCTCAGGCGGGCGCGGTGCCCGCGCGGGCGCTTAGCGAGGCAATCGATTTCGCTCAGACGACCTAGTTTGGGCTGTCGATGACACGCCTTCGTAACCGCGGCGTTATCCACAGTTACACCACGGTGAGCCGCCAATGGCTGTAGTGATGCTTTCTGTACCCCGGACGTGCCTGTGGATAAACCTGTGGAAACTGTGGATAGTCGCCGCCGGGTCCGTCGGTTGCCGAGCCCGCTCGAACGGTCGACGCCGACGGGCCGCTGGGCGGCCCGCGGCCCGCGTTCCTCGGCCCGCGTCGGGGCGGCGTTAGTCTGGTCCGGTGATCCAGGTGTGCTCCCAGTGCGGCACCCGCTGGAATGTGCGCGATCGACAACGTGAATGGTGTCCCCGCTGCCGCGGGGCCTTGATGGCTCCTGCACCGGACGCCCCGCCGGCTGACCCGCGCTGGAGTGCGCCCGGCGCCTCGACGCCGGCCCGTGCCCTCGAAAGCGCCGGGGTGGCAGCGCACGCCGCCACGGCTGCCCCCCGGCTATCGCTGGATAGCGGTGCGCCCCGGTGCCGCGCCACCGACGCGACGAGGGCGCCGTCCCCTGGGGCCCACGCCGCGCTACACCGTCATACCGCGCTGGGGCTTGGCCGACCGCGTCGAGCAGGCGTCCACGATCGCCGAAGCCCCCGCGCAGCCGGGGCCGTCGGCGCAGAACGTTCGCACCACGTCCTTCGTCAGCGTTCTGGTGCTCAGCATCGCCGCCCTGGTCTACGTGGTGCGGTATGTGCTGCTGGTGATCAACCGCAATACCTTGCTGAACTCGTGGGTGGCCCTGGGCGCCGACTGGCTCGGCGTGCTCGCCAGCGTGGGCGCGGGCGCGGCGGTGATCGCCTCCGGTGTGCTGCTGGTCGGCTGGATGATCGCCCGTCGCGCCGCCGTGTTCGCCCATCATGGCCTGCCCGAGCAGCGCTCCCCGCGGGCACTGTGGTCCGGCTGCGTCATACCGTTCGCCAACCTGCTGTGGGCCCCGGTGTATGTGATCGAGCTGGCGCTCCTCGAAGAGCACTACGCCCGGTTGCGCGGCACCATCCTGCAGTGGTGGGCGGCGTGGGTCTGCAGCTACTTGGTGTCCATCGCCGCCATCGCTACCAGCTTCGCCACCGACGCCCAGGGCGTCGCCAACAACACCGTGCTGATGGTGTTCGCGTACCTGTTCGCGGCTGCCACGCTGGCCGCCGCCACCCGCGTCTTCGAGGGATTCCAGCGCAAACCCGTCGCACGGCCCGCGCATCGCTGGGTCGCGGTCCCCGATGACCGGTCCGCCCCGCCGGCGTCGGCTGACCCAGTTGAGTTGAAGGGGCAGGAACCGGCAGCATAGGGATATGACGTGGGCCGACGAGGTGCTCGCCGGGCATCCCTATGTCGTTGCCCACCGCGGCGCTTCGGCCGCGCGGCCCGAACACACGCTGGCCGCATACGACCTCGCGCTCAAGGAGGGCGCCGACGGCGTGGAATGCGACGTGCGGCTGACCCGCGACGGCCATCTGGTGTGCGTGCACGACCGGCGGCTCGACCGGACCTCGACCGGCGCGGGCTTGGTCAGCACCATGACCCTCGCCGAACTGCGCGAGCTCGAGTACGGGGCCTGGCACGACAGCTGGCGAGAAGACGGCACACACGGTGACACCAGTTTGTTGACGCTGGACGCGCTGGTTTCGCTGGTGCTGGATTGGCGTCGGCCGGTGAAGCTGTTCATCGAGACCAAGCATCCGGTCCGGTATGGCTCATTGGTCGAAACCAAGCTGCTCGCGTCGCTGCATCGTTTCGGCATCGCGGCGCCGGCCTCGGCGGACCGGTCCCGCGCGGTGGTGATGTCGTTTTCGGCGTCCGCGGTCTGGCGGATCCGGCGAGCCGCCCCGCTGCTGCCCACGGTGCTGCTCGGCAGGACCGGCGCGCTACCTGACCAGCGGTGCGCCCACCGCCATCGGCGCCACCGCCGTCGGGCCTTCCCTGTCGACGCTGAAGGAATATCCCCAGCTCGCCGACCGCGCCATCGCCCAGGGCAGGGCGGTCTACTGCTGGAACGTCGACAACTACGAAGACATCGATTTCTGCCGCGACGTCGGGGTGGCCTGGCTCGCCACGCACCACCCAGGTCGTACCAAGGCGTGGCTGCAGGGCAACCGTGCCGGCGAGGGCGGCGGTTAGGCCGACCGCTATTGCGGTTCGTCCGACGTGGGCACCGGCGCGTCGGAAGCCAGCGACTGGAACAACCGGCGCGGCCTCGTCGTGATTCCACACCACGACCGAGCCGGCGTCGCCGCTGGTGAACTGGCCGATCGGGACGGTCATGGTGGTGGTCGAGCCGTGCAGCGCCCAGCCGAGCCGGACCAGATCCCAGACGTGGTCGCCGCGGTCGACGGTCAGGGCGTCGGCGGCCGCGCGCGGCACCGCATACCAGCGCCACGGATTGAGCCACACCGCGGGACTGGCGGCGCGCTGCAGCAGTGCCGCCACGAACTGACGTTGATTGACCATCCGGTCCAGATCGGCGCGGGGGGTGTCGCGTGACCTGACGTATCCGAGCGCGTTCCGGCCGTTGAGGGTGTCGCAGCCGGCCGGCAGGTCGATGCCGGCCAACGGGTCGTCGAACGACGTCTTCGCGCATACCGTCACCCCGCCGAGCGCGTCCACCAATGCGGCGAACCCGCCGAACCCGATCTCCGCGTAGTGATCGAGGCGCAACCCGGTGGCCTGTTCCACCGTCTGGACCAGCAACTGGGCACCGCCCATCGCGAACGCGGCGTTGATTTTGTCCTTGCCGTGTCCCGGGATCGGCACATAGGAGTCGCGCGGTATCGACACCATGGTGGTCTGCGTATCGGACTCCGAAGCCCGGCAGGTGGACCAGCAGGATCGTGTCGGTACGACCGTTACCGGTGTCGCCGCCGGTGGCCAGATCTCGTTGCTGCTCGGCGCTGAGCCCCTGGCGGCTGTCCGATCCGACGATCAGCCAGTTGGTGCCCTGGCCGGTTGCGGGGCGGTCCGGGTAGTCGGCGAGCACCTGTTCGCGGTGCAGTCTTGTTGTCGAACCAGATCGCCCCGGCGATGAGGCCCGCGCCCAGCAGCAGTGCGCCCACCAGCAGGACCGACACCAGCGTGCGGATCCAGCGGCGCTTGCGGCGCGTCCGGGATGTAGCTCGGTGCCTGGGGTCGTGGCGGCGGTACCCGGGGCACCGGCGCAGCGGCGGCGGGCTGCGGCGCGGGCCGGTGCAGCGGCTGGGTCTGGGCGGTCGGCGAAGGCGGCGGGACGGCCTGGCGGCGGATCACCTGCGACGGCTCGGGGCGCGATTGCCCGGGCGGGCTCCACCGTGGAGGCCGCCGGCGCTGCGGTGAGCGGTCGCCGTTCACCTCGGTTAACGTACGTGCCCGCGACGCCGCCGGCGCCGGTACGCCGCGATTTCGGCTAGCCGCGCGCCCGCAGCCCGTTGATGAACGGACAGCCCATCAGCACCCTGATGGCCTGGCTCAGGCCAGTCATGTCGTCGACCGGCTTGTGGAACGGCAGCCGGACGTCAAGATCGCGGTCATCGCCCTCGACGCGAAACCGAACGCCATAGCGGTCCAGGCCCAGGGGTCGCACGTGCCCGCGCCGCAGCGGCGCCGGCAGCCTGCGAAACCAGCCGCGCCAGGACGTCGGAGTGGGCGGTATCCAGATGGCGCAGCAGGCTCGACTCGAGAGCGCAGAACGGGTCAGGCCGGGCGTCCAGCAGGTCGTCCACGCTGACCGGCTCGGCGCCGGTGGCATCGGTGACGACCACGGAGGCGATCTCGAGCCGAAACAGGGTGAAGCGCGGCTCTTCGCTGCAACTGGGGGCGCATCGTGGGGTGTCGATGCCCAGCAGGGCCGGAGTGGGGCACTCGGCGGCGATCAGGTCGAGCGTGCCGAGGATCTCCGTCGGGTGCACCTCTTGGAGGCGTCCGCGCACCCACACCAGCGAACGGACCGGTTCGCGCAGCGGAAGCGGCGCGTAGTCGGTCAGCTCCAGCAGTGCTTGGGATCCCGAGACGGGTCGCACCAGTTCGCGCGCCCGCTCGACGGGAATTGCCAGCGCGACGGATCCGTCGTCCATGAGGTGGTGCACGGGAGTGGGGACCGGGTCGTCATGCTCGATGGCCAACAGCGCACCGCCGGCGCGGACACAGGCGCTGCGAATCCGTTCGGCGGTGGTCGGGGCGGGACAGCTCAGCGGTAACACCATTCTCATCCTTTGATTAGGTAAGCCTAAGTTAACTCACCGGCGCTGGAGGCGTCGCAAGACTTTTCTGTCGCTGCGCGCCGCTAGGGTTGGGACGTGGCCCGCATCGCTTACCTCGGTCCGGAGGGGACGTTCTACCGAGGCGGCACTGCGGCAGATCAGCGGCCGCCGGACTGATCCCCGAACAAGTCCCGGCCGGAGTGCAACCCTGGCCGATGGAAAGCACCTCCGCGGCACTGGACGCCGTGCGAGACGGCGCCGCCGACTACGCCTGCGTACCGATCGAGAACTCGATCGACGGGTCCGTGACGCCCACCCTGGACAGCCTCGCCATCGGCTCACCCCTGCAGGTATTCGCCGAAACCACGCTGGACGTCGCGTTCAGCATCGTCGTCAAAGCCGGCCGCAGCGCCGCGGACGTGCGGACGTTCGCGGCCTTCGGCGTCGCGGCGGCCCAGGTGCGGCAGTGGGTGGCCGCCAACCTGCCCGACGCCGAACTGCGGCCCGCGTATTCCAATGCCGATGCCGCCCAGCAAGTGGCCGACGGACGCGTCGACGCCGCGGTGACCTCGCCGCTGGCCGCCACGCATTGGGGCCTGGCCACTCTGGCGGAGAACGTGGTGGACGAATCCAATGCCCGCACCCGCTTCCTTCTGGTCGGGCGGCCGGCGCCGCCACCGGCCCGCACCGGAGCCGACCGCACGTCCGGTCGTGCTGCGCGTCGACAACACGCCGGGCGCGTTGCTGGCCGCACTCGCCGAATTCGCCGTCCGTGGCATCGACTTGACCCGCATCGAATCCCGGCCCACCAGAACCGGACTCGGCACCTACCGCTTCTTCGCCGATTGCGTGGGCCACATCGACGACGATGCCGTCGCCGAGGCACTCAAAGCGCTGCACCGTCGTTGTGAAGATGTGCGATACCTGGGGTCCTGGCCTACCGGCTCACCGGCCGGGGCATTGCCGCCGGCTGCCGGCGAGGCCGCGCTCTGGCTGGAGCGGCTGCGAGACGGAAAGCCCGACGAGCGGGGGTCGCAGCGGTGAGCGGCCGGCTGATCCTGGTGCGCCATGGCCAGTCATTCGGAAACGTCGAACGCCGACTCGACACGCGCCCGCCCGGGGCGGAGCTGACTCCGTTGGGCCGCGACCAGGCCCGGGCGTTCGCCCGCGGTTCGGGGCGGCCGGCGATGCTCGCGCACTCGGTGGCCACCCGCGCGTCACAGACCGCCGCGGTGATCGGGAGCCAGCTCGAGATGCCCCCCATCGAGGTGGCCGGCGTCCACGAGGTGCAGGTCGGGCGGCTGGAAAACCGCAACGACGACGACGCCGTCGCCGAGTTCAATGCGATCTATGAGCGGTGGCATCACGGCGAACTCGACGTGGCGCTTCCCGGCGGCGAAACCGGCAACGACGTGCTGGACCGTTACGTTCCGGTGCTCACCGACCTGCGTTTGCGCTATCTCGACGATCACGACTTCCACGGCGACATCGTCGTCGTCAGCCATGGCGCGGCGATCCGGTTGGCGGCGGCGGTGCTCGCCGGGGTGGAAGCCGAGCTTCGCGCTGGACCATCACCTGGACAACACCGAATCGGTTGCCTTGACCCCGATCACCGACGGGCGGTGGAGTTGCGTGCGCTGGGGAACGTTGACGCCGCCGTTCTATCCGGAGGAAGAGGCGAACCCGGTCGCGGACGCCGTGCGCTCAAGCACCGATCCGATGGGTTGATTCCTCGGTCAGACGGCCAGCGCGATCACTTCAGTGCAGGCGCAGCCGACGGCGTCGCAGTCGATGACGAACGCGTGCGGCAACAACTCAGGACTGAAGCAATCCGGCTCCGTGCATTCCGACCGGTGCAGTGCATGGCGAATGATGGTGCCGTGACAGTGATCTAAGCCTGCCCGGCAGTCGCGGCAGTCAATGCTCATAGGTGAGTTCATAGCACCCGTCGCGGACAAAACCGGGATGCCGCGCCGCGCCGATGAATCCGGCGCCCTGCCGACTTCTCAGCCCCAGCCCAGCTGGTGCAGTCGCTCGTCGTCGATGCCGAAGTGGTGAGCGATTTCGTGGATCACCGTGATGGCCACTTCCTCGACGACCTCGTCCTCGGAGTCGCAGACGTCCAGCAGCGCTTGGCGGTAGATGGTGATGGCATCCGGCAGCGATCCGAAGTAGTCGGAGTCGCGTTCGGTCAGCGCCACGCCCTCGTACAGCCCGAGCAGTTCGGCGTCTTCGGGATGGCGGTCCTCGATCAGGACGACGACGTTGTCCATGGCGGCCGCCAGTTCGGGCGGGATCAGGTCGAGGGCGTCGGAGACCAGTTCGTCGAAGCGCTGCGGATCCATCCGCACGGACACCCGGCTAGCCTCCCGGCGGGGGCTGGGCGGGCGGTGCCTCCGGTGCTGGATTCGCCGCTGGCGGCGGCGCCGGCGCCGGCGCCTCGGGTGCCGGATTGGCCGGCGGGGCGCCGTTATCCGCCGGCGGGGGCGCCTGTTGCTGCGCGGGAGCCTGCTGCTGCGGAGCCTGCTGAGCCGGCTGCTGGCCGGGCAGGTGCTGGTTGTTCGGCGGGATCTCCGGGGCCGAGCCGGTGCCGGAACTTGAACCGGAGCCGGAGCCGGAGTCGGACTGAGTGGACGGCGGTTGAGCCGGTGCCTGAAGCGGAATCGGCGGCATGGTCAGCCGCTCTTCGGGAATGTCGGGCGGCGGTACCGGCGGTTGACCGTTGATCAGCAGTTGACCCTTGGCGCTGTTCAGCAGGGTGGCCCAGCCGCCGTTGCCCAGCGTGGCGCCGATGCTGCAGGCCACCGCGCGGCTGCCCGCCGTCCAGCTGGCCAGCGGCACCGTCGGGTAGATCAGCGTCAGGGTGGTGGTGCGCAGTTTGACCGGCGCCAGATATGCGTCCGTCATCTTGGTGCACGAGTCTTTGATGAAGCCGTCCTGGTCGGGCTCGGCGGGCAGGCCACCGGGAAACTTCTCGGCCAGGTTGACCGTGCCGGTGACCTCCATCGCGTGCGGTGCCGCGCAGTCGACCGGCGCATCGGTCGGCTGGTTGGTCGCCGAGTCGATACCCAGACACGTCCCGGCCGGCCATACCTTGGACTGGTCGACGTCGGCGACCTTGCCCTGATAGGCCTGCTGCTGGTTGTTCGTGCCGGGCAGTTGCAGGCCGCACAGCATGCGGCGATCGCCGTTCTGCCTCCAGGCGCGGTCGCCGGGCCACAGCAGGCTGACGGTGAACTTGCTGTTCGGATCGAACTTGGGTCCGAGGTAGGTGCGGACGGCGGCCTCGCACTGCTCTTGGGTGATCTGCTGGATGCGCGCCGGCGTCGGTGGGGCCGCGTTGGGGCCGTACTCGGAGCCCGGGAACGTCCGCATGTCAATGGATTCGGCGACCTCGAACTTGTGGTCGTCGCCGCAGTTGACGATCTTCGCCGACTCCGGGGTGGTGTCCGGCCACATCAGGCATTCCCCGGTGGAGGCTCGGTTGAAGGCGGCGTCGCTCTTGGTTCCGGTGCTGCGCACGGGGCTGCTGTCGAGGAACCGGCCCGTCCCGGGACCGCCGACGGGGATCGCGGTGACCAGCCCGGCGATCAACAGACCGCCGAGCGCGGTCAGCAGCAGCGCGCGCCGGGTCGCCCGGGCCTGCAGGCTGCGCGGCCACAGGAAGGCGGAGGGCTGCTGTTCGGACGACTCAGCGGTCGAGGCGGTGGACGACTCGACCTCCTGGCCTTCCGCGAGTTCCTTCTCGGGCGCTTCTGACATCCGCTCCATTCTGACAGGAGCACCTGAGACCGGTGAAAAACGTTACGGATGTGAGTCCTGCGGCCGGCTGCGCGGATGCTCTGCCGGTCGGCCGGAACCGATGAAAGTAGTCTCAGGGCCGTGATCGACCTGAAGCTGCTCCGGGAAGACCCCGACGCCGTGCGCCGTTCGCAACTCGAGTCGTGGGGAGGACCCGGCGCTGGTCGACGCGCTGTTGGCGGCCGACGCGGCCCGGCGGGCCGCGATCTCGTCGGCCGACGGGCTGCGGGCCGAACAGAAGGCCGCCAGCAAGAGCGTCGGCAAGGCGTCGCCCGAGGAGCGTCCGGCGTTGCTGGCGCGCGCGAAGGAGCTGGCCGAGCAGGTGAAGGCCGCCGAAGCCGCCCAGGCCGACGCGGAGACGGCGTTCACTGCGGCGCACATGGCGATCTCCAACGTCGTCATCGACGGGGTGCCCGCCGGCGGGGAGGACGACTTCGCGGTCCTCGACGTGGTCGGTGAACCCGCGGCGATCGACAACCCGAAGGACCATCTGGAGCTCGGTGAATCGCTCGGTCTCATCGACATGCAGCGTGGGGCCAAGGTGTCCGGGTCGCGGTTCTACTTTCTGACCGGCAGGGGCGCGCTGCTGCAGCTGGGCCTGCTGCAGCTGGCGTTGCGGCTGGCCGTCGAGAACGGCTTCATCCCGATGATCCCGCCGGTGCTGGTGCGCCCGGAGGTGATGGCCGGCACCGGATTCCTGGGCGCGCACGCCGACGAGGTCTACCGGGTGGAGGCCGACGACCTGTACCTGGTGGGCACCTCGGAGGTGCCGCTGGCCGGTTATCACTCCGACGAGATCCTGGACCTGTCCGGCGGGCCGCTGCGGTACGCGGGCTGGTCGTCGTGTTTTCGCCGCGAGGCCGGCAGCTACGGCAAGGACACCCGCGGCATCATCCGGGTGCATCAGTTCGACAAGGTCGAGGGCTTCGTCTACTGCACACCCACCGAAGCCGAGGCCGAACACCAGCGACTGCTGGGCTGGCAGCGCGAAATGCTGGCCCACATCGAGGTGCCGTATCGGGTGATCGACGTCGCCGCGGGCGATCTCGGCTCGTCGGCCGCCCGTAAATTCGATTGTGAGGCTTGGGTTCCCACGCAGGGCGCCTATCGCGAGCTGACCTCCACATCGAACTGCACCACATTCCAGGCCCGGCGGCTGGCCACCCGCTATCGCGACGAGGCGGGCAAACCGCAGACCGCGGCCACGCTCAACGGCACGCTGGGCACCACGCGCTGGCTGGTGGCGATCCTGGAAAACCACCAGCAGCCCGACGGCAGCGTGCGGGTGCCCGAGGCGCTGGTGCCGTTCGTCGGCGCCGAGGTGTTGGAGCCCGTCGTCTCGATGACCACCATCGGGACTCCGCTGTCGCCGGATGCGACCAAGGTCATGCTGCTCGGCTCCGGCGAACTCGGCCGCGAGGTGGTGATCGCGCTGCAGCGCCTCGGGGTCGAGACCATCGCCGTCGATTCCTACGACAACGCGCCGGGCCATCAGGTCGCCCACCATGCGCGGACCATCACGATGTCGGATCCGAACCAGCTCAAGGCCCTGATCGAGGCGGAAAGGCCCGATGTGGTCGTCCCGGAGATCGAGGCCATCGCCACCGGGGCGCTCGAGGAACTGGAAGCGGCCGGCGTTGTGCGGGTGGTCCCCACCGCCCTCGCGGCGCGCCTGACCATGGACCGTGCCGGGAATCCGGCGCCTGGCCGCCGAAACCCTCGGCCTGCCCACCAGCCCGTACCGGTTCTGCGATTCGCTGGGCGAATTGCAGGCTGCCGCCGAGGCCATCGGTTTCCCCTGCGTCGTCAAACCGGTGATGAGCAGCTCGGGCAAGGGCCAGAGCAAGCTCGACGGACCCGACGATGTGGCGGCGGCCTGGGCCTATGCGATGGCCGGAGGCCGAGTCAGCCACGGCCGCGTGATCGTCGAGGGCTTCATCGACTTCGATTACGAGATAACACTATTGACGGTCCGGGCGCGCGGCGACCGACGGCGAGGTATGCACTCGGTTCTGCGCTCCGATCGGTCACAAGCAGGTCAGCGGCGACTACGTCGAGAGCTGGCAACCGCACCCGATGTCGGCCGCCGCGCTAAAGAACGCGCAGCTGATCGCCCGGGCGGTCACTGAAAGGCTGGGCGGGCAGGGGATTTTCGGAGTCGAGCTGTTCGTCAAGGGCGACCACGTGTGGTTCAACGAGGTCAGCCCGCGGCCGCACGATACGGGCATGGTCACGATGATCACCCAGTGGCAGAACGAATTCGAGCTGCACGCGCGCGCCATTCTCGGGCTTGCGGTCGACACCACGTGCAGGACGCCGGGCGCGAGCGCGGTGATCTACGGCGGTGTGGACGCCAAGGGCGTGGTCTTCGACGGCGTGGCCGAGGCGCTTCGCGTACCGCGCACCGACCTGCGCCTGTTCGGGAAGCCGGAAAGCTTCGTCAAACGGCGGATGGGTGTCGCGCTGGCTCACGCCGAGGACGTGGACACCGCGCGGCGCAACGCGGTCGAGGCGGCGAGCCGGGTCAGGCCGCGACCGGTGTGACCGCCGCGGCGCGCTCGTGCCGGCGCTGGCGTTCCATCGTCGCGAAGTAGAACGCGAACGGAAACGCGAAGCTGGTGAAGAAACTGGACAGGAAGAACAGCCATGGGCGCCGGATGCCGCGCCGGAGGCCGTCGACGATGGTAAACACCGGCATCAGAATGACATTCGCGATCATGTAGTCCTGGTTTCCCGAGCCGCAGGCCGGGGTGGCGAACTGGCCCTTGATGAATTCCGGATAGCTGGCCGGCCCGGAGATCAGGTTGCCCTGGCCGTGCGCCGCCATCACGAAGTGGATGTTGAACCAGTATCCCAGCACGATCGACGCTATGCCGGCGACGTAATACACGCATTCCAACGAGCGAAAGCCACGGGCCGCCTTGAGGTCTGGCGTAGATCTTCGGGTTGGACGCGATGATGCCGGCGATACAGGCAAGTCCGAGCAGGAAGTGCACGATGATGGAGACCATGGGCGCAGTGTCACCCCCGCCGCAAAGTTTTGTCAATATTGTCAAAAGAATTCCTGGTACCTTACTGCCATGGTCCGGCCCGCTCAGACGGCGCGCAGCGAGCGCACGCGCGAAGCGCTGCGCCAGGCCGCCGTGGTGCGATTCCTGGCGCAGGGCGTGGAGGACACGTCGGCCGAGCAGATCGCCGCCGACGCCGGGGTGTCGCTGCGGACGTTCTACCGCCACTTCGGTTCCAAGCACGACCTGCTCTTTGCCGACTACACGGGGCTGCACTGGTTTCGCGCGGCGCTGGACGCCAGACCGGTGGACGAGCCGATCATCGACTCGGTGCAGGCGGCCGTCTTCGCGTTCCCCTATGACGTTGAGGCCGTGACGAAGATCGCCGCGCTGCGCGGTGGCGACCTCGACCAGGGCCGCATCGTCCGCCACATCCGCGACGTCCAGGCCGACCTCGCCGACGCCATCGAGGATCAGCTGCGCCGGCGAAAAGGCGCCGCCGATCGGACGCCGGATGTGCGGCTGCGTGTCACGGTGAGCGCGCGGTGCATCGCGGCCGCGGTGTTCGGTGCCATGGAGGTCTGGATGGTCGGCGACGACCGGTCGCTCGGCGAGCTGGCCCGGATCACCCATGAGGCGCTCGAGTCGCTGCGCGGCGGCATTTCCGGGACATGGATCACCGCAGTTTCGTCATAATTGACAAAACTTTGCGCGCGTGCGAGCCTCCCTTTCGGAGGGCAGGACATGACCGAATACGACGCGATAGTTATCGGTGCAGGGCATAACGGGCTGACCGCGGCCGTGCTGCTGCAGAAGGCAGGCCTGCGCACCGTGTGCCTGGACCCCAAGCTCTATGCGGGCGGCATGGCCTCCACCGTCGAACTTTTCGACGGATACCAATTCGAAATCGCCGGCTCGGTGCAGTTCCCCACGGCACAGGTCGTGGTTGACGAGCTGGGTCTGGACACGCTGCCGACCATCGACCTCGACGTGATGTCGGTGGCGATGCGCGGCGTCGGCGACGATCCGCTGGTGCAGTACAGCGACCCCATCAAGCTCTTCACGCATCTCAACGAGGTGCACGGGGCCGACGCCGTGAACGGCATGGCGGGGCTGATGGCGTGGAGCCAGGGCCCGACCCGCGCGCTGGGCCGGTTCGAAGCCGGAACGCCCCCGAAGAGCATCGATGAGATGTATGCCTGCGCCACAAACGAATTCGAGCGCTCGGCGATCGACGACATGCTGTTCGGATCGGTCACTGACGTGTTGGACCGGTACCTGCCGGACCGCGAGAAGCATGGCGCGCTGCGCGGTTCGATGACCGTGCTGGCCGTCAACACGCTCTACCGTGGCCCGGCCACCCCGGGTAGCGCGGCCGCCCTGGCGTTTGGCCTCGGCGTTCCCGACGGCGACACGATGCAGATGAAGAAGCTGCGCGGGGGCATCGGCGCGCTCACCTCCCACCTGTGCGACGTGCTGGAGAGTCACGGCGGCGAAGTTCGGTTGCGCACCAAGGTGACCGACATTCTCATCGACGACGGACGGGTGACCGGGGTGCGGACGGAGGCGGGGGAGACGTTGAGCGCCCCGATCGTCGTCTCCGGCATCGCGCCGGACGTCACGCTCAACGAGATGATCGATCCGGCCGCACTGCCCGCCGACGTCCGGGAACGCTATGCCCGCATCGACCACCGTGGCAGCTATCTGCAAATGCACTTCGCCCTCGAGGAGGCCCCCGTCTTCGCTGCGCCGTACGAGGCCCTCAACGAGCCCGCCATGCAGGCCTCGATCGGCCTGTTCTGCACGCCGGAGGAAGTCCAGCAGCAGTGGGAGGACGCGCGGCGCGGAATCGTCCCGGCCGACCCGACGGTCGTGCTGCAGATTCCGTCGCAAAACGACCCGGACCTGGCGCCCGAGGGAAAGCACGCCGCATCGGCGTTCGCGCTGTTCTTCCCGATCGAGGGCGACGTGGACTACGGGCAGGCCAAGGTCGAGATGGGCCAGCGGGTGATCGACAAGATCACCCGGCTCGCCCCGAATTTCGAACGCAGCATCATCCGCCACACCACCTTCACGCCCAAGCACATGGGCGTCATGTTCGGCGCGCCCGGCGGTGATTACTGCCACGGCCTGTTGAACGCCAACCAGATTGGGCCCAACCGGCCCGGCCCGCGGGGCTTCCTCGGCCAGCCGATCCCCATCGAAGGGCTGTATCTGGGCAGCGCGGGCTGCCACGGCGGCCCCGGGATCACGTTCATTCCCGGCTACAACGCGGCGAAGCAAGCGCTCGCCGACCGCGGCCGGACAGGGCCGTCCTAACCGCGCTGGCGCAGCAGGTCGTCCAACAGGGCGGTGAACTGTTCGGGACGCGCCGGCGTGAACGCGGGGCTGGGCCGCGTGCCCGGCACGTCCAGGGTGATCAATGTCGACTTGAGCGGCCGGCCGATGTCCAGCGGCAGCCAGCGCCGGAAGTCCGAGCTGCCCCAGATCCGGAACCGCTGGGTGAAAAGACCGAGCTGTTCGGCTTTGTATCCGCGGATCGCGTCGAGCGCGATCACCTTCGCGGTGCCCGACGGAAAGTGGTAGCGGCGCAGCGTGATCGCCGCACGATCCAGCTGGACCAGGCCGTCATCGTAAGAATCGTTCACGCCCGGCAACTCCGCAACTGGTGACCCTTCGCGGTCAGACAGCGCCCGTCCTCCAGACGCCACTGCCAACCGTGCAGGTTGCAGGTGAGCGTATCTCCTTCGACGACACCGAATTTCGACAGGTCGGCTTTGAGGTGCGGGCAGCGGCGCTGAATCTCCCAGCCGTCCAGGATGACTGACGCTGAGTCGTCGTGCGTCTCGGCGAACCAGCCGTCGGCGTAAGCGATCCGTTCGTCGGTGAGGCACTTGAAGAACGTGTAGAGGTATTCGTTGTAGCCGCCGACTCGCCATGCGCGGAAACGGGTCGACAGGAAAATGGTGTTGACCCAGTCGGGCTCGCGATCGCGCAGCACTGTGCGAACCAGCTCCGGGGCTATCGAGAACCCGTAGCGCACCTTCTCGTCCGGAATCCGTTCCCGCACTGCCCGTTTGGGGAAGTCCAAGACCACGGTTTCGGGCCCGAGCACCAGTTCGACGGGGTAGCCGATTCCGTCACAGATCTCGTCGCTTTGCGACATGATCGGCTCGAACAGGGCGCGCAACGGTTCCAGCAGCGGCTCCCCGGTGGCCGGGGCCCAGTCCGCACGCTGCGCGGCGATGACGGGTGCCATCCGCTCGGCGTAATCGGCGATGTAGTCGGCCTTGCCCGTGGTGAAGATGGCCTCGACCTGGTCGGTGGGCAGCGGATGGGTCAGCGAATTGAGGCTGGATCCAGTGAAATCGGCGGTCGACCCGGGGATCATCAGCAGCCCGCCGTCGTTGCCGTGCCTGCGCATCTGATCCAGGAACACCATCTGGTCGGGGAAGATATTGGCCGGATCCGCGTGGTCGTCGTTGAGGTGACGCAACTCCGGATCGAGGAAGCAGGGCGGCCCCGCCGACGGGACCACCCACGTCGCCCCGACCTGGGCGAGGTACTGGCGGGCACGGTCCATCTGCCGTTGCCGCTTCTGGATGCCGAACGACTCCTTGGCGCGGGCCGGCATGTCGTAGACCATCGGGTACCAGATGGCCCCGGAGTACTGCAGCAGGTGCACATCGATGTGCCCGAATTCGGACGCCAACACGTCCAGATCTACCGGCCGGGCGTCGTTCATGTTGAAAACCGTTGTCGCGCCATCGGAAACCAACAGCGCCGAATCACCGATCGGGCCGTCAGCGGGTGCCCGCAGGGCGATGATCATGACATCAACCTCGCCCTTCGGGCCGCTGATCCGGTGCTTGACCGAATCGCTGGTCTCGAAGAAGCGGTGAAAACCCAACTTCTGCAACTCATTTCGCAGGTCGGGCACCGGGAAGTCCGGCAACAGCACCATCGCGTCCTTATTGACGTGCTCGGCCAGATTTTTCGCGTCGAAGTGGTCCTTGTGCAGGTGCGACACATACAGGTAGTCGCAGGCGCCCAGGTGGTCCCAGTCCAGCGTGCTGTTGTCCGGGAAAGGGAACCAGGACGCGAAGTAGGCGGGATTGACCCACGGGTCGCACAGGATGCTGCCCGCTTGAGTCTCGATCAGAAATCCGGCGTGGCCGACGCTGGTGACCTGCACTGATACCTTCCTGGGGCCGGTAGAAGGCCTTTCAAGGCTTCTGCGGCCTCGGCCCGGGGATTACGGCTTTTCAGCCCCCGAGCTTAGCGCGAACGGACACTCGCGGCGCGTGACCGCCGCCCGTACACGTGCCGGCGCACCGGGTCCGGCGCGACGGCCGTTCAGCTGGGATTCCGGCCTGTGAGGGCGGCGCCTCGGCCCGGCGCATTAGGCTGAACTGCTGTGGAACCGGTTTACGGGACTGTCATTCAACTCGCCCGCCTGGTGTGGCGCATCCAGGGTCTGAAGATCACGATCGCGGGCGAGGAGAACCTGCCGAAAAGCGGCGGTGCGGTTATCGCGATCAACCACACCGGCTACCTGGACTTCACCTTCGCGGGGTTGCCGGCCTACAAGCAGGGGCTGGGCCGCAAGGTGCGGTTCATGGCCAAGCAGGAGGTTTTCGACAACAAGGTCACTGGGCCGATCATGCGCAGCCTGCGGCACA
The DNA here is from genome assembly GCA_963849935.1 of uncultured Actinomycetota bacterium. Taxonomy (GTDB): domain Bacteria; phylum Actinomycetota; class Actinomycetes; order Mycobacteriales; family Mycobacteriaceae; genus Mycobacterium. The sequence goes on from CAWKJQ010000006.1 coordinate 99,165, forward strand.
TCTCGGTGAACCGGCAAGACGGCGCCGCCTCCTTCGAGGCTGCCGTGCGGAACCTGAAGGACGGCGAGCTGGTCGGCGTCTACCCCGAAGCGACGATCAGCCGCAGCTTCGAGATCAAGGAGTTCAAATCGGGAGCCGCCCGCATGGCGGTCGAGGCCGGCGTGCCGATCGTTCCGCACATCGTGTGGGGCGCGCAGCGGATCTGGACCAAGGATCACCCGAAAAAGCTGTGGCGGCCCAAGGTTCCGATCACGGTGCTGGTCGGCGAACCGATCGAGCCCACGTTGCCCATCGAGGAACTCAAGGGGCTACTGCGCTCACGCATGCAGCATCTGCTGGAACGCGCCCAGGAAATGTATGGACCGCACCCGGCCGGCGAGTTCTGGGTGCCACACCGCCTGGGCGGCGGCGCTCCGTCCCTTGCCGAGGCGGCCCGGCTGGAGGCCGAGGAGGCGGCCGCCCGCGCGGCTCGGCGGGCCCGGTCCGCAGGGGCGACGGAGTAGGCATCGATGGTGGAGCCGACCTTCCGCGCTTTGGAGCTCCTGGCTCAATTCTTGGTGAAGGCCACCGGCACGAAGATCACCTATCGCGGTGAGGAGCAGATCCCCGAGCGCGGCGGTGCCGTGGTGGCGATCAACCACACCGGCTATGTCGACTTTCTGCCCGCCGCGCTGGCCGTGCACCGCCGCGGGCGCCGCCTGAGGTTCATGATCAAAGCCGAGATGCAGCAGGTCAAACCAGTCAATTTCCTGATCAAGCACACCCGCACCATCCCGGTGGACCGTGGCGCGGGGGCGGGCGCCTATGCGGTGGCGGTGCAGCGGCTACGCGAAGGCGAGCTGGTGGGGGTTTATCCGGAGGCCACGATCAGCCGCAGCTTCGAGCTCAAGGAATTCAAGTCCGGCGCCGCGCGGATGGCGATCGAAGCGGACGTCCCGATCGTGCCGGTGATCGTCTGGGGAGCACAACGAATCTGGACCAAGGATCACCCGCGGAATGTGGGCCGCGCGAAGATACCCATTACTGTGCAGGTAGGCGCGCCGGTACGGGCGCGCGAAGACATCGCGCAGACCGACGCTGTCCTGCGTGACTCGATGACCACCTTGCTGCACCGGGCGCAGGAGCACTATCCGGGCGAGCCCGGAGCGTTTTGGCTGCCGCGCCGGCTGGGCGGCGGAGCGCCGACCCCGGCCGAGGCCGCTCGCATGGAGGCCACCGAGGCGGCGGCCCGCTCGGCTAAAAGGGCCGAGCACCCGCCGCAGTAGGCGAAGGAGAAGGCATGCCCGAGGGGTTCTACCGGTTGGGGGAATTGGTCGTCCCGCCGATGGTCGCGATGCAGGGCACCAGGTTCACCTATCACGGCCTGGAGAACATCCCGGCGCGCGGCGGCGCCTTGCTGGCCCAAAACCACACCAGCTACCTGGACTGGCTGCCGACGCTGATGGCCGTCCGTGAGCGGCGGCGGCGCGCGTACTTCATGATCAAGGCGGAAATGGCCGACGTGAAGGCGGTCAACTACGTCATCAATCACGCCCGGCTGATCCCGGTGGATCGTCGCTCGGGACACGACGCTTTCGATGTGGCCGTGCAACGCATGCGCGAGGGCGAGCTGATCGGGATGCATCCCGAAGCCACGATCAGCCGCAGTTTCGAATTGCGGGAGTTCAAGACCGGAGCGGCGCGCATGGCGCTGGACGCGCAGGTCCCGATCGTTCCGATCGTGGTGTGGGGCGCGCATCGAATCTGGCCCAAGGACCATCCCAAGAAGGTGTTTCGCAACAAGGTTCCGATCACCGTCGCGGCCGGGCGGCCCCTGCCACCGCGGGGCACGCCCGAGGAACTCAACCTGCTGTTGCGTTCGGCGATGAATGACCTGCTGTATTCGGTGCAGGAGGAATATCCGCACCCGAAGGACGAGTTCTGGGTGCCGCGGCGGCTGGGCGGCAGCGCGCCTACCCAGGAGGATTCCCGGGCCCTGCGGTTGTCGGAGTTGCAGGAGCGGATGCAGAAGTACGGTACCGACGGCGTGACGCGACCCGGGCAGCATCAGAGCGGGCTGCATTGAGCGGTTTCGCCAACTGCCAAGGCGGGTGGTTTCGATGACCCTGCCGGCGTTGATCGCCTGCGACGTCGACGGCACCCTGTTCGACGACGACGAGAAGATCTCCCCGCGAACCCGCGCCGCCATTCGCGCCGCCGTCGCGGCCGGTGCGCAGTTCGTCGTGGCGACCGGCCGTCCGCCGCGCTGGATACGTCCCGTCGTCGACGCGCTGGGTTTCGCGCCGATCTCGGTATGCGCCAACGGGGCCGTCATCTACGACGCCGCAACCGACCGGGTGCTGTCCACCCGCACGCTGGCGGTCGACACCCTCGCCGAGTTGGCCGAGGTGGCCACCCGCGTCATCCCCGGCGCGGGCCTCGCGGTCGAGCGGATCGGTGAAAGCGCGCATGACACGGCGACGCCCCAGTTCGTCAGCTCGCCGGGCTACGAGCACGCCTGGCTGAACCCGGACAACACCGAGGTGTCGATCCAGGATCTGCTCAGCGCCCCGGCGATCAAGCTGCTCATCCGCCGCTCCGGAGCCCGCAGCGACGACATGGCCGCCGCACTGGCCAAGCACATCGGCGTCGAGGCCGACATCACCTACTCCACCAACAACGGCCTGATCGAGATCGTGCCGTTAGGGACCAGCAAGGCCACCGGCATCGACCAGATCGCGCGGCCGTTGGAGATCGCTGCCGAGGACGTGGTGGCGTTCGGCGACATGCCCAACGACCTGCCGATGCTGCGGTGGGCGGGCCATGGCGTGGCGATGGGCAATGCCCATCCTGACGTTCAGGCGGCCGCCGACGAGGTCACCGCTCCCAACAATGACGACGGGGTGGGCCGGGTGCTCGAACGCTGGTGGCTTTAGCGGGCCGGCTTCGACGGAGCCGGTTACGTCGGCGAGGGGTGGGACGGCAGCGAGAAGTGCTCGGCCGGTACCGTTGGGCCGCTTGGGGATTCGGCGGTCAGCGGAATCACGATGCCGTCTACGACCTCGGTGACATTTCCGGTCAGGAGCTCGTAGTTGAGGGTGCCATGCTGGAAGTTCTGGGTGATCTGCAGCGGCTCGTGTATCTCCGCGCTGGTCGGCAATCCAAGCGGGCCACGTTCATAGCTCTGCGAGCCCCAGGCGTCGTAGATGGCGCCGGTGACCGGCTGGGCGCCGGTCTCGGGAGACCAGTACATCGCGCCGCGGGCGAACGTGACGAAACGGGCGTCGCCTTCTGCGCTGTCCTCCGGTGAGGTCGGCGAGCCCAGCACGCTGTTCATCCCACCGATCACCTGCCAGTGGTCGTAGATGGCGCCGCCCTGCAACGCCTTGAGCAGCTCTTCCGGCGGATCATTGGCATGCGAAGCGATATCACGCATTTCGTCCAACAGCGCGTAGGCGGCGTTGCCCGGACAATCGGTGTTTCCGACGTCGCGGTGGGTGAAGATGGCCGGCAACGTCGCGACCGAGCCGGCCGGGTAGGTGGTGTAATGGCTGCCGGCCGACTCCAGCTGGACCGTGCCCTTGGGGTCGACGCCATCCAGGCCCAGCCGCCAGCCGATCAGCCGGCCCATGATCCTGAGCTGAATCGGTGTCGGGGGCACGTCGTCGAAGTTGCCGATCATCGCCACACCCCAGGTGTTGCGGTTGAACCCGCCGGTGTGGAAGGCCTCAACCGCCTTGGTGAGACCGCCTGCGCTGCCCTCGAACACCTGGCCGTACTTGTCGACCAGCGCGTTGTAGGCGATGTCGCACCAGCCCAGCGTCTTGCTGTGGTAGGTGTAAATCGCCTTGACGATCCCGGCCGATTCGAGTGGCGAATAGTCATTGCTGCCCGCGGTGTGGTGGACTACCGCCGCGCGAATCCCGTTGTCGTACTGCGGGGAACCGCAGCGCAGCGACTCGTCGGCGCCCCATTCCGCGCGGCTGATGATGGGGGGAGCTTGGCCGGGCATCACCACTCCCGACGGTGGTGTCCAATGCTTCTCGGCCGGCGCTTGCGCCGGGGAGATGAGGACGGCCGAGATGTTCGGGCCGAAGGGTTGTTCTCTGGACGCCGGCTTGTAGCCCAGGTCGGTCTTCTCGCTCGGGGGTGCCGGCGGCGGCCGGGTCACCGGCGCGTCGAGCGGGCGGGTGACCGCGATCTGCACGGTGCTGGTGGTGCCGACGAACAGCGGATCGGTGCCACGGGGTCCCTCCGTCGCCCCGTCGGCATGGTCCGGGCCCGGCTCGTCGCCGCCCGCGCGGGACGCCGGGTCGGGTGCCGCGGTTTCGTACTCGGTCTGATACCAGGGGCCCCATGAACCGTCGGAGCGCTTCGCCCGTACTCGAGTCGACGTGCCGGCCAGGTCGCCGGTAAGCGCGACCAGGGAAAACGGGGTGTCTTGCCGGATTTCACGAACCGTGACGCCGGCGCCCAATCCGACCAGTGGCTGCTCGGCCAGTTGGGTGCCACCAGAGGGCCGCGCGCCGGAGGCGCCGCGATCGCGTGTCGTGTCCGCCACCCACGAGACGAGTACGACGGTGGCGGCCATGGCGGTGAGCAACGCCGTTGGCGCACGACTGTGAGACACCAGCTGATGTTACGCGTGTTTCAAATGTTATCTATGAGACGACACGACCTCGGCGTCGGCGAAATCTCACCGAAAATCGACGGCACCGCAGACCATTCTGCGGTGCCGTCTTGTGGAGGGTTTGTGGAGGACTAGACCGGGGGCAGCGACGGTATCGCACCGGCGGCCGCCGGCAACGCACCGGCCGCACCCGCGGCAGCGGGAAGCGCACCCGGCAGCGCACCCGCGGCGCCCGGCAGGGCACCCGCGGCACCCGGCAGGGCCGCAGCCGCGCCCGGCAGGGCACTCGCGGCACCCGGGATGGCCGCAGCTGCGCCCGGCAGGGCACCCGCAGCGCCCGGCAGGGCGCCCGCGGCACCCGGCAGAGCACCAGCGGCACCCGCGCCTCCATGCATGCCCTGCGTGATGGCCGGCATGACCAAGCCCTTGAGCAGGTCGATCGCCTGGCCGGCGCCGAGCTGGTTGGCGGCTTGCATCACGTCGTTGACCAGACCGCCGCTGCCACCGCCGGTGCTCGACGAGCCACCACCGCCGCCCAGGCCGGTACCGCCGCCGCCAATCGGCGATGCGTTACCGAAGGTCGACGGATCGCCCAAGATCGGGTAGGTGCCGCCGGCACCGGGGTCCAACCCGGCCCCGGAGTCGATCGGCACCTCGCTCGGCGACATCGCCGGTGTGCCCACGCCCGGTGTAACACCGGCCGGGCTGGTCAGTCCGGGGTTGGAGAGGGCCGGATTGAGCCCGGCGCCCGGGGTCGCTACACCGCCACCGGGGGTGGTCGGCAACGCGCCGGGAGCGGTGAGTCCGGGCGTCATGGGCGCCGTACCGGGGCTCGTGAGGCCGGGACTCGTCAAGCCGGGACTGGTCAAGCCGGGGCTCGTCAGACCGGGGCTGGCCAGGCCGGGGCTGGTCGCGCCCGGGTTGGTCAGGCCCGTCGTCCCCAACCCGGGGGTTCCGAGGCCCGGAGTGCCCAGTCCGGGGCTGGCGAGACCCGGTGTAGCGGCCGCACCCCCGCTCAAGGCGGGCACCGGCGGCAGGTTGATTCCGAATTGCGACAACCCCTGCGACAGCGCGCCCATCAGCTCACCGGGCAGGTCGCTCATCACCGCGGCCTGCTTGAATTCGTGATGCTCGGGTGCCTTGCTGCCCGAAGTCGATTCGTAGACAAGGAAGTATGCGCAAGGACTCGCCACTGCCAGGGCGGCAACCGCGCTCATGGCTGTTGAGAGCTTGCGTCGGCGTCGGTTCGGCACGGAAGTCTCCTCTATCTGACTATTTGTTGTGTCGGCGCGTCCCACGGGTGCTGTCTGGCGGGAATCACACAAAGTCGATGGTACGAGTGGGGAACGTGTTACTAGAGTGGTGATATTGAATCGTGAGGCAATTGCGACCCCGTCTGTGATCGCGCATCCCGGCCGCCCCACCAGCGTCATCAAAGCGCGGACCCGATGCATGGCCTCGCCAAATGGGTTAGGGCCAAGCGGTCGGATACCCTAAGCAACCGATGACCGCTCGTTTCGATCTTTTCGTCGTCGGCTCTGGATTCTTCGGACTGACCATTGCCGAGCGCGTGGCTACCCAACTCGGGAAGCGCGTACTCGTCGTGGACCGCCGCCCGCACATCGGTGGCAACGCCTACTCAGAAGCCGAGCCGCGCACCGGCATTGAGGTGCACAAGTACGGTGCCCACCTGTTCCACACCTCCAACAAGAGGGTGTGGGACTACGTGCGGCAGTTCACCGACTTCACCGACTACCGGCACCGGGTCTTCGCGATGCACAACGGGCAGGCCTACCAGTTCCCGATGGGGCTTGGCCTGGTATCCCAGTTCTTCGGCAAGTACTTCACCCCCGACGAAGCGCGCAAGCTCATCGCCGAGCAGGCCGCCGAGATCGACACCGCCGACGCGCAGAACCTCGAAGAGAAGGCGATCTCGCTGATCGGGCGACCGCTCTACGAGGCCTTCGTCAAGGGCTACACCGCCAAACAGTGGCAGACCGATCCCAAGGAGCTGCCGGCCGCCAACATCACCCGCCTGCCGGTGCGCTACACCTTCGACAACCGCTACTTCAGCGACACCTACGAGGGGCTGCCCGTCCACGGTTACACGGCCTGGCTGCAGAACATGGCCGCCGATGACCGCATCGAGGTCCGGTTAGACACCGACTGGTTCGATGTGCGCGACCAGTTGCGTGCGGACAACCCCGAGGCGCCGGTCGTCTACACCGGGCCGCTGGACCGCTACTTCGACTACGCCGAGGGCCGGCTGGGCTGGCGCACCCTCGACTTCGAAGTGGAAGTGCTGCCCATCGGGGATTTCCAGGGCACACCGGTGATGAACTACAACGATCCGGACATCCCTTACACCCGCATCCACGAGTTCCGTCACTTCCACACCGAGCGGGACTACCCGACCGACAAGACGGTGATCATGCGGGAGTACTCGCGCTTCGCCGAGGACGACGACGAGCCCTACTATCCGATCAACACCGAAGCCGACCGCGCCGTGCTGGCCGCCTATCGAGCCAGGGCGAAGTCGGAGACCGAGTCGTCGAAGGTATTGTTCGGCGGCCGGCTGGGCACCTACCAATATCTTGATATGCACATGGCCATCGCCAGCGCCTTGAACATGTACGACAACGTGCTCGCGCCGCACCTACGGGACGGCGCATCGCTGACGGAAGCCCAGAACAAAGAGGAAGGCGCGCGCTGATGCGCGCCATGACCATGCAGCGGGGGTACCACCCGCTTGCGGCGGACGAAGCGATGAGAAGGAGTGGCGCCTAGATGAGTGCCGTGAGCCTGCTGTCCCGGATCATCCTGCCGCGCCCCGGCGAGCCGCTCGACGTGCGCAAGCTGTATCTCGAGGAGTCGACGACGAACGCTCGGCGGGCGCACGCGACCAGCCGCACATCGCTCGAGATCGGCAAAGAGTCCGAGGTGTCCTTCGCCACGTACTTCAACGCGTTCCCGGCCAGCTACTGGCGGCGCTGGTCCATCTGTCAGTCCGTGGCGCTGCGGGTCGAGCTGACCGGAACCGGGCGCGTCGACGTGTACCGGACCAAGGCGACCGGGGTGCGAATCTCGGTGGAGGGCCGCCAATTCGTCGGCACCGACGAGCAACCGGCCGTCGTCGAGATCGAGGTGCCGCTCAAGCCGTTCGAGGACGGCGGCTGGATCTGGTTCGACATCACCACCGACACCGAGGTCAACCTCATCAGCGGCGGCTGGTATGCCACCGAGCCCGCGCCGGGCACGGCCAATGTCGCCGTCGGCATCCCCACCTTCAACCGCCCCGCCGACTGCGTCAACGCGCTGGCCGACCTCACCGCGGATCCGTTGGTGGACGCGGTGATCGGTGCGGTGATCGTCCCGGACCAGGGTGTGCGCAAGGTGCGCGACCATCCCGACTTCGCGGCAGCGGCGGCGGGCCTTGGCAATCGGCTGTCCATCCACAATCAGCCCAACCTGGGCGGTTCCGGCGGCTACAGCCGCGTCATGTACGAGGCGCTGAAAAACACGGACTGCCAACAGATTCTGTTCATGGACGACGACATCCGCATCGAGCCGGACACGATCTTGCGGGTGCTGGCGCTCAACCGTTTCGCCAAGACGCCGACGCTGATCGGCGGGCAGATGCTCAACCTGCAGGAGCCGTCACACCTGCACATCATGGGCGAGGTGGTCAACCAGGCGAACTTCATGTGGACCGCGGCGCCGCACGCCGAATACGACCACGACTTCGCCAAATATCCGTTGAACGACAAGAACGATCGGAGCGCACTGCTGCACCGTCGCATCGACGTCGACTTCAACGGCTGGTGGACGTGCATGATCCCGCGCCAGGTCGCCGAGGAACTGGGCCAGCCGCTGCCGCTGTTCATCAAATGGGACGACGCCGAGTACGGTCTGCGCGCCGGCGAGCACGGGTATCCGACCGTCACGCTGCCCGGCGCCGCGATCTGGCATATGGCGTGGAGCGACAAGGACGACGCCATCGACTGGCAGGCCTACTTCCACCTGCGCAACCGGCTGGTGGTGGCGGCATTGCACTGGGATGGCGACATCACCGGTCTGGTCCGTAGCCACCTCAAGGCGACGCTGAAACACCTTGCCTGCCTTGAGTATTCGACAGTCGCGATCCAGAACCGGGCCATCGACGACTTCCTCGCCGGGCCCGAACACATCTTCTCCATCCTGGAATCCGGGCTGCCCGAGGTGCATCGCCTGCGCAAGGAATTCCCGGACGCGGTCGTGCTGCCGGCGGCCAGCGAATTGCCGACGCCATCGCACAAGACCAAGGCGATGAAGCCCCCGGTGAACCCCGTGTCGATCGGCTACCGGCTGGCCCGCGGCATCCTGCACAACATGACCAAGGCCGACGCGGAATCCCACACCCGGCCCGAGTTCAACGTGCCGACCCAGGACGCGCGCTGGTTCCGGTTGTGCACGGTCGACGGCGTGACGGTCACCACGGCCGACGGCTGCGGTGTGGTCTACCGGCAACGCGACCGGCGAAAGATGTTGTCGCTGTTGTTCGAATCGCTGCGCCGTCAGCGTCGGTTGCTCGGCCGCTTCGACGAAATGCGCCGGGTGTATCGCGACGCGCTGCCGGTGTTGTCCAGCAAGCAGAAGTGGGAGACGGCGTTGCTCCCAGCCGCAGAACATGCATGAGGCCGCTGCTGCAGAGGCGCCGCGCGGCGAAGTGGCCGCGCTGGTCGCCGTCCAGGCGGCGCTGAGCGATCGTCCGGGTGCGCTGCCCGCGGCGCGCGCTCTGTCGCACTTCGGCGAGCACAGTCTCGGCTGGATGGCCGTCGCCGTCGTTGGCGCGGTGCTGTCACCCAAGCGGCGCTGGGACTGGCTGGTGGCCGGGGCCGGTGCGTTCGCCGCGCACGCCGCCGCCGTCATCGTCAAGCGGGTCGTGCGTCGCCAGCGACCGCATGATCCCGCCGTCGAGGTGAACGTCGGCACCCCCAGCCAACTGAGTTTCCCGTCCGCACATGCCACTTCGACCACCGCCGCGGCCATCCTGATGGGCCGGACCACCGGCCTGCCGCTGCCCGCGGTCCTGGTGCCCCCGATGGCGTTGTCGCGGGTCTTGCTGGGCGTGCACTACCCCAGCGACGTGGCCTTCGGCATCGCCCTCGGTGCCGTCGTTGCGGCGATCGCGCGCCGTGCACGAGAGGTGTGGCTGAAATGAGTGAGGACGTCGTGACCCGACCGCCGGGCAACGTGGTCACCGGGGTGATCAAGGCGATCCGTCCCCGGCAGTGGGTGAAGAACGTATTGGTACTGGCCGCACCGGTGGCCGGACTGGGCAGCGGCATCCGTTACGACTACGGACAGATGCTCAGCCAGGTGGGGTACGCGTTCGTGGTGTTCAGTCTGGCGGCGTCATCGATCTACCTGGTCAACGATGCCCGCGATGTCGAGGCCGACCGCGAACACCCCACCAAGAGATTTCGCCCGATCGCGGCGGGTGTGGTACCCGCCTGGCTGGCCTACGTCATCGCCGTGCTCCTCGGCGTGGCCTCGCTGGGCATCGCGTGGACGGTGACGCCCAACCTGGCGCTGGTGATGGCCGTCTACCTCGGCATGCAGCTGGCCTACTGCTTCGGTCTCAAACACCAAGCGGTGCTTGACATCTGCATCGTCTCCTCGGCGTACCTACTGCGCGCCATCGCGGGCGGTGTGGCGGCCAAAATCCCGCTTTCGCAATGGTTTCTGCTATCGGCGGCGTTCGCGTCGCTGTTCATGGTGGCAGGCAAGCGTTATGCGGAATTGCAGTTGGCCGAGCGCACCGGTGCGGCGATCCGCAAGTCACTGGAGAGCTACACCAGCACATACCTGCGATTCGTCTGGACGATGTCAGCCACCGCGGTGGTGATGTGCTACGGCCTGTGGGCGTTCGAGCGAGGCCACCACTCGGGGTCGTGGTACGCGGTGTCCATGGTCCCGTTCACCATCGCGATCCTGCGCTACGCGGTCGACGTGGACGGCGGGCTGGCCGGCGAACCCGAAGACATCGCGCTGCGGGACCGGGTGCTGCAGGTGCTGTTCCTGGCCTGGATCGCAACAGTCGGAGCCGCCGTTGCCTTCGGTTAGCCCCGAACTGCAGGCTCTCAAAGCGCGCATGATGCGGAGCCGGCCGGTGATCAGGCGGGCCGGCTGGCCCGTGTTCCCGTACACCACCATGGTGCGGGTCAGCCTGTGGATCAGCGTGACGGTTGTCGCCGTGCTGTTCGGTTGGGGGAGTTGGCAGCGGCGGTGGATCGCCGACGACGGCCTCATCGTGCTGCGCACCGTGCGCAACCTGCTCGCCGGCAACGGGCCGGTGTTCAACCAGGGTGAGCGGGTCGAGGCCAACACCTCCACCGCGTGGACCTACCTGATGTACGTGGGTAGCTGGGTCAGCGGCTCGTCGCGCATGGAATACGTGGCGCTCGCGCTTGCGCTGACGCTCTCGGTGGTGGGCGTGGCGCTTCTGATGCTGGGCGCCGCGCGAATGTATGCGCCGAGCTTGCGGGGCCGCAAGGCCATCATGTTGCCCGCCGGCGCGCTGGTCTACATCGCGCTGCCGCCCGCGCGGGACTTCGCCACGTCCGGGCTGGAGAGCGGTCTGGCGCTGGCCTATCTCGGGTTGCTGTGGTGGATGATGGTCTGCTGGGCGCAGCCGGTGCGCAATCGCGCGGACAACAATGCGTTCGCCGGCGCGCTGGCCTTCGTCGCCGGGTTCAGTGTGCTGGTCCGGCCGGAGCTGGCGCTCATGGGCGGCATGGCCCTGATAATGATGCTGTTCGCGGCCAGGACCTGGCGCCGCCGGGCGCTGATCGTGCTGGCCGGCGGTTTCCTGCCGGTCGCCTACGAGATCTTCCGGATGGGCTATTACGGCCTCTTGGTGCCCGGCACCGCCCTGGCCAAGGACGCGGCCGGGGACAAGTGGTCCCAGGGCATGATCTACCTGGCCAACTTCAACGCGCCGTACGCGGTGTGGATACCCCTGGTCCTGCTCGTGCCGCTGGGCGTGCTGCTGTTCGCCGCGCGTCGACGGCCGTCGTTCCTGCGCCCCGTCCTGGCGCCCGACTACGGGCGGGTGGCCCGGGCCGTGCAAAGCCCGCCGGCGGTGGTGGCGTGGGTGCTCGTCAGCGGGCTGTTGCAGGCCCTCTACTGGATCCGGCAGGGCGGCGACTTCATGCACGCCCGGGTGCTGCTGGCGCCGCTGTTCTGTCTGCTGGCTCCGGTCGCCGTCATTCCGATCGCCATTCCTGACGGCCAGGACTATTCGCGGGAGACCGGCAACTGGGTTGCCGGCGCCGCAGGCGCCCTATGGCTGGGAGTGGCCGGATGGTCGCTGTGGGCGGCGAATTCACCGGGGATGGGCGACGACGCCACCCATGTCACCTACACCGGGATCGTCGACGAACGCCGCTTCTATGCCCAGGCCACGGGTAACGCGCATCCGCTGACCGCCGCGGACTACCTGGGCTATCCGCGGATGGCGGCCATCCTGACCGCCCTCAACAACACGCCCGAAGGGGCGTTACTGCTGCCGTCGGGCAATTACACCCAGTGGGACCTGGTCCCGATGCTCCAGCCGCCGCCGGGGGACAAGTCCCCGCAAAAACCCCAGCACGCAGTGTTTTTCACCAACCTCGGCATGGTCGGCATGAATGTCGGGCTCGACGTCAGGGTGATCGATCAGATCGGCTTGGCGAATCCGCTTGCGCAACACACAGAACGGCTCAAGCACGGCCGCATCGGGCACGACAAGAACCTCTTCCCCGACTGGGTGATCGCCGACGGCCCGTGGGTGAAGTTGCCTCCGGGGATTCCGGGCTACTTGGATCAGCAGTGGGTTGCCGAGGCGGTCGCGGCGCTGCAATGCCCGGATACGAAGGCGGTGCTCAGCTCGGTGCGCGCACCGATGACCCCGCACCGATTCCTGTCCAACCTGGTGAATTCATTCAAATTCACCGGGTATCGGATCGATCGGGTGCCGCGCTATGAACTGGCCCGGTGTGGGCTTCCGCTACCACCAGAGCCGCCGCCCCCGCCTCGCGAGTGAGCATCGCGCAGAGGAAAATTCGACGCACACCGAAGAAATCACAGTGCGCTGTCGGCGAAAAGATGTCAGCAACATCACATTTGGCTCTCACCAGCTGACGACGGCCGTCAAGCACATGTGCAAACACCGGCTTTTAGACCCATGTTTGCATTGAAAACCGCTGGGTAGGAGGGCCGCTCGAAGGTCGGTGCCCCCGCCTCGATGCGAGCGAACGGTGCAACGTGTGGTTGACTACACGAGCACTCCTGCGCTGGCGCGGCAACGATGCGGGCCGAGGGGGCCTGAGAAGGAACCGTGCGTTCAGGTTCGCGCAGGCAGTTCGACCAATCAAGAAAGTGACCGATCGGTGAAATGCGCCGAAAGGCCGCAAGAAGGATGAGGAAGCAAGGATGACGCTTGTCGACAGATTGCGCGGCGCCGTGGCCGGTATGCCGCGCCGGCTCGTCGTGGCCGCCGCGGGTGCGGCGCTGCTCTCGGGCCTGATTGGTGCCGTCGGAGGCTCGGCGACCGCCGGGGCCTTCTCGCGCCCGGGTCTGCCGGTGGAGTACCTGCAGGTTCCGTCCGCCGGAATGGGCCGCGACATCAAGGTTCAGTTCCAGAGCGGTGGCGCCAACTCACCGGCGTTGTACCTGCTCGACGGTATGCGTGCGCAGGACGACTTCAACGGCTGGGACATCAACACCCCGGCCTTCGAGTGGTACAACCAGTCCGGCATCTCGGTTGCCATGCCCGTGGGTGGCCAGTCCAGCTTCTACTCCGACTGGTACAAGCCCGCCTGCGGTAAGGCCGGCTGCACCACCTACAAGTGGGAGACCTTCCTGACCAGCGAGCTGCCCCAGTACCTCTCGTCGCAGAAGCAGGTCAAGCCGACCGGCAGCGCCGTGGTCGGTCTGTCGATGGCAGGTTCGTCGGCCCTGATCCTGGCCGCCTACCACCCGCAGCAGTTCATCTACGCCGGCTCGCTGTCGGCGCTGCTGGACCCGTCGCAGGGCATGGGCCCGTCGCTGCTCGGCCTGTCCATGGGCGACGCGGGCGGCTACAAGCCCGCCGACATGTGGGGGCCGAAGGACGACCCGGCCTGGGCGCGCAATGACCCGTCGCTGCAGGTGGGCAAGCTGGTCGCCAACAACACCCGCATCTGGGTGTACTGCGGTAACGGCAAGCCGTCTGACCTCGGTGGCGACAACCTGCCGGCGAAGTTCCTGGAGGGCTTCGTGCGGACCAGCAACCTGAAGTTCCAGGACGCTTACAAGGCCGCCGGCGGCCAGAACGCAGTGTTCAACTTCGACGCCAACGGCACCCACGACTGGCCCTACTGGGGCGCGCAGTTGCAGGCGATGAAGCCTGAGCTGCAGTCGGTGCTGGGCGCCACCCCGGGTGCGGGTCCGGCCACGGCCGCAGCCACCAACGCCGGCAACGGCCAGGGCACCTAAACACGCCAAGCAGTACAGCCAGCGGCGGGAACCCTTCGGGGTTTCCGCCGCTGGTTTTTGCGGCCTATGTGACTTGTTTCACTACCCGGCGAGCGGGGGAACTCCGGCGCTGGCTAATGTGCATGCAGCGACTAGACGATGGAGGGTGGACATGACGGTCGGGCGGGGTATGTCAGCGCTTCTGCGGTTGTTCTGCGTAGCCGCGTTAGCGGTCGGGTTGGCCTTCGCGCTACAGCCCGCCGGGACCGTCGGCAAAGCCCGGGCGGCGGGTTACGAAAGCCTCATGGTTCCGTCGGCGGCGATGGGCCGTGACATCCCGGTGGCCTTCCTCGCCGGTGGTCCGCACGCGGTGTACCTGCTGGACGCCTTCAATGCCGCCCCGGACGTGAGCAATTGGGTGACCGCCGGGAACGCGATGAACACGCTCGGCGGCAAGGGCATCTCGGTGGTGGCCCCGGCCGGCGGCGCTTGGAGCATGTACACCAACTGGGAGCAGGACGGCAGCAAGCAGTGGGACACGTTCCTGTCCAGCGAGCTGCCCGACTGGCTGGCCGCCAACAAGGGTCTGGCGCCGGGCGGGCACGCCGCCGTCGGTGCCTCGCAGGGCGGCTATGCCGCGATGGCGCTGGCCGCCTTCCACCCCGACCGCTTCGGCTTCGCCGGCTCGCTGTCCGGGTTCCTCTACCCGTCGAGCACCAACTACAACGGCGCCATCCTGGCCGGCCTGCAGCAGTTCGGCGGCGTCGACGGCAACGGCATGTGGGGCGCACCGCAGCTGGGCCGGTGGAAGTGGCACGACCCCTACGTGCACGCCTCGCTGTTGGGGCAGAACAACACCCGCGTCTGGGTCTACAGCCCGACGAACATGGGCGGTGACGACGCCGCGATGATCGGCCAGGCCGGCGCAGCCATGGGCAGTTCGCGCGAGTTCTATCAGCAGTACCGCAGCAATGGCGGGCACAACGGTCACTTCGACTTCCCCGGCGGCGGCGACAACGGTTGGGGCTCATGGTCAGGGCAGCTCGCGGCGATGTCGGGTGACATCGTGGGCGCCATTCGCTAGCGGCGGGTCGCTGCCCAGTTAACCCACACAGCCGAGCCGGTACCGTGTAGGAGGTGCAGCAGGGGTCGGGAGGACCGCGTAGCTGCGATCCACCGACTCTGCTGGCAGGAGACCATGGCTAACAGCGCGCGGCGTAAGCGCCAACGCACCCTCGCCTGGATCGCCGCGCTGTCGGTCGCCGCCGTGGTGCTGTTGGGCATCCTGGCCGCGGTGACCCTGCTGCGCGGCCATCGAGTCGGAGCCCAGCGCGGTGCCGCCCGGGGTGCTGCCTCCGCCGTCGACCACGACGCACCCGCACAAGCCGCGACCCGCCTCTCAGGACGCCTCGTGCCCCGACGTGCTGCTGGTCAACGTTCCCGGCACGTGGGAGTCCGCCCTCCAGGACGACCCGGCCAATCCGCTGCAATTCCCCAACGCGTTGCTGCACAACGCGACCGTGAGTCTGACCCAGCAGTTTCCGTCGTCGCGGCTGCAGGCGTACACGACCCCGTACACCGCGCAGTTCCACAACCCGTTGAGCGGCGACACGCAGATGTCCTACAACGCCAGCCGTGCCGAAGGCACCCGCGCGACGGTTCAAGCGATGACCGACATGAACACCAGGTGCCCCCTGACCAGTTACGTGCTGATGGGCTTTTCGCAGGGCGCGGTGATCGCGGGCGACATCGCCAGCGATATCGGCAACGGCCGCGGACCCGTCGACGACGACTTGGTGCTGGGTGTGACGTTGATCGCTGACGGTCGTCGTCAGATGGGGGTCGGCAACGACATCGGGCCCAACCCGCCGGGGCAGGGCGCCGAGGTG
The DNA here is from genome assembly GCA_963849935.1 of uncultured Actinomycetota bacterium. GTDB lineage: Bacteria > Actinomycetota > Actinomycetes > Mycobacteriales > Mycobacteriaceae > Mycobacterium. Next base: position 115,140 of record CAWKJQ010000006.1, read on the forward strand.
ACGTTGCACGAGGTGCCCATCCTGTCCGGGATGGGCTTGACCATGACCGGTGCGCGTCCGGGCGGTTTCGGCGACCTCAACGGCAAGACCAACGAGATCTGCGCGCCGGGTGACCTGATCTGCGCCGCTCCGCAGGAAGCGTTCAGCATCGCCAACCTGCCCAACACGCTGAACACCTTGGCCGGCGGCGCCGGTCAACCGGTCCACGCGCTGTACGCCACGACGCAGTGCTGGAGCATCGACGGGGCGCCGGCGACCGACTGGACGCTCAATTGGGCTCACGGTCTGATCGCAAATGCGCCACAACCAAAACACGGATGATCGGGGCGGTGGGACACAGGCTTTAGGTAGCGGTTGCCGATGACGATCAGCGGTACCTTGTGATTTGGTCTGCCGTAGGCAGCCCCGTAACATTAAGAGGAATTTAAGAGCTATCGGACCTTGTCGCGCACCCGGTCGGGGTCGATGCTGGTTTGGCCGGCACATGGCCGGCAGTCCCAAGCGGGTGCCGGGCGAGGTCTGGCGTGCGTGCGTAGACATGTAACCGTCGGCATAGCCGACTGAAGAACGAAGCCGTCGGCGCAGCCGACCTAACGAACAAAGCGTCGGCCGAGCCGGCCAAAAACAGGTGCGACAGGAGAGCGGCATGGTGTACCACAACCCGTTCATCGTGAATGGAAAGATCAAGTTCCCGGAGAACACGAACTTGGTCAAGCACGTTGAGAAGTGGGCGAAGGTTCGCGGCGACAAGCTCGCCTACCGGTTCCTGGACTATCTCCACCGAGCGCGACGGCGTCGAGTGCGACATCTCCTGGTCGGAGTTCAGCGCCCGCAACCGCGCCGTGGGCGCCCGGCTGCAGCAAGTTACCCAGCCCGACGACCGCATCGCCGTGCTCTGCCCGCAGAACCTGAACTACCTCGTCGCGCTCTTCGGCGTGCTGTACGCCGGCCGGATCGCGGTGCCGTTGTTCGACCCGAGCGAGCCGGGCCACGTCGGCCGCCTGCATGCCGTGCTCGACGACTGCACCCCGTCGACGATCCTGACCACCACCGAGGCCGCCGAGGGCGTCCGTAAGTTCATCCGCGCCCGGTCGGCCAAGGAGCGCCCCCGCGTCATCGCCGTCGACGCGGTACCCAACGAGGTCGCATCCACCTGGGAGCCGCCGGAGGCCACCGAGAACACCATCGCCTACCTGCAGTACACCTCGGGCTCCACCCGCACCCCGACCGGCGTGGAGATCACCCACCTGAACCTGCCCACCAACGTGCTGCAGGTGCTCAACGGCCTGGAAGGCAAGGAGGCCGACCGCGGCCTGTCCTGGCTGCCGTTCTTCCACGACATGGGGTTGATCACCGCGCTGTTGTCACCGGTGGTCGGTCACAAGTTCACCTTCATGACGCCGGCGGCCTTCGTGCGCCGGCCCGGCCGGTGGATCCGCGAGATGGCGCGCAAGCCCGAGGACGCCCCGGACTGCGAAGTCATCACCGTGGCGCCGAACTTCGCGTTCGAGCATGCGGCGGTCCGCGGGGTGCCCAAGGAGGGCGAGCCGCCGCTGGACCTGAGCAACGTCAAGGCGATCCTGAACGGCAGCGAGCCGGTGTCCCCGGCGTCGATGCGCAAGTTCTACGACGCGTTTTCGCCCTACGGTCTGCGGGAGACCGCGATCAAGCCGTCCTACGGCCTGGCCGAGGCGACGCTGTTCGTCTCCACCACGCCGATGGACGAGGCGCCCACGGTCATCCACGTCGACCGTGACGAGCTGAACAAGCAGCGCTTCGTCGAGGTGCCCGCCGATTCGCCGAAGGCCGTTCCGCAGGTTTCCGCCGGCATCATCGGCGTCGACGAGTGGGCCGTCATCGTCGACCCGGAGACCGCGAGCGAGCTGCCGGACGGTCAGATCGGCGAGATCTGGCTGCACGGGAACAACCTGGGCATCGGCTACTGGGGCAAGGAAGAAGAGACCAACGACGTCTTCCGCAACATCCTCAAGTCGCGGATCAGCGAGTCGCACGCCGAGGGTGCCCCCGACGACGGCATGTGGGTCAAGACCGGCGACTACGGCACCTACCACAAGGGCCACCTCTACATCGCCGGCCGCATCAAGGACCTGGTCATCATCGACGGCCGCAACCACTACCCGCAGGACCTCGAGTACTCGGCGCAAGAAGCCAGCAAGGCGCTGCGCACCGGCTACGTGGCCGCCTTCTCGGTGCCCGCGAACCAACTGCCGCAAGGAAGTGTTCGACAACCCGCACGCCGGCATCAAGTACGACCCCGACGACGGCTCCGAGCAGCTGGTGATCGTCGCCGAGCGCGCGGCCGGCTCGCACAAGCTGGACTACCAGCCCATCGCCGACGACATCCGGGCCGCCATCGCGGTGCGCCACGGCGTGACCGTCCGCGACCTGCTGCTGGTGCAGTCGGGCACGATCCCGCGTACCTCCAGCGGCAAGATCGGGCACCGCGCCTGCCGCGCGGCCTACCTCGACGGCAGTCTGCGAAGCGGCGTCGGTTCCCCGACGGCCTTCGCCAGCTCCACTGACTGAATCTCTAAGGACCATGGCTGACACTGAGCACCCCGAAAACGACACCCCGGGCCCTGACGGGGAGGTGCCCGCCGAAAAGTCGATATGCGCGCCGGCGACGATGCAGTGCGCAGCGATGCGGTGCAGCGGCGCCCAACAACCGTCCCCGAGATGCGCCAATGGCTGCGCAACTGGGTGGGCCGGGCCGTCGGGAAATCACCCGACGACATCGACGAGTCGGTGCCGATGGTCGAGCTGGGCCTGGCGTCGCGCGATGCCGTGGCCATGGCCGCCGACATCGAGGACATGACCGGTGTCACCCTGTCGGTCGCGGTCGCCTTCCAGCACCCGACCATCGAATCGCTGGCCACCCGCATCATCGAGGGTGAGCCCGAGGTCGCCGACGACGAGCTCGACGGCGTCGACTGGACGCGCACCGGCCCGGCCGAGCGCGTCGACATCGCGATCGTGGGCCTGTCGACCCGGCTGCCCGGCGACATGAACTCCCCGGACGAGACCTGGGCGGCGCTGATGGAGGGCCGCGACGCCATCACCGATCTGCCCGAGGGCCGGTGGTCGGAGTTCCTCGAAGAGCCGCGCATCGCCGCAGCGCGTCGCGCACCGCCCGCACCCGCGGCGGCTACCTGAAGGACATCAAGGGCTTCGACTCCGAGTTCTTCGCGGTCGCCAAGACCGAGGCCGACAACATCGACCCGCAGCAGCGGATGGCGCTGGAGCTCACCTGGGAGGCGCTCGAGCACGCCCGGATCCCGGCGTCGAGCCTGCGCGGTGAGGCCGTCGGCGTGTACGTCGGCTTCTCCAACAACGACTACCAATTCCTGGCGGTGTCGGACCCGACGGTCGCGCACCCCTACGCGATCACCGGAACGGCCAGCTCGATCATCGCCAACCGGGTGTCCTACTTCTACGACTTCCGCGGACCGTCGGTGGCGCTGGACACCGCCTGCTCGAGCTCGCTGGTGGCGACGCATCAGGCGGTGCAGGCGCTGCGCAACGGCGAGTGCGACGTCGCGGTCGCCGGTGGTGTCAACGCGCTGCTCACGCCGTTGGTGACGCTCGGTTTCGACGAGATCGGCGCGGTGCTGGCCCCCGACGGCCGGATCAAGTCGTTCTCCTCGGACGCCGACGGCTACACCCGCTCCGAGGGCGGCGGCATGTTCGTGCTCAAGCGGGTCGATGACGCCCGCCGCGACGGCGACCAGATCCTGGCCGTCATCGCCGGCAGCGCGGTCAACCACGACGGCCGGTCCAACGGCCTGATCGCCCCCAACCAGGACGCCCAGGCCGAGGTGTTGCGCCGGGCCTACAAGGACGCCGGGATCGATCCGCGCACCGTCGACTACATCGAGGCGCACGGCACCGGCACCGTCCTGGGTGACCCGATCGAGGCCGAGGCGCTGGGCCGCGTTGTCGGGCGGGGCCGTCCCGCCGACCGTCCTGCGTTGCTGGGCGCGGTGAAAACCAATGTGGGACACCTGGAGTCGGCCGCCGGCGCGGCGAGCCTGGCCAAGGTGGTGCTGGCGCTGCAGCACGACAAGCTGCCGCCGTCGATCAACTTCGCCGGCCCCAGCCCCTACATCGACTTCGACGGCATGCGCCTGAAAGTCGTTGACAGCGCCAGCGATTGGCCGCGCTACGGCGGCTACGCGCTGGCCGGGGTGTCCAGCTTCGGCTTCGGTGGGGCCAACGCGCACCTGGTGGTGCGCGAGGTGCTGCCCCGCGACGTGATCGAGCGCGAAGCCGAGCCGCAGCCCGTCGCCGCCGCCCGCGGCCGCCGACGAGGAACGGCCGAGGCGCCCACGATGGAAAGCCACTCGCTGCGGTTCGACGACTTCGGCAACATCATCCCCGACGCCTCCGAGGCGGAGGAGGAATCCTACGAGCTTCCGGGCGTGACCGACGAGGCGCTGCGCCTCAAAGCGATCGCGTTGGAAGAGCTTGCCGCACAGGAGGAGTCGGAGCCGACCAAGCCACTGATTCCGCTCGCGGTGTCGGCGTTTCCTGACGTCGCGCAAGAAGGTTGCGGCCGCCGAGCTCGCGGACTGGATGGAGAGCCCGGAGGGGCAGGCGTCGTCGCTGGAATCCATCGGCCGGGCGCTGTCGCGGCGCAACCACGGCCGTTCGCGCGCGGTGGTGCTGGCCCACGACCACGAAGAGGCCATCAAGGGCCTGCGCGCGATCGCCGAGGGCAAGCAGCGACCCAACGTGTTCAGCACCGACGGGCCGGTGACCAGCGGTCCGGTGTGGGCGATGGCCGGTTTCGGTGCGCAGCACCGCAAGATGGGCAAGAGCCTGTACCTGCGCAACGAGGTCTTCGCCGAGTGGATCGAGAAGGTCGACGCGCTGATCCAGGACGAGCGCGGTTACTCGGTGCTCGAGATGATCCTCGACGACTCGGTCGACTACGGCATCGAGACCAGCAACGTCGTCATCTTCGCGATCCAGATCGCCCTGGGCGAGTTGCTCAAGCACCACGGCGCCAAACCCGCTGCGGTGGTTGGCCAGTCGCTCGGTGAGCCCGCGTCGGCGTACTTCGCCGGCGGCCTGTCGCTGGCGGACGCGGCCCGCGTGATCGCGTCGCGCTCGCACCTGATGGGCGAGGGCGAGGCGATGCTGTTCGGCGAATACATCCGGCTGATGGCGCTCGTCGAGTACTCCGCCGACGAGCTGAAGACCGTGTTCGGCGACTTCCCCGGCCTGGAGGTGTGCGTCTACGCCGCACCCAGTCAGACCGTGATCGGCGGTCCGCCCGAGCAGATCGACGCGATCGTCGCCCGCTGCGAGGCGGAGGGCCGCTTCGCCCGCAAGCTGCAGACCAAGGGCGCCGGCCACACGTCGCAGATGGATCCGCTGCTCGGTGAGTTCTCCGCCGAGCTGCAGGGCATCCAGCCGATGAGCCCGACCGTCGGAATCTTCTCGACGGTGCACGAGGGCAGCTACATCAAGCCCGGTGGCGAGCCGATCCACGATGTCGCCTACTGGGTCAAGGGAATGCGGCATTCGGTCTACTTCACCCACGGCGTGCGCAACGCCGTCGACAGCGGCTACACCACGTTCCTGGAGCTCGCGCCCAACCCGGTGGCGCTGATGCAGATCGGCCTGACCACCGCCGCCGCGGGTCTGCATGACGCGCAACTGATTCCGACGCTGGCCCGCAAGCAGGACGACGTCGAGTCGATGATCTCGGCCATGGCCCAGCTCTACGTCCACGGCCACGACCTGGACATCCGCAGCTCTGTTCACCCGCGCGCAGGGCCCCGAGGACTTATGCGAACATCCCGCTGACCCGGTTCAAGCGCAAAGAGCACTGGCTGGACGTGCACTTCTCCGGCGACGGCTCGGTGATCATGCCGGGGACCCACGTCGCGTTGCCGGACGGCCGCCACGTCTGGGAGTACGCACCGCGCAACGGCGAGACGGATCTGGCCGCGTTGGTGAGATCCGCTGCGACACAGGTGCTTTCGGATGCCCAGTTGGTGGCGTCCGAACAGCGCGCGGTGCCCGGCGCGGGTGCCCGGCTGGTGACGACGATGACCCGGCACCCCGGTGGCGCCTCGATTCAGGTGCACGCCCGCATCGACGAGTCCTTCACCCTGGTCTACGACGCGCTGGTGTCGCGGGCCGGTCAGAGTGTGGCCGCGTTGCCGACCGCGGTGGGCGCCGGTGCGGCGATCGCCGCCCCGACCACGACCGCTGCGCCCGAGGCGTCCCGAGGCGCCGGCCGAGGAGGCCGACGCCGAGACGCTGTCGGACAGCCTGACCAACCGCTACCTGCGTCCAGCGTGGGCCGATGGACACCGGATTCCGGCGAGACCATCGGCGAGCGGCTGGGCATGATCGTCTCGGCGGCCATGGGTTACGAGCCCGAGGACCTGCCGTGGGAGGTGCCGCTGATCGAGCTCGGCCTGGACTCACTGATGGCGGTGCGGATCAAGAACCGCGTCGAATACGACTTCGACCTGCCGCCAATCCAATTGACGGCCGTGCGCGACGCCAATCTCTACGCCATCGAGAAGCTGATCGAGTACGCGATCGAGCACCGCGACGAGGTCGAGCAGCTGCACGAGCACCAGAAGACGCAGACGCCCGAGGAGATCGCCAGGGAGCAGGCCCAGCTGCTCAGCGGGGCAACGCCGACGTCGGCCGCCGCACCCGCACCGGACCCGCAGGCGGAGCCCGAGACTCAGCCGGCACCGCCGCCGCCTCGGACGCGACGATCCCGGCGCCGCCGACGGATCCGTCCGGCCCGAAGGGCGCGGCGACCAACGGCGCGAAGCCGGACCTGGCGGGAGCGCTCAGCCAGGAGGCGGTGGCCAAAGCGCTGAATTCCGATGTGCCGCCGCGTGACGCCGCCGAGCGGGTCACCTTCGCCACCTGGGCGATCGTCACGGGCAAGTCGCCGGGCGGCATCTTCAACCCGCTGCCCAAGCTCGACGAGGACACCGCGGCCAAGATGGCGCAGCGACTCTCGGAGCGCGCCGAGGGCGCCATCACCGCCGAGGACGTCCAGACGTCGGAGACCATCGAGGCGCTGGCCGAAAAGGTCCGTCAGTACCTGGAGGCCGGGCAGATCGACGGCTTCGTCCGCACCCTGCGGGCGCGCCCCGAGGGCAGCTCCAAAACCCCGCTGTTCGTGTTCCATCCCGCCGGCGGTTCGACCGTGGTCTACGAGCCGCTGCTGAACCGGTTGCCGGCCGATACGCCGATGTATGGGTTCGAGCGCGTGGAGGGCACCGTCCAGGAACGGGCCGCCCAGTACGTGCCGAAGCTGTTGGAGATGAACGAGGGCAAGCCGTTCATCCTGGCCGGGTGGTCGCTCGGCGGCGCGCTGGCGTACGCCTGCGCGATCGGCCTGAAGCGGGCCGGCGCCGACGTGCGCTTCGTCGGGATGATCGACACGGTGCGCGCCGGCGAGGAGATCCCGCAGACGCAGGAGGAGACCCGCAAGCGCTGGGACCGGTACGCGAAGTTCGCCGAGCGCACCTTCAACGTCGAGATTCCCGCGATCCCTTACGAGCAGCTCGAAGAGCTCGACGACGAGGGGCAGGTCAAGTTCGTGCTGGACATCGTCCAGCAGAGCGGCGTGCAGATCCCGGGCGGCATCGTCGAGCACCAGCGGACGTCCTACCTGGACAACCGGGCGCTCGAGACCGTCCAGATCGAGCCGTATGACGGCCACGTGACCCTGTACATGGCCGATCGCTACCACGATGACGTCATCGAGTTCGAACCGCGATATGCGGTCCGCCAGCCCGACGGCGGATGGGGCGAGTACGTCGCCGACCTCGAGGTCGTGCCGATCGGTGGCGAGCACATCCAGGCCATCGACGAACCGATCATCGGCAAGGTCGGTGCTCACCTCGCCGACGTGCTGAATAAGGTGGAGGCCGAAACCAGTCAGACGAGTGAGGTGGGCAAGTAGTGACGGAGACCGTGCCAGCTCCGGGGGCAGCTCCCATCCAGCACACCACCGCCGAGAAGCTGGCCGAGCTCCGAGCTCGCCTGGAATTGGCCAAAGAGCCCGGCGGTGAGAAGGCCGCCGCCAAGCGCGACAAGAAGGGCATCCCGAGCGCCCGCGCGCGGGTGCACGCTCTGGTCGACCCGGGCACCTTCCTGGAAGTCGGGGCGCTGGCCAAAACGCCCAACGACCCGAACGCGCTCTACGGCGACGGCTGCATCACCGGCCACGCCATGATCGACGGCCGTCCGGTCGGGGTGTTCTCCCACGACCAGACGGTGTTCCAGGGCACGGTCGGTGAGATGTTCGGCCGCAAGGTCGCGCGGCTGATGGAGTGGTGCGCGATGGTCGGCTGCCCGATCATCGGCATCCAGGACTCGGGTGGCGCCCGAATCCAGGACGCGGTCACCTCGCTGGCGTGGTATGCCGAGCTGGGCCGCCGCCACGAGGCGCTGTCCGGGCTGGTGCCGCAGATCTCCCTCATCTTCGGCAAATGCGCTGGGGGAGCGGTGTATTCGCCGATCCAGGACGACCTGCTGGTCTCCGTGCGCGACCAGGGCTACTTCTTCGTCACCGGCCCCGACGTGATCCGGGAAGTCACCGGCGAGGACGTCACCCTCGACGAGCTCGGCGGCTCGGACGCGCAGGCCCGCTACGGCAACATCCACCAGGTGGTGAACTCCGAGGCCGAGGCGTTCCAGTACGTGCGCGACTTCCTGTCGTTCCTGCCGTCGAGCGCCGTCAGCGCGCCGCCGATCGTCAACCCGGGCCTGGAGCCGGAGACGACCCCGACCGATCTGGAGCTCGACTCGATCGTGCCGGACTCGGACAACATGGCTTACGACATGCACGAGATCCTGTTGCGGATCTTCGACGACGGCGACTTCCTCGATGTCGCCGCGCAACACGGGCCCGGCCATCATCACCGGGTACGCCCGGGTCGACGGACACCCGGTGGGCGTGATCGCCAACCAGCCCATGCACCTGTCGGGGTCGATCGACAACGAGGCCTCCGACAAGGCGGCGCGATTCATCCGGTTCTGCGACGCGTTCAACATCCCGCTGGTTTTCGTGGTGGACACGCCGGGCTTCCTGCCGGGCGCCGAGCAGGAGAAGAACGGCATCATCAAGCGCGGCGGCCGGTTCCTGTACTCGGTCGTCGAGGCGGACGTGCCGAAGGTGACGATCACGGTCCGCAAGTCCTACGGCGGCGCCTACGCCGTGATGGGGTCGAGGCAGCTGACCGCCGACTTCAACTTCGCCTGGCCGACCGCGCGCATCGCGGTGATCGGCGCCGAGGGGGCCGCGCAGCTGTTGATGAAGCGGTTCCCCGATCCGACCACGCCCGAGGCGCAGCAGATCAAGAAGGACTTCATCGAGGGCTACAACCTCAACATGGCGATCCCGTGGACCGCCGCCGAGCGCGGCTTCATCGACGCGGTCATCGACCCGCACCAGACCAGGCTGCTGCTGCGCAAGTCGATGAAGCTGCTGCGGGAGAAGCAACTGTGGTTCCGCACGGCACGTAAGCACGGTCTCATTCCGATTTAGTGCGCCGTTCGCAGAGACGGTCGCGCCTGCCAAAAGGTGACTTCGCAGGGCGCTAGCGCATCCGCTATCGCTTTGGGAGAGAACAGATTTGCCTAGAGCCGCAGCGCGCCGTCGAGCAGGTCGTCGAAGCGCTCCAGCGCCTCGTCGGAGTCGGCGTCGATACCGCGCAGCGCCCCGCGATCGGCGAGATAGCGCTGCGTGTAGAGCCGCGCGACCAGTGCCTTGCGCTCACCACCGCGGGTGGCGCGCTCCCAGGCAGCCTGCTCGATGAGCAACGCCCCGGCATAGACGTCACCCATGAATTGGGCCAGTGGAAACAGCCGCGCCTCAGCCATCTCCCTGTCGAGCTTGGTCCACGCGGTGATCGCCGCGTCCAGGTCCTCGATCCGGCCGGCGACCAGCCGGGTGGCTTCGCCGTCGTCGGCGACCGACACCGCATCGCGCAGTCGCGCCAACAGCGACTCGTGCGCGCGGGTCTGCTCGATCCCGCGTCGCACATCCAGACACAGGATGTTGTCCGGGCCCTCCCAGATGGTGTTCACCTGCGCGTCGCGCAGCAGCCGCGCCACCGGCCAGGTCTCGATATAGCCGTTGCCGCCATGGATTTCGATCGCATCCGACGCCGCGGTGATCCCCAGCCGGCACACCTTGAGCTTGGTGACCGGCACGGCGATCCGTTGTCGCATGCTGCGCGGCTGACGATGGTTGGTGGCCCCGGTGCCGTCGAACACCAACGCCTGCGCGGCCTCGACGTCGACGATCATCTCGGCGAGTTTGCGCCGCATCAGCGGCTTGTCGATGAGCGCGCCGCCGAACGCCCGGCGTTGCCGGGCGTAACACAGCGATTCGACCAGGGCGCGTCGCGCGTTACCGAGCCCGAACAAGGCGATGCCCAGCCGCGCGGCGTTGGTCAGCTCCATCATGCGTCCCAGCCCCTTGCCGTCCGACGGCCCCGCGTCGGCGTCGGTGGGCTCGCCGGACAGCAGAAACGCTTCGGCGTCGACGAATTCGACCTCACCCGAGGCCACCGAGCGGGTGCCCAGCTTGTCCTTCAGCCGCCGGACCCGCACCCCGTTACGCGAGCCGTCGCGGCGGGTGCGCAGCACCAGGAAGTTGGCGACGCCCCGCGAAGAGTCCGGTGCGCCTTCGGGTTTCGCCAGGACGACGAACGCCTCCCCGGCGCAGTTAGAAGCAAACCACTTGAACCCGTTCAACAACCACGCTGTGCCATTTTCGCCACTGACGCGCCGGGCGGTGGTCTCCAGCGCTCCCAAGTCGGAGCCGCCGGTGCGTTCGGTCAGCAGCTGCGCCGTCTCGCCGGCCCACTCGCCGGAGGCGAATTTGGCCAGCACGTGTTCGGCCACATCGGGTGGCGCGTAGGCGGCCACCAACGACTGAACCATGCCGCCGCCGGTGCCCAACGCGCAGCCCATGCCGATATCGGCTTGGTTGAGCAGATAATTCGACGCGAACATGGTGAACGACGAGCTCATCTTCGCTTCGCGCGCCTCGGTTCGCAGCGCTTGCTGGGCATCCAGGACCGCCCGCTTGGACTGTGTGAAGGAGGTCGGCATCACCACCTCGCTGATGTCGTGACCCCACCGGTCGTAGCGTTGCAGCTGCGGTGGGTTGCGATCCGTCTCTTCGGCCCACTGCGCCACCGGGCCGCCCATCAGTTCACCGATGCGCGTCAGGTGGCGTTCGGCCAACTCCAACTCCTCGGGCTTGAGGTAGTAGGCCATGGTGAACCGCAACGTGGGATCGGTGAGGTACCAATTGAGCCCCACGGCTCCGCGGTAGTTCTCCGTCGCGTAGCGCTGCGATTTCTCGTCGGTGGAAAACGGCAGCCGGTCAACCGCCTCAACGGCGTAGTCGCTCATGGGTCAGACGGTACGCGCCGAGCCGATCCCCTCCTCGGTGTCAGGCGCCCTGGGCGGTGAGGAAAATCAGCCGGAAATTGCCGATCTGGAGCACGTCGCCGTTGGCCAGCACCGCGGAGTCGACGGCGGCGCGGTTGAGATAGGTGCCGTTCAGGCTGCCGAGGTCGACGACGCGGAATTCGCCGTTCTCGGCGTGGAATTCGGCGTGCCTGCGGCTGACCGTGATGTCATCGAGAAAGATGTCGCTGGCGGGGTGCCGCCCGGCCTTCATCACCGGCTGGTTCAGCACGAACTTCGCGCCCACATTCGGACCCCGCTTCACCACGAGCATGGCCGAGCCGCGGGCCAGCGTCGCCGCCTCGGCGACGGCCGACGATGTGTCGATGTCGTCGCGCAGATCGGCGTGCAGCACCGAACCGATGTCGCCGGTGGCTTCACCCGGCACGATTGGTTGCTGTCTTGTCTCCTCGTATGACGCTGACACCGCTCCCTTTCACCCGATCCGGTCGATACCTTCATCGCAGCATTTGGCGTCAAGCGTCAAGCAAGGGACCGAAGTCCCTGTTTTGTCCCGGGCCGTTGTTGTCACCGTGTTTTCAAGGGGCCTGCCGGCGGTGGTTACGCCCTCACCGGCACCAGGAATTCGGACGTATAGAACTCCGCCGGGTTCTGTGACTCTGCATTCGGCCGCTCGATAATCACCCATACACCGGTCGTGCCTGGCCGAAGGGTGTCGGTAACGGTGGCCGTTCCGTTTCCCGCGCCGTCGAGATCCATACCGGTAAAGGCCGTTCCCGGGTCTCCGGGTCCACAGGTCGACGAGGACGGGCGGGGTTCTTCGATGAGGCCGACGTCGTAATGCATGCCCGGCTCGGGTCCGTCGGCCAGATGCACTTCGGCGACGGCCCGGTTCCCGCCGGCGCGAACGATCGCCGAACCAGTGCCGAGCATAGGGCCGGGCACCTTCGGGGCGATGGCGACCTTGCTGAAATCACAACGCCGCATGTAGTTGTCGAAAACGACGGTGGTGCCGCCGCCCTCGGCGGCCGCCGTCCCGATGGCCGAAGTCGAGGCCGGGGCGATCAGCAGCGTGACCGCGGCCGTGCAGGTTCCCAGGCGTGTCACCGTCTGCATGGGGCCACCTTTTCCGTCATGTGAAATGGATCACAGCGAAATTAGTATTGACCCGCAAATGGCGTAATTAAACCCTCGACCGGTAATTACTCTGCCGTTAATTCGAGCGCATTATTCAACCGACGAATAATGACGATGCGAGGCCTTTTGCGGCTGCCGTGCTTCGTTTGCTCGCTACGGCTTGATGCGGATCGGTCCGGGCGACCACCATCCGGTGCGGGTGGCGGCGCCCAGGTCGAGTTGTGCCGGGTGCGCATCGGCGATGGTGTCGAATTTACGTAGCGATCCCCAGTCGCGGCCCCAGTCGTGGGACAGGTACGTCGACATGACGTGGGCCCGCAGCAACAGGTCGGTGATGCCGAGCAGGCCGCCGTTGACGCCGTCCTGCCAGGTGTCGGTGTCCTGCTTCTTGGCGTTGTAGTCCGGGGTGATGCGGAACTCCGGGATCTCGGTGACGCCGTTGGAGTGCAGCATCGGCTGCTGGCACGGGAACGCCAAGCCCGACCGCCCAGTCCATCAGCACCGGCCGCTTCGAACCGATGTACTCCTGCAACGAGCGCAGCTCCGGCACCCGCGGCGGGGTCAGCGCGATCCAGTCGTCCGGTGTCAGCGACAGGTCCTCGGCGACCACCCGCACCGCGACCGCGTCGGCGGGCATCTGGGAGCGCGCGAAGCGCAGGTTCCGCCACACCTTCGGCTGCTCGCCGTAGAGGTCGTAGGGCACCAGGCGACCGGCCGGCTGCACGGAGCCACCGGGTCCGGGCCTGCCGAATTCCAGCTCCACGGTCTGCCCGCTGGTGTGGTGGTGCAGGATGCTGTTGCCGGCGATCGTGCCCGCGGCCGTCACCACCACCAGCGGGTGTCCGTCATCGAGCTTCGGCAGCTGGTACCAGGCCGAGGTCAGCCTGCTCTGCTGTTGCGCGCCGGTCGTGTAGCTGCCGGCCAGCGGAACCTGTTGGGGGTTGAGGCCATACGGCAGTGGAACCGTCGACCCGTTGATGCCCGGCGTCGTCAGCTTGAGCGGTGCATCCCAGTCGTAGTCGGTGCCGGGCTGCGGTACCGACGTTTCCTTGACCGACTCGGCCAGGGTGCGATCCGGTACGCCGTTGGGACTGAATCCCGTTGGGTTGACACCACCCAACGGCCCGAGCGGGCCGTAATTGTCGGGCAGGGGCGCCATGAAACCGGCATTGCTGTCCGGCTCGACGAGCACGTCATCGGCCAGCCCGCAGCCGCCACTGAACTCGCGCAGGTTGTCCCAGGCATTGGAGTAGGTGGGGTACTGCCGAACGATGCCGGCCACCATCGACGCGATGAACACCAGCGCCATGAAGCCGGCCGCGACGGGGATGGGCGCGGCCGTCAGCGCCCGCGCCAGCCGTCCTTCGCCGCGATCCCTGGGGGCGAAGTGCAGGTACACCGCCCACAGCGCGGTGATCGCGAAGAATGCGAAAAATATTGTGCTGATGGTGATTCCGTCGATTTTGGGCATCGAACTGTTGAACGGAACGCCGTAAGCTGGAGACGTACCACCAGCCGTTCGTGGTGGCGAAACACAGCGCCAGCACGAAGAACAGCGCCGCCAGGAACGCCATGCGATTGCGCGACCAGCGCAAGATCTCGTGCGACACCAGCACCGTCGTCAGCGCGGCCATCGCCGCTCCCACCGCGGCGAACAGCCCGAAGTGGTGCACCCACTTGGTGGGGGTGAACATCAGGAAGAACATGGTGCCGAAGATGACGCCCATCAGCCGCCAGGCCGGCCCGCGCGCCACGCCGGGAATCCGCTTGCGCCGCAACATGATAAAGACGGCCGTGAAGAGGCACAGCGCCGCGACCAGGAACCCGAAGCGGCGCGACAGCGACCCGTCGACGGTGGGCAGGATCAGGTAGTAGTAGCGCAGGTTCTCGGTGTACCAGGCCTGGCTGGGGCCGATCGAGGTGCGAATCCTGGTGGCTTCCAACACCGTTGACAGCGTCTGATCGGCGAACACCACGGTCAGGATGACCGTGCCGGCGGCCAGCATCGGCGCCACCAGCGGCCACGTGCCGACCAGGCGGTGACGGCGCACCAGGATGCGCAGGATCGGGCGGCCACCGGCGACCAGCGCGGCCACCGCGATCAATCCGGTGGGCTGGACGCCGAGGGTGAACGCCGCGGTGACGACCGCCAGCGCCGCGGGCGTCAGCCGGCTGTAGCGCATGGAGCGCTCGATCAGCACATAGGTGATCAGCGAGCCGACGGCGATGATCGGCTCGGGGCGCAGGCCGTTGTCGAACGGCATCCACGCGGTCAGCAGGACCATGCCCGCCGCCCAGTTCGCCGCCTTGCTGGCGGCCACCGCGGGCCCCAGTCGCGGCAGCACTTCACGGGAGAGCAGCAGCCAGCACACTATCCCGGCGATCAAGTCCGGCAACCGCATCCACAGGCTGGCGTCGGTGACATGGGTCATCAGCGCCAGCAGGTTGTAGTACCAGCCGAAGGGGTCCTCGGGGCTACCGAACCAGCGGAAGTAGTTCGACATGTAGCCGGCGCGGTCGGCGACCCGGGCCATGCCCAGGATGTAGCCGTCGTCCGACGAGTTCGCCCCGATCACATGCCACAGCACGAAGCCGGAGATCACCGTGACGTCGGCCAGGGTGAACGTGCGCCAGTTCGCCGGAATGAGCCGGCGCATCCGGTGACCGTCCAACTGGTCGAGGCGCCACAGCGCGATCAGCGAGACGATGGTGGACACGATCGCCAGCACCATCGCGACCAGTTTCAGCGTCGTCGGCGTGGTGGAGAACCGGGTGTCGATGGTCGCCGACAGCTTCAAATCCGCCGGGGCCGGCCCGCTGAGGTCGGTGAACACCCCCACGATCTGCGGCCGCAGGTTCGGGTCGGGGAAGCCGCCGCTGATCGGTTTGCCCGCCGGATCATTCAGTCCGACAAAGGTGGCGAAGGCGCCCGCCTTCGTCGAGGTGATCTCGATGCGCTGACATTGCGGGGACGCCACCTGGTCCCGTGCCGCGCTGGCGATCACCACGTTGCGGTCGGTGACGTCGACGCGCTTGCCGTTGACGACCACGAACAACGCGTTGAGCGCGGCGTCCTTGCCCTTCTTGGGCGCCGTGCAGAGCACGACCCCGCCCTCCGGCGGCAGGGCGCGCACCACCGAGCACGGCACCGTCACGTGCACGTCGACCGGTGTCAGCGAAATCAGCGGCGCGGTAACGCTGTTCAGCTGGCCGTTCTGCGGCCAGTTCAGCGTCGCGGTGGTCTGCACGACGGGCAGCAGCGGCGTCGCGATCGACAGGATGAAACCGATCAGCCCGGCGATCGTCGCAACCCAGCGCGTCACGCGCACGTCTTGGCGGGGGGCCGCCTTGTCTTCGCGGTTGTCGACGGTCGTGACGCTCATGGGAGTGCTCGAATCGGTCCCTGCCGGCTCCAGCCATGCACTGTCATCACACCCTGTTCGATTGCGGCGTCCGGCGCCTGATCAGCCGGCACCAACCGGAAGTACTGCTCCACGGATCCCCAGTCGCGATGCCAGTCGCCACGCAGATACGTCGCGACCGTCGAGGTGCGCAGCATTGTCTGCAGGAACAGGAACGGCCCGCCGGCCTCGCTGGCCTGCCACCCGTTCGACGACGACGCCGTTTGTTTGTGATCGGGCAGGATGCGGTACTGCGGAAGTTCGGCAACGCCAAGGTGTTCGGAGAACGGCCGCTGGCACGGGAAGTTCGCGGCGGTCGCGATGTCCATCAGCACCGGTGTCTGCGAGCCCATCGTCTGCTGCAGGGTCTGCAACACCGGCACCCGCGGCGGCGTGAACGCGAACCACTGATCCGAACTCAGGTTCGGGTCGTAGGCGACGATGCGCGCCACGTTCGCCTCCGGCGGCGCCCAGGTCAGCGGGAACCGCAGGTTGCGCCACGCCGGCTCCGGCCCGATGTCGATCGGCTGCACCTCCGCGAGCGGCTGGGTGGTGCCGTCGGGGCGGGCGATGCCCCACTGCAATTTCAGCGACTGCCCGTAGGTGAAGGTGCCGTCCTCTTTGTAGGACCAGATGGCACCGGACGCCGACACCACGACGATCGGTCGGTCGCCGGTGCGCGGCGGCAGCTGGTACCAGGCCGAGGTGGCGGTGGCGGCCAGCGAGTTCTCGCCGTAGCTGCCCATCACCGGGGTGCGGGCCGGGTCGAGGCCGAACGGCAGCGCCGCGTGCGAGCCGTTGACCCCGACGGGGCCTTTCCCGCCGGCCGTGCCCGCGGAGTCACTCATGGCCGCGTTGGGCTTGTTCGGTGACGCGTCGGAATTCACCACGCCCGGTTTGGTGACGACCGGGTACGACCTCAGGTCGTCGCCGACGCCGTCGGGTTTGAAGCCGACCGGGTTGCTGCCGCCGAGCGGGCCGTCCGGACCGAAGGTCTGCCCGGGCGCCGGCTGCAGCATGCCCGCATTGGGGTCGGGCTCGGTCAGCACGTCGTCGGCCATGGCGCAGCTGGCGGGCGACAGCCCCGAACTGATCGCGGCGAGGTTGGCCTTGCCGGTGGTGTAGAGCGGGTAGCGGAACACCGCGCCCTTGGCCAGCGAGGCGACTTCGCCGACGACCATGATGGTCGCGACCACCAGCAGTGGGGTCGACGCCAGCACCCGGTTGCGCCGGTTGTCTTTGACCTCGGTGTGCCCGGCGTAGTCCATCCGGAAGTGCTGCCAGGCGGCCAGCAGGCCGGTCGCGATCGACAGCGCCAGGAACATCGACGTCACCGGGTGGCTGGCGATGACCGGCTGGATGTCGTACCACGGCACCCCGTAGTTGCCGACGTAGAACCAGCCGTTGACGCCGGAGGTCGCCACCGCCAGCACGAACAGCAGCGCGGTCACGTACAGCGTCAGGTTGCGGCGGTTGTGCAGGCCGATCCGGGCCAGGGCGAATGCGGTGACCGCACCCAGCGCTCCGGCCAGCCCGGCGAACGCACCGAACTGGACCGCCCACTTCGTCGGCGTGAACGTCAACAACAGCAGGCCGAACGCGGTGGTGCCGATCAACCGCCACGCCGGGCCGCTGGCCACACCCGGGATGCGGCCGCGGCGCAGCAGGGTGACCAGCATGCCGAACATGCACAGCAACAGCACCAGCACGGCGAATCGCCGCGCCATCGATCCGTCGGGGTTGGACTCCACCGTGAGGAAGTAGTAGCGCAGCCAATCCTGGTACCAGGCGATGGTCGGGCCGACCTTGTACTTGATCCGGGCCGACTCGCCGACCGTGGCCAGCGTCTGACTGCGGAACACCACCACGAGGATCAGCGACAGCGAGGCCGCCAGCACCGCCAGCGGTGCCAACAGTCCGTCGGTCGCCCGGCGGCGCCGGATCGTCTGGGCGACGGCCCGCGCCCCGGTCAGCAGCGCGGCGACGGCGATCAGGCCCTGCGGCGCCAGCGTCGCACTCAGCATCGCCACAATGATGGCCACCGCCGCGGGTGCCAACCGGCGCAGCGCGATCGCGCGTTCCATCAGCATCCAGGTGACCAGCACGCCGAGGGCGATCAGCGGTTCGGGCCGCAGACCGTTGTTGAACGGCAGCCACGCGGCCACGAACACCGCGCCCGCGGTGAAGACCGCTACCCGGTTGGCCGCGAGGCCGCCGCGGCCCGGCCCGAGCCGGCGCAGCACCCAGTGGCTGATGATCAGCCAGCAGCCGATTGCGGCCACCGTGGCGGGCAGCCGCATCCAGACGCCGGCGGTGCTCACCGCGGCCATCTTCGCCAGCAGCCCGAGATACCAGTCGAACGGTGCGTCCGTCGTGCCGAAGTAGCGGTAGTAGTCTGGCGATGTAGCCGGCGTCGCGGGGCGACGCGCGCGATGGTCAGGTTGTAGCCGTCGTCCGACGAGGTGGCGCCGATGAGGTGCCAGACCAGCAGGGTGGCGATCACCCCGGCGTCGGCGATCCAGGTCGCGATCCCCACCCGCCGCCAATTGGCCAGGCGCGTGCCGGGGCGGTACCTGGAGAGCCAGGCGATCGGCGAGCGCCAGTTGAGCAGCGTGCTGCCGCCTCGGCTGCGGCGGTCCAGCACCGCGAGCGCGACGATGGCCGTCAGCACCGCCAGTGCGCCCAGGACCATCACGATTTCCTTGATGACGGTGGGCGCGGTGATGAATCGGGTGTCGACGTCGATGCGGGCCGACAGCCCCGGCCCCGCGGGCACCTTCATGTCGGTGAAGACGCCGCCAACCTGAGGTTTCTTTTCGGCAGGCAGCACCCCGGAGGCGCCGGGTATGCCGACGAAATCGGCGCCCGTCGCGCCCGCGTTGGCCCAGACGTGCAGCACGCTGCACGCCCCGGCGGCGACCGCCGAACGTTGCGCGACCGTGGCCACCGTGTCGCGGAATGCGACGACGACCACGTCGGTGTTGGCCCGCACGAACAGCCCGTTCTTCCCGGCGTCGATGCCGCCGGGCGGCAGGGTGGAGACCACCAGGCCGCCGCCGGCGGGCAGGGTGGCGATGTCCGGGCAGGGAATGGAGATGTCCAGCGCGCGGGGCGCCCCCGACACCAGGGGCGCGGTGATCTGGCTGACGTGCCCGTCCGTGCTGCCCTGGGGCCACAAGAACCGTCGCGGTGGTCTGCTTTACCGGAAGCAGCGGGACGGACAGGCACAGCAGCAGGCCCACGATTCCCGGCGATGGCGGCCACCGATCTGGGGTATCCGCTGCGATCGCTCTTTACCGTCGTGGGGCACGAGGCTCGATCGTAAGCGACGCGGCTTTGTCCGATGGGGACGCGGGGCCTTGAAACGAGCCCGATGCGCAAGCCGGCAGCGACATCGCCGCCCGGGGCGTGCTCCCAGGCCGACCAGCCGGCCGCGAAGCACAGCAAACCCGGCCGCCAGATCGGCATTCGTTGCGTCTTGCGTTCAAAATGGTGGCGAGGCCTTGAGAGTGCGGCCGCCGAACCCCCCGGGAGGCTGACAGCGCGTGACGAACGCAGGCCTGGGATTTGGCGTCCTGGGACCGTTGTCGATGACGGCCAACGGCAACCAGCTGTCGTTGGGCGCCCCGAAACAGCGCGCGGTGCTCGCCATGCTGCTGGTCCACCGCAACCGGCCGGTGTCCGTCGACGCCTTGATCGATGCCGTCTGGGGGAAGGCTCCCGTGCCGGCGGCGCGGACCAGCATCCAGTCCTACATCTCCACGCTGCGCCGGCTGCTGCGGGGCGCGGTGGCCAACCCGAACAGGGTGTTGGCCAGCGCCCCGCCGGGTTATCGGCTCAGCGTCGCCGACGCAGATTGCGATCTTGGACGTTTCCGCGCCCACAAGACCGCGGGAGTTCGGGCCGCCGGCCTGGGCCGCTTCGAGGAAGCCAGCGACCACCTGTCGGTGGCCCTGAGCGAATGGCGCGGACCGGTGCTCGACGACCTGCACGGTTTCGCCTTCGTCGACGCGTTCGCCGGCATGCTGCTCGAAGAGCGGGTGGCAAGCTACACCGCCCGCGCCGAAGCCGAGATCGCTTGTGGGCGAGCCGATGGTGTGATCGGTGAACTGGAAGCACTCGTCGCGCGGCATCCCCATCGCGAGCCGCTATGGGCGCAACTGATCACCGCCTACTACGTCACCGAGCGCCAGTCGGATGCCCTCGGCGCGTATCGGCGGCTGAAGACGGCGTTGGCCGAGGGTTTGGGCATCGATCCCGGTCCGACGGTGAACGCGCTGCAGCAGCGCATCCTGCGCCAGGAGCCGCTGGGTCCACTCAATCGAGCCCGCAAGTCGGCGGTGATGACCACCCACCAGCAGAGCACCGTCCGGTCGGAGTCGGCGGAAGCGTTGGTCGATGATCCCGTCGTCGCCCGGTTGCGCGATAAGGCCGGCCGGCATTATCAGCTCACCGGGGTGACCACCCGGATCGGGCGTCTCGCCGACAACGAAATCGTCCTGGACGACACCGAGGTCAGCCGCCACCATGCCGTGATCATCGACACGGGAACGGATTTCCTGATCACCGACCTGAAATCCACCAACGGTGTGCAGGTGCGGGGCCGGCGGGTGCGGCGCAGCGCGACGCTGGAAGACGGCGACCACATCCGCATCGGCAATTCCGAGTTCGTCTTCGAAATCCGCCCCGCCTGAACGTTATCCGCGGACCCGGGCCGCCAGCGTGGCAAGCCCCGGGCCCTCGAGGTCAGCCAGGGCGGCCGGGCGACCGGTCATCGCTAGCAGAAGTGCCTCGCCGGGGCCGGTCACTTCGGGCCCGTCGCCGTGCCTCCACTCGACGTCGGTGGCGCGCAGTCCCAGGCCCCTGATCCGGCGTCCGGCGCCCAGCCGAGGATTGCTGGGCACCAGGGGAAGGATCCGCGCGAGTCGATCGGGCGGCACCACGCGCGGGCGGTCCAGTGAGCGGCGGATGTCCTGGTGGTGGATGGTGCCGTCGACGAGGGCGATCATTCCGCCGAAACCCGCTGTCAGGCCGCGCGGTTGGAGATGGCTGCGCAAAAATTCCAACAGCTGCTGCGGGGTGAGAGCCGCGAATTCGTCGACGCCGACCTGGTTGGCCCGCACCAGCCAGCCCTTGGCGAACCGTCTCAGCAGCCCCATCGCGTCCAGCTCCTCGTAGCTGACCACATGCGCGACAACGTCTTTGACGTTCCACCGGGTGCACAGAGTCGGCGCCGCCCAGTCTTGCGGGGTCAGGGTGGCAAGAAATTCCGCAAGGTCGGCCCGCTCGGCGCGGGCCATGGTCATCAGGTCGGGCGTCATCGCGGGTCACCGCCGCTGAACAGCTCCGTGTACCGGCTTAGGTACAACGGCCAACCCGCATCGCCTTCGACGCCGTCGGCGACGGACTCCCAGCCCGGCCCGTGGCGGTCCAGATGACGGTGTTGTAGTTCGACTCGGGTGCGTTCGTCGGACTCTGCGGTGAAGCGCACCTCGACTTCGCTTGTCTTGGCCGGGTCGGTTTCCACCTGCCACGTCGGACCGATGTCCCAGCTGAACATCACGCGATGAGGCGGCTCGTAAACCAGGATTCGCGCCCATCGGCACACGCTGCCGTCGACGCCTCGATCGTAAATATGGCCGCCCACTTGAGGTTCGAACACAGTCTCGGCGATCGGGACCGTCAACAGATTGTGCTCACGCGGCTTGAATGCGCCGAACTGTTCGGTAAAAACGGCGAACGCGCGCTGGACGGGGGCATTGACGACGACGTGGTGGTTGACGTCGGGAATCCGCTGCGTCATGTTGCTCCTTCGTTCATCTCGTCGATGGTCTGCGCGTAGCCGGTCAGCGCCTGTGTCCAGAACCGGTCGAGATCGGCGCGTAATGCCTGCAGACCGGTGGGGTCGAGCTGATAGACCCGACGGGTTCCCGCCGCGCGGTCGCGCACCAGCCCGGCGGATTTGAGCACCTTGAGATGTTGAGACACTGCCGGCCTGCTGACCGGCAGATCGCGGGCCAACTCGCCGACTGCCGACGGGCCGTGGGCAAGGCGCTCTACGATGGCCCGCCGCGTCCGGTCCGCCAGCGCCAGCCAGACGTCACCCGTTTGGTAAGTGACCACGAACCGTAAGTTTATACTTACCAATAGCGGACCTCAAGGGTCGCGGGTCAACCTATGCACGGCTGACGCGTCGCGCCACGCAGGCTTCCGCGATGTGTTGTGCGCCTTAGCGTCTCAGCGGGGCGGGGCCCCACAGGCCGCTGCGCGTCGCCGTCCCCAGCAACAGGTGGGCGGGTTCGGCGTCGGGGTAGTAGGGCGTCAGCCGCTGCAGCGAGCCCCAATCGCGAGACCAGTCGTCCTTGAGATAGGTGGCCATGGTGGTCGCCTTGGCCAACAGCTCGGTGACGCCCAACGGGCCGCCGCCGTTGTTGTCCATCACCGGTGAGTTCGCCTCCGCGCCGAATCGGTCCGGCAGGATGCGCCATCTCGGAGTCTCGTCGACGCCGTTCTGATGACCGAACGGTCGCTGGCAGGGGAAGGCCAGCCCGACGAGCCAGTCCAAAAACACCGGTTCGGTGGAGCCCACCACGTCCTGCAGCGTGCGCAGCTGCGGAATCCTCGGCGTGGTCAGTGCGATCCAGTGCTGCGGAGCCAGGTCTTCGTCGTCGGCGACCAACCGAATCTGGGTGGCCGTATTGGGAATTGCGGACATCGCCAACCGCAAGTTGCGCCAGGCCGGCGACGCGCCCACGTCCGCGAATTGGAGCGAACCGCCGGGGTGTCCGCCGGCCGCCTGGTCGTCGGTGGCCCACTGCACGTGGATCTCGCGGGGGTCGAAGCGACCGGCCGCACTCACCACCAGCAGCGGTCCCGCCGTGTCCCGGGCGGGCAGTCGGTACCAGCTGGACCTCAGGTGCGCGGGCACCTGGATGCCAGAGCGCCAGCTGCCCAGGACCGGTGTGCGCGCAGGATCGAGGTTGAAGGGCAGCTGGGCAGATGAGCCGTTGATCCCCGGTGCGGGGGTGGTGCCGCCCTCGGTACCGGCCTGGTTGCTGCCGGTCTTCTCCTCGTCGTTGACGAAGCTGCGGTCACCCGGGCGTTCCATCACCGGGTCGGCGCGCACGTCCGCGGGGATCCCGTTGGGTGTGAAGGCTTCTGACAAGCCCGCGCCCAGGGCGTCCGCCGCCGACGCGTTGATCGGTGTCAGCATCCCGGCGTTGGGGTCTTGTTCCACCAGCACGTCTTCGGCCAGCCCGCACGACTTGCCGGTCAGAGCCTGCAGGTTGGAGCGACCGACCGACCACGCCGGATACTGGCCGGTCATGGCCAGGGTCAGCGATGCGACCTCGAACACCACCAGCACCCAGGTCGCAATTGCCAAGGGGGACTGGACGATTCCGGCTGCCCGTGTGCCCAGGCGGGTCTTGGGTGGCCCGTTGTCCGGGGCGACGAAGTGGAACCACGCCGCCAACAGCAGCACCACCACGGT
Organism: uncultured Actinomycetota bacterium; assembly: GCA_963849935.1. Taxonomy (GTDB): domain Bacteria; phylum Actinomycetota; class Actinomycetes; order Mycobacteriales; family Mycobacteriaceae; genus Mycobacterium. The sequence goes on from CAWKJQ010000006.1 coordinate 138,624, forward strand.
CAGTCCGAGCAGCGCGGTGGCGAAGGCGTAATGCCAGGCGGGGAACTCATTCGACCACGGCACACCGAAATTCGATACGTACCACCAGCCGTTGACGCTGGCGAACGACAACGCCACCAGGAACAGCACCACGGCGGCGTACACGGTGCGGTTGCGCCGGGAGCGCATCGCCACGGAGGTCACCGCGACCGCGGCCAGCGCGCCCAGCGGCCCGGCCAGTCCGGCGAACACCCCGAAGTGGTGGGTCCATTTGGTGGGCGTGAACATCATCGCCACGAAGGAGATGATGGTGATCCCGACGATGCGCCGGCTCGGCCCGGTGGCTGTGCCCGGAATCCGGCCCTTGCGCAACGACATTGCGACCGTGATCCCGAGCGCGAGAATCAGAGCGAGCACGGCGAACCGGCGGGCGACCGACCCGTCCGGGCTGGCCATGAACAGCCGCTCGTAGCGGAGGTGTTCGTCGAACCAGCTGAGGCTGGGCCCGACGGCGCGCTTGAGCATGCTGGCCTGGATCTCCCCGGTCAGCGTCTGGTCCCGGAAGATCAAGATGGCGGTGACGGTGACCGCGGCCAGCAGGGGAGCGATCAGCGGCAGCGCGCCGAATCGTGTGGAGCGGCGGTGCAGGATGGTCCGTAGCGGCCCGATCGCGACCAGCAGGGCGCCGATCGAGGCGATGCCCGTCGGCCCGGAGAACAGGGTCAGCGCCCCGATGATGCAGGCGATCGCCACCGGCAGCAGCCGGCTGGTGGCCACCGCGCGTTCCACCGAGCACCAGGTCAGCAGGATGCCCAGGGCGATGATCGGCTCCGGACGCAGGCCGTTGTCCAGCGGCAGCCAGACGGCCAGGAACATGCCGGCTGCGGTCCAGGCCGCGGCCCGGTTCTGTTTGATGGCATGGCCCAGCCGGGGCATGACTTCACGGCTGATCACCCACCAGCACGTCAGCGCCATCGCCAGGGTGGGCAACCGCATCCAGACGCTGGTGGTGCTCACGTGTGCCCACACCGCCAGCAGATCGTAATACCAGCCGAACGGCGCCTCGGGCGTACCGAGCCACCGGTAGTAGTTGGCCATGTAGCCGGCGTGCTCGGATACTCGGGCCATCGTCAGGATGTAGCCGTCGTCGGAGGTGTTGGCGCCGACGAAATGCCACCACACCAGTACGCCGATGACCAGGGCGTCCAGACCGCCGATCGACCACCAGCGGGCGGGCAGGAAGCGGCGGTGCCGGGTTCCGTCGGCGGTGTCCAGGATGTGCAGCGCGATCAGGGCGGCGGCCGTGAGCACCAGCCCGAGGATCATCGCGGCCATCTTCAGCGGGGTGGGGCTGCTGCTGTAGCGGGTGTCGATGGTTGCGGAGAAGTTCAGGCCGGACGGCACCGGTCCGCTCAGATCGGTGAAGACGCCGACGATCTGGGGCCGGAAGTCGTAGCCGCTTTTCTCGCCGCGCAGCGGCGCGCCGGGATGCTCGGCGTTGGGTCCTTGGGTCAGCCCGATGAACTCGGCGGTGATCCGGTCGGCGTGCGCGGTGAAGGTCAACCGCTGGCAGGCCGGACTGAGCACCTGGCTCAGCGGGGCGGTCACCACCGGGACGTTGCGCACCACCAGCACCAGGTCGTTGTTGGCGCGCACGATCAGCAGTCCCCGGTCGACCGCCTTCGGTGCCTGCTTGGGCACCGTCGACAACAACACGGTCTTGCCGGGGTTGACTCCGCCGGCCAGTCCGGCGGCCGCCTCGCACGGGACGGTGACGGTCAAATCGGTGGCCACGTAGCCGATCAGCGGTGCGTCGACGCTGCCGAAGGTGCCGTTCTGCGGCCAGTTCAGTTGCGCGGTGGTCTGGTCGACCGGAAGCAGTGGGGTGGCGATCGCCATCAGCACTCCGAGCAGCCCGGCGACAGAAGCAACCAGCCGGGCGATCCGGTGATTCGCTTCCGTGTCTTTCACGGTGCTAGATGCTAGTTCTTCAGGGGTACGGGGCCCCGTTTGAGGCGCGGTGCCGGTGCTCATCAGCCGTTACGCTCCGGCTTGCGGACGGCCAGCACAAAGGGGCCGACGCTTTGGACGACGAAACGCGGGTTGTCGAACAGGGCTCCGCGCAGATCGACGGTGTAGCGCCGCACGTTGGGCTGGTTGGGGTAGACGTCCTCGGCCAGTCGCAGCGTGTAGTTGCCTCCTGTGCCGCGGCGCATCAGGAAAACCGTGGGCGGCGGCCACGGGCAGGTGTCCAGGGCGTGGACCAACTCGTCGGCGGTCTTGAGGTTGGACCACTTGTTGATCTGGGCGGCACGCAGGTCGAACTGTGCGAGCGGGTTGGCGTAGTGCGAGGTGAGCCCCTGGAAACCCCAGTAGGGGTAGAAGGACAGGAAGCTGTAGTCGGCCGTCATCACGACCGTCTGATCGCGGGGCTTGCCGGTCACCTGCGTGATGGCGTGATCGATCGTGGCGTAGAACTTCTCGGCGCTGGGCGGCCGGCGGTCCCCGCGCTGCCCGTGACCGTCCGTGTCGGTGTAGGCGATGGTGAGGTCGGGCCGCAGCACGTCGGGGATGTCCTGGCTGAACGCGATCGCGGCGGCCAGGCCGATGGCGCCGGCCACCGGGGCTATGGCGCGGCCCCAGCTGCGGTCGCGGCCCGCGGCGGCGAGCGTCTGCGCCAGTTCGAGGAAGCCGAACGCCCCGGCGGCGACCAGCAGCACGCTCAGGGTCGGCTGCAGCCGGAACGACAACAGGGTGGTGCGCGCCAGTGTGGTGAGCATCGACAGCAGCGACCACAGATAGATCGCCAGCACGCCGATGGCCAGGGCGCCGGCCCGCACCGAGAAGCGGGCCCGCAGCACCAGCCACAGGGTGCCGATCAGGCAGACGACGCCCAGCAGCGTGAACTGCAGCATCGGGAAGGTCAACTCGGCGCCGTCGGCCGGCAGGTAATGCATGGCGCTGCCGGAGTTGCTGATCGGGTTGTGCACGGCCCGCACGACGAACGGCAACCAGGTCGTGCACGCGATCGCGACGGCGATGCCGGCGATGACGGCCACGCGCCGCAGTGGATCGAGCGCGGCCTTGACGCCGTTGCCGCCTGCGCGGTTCCGCTGCCAGCGCACGCCGGCCAGCCACAGGGCCATCAATCCCACCGTGAACGCGCTGAATCCGAAAAGCAGCGTGTACCAGGTGGCCGTCCAGCCGAGAAATAGCCCGGCGGCGATCACCGCGCCCCAGCCCGCACGGCCAGCCGCGTCCGGCCGGTCACCGGCGCGCAGGCCCGACCAGGTCAGCACCAGTGTCGGCGGCAACAGCATGGTGATCATCGCCGAGTAGGGCTCGGGCGAGCCGTAGGCCAGCGTCACCGCGGCCGTCGCGGTGGTGACGATCAGCGCGTATTCGAACCGGACCATCCGCCACCACAGCACCAGCGCAACCGCGACGGCGATGGTGATCGAGGTGATGGCCCAGGGCTTGAAGATCTCCCATGCCGGTGTCCCGGACAGGGCCGCGGCGCGTCCGCCGATCCAGAACCAGCCCGGCGGGTAATACGGCGGCAGGCCGAGATAGGTCATGTCGCGCAGGGTGGGACTGTCGGCCAGGCGGGTCACGTATTCGGTGCGGAACTGCTGGTCGACGGAGATGCCGAACAGGTACAGCTTGGTCGCGCCCAGCGGCATGCCCAGGGTCACGACGGTGAACGCGGAGACGAAGACCAGCCCGGCCAGTTGGGTCAACACCCGGCCGCGGGGACGGGCGCAGCGCCGCCACACAAAGCCGACGGCGACCAGGCCGGCCAGGCAGCCGACCTGCCCGACGGTGGTCAGGGCGTGCAGTTGATTGGAGGACGGAAAAGCGGGCCACTGCACCTGGGCGATGGCGATCAGCGATATGGCCGCGACGGCAACCGCGACCAGGACCGCCAAAGCCATCTGGCCGAGGGTGGCCAGCGCGTTACGCATTATCAGATGGGAAGCTTGCGGAAGATGGGACGCGGGACGTGTCGCAACACCATCATCACATAACGGAATGCTGCTGGTGCCCAAACCAATTCCTTACCTTTGGCGGCCGCGGTCACCGCGAGGTTGGCGACATACTCCTTATCGACGGTCAGCGGCGCTTCCTTGACATGCGCGCTCATCCGGGTACGCACCTGGCCGGGCCGGATCACCAGGACATGAACACCGAACTCGCGCAACGCTTCTCCCAGGCCCAGGTAGAAGCCGTCCAATCCGGCCTTGGTGGAGCCGTAGACGAAGTTGGACCGCCGCACCCGCTCACCGGCGGCCGAGCTCATCGCGATGATCTGGCCGAAGCCCTGGGCGCGCATCTTCTCACCCAGCAGCACTCCTACCGAAACCGCCGCGGTGTAGTTGATCTCGGCGGCCAGCACCGCCTTGTGCTGGTTCTGCCACAACTCTTCGGCATCCCCGAGGATGCCGAACGCGACAATGGCCACGTCGACGTCGCCGTTGGCGAAGGCCGCCTCGATCATCTTGGGGTGGGTGTCGGGATCGGTGGCTTCGAAGTCGATCAGCTCGACCGAGCGTGCACCGGCGGCCTGCATCTGCGCCACCGCGGCATCGCGGCCGGGATCACTGGGCATGGCGGCCAACACAATCCGTGCGTGTGAATTCTGCAGGTAGCGCTCGCAGATTGCCAGGCCGATCTCGGAGGTACCGCCGAGCAGCAGGATGGTCTGCGGATTCCCTACGGCATCGAGCACCATTTAGACTAGCTCCAAACGTCGGGCCATGTCGGAGGCGAATACCCGCAAGGGATCGGCCTTGCGGCGCACCGCGATCCATTCGTCGATGCGCGGATACATGGCGTGAAAGGTTTCGGCGCTGACGCGGGAATCCTTGGCGGTGTAAACCCGTCCGCCGAATTCCAGCACGCGCCTGTCGAGTTCGTTCAGGAACTCGTTGATCCCCGGCTTGTTGGGGAAGTCCATGGCGACGTTCCAGCCGGCCATGGGGAAACTCAGCGGTGCGCGATTGCCCGGGCCGAAGAGCTTGAATACGTTCAGCGCCGAGTAGTGGCCGCTGGTCTGGATCCAGCGGATGATGGCCTTGAATTCGTTCATCGCGTCCGGCGGAACCAGGAACTGATGCTGGGCGAAACCCCTTGGTCCGTAGGCATTATTCCAGCCGCTGACCAGGTCGAGCATGTGGTAGAACTGCGACAGATTCTGGATCTTGCCGCTGTACGTTCCGCCCAGCCGGTAATACACCTCGCCGATCGCCATGAACGACAGCTTGTTCATCGCGCTGACCGGGAACACGTCCGGCACCGTCAACAGCTGCGGCGCATCGAATTTCAGCGGGTTTTTGGCCAGCTTCTTGGGCAGCTGATCCAGCTTGGCCAGGCTGCCGCGGCTGACCGCGGCCCGGCCCAGCTTCGGTGCCGGGCTGATCAGGTCGAACCAGGCGCTGGAGTAGGTGTAGTTGGCCTCGCTGCCGTCGAGGTGAACGGCGACGGTTTCGTCGAGGTCCTTGGTGGCAACACCGTCGGCGATGAAGTAGGCCGTCTCTGTGGGCGTCATGGCAATGGTGGCGCGCAGCACGATCCCGGTCAGGCCGTTGCCGCCGACGGTTGCCCAGAACAGCTCCGCGTCGTCCCCGTCGGGGGTGATGGTGCGGACGGTGCCGTCGCCCATGAGGAGATCCATCGATCGGACATGGTTACCGAAGCTGCCCGCGCTGTGGTGGTTCTTGCCATGGATGTCGCAGGCGATCGCGCCGCCGACGGTGACCTGGCGCGTGCCCGGCAGCACCGGAACCCAGAGCCCGAACGGCAGCGCTGCCTTCATCAACTGGTCCAGGCTGGCGCCGGCGTCGACGTCCACCAACCGGGTGTCGGCGCTGATCGAGTGAATGCGATTGAGCCCGGTCATGTCGATCACCAGGCCGCCGCCGTTTTGCGCGTTGTCGCCGTAGGAGCGGCCCAGCCCGCGGGCGATCACGCCGCGGTTCTTGGGATCGGCCGAGTCGGCCACCCGGGCCACCGCCTTGGCGATCATCTCGGGATCGCGGGTGGAGAGCACCTGGGCCACCGACGGCGCGGTGCGCCCGAAACCCATCAGCTGGGCGGGCTTGGTCGGGGGATCGGTGCTCGACATCGTCAAAGAGGGTACCGCTTGCCGATGGCGGCTCAGCGGATGCGGAAGATTACGGCACGCTGCACGACGAAGTTGATCACCGTCGCGGTGCCCTGCGCGATCACGAACGCGACGAGGGGCGCCCAGCCGCGGTAGTGCAGAAGCGCCAGACATAGATGGTTGAGCCCGACCTGGACGGCGAACGTGATGGCGTAGAGAACCATGACCGCGATGAACCGGGCGGTGCTGGGTGTCGCCTGGAAGGTCCAGCGGCGGTTGATCAGGTACGCCGTGATGGTGCCGACGATGAAGCTGGTGGCCTTGGACAGGTCGACCTGTACGCCCAGGACCTTCCACAGCAGCAGGTAGAGCCCGAAGTCCACGATTCCCGCCAGGCCGCCGGTGACGACGAACCGGGTGACCTGCGTCGTCAGGCTCAAGTGCGGGCGCACGTCTTCAGACGCGGCGTCGGGCAGCGGGGCAACCATCGAGGGGAGTCTAACGGGCCCGCTGGGCCCTCCCGGCAGGCGTCAGCGGGGCAGCTTGACCGAGATCAGCTCGACCTGGTTCTCGCCCTGCGGCGTCGGGTAGGTCACCGTGTCGCCGGGTTTCCGCCCGGCCAGGGCTTGGGCCAGGGGGCTGCGAATGGTCAGCGTCTCGGCCTCCCGGCCGACGGGAGTCTCCTCGACGATCGAGATCACGTGCATCGTGACGACTTCACCGTCGGCGAACCGCAGGGTCACCTCGGTGCCGCCGGGCAGCGTCTCCGACGCGTCGGCGTCCGATGGCCCGGTCCGCAACCGCCGGTCCAATTCGTTGATCCGGTCGGTGAGCACCACCAGTTCCTCCGCCCGCTGGATCGCCTCGGCGGCGTCGCCGTGATCGCCCACCATGCCGCGGTCGTTCTTGACCTCGGCCTCGAGGCGCTCACGCCGTTGCCGTAGCCGGTCCAGCTCCGCTTCGAGGTTGTTCCGCGCGGCGTCCGCTGCTGATGGGGCTCTTTTGCTCACGTCGGTGGACCTTTCGCCCGGTTGCTCAGGTGGCGTTCCAGTGTGACACCACGACGAGCAGGCCGCTACCGTCATTGCGCCGGGCACGAGCGACGTGGGACGGGCGAGGGCGGGTAAAAGCCCGCTCCGGCGGCCTCTTGTGGCAATGTATGGGTGGGCGGGCCGGTAATGTAATGCGGGGTCCAGACCGTTGCGCGGCCGGCCGCGTTCGTGGACCGCAGGGATGTGCTCGCACGTTCGCGACATCGCGGCTGGCCAATCGGTGCTGATAGGTCGTACCGGGCGCGGGTCGGACATCGCTGCTGTCATTGGTCGGCTCGGTGACGCCAACCGTTGCCGCGGCTTTCCGCTCATGCGCGGCTCGAGCGCCCGTTGGTTGCGAGGACCATGTCGGCGCATAGGTGCGGACCGTTGACACGGGTACGTGACCGAACGGGGAGCAGCATAGTACTCGGCGGCGCGCAGCCGCTCGGGCGGGGGCCGTAGCCAGGGCGGAAGAACGCGGTCGTTGCCACGCGAGCCAGGCGTATTGGGCAGGGCAGCGGATCGAGAGTTTCACCTCTGGATGGTCGGAGCAGTCTCGGCGGCGGTGCATCTTGAAGGTCGAGGAGGGATCGAGGCGCAAGCCGGGGGGAGACGTCACATCGGCGGCTCTCGCATCGCCAGTCGACGAAAACATGCGAAGCGGAGCAACGACGGAGCACCGGCGAACCAGATGCGCCCGACGACCGGCGTGACGAACCTTGTCGGTGTGCCGAGTTTCGCGCTTGTATGTCCAGGGTCTGCCGGTGAGAAGGCGCAGGCAGTATGTGCACGGCTCGTCGGGCCAGTTCGATGGCCATCCACCCACCCATCGAATTGCCGGCGATGTGAATGCGATCGAGTCTCGGCGTCCAGGAGGCCCTGCGAATTCACCTTGGTGAGGGCCGCCACCGTGGCTTTGCCGGGAGCTTGGCCCGCCGCGAAGGCCGAGTGCGCTGGCGCGGTGACGTCCTGGCGAACGGCGAGAGCCGAATGTCGTCGGCCCACACACCGCGGACATCATCAGGCCGTGCAGGAGAAGAAGCGGCTGGTTGGTGGTCATGGGGTTCCTTCACTGTGGCGCCGTTCGTCTGAGCCAGCATGGCGGCTATCGCGTACCAACCGGCGGCGACGTACAACGTCGAACTCATTGATGGCCTTTGGACACCGCTCGTTTCCGCGAGGGGACAACGGGGCCACTGGTGTGACCTACCCATAGCTCTTCGTGCGCAGAGGGGCAGCGGCTCGTCGCAGCCCATAACGAAGCGTCCCGCCGCCAACCACCGACACAGGGCGGGCTCACGATGCGATGGCCCGAGGGCAAACGGCTGCTACACCCAGTAGGGCACGCGGGCGCGGTACTGGCGCATGGCGAAAGCGGCCAGCAGCCAGCCGACGGCCGTCAACACCAGCACCACGGCCCAGTGCCGCAGGTCCTGATGCGAGCCCAGCAGCGGGGCGCGCACGATGTCGAGATAGTGCAGCAGCGGGTTGAGTTCGACGATCTTCGACCAGCGCCCGGCGCCTTGCTGTCGCAGGGTGTCGTCGTTCCAGATTATCGGCGTCATGAAGAACAGCAATTGCACCACCGAAAAGAGCAACGGTCCGATGTCGCGGTAGCGGGTCGCCAGGATGCCGAAACACAGCGACACCCAGATGCAATTGAGCACGATCAGCGCCAGCGCCGGGATCACCGAAAGATCGGCCCACGACCACGGTTTGGGGAAGATCATTGCGATGACGACGTAGATGACGATGTTGTGCGCGAACAAGATCATCTGCCGCCACACCAGCCGGTAGACGTGCACGCTCAACGGCGTCGGCAGTTGCTTGATCAGTCCCTCGTTGGCGACGAACACGTCGGCGCCCTCCAGAATGGCGGCGTTGATCAGGTCCCAGATGATCAGCCCCAGCGTCACATACGGCAGATGCACCGATAGTTCGAGATGAAACAGCTTGGAGTACAAGCCGCCCATCGCGACGGCGGTTGTTCCGGTCGCGATGGTGATCCAGAAGGGCCCCAGCACCGAGCGGCGGTAGCGCTGTTTGATGTCTTGCCAGCCCAGGTGCAGCCAGAGCTCGCGGCGGTGGAAGCCGTCGACTAGGTCGCCTCGAGCACGGATGAATTTCCGAGACTGTGCGGCGGCGTCAATGAACGTCATGCGAATCCTCCCGGCTTGCCGAACTGCTCGCGACGTCCCAAGCCCCGCAACCGGATCCATTCCCGCAAACCGCGCGGGTCGCGACGGGTCACCAGGAAGAACCGGCCAAACCGCCCCATCCTGCACCAGCAGCTTGCCCAGCCCGGGCTGCGACAGCAGGTAGCCGCGGTTCCGGTGGGTCTAAAACCGCTTCGTGGGGTTGTCCGGATAGGGTGTGCATCGGGCCACCCAGAATCGGCCCAAAGCGTCGGATTCGCGGGGTGCAAGTAGATCGTGTCCAGGCAGGTCCCGAACGGTAGGCCGGACCGAACCAGCCGACGGTGCATCTCCACCTCGTCGCCGCGGATGAACAGCCGCAGGTCCGGGACGCCCACCGCGTCCAGGGTGGTGGCCCGAAACAGCGCGCCGTTGAACAGCGAGGCGATTCCGGGCAGTAAGTCCTGCCCCGCTTCGGTGCGCAATTCGCTTGCGCGCCTTCGCCATACCAAGCCGCGTCGCAGCGGGAACGCCAGCCGTTCCGGGTCCTCGGAGTTGCAGACCATGGGTGATACTTCGGCCAGGGCGTGCTTTTCGGCGCAGGCCAGCAGGGTCGCCAGCACGGCCGAGTCCTGCGGGCGGCCGTCGTCGTCGGCCAGCCACACCCAATCGGCGCCCTGGGCCAGCGCGTGCAGCATGCCCAGCGCGAAACCCCCTGCGCCGCCCAGGTTTCGGTGGGAGGCCAGGTAGGTGGTCGGGACCGGCTGGCCGGCCACCAGGTCGCGGATCCGGCCGGAGCCCGGGCCTTCGCCGGAAAAATCGTTGTCCACCACGATGAGGTGATCGGGCAGCCGGGTTTGGGTGCTCAGCACATCGAGTGACTTGGCCAGCTCGTCGGGGCGTCGGTGGGTGACGACGACGGCGAAGACGGTCTCACTCATCCCCGGATGCTCTTTGGGCCAGGGGTGTCTCAAGCCGATTCCCTTGCTGGTTCTCCTCCAGCACCTCGCGGACGGTCCGGGCCGCGTCCTCCCCTTCGTACGCGCGCACCACGTCTTCGATGCCGCCGGACATGCGGATGACGCCATGGTCGATCCACATCGCCGTCTTACACAACCGGGCCAGGAACTCGTTGGAATGGCTGGCGAATGCCAGGATTCCGGAGCGCTCCACCAGACTCTGCAACCGCGACTGCGCCTTCTTCAAGAATTCGGCATCCACCGCGCCGATGCCTTCATCGAGCAACAAGATCTCGGGGTCGATGCTGGTGACAACGCCCATCGCCAGCCGGACACGCATGCCGGTGGAATAGGTGCGCAGCGGCATGGACAGGTAGTCGCCCAGCTCGGTGAACTCGGCGATCTCGTCGACCTTGGACAGCATCTGCTTTCGCGTCTGACCCAGGAACAGACCGCGAATGATGATGTTCTCGTAGCCGGAGATCTCGGGGTCCATGCCGACGCCCAGATCGAAGACCGGTGCGACCCGTCCGGTGACGGTCGCCCAACCCCGGGTGGGTTCGTAGATGCCCGAAAGTAGGCGCAGCAGAGTCGATTTGCCGGCCCCGTTGTGGCCCACCAGGCCGACCCGGTCGCCCAACTCGAGGGACATGGTGATGTCGCGCAACGCTTCGACCACCACCACGTTGGAGCTGTTGCGCCCGATCGTGCCGCCGGCCTTACCCAAGAAGGCCTTCTTCAACGAACGTGACTTGGCGTCGAAGATGGGAAACTCCACCCACGCGTTGTGCGTCTCGATGTGAGGACCAGAAACCGGGGCGTTTGGTGATGCGTCTGCTTACAGGTACTGACCGTGCCCGGGCGCGCCCGGCTTACCGATGCCCGGGGGAAGCGCGCCTTGGCGCATTTTTTCCAGCTGCGCGCGGGCGGCCATATCCTGGGCGAAGAGCGCGGTCTGGATGCCGTGGAACAGCCCTTCCAGCCAGCCGACCAACTGCGCTTGGGCGATGCGCAATTCGCCGTCGGACGGTGCGGCGTCCTCGTTGAAGGGCAGGGTGAGGCGGTCGAGCTCCTCACGCAGTTCCGGTGCCAAGCCCTCCTCCAGTTCCCGGATGCTGGTCGCGTGGATCTCGCGCAGTCGATTACGGCTGGCCTCGTCCAACGGTGCGGCGCGCACCTCCTCGAGCAGTTGCTTGATCATCGTTCCGATTCGCATCACCTTTGCCGGCTGCTCGACCAGGTCGGTCAGGGAACGCTCGTCGGCGTCGTCGTCGGCGAGCGCCATCATTCGCGGGTCGACGCCGCCGATGATTTCGACGTCGTCGTCATCGTTGCGGGTACTCAATCCTTCACCATCCTTTGTGGACTATGAGTGTGGCGGCGTGCG
>CAWKJQ010000007.1:0-174198 GCA_963849935.1 uncultured Actinomycetota bacterium
GAGCACGACTTCGTTGGCCGTTACGCCGATATCGCTGACACCGGGCGTCCTCGCCGAGGCCCTGGTGGACCTGGGCGCGATTGAGCACAACATGCGGCTGCTGTGCGAGCAGGCCGGCGGCGCGCAGGTGATGGCCGTGGTCAAGGCCGACGGCTACGGTCACGGAGCCACCCAGACGGCGCGCGCCGCGCTGGCCGCCGGGGCCGCCGAATTGGGTGTCGCCACCGTCGCCGAGGCCCTGGCACTGCGCGCGGACGGAATCACCGCGCCGGTGCTGGCCTGGCTGCACCCGCCCGGCATCGACTTCGGGCCCGCGCTGCTGGCCGACGTTCAGATCGCCGTGTCGTCCGAGCGCCAGCTCGACGAGCTGTTGGACGCGGCGCGCCGCACCGGACGCACCGCGGCAGTCACCGTCAAGGTTGACACCGGGCTGAACCGCAATGGAGTACCGCCGGCGCAATACCTCTCGATGCTGACCGCGCTGCGCCGGGCCGCCGCCGAGGAGGCCGTCGTGCTGCGGGGCCTGATGTCGCACATGGTGTACGCCGACCAGCCCGCCAATCCCGTGAATAATCTTCAGGCCCAACGGTTCAGCGACATGCTGTCGCAGGCGCGCGACCAGGGTGTGCGATTCGATGTGGCGCACCTGTCGAATTCGTCGGCCACGATGTCGCGTCCCGACCTGGCCTTCGACATGGTGCGCCCTGGCATCGCGGTTTACGGGTTGAGCCCGGTGCCCGAGCGGGGCGACATGGGGCTGGTGCCCGCGATGACGGTGAAATGCACTGTGGCCCTGGTGAAACCGATTTGCGCGGGGGAGAGCGTGTCTTACGGCCACACCTGGACCGCGCAGCGCGACACCAACCTCGCGCTGCTGCCGGTCGGCTACGCCGACGGTGTCTTCCGGTCGCTGGGTGGGCGGCTCGAGGTGTTGATCAACGGCAGCCGGCGCCCGGGCGTCGGGCGGATCTGCATGGACCAGTTCGTCGTCGACCTCGGCCCGGGGCGCACCGACGTGGCCGAGGGGGACGAGGCGATCCTGTTCGGGCCGGGCGCCGGCGGCGAACCCACCGCGCAGGACTGGGCCGACCTGCTCGGCACCATCCACTACGAAGTCGTGACCAGCCCCCGCGGGCGGATCACCAGGACCTACCGCGGGGCGCAAACCGTTGAGTCGTGAGGAAGCCCGCAGGCGCCGCAAGGCCAGGGCCTGGCTTGCGGGAGGTGCGGGAGTGACAGCGGTCGCGACCATCGTCGGTGCGTCGGCCCGCCGGTCGATGACCCAGCGCTCCACGGTCGAAGACCCTTATGCGGGTGAGGATTTCAACAGGCTCGAGGATGATGCCGGCCTGGTGGTGTCCACGCTCGACGGGATTCCCCTGGCGGTGCGCGATACCGGTCCGGCCGATGCACCGCTGACCCTGGTGTTCATCCACGGTTTCTGCTTGCAGATGGGTGCCTTTCATTTTCAGCGCACGCGGTTGCCCGAACAGTTGGGACCCGACGTGCGAATGGTCTTCTACGACCAGCGCGGCCACGGGAGATCCGGCGAGGCCGACCCCGAGACCTACACGCTGACCCAACTCGGCAGGGACCTGCAAACCGTGCTGGACGTCGTGGCGCCACGCGGAATGATCGTGCTGGTGGGCCACTCGATGGGCGGCATGACGGTGTTGTCCCACGCCCGCCAGTTCCCCGAGCAGTACGGGCGCCGGATCGTCGGCGCCGCGATAATTTCCTCGGCGGCAGAGGGCGTTTCGAGGTCGCCTCTGGGCGAAATACTGAAAAACCCTGCGCTGGAAGCGGTCCGGGTCGCCGCACGGTCCGCGCCGAAGCTGATGCACCGCGGCCGCAACGTGTCCCGGTCGTTGATCGGCCCCGTGCTGCGGGCCGCCTCCTACAGCGATCTGCAGGTCAGCCGGAGCCTGGACGCGTTCTCCCAGCGCATGATGAACAGCACCCCGATACCCACCATGGTCGGCTTCCTGGACGCGTTGGAAAAGCATGACGAAACCGCCGGCCTGTGGACGCTGCTGCGGGTCCCCACCCTGATCGCGTGCGGCGACCACGACCTGCTCACCCCCGACGAGTATTCGCGAAAGATGGCCGCCAGCCTGCCGCAGTCCGAACTGGTCATCGTCACCGGCGCCAGCCACCTGGCGCTGCTGGACAAGCCCGACGCCATCAACGGCGGACTGGTCCGCCTGGTCAGGCGGGCCACCCCTTCCAGAGCGGCCCTGCGGATGCGGCGAATGCGGGAAAAGTTGCGGCGCCGTGGCTGACCGAGAAGGCGGCACCGCGACATGCGAGCGCGTCGAAGACACCATGGCGCTGGGGTCGCGGCTGGCGCGGCAACTCCGGGCGGGCGACGTCGTGGTGCTCTCCGGCCCGCTCGGCGCGGGAAAGACCGTGTTGGCCAAGGGCATTGGCGCGGCCATGGAAGTCGACGGGCCGATCACCTCACCGTCGTACGTGTTGGCGCGGGTGCATCCGGCCCGGCGCCCGGGCGCCCCGGCCATGATTCACGTTGACATGTACCGGCTGCTCGACCACACCGACAATCAGGGCGCCGATCTGCTCGGCGAACTCGATTCACTGGACTTGGACAGCGATCTCGACGACGCTGTCGTGGTGGTGGAATGGGGCGAGGGCCTGGTCGAGCGGCTCGCCGAGCGTCATCTGGACATCCGGCTGGAGCGCGTCACCCATTCCGACGTCAGGATCGCGACGTGGCGGTGGGCCGAGCGAGGACCATTCATGACAATCGTCCTCGCCCTCGACACCTCCACCCCGGCCGTGACGGCCGGCATCGTGCGGCGTGACGACCTGTGCGTACTGGCCGAGCGGGTCACCGTCGACGCCCGGGCCCACGCCGAACGCCTCACCCCGAATGTGCTTGCCGCCCTGGCGGATTCGGAGCTGACCATGGCGGATCTGGATGCCGTGGTGGTGGGCTGCGGTCCGGGCCCGTTCACCGGCCTGCGGGCCGGGATGGCCACCGCCGCCGCCTTCGGGCATGCGCTGGGCATCCCGGTGCACGGCGTGTGCAGCCTGGACGCCATCGGCGGTGCGAACCACCGGGGACACGTTGGTGGTCACCGACGCCCGCCGCCGCGAGGTGTACTGGGCCCGCTACCGCGACGGCGTGCGCACCCACGGCCCCGCGGTCAACGCCCCGGCCGACGTCGACCGCGGTGCCGCCGCGGCCGTCGCCGGCTCGCCCGAACACGCCGGCCTGTTCGGCCTGCCGGTGCGCGAGCCCGGCCGCCCGACGCCGGCCGGATTGGTTGCGGCGGTGGCCGATTGGTCGGCCGAACCCGAGCCGCTGGTCGCCCTCTATCTGCGTCGGCCCGACGCCAAACCGTTGGCGGCGCGCCGATGACCGCCCACAGCGAGGCCGTGACCGTCGGCGGCCTGACCCGGAAGGACGCACAGCGCTGCGCCGAGCTGGAGGCGCAACTCTTCGACGGCGACGATCCCTGGCCCGCGGCGGCGTTCCACCGCGAATTGGCCAGCGCGCACAACCATTACGTGGGTGCGCGGATCGGCGAGACGCTGGTCGGCTACGCCGGGATCTCGCGGCTGGGCCGCACCCCGCCCTACGAGTACGAGGTGCACACCATCGGCGTGGATCCCGCATACCAGGGCCGGGGGATCGGCCGCCGGCTGCTCGACGAGCTGCTGACCTTCGCCGACGGCGGCGCCGTGTACCTGGAAGTGCGCACCGACAACGAGGCGGCCATCGGGCTGTACACCAGCGTCGGGTTCGAGCAGATCGGTCTGCGCCGCCGCTATTACCGCGTCAGCGGCGCCGACGCGTACACGATGCGCAGGGAGGCCCGGTGACCACGAGCATCCTGGCCATCGAAACCTCTTGCGACGAAACCGGAATCGGCATCGCACGACTGGACGCCGACGGCACGGTGACGCTGCTGGCCGACGAGGTGGCGTCCAGCGTCGACGAACACGTGCGGTTCGGTGGCGTGGTGCCCGAGATCGCCTCCCGCGCACACCTGGAGGCGCTGGGCCCCGCCATGCGCCGCGCGCTGTCGACCGCCGGCCTGGACAAGCCCGACATCGTCGCGGCGACCATCGGCCCCGGGCTGGCCGGTGCCCTGCTGGTGGGAGTCGCTGCGGCCAAGGCGTATTCGGCCGCCTGGGGAGTGCCCTTCTATGCGGTGAACCACCTGGGCGGGCATTTGGCCGCCGACGTCTACGAGCACGGCCCGCTGCCCGAGTGCGTGGCGCTGCTGGTCTCCGGCGGTCACACCCACCTGTTGCGGGTGCGTTCCCTCGGCGAGCCGATCGTCGAGCTGGGCAGCACGGTCGACGACGCCGCCGGTGAGGCCTACGACAAGGTGGCGCGGCTGCTGGGGTTGGGCTACCCGGGCGGCAGGGTGCTCGACGAGCTGGCCCGCACCGGTGATCGCGATGCGATCGCCTTTCCGCGTGGCATGACCGGGCCGCGTGACGATCCGTTCGCGTTCAGCTTCTCTGGTCTCAAGACGGCCGTCGCGCGATATCTGGAAAGCCACCCGGACGCGGTGAACGCGGACGTCGCGGCCGGCTTCCAGGAAGCCGTCGCCGATGTGCTGACCAACAAGGCCGTGCGCGCGGCCACCGGGCTCGGCGTGGGGACCCTGCTGATCGCGGGCGGAGTGGCCGCCAATTCGCGGTTACGCGAGCTGGCGGAGCAGCGCTGCGCGGCCGCCGGGCTGACGCTGCGGATCCCCAGGCCCCGGCTGTGCACCGACAACGGGGCGATGATCGCGTCCTTCGCCGCGCATCTGGTGGCCGCCGGGGCGCGGCCCTCTCCGTTGGACGTGCCCAGCGATCCGGGGCTGCCGGTGGTAAAAGGGCAGGTGAGCTGATGTTCGCTGAGCGCGGACGCACCAACACCGGAGAAGCAGCGGGGGCCCCTTGAGTGCTAGCACTCGCATGTATAGAGTGCTAGGTGGCAATCGGCCAAGCCCTGTGTCGGCACCCGCGACGACGGCGCTCGGGCACGGACGGATGCCGAACACCTGATAACTCGGAAGGTGCGGGGTTTACCCGTGCCGGCCGTCAACTCCGGTCCGGGCACGTCCCGGACCCGACCCAAACAGTGGAGGGCTCCAATCGTGGCGAAGGTGAATATCAAGCCACTCGAGGACAAGATTCTCGTGCAGGCCAACGAGGCCGAGACCACGACCGCGTCTGGTCTGGTCATTCCTGACACCGCCAAGGAGAAGCCGCAGGAAGGCACCGTCGTCGCAGTCGGCCCCGGCCGGTGGGACGAAGACGGCGCGAAGCGCATCCCGCTGGACGTCTCGGAAGGCGACACCGTCATCTACAGCAAGTACGGCGGCACCGAGATCAAGTACGGCGGCGAGGAGTACCTGATCCTGTCGGCACGCGACGTGCTGGCTGTCGTCTCCAAGTAATAACCGTGTCCGCCCCGGCGATCCCCGCGTCATGCGCGGGTGATTTCCGGGGCGGCATGCGTTTGGGTGAAGGAGCCTGATGAGCAAAATCATTGAGTACGACGAGACAGCGCGTCGCGCCATCGAGGCGGGCGTGAACACGCTCGCCGACGCGGTGCGGGTGACGCTCGGGCCGCGCGGCCGGCATGTGGTGCTGGCCAAGGCATTCGGCGGCCCGACGGTCACCAATGACGGTGTGACCGTCGCGCGTGAGATCGACCTGGAAGACCCGTTCGAGAACCTGGGCGCCCAGCTGGTGAAGTCGGTGGCGACCAAGACCAACGACGTCGCCGGCGACGGCACCACGACGGCGACCGTGCTCGCGCAGGCGCTGGTCAAGGGCGGCTTGCGACTGGTCGCGGCGGGCGCCAACCCCATCGAACTCGGGGCGGGCATCAGCAAGGCCGCCGACGCGGTGTCCGAAGCGCTGCTGGCGTCGGCCACCCCGGTTTCGGGTAAGGACGCGATCGCGCAGGTGGCGACGGTGTCGTCGCGCGATCAGCTGTTGGGTGAGCTGGTCGGCGAGGCGATGACCAAGGTCGGCACCGACGGCGTGGTGAGCGTCGAAGAATCCTCGACGCTGAGCACCGAACTCGAGTTCACCGAGGGTGTCGGTTTCGACAAGGGCTTCCTGTCGGCGTATTTCGTCACCGACTTCGACTCCCAGCAGGCCGTACTGGACGACCCGACGATCCTGTTGCACCAGGACAAGATCAGCTCGCTGCCCGACCTGCTGCCCATGCTGGAGAAGGTTGCCGAATCGGGCAAACCGCTGCTGATCATCGCCGAGGACATCGAGGGCGAGGCGCTGGCGACCCTGGTCGTCAACTCCATCCGCAAGACGCTCAAGGCCGTCGCGGTCAAGGCGCCGTTCTTCGGCGACCGCCGCAAGGCTTTCCTCGAGGATCTGGCGGTCGTGACCGGCGGCCAGGTGATCAACCCCGACGCGGGCCTGCTGCTGCGCGAGGTCGGCACGGATGTGCTGGGCTCGGCTCGCCGCGTGGTGGTGAGCAAGGACGACACCGTCATCGTCGACGGCGGTGGACCCAAAGATGCGGTGGCCAACCGCATCAAGCAGCTGCGCGCCGAGATCGAGGCGAGCGACTCCGACTGGGACCGCGAGAAGCTGCAGGAGCGGCTGGCCAAGCTGGCCGGCGGCGTGGCAGTGATTCAGGTGGGTGCCGCCACCGAGACCGCACTCAAGGAACGCAAGGAAAGCGTCGAGGATGCCGTCGCGGCGGCCAAGGCCGCGGTCGAGGAGGGCATCGTCGCGGGCGGCGGCTCGGCGCTGCTGCAGACCCGCAAGGCGCTGGAAACGCTGCGCAGCTCGCTGACCGGCGACCAGGCACTGGGCGTCGACGTCTTCTCCGAGGCACTGGCGGCGCCGCTGTACTGGATCGCCACCAACGCCGGCCTCGACGGAGCGGTCGCGGTGCACAAGGTGACCGAGCTGCCCAACGGGCACGGGCTGAACGCGGACAAGCTGACCTACGGTGATCTGATCGCCGACGGCGTCATCGACCCCGTCAAGGTCACCCGCTCGGCCGTGCTCAACGCGGCG
Organism: uncultured Actinomycetota bacterium; assembly: GCA_963849935.1. Lineage (GTDB taxonomy): Bacteria > Actinomycetota > Actinomycetes > Mycobacteriales > Mycobacteriaceae > Mycobacterium. The sequence goes on from CAWKJQ010000007.1 coordinate 7,024, forward strand.
TCGGTGGCCCGGATGGTCCTCACCACCGAGACGGCGATCGTCGACAAGCCGGCCAAGGAAGCGGACGATCACGGCCACGGTCATCACCACCACTAGGTAGTGCCGAAGAAACACCCCCGGTTCATCGCCGGGGGTGTTTCGCTATGGGCATGGACCACATCTGGCAGTGGGCTTGGGATCGGTACAAATCCAGGTATTCGTGGGCATGCTGGTTGCTCACGTTCCCACTGGCTTTGCCCGTTTATCTCGCCTGGTCGTTCGGCATCGTCGCTTTCGAGAGGTCTGATCACTACACCGAAGCGGCCGCGGTGACCGCGGTCGCCGTACTCGCGTACGTGTATGTGCTGGTAGTTCCCGGCGGAAGTGATCCCCGCCTCATTGAGCGGTGGGCCGCTGGCCAGGACGTTGATCGAGAGAGCGCACTGCGCGCCACCTACAGCTTTGGCCGGAAAATGATTGCAAGGGGGGTGGTCGTCACCGTTGTTTGGATCGCGGCGCTATTCGTCGGTGTCGGGATGGTTGCCGGAGCGAGCGGGTCGCGGCTCCTCCAGTACGCGATTCTGGGCGCCATTGCCGGAACTGCCGGCCAGCTGATCACTGTGCACAGCTATGTCGAATCAACGTTGCGGCCCGCCAGGGCTGCGATCGCCAGGGATACGGAGATCGGCGATTCGCTGCCCCGCTCTCGCCCGGCGTTCGCCACGTGGACCAACGTGGCCATGCTCGCGGTGGGATTCGCGTTTGCCGTCGCAGGCGCGATTCTGGGAGCCGTGTTAGACGTGGCCAGGCACGGCCCTGCGCTGGCCATAGTGATCGGTGGTGCTACTAGTGCTCCTCATCGGGCCGTCGCTCTGGGCCGCGTACTCGCCACTGGTGCAACCCATTCGCGATCTCGCCGCAGGAACCGAACGTGTTGCGGCCGGTGATTTCAGCCAACGCCTGCCGGTGGTTCAGGACGACGACCTCGGCGCGCTGGCCGCGTCGTTCAATCGCATGCAGGCGGGTTTGGCTGAGCGGCAACGGCTTCAGGGCGCGTTCGGCACCTACGTCGATCCGGCGTTGGCGGCGCGGTTGCTGAGCAGGGCGACGACGTGTTCACCGGTGAGCGCCGCGAGGTGACGGTGATGTTCGTCGACATCCGCGATTTCACTCCGTTCGCCGAGGCCAACACCGCCGAGGACACCGTCGCCCGGCTCAATGCCTTGTTCGAGATCGTCGTGCCCGCCGTGGTCGACGCCGGGGTCACGTCAACAAGTTCCTCGGCGACGGCGCGCTGGCCGTGTTCGGTGCCCCCAACGATCTCACCGATCATGCCGACGCCGCGGTGGGCGCCGCCGTTCTGATCCATCGCCTCGTCGCCGAGCGTTTCGGCGGCGCGCTTCGGATCGGCATCGGAATCAACACCGGTCTGGTGATCGCCGGCACGATCGGCGGCGGAGGCAAGCTCGAGTTCACGCTGATCGGTGACACCGTCAACGTTGCGGCCCGCGTCGAGCAGCTCACCAAGACCACCGGTGACGCGATCCTGCTCACCCAGCAGACCGCCGACGCCCTGACTTCTCGACCGCCCGGACTCGTCGACAGGGGCTCGCATGAACTGAAAGGCAAGTCCTCCGCTGTCAAGGTCTTCGGACTCGATCCTGCGGTTCGATACCTGGTCTGAAGGCGTCAACGCTCGCGCGTTTTCTCGGCCATCACCGCTACTTTACCGAGATTCCGCCGTCAACGGGCAAGGTGATTCCGGTGACATAGCGGCCCGAGCGCCCGCAGAGGTAAACCATCGCCTCGCTCACATCCGCGGCTTCGATGAGCTCCACGGGCAGCGGCGCCTGCAGCGCGGACGCGCCTTCGGGGTGCTCGGCCATCAATTGGGCAAATGGCTCGTTCACGATCATCGGTGTCGCGACCCGGTCGGGTGCACCGTGTTGACCCGAATGTTCTTCTCCGCCAATGAGGTTGCGTAGTACCTCATCAGGCCGACCACGCCATGCTTCGCGGCCTGGTAGCCGGCCAAACCGTGGCTCCGACCGCTGAAGGTCGGGCAAAGGCTGTTCAACCCAGCAGTCGAGCTCGTGATCACAATGGCCCCGCCCTCGCCGTGGTCGAGCATCGCGGGCAGGGCGGCCTCGATCGTGTAGTACACGCCATTGAGCAACACATTCACCGAATCGACGTAGGCAGCGATGTCATAACGCTGTTCGCCGACCGCCGGCAAGATCCCGGCGTTGGCGAGTACGAAGTCGAGTCTGCCGAATTCCGCCAGGCCGTTTGCGACGGCGGTCCTCAGGCTCTGGAAGTCGCGGACGTCTCCTTGCGCCGCGACGATCCGGCGACCGGTCTTCTCGACCAGGTTGACCGTCTCGTCGAGATCCTCACGGGTCGTCATCGGGTAGGCCACACTGTCGATCTGACCGCAGAGGTCGAAGGCGATGATGTCCGCGCCCTCCTCGGCGAACCGAATCGCATGCGACCGTCCTTGTCCACGCGCGGCGCCGGTGATGAACGCGACCTTGCCGTCGAATTGGTTGGACATGACGATCTCCTTTCCGGGTGTGAGCCGAGTATCCGCCGGAAGCTCGGCATTCGATTGGGTAATCGACTACCCAATCTCGGCGGGCGTCGGGGCGTTTTCGCGAGCTCAGGAGCTTTGCACGTCTAATCTCGCGCGATGGATCGCATTTGGCAATGGGTGTCAATATCGGCACGCGGCACGACGCGAGCATATCAGAACCATGACGCAGATGATGGAGACCCAGGTGATGCGTTGCGCGGCGGCGGTCCCGCCGGCATGGTGCACGCCCTGCTGCTGGCGCGTGCCGGAATCCGGGTCGTCGTCCTGGAGAAGCACAACGACTTCCTGCGCGACTTCCGGGGCTGACACCGGTGCACCCCACCACGCTGCGAATCATGGATGAACTGGGATTTCATCGACGAGTTCCTGCGGCTACCGCGCGATCCAAGATCGACCGCGTGGCCTTCGACACCGATGGCTCGATCCGCACCTTCGGCAACTTCACAGTGCTCAAGCGGCTCGGCTTCAGACAGCCCTATATCGCCATGATGCCGCAGTGGGACTTCCTCGACTTCATCGCCGAAAAGGCCTCTGCCTACCCGGAATTCACCCTGGTCCGCAATGCGGAGGCCACCGGCCTGGTATTCGACGGCGATCGGGTGACCGGGGTGCGCACGCCGGATCTGGAGGTGCGCGCCGAGCTGGTCATCGCCGCGGACGGGCGCAAGTCCGCGGTGCGCGCTGCCGCCGGGCTACAGACCGCTGCGGCGCACTCCCCGATGGACGTGCTGTGGTTCCGGCTGAAGTGGCGCCCCGGCGACCCTGCAGGAACTGTTCGGCGTTGCCCGTAAAGGCCTGATGATGGTCATGATCTACCGGGGCGAGTATTGGCAGGTCGCCTATCTGATGCCGAAGGGCTCGAATCCCCGAGGCGGATCCCTGGAGGCGTTCAAGCAGCGGATGCGTCACCGCGCAGCCGCGGCTGCGTGAGCATGTCAACGACTTGAGCTCCTGGGATGACACCAGCGAGCTCGACGTGCGGGTGGACCGGCTCGAGACGTGGTGGCGCACCGGGATGCTGTGCATCGGCGATGCCGCGCATGCCATGTCGCCGGTGGGCGGCGTCGGCATCAACTTGGCTGTCGCCGATGCGGTGGCCGCGGCTAACATCTTGTGCGCCCCGCTGCGCCGAGGCCGGGTGACCGACAACGATCTCGCAAAGGTGCAGCGGCGCCGCGAGCCGCCCACGCGGATCATCCAGGCTTTTCAGGTGCTCGTGCAGGACAACGTGGTCGCGCGCAATTTGACCGGTGATCTGTCCGCGATTCGCGTTCCGAAGATCGTGGGATTCGGCCCGCTGCAGGCGATTCATGCCCTGAAGTTCAAATCAGTCGGGTGCAGGTTTCCGTCTCGAGCGTGTCCGGCAGGACGCTTCGCATGAATCGCGCGAGCTCTCGCGCACGCGGGGCAACGTGGATGTGCGGCCAAAACCGTGCCCGTGACGCGGTCGGCGGCGAAGATGGCACACATGGGTAGGCCGATATTTTCCGTCACTCCCGGCTATGGCGACCATCAGCTCCGAGAGTTCCACTATTCGCAGGCCGTTCAGTACGGGGACCGGGTAGAGACCGCCGGTCAAGGAGGTTGGGACGAGAACTGGCGCTATCCCGAGTCGGTGCGCGACGAAATCGTTCAGGCCTTCGACAACGTCGAGCGGACGCTGTCGACAGCTGGAGCCGCGTGGCGTGACGTGGTGCACGTGCACTCGTACCACCTGCCCGAGGCGGATGGCCAGATCGAGCCGCGAGCATCTGGACACCATGGTCGAACAGTTCCGTCGGCGCATGGGCGATCGCGCACCCTTGTGGACATGCATCGGCGTCACCGCTTTGGCGGGTCCGAAGATGCGCGTGGAGATTCAGGTCACCGCAGTCCTACGCGATGACTAGCGCGTGGCGGTGAGTCCGGCCGGCACGGCGGCCCAGTGATGCTTTCATGAGCGGTGCGAAACACCCCCGTTCCTTTGCGGATCGGGGGTGTTTCCTTTCATGGTGGCTTGAGCGTCAGCGCCCGGGCGGATACGTCGGAGTCGTCACGGTCGTGGTCGGGGCGGACGTCGTGGTCGGGGTGCTGGTGACCGTCACGGTGCTGGTGCTCGTGCTGGTAGTCGCCGGCGGCACGAGGGTGGTGGTGGTGCTCGTCGTGACGCTGGTGGTCGACGAGGTCGTCGTCGCGGACGACGCCGCGATCACACCGCAGGCCAGCCGCTTGCCGGAGTCACCCGTGGGGGCGGTGGTGCCCAGGTTGTCGGCGGTCTGGTGAATGATCAGCGCGGTACCCGAGCTGTTTCTCAGATCGGCGGAGGTGAAGGAATTACTGGTGGTGACCAGTTTCGCCGAGCCGTCGGAGCGCACCTGCAAGGCGGTCAGGTCACCGCTGGCGGGGTAACCCGTATGATCGGCCGCCTGGTAGACGCTTCCGGCGGAGTCGAAGTCGCCGCTCGATCCCCCGTTCGGCGCAGCCGAGTTGGCCTCGCATTTGCCCACCGCGTGGATTTGCAGACCATGGAAACCGGGACTCAGCACCTGGTTGGGGCCGGCTTCCACGGTCACCGTCGCGTAGCCGTTGGCGAACTCGATGGTGGCGTTGGCGACCGGACTACCGTCGGCGCTCTTCAGCTGGGTGGTCAGTCTCTCCGCCCCGGGTGCCGAGCTGGTCGATGAGGTGGTGGACTGGCTGCCTTGCTGCTGGTTTGAGCATGCGGCGAGCGGTGCGATGGTCGCGGTGAGCGCCGCGACCGCAAAGCATGCGGCCTTGTTCATTTGCGGTGCCTACCCATATTGGCCCGCGCCGAAACGGCCTATCGGGCAGGCTTGCGCACCTCGTTGGCCAGGTCGCGGTAGTCCCAGACCAGGTCCACCACCTCTTGCGCGGCCCGCGCCGCCGCGCCGGCGACCAGGCCCACGATGCGCCCGAGGTGCGTCGCCGTCGTGTTCACGGCCTCGAAAACGTTGTCAACAGCGCGATCTGACACGGGCATCTGCGTTCCCCTCCAGCTACATGTCCACGTTCGGTGAACACCCGTCTAGACAGTACTGCTCAAATGACGGCTCCGCCCGCGGCTATCTGCTCAGCGAGCTGAGGAGGGCTTTGCGACTTCGGACCCGAAACTTGTTGATGGGGGATCGACGCAACCGGGTGATGCGTTCGACCATTCGGTTGCCCAGCGCGTCAAGCATATCCTCGCTCAAATCTATTGGGGCCGGGCATAAGTCGCGTTCCTCCTCGCTCGCGTGGGCGTCCAGGACCGTGACGAACGAATGCCACTCGTCGGCGTATTCCGGCGCTGCGGGCGACGTGCGTAGCAGCACCGCCAGCTGATCCCACACCTGCCGGTGCTCCGCATGGGCGATGGCGACCAACGTGCTGGCCGCGGAGACCGCCGGATAGAACAAGTCGTCCTCGATGCGCATGTGGATGTCGAGCTCAATCAGCAGTTCATCGAGCGCGTCCTGCCGCGCGTCGCTGTCCACCGGCATGTCGGTGATCTTCGCGCAGAGACCGCGTAGGACTTTGTGGTGCTCGAAAAGCACCTCGTAGGCGTTCATTTCGTCACTCCGTGCACTTCGATGAGCCCGTCGCGAATCCGCACCGGGTAATGCGGCAGCGCCGCCGTCGCCGGTCCGCGCAGCACGTCGCCCGACCCGCAGGAAAACCTGGAACCGTGCCAGGGGCATACGATTCGGCCGCGGTCGATCCACCCGTCACTCATCGGTGCGCCGAGGTGCGGGCAGTGCTCACCGACCGCGATGACCTGGCCGTCGTCGCGATACAGAACCACGCCGACGCCGTCGACCGCGACCCGCTGCGGTTGACCGTCCAGCGCCGTTGCCGCCAGCACGGGCATCCAGCTGTTGCCGCTCAACCGGGCGCCGGACCGGTCCACGCCGGTGCCCGATCCGAACACCAAAGCCCCGCCCAGATAGCCGCTGCCCAGGGTGAGGCCATAACCCAGCGCGCAGCTCGCCATCGCACGCCGGTGGCGGCCGCGGCGGCGGTCCCACCACGACGCCGCATACAGCCCGGTGGCGATCGCGTTGAGCGCGCCGTGGACAAGGCCGATCCGACGCGACTCCTCGTGGGTGTGCTGCCAGTCCGTTACGCCGGTCGCGGCGGCGCCGACGCTTCCCGCGAGCGCGACGCCCAAAGCGAACCTCGACGCGTCACGCAATCCAGTGGCGCTCCCGGGCAGCACGCTGGCCGCATCCATGGCCAGCGTTGTCGCCACCGCACCGGTCGGCACCGACGCCACCGCGGGGTGCAGCGGATGGCCGAGCCAGGTGCCGTGCAGTGCGTTACTGACGCGATCGCGGTTGTGGCCCAAGGCCGCGAACAAGAAGGTCAGCGAGTGCTCGAGCCGGTAGCCGGGGCGATCCAGCCACGCTTGCTGTCCAAGGGCGGTCTGCACCGTGGGCCCGGTAGTTCGGATCCGGCCAACGAAATGCTGCCAGCGATTCGCCATGGCGCCCCTCCCGTGGATGCGAGAGCCGGCGTGACGCAACGGGCTCGCGCGCCGCGTCGACTAGGACGCGACCAAACCGGCCGGGTCCATGACTAGGACACGGATCGGCACCGCGGATCGTTCAAAGGGTCGATCGACCGCGGGGCGAAGAAGGGACTAGGCCGAACGGCGGATGGTGCGCCCGCGGCCGATGTCGCCCTTGAGCAGCAGGTCGCGCTCGGACTCCGACAACCCGCCCCAAACCCCGTAGGGCTCACCGACTTCGAGGGCGTGCGAACGGCACTCCTGGATCACGGGGCACTGGCGGCACATCTCCTTCGCGCGCTGCTCGCGCTGCATGCGGGCCCGCCCACGCTCACCGTCGGGGTGGAAGAACATCGATGAGTCAACGCCGCGGCACAAGCCCTGCAGTTGCCAATTCCAGATGTCGGCGTTGGGTCCAGGTAGCTGCTCCGGCTGTGGCATTGGTCGTTCCCTCTCTGCACCGCCCGCACGAGGTCAAGTTCGTGAAACCGAGTGAGTGCAACTTAAATTAAGTGGAGTGGGGTCACCGATGACTACCCGTCATGCGTAGACGTTAGGGGCGGTGGTGAATTTCCGTCAATAGCCACTTAGCCCGGCAAAGTATGTGCCCGTTGGAGCAGAATTAACGTTGCGTTCATCTCTTTTGAAATTGCGAAACCCATGCCGTGCTACCAGGCGGTTGACCGAATCGAGATTTCCCAGCTCAGCGCGCGGACGAGGGATAACGGGAATTATCCATGGGCTATAGTGATTAACGATTCGGTAACATGAAGACCACAAACTGTTTACTACATCATTGTGATTGAAACTCGTCACACTTCCTTGATTGGGCGGCAGCTGGCCGACGCAGCCTTCGGAGATCGGCCCGGTGCCTGGCCGCTGCCCTCGGCGACGACGCCGGACCAACTGTGGCTGCGCGCCGTCGCGGCCGGGGGACAGGGACGCTACGGCGCCGCCTTCCGCGACCTCGCGGTGCTGCGGCGCACCGCGCCTGACGGGCGGCTGGTGTCGCTGGGCATGAGCACGCAGGGATCGTTTCTGCGCCAACTCGGGTGGCACTCCTGTGGCGCGGGGGTGGGATGGGCGCGCGCTGGCGCTGGCCGCCGGCGATCCCGAGGCTTGCGCCGACGCCCTCATCGGGCTGGCGGCCGACGCGTTGGGTGTCGGACGGTTCGCGGCCGCGGCGACGCTGCTGGCGCGCACCGAGCCGCTGCTCGCATCGCCGAATTTCGAAGCCGCGGTGCCCGATCGGCTGCCGGTGCGCCGGCGGTGGGTGGCCGCCGAGCTGGCGATGGCCCGCGGTGAAGGTGACGTCGCCGTCCGCCACGCCGGCGAGGGGGTGGAGCTGGCGGCGGCCATGGCCGTCGTATCGCCTCGGCACCGAGTCAAAAGCGAGGTGGTGCTGGCCGCCGCGCTGTGCTGCGCGGGCGATCTCGACCGTGCCCGCGCGATCGCCGACGCCGCGCTGGTGACGACGGGCCGACTAGGGCTGGTGCCGCTTCGTTGGGCGCTGGCTTGCTTGCTGATCGATATCGGAAGTGTCACGTTTGCGACACATCAGCTGCACGAAATCCGAGATGTCTGCGCAGGCCAGGTGCGGCGCGCCGGTGGAACGTGGCGTTCCGCCTGAAACGGCCCTGCGCCCGTTATCGTCAGTTTGTTAGTTAGCCCGGTTGGCCCGCGTTGTGTCCGCTTCGTAACGTTGGAGATATCACCGTCGATGACAATTCCAGCAGGGGAACGTCTCGACGCTGTGGTCGCCAAGGCCGTGACCGGAGATCACAACGCTTTGAGGGAGGTGCTGGAGACCATCCGTCCGATCGTCGTGCGATATTGCCGAGCGCGTGTCGGCACAGTCGATCGGGGTGGCCTGTCAGCGGATGACGTGGCACAGGAGGTGTGCTTGGCGACTATTACGGCACTGCCGCGTTACCGCGATCGCGGACGTCCATTCCTGGCCTTCCTGTATGGCATCGCGGCCCACAAGGTCGCCGACGCCCATCGCGCGGCCGGACGCGATCTTGCCTATCCGACCGAGTCGATCCCCGAGCGGTGGTCGAACGATGCCGGTCCGGAACAGCTTGCGATCGAAGCGGATTCGGTGAGCCGGATGAGCGAATTGCTCGAGATCCTGCCCGCCAAGCAACGCGAGATCCTGATCCTGCGTGTGGTCGTCGGCCTGTCCGCCGAGGAGACCGCGGCCGCCGTCGGCAGTACCACCGGGGCGGTCCGAGTTGCCCAGCACCGCGCGCTGTCGCGGCTGAAGTCCGAGTTGATTGCGGCAGGTGACTGTGCCTGACTCCCTGGATGAATTCGCCCGCACCGATCTGCTGCTCGATGCGCTGGCCCAGCGTCAGCACGTCGACGTCGAGGACCCCGACGCCGACGTTCTCACCACCCTGCTGGAGGATTGGCGCGACAACCTGAGGTGGCCGCCGGCCAGCGCTCTGGTGACGCCCGAAGAGGCCGTCGACGCGTTGCGTGCCGGTTTGGCCGAACGCCGGCGCGGCCATCGTGGCCTGGCCGTCGTCGGCTCGGTTGCCGCGGCGCTCATGGTGCTCAGTGGCTTCGGCGCCATGGTGGTCGAGGCCCGGCCCGGCGGCACCCTGTACGGGTTGCACGCCATGTTCTTCGACCAACCCCAGGTCCACGAAAAGCAGGAAATGCTGGCCGCCAAGGCCGATCTGGCGAAGGTGCAGGAATCGATCGACCAGGGACAGTGGGACCAGGCCAAGAATCAGCTGACCGAGGTGAGCAGCCTGGTGCAGTCGATCGACGACCCGGCCAGCAAACAGGAGCTGACCAACCAGCTGAAGCTGTTGAACGCCAGAGTCGAGGCGCGCGACCCGAACGCGACGGTCCCGGTGGCATCGCCCCCGGCCGCGCCGCCCGGGCCCGCGACCGTGATTCCGGCCGCCCCGCCCGCCGCGTCGGTCGCACCGACGAACGAGGGAACGCCCGGGTCAATCAGCCCGCCGGCCGTCGCGCCGAGCGTGTCGACGAGTCCGTCAGTGGGCAAGCATCACCATCACGGACAGACGCCACCCCCGGTGGCGCCGTTGACTCCGAATCAGTGAGTTGTCAGTGCCGGCGGTGGAAACCGTCGGCGTCTGACGTCGCCTCATTGAGCGAGGCGTCGGCGTAGCCCCGGCAGTAATCCCACGTGACGTAGGCATCCGGCTCGGGGTCATATGCGGGTTCGTGCGGACGCACGGTGCCGTCGATCAACAGCTGCAACAGGTTGGCCCGCAGCATGTCCCAGTCGTGGTAGTGATCTTGCTGACATTCGTCGCAGCACACCACCAGTCCGCGGATGCCCTTGTGCGCCAGCAGCGCCTCGTACACGGCCAGATCGGCGAGGTCGGCCTCGACGGCCATCCGCTCTTGCTGATCCAGGGGCTGGCCCGGCTCGACGGCTTCCAGTGCCGCCGACGGATCGCAGGGGTCGTCGGCGAAAGGATCGGGCGGCAAACCCGGTGGGAGGTGGTCGCGCACGCCTCTAGCCTACGCAGCACGCCCGGCATAACGCCAGCAGCCAGGTACCCGCGGTGCCAGATGGTTGGGCCGTGCGCTTTGGTGCGCGCGGCGCGCCGAGCAAGCGGACGACAGCGGGAGGCGAGCCGATAGGATGGGTCTCTCACGCCGCATCGTATGGAGGGCCCCACTGATGACCCGTGGCACGTCCCACCTGGAAGACAGCTCCGACCTCGTCGGCAGTGCCTACGTGCGGGTGGGCGGCCTTGTCGACGACCCCGTGCCCACCGGCGGCGACAACCCGCACAAGATCGCCATGCTCGGGCTGACGTTCGACGACGTGTTGCTGCTGCCCGCGGCCTCCGACGTCGTGCCCGCCACCGCGGACACTTCCAGCCAGCTCACCAAGAAGATCAGGCTCAAAGTGCCGCTGGTGAGCTCGGCGATGGACACGGTCACCGAGTCGCGGATGGCCATCGCGATGGCCCGGGCCGGCGGCATGGGTGTGCTGCACCGCAACCTGCCGGTCGCCGAACAGGCCGGCCAGGTCGAGATGGTCAAACGCTCGGAAGCCGGCATGGTCACCGACCCGGTCACCTGCCGTCCGGACAACACCCTGGCCCAGGTCGACGCGATGTGCGCGCGGTTCCGGATCTCCGGTCTGCCGGTGGTCGACGAGTCGGGCGCGCTGGTCGGCATCATCACCAACCGCGACATGCGATTCGAGGTCGACCAGACCAAAAAGGTCGCCGAGGTGATGACGAAGGCCCCGCTGATCACCGCTCAGGAGGGCGTGTCCGCCGACGCGGCGCTGGGACTGTTGCGGCGTCACAAGATCGAGAAGCTGCCGATCGTCGACGGCCACGGCAGGCTGACCGGACTGATCACCGTCAAGGACTTCGTCAAGACCGAGCAGCACCCGCTGGCCACCAAAGACAGCGACGGCAGGCTGCTGGTCGGCGCCGCCGTCGGCGTCGGCGGCGATGCCTGGGTCCGGGCGATGATGCTGGTCGACGCCGGGGTGGACGTGCTGATCGTCGACACCGCGCACGCGCACAACCGGCTGGTGCTCGACATGGTCGGCAAGCTCAAGGCCGAGGTGGGCGAGAAGGTCGAGGTGATCGGCGGCAACGTCGCCACCCGCTCGGCGGCCGCGGCCCTGGTCGCCGCCGGCGCCGACGCGGTCAAGGTGGGCGTGGGTCCGGGTTCGATCTGCACCACCCGGGTGGTCGCCGGCGTCGGCGCACCACAGATCACGGCGATTCTGGAGGCGGTCGCGGCCTGTGGCCCGGCAGGCGTGCCGGTGATCGCCGACGGCGGGCTGCAGTACTCCGGCGACATCGCCAAGGCGCTGGCGGCCGGAGCGTCGACGGCCATGCTGGGCTCGTTGCTGGCGGGTACCGCCGAGGCGCCAGGCGAGCTGATCTTCGTCAACGGCAAGCAGTTCAAGAGTTACCGCGGGATGGGGTCGTTGGGAGCCATGGCCGGCCGGGGTTCGGGCGGCGGAAAGTCCTTTTCCAAGGACCGCTACTTCGCCGACGACGCGCTCTCCGAAGACAAGTTGGTGCCGGAGGGCATCGAGGGCCGGGTGCCGTTCCGCGGCCCGCTGTCGTCGGTGATCCATCAGCTGACCGGCGGCCTGCGCGCCGCGATGGGCTACACCGGCTCGCCGACCATCGAGGCGCTGCAACAGGCGCAGTTCGTCCGGATCACGGCGGCGGGCTTGAGGGAGAGCCATCCGCACGACGTCGCGATGACGGTCGAAGCCCCCAACTACTACGCGCGCTGAGGCCCAGATGGTCGAGATCGGGATGGGCCGCGTCGCCCGTCGCAGCTATGAACTGAGCGAAATCAGCATCGTCGCCTCCCGGCGCACGCGCTCGTCGCAGGACGTGTCGACCGCCTGGCAGCTGGACGCCTACCGGTTCGAGATCCCGGTCCTCGCTCATCCGACCGATGCGCTGGTCTCGCCGGAGTTCGCGATCGAGCTCGGCAAGCTCGGCGGTCTGGGCGTGCTCAACGGCGAGGGGCTGATCGGGCGGCACGCCGATGTCGAGGCCAAGATCGCGCAGCTCGTGGAGGCCGCCAGCAAGGAGCCCGAACCCTCGGCGGCGATCCGGCTGCTGCAGGAGTTCCACGCGGCGCCGCTGAACCCGGACCTGTTGGGCTCCGCCGTCGCCCGGATCCGGGACGCCGGGGTCACCACCGCGGTGCGGGTCAGCCCGCAAAACGCCCAGGCGCTGACGCCGGTGCTGGTGCAGGCCGGCATCGACCTGCTGGTGATCCAGGGCACCATCGTCTCGGCCGAGCGTGTCGCCAGCGACGGTGAACCCCTGAACCTCAAGACCTTCATCTCCGAGCTCGACGTGCCGGTGGTCGCCGGCGGCGTGCAGGACCACCGCACCGCGCTGCACTTGATGCGCACCGGCGCCGCCGGCGTCATCGTCGGCTACGGCGCGACCAGGGGAGTGACCACCAGCGACGAGGTGCTGGGCATCAGCGTGCCGATGGCCACCGCGATCGCCGACGCCGCCGCCGCGCGGCGCGAATACCTCGACGAGACCGGCGGCCGGTACGTGCACGTGCTGGCCGATGGCGACATCCACACCTCCGGCGAGCTGGCGAAGGCCATCGCCTGCGGGGCCGACGCCGTGGTGCTGGGCACGCCGCTCGCGGAGGCCGCCGAGGCGCTGGGCGAAGGATGGTTCTGGCCCGCCGCCGCGGCGCACCCGTCGCTGCCGCGCGGGGCGTTGCTGCAGATCGCCGTCGGCGAGCGCCCGCCGTTGCAGCAGGTGCTCAACGGGCCGTCCGACGATCCGTTCGGCAGCCTCAACCTGGTCGGCGGCCTGCGCCGGTCGATGGCCAAGGCCGGCTACTGCGACCTCAAGGAGTTCCAGAAGGTCGGGCTGACCGTCGGTAGCTGACGCAGGCCGCTGGCCTGTTACTCGTGGGTAAGGCCATACTGGTGCGATGAAGCCGGATTACGACGTACTGATCATCGGTTCGGGTTTCGGGGGCAGCGTCAGCGCGTTGCGGCTGACGGAAAAGGGCTACCGCGTCGGCGTGCTCGAGGCCGGCCGCCGCTTCGAGGACAAGGACTTTGCCGAGACGTCCTGGGATCTGCGTAGGTTCCTGTGGGCACCGAGGCTGGGTTGCTACGGCATCCAGCGCATCCATCCGCTGAAGAACGTGATGATCCTGGCCGGCGCCGGGGTGGGCGGCGGGTCGCTGAACTACGCGAACACGCTCTACGTGCCGCCGGACCCGTTCTTCAACGATCCGCAGTGGAAGCACATCACCGACTGGCGCGACGAGCTGATGCCGCACTACGAGCAGGCCAAGCGGATGCTCGGCGTCGTGGAGAACCCGACCTTCACCGACGCCGACCGGATCGTCAAAGAGGTGGCCGACGAAATGGGTTGTCGGTGACACTTTCGTGCCGACGCCTGTCGGGGTGTTCTTCGGCCCCGACGGCACCAAGACGCCGGGCAGGACTGTGCCCGACCCGTACTTCGGGGGCGCGGGGCCGGAGCGCACCGGATGCCTGGAGTGCGGCGGTTGCATGACGGGCTGCCGCTACGGCGCCAAAAACACCCTGGTGAAGAACTATCTGGGCCTCGCGGAATCCAATGGCGCAGAGGTGATCCCGATGACCACGGTGAAGGGGTTCGAGCAGCGCCCGGACGGGATATGGGAGGTGCGCACCGTCCGCACCGGCAGCTGGCTGCGCCGGGACCGGCGGACCTACACAGCCAAGCATCGTCATCCTGGCCGCGGGCACGTGGGGCACCCAGCATCTGCTGTTCAAGATGCGCGACCGGGGCATGCTGCCCCGGCTCTCCGACCGGCTGGGCGTGCTGACCCGGACCAACTCCGAGTCGATCGTCGGCGCCGGGAAGCTCGAGGTCGACCCGAACCTCGACCTGACGCACGGGGTGGCGATCACGTCGTCGATCCACCCGACGTCGGACACCCACATCGAACCCGTCCGTTATGGCAAGGGCTCCAACGCGATGGGGCTGCTGCAGACGCTGATGACCGACGGGGCCGGCCCCGAGGGCGCCGACGCGCCGCGCTGGAAGCAGCTGTTGGACCAGGCTCGCGCAGATCCCCGCCGCATGATGCGGTTGCTCAACACCCGCCAGTGGAGCGAACGCACGCTGATCGCCCTGGTCATGCAGCACCTGGACAATTCGATCACCACCTACACCAAGCGCGGCAAGCTGGGCATCCGCTGGTACACCAGCAAGCAGGGACACGGCGAGCCGAACCCGAGCTGGATTCCGGTCGGCAACCAGGTCACCCGCCGCATCGCCGAAAAGATCGACGCCGTGGCCGGCGGAACCTGGGGCGAACTGTTCAATATGCCGCTGACCGCGCATTTCCTCGGCGGCGCGGTGATCGGCGACGACGCCGAGCGCGGCGTCATCGACCCCTACCATCGCGTCTGGGGCTATCCCAACCTGTATGTCGTCGACGGCGCGGCGATCTCGGCGAACCTGGGCGTCAACCCCTCGCTATCCATCACCGCGCAGGCCGAGCGGGCCGCCTCGCTGTGGCCGAACAAGGGCGAGAAAGACGAGCGGCCGCCGCAGGGCGACGCGCTATCGCCGGCTGGAGCCGATCGCGCCCAACGCGCCCGTCGTCCCGGCCGAGGCGCCCGGCGCGCTGCGCTGGTTGCCGAGCAATCACATAAACTCCACCGCCGACGCCAGTTAGCTCGCGAGCTCCTGCAGCGGTGCGCCGCTGACCACCCGGCTGCGTTCGCCGCGCACGTTGACCGGCACATCGCCCATCAGCGTCACGCGGTGCATCAGCCGGGGCTGATCGTCGTAGTCGTCGATCGCCCGGTGCTGGGTCGCGCGGTTGTCCCACATGGCGACGTCGCCGTCTGCCCAGTTCCACCGAATGGTGTTCTCCGGCACGGTGATTCGCCGCTGCAGCAGTTCCAGTAGGACGCTCGACTCGTGGCTGTCCAGGCCGACGAAGCCGCGGACGAAATCACCGGCCAGCAGGGCGCGTTCACCGGTCTCGGGGTGCACCCGCACCACGGGATGCTCGGTGCGGAAGTCCGGCTTTTCGAACGCCTGCCGAAACGCCCGCTGGGTGTCGCTCATCGCCGCGGCCGCTTCGGCGCTCACGTAGTCATAGCGGTTGGTGTGCAGCGCCCAGAGGTTTTCCACCAGGCATCGCAGCGGCTCGGGCAGCTGCTCATAGGCCGCCACGGTCGAGGCCCAAAGCGTCGCGCCGCCGTAGCTCGGCAGCTTGACCGCACGCAGGATCGATGCCGCCGGGTAGTTCGCGGCGAAGGTGACGTCGGTGTGCCAGCGGTTCGCCTTGCCGTACTCAGAGTCGATCGGGGTGATCACCGGGATGTGCTTGTCGGCCAGGGCCGAGGCGGCCGGGTGGCCGATGGGGGTGCCCAGCAGACCGGCGAACGCGAGCTGGTGTTCGTCGTCGAGGTGGTGTTGGTGACGGAAGAAGATCACCTTGTGGGTCAACAGCGCCCGGCGGATGGTCTCGACCGCGTCCTGGCTGAGGTCGCCGCCGAGGCGAACCCCGTCCACCCGGGCGCCGATGCGGCTGCCCAGCTTGGTGACGCTCATCTGACCTGTCATTTTCGGTTCCTCGAGTAAAAGGGGCGTAGTCAAGTGACTACGTTTGATAGCGTAGTCAGATGACTACAACTTCCGCAACGGGCCGCGCGAAAATGCCCACCGGGCGCGCGGAAGTGGCCGCGGCGATTTTGGAAGCCGCCACCGACCTGTTCGCCGAGCGCGGCCCGGCCGCGACGTCCATCCGCGACATCGCCGCCCGATCGAAGGTCAATCACGGACTGGTGTTCCGCCACTTCGGCACGAAGGAGCAATTGGTCGGCGCGGTGCTCGATCACCTGGGCGCCAACCTGAGCGCCCTGCTGGGCACCGACGCACCCGCCGAGGCGCTGGAGAAATCTCTGGATCGGCAGATGCGGGTGATGGCCCGCACCGTCCTCGACGGCTATCCGGCGGGCCAGCTGCAGAAGCGCTTTCCCAACATCGCGACGCTGCTTGACGGGGTACGGCCGCTGTACGACGACGACGTCAAAGCCGGGCTCGCAGTCGCCAATGCCCTTGCCCTGCAGTTCGGTTGGCGACTGTTCGCGCCAATCCTGCGCTCGGCCACCGGGATCGAAGACCTGACGGATGCCGAACTACGCCAGGCTGTCGGCGCCGAGGTGCAACGGATTCTCGAACCCGCCGACCCTCAGTGACGGTTCACTGAATCCGCGATCAGCGCCCGCCGATGCAGCGGTTCGCGGCCGGGCGGTTGCTGCGGCTGCGGCAGGAGCGGCTTGCGGGGATGCACCGCGACCGTCGTCGCCGATTCGGTGCTCAGCTCGAGCTCCTCACCGGCGTGTCGAATCGTCAGCTCGCCGCCTGGGCCGTCGCGCAGCGTATAGGTGACGTCTTCGTGGCTGACGTCGACGGTGACCCGGAAGTCGCGCCACCGCAGCCGGAACCGTAACCGCGAAATGCCATCGGGCAGTTGGGGATCCAGCGACAGCACGCCCTCGTCGTCGCGCAGGCCCCCGAAGCCGGCCACCAGCGCGGTCCAGGCGCCGGCCAGCGACGCCATGTGCAGACCGTCGCGCGTGTTGTGGTGCAGATCGCGCAGATCGATCAGGGCGGCCTCATACGCGTAGTCGTGGGCCAGTTCCAGATGCCCGACCTCGGCGCACATCACCGCCTGCGTGCAGGCCGACAGCGACGAGTCGCGCACCATGCGCGGCTCGTAGTAGTCGACGTTGCGCGCCTTTTCCTCGGGCGTGAATGTGTGGCTCTGCCAATGCATCGCCAGCACCAGGTCGGCCTGCTTGATCACCTGCGCCGGGTAGAGCCGCACGTAGGGCTCGTGCAGCAGTAACGGGTAGGTCGTGGTTCTCCCGGAAGTCCCACTCCGCATACGTGGTGAACCCTCGCACTGCTGATGGACCCCTAGCCCGTCGTCGTACGGGATGTTGGCGGCGTCGGCCGCATCGCGCCAGGACGCCGTCTCCTCGGTGGTGACGCACAGCGCCTTCGCGACTTCCGGGTGGCGGTTGCAGGCCGTCGGCGGCGACCCGCAGATTGTGCGCGGCCATGAGATTGGTGAAGACGTTGTCGCGCACGATCGCCGTGTACTCGTCGGGGCCGGTGACACCGTCGAGGTGCCAGACACCGTGACGGTCGTGATGGCCCAGGGACATCCAGAGCCGGGCTGTTTCGACCAGCAGTTCCAGCCCGCAGTTGGCTTCGAGGTCCTCGTCCCCGGTGACGACGCGGTAGCGCTCGAAGGCCATCGCGATGTCGGCGTTGATGTGCCAGGCTGCCGTGCCGGCCGGCCAGTAGGCCGAGCACTCCTGTCCGCGGATGGTCCGCCACGGGAACGCGGCGCCGTCCAATCCCAGTTCGGCGGCCCGCTCCTTGGCCAGATCCAGGGTCGAGGCCCGCCACCGCAACGCGTCGGCCACGGTGTGCGGCGCGGTATAGGTGAGCACCGGCAGCACGTATCCCTCGGTGTCCCAGAAGGCATGGCCGTCATAGCCGGTTCCGGTGAGCCCCTTGGCGGCGATCGCGCGGCGTTCGGCGCGGGCACTGGCCTGCAGCAAGTGGAAGAGCCCGAATCGCACGGCCTGCTGGGATTCGGGGTCACCCTCGACCTCGACGTCGGCGCAGTCCCAGAAGTCGTCCAGATATTCGCGCTGCGCATCCAGCAGGCCCTGCCATCCGGTGTAGCGGGCGCTGTGCAGCGCGGCGGCGACCTGGTCGCGCAGTGCCGGGCGCGAGCGCATGCTCGACCAGCCGTACGCCAGGTACTTGACGATGCGTAGCTTCTGTCCCTCGCGCAGGCCGCAGATCACGGTGGTGCGCGCCAGGTCGGCGGCGCGCATCGGTGCTGACCTCGACGCGCCCGGGAACGTCGACCTCGTGATCCATGCCGGCGGCCATCATCAGCGCGCTGCTGCGCGTCCGGTGCATGAGAACCGCACCGGTATCGGTCTTTTCGTGAGCGCACCGCTTCGAGCGGGTTCTCCAGGATCGCCGACACCCGGGGGTCGGCGGAGGTCTCCGGCTGGTCCTCGTTGGTGACCAGCTCGGACTGCACCGTCACCCGGACGAATTCGTCGACCGCCTCGACGACGTACTCGATGGCGGCGACGCCGCGCTGCGCCAGCGACACCAGCCGGGTCGAGATGACCTTGACCTCTTTGCCCGCGGGCGAGCGCCAGTGCGCGCGTGCGGGTCAGCGTTCCGGCGCGCAGGTCCAGATCCCGCTCGTGCGAGAGCAATTCGCCGTAGCGGACGTCGAAGGGCTCGTCCTCGACCAGCAGCCGGATGATCTTGCCGTTGGTGACGTCGACCAGCGTCTGGCCGGCCTCCGGGTAGCCGTAACCGGCCTCGGCGTAGGGCAGCGGCCGGATCTCGTAGAACGAGTTCAGGTAGGTGCCCGGCAGGCCGTACGGCTCGCCTTCGTCGAGGTTGCCGCGCAGCCCGATGTGCCCGTTGGACAGGGTGAACAGGGATTCGGACTGTGATAGCAGGTCGAGGTCGAGCTGGGTCTCGCGCACGTGCCATGGCTCAACGGGGAACGATTCGTCGGTGATCATGACTGCAGCAGCTCGGCGAGGTCGGTGACCACCACGTCGGCGCCGTTGCGGCGTAAGTCCTCGGCCTGGCCCACCCGGTCGACACCCACCACGAAGCCGAAGTTACCGGCCCGGCCGGCCTCCACCCCCGACAAGGCGTCCTCGAACACGGCCGCGGCGTCGGCGGGAACGTCGAGCAGCTCCGCCCCCCGCAGGTAGGAGTCGGGGGCAGGCTTGCCGGCGATGTGTTCGTCGCGCAGGGTGATGCCGTCCACCCGCTTCTGCACGAACCGGTCCAGGCCGGTGATCTCGAGGACGTCGCGGGTGTTGGCGCTCGAGGACACCACCGCGATGGCCAGCCCCGCGTCCGATACCGCCTCGAGGTAGCGGCGCGACCCCTCGAACACCTTGACGCCGTCCTCCTTCAAAACCTTCTGGAACATGTCGTTCTTGCGGTTGCCCAGGCCGTAGATCGTCTCGGCGTCGTCGGGATCGTCGGGGCCGCCGTCGGGCAGGTGGATGTCGCGGCTTTCCAGGAACGAGCGGACGCCGTCCTCGCGCTTCTTGCCGTCGACGTATTCGCGGTAGTCGGCGGCCTCATCGAAGGGAACGAACTTGTCTCCGGTGCGCTTGGCCCGGTCGGACAGGTAGGCGTCGAACATGGCCTTCCAGGCCTTGGTGTGCACACTGGCCGTGTCGGTGAGCACGCCGTCGAGATCGAACAAGCAGGCACGCACTTTGTCGGGCAGACCCAGCGCTGAGCTCACCGGCGGTCCTCGCTTCCTGGCTCGGGGGCTGGTTATCCGATACCCACTTCACCATGCCCGCTATGCCTGTCGCCAGGTTCACGCGCCGATTGCCGTCGCGACGCCCTGAATGGCACGCAGTCTGCCGTCGGCAAGCGCCCGGGTGAGGTTTTCGGCCTTGCGGCGAAAATCGGTGACGAACGCGTGCAGGCCCAGCGGTTGGGGTGGTTGTGCCAGCAACGCCTGCATGAGAGCGGTGGCCTGGTCGGTGAGGTCGTTCCAATGCTCGACGGCGAACCCGGCGGATGCGACGAGGGCGCTCAGCTCGTCGGGGGTGACGAGCTCGCTGTTGGCGGGTCCGTCGGCCCAGGGAAGCGGAAAATCCAGCCCGTGGCGATCGCCAATCGTCAGATCCCACAAGGCAAGCCGGCCACCAATCGTCAGCACCCGGCGGGCTTCGGAATACAGTCGCGCCTTGTCGGCCACGTTCATCTGAACGTGCTGGCTGACGACGACGTCGAATGTCGCTTCGGCGAAGGGGAGTTCGGTGACGCTGGCCTGGTCGACCGATATCAGGTCATCAAGTCCGACAAGGCGATTCAGCCATCGCGCGGTGTCGCAGTACTCGTCGGTGAGGTCCACGGCGGCAACCCGGCAGCCATAGTGGTCGGCGACATAGCGGGCGGTACCGCCGATGCCGCTGCCCGCGTCGAGCACTACACTCTGGCGGGTCACCCCGGTCAGTTCCACCAACTGGGCGGTGGCGAAGCGGCCCATCGTGTGGAAGTCCTCCAGCGGCGCCAGGTCGGCGGGCACAAGGTGATCGAGATCCTTGCCGGCCTCGATCAGGGCCCGCTCGATGCTGCGCCGCGAAAGGCCGGTCGAGTACTGGTTTTCGATCGTCCCCGTCATTTCCGCACCTGCGTCCATGCGGTGACCATCGGGGCCATCGTGATGAGGGCGTTGGCCTCAAGCGCTTCTTGACTGAATTGCCCGACGAAGGTGTCGATGTCGACATCGATGGCGAAACCGTGTTGTTCGGCGACCGGGGACACCAGTCGCCAGACTTCCGCGGCATAGGTCAACAGGTCGGTGTCGGCGGCGGTACCGATCGGCGTCCCCCGGGTGAGGCGCGGTGTGCCCAGGCCTGCGTCGGCGAAGACGGTGTGCAACGTGTTACCGAACTCGGCGCTGAGCCCCATGGCCTCGAAGGCGCGCACGATGACCGCCACTACCTGGTCGAACTGCGGTATGTCCGGGATGCTGCGGGTGGCCGTGATGTCGTTTTCCGAGAACGCGACGATCCCACCTGGGCGCACGAAGGAGCTGAGGTAGCGCAGCGTTGCGGCGGGGTCCGGTAGATGCATCAAGATCAACCGGCCCACCACCGCATCCACCGGTTCGTCCAGGACGATCTCGTCAACCGCGGCCTGCATGAAACGCACTGTGGAAAAACCCTTTTCGAGCGCCCGCGCGCGGGCGAGCTCGACCATTGCGGGCGCAGCGTCGACGCCGAGGACAGTCCCCGCGGGACCGACCAGCCGCGCGGCGACAAAGGATACGTCGCCGGGGCCGGACCCGATATCGAGCACCCGCATGCCCGGCCGCAGCCCGGCGAGTCGCAGCGCGTGCTCCGTGTAGTGGTCGTACAACCGTCCTTGCAGGAGGAGCCGCTGCACCTCCTTGTCGGCGTGGCCCAAGACGTAGGTGCTGCCTCGTGACGTGGTGCTCATCGCGTTTCCGTCCTTTCTCCGGCGCCGATCAGCGCAACCGAATCTTGCTGTGCGACACCGTGTTCGATTCGCCACAGCGGGGATTGACCCGAAAGCCGGGGGTATGCCGGCTGGGGATGTTGCTGGGCACGGTCGAACTTGTCCAGCCGGTGCATGGGTGTCAGCGCGGTCAGCATGAAGTTGCCGAGCTGGCGAAGGAAATTGCCTGCGGTGCGGCGGGATTCGGGACCGGTGACATAGCGGCGCGCGATGGTGAGGAAGTCCTCGGGCTCGACGCCGGCGACATCGCGGACGTGCGTGGTCGGCGCGCCCACTTCCCACGTTCCCTGGGCGTATTCGGGGAGGTAGTGACGGAGGCTGGACTGGAAGAACTCGTCGGCGCCGAGCCGTCTTGCGTTGACGCGCACGGCGCGCATGAACATCGACGGCGGGATGTCGATGTGACGCACCCGCCGGCCTAGCGCTGCACCGATCGCGTCGGCGATCTCGGCTCCCGAGAGCAGCGTTGGTCCTGTGGGCCGGTAGGCGCGCCCGTCGTGACGGTGGGGGTCAAGCAGCGCGCCGACGGCGACCCGCGCGATGTCTTCGTTGGAGGGCGGCGCGTTTCGCCCCGCCCCGGTCGGCGTAGGCAGCACCCCGAGTTGGGCGGCCAGGGGGACCAGTTGCAAATAGTTGTCGGCGAAGTAGCCCGGATCGACGGCGACGTGGGCCGTGTCGGGCAACAGCTCGAACAACTTGTCGGTCAGCCAGGCTTGCCTGGTCATCAACGAGGGATGCTCCGGGCTGGCCAGCCATTGCCCGAGGGCCACCACCGCTTCCACGCCCGAGCGCCGGGCGGCGACCGCGAAGGCGACAGCGCTGTCGAGCGCATGGGGATGGTAGGGCGGGTTGAAGTACAGCCGGTCGACCCCGACCATCGCGGACATAACCTGTTGGATGTCAAACATATCGGCGACGACGACCTCGGCGCCCATCTGCCGCAACCGGGCGCTGCGCGCGTCGTCACGATGCACCATGGCCCTGATGGTGACGCCTTGTTGAAGCAGCTGGACGGCGACCGCGCCGCCGATCTTGCCCGTGGCGCCGGTGACCAGTATTCGCCTACTCATTGCAGTGTCCTTTCCCGTTGAAGCGCCGGTTCCCTGGCTGGAAGTAGCCAGCCGACGACGATCGCCGCGCCCAGCGCGATGCCCGCGCACACCAGCGAGCTGACCTGCAGCCCGTCCAGGAACGCGCGATCGACGGCGGCGCGCACATGGCCGGCTTGCTGCGCGGGCAGCTGCGGATCACCGTGTGCGCCACAGCCATCGAGTGGCGCATGGCATCGGCGGGCAATCCCGTGAGCGCGGACGCGCCGAGGTGCCCGGAGTACACCGATGCGAAGATGCTGCCGGCGATGGCCACTCCGAGCGTGCCGCCGAGCTCACGCGTGGTGTCGTTGACGGCCGAGCCAACACCGGCCTTGTCGACGGACAGCGATCCCATGATCGCCTCGGTGGCGGGCGAAAAGGTCAGGCCGAGGCCCCCACCGAGCAGCAGCATCTGCGTGGCGATCTGGATGTAGGGCGTGGCGCCGTCGGCGGTGGAAGCCCACGCCAGGCCGGCGGCGAATACGGCGAGACCGGCGACGACGACGGCGGTGGTGCCGAGGCGTTCGACCAGCCGGGGCCCCACGATGCTGGCCAGCGCGATCGAGGCGGCGACCGGTAGCAGGCGCACGCCGGCCTGAAACGCCGTGTAGTCCTTGATGAATTGGAAGTACTGGGTGATGACGAAGATGAAGCCGAACAGGGTGAGGAACCCGGCGGTCACCGCCAGGCTGCCGCCGGAGAACCGGCGGTTGACGAACACCGAGACGTCGAGCATCGGATGGGTGCTGCGCCGTTCCCAGCGCGCAAACGCGACGAGAACTGTTGTGGCGAGGGCGAATCCGGCCGCGGTCCGAGCGTCGGTCCACCCCCATGTCGGCGCCTCGATGACCGTGTAGACGAGCGTCGTGATCCCGATCGCGGACAGGATGAGGCCGGGAACGTCGACGCGCGGCGCCGCGGGGTCGCGCGAGGTCGGAACGAACAGCGTGCCGCCGATGATGGCCAGTGCCGCGATCGGGATGTTCACCATGAATATCGAGCCCCACCAGAAGTGTTCGAGCAGCCATCCGCCGCTGATCGGCCCCACGGCGACCCCGACACCGACCATGGCCGCCCACAGTCCGATCGCCTTGGCGCGCGGTACCGGGTCGGTGAAGATGTTGGTGATCAGTCCCAGCGTGGTCGGGAAGATGACCGCGGCGCCCACCCCCATGGCCGCGCGCGCCGCGATCAACGCGTCCGCCGAATTCATCTGCGCCGCAACCGCGGAAGTGACGGCGAACAGCGCCAGCCCGGAATTCAGCCACCCTCGCCTGCCGTAGCGGTCGGACAGACTGCCCGCCGAGAGCAGCAGCCCGGACATCACCAGGGTGTAGGCGTCGACGATCCACTGCAGTTGTGCGGTGTCGGCGCCGAGTTCCCGCGACAGCGTGGGCAGCGCGACGTTGACGATGGTGGCGTCGACGCTGATGACGAAGACGCCAAGGCAGATGACGGCGAGCGCGGCAATGGGGTGATTCCGGAACGCTGGGTCGGTGCGCATAGGACAAGACAGTAAATCTAGTAGACAAATAAATCAAGTAATAGGTTGAAAAATATGTCTCGGCCACGGTAAAGTGGCATGGTGGCGTCCCGCAGGAACTACAACCAGAACTGTCCGATCGCCCGCGGGCTCGATGTCCTGGGCGAGCGGTGGACATTGCTGATCCTGCGCGAGCTGGTCGGCGGAGCTCGCCGCTACGGCGACCTGCGGGCCGAACTGCCCGGTATCGCAACCAATCTGCTCGCCGAGAGGCTCAAGGAGCTTCAGGACGCCGGGCTCGTCGAGCGGGCCGACTTGCCGGCGCCGATCGGCCGTACCGTCTACACCCTCAGCGACCTGGGCTGGCAACGGGTGCTGCCGATACTGCAGAGCATCGCGTGGTTCGGGGTGGACCACCTGGACCCGATCGGCGACGGGCCGGTGTCGCCGCTCAACGGGTTCCTGGCCGGAATCCTGCTGGGCTTCAACTCCGGTGGCGCGGCGGGCCTGGAGGCGACATACCGCGTCGAGATCGACAGCCGCCGTTTCGAATTCGCGGTCACGCAAGGCCGCCTCGGCGCGGCTCCGCGGCGAGCCCGCGGTGACCTTCACGGCCGCGCGCGGCGGATCTCGTCACCGCCCGGCTCGGGGCCGACGAAGGGGAGCGCAAGGCCGCCCTGCGGCGCATCGAGTTCCACGGCGACGCGGATGCCGTCGGCGCGCTGCGTACCGCGTTTGCGCTGTAGACCTGTTGGACGGTGGCGACGCCGGCAGCCACTAGACTCGCGTGCGTGGCCGACCCCACCGAAAGCGCTGAAATCGAGATCTCCGAGGTGTCCGGATCGCCGGCTCGACCGGTGCTCGTCGTCGACTTCGGCGCGCAGTATGCGCAGTTGATCGCCCGGCGCGTCCGCGAGGCGCGGGTGTTCTCAGAGGTCATCCCACACACCGCCACGGTCGAGGACATCAAGGCCCGCGACCCGCTGGCGCTGGTGCTCTCCGGCGGACCGTCCAGTGTCTACGCCGAGGGCGCGCCCCAGATCGATCCGGCCCTGTTCGATCTCGGGGTGCCGGTGTTCGGCATCTGCTATGGGTTTCAGGCGATGGCGCAGGCGCTGGGCGGGACCGTCGCCCACACCGGCACCAGCGAATACGGTCGCACCGAGCTGAAAGTCCTTGGCGGCGAACTGCATTCGGGACTACCGAGTTCGCAACCGGTATGGATGAGCCACGGCGATGCGGTCACGGCCGCACCGGACGGGTTCGAGGTGGTGGCCAGCAGCTCCGGTGCTGCGGTGGCCGGCCTTCGAGAACCGGCGGCGGCGCCTGGCCGGCGTGCAGTACCACCCGGAGGTGATGCACAGCCCGCACGGGCAGCAGGTGCTCAGCCGATTCCTGCACGACTTCGCCGGGCTGGGCGCGGACTGGACGGCCGCCAACATCGCCGAGGCGCTGATCGAGCAGGTGCGCGCCCAGATCGGGGACGGTCGGGCGATTTGCGGGCTGTCCGGCGGCGTGGATTCCGCGGTGGCCGCCGCGCTGGTGCAGCGCGCCATCGGTGACCGGTTGACCTGTGTCTTCGTCGACCACGGGCTGCTGCGCGCCGGCGAGCGCGCGCAGGTGCAGCGCGATTTCGTGGCCGCCACCGGCGCCAACCTGGTCACCGTCGACGCGGCCGACACCTTCCTCGAGGCGCTGTCGGGGGTGACCAATCCCGAGGGCAAGCGCAAGATCATCGGCCGCCAGTTCATCCGGGCCTTCGAGGGCGCGGTCCGAGACATCGTGAGCGGACGACGGAGTCTCCGAGGTGGACTTCCTGGTGCAGGGCACGCTGTATCCGGACGTGGTGGAATCCGGCGGGGGCAGCGGGACCGCGAACATCAAGAGCCACCACAACGTCGGCGGCCTGCCCGACGACCTGAAGTTCAAGCTCGTCGAGCCGCTGCGGCTGCTGTTCAAGGACGAGGTGCGCGCTGTCGGCCGCGAGCTGGGACTTCCGGAGGAAATCGTTGCACGCCAACCCTTTCCGGGTCCGGGTCTGGGGATCCGGATCGTCGGCGAGGTCACCGCTGCGCGGCTGGACACGCTGCGGCGTGCGGACTCGATCGCCCGCGAGGAACTCACCGCGGCCGGACTGGACAGCCTGATCTGGCAGTGCCCGGTGGTGCTGCTGGGCGAGGTGCGCTCGGTCGGCGTGCAGGGCGACGGCCGTACCTACGGGCACCCGATCGTGCTGCGCCCGGTGTCCAGTGAGGATGCCATGACCGCCGACTGGACCCGGGTTCCCTACGAGGTGCTGGAGCGCATCTCGACCCGCATCACCAACGAGGTGGCCGAGGTCAACCGCGTGGTGCTGGACATCACCAGCAAACCGCCCGGCACCATCGAGTGGGAGTAGCCGGCGCGGCCTGATTTTCGCGAAAATGCGGCCACATGGCACCCATCTGCCACACCAGTACCGATCGCATAACGCTGCCCCTTGCGTCGCTTGACGGTGTCGGAGGGCGGGTGTTTACTTCGAAATGTATCGAACATACATTCGAATACACTCGCTGAACCTGGCGCTAGGAGGCTGTCATGACCGCGGCTTTTGCCTCCAGCCCTCGCCAGGAAACCCGTGCTGAGCAGCTGGAATCGCTTCGCCGGCGGATGGCGGGCATCTCCGGGAAGCGGGCCGGTCCCGCATCCGCGCCCGACGATGACCTGCTGCCGGACTCGGAGTCCCAGCTGGCCCTCCCGCCGTGGCTGGCCGATCTGCTCCCCGCGCCGGTGCCGCGGGGAACGGTCGCGGTGCTCTCGGGTGCCCGGTCCCTGCTACTGAGCATGGTGGCCGCCGTCACGGCGGCCGGTGGCAACGCCGCGATCGTCGGCCAGCCGGATATCGGGCTGCTGGCCGCCGCGGAGATGGGGGCGGATCTGAGCCGGCTCGCGGTGATACCGGACCCCGGGACCGATCCGGTGGAGGTGGCCGCGGTGCTCGTCGACGGCATGGATCTGGTGGTCCTGGGATTGGGCGGGCGCCGGGTGCCGCCGACCCGGGCGCGGGCGGTGGTGGCCCGTGCCCGGAACAAGGGCTGCACCCTGTTGGTCACCGACGGCGATTGGCAGGGGGCGCCGACGCGCCTTGCCGCCCGGGTCTGTGGGTATGAGATCACCGCCGGCAGCCGTCCTGGATTCGGCCGGATCGACGGGGTGCGGCTGCAGGTCAGCGGGACGTGCGCGGGACGACGGGTGATGACCCCAGCGCGAGCCGGATGATGCCCATGGCTGGTCTTTCTGGCCCTTCTGCTTCAAGGGTTTTGGCGATCTGGTGCATGGATTGGCCCGCGGTCGCGGCGGCGACGGCAGCGGGCCTGTCCGCGACCGACCCCATCGCGGTCACGCTGGCCAACCGGGTGATCGCCTGCTCGTCGGCCGCCCGTGCCGCCGGAGTGCGACGGGGGCTGCGGCGCCGGGAAGCGGCGGCCCGGTGCCCCAACTGCACGTCACCACCGCCGACGCGGACCGCGACGCCCGCTTCTTCGAAGCGGTGATTGCGGCGGTGGACGACCTGGTGCCCCGAGCCGAAGTGCTGCGGCCCGGCCTTCTGGTGTTGCCGGTGCGCGGGGCCGCCCGCTATTTCGGGTCCGAGGCCACCGCCGCCGAACGGCTGATCGATGCGGTGGCTGTGAGTTCGGTGCCCGGCACCGAGTGTCAGGCCGGGATCGCCGACCAGTTGTCCACCGCGGTCTTCGCCGCGCGGGCCGGCCGCATCGTCGAGCCGGGAGGCGACGCGAAGTTTTTGTCGGTGCTGTCCATCCGCCAACTTGCCACCGAGCCGAGCCTGTCCGGTGCCGGCCGCGAAGAACTCACGGACCTGTTGTGGCGGATGGGAATTCGCACCATCGGGCAGTTCGCCGCGCTGTCGCGCAGCGACGTGGCTTCCAGGTTCGGCGCCGACGGGGTGACCGCGCACCGGTTGGCCCGCGGCGAACCCGAACGGCCGCCGTCGGGCCGGGAGCCGCCGGCCGAACTCGAGGCCGTGCTGGACTGCGATCCGCCGATCGACCGGGTCGATGCCGCGGCGTTCGCCGGGCGCTCACTGGCCGGCAGGCTGCATCAGGCGCTGATGGCCGCCGGGGTGGGATGCACCCGGCTGGCCATCCACGCCGTCACCGCCAACGGCGAAGAATTGCACCGGGTGTGGCGATGCGCCGAACCGTTGACCGAGGATGCCACCGCCGACCGGGTGCGCTGGCAGCTCGACGGATGGTTGAGCAGCCGCACCGCGCGCGATCCCCGTCCCACGGCCGCGGTGACGCTGTTGCGGCTGCACGCGGTGGAGGTGGTTTCCGCCGAGGCGCTGCAGTTGCCGCTCTGGGGCGGCTTGGGCGAGGAGGACAGGTTGCGGGCCCGGCGGGCGCTGGTGCGGGTGCAGGGCCTGCTCGGCCCGGAGGCGGTGCGAGTGCCGGTGCTGTCCGGCGGACGCGGCCCGGCCGAGCGCATCACGTTGATCCCGCTCGGAGACGAGCCGCTGCCGCGGGCCGATCCCGATCTACCGTGGCCCGGCCGGCTGCCCGAGCCGTCACCGGCGGTGCTGCTGGACGACCCGGTGGAACTGCTTGATGCCCAGGGAAATCCGATAAGGGTGACCATTCGGGGGCTGTTCTCCGCCGACCCCGCACGCGTGATCGCCCATGGCCGAGACGAACAGCTGTGCTGGTGGTCCGGGCCCTGGCCGGTCGACGAGCGATGGTGGGATCCCGACCTGGGTAAGGGTCGCACCGCCCGTGCCCAGGTGTTGCTGGAAAGCGAGCGCGCGCTGCTGCTGTGCTATCGCCAGCGGCGCTGGTATATGGAGGGGAGTTATGAATAGCTGACGAAAGTTGTTGTCATTGAGCGTATTCGACGCGCCGCAGCGTGTCGGGGGTGAGGTCCTTGAGCGAGGGGTATCCGTCGACGGCCATGATCAGGTCCGCTTCGGCCAGCAGCGAGCGCAAAACATGGACGATGCCGTCGACACCACCGACGGCCAGCCCATAGGCATAGGGGCGGCCGATCCCCACCGCGGTCGCGCCCAGCGCCAGCGCTTTGATGATGTCGGCGCCGCCGCGCACACCCGAGTCGAACAGCACCGGCATCCCGTCGGCCGCCTCGACCACCCCGGGCAGGCAATCGAGGCAGGGCAGGCCGCCGTTGGCTTGCCGTCCGCCATGATTGGAGCAGTAAATGCCGTCCACGCCAATGTCTTTGGCGCGGCGAACGTCGTCGGGATGACAGATGCCCTTGACCATCAGCGGCAGGCTGGTCTCGGACCGCAGCCACTCCAAATCCGACCACCGGAACGGTCCACCGAAGATCGGCAGCTTGCGCACCGCCGCCTCGGTGGCGTCTTCGTCCCCGCTCAGGTGTGCACGGAAAACCGGATCGCTGGTGTAGTTGGCCAGACAGCCGCTGGGCACCTGCGGGTAGTTCCCGCCGCTCAGGTCGCGGGGGCGCCAGCCGGTGACCCAGGTGTCGAGGGTGACGGCGATGCCCTTGAAGCCGGCCGCCTCGGCCCGGTGCACCAGACTGGTCGCCATCTCGCGGTCCGGCGGCGTGTACAGCTGGAAGAACGCCGGCGTATCGCCGAGCTCGGCGGCCAGGTCTTCCATCGGGTCGGACGACAGGGTGCCCACGAAAAACGGGACACCCGTGCGGACCGATGCCCGCGCACACAGCATGTCGCCGTGGCCGCTCGGGTCACACACCCCGATGACGCCGATGGGCGCCATGAATATCGGGGAACCGAATCTGATGCCGAACAACTCAATGGACATGTCGCGCTGCTCGGGGGCGATCCCCATGCGCGGGTACAAGCCCCATCGTTTGAAAGCCGCGCAGTTGGCGCGCTGGGTGTGCTCGTCACCGGCGCCGCCGGCCACATATCCCCAACACCTTCGGCGCCATCGCGGCCGACGCCTTCTTCTCCAGCTCCTCGAACCTGATCGGGTACTGCGGCTGATTGCCGTGCAGCGACTGGTCGTACAGCTCGTTTTGGTACTCGGCGAAAGCCATAGCCGCTGACTTCCCGGTGCTTCGGTCGCCAAACGAGCACTCGAGGATCGAGCCCTCGCGGGCCTATGTCGCTATCAGTACCGCCCGAAGGCGATGGCCACGTTGTGTCCGCCGAAGCCGAACGAGTTGTTGATGGCGTACTCGTAGTTGCCCGGGCGGGGTTTGCCGGCCACGACGTCCAGGTCGATCTCGGGGTCGAGGTTTTCCAGGTTGAGCGTGGGCGGGACGACCTGGTCGCGCAGGGCGAGCACGGTCAGGATGGATTCGACGGCGCCGACCGCGCCCACCGAGTGCCCCAGTGCGGCCTTGGGCGCATAGACCGCCGGTTTGTGGCTGCCCAGTGCGTTGTTGATGGCTCGGCTTTCGGCGACGTCGCCGACGGAGGTGCCGGTGGCGTGGGCGTTGACGTGGTGGATGTCAGACGGGCTCAGTCCGGCGAGTTGGATGGCACGGCTCATGGCGTGGCCGGCGCGTTCGCCGTTGGGGTCTGGGGCCACCATGTGGTAGCCGTCCGAGGTGATGCTGGCCCCCATGATGCGGGCCAAGATGTTGGCGCCGCGGGCTTTGGCGTGTTCCTCGGTTTCGATGACCATCAGCGCGCCGGCCTCACCGAACACGAAGCCGGTGCGGTCGCGGTCGAACGGGCGACAGGCACCCACCGGGTCGTCGTTCTTGGTCGACATCACGATGCGCATCTGGGCGAACGCCGCGATCGCGACCGCCTCGATCCGTACCTCGACGCCGCCGCAGATGGCGATGTCGGCCTCACCGAAGACGATGTTGCGCCAGGCCTGCGCCACCCCCTCAGAACCCGACGCGCACGCCGACACCGACGTCAGCACGCCGGCCTTGGCGTGGCGCTCCAGTCCCAACGCCGCCGAGGCGCCGTTGGGCATGTACTTCGACACCGCCAGTGGCGATACCCCCTGGATGCCACGAGCGCGCAAATCGTCGTAACTGAACACGATCTGCTCCGCGGACCCCAGGCCGGTGCCAACGGACACCATCAGCCGGTTGCTGTCGACCTCGGGAGACCCGGCGTTCTCCCAGACTCGCCGGCCCAGGACGGTCGACATCCGCTGGAGGTAACCCATCCGGTGGCGTTCGGCACGCGTCAGTCCGCCGTCGAAGTCTTCCAGCAGGTGCCCGCCGATGCGCACCGGCAGGTCGAACTCCTCGATGAACGAGTCTTCGAGTTTGCGGATACCACTTTGGCTGTCCAGCAACAGCTTCCAGGTGTTCTCGGCATCGGTGGCCAACGCGGTCGTCATGGCGACGCCAGTGACGACCACGTTCGGCAGCGTCTTGCCGGTAACCAGCTCCGTCATTACACGCAAAACCTTTCATTTGATGAGTGCCGATGATGCTGGACATCGGGCCCCATTCCCCGCCAAATCACGAACACAATCCTCCATTGTCCCAACATCAAAAAGCTGCGGCAACGAAGCCACGGAGAAAGCGGCTTTCCAGGGCGGAAAAAGCGGCTACGAGCTGCTGATTCTTGGTTGACGGCTGTCTTTCGTTCGCCGGATCATTCGGCCGCGCACCGCCTGCGCTCGCGCCATCAGCCCGCGACCGCCGGGCAGGGCACCCACCACGGTGCGCGCCAACCGGTCGCGGCCCCGGACGCCGTCGGTCCTGACTTTTCCGTCGCGCAGGTGGCGCCAGCCCAGGCCCGCCCACGAGGCCGCCACGACGGCGTCGGTCACCCCGCCGCGAGCTCGGCGCGGGTCGACCGCGGCCAGGCCGAGCGCGGTCGCCGAGTGCACGGTGTCGACCCATACCCCGGCCGCCAGCACTTCCGGGCCGGGGTTGACTCCCGACAGCAGCGCCTGGGTCAGATGGCGGGCGCCCAGGATCCGGGTGACGACGAGCGCCTTGCGGTCGACCTGCACCCCGTGGATGTGGTCGAGCACCTCGGCGGGCGCGGCCAGCAACACCGCGCCCCACCCCGCCCGGACCAGCTCGATCGCACGAACCTTCATCGGACACCCCCTAATTGGCGTGCGAACGGCCCAACCCGTTCGACGAATCGATCGAAGAATGCCGCCGCGTCCACGTCGATCCCGATGAGCGCGTTGGGCTCTCGGCGCTCCGACCAATCGGTCACCGTCATGGCGCGGGTCAGAGTTCCGGTCAGTTCGATGTCGACCGTCGCCGGACGCGTCGTGACGAGCTCGGGATCCAGCGCGACCGCGGCGGCCAAGGGATCGTGCATGTGTGCCTGATACCCGTGACCGAGTTCGTGGTAGGCCTCGAGGTAGAACCGCGTCGCGTCCTCGATCATCCGAATCAGGGGGTTGGACGCGCTCGACCGGGTTCCGCGTTCGTCGTTTTCGCTCAATCGCGTCGTCGTCGACTCCGCGGCGGCCGCCAGCCGCGCGAGGTGATCCGGGGTCATCGCGACTTTTCGGGTCAGGTCCAGGCCGCACAGGATCGGAAGCCGTTGTTGCCCAGCGGCTTCGGAGGACCAGGCCGCCAGCACCTCGGCCGCGGCCTCGGGATCCACGCTGATGTTCCACTCCGCCACCGCGGTGGTGTTACCCCGGTGGTCGTAGGAACCGCCCATGATCACCAGCCGGTGCAGCAGCCTCGGCAGCTCGGGCTCGGCGCGCAGCGCCAGCGCCAGATTGGTCAACGGGGCGGTAGCCACGCCGATGAGTTCGCCGGGAAAGGCCCGCGCCGCGCGCACCCAGGCGCCGGCCGAGTCATAGTCGGTGAGCCGGTGCGAGCCCGGCGGCAGGTCGGCATAGCCCAAACCCCTGGGGCCGTGCACTTTTGACGGTAGCCGCATCGGGCCGGTCAAGGTTTGCGGGGAACCCTTGGAAACCGGTATGCCGGAGAGTTCGCAGAGCCGCAGCAGGCCCGAATTGTTTTCGCAAACCTGTTCCACACCAACGTTTCCGCCGGTCGAGGCGATGCCGACCACTTCGGCGTCGGGGCTGGCGAACAGGTAGATCAACGCCAGCGCATCATCGACGCCGGTATCGACGTCGACGAAAACGGGCGAGTTCATTGATTCCAAGATACCGGCGCTAAGCTGGCACGATGCCAAAGACGTCGGAGCCCCCCGAGGGGACTGATCTAACGCCGCACTTCGACGATGTGCAGGCCCACTACGACTTGTCGGACGAGTTCTTCCAGCTATTTCTCGATCCCACCCGGACGTACAGCTGCGCCTACTTCGAGCGCGACGACATGACGCTGGAAGAGGCGCAGATCGCCAAGATCGACCTCGCGCTCGGCAAACTCGGGCTGCAACCGGGCATGACGTTGCTCGACGTCGGCTGCGGGTGGGGCGCCACCATGATGCGCGCCGTGGAAAAGTACGACGTCAACGTCGTCGGCCTCACCCTGAGCCGCAACCAGGCCGAGCACGTCGAACGGATGATCGCCCAATCCGGTAGCCCTCGTTCGGCACGGGTCCTGCTGGAGGGCTGGGAACAGTTCGACGAGCCGGTCGACCGGATCGTCAGCATCGGCGCCTTCGAGCACTTCGGGCACGAGCGTTACGACTCGTTCTTCACCCTGGCGCATGACCTGTTGCCCGACGACGGGGTCATGCTGCTGCACACCATCACCGGGCTGCACCCGAACGAGATGGCCGAGCGCGGCATGCCGATCTCGTTCACGTTCGCCCGATTCATCAAATTCATCGTCACCGAGATCTTCCCGGGTGGGCGGCTGCCGTCGATACCGATGGTGGAAGAGCGCGCCACCGCGAACGGCTTCACGGTGAGCCGCGTGCAGTCGCTGCAGCCGCATTACGCGAAGACCCTCGACATCTGGGCTGCCGCTCTGCAAGCCCACAAGGACGAGGCCATCGCGGTGCAATCCGAGGAAGTCTACGAGCGGTACATGAAGTACCTGACCGGTTGCGCCGACGCTTTCCGGATCGGATACACCGACGTCAACCAGTTCACGCTGCAGAAGTGATCACCAGTGCACGCCGGGCACCAGGCGGACCAGCCGCTTGACCGGGCGGGGCGCCCGGATGCCCCTGGTGACGGCGCGAACGGGCCGGCTGGGCTTGCGCCGTGCGGTTCGCGTAGCCGGCGTCGGCGCGGGTTCGGCGGTGAGCCCGCGCGCCGCGGCCGAATCGGGATAGCCGAGATAGAGCTGGTGCAGAACTCGCCGCGAGGTCCTCGGCGCGAAGTAATTGCCGGCCTCGGCGAGCGTGCCCAGCGGGGTGTCGATGCGGGCCGGCTTCTCCACCAGTCCGCGCACCACCATCGCCGCCGCACGCTCGGGGCTGATCGCCGGCACCGGGTTGAGCCGGTGTGACGGCACGATCATGGGTGTGCGCACCAGCGGCATATGGATGTTGGTGAAGGTGATGTGGTCGGACAGCACCTCCGAACCGACGACGTCGGAGAACGCGTCCAGCGCGGCCTTGGACGGCAGGTAGGAGCTGTACTTGGGATTGCGTGCCTGCACGCCGGCGCTGGACACGTTGACGATGTGACCGAATCGGCGCTCGCGCCAATGCGGTAACAGCGCCAGCACCATCCGCACCGCGCCGAAGTAGTTGACCGCCATCACCCGTTCGTAATCGTGCAGCCGGTCGGTGGAGTTGACCACCGAGCGGCGGATCGACCGTCCGGCGTTGTTCACCAGGTAGTCGACGTGGTCGAAGCGGCCCAGGATGTCTTTGACCGTGTGTTCCACCGACGCGGAATCGGTGACATCGCAGGTAAAGGCATGGGCGGCACCACCATTGGCGCGGATCTCGGCGACCAGCGCATCCAGCGCCTCACCGTTGCGGGCCAGCGCGAACACGGTTGCGCCCCGCTCGGCGATCGCGATCGCCGCCGCCCGGCCGATGCCGCTGGACGCGCCGGTGATGATGACGTGCCGGCCCTGCAACGGTCCCTGCGGATCGTCGCGGCGCGCACGGTCCGGATCGAGGTGCTCGCGCCCAGTACCGCCATAGCTTCGGCGCGTAACCGGAGAACTCGGGAACCTGCGTATTCCGGTGCCCTGCAAGGCGTTTCGGGTCTTTTCGCTGATAAAGGTGGGCGCCAGGTCGACGAGGTCGAACACCTCGGCGGGGATGCCGAGCTGGGTGGCCGCCATGTTGCGCACCACTCTGGCGCGCCCGCGCACCTTGAGCACCGGGGCGGCCACCGAGCGGGGCAGCGACCCGCGCAGCGGCGGCAGCCCGGCCGCCTTGGCCACGCCGCGGTAGATGCCGCGCAGGCCGATGGTTTTCTCGGCGGTCAGGTGGAACGTCTGTCCGTCACGACCGTCGGCGTGCATCAGCGCGACCAGCGCGTCGACGACGTAGTCGACCGGGACGATGTTGGTGCGGCCGGTGTCGGGCAGCAGGATCGGGGTCAACGACGGCAGCACCGCCAACTTGGCGAGCACGCCGAAGAAGTAGTACGGCCCGTCGACCTTGTCCATCTCGCCGGTGCGTGAATCGCCCACCACCACCGCCGGGCGGTAGATGCGGTAGCCGCAGTCCGGGCGCCGAGCGCACCAGCAACTCGGCTTCGAACTTGGTCTGGTGATACGGCGTCGGCAGCTGCTGGCCGACGTCGAAATCGTCCTCGGTGTATTCGCCGGCGAAATCGCCCGCCACGGCGATCGACGACACGTGGTGCAGCGTCGCGTCCAGCCGCTGCGCCAGCCCGATCACCGCGCGGGTGCCCTCGACGTTGCTGGCCCGCTGCTCGGGTTCACCGGCGGTGATGTCGTAGATCGCCGCGCAGTGCACCACGTGATCGACCTCGCCCAGCTCGGCGAGGGCCTCGTCGCTCAGATCCAGCTCCGGCAGCGCGGCGACCAGCGGTTTCACCCGCTCGCCCCACTGCGGCGGCGAGCCGCTCGAAGCGGCCCAGCGACTGCCGTCGCACCAGCACCCACACCTGCGCATCGGGCTGCGAGTCCAGAAGACGAGACACGACGCGGCGACCAATAAACCCGGTACCGCCGGTAACGACATACCGCATGAAGACATGGTGGCGGTGGCAGCCGCGCACGTCAACTGTGATCTCGTACCGGGGCTCCGGTCGATGTGGCGACCCGCTGCGCCGCGGCTACGCCGCGCTTGCGATCTCCACTAGTTGCGGAAGTCGCGGATGCCGTCCCAGTCGACCAGCGTCCAGCCGGTCGCCGGGTTACCGCTGATCACCACGCGGCCGTGTTCGGAATCGGGTGGCTGTCCATCAGGCTGTCCTTGGCGTTCTGCGCGTTCATCAGCGTCCACAACATGATCGAGTTGCCGGTGCGAGAACACCACCGGGTTGCGGTGGCCGCTGTTGTAGATCTTGTTGATCGGCGGCGGTGAATTGGTCGTTGAACTGTTTGCCGCTGACCGAGCCGGGGATGCTGTTGCCGACGTCGCCGTTGAGCCAGTCCGCCGGCGCCACCATGTACGTCGACTTCGCCATCGACTCGGGTTTGCCGTTGTACCAGCCGGCGTTGATCTCCTGGATGCCGGGCAGGACCTCGACCTGCTTGCCGAGTTCGGCGGCCAGCGGGGCGGCGGTTTGCTGCGCCCGGGTCATGGTCGAGGCGTAGACGCTGTCGTAGTCCTTGTGGCCGAGCTGGTGTGCGACCTGTTCGGCCTGCCCCTTGCCCTCCGGGGTCAGGCCCGGACCCGGCACCTGCGTGTCGATGATGCCGCTGGCGTTCGCCTCGGACTGGGCGTGCCGGATGAACGTCACCGTGATGGACCGGGCCTGCGGTGAGCCGCCGCCGCAGCCGGCGACGATCATCGTGGCGGTCAGCGCGGCGAGCGCCATCGTGGCTTTCCGGATCATGCTGCGCTTGGGCATGTCGATTAGCCTGCCCTGTCGACGGCTCCGGTGGGAAGGGTTTGCGACGGTTTGTTATCGCGCGACCTCGGGGAGGTCGCCATTTCGTCGAATGCCAGAGTGGACCGAGGATTCCTACAACGATCAGGAGACTTCCATGGCGATTGACCCGAGTGCCGTCGGCGCGGTCACCGAACCCATGCAGTTCGAATGGACCGACCGGGACACGCTGCTCTACGCGCTCGGCGTCGGCGCCGGGATCGACGACCTGGCGTTCACCACCGAGAACAGCCACGACATCGACCAGCAGGTGCTGCCCACCTATGCGGTGATCTGCTGCCCGGCCTTCGGCGCGGCGGGCCTGGTGGGAAAGTTCAACTGGGCCATGCTGTTACACGGATCGCAGAGCATCCGGCTGCACGCACCGCTGCCGCCGGCGGGAAAGCTCTCGGTGGTTTCCGAGGTCGCCGACATCCAGGACAAGGGCGAGGGCAAGAACGCGATCCTGGTGCTGCGCGGGCGGGGCACCGAGCCGGATTCCGGGCAGCTCGTCGCCGAGACGCTCACCACGCTGGTCATCCGGGGTGAGGGCGGCTTCGGGGGAATGCCGGGTCAGCGGCCGATCGCACCCGAATTCCCGGACCGCGAGCCCGACGCCCGGATCGCGCTGCCCACCCGCGAGGACCAGGCGCTGATCTACCGGCTCTCCGGGGACCGCAACCCGCTGCACAGCGACCCGTGGTTCGCCCGCGAGCTGGCCGGTTTCCCCAAGCCGATCCTGCACGGGCTGTGCACCTACGGGGTGTCGGGTCGCGCGCTGGTCTCCGAGCTCGGTCAAGGGCGTCGCGGCCAACATCACCTCGATCGCCTCGCGGTTCACCTCGCCGGTGTTTCCCGGCGAGACACTGACCACGCTGATCTGGCGCACCGAGCCGGGCAAGGCGGTGTTCCGCACCGAGGCTTCCGGTCCCGACGGGGCCGACGCCCGGGTGGTGCTCGACGACGGCGCGGTGGAATACGCCTAGCTCGCGTAGCGCGCCAGCTGATCCGCCAGCCGGTCGGTGAATTCGCCGGCCCGCGCGGGACTGTCCAGCGCGTACAGCGCCGCGGTGGCACGGTCGCCGTCGTCGCTGTGCCGCACCAGGATCGGCACGCCCTGATCAGCCGCGCGCACCGCGTCGAACGCGTCCTCGTCGGTGATGTCGTCACCGAGGTAGATCGGCGTCAGCTGCACCCGACCCGGCCTCGTGCAGGTGATCGATCACCCAGCGCAGCGTTTTTCCCTTGTCCCAGTCCAGGTCTGGGCGCAGCTCGATGACCTCGCGGCCGGTGGTGACCCGAAGCCCGTCGTGGCGGCCGGCGGCGCGCACCGCGGCCAGCGCCTCGCCGACGCGGTCGCGTGCGGCGTTGCGGTAGTGCACGGCGACCCCGAATCGCTTGTGTTCCACCGCAACTCCCGGAATCCCGCCGAGCTGGTCGCGCAGCCGGCCGGCCGCCTGCTCGAGCACCGGGATGGCGGCGGCCGCGGCCTCGTTCTGGTGGTGGGTGCCATCGGGTGCGGTCAGCTCGAAGCCGTGGCTACCCGCATACCAGATACCCTGCACCCCAACGCGTTTCGTCACATCGGCGAGGTCGCGGCCGGACAGCACCGCGACCGGGCATCGGGCGGCCAGCTTTTCCAGCGCCTCGGTGGCCCCCGCAACGGGCCGGGCGGCGTCCGGGTCGTCGACGATGTCGGAAAGCGTGCCGTCGAAGTCGAAGAACACGGCCGGTCGCCGGGCGGCCAGCCCGTCGTCCAAGGCCTGCAACGCATCCGGAAGCTGCGACATCCGGCGGTCCCCGGTCCGCACGGTGACGTCACCCAGGTCGCCGACCACCGCGTCGGCGCCGGCGTCGCGCAGCGCGTCGTCGTGCCCGGCCGGGTCGACGCCGATCACCAACGCGAACCCGGCGGCGCGCGCGGCCTCGATGCCCGCCGCGTCCCCGGCGACCACGACGCAGCGGCCGGGGCGCACCTCAGCCGGTCGGCCGCCTGCACCGGGCCGTCCGCCGAAATGACGGCGGTGCCGACCCCGATTTCGCGCAGTTGCGTGGCCAATGTGGAGCCGAGCGCGCTGTCGGCGTCGAACAGCACCGCATCATGGCGGCGCGGGTCGATGACGACCGCCCCCAACTTGCCCATGACCAACCTTCTCACGGTGGCCAGCGACGCGCCGGGTCAGTGACGGGCGCGCCCCGGCGCCGACGGATGCGTGGGCGGTACCGGGCGGACAACTCGACGCGCGGAACGCTTGCGGGCGAACAGCAGCACGGAATCGTCGCCGAGGGCCACCAGTCGCGCCATGCCCAGCTCGATGCCGGCGGCCAGCTGCTTGACGTCGAACGCGTCGCCGTGTTCGGCGGTGATCCCGAAGACCAGTTCGTCGCCGTAGCTCAACACCGCGACGCCGGTGTGCAGCGCCGCGGCGATCGGGGGGATCGGCAGCAGCCGTTCCAACGTCTGGCCCATCACCTGAAGCCGGCGGCGCGGCCCGGGCACGTTGGTGGCCAACGTCACGATGGCCCGCTGCGGCAGGCGGGAGAGAAGTTGGAAGACGTTGCTGCGCAACACCGCCGGCAGGAGGCCGAGCACCGACTCCGCGACGCCCAGGGGCTGGGCGACTTGCTTGGCCTTCCACCTGGTGTGCACGGTCTGCAACCGTCGCACCGGGTCGTCGTGTTCGACGGGCAGGTGCGAGAGCACGGCCGAGCGGACCGGCATGGGCACCAGGGTGCGCAGCGAGTCGGCCCGCGGTTGTTCGCCGCGGCCGAGCAGCGCCGTGCGGAATCCCTCGGTGATGGCGGCCAGTGCGACGTCGTTGGCGCTCACCCCGAACTTGCGGCAGACGCTGTCGACGTCGGCGATCGGCACTCGCACGGTGCTGTAGCGCCGCAGCGTGGTCACCGCGTCGGCGCGCACGGCCGGCCACAGCGCCCCGATCAGGGTGCCGGTGAGCTTGCCGGCGGCCGACGAGGCCCGCCACAGCGCATCCACCCAACCCGGTTTGTCCGAAGCGGATGACGAAACCTGCTTGTCCGCGGCGTTGTTGGTGAATGTGTCGGCGTCGGCGCCGTCGCAGAGCCTGCTGATCAGCCGGGCGGCCGCGTTGCCGTCGAGCAGGTCGTGATGGGTCTTCATCAAGATCGCCCACCGGTCGCCCGTCAGGCCCTCGATGACCCAGCACTCCCACGGTGGGCGGTCCAGATCGAGGGGCCGTTCCAGGGCATAGGAGATGGCGCGGGACAGCTCCGCCTCGTCGCCGGGGCTGGGAATGGCCACCCGGCGCACGTGGTAGGCCAGGTCGAAGTCCGGGCAGTCGATCCACTCCTGGTTGCGCGGGTGCGCCCGCAGCAGCTGCGTGCATCGCGCGATCGGCTGGATACGTTCGGCCAGAAGGCTTTTGAGACTTTCGTAGTCGGGCGCGGTGCCATCGACGATGGCGACCGCCCCGATCGCCAGGCTGGCGTGCTGATCCGGGTCGTGGGCTTGAGGAATGCCGTATCCAGTGTCTGCGCCATGCTGTCCCCGACCGTGTCCGCTTTTTTGAACTTGTACCAGTATCTGTGGAGCATGATGAGCCGCGGTAGGCCCGCAGCGTTAAGACCGTGTTTAGGAGTTGAAGATCGGTTTAACAACGGTTGTACCGAGCCGCGGTTAAATCGAACACCAGTTCGATATACTCGCGTCCGTGGGCTGGTTCAACGGGCCGCCGAGCTGGGCGGAAATGGAGCGGGTGCTCGACAGCAAGCCGCGCCATGCCGGGGAGTCGGCGGGCCCGGAGCAGGAGGGCCCCCTGTCGCGCAGGCGCGCGACGTATCAGCCGCCGGATGACGGCCGCCCCTCCCGCTCGTCCGTGGCTTATGCCGAACTGCACGCGCACTCGGCGTTCAGCTTCCTCGACGGCGCCAGCACGCCCGAGGAGCTGGTCGAGGAGGCGGCCCGGCTGGACCTGCGCGCCCTGGCGCTCACCGATCACGACGGCCTGTACGGGGCGGTGCGGTTCGCCGAAGCGGCGGCCGAACTCGACATGCGCACCGTGTTCGGCGCCGAACTGTCGCTTGGCCCGGGTGCGCGCACCGAGCAGCCGGATCCGCCCGGCCCGCACCTGCTGGTGCTGGCCCGCGGAGCCGAGGGCTACCGGCGGTTGTCGCGGCAACTGGCCGCGGCACATCTGGCCGGTGGCGAGAAGGGCAAGCCCCGTTACGATTTCGACGCGCTGACCGAGGCCGCCGGCGGGCACTGGCACATCCTGACCGGCTGCCGCAAAGGCCATGTGCGACAAGCGCTTTCCGAGGGTGGCCCGCCGGCGGCCGAGCGGGCGCTGGCCGATCTGGTGGACCGATTCGGCGCCGGGCGGGTCAGCATCGAGTTGACCCATCACGGTCAACCGCTCGACGACGAACGCAACGCCGTGCTGGCCGCGCTGGCCCCACGCTTCGGGGTCGGCGTCGTCGCCAC
Organism: uncultured Actinomycetota bacterium; assembly: GCA_963849935.1. Classification (GTDB taxonomy): domain Bacteria; phylum Actinomycetota; class Actinomycetes; order Mycobacteriales; family Mycobacteriaceae; genus Mycobacterium. The sequence goes on from CAWKJQ010000007.1 coordinate 48,551, forward strand.
CACCGGCGCGCATTTCGCGGGGCCGTCGCGGCGCCGGCTGGCCATGGCGATGGGCGCCATCCGGGCGCGGGAGTCCCTGGATTCGGCCGCCGGGTGGCTGGCCCCGCTGGGCGGTTCGCATCTGCGCTCCGGCGAGGAGATGGCCCGGTTGTTCGCGCCAGCGGCCCGACGTGGTGACCGCGGCCGCCGAGCTGGGCGAGCAGTGCGCGTTCGGGCTGGCGCTCATCGCGCCGCAGCTGCCGCCGTTCGACGTGCCCGCCGGGCACACCGAGGACAGCTGGCTGCGGCAGTTGACCATGGCCGGGGCGCGCGAGCGCTACGGGTCGGCCGAAAGCGCGCCGCGCGCGTATTCCCAGATCGAACATGAGCTGAAAGTCATTGCGCAGCTGACATTTCCGGGCTACTTCCTGGTGGTGCACGACATCGCCCGGTTCTGCCGGGAGAACAACATCCTGTGCCAGGGCCGGGGATCGGCCGCCAATTCCGCGGTCTGTTACGCCCTCGGTGTCACCGCCGTCGACCCGGTGGCCAACGAGCTGCTGTTCGAGCGCTTCCTGTCGCCGGCCCGCGACGGGCCGCCCGACATCGACATGGACATCGAGTCCGATCAGCGCGAAAAGGTCATCCAGTACGTCTACGACAAATACGGCCGCGACTACGCCGCCCAGGTCGCCAACGTCATCACCTACCGGGGAAAGATCGCGGTGCGCGACATGGCTCGCGCCCTGGGCTTCTCGCAGGGGCAGCAGGATGCGTGGAGCAAGCAGATCAGCCACTGGAGCGGTCTTGCCGACTCGCCGGATGTCGAGGGCATCCCCGAACCGGTGGTCGATCTGGCCAACCAGATCCGGAACCTGCCGCGGCACATGGGCATTCACTCCGGCGGCATGGTGATCTGCGACCGCCCGATCGCCGACGTGTGCCCGGTGGAGTGGGCGCGCATGGAGAATCGCAGCGTCCTGCAGTGGGACAAAGATGACTGTGCGGCAATCGGATTGGTGAAGTTCGATCTGCTCGGGCTGGGCATGCTCTCGGCGCTGCACTATGCCATCGACCTGGTGGCCGAGCACAAGGGGATCGAGGTGGACCTGGCCCGCCTCGACCTCTCCGAGCCGGCGGTGTACGAGATGCTGGCCCGCGCCGATTCCGTCGGCGTGTTCCAGGTGGAGTCGCGCGCGCAGATGGCCACCCTGCCCCGGCTGAAGCCGCGGGTGTTCTACGACCTGGTGGTGGAGGTCGCGCTGATCCGTCCCGGCCCCATCCAGGGCGGGTCGGTGCACCCGTACATCCGGCGGCGCAACGGTGTCGGCCCCGGTGGTCTACGACCATCCGTCTATGGAACCTGCGCTGCGAAAGACGTTGGGAGTGCCGCTCTTTCAGGAGCAACTGATGCAGCTCGCGGTCGACTGCGCCGGATTCTCGGCCGCCGAGGCCGATCAGCTGCGCCGCGCCATGGGGTCCAAGCGCTCGACCGAACGCATGCGACGGCTGCGCGGCCGGTTCTACGAGGGCATGCGCGCGCTGCACGGCGCCCCCGACGAGGTGATCGACCGCACCTACGAAAAGCTGGAGGCCTTCGCCAATTTCGGCTTCCCCGAAAGCCATGCGCTGAGCTTCGCGTCGCTGGTGTTCTACTCGTCGTGGTTCAAGCTGCACCATCCGGCGGCGTTCTGCGCCGCGCTGCTGCGCGCCCAGCCGATGGGTTTCTACTCGCCGCAGTCACTGGTGGCCGACGCGCGCCGGCACGGCGTGACGGTGCACGGCCCGGACGTCAACGCCAGCCTGGCGCACGCCACCCTGCACAACGCCGGCACCGAGGTCCGCCTCGGTCTGGGCGCCGTCCGTCACATCGGCGACGACCTGGCCGAACAACTCGTCGAGGAGCGAAAAGCCAACGGCCCGTTCGCTTCTCTGCTGGACCTGACGACCCGGTTGCAGCTGTCGGTGCCGCAGACCGAGGCGCTGGCGACGGCGGGGGCTTTTGGCTGCTTCGGCATGTCCCGGCGTGAGGGATTGTGGGCGGCCGGGGCGGCGGCCACCCAGCGGCCGGGCCGGCTGCCCGGCGTGGGATCGTCCTCACACATCCCGGCGCTGCCGGGGATGAGTGAGCTGGAACTGGCCGCCGCCGACGTGTGGGCCACCGGCGTCTCCCCGGACAGCTACCCGACGCAGTTCCTGCGGGCCGACCTGGACGCGATGGGGGTGGTGCCCGCCGAGAAGCTGGGCTCGGTGCCCGACGGCGACCGGGTGCTGATCGCCGGCGCGGTCACCCATCGGCAGCGGCCCGGCACGGCGCAGGGGGTCACGTTCATCAACCTCGAGGACGAGACCGGGATGGTCAACGTGCTCTGCGCGCCGTGGGTGTGGGCGCGGCACCGCAAGCTGGCGAACTCGGCGCCGGCGCTGCTGGTGCGCGGGCAGGTTCAAAACGCGAGCGGCGCGATAACCGTCGTCGCCGAGCGGCTGGGCCGCATCACCCTGGCGGTCGGCTCGAAGTCCCGCGACTTCCGGTGATTCCGTAGTCTCCACAACATGACCCTCAACTTGTCCGTCGACGAACTGCTCACCACCACCCGTTCGGTCCGCAAGCGTCTGGACTTCGACAAGCCGGTCGGCAGCGAGGTGCTGATGGAATGCCTCGAACTGGCGCTGCAGGCGCCGACGGGCTCCAATTCGCAGGGCTGGCAATGGGTGTTCGTCGAGGATGCGGACAAGAAGAAGGCGATCGCCGACGTCTACCTGAACAACGCGCGGGGCTACCTCGCGTCGCCCGCTCCCGAGTACGGCGAGGGGGACACCCGCGGGGCAGCGAATGGACAAGGTCCGCGACTCCGCGACCTACCTCGCCGAGCACATGCACGAGGCGCCGGTGCTGATGATCCCCTGCATCTTCGGCCGAGAGGAGAAGCAGCCGCTGGGCGGCGTCTCGTTCTGGGCGTCGCTGTTTCCGGCGGTGTGGAGCTTCTGCCTGGCGCTGCGCTCCCGGGGACTGGGGTCCTGCTGGACGACGCTGCACCTGCTCGGTGACGGTGAACAGCAGGTCGCGGACGTGCTCGGCATCCCGCACGACAGGTACAGCCAGGGCGGGCTGTTTCCCATCGCCTACACCAAGGGCACCGACTTCCGCCCGGCCAAGCGGCTGCCCGCCGAGCAGCTCACTCACTGGAACGCCTGGTAATCAGGTCTGAAGAGGCCAAACCTCGACGATCCCGTGCGCGACCGCGCACGGCGTCTGGCTCACCCGCTCAACCGCCGCTCAATGTCTTCGGCGTCGATGACCGCGAACCCTGCGATCGGCAACGGTCGACCGGAGGAAGGGGCCGGGCTCGATTCGTACCCCCGCGCCGTCCGGATTGCGCACCCGCACCGGGTCTCCGGCTCGGCCGACCAGCGCGCCGGACGCGCGGAGTTCGTCGTCGCGGGCGTGTGCGGCCTGTTTGCGGTCGTCGGTCAACCGGTGGTATCCGGCCTCGTCGCCGTAACCGATCGTGATGAAGATAGGCATGTCAATGCTGACTCTTCGCTGACGCGAAACTCGTCGCTACACCGCGCCCGGGTAGCCGTGTTGCCGCCAGGCTTCATAGACGGCGATCGCCGCGGCGTTGGACAGGTTCAGCGAACGCCGGCCCGCCAGCATCGGGATGCGCACCTGCGCGGTGATGTGCGGGTCGGCCAGCGTCGCGGCGTCCAGCCCGGTGGGTTCGGGACCGAACATCAACACATCGCCGGCCCGGTAGCGCACGTCGGCGAACGAGGTGGGCGCGTGCGCCGTGAAGGCGAACACCCGCTGCGGTGACAGCGCCGCCCAGGCGGCCGTCAGTGAGGCGTGCACGGTGACCGACGCGAGGTCGTGGTAGTCCAGTCCCGCCCGCCGCAGCTTGGGTTCGGACAGGTCGAACCCCATCGGCTCGACCAGATGCAATTCGCAGCCCGTCGCCGCCACCGTCCGGATGGCGTTGCCGGTATTGGGCGGGATCCGCGGCGCCACAAACATCAGCTTGAACACAACGGGAATAATGGTCGCATGGTCGAGCCGAGCATCTGGATGCAGAAGGTCGCTGCCGATCCCGGGCATTCGCACTGGTACATCGAACGTTTCCGTTCTATGGCCCGCGCCGGCGACGACCTGGCCGGCGAGGCCCGCTTCGTGGATGCCATGGCGCCGCGCGGCGCCCACATTCTCGACGCCGGCTGCGGGCCCGGCCGGTTGGGCGGATATCTGGCCACGGTCGGCCACCGGGTGGTCGGTGTGGACGTCGACCCGGCGCTGATCGAAGCGGCCGAGCAGGATTACCCCGGCCCTCGCTGGCTGGTCGGCGACCTCGCCGAGCTGGACCTGCCCGCGCGCGGCATCGCCGAGCCGTTCGACGTCATCGTCTCCGCGGGCAACGTCATGGCGTTTTTGGCGCCGAGCACCCGGATCCAGGTGCTGAGCCGGCTGCGCGCCCACGTCGCGGACGACGGCCGCGCGGCGATCGGGTTCGGCGCCGGGCGCGAATACGACTTCGACGTGTTTCTCAACGACGCCGTCGACGCGGGCTTCGCGCCCGATCTGCTGCTGTCCACCTGGGACATGCGGCCGTTCACCGACGAGTCGGATTTCCTCGTCGCGCTGCTTCGGCCCGCCTAGGCTTTGCGCGCTCCCGGTGTTTGCCAGGAGTGACCGCGCGGGTGCGGCGCCACCTTGGAGGGACCTGTCTGCTCAGTAACGATTCTGGTGGCCTGGGCCGCGGGCTGTCATACTCGTCGGGTTGCCACACCTCCACGCACACGCCTATCTGGCGCGGGGCGGGCGAAATAAAGCAGGAAGTTTCATGAGCCTCTCGTTTCTTTCAGCGCTCAGCGTCAGCGCAGCGGCCGGTCGTCCGGCCGCGATGACGTGACCATGTTCACCCGCCCGGCCAACCCGGCCGAGGCGGAAGTCGCGGAGCCCGCACCGGTCGGCAAAGTCGATGCCGGGCCGGCCAAACGCCCGCCGTCCTGGTCGCTGAGCAACTGGCCGGTCGGTTGGAAAGTGCTGGCGATCGTGCTGGTCCCGCTGATATTGGCGACGGTCTTCGGGGTGCTGCGCATCAACGGCGCCATGGCCAACGCCGCCGGCCTGCGGCTGGCCGCCACCCGCGCCGACGTCGTCCCGGTCGATCACCAAGTACATGTCCGCGCTGGACGTTGCGCTGCTGGCGAGCTCCACCGGACGCGACGTCGACGGGGCCAAGAAGAACTACGAGGCCCGCAAGGGCGAACTGCAGACCCGGCTGGATGACACCGACGTCAGCGGCGACGTCCGCTCCGGAGTGAACAATCTGCTCGACGGTGGTCAGATGCTGGTCAACAAGGCGGCCGACCCCGGCCTCGGTTTGCGGGAGCGGGTCACCCTCTACGCGCCGATCCTGCTGACGGCCGAGGACGTCATCAACGCCTCGGTGCGCGTCGACGACGAGCAGATCCGTGCCCAGGCCCAGGGCCTGAGCCGGGCGGTGGGCGCCCGCGGGCAGATGACGATGCAGAAGATCCTGGTCACCCGCGGCGCCGAGCTGCCCGAGCCGCAGCTGCGGACCTCGATGGCCACCCTGGCAGGCACCGAACCGTCGACATTGTTCGGCATGAGCGAGGTGCTCGGCGCCGGGTCACCGGAGGCCAAGACGCTGCAACAGCAGATGGTGAGCCGGATGGCGATCATGTCCGATCCGTCCAGCGTCCTGGTCGACAACGCCGACCTGCTGCGTTCGATCCAGACCACCGACGACATCGCCGATCAGGTGATCAAGAACGCCACCGCGGCGGTGACGAAGTCGGTGCACGCCCAGGCCGCCGAGCGCCGCTCGGCCGCGATCACCGACACCGTTCTGGTGCTGGCCGCCATCGTGATCGCGCTGGCGGTCGTGCTGCTGGTCGCGCGCGCCCTGGTGCGGCCGCTGCGCATGCTGCGCGACGGCGCGCTAAAGTCGCCCACACCGATCTGGAAGAGGAGATCGCGCGGGTGAAAGCCGGTGGGCCCGAACCGGTTCCGAGTCCGCTGCCGGTGTACACCACCGAGGAGATCGGCCAGGTCGCGCACGCGGTCGACGAGTTGCACACCCAGGCGCTGCTGCTGGCCGGCGACGAGGCGCGGTTGCGGCTGCTCGTCAACGACATGTTCGAGACCATGTCGCGGCGCAGCCGCTCGCTGGTAGACCAGCAGCTGGCACTCATCGACCGGCTGGAGCGCAACGAGGAGAACCCCGAACGCCTCGACAGCCTGTTCCGGCTCGACCACCTGGCGGCGCGGTTGCGCCGCAACAGCGCCAACCTGCTGGTGCTCGCCGGCGCGCAACTCGCCCGCGACCAGCGCGACCCGGTGCCCCTGGCCACGGTGATCAACGCCGCGGTTTCCGAGGTCGAGGACTACCGCCGCGTCGAAATCGCCGGGCTGCCCGACTGCGAGCTGATCGGCTCGGCCGCGGGCGGGGCCATCCACCTGTTCGCCGAGCTGATCGACAACGCGCTGCGCTACTCGCCGCCGACGACCTCCGCCCGCGTCTCGGCGTCACGCGGCGGCGACGGGGGCGTCGTGGTGCGCATCGCCGACGCCGGTCTGGGAATGAACGACGCCGACCGGCGCATGGCCAACATGCGGTTGCAGGCCGGCGGCGACGTCAGCCCCGACAACGCCCGGCACATGGGTCTTTTCGTGGTCGGCCGGATCGCGGCCCGGCACGGCATGCGGGTGGGGCTGCGCGGCCCGGCGGCCAACGAATCGGGCTCGGGTACCACCGCCGAGATCTACCTGCCGCCGACGGTGCTCGCCGGCCCGGCCGTCGCCGAGTCGGCCGCACCCCGCCACATCCGCGCGGTCTCCTCGCCCAGCGCCAAGCTCGCCAGCGCGAACGCCGCCGCCGATGCCCGGCAGGTCGAGGCCCGGCACGATGACCGGCAGGACGACGGCACCCTCGAGCCGGCGGCCCGCACCGCCCCGGACGCGTCCGGGCCGCCGGTGACGTTGCTGCCGCGCCGCAACCCGGGTTACAGCGGCATCACCGAGGTTCCCGCCCCGCCCGCCGAGCAGCTGCCCCGCCGGCAGCGTCGCGAGCTGGCGACCCCCTGGTGGGAGGGCGCCCCCAAGCCGGCGGCGACTCCGGTCCCGGAGCCCGCACCCGAGCCGAAGCCGACGCCCGCACCCGCCCAGCCGGCCCGGGCCGCGTCGGACACCTCGGCCTTCTTCGCCGCCCGGTCCCGAGAGGCCGACAGCCGCACGCAGGCCCGGCAAGACCCGCCGTCGAGGCCCGCCGCGGTCGCGTCCGTCCCGTCGGCCCCCGACGCCCCGGCGGCGCCGGCCGACGATGACGTCATCTACCGGCGGATGCTTTCGGAGATGCTGGGCGATCCGCACGACCTGGTGAACAGCCCCGACCTGGATTGGCAGTCGGTCTGGGACCGCGGCTGGACCCTTGCGGCCGCGGCCGAGGAGAAGCCCGTCGAGGCGCACACCACCGATCACGGCCTGCCGGTGCGCACCCCCGGCGCCCGGCTGGTACCCGGCGGCGCCAACGGCGCCGGCCTGGCCGAACCGGACGAGCCCGACGACGCGGCGCGGCGGCAGGTCCCCGTCGGACCGGGAGCCGCAGCACGCGGCCACCGGACCCGTAGCCCGCGACCCCGAGGCGGTCCGCGCCTCGTTCAGTAGCCATTTCGGTGGCGTGCGCACCGGACGCTCGCACGCCCGCGAAACCGATCAAGGATCCGACGAGTAATGACGGCACCCGACAACTCCCTGGACTGGCTGGTGACCAGGTTCGCCCGCGAAATCCCCGGCGTCGCGCACGCGCTGCTGGTCTCCGTCGACGGGCTGCCCATCGCCGCCAGCGAGCATCTCCCGCGGGAACGCGCCGACCAGCTGGCCGCGGTGGCCTCCGGGCTGGCCAGCCTGGCCACCGGCGCCGCGCAGCTGTTCGAGGGCGGGCAGGTGCTGCAGTCGGTGGTCGAGATGCAGAACGGCTACCTGCTGTTGATGCGCGTCGGGGATGGCTCGCACCTGGCGACGCTCGCCGAGGCGTCGTGCGACATCGGTCAGATCGGCTACGAGATGGCCGTTCTCGTCGAACGGGTGGGCGGCGTGGTGCAGTCGACCCGCCGAACCGCGTCGTCGCCAAGCCTGTGAGCCGCGATGGACACCCCGAAGAACTGGCCGGCACACCGTAAAGGGAATCTGGTCCGTCCGTACACCCTGACGTCCGGACGGACCGACACCAACGTCGACCTTCCCCTGGAAGCGCCGATTGAGGCGCTGCCGGCCGGCCTGGCGCACCGGTGGCCGCCCAACGACGCGAGAGGCAGAATCATCCAACTGTGCGTCGAGCACCCGTCGGTCGCCGAAATCTCGGCCCGGCTGGACCTTCCGCTCGGCGTCGCGCGCGTCCTGGTCGGAGATCTGGTGCTGTCCGGCTACCTTCGGGTGCATAGGACGTTGTCCGAGCGTTCGAGCACAGACGAGCGCCAGGAACTCATAGGAAGGACACTGCGTGGCTTACGCGCACTCTGACGTGCAGCCCGACTCCGGCGCCCACGCGTCGACGAAGATCGTGATCGCCGGCGGATTCGGCGCCGGCAAGACCACCTTCGTCGGGGCGGTGTCGGAGATCATGCCGCTGCGCACCGAGGCGATGGTCACCGACGCCTCGACCGGCGTCGACGCGCTGGAGGCCACCCCGGACAAACGGACCACCACCGTCGCGATGGATTTCGGCCGGATCACCCTGGCCGAAGACCTGGTGCTCTACCTGTTCGGCACCCCGGGGCAGCGCCGGTTCTGGTTCATGTGGGACGACCTGGTGCGCGGCGCGATCGGCGCGGTCGTGCTGGTCGACTGCCGACGCCTGCAGGACAGCTTCGCCGCCGTCGACTTCTTCGAGCACCGCAACCTGCCCTTCCTGGTCGCGGTCAACGAGTTCGACGGCGCGCCCCGCTACCCGGTCGCCGAGGTGCGCGAAGCGCTGACCTTGCCGCCGCACATCCCGGTGATCACCGTCGACGCCAGGGATCGCCGGTCGGCGACCGACGCCTTGATCGCGGTCAGCGAATACGCCCTGGCCAGCCTGTCGCCCAATTGACCACGCGGTGGGTCGACCAGGAATTCGCGGGCCACGATTTCACCGACGAAGACCTCAGCCGGCTGCAGACCGAGCGGGTCGTCTTCACCGAATGCAACTTCGGCGGCGCCAACCTCGCCGAGTCGCAGCACCGCGGCTCGGCCTTTCGCAACTGCACATTCCGGCGGACGTCGTTGTGGCACAGCACCTTTTCCCAGTGCAGCATGCTCGGGTCGGTGTTCGTGGAGTGCCGGCTGCGGCCGATCACCTTCGACGAGGTGGATTTCACGCTGGCCGTGCTGGGCGGCATCGACCTTCGCGGCGTGGACCTGAGCGGCTGCCGGCTGCGCGAGTCCAGTCTGGTGGAAGCCGACCTGCGCAAGGCCGTGCTGCGCGGCGCGGACCTGCGTGGCGCGCGGACCACCGGCACCCGGCTGGACGACGCCGATCTGCGTGGCACGAGCGTGGATCCGACGCTGTGGACGACGGCCTCCCTGGCCGGTGCCCGCGTCGACGTCGATCAGGCCGTGGCCTTCGCGCTCGCCCACGGGCTGCGACTGGATGGGGGTCGGGACGGCTGACCGCTCAGTGGCTGAGCGCTCAGCGGGTGAGCCGGATGCGCCACCGCACCAGCGCGGCGTAGGCGACCGTGAGCACCGCGAGCATGCCCATGTCGAACAGCCAGGCCGCCGACGTGTGCTCGAAATGGCTGTCCCGCGGGCTCTGCGGGCCGGGCGAGACCGTCCACAGGTCGACCGTCGACGCCTGCGCCGCATACCCCCACCGCGAGGGCACCAGCCAGGACAGCTGGTCGAGGAAGATCCGGTGCGTGACTGGCACCATGCCGCCGGACAGCACCATCTGCATCATCAACGACACCACGAGCAGCGGCATGATCTGCTCGTGGGAACGCGCCAGCGCCGAGAGCAGCAGGCCCAGCATGGCCGCCGCCACACACGTCGCCGCGACGCCGGCGAACAGCTCGAGGGTGGCGTTACCGAGCAGCACCGCCGGCCGCGCCGGCGGCCCCTTGCCCAGCACCACGATGGCCGTGGCGATGGCCGCCTGGACGACGGCGAACGTGCAGAACACCGCGACCTTGGCCAACAGGTAGGCCGTGCTCGACAGGCCGACCGCCTGTTCTCGCCGGAAGATCGGCCGCTCGCCGATGAGGTCGCGGATGGTCAGCGCGGTGCCCATGAACGCGGCGGCCATGGTGAGCAGGGTCAGGATCATCCCGGCCTCACCGGCCGACTCGCTGGTGGGATCGGCATAGCCGAAACCGACGGTGCCCGGAACGGTCAGCGACAGCGCGCCCATCACGAAGGGCAGCACCGCGAGGAACAGGAAGTAGGCACGGTCGGAGACCACCAGCCGGACCTGGCGGCGGGCGATCGTGGAGAACTGGCGAAGCTTGCTGGTCTGCGCGGGGGAGCCCAGCTCGGCCGGCGCCTCGGTCTCCGCGGGCGGCGGGGGTCTGTTCTGGGCTTGCCATTGCGCCCTGAAGCGGCGATTGGCCTCGTCGGGATCGGCGCCCACCTTGGCGAAGATGTGCGCCCAGTTCGTGGTGCCCATGCTCGCACCGATCTCGGCGGGCGGGCCGAGGAAGGCCGTCTTGCCGCCGGGCGCCATCAGCAGCACCTGGTCGCAGACGTCGAGGTAGGTCAGCGAGTGGGTGACCACCAGGACGACGCGGCCGGCATCGGCGAGCTGCCGCAGCATGGTCATGACCTGTAGATCCAGCGCCGGGTCCAGCCCGGAGGTCGGTTCGTCGAGGATCAGCAGCGACGGGCCGGTGAGCAATTCCAGGGCGACCGAGGCGCGTTTGCGCTGCCCACCGGAGAGCTTGTCGACCCGGGTGTCGGCGTGCTCGGTCAGCCCAAGCTCTTCGAGGACCTGGGCGACGACCTGTTCGCGGTCGGCCTTGCTGGTGTCCGGCGGTAGGCGCAGCTCGGCGGCGTAGCCGAGCGCCTGGCAGACCGTGAGCTGGCGATGCACGACGTCGTCCTGGGGGACCATCCCGATCCTGGTGCGCAGCGACGCGTACTCGGTGTGGATGTTGTGCCCCTCGAAGGTGACCGAGCCCGAGGTCGGGGTGGCGTACCCGGCGATCAGCCGCGACAGCGTCGTCTTGCCCGCGCCCGACCCGCCGATCAGCGCGGTCAGCGTGCCCGGCCGGGCGACCAACGAAATCCGCTCCAGGAGGGTCTTGCCGTCGACGCCGAAGTTGACCTCGCGCACCTCCAGGCCGCCGGCCCGGGTCGCCGCCTCCTGGCGGCGCACCAGCATGCCGTCGTGGAACACCAGGTCGACGTTGCCGATGGTCACCACGTCGCCCTCGGACAGCGTCGCCGAGCCGACCTTGACGCCGTTGACGAAGGTGCCGTTGCTGCTGTTCGCGTCGCGGATCTCGGCGCCGGTCGACGTCGGCGTCAGGAAGGCGTGATGACGAGAGGCCAGAACGTCGTGGATGACGATGTCGTTGTTGAGTGCGCGTCCGATCGAGGCGCCGCGCCCGGCTGGTGGCCGTCGATCGGATTGCGGTCCTCCCACGCTGACCCGCGTGGTCGGGGAAGTCCTCGACGCTGCCGGTCCTGCCGGTGGGCGGGTTCACCGGGGCGGGATGCGGCCCGGACTGCGGTACGGCGCGGGTCGCGGCGTCCGGCCGAACGATCGGGACGGCCGTGCTGCGCAGGGTGTCTTGCCGCCGGAGGGGATGCGACGGCGGTGGGGCGGGTGGCCTCGGCGGGTGCGCGAGTGGCCGGGATTGGGCGGCCGTGGGATGGGGTCCGGTGCGGTGCGCTGTCGGCCCGGGCGTGGCCGTGATGATCGGAATCGACTTCGTGGTCGGCGGAAGCAGGCCGACGCTGCCGGTGTGCTGGCCCACTTCGAAGGTGATCCGCGGACCGTCGGGCTTGCCGATGTTGATGGTTTGGCCGTCGTGGATGTCGACGACCGGCACCCGCTGGCCGTCGAGGTAGACCCCGTTCAGCGAGTTGTTGTCGACCGCGATCCACCGCCCCTGCTCGAAGCGCAGCAGCACGTGCGCGCGGGCGATCAGCGGGTGCGCCACCCGCAGGTCGGCGCGCAGGTCACTGCCGACGACCACGTCGCGGCCTGCGGCGAAGCTACCTTCGGATCGTTCAGATCGAGCCGTCAGCACGGGCTGCGCAGGTCGAGTCATCGCTTCCAGGTTAGGTGTCGTTGCCGGCGGCGCGGCGTCAGCGCTTCAGCCGGATGTGCCAGCGGACGAAGCCGGTGTAGCCGATCGAGAGCGCCGCGAGCATCAACATGTCGAAGATGAAAATGTGCTTCGAGTGCTGCCAGATCGGGTCGTTGGTCGGGATCTGCTTGACCTTGACCAGCGACGGGAAGTCGATCGAGGACGCCCCCGCCGCGTACCCCCACCGGGCCGGCGTCAGCCACGCCATCTGCTCGAGGCCGACGCGCTGATACACCGGGATCATGCCGCTGGAAAACACCAGCTGCGACATGATCGACACCACCAGCAGCGGCATGATCTGCTCGTTGGACTGCGCCAGCGCCGAGAGCAGCAGGCCCGAGCATCGCCGAGGCTACACAGGTGCCCGCCACGGTGACGAACAGCGAGAAGGTGGAGTTGCCGAAGAACTGGGGATGCGCCGTCGGCGCGCCCTTGCCCAGCCGCACGATGATGGTCGCGATCGCCGCCTGGGCGGTCGCGAAGACGCAGAACACCGCGATCTTGGCCAGCAGATAGGCGGTGGTGGACAGGCCGACGGCCTGCTCTCGCCGGAAGATGGCGCGCTCGCCGATCAGGTCGCGAATGGTCAGCGCGGTGCCCATGAAGACGGCACCGATATTCAACAGCACCATGATGTACTGCGGCTGCGTCGGCGCGGGCCCCAGCGGGTCGGCCGGGCCGAGGCCGGGGTGTGGGCCCTTCACCGTCAGCGACAGCGCGCCGATGAGGAACGGCAGGATCGCCAGGAAGATCGTGTAACCGCGGTCGGAGACGACGAGGCGAACCTGGCGCCGAGCGATCGTGGACAGCTGCCGGAACAGATTGGTCTGCGGTGGTTCGCCCAGATCCGCCGGACTCTGCGGTGTCGGCGGCCGCGACGACTGCTGGTTGCGCTCCTTGAAGCGGCGGTTGGCCTCGTCCGGGTCGGCACCCACCTTGGCGAAGATGTCGGCCCAGTTCCGGGTCCCCATGGCGGCCTCGACCTGAGCCGGCGGCCCGCAGAACGCGGTCTTGCCGCCGGGTGCGACCAGCAGGATCTGATCGCACACGTCCAGGTAGGACACCGAGTGGGTGACGACCAGGACCACGCGGCCGGCGTCGGCCAGCTGGCGCAGCATCAGCATGACCTGGCGGTCCAGCGCCGGGTCCAGACCCGACGTCGGCTCGTCCAGCAGCAGCAGCGACGGCTGGGTGAGCAGCTCGAGGGCGACCGAGGCGCGCTTGCGCTGACCGCCCGAGAGCTTGTCGACCCGCGTGTCGGCGTGCTGGGTCATGTCGAGTTCCTCGAGCACCTGCGCGACGACGCGGGCCCGCTCCTCTTTGCTGGTGTCGGGCGGCAGGCGCAGTTCGGCGGCGTAGTTCAGGGCCTGGTTGACCGTCAGCTGGCGGTGCACCACGTCGTCCTGCGGGACCATCCCGATCCTGCTGCGCATCGACGCGTACTCGGTGTGGATGTTGTGACCCTCGAACGTCACGTTGCCCGACGTCGGACTGGTGTAGCCGACGATCAGCCGCGACAGCGTGGTCTTGCCGGCACCGGAACCGCCGATGATGGCGGTCAGCGTCCCGGGCCGCGCGGTCAGCGAGATGTGGTCCAGCAGCTGCTTGCCGTGGTCGACGGTGTAGCAGACGGAGTTGACCTCCAGCCCGCCGGTGCGCGTGGCCGCCTCGGTGCGCCGGACCAGGTTGTCGCCGGTGAACACCAGGTCGACGTTGCCGATGGTGACGACGTCGCCCTCGGTCAGCACCGCGGAGCCGACCCGGACGCCGTTGACGAAGGTGCCGTTCACGCTGTGTGCGTCGCGGATCTCGGTGCCCAGCTGCGTCTGGATCAAGAAGGCGTGATGGCGCGAGGCCAGCACGTCCTGGATGACGATGTCGTTGTCGGTGGCCCGGCCGATGGTCTGCGACCCGGCCGGCTTCTGAATCGCACCCGAGCGCGACGGCATCAACGCCTGGAACATCTTCGTCGCCAGGTTCGCCACCTCGGGCGGCTTGGCCGAGGCGGGCGCCATCTGGGTGTGCGGGCTCACGGTCGGCATCTGCGCGACGGGCGGAGCGTTGGGCGGCGGGGGCGGTGCACCGGGAGGGAACGCCGGCGGGCGGCCGCCGCCGCCGTACATGGTTGGGCCGGTGGGGCCTGCCGCTGCACGGGCGCGGGCTGTGGTCGCCGCGGCGGCGCCGCCCAATTGGGCGTGCGGCCGGGCGGGGGAGGCGGTGGGGCGGCGGGCGGGGCGGGTTGCGCGGACCATGCCGCGGCCTGCGGCGGTGCGGCCACCGGGATGTTCATCGACTCGGTTCGGGGCGGGCGTCCGGCCATGCCGTGGTGGCGGCCGACGTCGAATGTCAGCAGCGGCCCGTCCGGGTTTCCGATGTTGAGGGTTTGCCCGTCGTGGATCTCGACCACCGGCACGCGCCGGCCGTTGACGAAAGTTCCGTTGAGCGAACCGTTGTCGATCGCCAGCCACTTGCCCTGATCGAAACGCAGCAAGAGGTGGGCACGCGAGATCAACGGGTGGGTGATACGCATGTCCGCTCGCAGATCGCGCCCGACGACTACATCGTGGCCCGCTGCGAAGGTGCGTTCCGATCCTTGGTGATGGACGGTTAGCGCTGGCGGGGCTGGTGCTGACATCGCCACAACTGTAGCTTGCAGCCCTGTGGTTTAGCCGTGAACGTCGGGCGCGCCGGTGACCACGCAGTGGGTTCGGCTGTAGATGGTGGGCATGCACTGGTTGCAGTGCGTGCACGCCGAATGCACCTGGTGCTGTGCGCCATCAGCGGCGATCCGGTTGATCAGATCCGGCTCGGCCAACAGCGCCCGGGCCATCGCGACGAACTCGAATCCCTCCGCCATCGCCAGGTCCATCGTCTCCCGGTTGGTGATACCGCCGAGCAGGATCAACGGAAGCTTCAGCTCGGTGCGGAACAGCTTGGCGTCGCGCAGCAGATAGGCCTCGCGGTAGGGGTATTCGCGCAGGAACTTCTTGCCCGTCATGCGCATGCCCCAGCGCAGCGGCGGCTTGAAGGCTCCGGCGAACTCCTTGAGCGGCGCGTCGCCGCGGAACAGGTACATCGGGTTGACCAGCGAGCTGCCCGCGGTGAGTTCGATGGCGTCCAGGCCGCCGTCTTCCTCCAGCCATTTGGCGGTGGTCAGCGATTCCTCGGTGCTGATGCCGCCGCGAACGCCGTCGGCCATGTTCAGCTTGGCGGTCACCGCGATGGGCGTGCCTTCCTTCTCCACCGCACGCCGCACGGCCATCACCATGCCGCGCGCGACCTTGGCCCGGTTCTGCAGCGATCCGCCGAATTCGTCGTCGCGACGGTTGATCAGCGGGGACAGGAACGAACTCGCCAGATAGTTGTGGCCCAGGTGGATCTCGACGGCGTCGAAGCCGGCCTCGATGGCCAGGCGGGCGGCGTTGGCGTGCCCGGCGATGACCTCGTCGATGTCCTCGCGGGTCGCCTTCTTGGCGAACCGCATCCCGATCGGGTTGAAGAACCGGACCGGCGCCAGCGCCTTCGCCTTATTGGACTTGGCGTTGGCCACCGGGCCGGCGTGGCCGATCTGCGCGCTGACCGCGGCGCCCTCGGCGTGGATCGCGTCGGTGAGCCGGCGGAACCCGGGCACGGCCTCCGGCCGCATCCAGATCCCGTTGCCCTCGGTGCGGCCGCCGGGGGAGACGGCGCAGTACGCGACGGTCGTCATGCCGACCCCGCCGGCGGCCGGCAACCGGTGGTATTCGATGAGGTCGTCGGTCACCAGCGCCTCGGGTGTGCGCGCCTCGAAGGTCGCGGACTTGATGATGCGGTTGCGCAGCGTTATCGGACCGAGCTTCGCGGGGCTGAACACGTCCGGCGGGGTAGACATACCGGGAGCCTAATGGCGATCGCAAGCGCGGCGAAGCCGGGCGCGGCGGGTCGCCATCATCGAGCACCGTGCCGATCGCAAGCGCGGCGAAGCCGGGCGCGGCGGGTCGCCATCATCGAGCACCGTGCCGATCGCAAGCGCGGCGAAGCCGGGCGCGGCGGGTCGCCATCATCGATATCTGCCAGACTGTCAGCGTGGGAGCAATCACGCTGGACGGCAAGGCCACCCGCGACGAGATCTTCGTCGACCTCAAACAGCGCGTGGCCGCACTGACCGCCTCGGGCCGCACCCCCGGCTTGGGCACCATCCTGGTCGGCGACGACCCCGGCTCCCAGGCATACGTCCGGGGCAAGCACGCCGACTGCGCCAAGGTCGGCATCACCTCGATCCGCCGCGACCTGCCCGCCGACATCAGCACCGCCACGCTCAACGAGACGATCGACGAACTCAACGCCAACCCCGACTGCACCGGTTACATCGTGCAGTTGCCGCTGCCCAGGCAGCTGGACGAGAACGCGGCGCTGGAGCGGGTCGACCCGAACAAGGACGCCGACGGACTGCACCCGACCAACCTGGGCCGGCTGGTGCTCAACAACCCGGCCCCGCTGCCGTGCACCCCGCGCGGCATCGTGCATCTGCTGCGCCGCTACGACGTGGAGATCGCCGGGGCGCACGTGGTCGTCATCGGCCGCGGCGTCACGGTCGGCCGCCCGTTGGGCCTACTGCTGACCCGTCGCTCCGAGAACGCGACGGTGACGTTGTGCCACACCAAAACTCGCGATCTGCCGGCGCTGACCAGGCAGGCCGACATCATCGTCGCGGCCGTCGGGGTGCCGCACATGGTGACCGCCGACATGGTGCGTCCCGGCGCCGCGGTGCTGGACGTCGGCGTCAGCCGGGTGGACGGCAAGCTCACCGGCGACGTGCATCCCGACGTGTGGGATGTGGCCGGCCACGTGTCGCCGAACCCCGGCGGCGTGGGGCCGCTGACCCGCGCGTTCCTGTTGACCAACGTCGTCGAACTGGCCGAGCGGCAATGACCGCGCGCACCGTGCTGCGGGCCCAATGGCCAATCCTGTTGGTGGGGCTGATCTTTGCGACGGCACTGGCCCTGGTGGGGGCCAACTTCTGGCGTCGCGGTTCGCTGTTGATCGGTATCGGTGTCGGGGTGGCGGCGCTGCTGCGGTTGCTGTTATCCGAGGACCGGGCCGGGCTTTTGGTGGTGCGCCGCAAAGGAATCGACTTCATGACCACCGCGACGGTCGGGGCGGCGATGTTCTATATCGCGTGGACCATCGACCCGCTGGGCACCCGCTAGAACCTGGGCAGTGCCGGTGTCTGCCCGGCCATACCCGGAATCTGTCCCGTCATTCCCGGCACCTGCCCGGGCACGCCTGGGATTTGCCCGGGCATTCCCGGCATTCCCGGCGGCATGGCGCCGGACAGGTTGCCGCTGGCGATGTTTGCCATCTCCTGGGGGCAGTACGTCTGGATCGCGATCGTGGTGAACATGCGGGCCATCATCGGCGACATGCCCCGACCGGCGACGCTGGACGCGGCCGCGGCGAAATTGCCTCCCGGCTGCGACAGCATCGGGCAGATCGATTCGCCGACGGACATCGCGTTTCCGGGCTCGCCGAAGTCGATGCCGGCGTGGTTGAGCGCGTCGATGAAGTCGTCACCGTTCCCGTCCGCTTCGGCGGGCGCCGCGAACGCCGAGGCCACCGTCAGCAGGCCGGCGGCCACGGCCAGCAGGCGAATGGTGAGGGGCTGATGACGAAAAATCCAGATCCATTCATGAGTTCGTGCAAGTGCCTTCACGCCAGCCTCCCCGCCCGCCATGGAGTGCGTATGAGGCACTCGAATCACGTTACGAACTCTGAACCATCACTGTCACGTTTGCGACACGGTGGCATAAAGGTTCGCACAATAAGCGTTTCGTGAGGTCGTGGTCTCCACGGCGTCGGTTATTACGCGGGCCGATTACGCAAGGCCGGAGTGGTCGTCAGCCTTCCAGCGTCGCCCGCGTGCACACGGTGACATAGGGCAGCGCCAGGCCCGTCGAATTCGCCAGCGCCGGATGGGTCGCCAGCAATTCGCGCACCTGGCTGAGCGTCCGGGTACGGACCTCGGTCGGTGAGGTGATGCAATAGCTGCGGGACGCGACCAGGTCGATCAACGCTTGGGGCGTAAGGTAACTCGTCCACTCGACCTGATGGTGCGCAAGGTCGGTGAACGGCTCGGGCAGCGTCACCTGGGTGCGGCCGTCTCCGTCGCTTCCGATGATCTGGCCGAGTTCGCGCACCCAGCCGAGTCGTTCGTCGCGGGTGTTCCACACCAAACCCAGTCGCCCGCCGGGCCGCAGCACCCGCGCCACCTCCGGAATCGCGCGCTCCGGATCTACCCAATGCCAGGCCTGCGCCACCAGCACAACATCAACGCTGTTGTCCTCCAACGGAATCTCTTCCGCGGTGCCCAGCAGCGCCCGGGTTTCCGGCAGCGAGGTTCGCAGCACCTCCAGCATGTCCGGAATCGGGTCGACGGCCACCACGTCCAGGCCGCGTTCGACCAGCCGGGTTGTCAGCTTCCCGGTGCCGGCACCCAGGTCAAGCACCTGGTGCGCCCCGACCGGCAGCAGCCAGTCGATCGCTTCCGGGGGATAGGACGGACGCCCACGCTCATAAGCTGCGGCGGCCGAGCCGAACGATAGGGAGCGGTCACGGCGCGAGCGTGTCACCGTTGAGACGCGCCTTCCCTATTGTCCGATTCGGCTAATGCCAGTGTCTTCCGGATCAATTCGGCGACTGCCTCGGATTCGACTAGGAAGCCGTCGTGCCCGTACAAGGAATCGACGATGTCCAGTTCGGTACAGCCCGGCAGCAGCTCGGCCAGTTCTTCCTGCAGGCGCAGCGGGTAAAGCCTGTCACTGGTGATGCCGCCCACCACGACGGGTACTGGACACCCACTCAAGGCCTTTTCCACCCCGCCGCGGCCGCGGCCCGCGTCATGGCTGTTCAGCGCTTCGGTCAGGGCCACGTAGCTGCCCGCGTCAAAGCGGGCCACTAGCTTGTCGCCCTGATGTTCCAAGTAGCTCTGCACCGCGTAGCGACTGTCGTTTACCGCCCTGCTTGTCGTTGCCAAAGCGGGTGTCCAGCTCCGCTTCTCCGCGGTAGGTCAGGTGGGCGAAGCGGCGGGCGATGTTAAGGCCGATGTCCGGTGTGCGGCCGGTGCCGTGGTAGTCACCGCCCTGCCAGTTCGGGTCGGCCCTGATGGCCGCGATCTGCGTGGTCTGCGTGCCGATCTGGTACGCGGTGGCACGCGCACCGACGGCCAACAGCAGCCCCGCGCGCACCCGGTCGGGGTGGCTGACGATCCATTCCAAAGCCCTTGCGCCGCCCATGGATCCGCCGACGACGGCGGCAACCTCGGTGATGCCCAGCGCCGCCAGCGCGGTGACATCCGCCTCGACCTGATCCCGCACGGATATGCGCGGAAACCGCGAGCCCCACGGCTTTCCATCCGGGGCCAGCGAGCTGGGCCCGGTCGAGCCATAGCAACCGCCGAGCACGTTGGTCGCCACTACGCACCACCGATTGGTGTCGATGGGCGCACCGGGGCCGGCCACTCCGTCCCACCAGCCGGGCGTCGGATGCCGGGGCCCGGCCGGACCGGTGATGTGCGAATCACCGGTGAGCGCATGTAACACGACCACTACGTTGTCGCGGTTAGGGGACAACTCGCCCCAGCGCTGGATGGCGATGCAGACATCGTCCATCACCGCACCGCTTTCGGTAGTCAGTGAGCCGATGCGCACCACGCCGATTTCACCTTCGGCGGGCAGAGTTTGGGTGGGAGATCCCGAGATCGTCATTGCAGAGTTCCTCAGAAGGCCGCCACGGCTTGCGGGTCGGCGCCCGTGGCCTCCGCCGTCGTACCGAACTTTCGCGCTGCGGCGAAGCCGAGCTCCAGGTCGGCGAGGATGTCGTCGATGCCCTCGGTGCCCACGGCCAGGCGCACCAGGCCGGGGCTGACCCCGGTGCTCAGCTGCTCCTGCGGGCTCAGCTGCGCGTGCGTTGTGGACGCCGGGTGGATCACCAGCGAACGCACGTCGCCGATGTTGGCGACGTGGCTGTGCAGCTTCAGCGCGTTTACGAATGCCTTGCCGGCCTCGACGCCGCCGGCCAGCTCGAAGGCCAGCACCGCGCCGGTTCCCTTGGGCGCCAGCTTCTTTGCCCGCTCATGCCAGGGGGAGCTGGGCAGGCCCGCATAATTCACCGACAACACCCCATCGTGGCCGGCCAGGTACTCGGCCACCCGCTGCGCGTTCGCCACGTGGCGCTCCATGCGCAGGCTCAGCGTCTCGATGCCCTGGGCGACCAGGAAAGCGTTGAACGGCGATGCGGCCGACCCAAGGTCGCGCAGCAACTGCACCCGTGCCTTGAGCGCGTAGGCCGGCGGACCGAGCTCGGCGAACACCACGCCGTGGTAGCTCGGGTCGGGGGTGGTGAACCCCGGGAACCGGCCCTGCGTCCAGTCGAAGGTGCCACCGTCGACGATGACCCCGGCGATCGCCGAGCCGTGTCCGCCGAGGTACTTGGTGGCCGAGTGCACGACGATGTCGGCGCCGTGCTTGAACGGCTGAATCAGGAACGGCGTGGCGATGGTGTTGTCGACGATCAACGGGATCCCGTTCGCGTGCGCGACGCCGGCAACCCCCGGAATGTCCATGATGTCGATCTGGGGATTGGAAATCGTCTCGCCGAAGAACGCCTTGGTGTTCGGCCGGACCGCGGCCTGCCACGAGTCCAGGTCATCCGGGTTGTCCACGAAGGTGACCTCGATGCCGAGCTTGGCCAGCGAGTAGTGGAACAGGTTGTATGTCCCGCCATAGAGGCGCGGGCTCGAGACGATGTGATCTCCGGCACTCGCCAGGTTCAAGATCGCGAAAGTCTCGGCCGCCTGCCCGGAACTCAGAAAGAGCGCCGCAACCCCGTCCTCGAGCGCGGCGATCCGCTGTTCGACGACATCGGTGGTCGGGTTGCCGATTCGGGTGTAGATATTGCCCGGCACTTCCAGCCCGAACAGGGCGGCGGCGTGCGTGGTGTCTTGAAAGGTGTACGACGTGGTCTGGTAGATCGGCAGGGCACGGGCGCTGGTGGCCGGATCCGGGTGCTGGCCGGCGTGCACCTGCTTGGTCTCGAACGACCAGTTCGCGGTCGGGTCGGCGTCGTGATCGGCGTTCTCGGAGGTCACAAGATTGCTTTCTGCTGGTAGGGAAATCTGCATCGGGCAGCCGGGACTCCGGATGGAGCGTCAACCGGCACCCGGGGTTAACGGCGACGCACGGTCGAGCTCGAATGGACGAAGAGAATGCACATCACGTTTCCCTGTCTACTCAGGGGCCCGTCATGGCGGACCCGCGCTTGCCGGATAGCCGGTGTGTGTGGCTACTCAACCTGGTCATCACCCGGGGCACCCCACCGCGGTTGGAGGGTTGCCGGCCAGCAAGCCGGGGCTTGATGCTGGCGCTCATGACCAATACGAAGGTTATCTTACTGTGCCGAGTCGGTGCCAACTCTCGCGGTGCACCTGCAGGTCGACACGTGTCCAAACACCCTTGCTAACGTGGCAGTCAGAACGCTGAGCCCCCAGAATTTCAACCCATCATTGCCGCCGGGAGAGGGACCGTGAGCGCCGAACAGCCGACCGTCATCTACACACTGACCGACGAAGCGCCGCTGCTGGCGACTTATGCGTTCCTGCCGATCGTGCGCGCCTTCGCCGAGCCGGCGGGCATCGAGATCAAGACCAGCGACATCTCCGTGGCCGCCCGAATTCTGGCGGAGTTTCCCGATGATCTGACCGAAGAGCAGCGAGTGCCGGATAACTTGGGCGAACTCGGCAGGCTGACGGAGCTCGCCGACACCAACATCATCAAGCTGCCGAACATCAGCGCCTCGGTCCCCCAATTGATCGCCGCCGTCAGGGAGCTGCAGGGCAAGGGATACAAGATTCCGGATTTCCCGCAAAGTCCAAAAACCGACGAGGACAAGGAAATTCGAGCACGCTACGCCAAATGCCTCGGCAGTGCGGTCAATCCGGTACTGCGCCAGGGCAATTCGGACCGGCGTGCGCCCAAGGCCGTCAAGGAGTACGCCCGCAAGCACCCGCACAGCATGGCGGATTGGTCGCCGGCCTCGCGCACTCACGTCGCGACCATGCGGCACGGCGACTTCTACCACGGCGAGAAGTCGATGACCCTGGACCGCGCGCGCGACGTGAAGATGGTGCTGGAAACCAAGAGCGGACAGACCCTCGAGCTCAAGCCCAAGGTCGAGCTGCGCGAGGGCGACGTCATTGATTCGATGTTCATGAGCAAGAAGGCCCTCGTCGAGTTCTACGAGGAGCAGATGCAGGACGCCTATGAGACCGGCGTGATGTTTTCGCTGCACGTCAAGGCCACGATGATGAAGGTGTCGCACCCCATCGTCTTCGGCCACGCGGTGAAGATCTTCTACAAGGACGCTTTCGCCAAGCACCAGACGCTCTTCGACGAGCTCGGCGTCGATGTCAACAACGGATTGGTCGATCTCTACAACAAGATCGAGGCGCTGCCCGCGTCGCTGCACGAGGAGATCATCCGCGACCTGCACGCCTGCCACGAGCACCGCCCCGAGCTGGCCATGGTCGATTCGGCCAAGGGCATCACCAACTTCCATTCGCCCAGCGACGTGATCGTGGACGCGTCGATGCCCGCGATGATCCGCGCGGGCGGCAAGATGTGGGGCGCCGACGGGCGCCAGAAGGACACCAAGGCCGTCAACCCCGAGTCCACCTTCTCCCGCATCTACCAAGAGATCATCAACTTCTGCAAGACCCACGGGCAGTTCGATCCGACGACGATGGGCACGGTTCCCAACGTCGGCCTGATGGCGCAGCAGGCCGAGGAATACGGCAGCCACGACAAGACATTCGAGATTCCCGAGGACGGTGTCGCCGACATCGTCGACCTCGAAACCGGGGAAGTCCTGCTGACCCAGAACGTGGAGGAGGGCGACATCTGGCGCATGCCCATCGTCACGGACGAAGCGATTCGCGACTGGGTCAAGCTCGCGGTTACCCGGGCGCGGAACTCCGGTATGACGGTGGTGTTCTGGCTGGACACCGAACGCCCGCACGAGGTCGAGCTGCGCAAGAAGGTGAAGGCGTACCTGAAGGACCACGACACCGAGGGCCTGGAGATACAGATCATGCCGCAGGTGTGGGCCATGAGGTACACGATCGAGCGCGCGATGCGCGGGCAGGACACCATCGCCGCAACCGGAAACATCCTGCGCGACTACCTCACCGACCTGTTCCCGATCTTGGAGCTGGGCACCAGTGCCAAGATGCTGTCCATCGTGCCGTTGATGGCCGGCGGCGGGATGTACGAAACCGGCGCGGGCGGTTCGGCGCCCAAGCACGTCCACCAGCTCGTCGAGGAGAACCATCTGCGCTGGGACTCGCTGGGTGAATTCCTTGCTCTCGGAGCGTGTTTCGAAGATATTGGTGCTAAGGCCGACAACGAGCGTGCCAAGATTCTGGGCAAGACGCTGGACGCCGCGATCGGTAAGTTGCTGGAGAACAACAAGAGCCCGTCGCGCAAGGCCGGCGAACTCGACAACCGCGGCAGCCAGTTCTACCTGGCGCTGTACTGGGCGGAGGAGCTTGCGAAATCCGACGACGACGAGTTGCGCAAGCACTTCGCCGCGCTGGCAGATTCGTTGAGCGAGAACGAGAATGCCATCGTGTCCGAACTGGCCGAGGCGCAGGGCGAGGCCGTCGACATCGGCGGCTACTACTACCCGGACGCCGAGAAGACGACGGCAATCATGCGGCCCAGCAAGACATTCAACGAGGCGCTGGCGGCTTCGACAGGCTAGGCCGCAAGCAGGAAGCCGGCTCGACATGTCCCACGAAGCCAAGATCAAGGTCAAGGGCCGCGTCGTGGAACTCGACGGTGACGAGATGACCCGCGTCATCTGGAAGTTCATCAAAGAGATGCTGATCCTGCCGCACCTCGACATCGACCTGGATTACTACGACCTGGGCATCGAGCACCGTGATCGCACCGACGACCAGGTGACCATCGATGCGGCCTATGCCATCAAGAAGCACGGCGTGGGTGTCAAGTGCGCGACCATCACCCCCGACGAGGCCCGCGTCCAGGAATTCAATCTCAAGAAGATGTGGCTCTCGCCCGAACGGGACGATCCGAAACATCCTGGGCGGCACCATTTTCCGGGAGCCCATCGTGATCTCGAACGTGCCGCGGCTGGTGCCGGGCTGGACCAAGCCGATCGTCATCGGCCGCCACGCTTTTGGCGACCAATACCGGTCGACGAATTTCAAGGTCGACCAACCCGGAACCGTCGCAATCACTTTCACCCCCGCCGACGGCGGCGAGCCGATAGTGCACGAGGTGGTGTCGATCCCGGAGGACGGCGGCGTCGTGATGGGGATGTACAACTTCAGGAACTCCATCCGGGATTTCGCGCGCGCCTCGTTGAAGTACGGACTCAACGCCAAGTGGCCGGTGTACTTGTCAACCAAGAACACCATCCTCAAGGCCTACGACGGCATGTTCAAAGACGAGTTCCAGCGCGTCTACGACGAGGAGTTCAAGGACCAGTTCGAGGCCGAGGGACTGACCTACGAGCACCGGTTGATCGACGACATGGTCGCGGCCTGCCTGAAGTGGGAGGGCGGCTACGTGTGGGCCTGCAAGAACTACGACGGCGACGTCCAGTCGGACCTCGTCGCGCAGGGCTACGGCTCGCTGGGGCTCATGACCTCGGTGCTGATGACCGCCGACGGCAAAACGGTCGAGGCGGAGGCCGCGCACGGCACCGTCACCCGGCACTTCCGCCAGTATCAGGCCGGCAAGCCCACCTCGACCAACCCGATCGCCTCGATCTTCGCCTGGACGCGCGGACTGGCGCACCGCGGCAAGCTGGACAACACCCCCGAGGTGACCGGGTTCGCCCAGACCCTGGAGAAGGTGGTGGTCTCCACCGTCGAGAGCGGGAAGATGACCAAGGATCTGGCCATCCTGATCGGCCCCGACCAGAAGTGGCAGCAGAGCGAGGAATTCCTCAACTCGATCGCCGAAAACCTGGAAAAGCAGCTGGCTAGCTAGCCGGCTGGCCGCTGCCGGTCCGGATGCCGGTCGGCTCCGGCGGCGCACTCGTCGATGAAGTCGGCGATGACCGCGGTGACCCGTTCGGGAGCCTCGAACATCGGCACGTGCCCGACGCCGTCGATCTCGGTGATCTTCGTTCCCTCGGGCAGGAAGTTGGTGAAGTGCCGATTGAATCTGCTCGCGGGCACCACCCGGTCCTTTTCGCACAGCACCAGCTGGACGGGCACCGCGGTGTCGGCCAACTGCAGCAGGCCGGGATCCAGCAGCGACTTGACGAGCAGCTGGAAGTACGCGGGGCAGTGCGCGGCGTCGTCGATGACGACGGACAGCTGGTGCTTCGCTGATGCCGTCCGGCGTCGCGCGTGAGCGGCAGGGTCGCCAGCCGCCGGCTGAGCGGCAACTGAAGCGCCCGCTTGCCCAACAGCCGGGCCAGCGCCAAGAAGCGGCATGCCCGCGATGAACTTGCCGATGACCTCGAATTTCACCGGACTCCATCGCGTCCATCCGCCCGCGGCGCCGATGCCGGTGACGCTGCGCGCGCGCCCGCGCCGCTCCAGCTCGAAGGCGACCCAGCCGCCCAGCGAGTTGCCCACCATGTGGGCGGTTTCCCAGCCCAGCTCGTCGAGCTGGCGCTCGACGTGGTCGGCCAGCACCGACGAGCTCAGCAGCCAGGTGCCGGCGTACGGCCCGCCGTTGTGCCCGGCCATGGTCGGCGCGAAGACCTCGAAGCGGCCGGTGTCGGCCAGCCGCGGCGCGACCGGATCCCACACCGTCTGCGACATCAGGAACCCGTGCAGCATCAGGACCGGCTCTCCGGAATCTGGGACCGAGGTGGATCGGCGAACGAGTCGTCATGACGCCGACAGTAAATGCGGTACCGCCGGTACCGCAACACGGGCCGGTCCATGCGGCTCTGCCGGCTACGCGTGAAAAGATCGGTGCATCATGAGCACCGCTACCGGATCCAGCCGGATTTTCTCCGGCGTGCAGCCCACCTCCGATTCGCTTCACCTGGGCAACGCGCTGGGCGCCGTCAAGCAGTGGGTCGCGCTGCAGGACGACCACGACGCGTTCTTCTGCGTGGTCGACCTGCATGCCATCACCATCGCCCAGGATCCCGAGGCGCTGCGCCGCCGGACCTTGGTCACCGCCGCCCAGTACCTGGCGCTGGGGATCGACCCGGCCCGCAGCACCGTGTTCGTGCAGAGCCACGTGCCCGCCCACACGCAGCTGGCCTGGGTGCTGGGTTGCTTCACCGGCTTCGGGCAGGCGTCGCGGATGACGCAGTTCAAGGACAAGTCGCTGCGCCAGGGCAGCCGACTCGACCACCGTCGGGTTGTTCACCTATCCGGTGCTGCAGGCCGCCGACGTGCTGGCCTACGACACCGATCTGGTGCCCGTCGGTGAGGACCAGCGTCAGCATCTCGAGTTGGCGCGCGACATCGCCGAGCGGTTCAACAGCCGCTTCCCGGACACCTTCGTGGTGCCGGACATGCTCATTCCCAAGGCCACCGCCAAGATCTACGACCTGCAGGACCCGACGTCGAAGATGAGCAAGTCGGCGGCCACCGATGCCGGGCTGATCAACCTGCTCGACGATCCGGCGTTGTCGGCCAAGAAGATTCGCTCGGCGGTCACCGACAGCGAACGCGAGATCCGCTTCGACACCGAGGCCAAGCCGGGCGTGTCCAACCTGCTGAGCATCCAGTCGGCGGTCACCGGTGCCGGGATCGACGAGCTCGTGGACGGGCTATGCCGGAAGGGGTTACGGCGATTTGAAGAAGGACACCGCCGAGGCGGTCGTCGAGTTCGTCGCCCCGATCAAGGCCCGCGTCGACGAATTGACCGCCGATTTCGCCGAATTGGAGGCCGTGCTCGCTGCCGGAGCGGCGCGGGCGAACGAAGTGGCGAGCAAAACCGTTCAACGGGTTTACGATCGGTTAGGTTTCCTTCCGCAACGGGAATAGGTCCTACCATGAGCGAGCCGGCCAAGCCGGGCATTTTCGATCGGCTGCGGGCCCGGTACGGGTGGATCGACCATGTCATTCGCGCCTACCAGCGTTTCGACGACCGCAACGGCGGGTTCTTTGCGGCCGGCCTCACGTATTACACGATTTTCGCGTTGTTTCCTTTGCTCATGGTCGGTTTCGCGGCCTTCGGGTTCGTCCTGGCCCGTCGGCCGCAGCTGCTGAGCACCATCGACGACCACATCCGGTCCCAGGTGACCGGCGCGCTGGGTAATCAGCTGCACGAGTTGATGAACTCGGCCATCGACGCCCGAACGTCGGTCGGTGTCATCGGTTTGGCCACCGCGGTGTGGGCGGGCCTGGGCTGGATATCGCATCTGCGCCAGGCATTGACGGAGATGTGGTGGGACACACACATCGAGTCGCAGGGCTTCGTGCGCAACAAGATCTCCGACCTGTTGGCGATGATGGGAACGTTCGCGGTGATCGTGGCCACCGTCGCGCTGACCGCCGCTCGGCCATGCCGGGCCCATGGCCGCGCTGCTGAAATGGCTTGGCATACCGCAATTTGTGGTATTCGACTGGATCTTCTGGCTGGTCTCGATTCTGATCGCGACGCTGGTGTCGTGGCTGCTGTTCACCTGGATGATCGCCCGCCTGCCCCGCGAGAAGGTCAGCCTGGGCGATTCGATGCGGGCCGGCCTGATCGCGGCGGTCGGCTTCGAGGTGTTCAAACAGGTGGCGTCGATCTATCTGAGGACGGTGTTGCGCAGTCCCGGCGGGCGCCGCGTTCGGCCCGGTGCTGGGGCTGATGGTGTTCGCCTACATCACCGCCTATCTCGTCCTGTTCTGCACCGCGTGGGCGGCGACGGCCTCGAATGATCCGCGCAGCCAACCCGTCGCCCCTCCGGCGCCGGCGATCATCGCGCCGCGCGTGCAGATGGACGAGGGCCTCAACACCCGCCAGACGCTGACCGCGATGGCTCTGGGAGCCGTTGGTGCGCTGACACTTTCCCGAATCGCCCGCGTCGGCCGCCGTGTTCGCTAGTCGGCCGGCTCCAGCCAGGCGCCGCGCACCATGACGTCCGATACGCCTGAATCGCGCATCCAGCACAACAAGATTGGCGTCGTAGCCGGCGCCGCAGAACGCCCACTCGACTGCAGGCCGAGCGCTCGAGCCGGCGTCGCGGCCGTCGTCTGCACCGCGGCGGCCAGGCCGGCATCGGCCCGCACCGTGCGGAAGAGCCGATCCATGGTGGCGGTGCTGCCGGCGATCGTCGACGTCCCGTGCACCCGTGCGACACCGGCGACGACGTCGATGGGCACCGCGCCGAGCCGAAACGCGCCGTCGGCGCAACCGGCCGCGGCGATCGCGTCGGTGATCATGGCGACCCGGTCGGCACCCGCCACCGCGATCACCGCCGTCACCACGTCGGGGTGCAGGTGCACGCCGTCGGCGATCACTTCGACGGTCACTCGCGGGTCCCGCAGCAGGGCCAGGGCCGGGCCCGGGTCGCGATGATGCAGCGGCGGCATCGCGTTGAACAGATGCGTGCCGACGGTGGCGCCCAGCGCGATGGCATCCCTGGTCTGCTCGTAGGTGGCATCGGTATGTCCCAGCGCCACAACGACTCCCGCGTCCACGAAGCGCCGGATCGCCGCGTCGGCCCCGGGTAGCTCGGGCGCCAGCGTCACCATCCGGATCGTGCCGGCGCCCGCGGCCAGCACCGCGTCGATCTCCGCCGCGTCCGGATCACGCATCTGGGTGGGGTCGTGGGCTCCGCAGCGCGCCCGGCTCAGCCACGGCCCTTCGAGGTGAATGCCCGCGACGGTGCCCCGCCGGGTCGCTTCGGCGAGCGCGCGCACCCCGCCGAGCAGTTCGGACGGGCGAGGCGGTCACCAGGCTGGCCAGCGTGGTGGTGGTGCCATGCCGCAGGTGAAACGCCGCGGCGTCGGCGATGCCGCCGGCGTCGGTGTAGGAGGCGCCCCCGCCGCCGTGCACGTGCATGTCGATAAAGCCCGGCACCACGGTGCAATCGGGGAAGTCGAAGTCGGCCGGGCGGGGCGGCGGGCCGGGCGAGCAGGCCGCGATCCGTCCGCCGGAGGTCTGCAGCCAGCCGGGGCGGCAGACCTGGCCGTCGAGCACCATGGTGCCCGCGGCGATCACGACCATCGGCCGCCGTTTTCCCAGAAGTGGCGGATGTCCTCGAGCTGGCGGCCCTTGGTTTCCGGCGCGTACCGGTACACGAACACGAACGCGACCGCCGCGAGCGCAGCGAACAGCGCGAAAGTTCCTGCGCCGCCCAGGGAATGGAGCAGGCTCAGGAAGACGGCGGCGATGATGGCGTTAGCCACCAGGTTGGAGGTCAACATGGTGCTCGACCCGATCGAGCGTAGCCGGGACGGGAAGCTTTCGCTGGCGTACACCCAGCCCAGGGAGCCGAAACCCATGGTGTAGCCGATGATGAACAGCAGGATGCCGGCGAACCCGACGATCGTGCCACCGAATCCCCGCCCGAACACGGCCATCAGCACGATGTCGGCGACGATCATCATCGCGGTGCCCCACAACAGGATTGGCCGCCGGCCCACCCGATCGACCAACAGCAGCGCGGCGCCGACGGCCGCCAACCCGGCGACCTGCAGCAGCGCCGGCAACCCCAGCAGCGCGAAATTGCCGGTGAAGCCCATGGCCTGAAAGATCCGGGGGCTGTAATAGATGATCGCGTTGATGCCGGTGATCTGGATCAGAAAGCCGAGGATGACCACGAAGGCGGTGGCCCGCAAATACGGGGGCCGCAGCATCTCGGAGAACCCGCCCCTGGTCCCGGGCGAGGCCTCGCTCAACGCGCGGCCGATCTCGGCGAGCTCGTCGTCGACCTGCGCCGTCGGCTCGATCCGCAGCAGCGCCCGCCGGGCGTCGTCCATCCGGCCCTTCAGCACGTACCACCGCGCCGTGTCGGGCATCCGAATCACCAACGGCAGCAGCAACACTGCGGGCACGCAGGCCAGCCCCAGCATCCACCGCCAGCTGTGGGTGCCGGCCAGCAGGTAACCGGTCAAATAGCCGACGATCAGGCCGCTGACGATCGCCAGCTGATAGGCCGTCAGCAGCGAACCGCGCACCGCCGTCGGCGCCGATTCCGCCACGTAGACCGGGACGACGACCACCGTCACGCCGATGGTCAGCCCCAGCAGCAACCGCGCCGTCAGCAACATCGGCAGCGACACCGAGAACGCGGCCAGCAGCGCGAAAACCGCGTAGGCGAACAGGATCAGCACCATCGAGCGTTTTCGCCCGATCACGTTGGCCAGCACGCCGGCGCCCAGCGCCCCGGCGATCTGGCCGATCACCACCATCGTCGTCAGCAGTTCCTGCTGGCGCGTGGACAGTCCGAAGTCCTCGGTGACGAACAACTGCGCCCCGGCGATGATGGACAGGTCGTAGCCGTAGATGACGCCGACGCTGGCGGCGGTCAGCCCGACCAGCAGTCCGCGCCGCGATCCGGAATGCCACGGCGTTCAGCGGTGTTGCGGTCGGCGGTTCATCGAGCGGGCCATCATGATCAGCGCGAACACCACGACGGTGCCGATCACCGCCACGCCCACCCGGATCGGCATGGCGTCCGCGGACGAGATGATCCCGCCGGCCGCAGCGCTATTGGCGAGCGGGTCCGCGGCGGCGTCGTGCTTGGCCGGCGCCAGGGACGGGTCGGGCGCGATCAGCGAGCCGACCTGCGTGCCCTGCGGGGTGGAGAAGCCGTAGTCCAGCAGGTGTGCGGCCTGTTCCCACGGCGCGATCGGCACCCGCGTCCCGTGCAGCAGCACCGCCACCAGCCGTCGCCCGTCGTGGTTGGCCGCACCCACGAACGTCTGGCCCGCGTCGTCGGTGTAACCGGTCTTGCCGCCCAGCGCGCCCGGGGTACTTGTAGAGCAGCTGGTTGTCGTTCTCCAGTTCGTAGCCCGGGTGGTCGCCGTGGCCGGGGAAGTTGAAGGTCCGCGTCGCGACGATGTCGGCGAACGTCGGGTTCTGCCAGGCGTAGCGGTAGAACAGGCCGATGTCGTAGGCCGAGGTGCTCATGCCGGGCGCGTCCAGCCCCGACGGCGATCGCCGCCCGGGTGTCCTGGCCGCCGAGCTTGGCGGCCAGCACGTTGATCTTCTCCAGCGCCTGCTGCATGCCGCCCAGCTGCATGGACAGCGCGTGGGCGGCGTCGTTGCCGGAGTGCATCAGCAGCCCGTGCAGCAGCTGGTTGACGGTGAAGACGCCACCCTCCTCGACGCCGACCTTGGTGCCCTCGGCGGCGGCGTCGTCGGCGGTTCCGGGGACCGCCTTGTTCAGGTTGAGCGCGTTGATGGAGGCCATCGCGACCAGCACCTTGATGATGCTGGCCGGGCGGTGCCGGCCGTGCGGATCCTTGGCCGCGATGACCGCGCCGCTGTCCAGGTCCGCCACCAGCCAGGCGTCGGCGGAGACGTCGTTCGGCAGCGCCGGCGTGTTCGGCGCGGTGACGATGCCGCAGCTGCCCAGCGCGTCACCGCCGACCGGCTTGGCGGGCACCGCCAGCGGCATCGGCGGGTCACCGGCGGTGGGGGCCTCCGACGAGTCCACGGCCTTCGGGGTGTTCACCTTGTACGGGCAGTCCGCGGGCGCGGCATTGGGTTCGGCGCCCGGTTCGGCCTTTGCGAGCGGCATCCCCACCGGCAATGTCGCCGGTGCTGCCAGCGTCACCGGGGCGGCCATCAGGAAAAGCGCCGCTGCCAGGCATGATGCGGAACGTAACAGGGTCATCGTCTGTGCACAGTAAGCGATCGGCGGCCCGAATCCGGGGAGCCGCGCTGTGACTGGTGAGGCGGAAGTTACTGGGCGGCGCCGGCGCGGCCGAGATACGCTGGGCCTGCGGTCAGCCCGAGAGCCACCCACCGCACCGAACTCCGGGGGTTTTGCCATTTCACGCGATCGGTTCTGGTCCGCCTGGCGGCGCAATCGTGGCGGCACGGACGCCTCGCCCGGTGCCGGCCCGCGAGCGCTGAACGATCTGCTCAAGCAGGTCGAGAAGGGCGACGCAGGTGCGGCGTTCCGGCTTCGACCGGGTGCTGGCGGAGCTGAAGCTGCACCGCGACGCCGCCACGGACGCCGAGCTGCGGTCGGCGCTGGCCTGGCTGTGCAACGCCGTGACGCGGTTCGGCCACAACCCCACCGCCACGCACGCCCGCGAGGTGGTGATGGCCGCCGACGCGGTCCGGCGGCTGCCCGCCGGTTAGAGACGCTGGGACTCTTGCGTCAGCACGCTGCGCAGGATGGATTCGATGGTGTCGAATTCGGCCTGGCCGCTGATCAGCGGCGGCGCCAGCTGGATGACGGAATCGCCGCGGTCGTCGGTGCGGCAATACAACCCGGCCTCGAAGAGCGCCGAGGACACCCGGCCGAGCAGCGCGCGGCGTTCGTCGTCGGTGAAGGTCTGCTTGGTCGCCTTGTCCTTGACCAGTTCGATGCCGTAGAAGAAGCCCTCGCCGCGCACGTCGCCGACGATGGGCAGGTCGTACAGCTTCTCCAGGGTGGCGCGGAGGGCGGGCGCGTGGCTTCGGACGTGGTCGTTGAGGCCCTCGCGCTCGAAGATGTCGAGGTTGGCCAGCCCGACGGCCGCCGAAACCGGATGGCCGCCAAAGGTATAACCGTGCGGGAACATGGTGGCGCCGTCGTCGAACGGTTCGAACAACCTCTCGCTGGCGATCATGGCGCCGATCGGTGAGTAGCCCGACGTCATCCCCTTGGCGCAGGTGATCATGTCGGGCACGTAGCCGAAGTCGTCGCAGGCGAACATCGACCCGATCCGGCCGAACGCGCAGATCACCTCGTCGGAGACCAGCAGGACGTCGTATTCGTCGCAGATCTGGCGCACCCGCTCGAAATAGCCTGGGGGAGGCGGGATGCTGCCGCCCGCGTTCTGCACCGGCTCCAGGAAGACCGCGGCCACGGTGTCGGGGCCCTCGAACTCGATGGCCTCGGCGATCCGGTCGGCGGCCCACTGCCCGAAGGCCTTCGGGTCGGTTCCGAACGGCTCGGGCGCGCGGTAGAAATTGGTGTTGGGCACCCGGAAGCCGCCGGGCGTCACCGGCTCGAAGGGTGCCTTGAAGCGGGGCAGCCCGGTGATCGCCAGGGCGCCCTGGGTGGTGCCGTGGTAGGCGATCGCGCGCGAAATCACCTTGTGCTTACCGGGTTTGCCGGTGAGCTTGAAGTACTGCTTGGCCAGCTTCCACGCGGTCTCGACGGCCTCGGTGCCGCCGGTGGTGAAGAACACCCGGTTCAGATCGCCCGGGGTGTGGCCGACGAGACGTTCGGCGAGCTCGATGGCGGGGGGAGTGGCGTAGCCCCACAGCGGGAAGAACGCCAGCGTGCTCGCCTGCCTGGCGGCGACCTCGGCGAGTTCGGTGCGGCCATGGCCCACCTGCACGGTGAACAGTCCGGACAGGCCGTCGAGGTAGCTCTTGCCGCGGTCGTCGAAGATGGTGACACCCTCGCCGCGGACGATGATCGGCGGCGTGATGTCCGGGCCGTGCCGGGCGAAGTGCAGCCAGAGGTATCAGTCATGTTCTTGGTGAGCCTAGCGCTCGGTTGGATGGCCCGGCTCCTTCCTCGCGCCGTTCGGCGCTCGGCGTCGCCGCGCTCGGTTCGATGGCCCGGCTCCTTCCTCGCGCCGTTCGGCGCTCGGCGTCGCCGCGCTAGGCTTCTCGGCATGACCTCAGCGCAGCAGGTCAGCGAGTTCGAGTCGCTACGGCCCCATCTCATGTCGGTCGCCTACCGGCTCACCGGCACGGTGGCCGATGCCGAGGACATCGTCCAGGACGCCTGGCTGCGCTGGCACCGGCAGGACCCCGAAAAGGGAACAGAGATCACCGACCTGCGGGCCTGGCTGACCACCGTGGTGAGCAGGCTGGGCCTGGACAGGTTGCGGTCGGCGGCGCATCGTCGCGAGACCTATACCGGCAATTGGCTGCCCGAGCCGGTGGTCACCGGATTCGACTCGACCGATCCGCTGTCCGCGGTGGTGGCCGGCGAGGACGCGCGGTTCGCGGCGATGGTGGTGCTGGAGCGGCTGTCACCCGATCAGCGGGTCGCCTTCGTCTTGCACGACGGGTTCGCCGTGCCGTTCGCGGAGGTGGCGCAGGTGCTGGGCACCAACGAGGCCGCCGCCCGGCAGCTGGCGTCGCGGGCCCGCAAGGCCGTCGCGGCCGAGGCCCCACCCAAACCCGATCCGGCGCACGCCGAAGTGGTCGGGAAGTTGCTGGCCGCCATGGCCTCCGGCGATCTGCAAGCCGTGGTGGCGCTGCTGCACCCCGACGTGATCCTGACGGGCGATGCGAATGGCAAGGCGCCCACCGCGATCAATGTCATCCACGGCGCCGACAAGGTGGCCCGATTCTTCTTCGGCCTGGCCCAGCGCTACGGCCCGGCGATGTTCACCTCGTACGAGCTGGGGCTGGTCAACGGCGAACTGGGCGGTTACACGCCCGGCTGCCCCGCCAGCGACGGGTATCGCGAGATGATGCCGCGGATCATGGCGGCGACGGTGCGCGACGGAAAGGTCTGCGCCCTATGGGATATCGCAAACCCCGACAAATTCACCGGCTCCCCGCTGCGGGCTGATTGAGCTCGGTCGTGGCCCAGGGAACGCGGCACGCGTCACCGGAATTGAAGCCCTGCTCGGTGATGCCCAGCGCGGTGTTCATCCGCGCCCGCATGTTCTCCACCCCGATCTGATAGGTCAGCTCGATCACCCCGGCATCACCGAAGCGGGCCCGCAAGTCGGCGACCTGCTCGTCGGTGACGGTGTGCGGATCGGTGGTCATCGCGTCGGCGTAGGCGATGGCGGCGCGCTCGTCGTCGCTGAATGCCGTTGAGCTGGCGTAGTTGTCGATCTCCTTCAGGCGCTGGATGTCCAGGCCGTCGAGGCGCTGCAGCATGGACCCGAAGTCGACGCACCACGAGCAGCCGACCGTGCGCGCGGTCCAGAACACCGCGAGCTCGCGCACGCTCACCGGCAGCGTCTTCGACGCCCGGTCCAGCATGGTCTCGTGCATGGCGCCGGCGATCATCAGCCCGCGGTGGTGCGCGGCGACGGTGAAGGGTTCGGGAACTTGGCCGTAGCGCCGCTTGGCGATCCGGTACATGGCCCGGGTCAGCAGTCCGGTGCGCTTGGGTGGCAGGGGCTCGATGCGGGTTTTCTGTGTCATACCCGTCAGACGAGGCGGGGCCGCGATGTGTGACGGCATGGGCGGTCCGATCGCCGTGAGCGCGGGTTTCCTGGCAGCCCGTCCGGGTACCCGTTTCTCACTCTCGCCACGCCAACCGGCGCGGCAGGGCAACGAGAGGGTGAGGAGACAGGTTATGACCTCTCAAAACGATCAACAGTCGGACGATCCGAGGCTGAGCACTTCGACGACCCTGAGTTGGGTAGCGGCGCGCGCGACACCGGCACGGACACCCCCGAGCCCGGCGGCGGAGACCGTCCGGTCGGAACCGTGGACGAAGACGCGAATCCGCCTATGAGCGACTCGACCGCGTCGGACGTCTACAGCGGCACCGGCGAATTGCCCCCGCAAGACACGGGGAGCGCCATCCCGCCATACGAGGGACGCCAACAAAGTGCCGCGACCGACACCCAAGGCACCGGCGGTGCGACGGGCCCGGCGACGAATCCCGATTACAAGTCAGCCAGCCCGGCGAGCACCCCCGGTGGTGCGACTCAGTCTCCGGCAGACGAACAACCGGCTTCGGAGATGCCGGAAACCGACCGCGACGACGACCGCGTGGGGCCGGCGCACGTGGCGGGCACCCGCACGGGCGAGTCCAAGCCCTGACGTCGGTGGGCAGCGCGACGCCGTGCGCGAGGCACGGCGTCCGGAGGATTCTGTGCGGCGCTGAGCTTCGCGCAGGCTCAGCGGATGAATGTCAGTGCGCCCGTGACGTTTTGGATCGCCGCGGTGATCTGGATGTTGCGGGGCAGCACTCCGTGCAGTTGAGCATCAGGCGAGGCGGGACGGGCAAGTGTGACCGCCTAGTTCGTGCTCGCCGCCTACAGTGATAATTTCCCGGCGCCGAACCGGCGGACCCGAGCCATCCAGGCACCACTTCGTTTACGCAGAGGAGGCGGGCGGTGGACGGGGTGGAAGGCGAGGTCTTCGGGCGTTACCGGCTGCTTGAGGTGCTCCGGTCTGGCAGCACTGGCAGGGTGTATCGGGCCCAAGACACGATGATGCGCCGCGAAGTGGCCATCAAAGTGCTCTCGCCGGAGTTCGCCACAGAGCCGGGCTATCAGGAGCGGTTCCGGCGCGAGATCTCCATCGGCACCCAGCTTAACGACCCGAACATCATCCCGATTTATGAGGCCGGCGAGATCGACGGGCGGCTGTATCTGGTGATGCCCATGGTCGTCGACGGCATCGACCGTGCAAGATCTGCTCGAGCCGCGACGGGCCAATGCGCCCGACGATCGCGGCGCGGGTGATCGTGCAGGCCGCCTCGGCGCTGGAAGCCGCCCACGTGGCTGGGTTGGTCCACGGCGACGTGAGGCCGTCGAATTTGTTAGTGGGCGGCGGCGAATTCGTGTACCTGACCGATTTCGGGGACGCCGCGAGGCTGCCGCGCGATTCGTTGCGAGTGGCCGATGACCGACTCACCCGTCGCCGACGCCCGCACCGACATCTACGCTCTGACCTCCGTGCTCTACGAGTGCCTGACCGGCCAGCCCCGCGCACTCGACAGTTGCCGCGCACTGAGGGTGGAGCCGCCGAAACCCACCGATATCGACCCGGCCATTCCGGCGGGATTCGACGAGGTGATCGCACGCGGCATGGCCAAAGACCCCGATGACCGCTATCAAACGGCCCGCGAGTTGGCCGCCGCCGCGCAGAACGCACTGACAGCCGCCCCCACCGCTCCGGGGGCGGCGCCGACAAAGGAAGTGGAGTTCGGTCGCTATCGGCTTTACGAGAAGCTCGGTCAGGGCAGCATGGGCGCGGTCTACCGGGCCCACGACACCGCGCTGGGCCGGGATGTGGCCGTCAAGTTGCTGCAGCCGGAACTGGCTGCCGAGCCGGGCTATCAGGAGCGCTTTCGCCGCGAGGCCTATGCGGCGGCCCGGTTGGCCAGCCCGAACATCATCCCGATCTACGAGACAGGTGAAATCGACGGGCGTCTGTATCTGGTAATGCCGATCGTCGACGGCGTCGATCTGAACAAGGTGCTGAAGCGCGACGGACCGATGAGCCCGCAGAAGGCCGTGCGGGTGATCGAACAGGTTGCCGCGGCACTGGATGCGGCGCACAAGTCCGGGCTGGTGCACCGCGATGTGAAGCCGTCGAACATGCTGATGGTCGGCGAAGACTTTGTGTATTTGATTGATTTCGGACTCGTTCACGAGGCCAATGCCGGTCGCTTGACGCTCACCAACATCGCCCTGGGAAGTCCGGCGTATATGGCTCCGGAGCGCTTCAGCGGCGGAAAGATCGTCGACGCTCGTGCCGATGTGTACTCGCTGGCCTGCGTGCTCTACGAGTGCCTCACCGGGCGGTTGCCGTTCAGCGGTGGCGGTGTGGAGGGGTTGGCCGCCGCCCATCGCACCCTCGAGCCGCCCAAGCCCAGCAGCATCGACCCTGCGATACCCGTCGGGTTCGATCGCGGTGATCGCGCGCGGCATGGCGAAGGAACCGGATGACCGCTACCAGATCCGCACACGAACTGGCTGTGGCCGCCCGCGCGGCCCTCACCGACGTCTCCGGCGTGTCCGGTCAGGCTGCGCCGCCCGTCACACGACACCGCCCTTCGGGCGAAGGACACCGCACCGGTGATCCCCTCCCGACGACCGCGCCCATCGCCGCGGGGTTCTGACGCTCGCGGCGGCGGCGTTGGTCGCTGTCATCGCCGTTGCGGCATTCTTACGGATCACCAACCAATTCCCGTTCCGTTCGGCGAACCCGCAGGCGTCAGGTCGTGCTGCCGTTCACCGGTCTCAACAACCCCCAGGAAGTCACGGTCGACGCGAAGGGCGACGTCTACGTCACCGACAGCGGCAACAACCGGGTGCTGGAACTGGCCGCGGGCTCGACCAGACAGACCGTGGTGCCGTTAGCCGGCCTGGACCGTCCCGACGACATAGCGGTCGACGATGCGGGTGACGTAGTGGTCACCGAGCCCGCGCAGCACCGGGTGCTGGAGCTGGCGGCCGGGTCGACCAACCCGACCGTGCTGCCGTTCACCGACCTCGGGGATCCCACGGGTGTGGCCGTCAATTCGCGAAACCGCGGCAACGACCGCGCCGTCTTTGTCACCGACTGCGCGCACAACCGGGTGGTGGAGTTGCTCGGGAATTCGACCGAGCAGACGGAGTTGCCGTTCAGCGGCCTAGCGTGTCCCTCGGCCGTGACGGTGGGCGGCGACGGCGCTTTCTTCGTCATCGATCGGGACAACGAGCGGGTGCTGAAACTGCCGTGGACGGCGACGGTTCCGACTGTGTTGCCCTTTATGGTCGGTCGTCCGGATGATGTCGCCGTTGACGCCGGCGGAAACGTGTACGTGACCGACAGTCACGACAATCGGGTCATGGAGTTCATCAGGGCCTCCAACACGTCAAAAACCTTGCCGTTCAACGGAGTTGACCATCCCCAGGGCATCGACGTCGACACCGCCGGGAATGTCTACGTGGTCGACAGAGGCAACAACCGGGTGCTGAAGCTCCCGCCTGGTTAGCCCCCTAGCGCGAGAACATGATCGCGCGCTTGACCTCCTGGATCGCCTTGGTGATCTCGATGCCGCGCGGACATGCCTCGGTGCAGTTGAAGGTGGTGCGGCACCGCCACACCCCGTCGACCTCGTTGAGGATGTCCAGCCGTTCGGCGGCGGCCTCGTCGCGGCTGTCGAAGATGAACCGGTGCGCGTTGACGATCGCCGCCGGGCCGTAGTAGCTGCCCTCGTGCCAGAAGATCGGGCAACTGGTGGTGCACGCCGCGCACAGGATGCACTTGGTGGTGTCGTCGTAGCGGGCGCGGTCGGTCGGGCTCTGAATGCGTTCGCGGGTGGGCGGATTGCCGGTCGTGATCAGGTACGGCTTCACCGCGCGGTAGGCGTCGAAGAACGGCTCCATGTCGACCACCAGGTCCTTCTCCACCGGCAGCCCACGGATCGGCTCGACCGTGATGGTCAGAGTTTTGCCCGGCTTTTTGGGCAGCAGGTCGCGCATCAGCACCTTGCAGGCCAGGCGGTTGACGCCGTTGATGCGCATCGCGTCCGAGCCGCACACCCCGTGCGCGCAGGAGCGCCGGAAGGTCAGCGTCCCGTCCAGGTAGCTCTTGATGTAGATCAGCAGGTTGAGCATCCGGTCGCTGGGCAGGCATGGCACCCGAAAGCTTTGCCAGCCACCGGTTTCCGCGAAGGCGTCGGGCTGGTCGGGGTTGAACCGGGCGATCTTGACGGTCACCATCACCGCCCCCTCCGGAACGGGCGGCAGGGGCGGCTCCAGGGTGGTTTCGTCCTCTGTGTCGACACTCATCAGTACTTCCGCTCCTTGGGTTCGTAGCGGGTCTGCACCACGGGCTTGAAGTCCAGCGCGATGTCGCTCAGCAGATCGGTGCCCTGCTTATCGGCCCGAATTTCCTTGTAGGCCATGGTGTGGCGCATGAAGTTGACGTCGTCGCGGTTGGGGTAGTCCTCGCGGGCGTGGCCGCCGCGGGACTCCTTGCGATTCAGGGCGCCGACCACGGTGACCTCGGCGAGCTCCAGCAAAAAGCCCAGCTCGATGGCCTCCAGCAGGTCGCTGTTGAATCGTTTTCCCTTGTCGTGCACGCTGATTCGCGAATACCGCTCCTTGAGCGCATGGATGTCGGTGAGCGCCTGCTTGAGCGTCTCCTCGGTGCGGAACACCGCGGCGTTGTTGTCCATCGACTG
This sequence comes from uncultured Actinomycetota bacterium, assembly GCA_963849935.1. Taxonomy (GTDB): domain Bacteria; phylum Actinomycetota; class Actinomycetes; order Mycobacteriales; family Mycobacteriaceae; genus Mycobacterium. The sequence goes on from CAWKJQ010000007.1 coordinate 88,799, forward strand.
CTGCAGCGCGATGCGGATGTCGGCGACGCGCTCGTTGCCGTGCTCGCTCAAGATGTCGCCGACCCAGCCGACGACCATGGCCGCGGGCTCCGGCGGCATGTCGACGAAGTCGTGCCCCCGCGCGTAATTGGCCGCGGCGATGCCGGCCCGGCGGCCGAACACGTTGATGTCCAGCAGCGAATTGGTGCCCAGCCGGTTGGCGCCGTGCACCGAAACGCACGCGCACTCGCCGGCCGCGTACAGGCCCGGCACCGTAGAAGTGTTGTCCCGCAACACCTGTCCGGTGACGGTGGTGGGGATGCCGCCCATCACGTAGTGGCAGGTCGGGTAGACGGGGACCAACTCGTGCACCGGGTCCACACCCAGATAGGTGCGGGCGAACTCGGTGATGTCGGGCAGCTTGGCCTCCAGCACGTCCTCGCCGAGGTGGCGGACGTCGATGTAGACGTAGTCCTTGTGCGGGCCCGCGCCGCGGCCCTCCAAAACCTCCAAAACCATGGAGCGCGCGACGATGTCGCGCGGCGCCAGGTCGACGATCGTCGGGGCGTAGCGCTCCATGAAGCGCTCGCCCTCGCCGTTGAGCAGCCGGCCGCCCTCACCGCGCACCGCCTCGGAGATCAGGATGCCCAGGCCGGCCAGGCCGGTCGGGTGGAACTGGTGAAACTCCATGTCCTCCAAGGGAAGTCCCTTGCGGAAGACGATGCCGATGCCGTCGCCGGTCAGGGTGTGCGCGTTGGAGGTGGTCTTGTACATCCGGCCCGAACCGCCGGTGGCAAGCACGACCGCCTTGGCGTGGAAGACGTGGATGTCGCCGGTCGCCAGCTCGTAGGCGACCACGCCGGTGGCCACCGGGCCGCTCGGGGTCTGGGTGAGCACCAGGTCCAGCGCGTAGAACTCGTTGAAGAACTGCACGTCGTGCTCGCACGCAGTTCTGGTACAGCGTCTGCAGGATCATGTGGCCGGTGCGGTCGGCGGCATAACAGGCCCGGCGCACCGGGGCCTTGCCGTGGTCGCGGGTGTGACCGCCGAAGCGGCGCTGGTCGATGCGGCCCTCGGGGGTGCGGTTGAACGGCATCCCCATCTTCTCCAGGTCGAGCACCGCGTCGATGGCTTCCTTGCACATGATCTCCACCGCGTCCTGGTCGGCGAGGTAGTCGCCGCCCTTGACGGTGTCGAAGGTGTGCCATTCCCAGTTGTCCTCTTCGACATTGGCCAGCGCGGCGCACATGCCGCCCTGCGCCGCCCCGGTGTGGCTGCGGGTGGGGTAGAGCTTGGTCAGCACCGCGGTGCGCACCCGCGGACCCGCTTCCACCGCGGCCCGCATGCCGGCGCCACCCGCGCCGACGATCACCACGTCGTACCGGTGTTGCTGAATCATCGGTCAGCCTCCGATATTCGGGTCGAATGTCAGCAACACGTAGGTGCCCAGCACCAGCGTGAATCCCATCGACAGCAACAGCAGGCTGTTGAGCCAGAAGCGGGTGCTGTCCTTGCGGCTGTAGTCGTCGATGATGGTGCGCAGGCCGTTGCCGCCGTGCAGCTGCGCCAGCCACAGCAGCGCCAGGTCCCAGAACTGCCAGAACGGCGACGCCCAGCGCTGCGCCACGTAGTTGAAGTCGATGCGGTAAACGCCGTTATCCCACATCAGCATGATGAACAGGTGGCCGATCGCCAGCACGAACAACGCGATGCCGGAGAAGCGCATGAACAGCCAGGCGAACTTCTCGAAGTTGGGGATGCCGGCCCGCCGCCGCGGGGAGCGCGGGTTGTCCAGGCTGGCCGGGCGATCGTACAAACGCTGTTTGACCGGCGCGGGCACGCCCCGTCGGGATTGGGGGCCGAACTGAAGGTCGGGACTGCTCATCGGAAGTGCCCCATCATGTGGATGACCGTCACCACACCGGCCGGAACCATCAGCAGCAGGAACACGATGCCGACGATCCAGAACATCAGCCGCTGATGGCGCGGGCCTTCGGACCAGAAGTCGATCAGGATCACCCGGATCCCGTTCAGGCCGTGGAAGAGCACCGCGGCGACCAGGCCGTATTCCATCAGGCCGACGATCGGGCATCTGATAGTCGTGGATCACCGCGTTGTAGGTCTGCGGGCTCACCCGCAGCATCGCGGCGTCCAGGACGTGGACGAACAGGAAGAAGAAGATCGTCGCGCCGCTGATCCGGTGCAGCACCCACGACCACATGCCGGGGTCTCCCCGGTACAGCGTCCGGGGTGGTCTGCGTTTGCGCGAGGGAGCCGATGCCGGTGCCGCCGGATCCGCGGTTGTCGGTTGCGTAGTCACCCCAGTCCTCACCGCCTTCTTCCGGCTTCAACGTCGGTCACGCCGGGCACTTGAGCTTAGCTCGGACGCGGTGTGACTTGCGTCAATGTCTGCTCAAGCGCAAATGCCGTTTTGCGGCTAGGGTGACTGTCGGAATCGGCCATGGGTGAGCGGGGTTTCGTTATGCCTGAGATCGACTGGAAAACGTTGCGGGACAAGGCAATCGGTGTCGGCAGCGGGTGCCTATGCGCCGTATTCGCGATTCCGGGTCGGGGCGGCCGGACTGGTCGACGACGGCCGCGTGGTCACCGGGTGCAATGTGGAGAACATCTCATATGGCCTTGGTCTCTGTGCCGAATGCGCGCGTGGTGTGCGCCCTGCATTCCACCGGCGGCGGCCGCCTGGTGGCGCTGGCGTGCGTGGACGGGCGGGGATCGGTGTTGATGCCGTGCGGGCGCTGCCGTCAGGTGCTGGCCGAACACGGCGGCCCCGAGCTGCTGATCGACCATCCGCGTGGCCCGCGCCGGCTCGGCGACCTGCTGCCCGACGCCTTCGGCCCCGACGACCTGGCACGTGGGCGCGGCTGATGGACCCGGTGTTCGACGCGCCCACGGTGATCAGGACCAAGCGCGACGGCGGCCGGTTGTCCGACGCCGCCATCGACTGGGTCATCGGCGCCTACACCGAAGGGCGAGTGGCCGAAGAGCAGATGGCGGCGCTGCTGATGGCGATCCTGTTGCGCGGCCTGGACCGCGGCGAGATCGCGCGGTGGACGGCGGCGATGCTGGCGTCGGGCGACACGCTCGACTTCAGCGACCTGGGCGTGACGACGGTGGACAAGCACTCCACCGGCGGGGTGGGCGACAAGATCACCCTGACCCTGCTGCCCGTGGTCACGGCCTGCGGCGCGACGGTGCCGCAGGCGTCGGGCCGTGGGCTCGGCCATACCGGCGGCACCCTGGACAAGCTGGAATCCATCGCCGGGTTCACCGCCGAGCTGCCCAACCAGCGCGTGCGCGACCAGCTGCGCGAGGTCGGCGCGGCCATCTTCGCCGCCGGGAACCTGGCCCCGGCCGACGCCAAGCTGTACGCGCTGCGCGACATCACCGCCACCGTCGAATCGCTGCCGCTGATCGCGAGCTCGGTGATGAGCAAGAAGCTGGCCGAGGGCGCCGGCGCGCTGGTCCTCGACGTGAAGGTCGGTTCCGGGGCGTTGCTGGACTCCGAGCGGCAGAGCCGCGAACTGGCGCACACCATGGTCGAGCTGGGCGCGGCGCACGGGGTGCCCACGCGCGCGCTGCTGACGGACATGGACCGCCCGCTGGGCGCGACGGTCGGCAACGCCCTCGAGGTCGCCGAGTCGCTCGACGTGCTGGCCGGCGGCGGCCCGCCCGACGTCGTCGAGCTGACCCTGCGGCTGGCCGCCGAGATGCTCGAGCTGGCCGGGATCGACGACCGCGATCCCGCCGACACCCTGCGCGACGGCAGCGCGATGGACCGGTTTCGCCGGCTCATCGCCGCCCAGGGCGGCGATTTGTCGGTGCCGTTGCCGCTCGGTCGGCATGCCGAGACCGTGACCGCCCCCCGGGGCGGCACAATGGGCGATATCGACGCGATGGCAGTGGGGCTGGGGGCGTGGCGGCTCGGTGCGGGCAGGTCCCGTCCGGGCGAACGGGTGCAGTCCGGCGCGGGTATCCGGATCCATCGCCGCCCCGGCGAGCCGGTGACCGCCGGTGAGCCGTTGTTCACCCTCTACACCGACACCCCGGAACGCTTCGGCGCCGCGCTGGCCGAGCTGGACGGCGGGTGGAGCATCGGCGGCGACGCGGCCGCGATCCAGTCCCGACCGCTGATCATCGATCGGATCGTCACATGACCGCACCCCTGGAGCTCGAGCAGATCAGAAAGGCGCCCAAGGCCCTGCTGCACGATCACCTCGACGGCGGGCTGCGCCCGTCGACCGTGCTCGAGATCGCCGGGCAGGTCGGCTACGACGGGCTGCCCGCCACCGACGTCGACGAGCTGGCGACGTGGTTTCGCACCCGCTCGCACAGCGGCTCGCTGGAGCGCTACCTCGAGCCGTTCTCGCACACCGTGGCGGTGATGCAGACACCCGAGGCGCTGCATCGGGTGGCCTACGAGTGCGTGGAGGACCTGGCCGAGGACTCGGTGGTCTACGCCGAGGTCCGGTTTGCGCCCGAGCTGCACATCGACCGAGGGATGTCCTTCGATGCGATCGTCGATGCCGTGCTGGCCGGATTCGCCGACGGCGAGAAGGCTTGCGCGGCAGCGGGACGCCCGATCGTGGTGCGCCTGCTGGTCACCGCGATGCGGCACGCGGCGGTGTCCCGGGAGATCGCCGAGCTGGCAATCCGGTTCCGGGACAAGGGAGTCGTCGGATTCGACATCGCCGGCGCCGAGGCCGGCAACCCGCCGACCCGGCACCTGGATGCCTTCGAGTACATGCGAGACCACAACGCTCGCTTCACCATTCATGCGGGTGAGGCGTTCGGGCTGCCGTCCATCCACGAGGCGATCGCCTTTTGCGGTGCCGACCGGCTGGGCCATGGGGTGCGCATCGTCGACGACATCGAGGTGTCGGACGACGGCACAGTCCGGTTGGGTCAACAGGCATCGATCTTGCGGGACAAGCGAATTCCGCTGGAACTGTGTCCCAGCTCCAACGTGCAGACCGGCGCCGTGAACAGCATCGCCGAGCATCCGTTCGATCTGCTGGCCCGCGCCCGCTTCCGGGTGACCGTCAACACCGACAACCGGCTGATGAGCGACACCTTCATGAGCCGCGAAATGCACCGACTGGTAGAGGCTTTCGGCTACGGATGGAGCGACCTCGAGCGCTTCACCATCAACGCGATGAAGTCGGCGTTCATCCCGTTCGACGAGCGGCTGGCGATCATCGACGAGGTGATCAAACCGCGCTATGCCGTGCTGATCGGCTAGCGCCTGGCCGTCATATGTGCCCGGGCATCCCGCCGCCCATCCCCATGCCGGGGTCGGCGGGCGCCGCGGGTGCGACGGGCATGGCCGGGGCCTCCATCGGCGGGGCCTCCACAGGTGGCGGCGCGATCGGCGGCGGTGCGACCGGTGGCGGATCGACCGGTGGCGGATCGACCGGCGGCGGGCCTGCGAGCGGCGGCCCTGCGGGCGGCGGCGGTGGTGGAGGCGGCGCTGCCGGCGGCAGGGCGTACGGACCTCCGGCACACACCGGGTTGGCGGGCTGGCTGATGCATGCGGTGTCCGCCGGGCCGGTCGGAGCGCCGGTGGCGGCATACGGCCCACCCTGACATTGCGCTATCGCGGGCATCGCCACGCACCGAGGATCAGATGGGTTGGTGGGCAGGTTGGGATCGGGATCATCTTGTGGCGCATGGGGCGGGCGCGCGGGCATTGCGCGCGCCGGGATCGTCGCACCCGTCGCGGCCATTGCCATAACCGCCAGGGCCACAACCATTTTCGTCATCAAATCACGAATTCCAGGAGCGATTGGCCAACCCATAAGTCCCCCCGTTATGTGCGGGCGCCCGCCCGCATAGAGAGCATATTAAGGACGCCCTGCACCGAAAGCCAGTCAAATTGCACCACTACGAGAATTCGAGCACCGCGCTCGCAATGTCATCCGGCTTGGTTTTTGGGCCGCTCCCACGTACTCACCGATGAAGCCGTTCCCCAACCACCACCTGGGGCTCGTGTGCTTGAAGATCTTGTCGTCGAGGACGCGAGTGCGCACCGACTTGCGCACCGGGAACGGATTCATCCCAGACTTGTACTCGAGGCCGACGATCGCAGGTGCGCTCGGCCGGCCTCGCCTGGGCAGCAACTCGAAACCGGCATGCTGGAGCACCGTATTCAACTCGGCCGGGCGGGGGAATCGCCGAAAGTCATGGTTGGACTTGTGCAGACCGAAGACGTACAGCGGCCCAACCGCGACGAAGCAAAGCCAGGTGAACAGGTTGCGATCTGGTGTGACATAAAACATCCGGCCGCCTGGCTTCAGCGCAGTGAACACGTTATCGAGCAGACGCCGGTGCTCGGTGCAATGGTCGAAGACTCCGTGCAGGTAGACTAGGTCGAACCGACTGGGCGCCAACACATCCGCGCTTCGTGCGTCGCCGACAATGAAGTTCACCGCGGGTAAGTCGGCGAAGCGTTTCCGGGCCGCGTCGATCGCTTTATAGTCGACGTCGACGCCGACGATATCCCACTCGCCGAGCTCCGGATATCGGTCCAGCAATCCCGCGATCGCCCCTCCGCCGCCACAGCCGACGACCGCCATCGTAGGGCGTCGATTATTTGTGGATGGCAGGTAGTCGCGCAGGAAATCCCATGCGGTGTAGTCGATTTCGCTGACCAGATTTGCGGTGAAGCGCCACTGGTCGCTGACATCGGTGTTGGAGAAGTAGCGCACTCCACGCTCGATCGTGCCGTTGCAGATCCGCATCAGCGCACGATCGGTCAGCGAATAGCGGTACTCGGGCTCACCAGTAGCGTCGTTGGCACGTTCATGGTCGAGGAACTCGAAGTAGTTTCGCTCTTCGGATTCGATTGGCGCTGACCATGATTGGGCCTTGCCGAGCACGCGCTCATGAATCCAGGAGTCGATGACCCGGCTGTAGACGTTTTGGTCGAACAACATGAGTTGATGGCCGCCGCCGGGCATCATGAAGAAGTCTTTGGTCCCGCCGATCCGCTCAAAGCAAGCCCGGCAGTGCTCGGCGCCGACTACTTCGTCGTGCTCGCCGCAAGTGATCAGGACAGGTTTCGTGTTGGCGGCGGCGGGCAGTGGCGGGACATAGTTGAACACCGAGTGGTAGCTGCTGAGCCCATACGACCAGACGTACAGCGGGTCCTTCTTCTTCGCTTCCAGTAATCCCGGGTCTTCTTGGTAGGCGGCCTCGAAGTCGATGAACCGCCGCAGCGGGATCCGCAGCCGATCACCTAACTTCGCTGCCGCGTATCGCGCCGGGCGCGACTGAAACAGCCTGATCGCCAAGCTCATTGGCGCCTCGTGATTCAACAAGATGTTCATGCACACACCGGCCACCACGGCGGGGCACGCGTCGAGCGCGTGGAATGCGACTTCGCCGCCCTGACTCGCGCCGTGCACGACGACCGGTAGGGAGGTGCGTCGCGCGGCGTAATCGGTCACCGCCCTGGTGTCTTCGAGGAAGTCTTTGAAACGGAACACACCCGCCTTGCCTTCGGTGCGCCCGTGCCCGGTGAGGTCGAACGAATAGACCGCCGCCCGATAGTGTCGGCGCATGTGTTCTGCGAATGCGTCGTAACCTTCGCTGTTCCCGGCGGTGCCATGCACCAGCACCAAGACATAGTCGGCGGTCTCGTTGTCATAGCGCCGCACGAAGATGCGTCTGGCGCCGGAACCCGTCACCGAGTCCTCGGCCATTGGCGGCACTGCCTGCGTGGTGGTGTCCGGGGTCATCAGCGCCTCGAATTCAATCCTTCGGTGATGCGGGTGGTGATCATGCGGGCGAAAGCGTCGAAATCGCCGCGGAACCGGGAGGTGTCGGAAATGAACGGGCGCTGCATCGACATGCCCAGCAGCACGATTTCCAGGAGACGCACCGCCTCGTCGATCGAACTCGGCGGCGCATCGTCGCCCACGATCGTGCGCAATAGCTCGGCGATCCGTCGACGCTGAGTATCGCGATAGTCGACGTACGCGGTTCGCAAGAACTCATTGTGGTTGGCCGCTGCGGCGAACTCGACCATGAATGTGACAGCTTCGAGGTTGTCGATGAACAGGGCATAAACCAGATCGGCCGCCTCGTTGAGGCTGTCACCCACGGTCAACCGATCTGCCAATTGGGCGGACGCGGCAGCGAACATCGTCTTGGCCATGTCGTCGATCGCGGCCGAGAAAAGCTTTTCCTTCGTCTCGAAGTGGTAGTGCAGCAGGGTCTGCGAAACGGCGGCCTTCGCCGCGATCAGTTTCATCGACGATTTTTCATAGCCGTACGCTCCGAAGCAGCGCATCGTCGTGTGCAAGATTCGCTGTCGGGCGTCGCCGACCATCACCGCGGGATCAGCGGTGTCCAGCGCTTTCGGAGTAGTTGCGGTCAAGATCGACTCTTCTCTTCGTCGCCGGCTAACCGATAACATACTGTCTGACCAATCAGTCAGGCAACCACTACGTGACGGGTAAGCCTTTGCCATGGATGGGAAATTGTCGTCGAAAATCACGTTGACTTTTGACAACGGCCCGACGCCCGGGGTCACGGATCGGGTTCTCGATGACCTCGCTCAGCGGCAGATGTCCTCCATATTCTTCGTCGTCGGGCAAAATGTTCGCCCGGCGGCGGGACGTCAGCTGATAGCGCGCGCTGCGCGCGAGGGCCACCGGATCGGCAATCACTCCTACACCCACGGACTACCACTCGGAGAGCTTTCCCCGGCGGAAACCCTTAGCGAAATCAGCAGTGCGCAAGCACTTTTGGAAGATTTCACCGATGTCCACCGGTACTTCAGACCCTGGGGGACGGAGGGCGCGCTCGATCGGCGCTGTCTGAATAAAACGGCCGTCGACTACCTCGTCGCGGAAAAGTACACCTGCGTCCTATGGAACAGCGTCCCGCGTGACTGGGCCGACCCCGAAGGATGGGTTAGCCGAGCGCTCGCCGACACCGGCAGCCATCAGCACACCGTGGTCGTACTGCATGACCTGCCCACCGGCGCGATGGAGCAGCTGCCGAGATTTCTCGACGAACTCACCCGGTCCGGTGTGGAGGTCACTACGGAACTGCCCGACAATTGCGTGCCGATCGTCCGCGGTCGGATGCGAACACCGCTCGATCACCTGGCGGCGCAGCCGACAATCGCCGCGGAGCCGCGACCACAGTCCTAGAGAACGGACAGCCCCATGGCCCGCACCGTGCTGGCCAAGTGGGTCTGCACCGCCTGCAGTGCGCGCGTCAAGTCGCGGTCGCGCAACGCTTCGGCGATGCTGTGATGCTCCGCCATGATCGTGGCCACCCGATCGGGCTCGCGCAGCGCCGATTCCCCGATCATCCGCATCTGACGATCGCGCAGCGTCGAGTAGAAATTGGACAGGATCGCGTTGCCCGACTCTTCCAGGGTGATGGCGTGAAAGGTGCGGTCGGACTCCAGGAATCCCCGCCAGTCGGCCGCCGCCGCTGTCTCGCGCTGTCGCCGCAGCTCGCCCGATTGCCGTTCGAAGACCGCGGCGCAGACGGCTGGGCCGCGCTCGATCACCTTGCCGGCCGCGAACTGCTCCAGCACGAGCCGGGCTTCCATGACCGCCCGCACCTCGTCTGGTGAGACCGGGACCACCAGGGCGCCGCGCTGCGGATACAGCCGCAATAGCCCCTCGGCCTCCAGTCGCAGGAACGCCTCGCGCACCGGCGTGCGCGACATGCCCAGCGCGGTGGCGACGTCACCTTCGCTGATCAGTTCGCCCCCCGGGAACTCGCCGGTGAGTACCTGCGTCTTGACGTAGTCCAGCGCGCGGTCCTTGGCCGTCGGCGACCGTGCGTCCTTGGCTGCCATGCGCTCCCTTTTCGGTAGCTAAGTCGTATCTCAAGCGTGGTCATGACCGTACACCGCTGCGCCCTACCTGCGGCGATTGACACTAAGATACAAGATAAATACTATTTAGCTACAAGAGATGCCCAAGTAGAGGAGGCCGCAGATGCCCCAGCAGTTGGTGACGCCGAACCTGGATCCGACGGTTCCGGCACCGATGATCAACGTGGCCGAGTACGGGTTCGAGGGCCGTTTCGAGGAGTGGGCGCAGCAGGCCGAATACTTCGAGTACTCCAAGGCGGCCAACCCGATCGGATCCGGGCACGTCCCTGCGGTTCCGCTGCGGCGGTTCGATCCCGAGATGTACCTCGACGCACCGACCGGCGTGATCCCGCTTGATCTGTCCGAGGAGCTGGGTATCGACTCCGGCGCGGCGACCAGCCCTGCGCTGCTGGCCAACTTCGTCAGCATCCGCGCCAAGGAGCGGGTCGACACCAGCCCCAACGCCACCTCGCAGCTGTACTACGTGCTCTACGGGCGGGGCTTCGCGGCCGTCAACGGCCGGCTGATCGAGTGGGAGAAGGGCGACTTCGTGACGCTGCCCGCCGGCAGCATTCGGTGTTCTACGCCGCCGCCGACGCGGTCATGTACTGGGTGCACGACGAGCCGCTGATGCGCTACCTGGGCGCTGAGGCCACCCGGCCGCGCTTCGCGGCGACCAAGTTCCGCCGCGCCGACGCGGTGGCCAAGCTCGAAGAGATCGCTTCGCGCCCGGGCGCCAACGAGAAGAGCAGGGTGAGCGTGCTGTTGGCCAACGCCAGTCAGGAGCAGACGCTGACCATCACCCACGTGCTGTGGGCCATGTTCGGGGTGCTTCCGCCCAACCAGGTCCAGCGCCCGCATCGCCACCAGTCGGTCGCGCTGGACCTCATCCTGGATGCGCCCGAGTCCGGCTGCTACACGCTGCTGGGCACCCGCCTCGATGAGCACGGCGACATCGTCGATCCCACCCGGGTGGACTGGCGGGCCGGGTGCGCCTTCACCACCCCGCCGGGCATGTGGCACGCCCACTACAACGAGACCGACGAGCCCGCTCACCTGATCCCCATTCAGGACGCCGGGCTGCACACGCACCTGCGCAGCCTGGACATCAAGTTCACGCAGCGCCGCGATCTCGTCGCCGGGTAGTCGCCCGGCGGCGGCCCATGCACCGCCGGAGTTCGGCGAATAGTGTGGCTGGACATGAAGGTGCCCTTGCTGGGACCGGTGTCGCTCACGGGCTTCCAGAACGCCTGGTTCTTCCTGGTCCTGCTGATCGTGCTGTTGGTGATCGGCCTCTACGTCGTGCAGCAGTTCGCCCGTCGTCGCCGGGTGCTGCGCTTCGCCAACATGGACGTGCTGGAGCGCGTCGCGCCACCGCGGCCCAGCAAGTGGCGGCACGTGCCGACCATCCTGCTGGCCACCTCGCTGGTGTTGCTGACCACCGCGATGGCGGGGCCGACGTCGGATGTCCGGATTCCGCTCAACCGTGCGGTCGTGATGCTGGTGATCGACGTCTCGGAGTCGATGGCCTCCAACGATGTACCGCCGAACCGCCTGGCCGCCGCCAAGGAGGCCGGCAAACAATTCGCCGATCAGCTGACCCCGGCGATCAACCTGGGGCTGGTGGAGTTCGCGGCCAACGCCACGCTGCTGGTGCCGCCGACGACCAACCGCGGCGCGGTGAAGGCGGGGATCGACAGCCTGCAACCCGCGCCGAAAACCGCCACCGGAGAAGGCATTTTCACCGCTCTGCAGGCGATCGCGACGGTCGGGTCGGTGATGGGCGGCGGCGACGGTCCGCCGCCGGCGCGAATAGTGCTGGAGTCCGACGGGGCCGAGAACGTGCCGCTGGATCCCAACGCCCCGCAGGGTGCGTTCACCGCGGCCCGCGCCGCCAAGGCCGAGGGCGTGCAGATCTCGACGATCTCGTTCGGCACGCCGTACGGCACCGTCGACTACGAGGGCGCCACCATCCCGGTTCCGGTGGACGACCAGACCCTGCAGAAGATCTGCGAGATCACCGACGGCCAGTCGTTCCACGCCGACAGCCTGGAGTCGCTGAAGAACGTGTACTCGACGCTGCAGCGCCAGATCGGCTACGAGACCGTGAAGGGCGACGCGAGCCTGGCCTGGATGCTGCTCGGCGCGTTCGTCTTGGCCGGCGCCGTCCTGGCCGGCCTGCTGTTGAACCGCAGGCTGCCCGCCTAGTCCTCAGCTGGGCAGGCGCCGGTTGATCAGCAGCGCCAGCGCCGTCGCGATCAGGGCGGTCAGCACGCCGAGGCGCAGCCAGCCGGAGCTGCCCGGCCCCGGAACGGTGCGGTAGCCGATCTCGTTCTCGATGGCGTTGTAGCTCTTCTGCAGCTCGCCGAGGTTGGTGGCGGTGTAGGACTGCCCGCCGGACAGCTTGGCGACCGTCTTCATCTGGTCGGTCGAGACCGGGACGGCGTGGCGCTGCCCGTCCATCTCGATCTCGCCGCCCTTGGTTCCGAACGTGATCGTCGAGATGGGCACGCCCTCGTCCTTGGCCAGCCGCGCCGCGGTGAAGACGCCGTCGTGCGGATCGCTGGGGTTGGAGGGCTTGTTCTCGCCGCCGTCGGAGAGCAGCACGATGCGCGCCGGTGGCGGGGTGTCGCCGCCGGCGACCGCGGTGGCGCTGATCGCGTGCAGGGCGGTGAAGATCGCTTCGCCGGTGGCCGTGCTGTCGGCGAAGTCCAGCTTCTTCAGCGCGTCGATGGTGGCCTGGTGTTGCGGGGTCGGCGGCACCAGCAGATAGGGCGTGCCGGCGAAACCGACCAGGCCGAGGTTGATGCCGGGCGTCAGCTGACCGGCGAACTGGGTGGCGGCCTGCTCGGCGGCCTTGAGCCGGTTCGGTTCGACGTCGGTCGCCCGCATGGACTGCGACATGTCGATCACCAGCATGATGACGGCGCGGTTGCGCGGGATGCGCATGTCGTGGGTGGGGGTGGCCAGCGCGATGGTCAACAGCGCCAGGCTCAGCAGCGACACCGCGATCGGCAGGTGCCGCCACGGCGACTGCGGCACCGGGGCATCGGTGTACCTGTGCAGCCGTTGGCGGCGCCTGGCCGCGACGACGACGTAGACGGCCAGCAGGGCCAGCGGCACCAAGCCGAACAACAACAAGGCCGGACGCTGGAACCCGTAGAGCGGTAACGGGCCGATACCGGGTAGCGACACGTCCCCCAACCTATCCGTCAAACGCGCTACTCGCGCCGCAGCCGTCCCTCGACGAACTGTTCCAGCTTCTCCCACTCCCGCACCGCCGCGGCGTACGGCGGCGACGGCTTGCTGACCGAGTCGGGTTCGAGCACGGCGGCCACCAGCTTGCCCAGCGGCCGGCTGGTTTCGAGCGCCTTGTCGACGGTGCTCTCCTCGGAGTAGTCGCCGATGTCGCGGAGCAGCTCGACGGCCAGCTCCAGCTGCTCGCGGTCGACGGCGTCCGGCCCGTCGGCCAAATCGTCGGCCAGCCCGCTGAGCACGTAGATGTTGTCGTCGGTGATGTCGACGGCCAGCGAGCCGTCGGTCGCGGCGGTGCGGATGTCGTCGTAGGTGCTCAGATCGGCCAGGTCGTGGTCGTGTTCGTCGGCGAGGTAGCGGGCCAGCGCCCGCTCGGAGGTGAACACGCTGATCCGGCCGTTGCGGCCCAGGAAGATCGGTTGGTCGTCCAGGTAGCAGCGCAGCGTGTAGAAGGTCCCCGAACTCGTCATGATCCGGATCGGGTCGATGCCCACCTGCAGCCAGAAGTCCTTGTCGCCGCCCAGCACGACGGTGTCGCCGCTCGCCCGGTCGGCGGCGTCGTCCGCATCTTCGTCCGCGTCTTCGTCAGCGTCGGCGTCCTCGCCTCGGGCCCCGGCGTCGTCGGCCGCGGATTCCTCGAAGACGTCGCCGGCGGCCTCCTCGTCGCCGGTGTCTTCGTCCGCGTCGTGTTCTTCGCGCTCTTCGGCCAGTTCGTCGGCGGCCTTGTCCGACAGCTTGGCGTCGACCTCGGGGGTGCTGACGATGTCCTCGATCGCGGCGAGCACGTCGTCCCAGCTGCGGCCGATGACCTCGGCGATCGCATTCCAGCGCTTGGCGCCGGCCTTGCCGGTGAAGTGGTCGATGCCGCCGGACACCGTGCCCAGGATGGGGTTGCCGTTGAAGAACTTCGACACCGCCGCCAGCTCGCACACCGATCCGATGGACGACACGATGGCCAGCGTGCCGGCCAGCGCCGACACCGACTCCTCGGTCGGCTTCTCCGCCACCAGCTCCTCGACGGCGACCAGGTCGAACTGCTTGTCGTCGGCCGGCTCAAAGCTGTGCGCGTGCGCCGAACGCAGCTGTGTCCACGCCGGGTGGTCGGCCAGGTCGTTGTCGTCGTTCGAACGCACGAACGCGACCAGGTCAGCGACGGAGTCGAAGACATACAGGTCCTCGTCCTTGCCCAGGAACGCCTCCCACTCGTCGCCGGAGTCGCGCCAGCGGGGCGCCCACACGGTGTAGCGGTCACCATCGGACAGACTCAGGCGGATGGGCACGAGGTCAGCAACCATGCGGCACACAATAGCGACGACCGGCGGTCGCGCTTATCGGGCCATCCGGCCTAACCCCAGATATCGGTGATGGGCGCGGCGCTGGCGGCGTAGCCCGTCTTGGGCAGTCCGTACATCTGCTCCAGCGTGGAAAGCACGTTGTAGTGGTTGATCTGTTCGCTGTAGCTGCCGGGCTGGACGTGCGCGCCGTAGAACACCGTTGGGATCTGGTTGCGACTGCCGTTATCGTCCTCGTCGAAGGTCACGATCAGCAGGCTGTTGTTGGCCACCGCCCAGTTCGCGTACCCGGAGAGCTGGCTGCTCAGCCAGGCGTCGGCCTGAGCGATCGAGCCGTCGTGCATGTTGTTGTCGTTGTCGGGGATGACGAACGACACGGTCGGCAGGCTGGCGTAGTTGCCCATCGGGAACGCGGAGAACGGCAGCGAGTTCGCCGCCGGGATATTGGTGAAGTTGGCCCAGGGCACATGCTTTCGGGCGTACTTGCCCGCGCTGCAGACCGGCGAGCCGACCGCGGGCAGGTCTTCGGCGAAGCCGACGAATGTGTAACCCGCGGCGAGCAATTCGGATGCCAGGTTCGGCGCGGCGCCGCCGTTGACCGGGCACAGGTCCTTGTTGACCCCGAAGGTGTTGCCGGCGAACAGCGCCAGGTAATTCGGTTCGCTGGGATGGGTTTCGGCGAACGACTGGGTCATGTTCGCGCCGCGCGAGCCAGCGCGGTGATGAAGGGCGCCGACTTGTTGCCGATGATCCCGTTCTCGGAGCGGTTCTCCTCGACCACGATCACGACGTGCGCGGGTTGCGGAATCGCCGCTGCCGCAAGGTCTATGCGCGGGGTCAACGGGACGGCCGCCAGTGCCACCAGCGCCAACGCTCCCAGCAGCCGCAGGCCGCGATATGCCCTGCCGACGGAACTTCGCATTGCGCGCAACACGCCCGGAGTATATGAACGGGCGCAATCGATTTCCGGGAGGGTTCCAGCGTGTCAGGAGGGCTTTGCCCGATCGTTATATACCCTCGAGCCCATGGACGTGTCCGTCGTCGAGCACCCGCTCGCCGCCGCCCGGCTGACGGTGCTGCGTGACGAACGCACCGATAACGCCGGTTTTCGCGCCGCACTGCGCGAGCTGACGCTGATGCTGGTGTACGAAGCCAGCCGGGATGCGCCGCGAAAGTCGGTGCGGATCCGCACCCCGGTGGCTGCGACGGTCGGGACGCGCTTGGTCGAAGCCGCCGCTGCTGGTGCCGGTACTGCGGGCCGGCCTGGGCATGGTCGACGCGGCGCACGCGGCGATACCGGAGGCGGAGGTGGGATTCGTCGGTGTCGCCCGCGACGAGGAATCTCACCTGCCGGTCCCGTATCTGGAGGCGCTGCCCGACAAGCTGGCGGGCAGGCCGGTGATCATCCTCGATCCCATGCTGGCCACCGGCGGATCGATGGCGCACACCATCGGGCTGTTGACGCCCCGCGGCGCAACGGATATCACCGTGCTCTGTGTGGTGGCCGCCCCCGAAGGCCTTGCGGCGGTGGAGAAAATCGCACCGGACGCGCGAGTGTTCACCGCCGCGGTCGACAAGAGGCTCAACAAGGCGGCCTATATCGTGCCGGGCCTCGGCGACGCCGGTGACCGCCAATTCGGGCCCCACCTGTTCACCAGCTCTGCACAGCGGCGACCAACCGCTCGCGCAGGGCGCCGGCGCGCCGCCGCGAAGAGTTCAGGTCGTCAGTCAACCGCGCAGCGAATCTCCAAGTAGAACTTCAGTTTCGGCTCGGTCCCGGAAGGCCGCGCCACCAGCCTGATCGACGTGTCGTCGTCGCCGCCGGTGAAGATCAGGGCGTCGGTGATGTCGGTGAGGTCAACGGCGTACCCGGCCAGCGTTTTCGGCGGGGCGGCGCGCCACCGCTGCATCAGCTCGGCCGCCTCGCCGGCATCGGCGACACGGCGCGACACCGCGGCAACGTCGTGCACGCCGTACCGCCGGGCCAGCTCGTCGAGCAGGTTCGGGACCGTCCGGCCCTGTTGTTTGGCCACGGCCACCAGATCGCACACCAGCACCGCGGCGCTGATGCCGTCCTTGTCGCGCACGGCCGCGGGGTCGACGCAGTGCCCGATCGCTTCCTCGTAGGCGTAAATCAGTGTGCCGCTGGGCACTTTCGCGTCGGCGCGGGCCAGCCATTTGAAACCGGTGAGAGTTTCGACGTGGACCGCGCCGTAGTGCGCGGCGATGGCCGACAGCATCCGCGACGACACGACCGTGCTGGCCACCACCGGCGTCTCGATCCGAGTCGTCGACAAGATGTAATCGCCTAAGAGCCAACCGGTTTCGTCACCGGACAGCATTCGCCATCCCCGTTCGTCGGGAATGCCCACGGCGCATCGGTCGGCGTCTGGATCCAGCGCGATCGCCACGTCGGCGCCGACGTCGGCGGCCAGCGCGAGCAGTGCGTCGGTGGCGCCGGGCTCCTCGGGGTTCGGGAACGCGACGGTGGGGAAATCCGGATCCGGGGCGAATTGTGCTCCGACGCTGTGCACTTCGATGAACCCGGCCCGATGCAACGTCTCGACGGCCACCGCGCCGCCCACCCCGTGCAGCGCGGTCAGCGCCACCCGCACCGAACCGGTGCCGCGCCGCAACCCGGCCGCCCGCTCGATGTAGCGCTCGACCAGATCGCCCGGCACGGGTTCGACTGCGGTGCGGCCGATCTGATCGGCCGGCGGCGCGGCGGCCATCGCGGCTTCGATCTCGCGGTCGGTGGGGGAGACGATCTGGACGCCGCCGTCGAGGTACACCTTGTAGCCGTTGTCGGCGGGCGGGTTATGTGATGCGGTGATCTGGATCCCGGCCGCTGCGCCGGTGTGCCGCACCGCGAACGCCACCACCGGAGTCGGCACCGGACCGGGCAGAAGAAGCACGGAAAACCCTTGGGCTGCAAGCACTTCGGCGGCCACAGTGGCGAATACCGCTGACCCGTGCCGGGCGTCGCGTCCCACGATCACCGACGAGCCGTTGCAGGCCACGCCGGATCAGCACCTGTGCCACCGCCCAGGTGGCCCGCGACACCACCGCGACGTTCATGGCGTCGGGTCCGCCGCGCACCGGGCCGCGCAGGCCGGCCGTGCCGAACTTCAGCGGGCGGGCGAATCGCGCGGCGAGTTCGTCCGGGTCACACTCGGCCAGCTCGGCGGCCGTCGCCGGGTCGGGATCGTGGGCGATCCACTCCTCGGGCGTCATCGGCCTAGAACCGGGGGAGCTGCTCGAGAACCGAGGCCAGCAGCGCCCCCATCCGGGTCGCCGCGGCGGCTCCGGCGGCCAGCACCTCGGCGTGGCTCAGCGGTTCGCCGCTGAGCCCGGCGGCCAGGTTGGTCACCAGCGACACCCCCAGCACCTCGGCGCCGGCCGCCCGGGCGGCGATGGTCTCGTGCACCGTCGACATGCCGACCAGGTCGGCGCCCAGCGTTCGCAGCATGCGGATTTCGGCGGGCGTCTCGTAGTGCGGGCCGGGCAGCCCGGCGTAGACGCCCTCGGTCAGCGTGGGGTCGGCCTGGCGGGCGAGTTCGCGCAGCCGCGGGGAGTAGGCGTCGGTGAGGTCCACGAACTGCGGACCGACCAGCGGCGAACGGGCGGTCAGGTTCAGGTGGTCGCTGATCAGCACGGGTTCGCCGACGGTCATGTCCTGGCGCAGTCCGCCCGCCGCATTGGTGAGCACGACGACACGCACTCCGGCCGCGCATGCCGCCCGCACCGAGTGCACGACGTGGCGCAGGTCGTGGCCCTCGTAGGCGTGGATGCGACCGACCAGCACCAGCACCCGGTGCGCGCCGATGCGCATCGACAACAGCTCGCCGGTGTGCCCGACGGCGGTGGGCGGGGCGAACCCGGGCAGCTCCGCCTGGGCCAGCACGGCGGTGGGCGTGCCCAGCGCCGCGACGGCCGGCGGCCAGCCCGATCCGAGCACGATGGCGACGTCGTGCTCTGCGATTCCGGTGCGTTCGGCGATGGCCTCGGCCGCCCGGCGCGCGAGGTCGCCTGGGTCGGACGGGGTTTCGGTCACAGTGGGGAGACTAGCCCGGCGACGGCGAGCGCCGTTATCGGCGCGAGTGAGAGCCGGGCGATCCAGCTCAGCCCGGCGACGGCGGCGCCGTTATCGGCGCGAGTGAGGAGCCGGGCGATCGAGAGTAGCCCGGCGACCCTGTCAGAGACATATGTCAGGATCTGCCGTATGAATCTTCGTAGGTGGCCGGTGGTCGGCCCGGCCATGGCAGCGGCCGTCGCTGTTGTGCTGTCGGTGGTTTCGATCACATTCGGCCCGGCGCCGTCGGCAAAAGCCGATTGTCCCGACGTCCAACTCATCTTCGCCCGCGGTACCGCCGAGCCGCCGGGCCTCGGGGCGGTCGGCGACGCGCTGTTCGCTGCGCTGCAACCCGCGCTGGGGTCGCGCAACGTCGACTCCTACGCGGTGAACTATCCGGCCAGCTACAACTTTCTGACCACCGCCGACGGCGCCAACGACGCGCGCGACCACATCGCGCAGATGGTCGACCAGTGCCCGTCCACGCGGCTGGTGCTGGGCGGCTTCTCCCAGGGCGCCGCCGCGGTCTCGATGCTCGCGGGGGTGCCGCCGGTCGGCCAGCGCATCGGCAACTTCGGATCGGCCCCCGCGCTGGATCCCGGCCTGGCCAGCAAGATCGCGGCAGTCGCGGTGTTCGGCAACCCCGGCAACCGCTTCAACACGCCCCTGTCGTCGACGGGTGCCTTCGCCGGTCGCGCCATCGATCTGTGCAGCGAGGGCGATCCCGTCTGCGTCGTCGGCGGCCGCGACCGGGACGCGCACCACGACTACTCCGCACCGCCGTACCCCGGCCAGGCCGCGGGGTTCATCGCCGGGCGGGTGTAGGTTTCAGGCCCTCTGGGACCCAGGCCGGTGAGTGACATACTGCGAGAGTGCCCGCTACCCCGTTAGACAGTGTTGAGGATGTCGTGCGGCGACGTGGTGCCGACCTTGTCGAGTTGTCCCATGCCATCCATGCCGAGCCTGAGCTGGCCTTCGCCGAGCATCGCAGCTGCGCCAAGGCGCAGGCACTGGTCGCCGAACGCGGCTTCGAGATCACCGCGGCCGCCGGCGGGCTGGACACCGCCTTCCGCGCCGACTTCGGCAGCGGCCCGCTGACCGTCGGGGTCTGCGCCGAATACGACGCGCTGCCCGAGATCGGCCACGCCTGCGGCCACAACATCATCGCGGCGTCGGCGGTGGGCACGGCGCTGGCGCTGGCCGAGGTGGCCGACGACCTGGGCCTGCGGGTGTCGCTGCTGGGGACGCCGGCCGAGGAGGCCGGCGGCGGCAAGGCGCTGCTGCTGAAGGCCGGGGTGTTCGACGACATCGCCGCGGCGGTCATGCTGCATCCCGGCCCGGCCGACATCGCCGGGGCCCGTTCGCTGGCGCTGTCCGAGGCGACCGTGAACTACCGCGGCAAGGAATCGCACGCCGCCGTCGCGCCGCATCTGGGCATCAACGCCGTCGACGCGGTGACCGTCGCGCAGGTGGCCATCGGGCTGCTGCGCCAGCAACTGGCGCCGGGACAGCTGATGCACGGGATCGTCACCAACGGCGGACAGGCGGTCAACGTCATCCCCGGGCACGCGGAGCTGCAGTACGCGATGCGCGCGGTCGAATCGGATTCGCTGCGCGAGCTGGAGGGCAGGATGTACGCCTGCTTCGCCGCCGGCGCGCTGGCCACCGGCTGCGAATACGAAATCGACAACCCCGCACCCGCATACGACGAACTGCGGCCCGACCAGTGGCTGGCAGACGTCTTCCGCGAGGAGATGTGCCGGCTCGGCCGCGAGCCGGTGGCCCGCGAGTTCGAGGCGGCGCTGCCGATGGGCAGCACCGACATGGGCAACGTGACGCAGGTGCTGCCGGGGATCCACCCGGTGGTCGGCGTCGACGCCGGCGGCGCGACGGTCCACCAGCGCGCGTTCGCCGACGCCGCCGCCGGTCCCAGCGCCGACCGCGCGGTCGTCGAGGGCGCGATCATGCTGGCGCGCACGGTCGTCCAGCTGGCCCAGACGCCCGCCGCAGCGCGACCGGGTCATGGCTGCGCAGGAGCGCCGGCGCGGCGGGGCGCGATCATGAGCCTGGTCGACGCCGCCAATCCTGGCTGGCCGCCCACCAGCAAGAACTGGTCGAATGGCGCCGGCACATCCACCGCTATCCCGAGTTGGGCCGCCAGGAGTACGCCACCACGCAGTTCGTCGCCGAGCGGCTGGCCGAGGCCGGGCTCAACCCGAAGGTGCTGCCCGGCGGCACCGGACTGGTCTGCGACTTCGGCCCCGAACACGAGCCCCGGATCGCGTTGCGGGCCGACATGGACGCGTTGCCGATGGCCGAGCGGACCGGCGCCCCATACGCCTCGACCATGCCCAACGTCGCGCACGCCTGCGGTCATGACGCGCACACCGCGATCCTGCTGGGCACCGCGCTGGTGCTGGCGTCGGTGCCCGAGCTGCCGGTCGGGGTGCGGCTGATCTTTCAGGCCGCCGAGGAGCTGATGCCCGGCGGGGCGATCGACGCCATCGCGGCGGGCGCCATCACCGGGGTGTCGCGGATCTTCGCGCTGCACTGCGATCCCCGGCTGGAGGTCGGCAAGGTCGCGGTCCGGCACGGCCCCATCACCTCGGCGGCCGACCAGATCGAGATCACGCTGTATTCGCCCGGCGGGCATACGTCGCGGCCGCATCTGACCGCCGACCTGGTGTACGGGCTCGGCACGCTGATCACCGGGCTGCCCGGCGTGTTGTCGCGGCGCATCGACCCGCGCAACGGCACGGTGCTGGTGTGGGGCGCGGTCAACGCCGGCGTGGCCGCCAACGCCATTCCGCAGACCGGTGTGCTGGCCGGCACCGTGCGCACCGCCAGCCGGCAGACCTGGGTGGGCCTAGAGGAGATCATCCGCGAGACGGTGTCCGGGCTGCTGGCGCCGCTGGCCATCGAACACACGCTGCAATACCGGCGCGGCGTGCCGCCGGTGGTCAACGAGGAAGTCGCGACGCGCATCCTCACCCACGCGATCGAAGCCGTCGGCCCCGATGTGCTGGCCGACACCCGGCAGTCCGGTGGTGGCGAGGACTTCTCCTGGTATCTCGAGGAGATCCCCGGCGCGATGGCGCGGCTCGGCGTGTGGCCGGGCGAGGGACCGCAGCTGGACCTGCACCAGCCGACGTTCGATCTCGACGAGCGGGCGTTGCCGATCGGGGTGCGGGTGATGACCAACATCATCGAGCAGTCGGCCGCGTTCGCGGGGTCTTAGGCGCCTACGACGGGCCGGCGCCCGTAGCCCGGACGACGTGTTCGGCGATGTGGGCGTACGTTCGGCGCGTGACGTCGCGGGCCCCGCTCATGATGTTGTAGCCGTGGTCGACGCCGGCCACCTCGTGGTACTCCGCCAGCGCCCCGACCGCGTCGAGTTTCCTTGCGTACCTGCGGGCTTCGTCGCGAAGCCGGTCGTGCTCTGCGGTCACGACCAGCGCGGGCGCGATGCCGGCGATGTCGTCGGCGTTGTCGCCCCAGGCGGGCGAGGCCAGGCGGTCGCGCCGCTGTGCCCGCTCGGGTATGTAGGCGGTGTCGAAGACCTCGCTCATCCACGGCTTCATGATCGCGCGGCGACCGATCGTCGAGGGCTTGTCGCGGCTGGGCGTGACCAGGTCCAACGGCGCGTAGTGCAGCACCTGCAGCGCGATGCCGGGGCCGCCGTTCTCCAGCGCGAGCCGGGCCGCCGCGGCGCTGAGGTTGCCGCCCGCGCTCTGCCCGCCGACACACAACCGGGTGCCGTCCCACTCGCGCTCGGCGCCGGCCGCCCAGCACACGACGTCGTAAATCTGATGCACCGCGGCGGGAAAGCGGTGCCGCGGCGCCAGGACGTAGTCGGGATTGACCACCACAACGCCCGCGTTGGCGGCCAAGTAGCGGCACCACGGGTCGTCTTGCTCGGGATGCCCGATCACGAAGCCGCCGCCGTGCACGTTGACGTAGACGGGCGGGTTCGTCTGGGCCGGCGGGTGGTAGACGGTCGCCGGTACCGAGCCGTGGCGGGTGGGAATGACGACCTCAGAGGTGCGGCTCGCGAATTCCGGGAAGCGCACCGCCGTTTTGGGAGCGGGGTCGATCGTGGCGGCGATGGTGCGCGCCACCGCGTCGGCGATCAGCGGTATGGACAGGATGGACAGCCGATTTTCCTTCGCGTTTCGCCGACGCCTCAGGCGCTGGTGCCCGGGCCGATGTTGCGCGCCGGGCGGGTCCGCAGCCATGGACGTAATCGCTTGGCGCCCCGGCGATTTCGGCGGCATCGGCCATGACTCCCAGATACCGGGCCGACGGCATCCCGCCTTCCCAGGCGTCCAGCACGTACAGCCACGCCAGGACGGGGTCGGTGTCGGTGTCCGACGCTATGCGCTCCACCCGGCAACGGATCTTCTTGTGCACGCCGAACTCCGAGCCCTCCCAGCGGTCCAGGTTGTTCTCGTCCGCCGGGGTCATGTCGTAGAGGACGACGAACACCTTCGAATCCGGGTCCTCGACGACGGTGGCCAGCGCGCCCTCCCAGCCGATGTCCTCGCCGCCGAACGTCAACCTCCACCCGTGTAGCCAGCCGGTTCCGGCCATCGGCGAATGAGGTGCGCGTTTCTGCATCTGCTCGGGATCCATGTTCGACCCGTACGCGGCGTAGAGCGGCACGGGGAAAGCTTAAACTCCGACGCCGGCCGGTCTTCGGCGAGCATTCGCAGCGCCCGCGCCGCTTCGTTAGGTTAGGGCTGTGGTGACCCGCATCGTGATCCTCGGTGGAGGCCCCGCCGGTTACGAAGCCGCGCTGGTGGCCGCGACCTCACACCCAGACACGACCCGGATCACGGTGATCGACTCCGACGGCATCGGCGGGGCGGCCGTCCTGGATGACTGCGTGCCGTCCAAGACGTTCATCGCCTCGACCTGGCTGCGCACCGAACTGCGCCGAGCGCCGCGCCTGGGATTCGAGATCGACATCGACGACGCCAAGATCTCGCTGCCGCAGATCCATGCCCGGGTCAAGCAACTCGCCACCGAGCAGTCCGCCGACATCACCGCCCAGCTGCTCAGCATGGGCGTGCACGTGGTCGCCGGCCGCGGCGAGCTGATCGACCCCACCCCCGGGCTGGCCTGCCACCGGATCAAGCGACGCATTCCGATCCGGGGCCCGACGGCCCCGTCACCAGCGAGTACGAGGCCGACGTCGTGCTGATCGCCACCGGCGCCAGCCCCCGGGTACTGCCGTCGGCGCCGCCCGACGGCGAGCGGATCCTGACCTGGCGCCAGCTCTACGACCTCGAGGCGCTGCCCGAGCACCTCATCGTGGTCGGGTCCGGGGTCACCGGCGCCGAATTCGTACACGCCTACACCGAATTGGGCGTGCCGGTGACCGTGGTCGCCAGCCGGGACCGGGTGCTGCCCTACGAGGACGCCGACGCCGCGCTGGTCCTGGAGGAGGCGTTCGCCGAACGCGGCGTCGAGCTGGTCAAGAACGCCCGCGCGCAATCGGTGACCCGCACGGACGACGGCGTGCTGGTCACGATGGCCGACGGCCGCACGGTCGAGGGCAGCCACGCCCTGATGACCATCGGGTCGGTCCCCAACACCAGCGGCCTGGGCCTG
The DNA here is from genome assembly GCA_963849935.1 of uncultured Actinomycetota bacterium. Taxonomy (GTDB): domain Bacteria; phylum Actinomycetota; class Actinomycetes; order Mycobacteriales; family Mycobacteriaceae; genus Mycobacterium. The sequence goes on from CAWKJQ010000007.1 coordinate 112,869, forward strand.
GACCGGGTCGGCATCGAGCTGGGCCGCGGCGGTTACCTGACCGTGGACCGGGTGTCGCGGACCTCGGTGGCCGGCATCTACGCCGCCGGTGACTGCACCGGTCTGTTGCTGCTGGCCTCCGTGGCCGCCATGCAGGGCCGGATCGCGATGTATCACGCGCTGGGCGAAGGCGTCAGCCCGATCCGGTTGCGCACGGTCGCGGCGACGGTGTTCACCAGGCCCGAGATCGCCGCCGTCGGGGTGCCGCAATCGATGATCGACGACGGTTCGGTGCCTGCCCGCACGATCATGCTGCCGTTGCGCACCAACGCGCGGGCGAAGATGTCCGGGCTGCGACAGGGTTTCGTCAAGCTCTTCTGCCGGCAGTCCACCGGCGTGGTGATCGGCGGCGTGGTGGTGGCGCCGATCGCCTCCGAGCTGATCCTGCCGATCGCCGTCGCGGTGCACGAACCGCATCACGGTCAACGAGCTGGCGCAGACGCTGGCCGTTTACCCGTCGTTGTCCGGCTCGATCACCGAGGCCGCCCGCCGGCTGATGGCGCACGACGATCTGGACTGAGCGCGCTAGCCTTGGTGCAGCACGTCCTACTGACGAGTAACCGACAGGAGTTCCCGATGAGGAGTTTTCTGCCGTGAGCAACCCGATTCAAGCACCGGAGAGCGCTGCAGACCTGGGCGGCGTCCTCGCTGGGACCACGGCAACGCGCGCTGGCCTGGGAGCGACTCGGCGCCGAGCAGTTCGACGTGGTGGTGATCGGCGGCGGGGTGGTGGGTTCGGGATGCGCGCTGGATGCCGCCACGCGCGGGCTCAAGGTGGCGCTGGTCGAGGCGCGCGATTTCGCGTCCGGCACGTCGAGCCGCTCGTCGAAGATGTTCCACGGCGGCTTGCGCTACCTCGAGCAACTGGAATTCGGGCTGGTGCGCGAGGCGCTCTACGAGCGTGAGCTGTCGCTGACCACGCTGGCGCCGCATCTGGTCAAGCCGTTGCCGTTCTTGTTTCCGCTGACCAAACGCGTGGTGGGAACGTCCGTACATCGCCGCCGGGATCTTTCTCTACGACAGTCTGGGCGGCGCGAAATCGGTTCCGGCGCAGAAGCATTTGACCCGCGCCGGCGCGTTGCGCTTGAGTCCGGGACTCAAGCGCAGCTCGCTGATCGGCGGTATTCGCTACTACGACACCGTCGTCGACGACGCCCGGCATACCATGACGGTCGCGCGCACCGCGGCGCATTACGGCGCGGTGGTGCGGACCTCCACCCAGGTGGTCGCGATGCTGCGCGAGGGCGATCGGGTCACCGGCGTGCGGGTCCGCGACTCCGAGGACGGCGCCATCACCGAGGTCCGCGGCCACGTCGTGGTCAACGCGACCGGGGTGTGGACCGACGAGATCCAGGCATTGTCGAAGCAGCGCGGGCGATTCCAGGTGCGCGCGTCCAAGGGCGTGCACGTCGTGGTGCCGCGGGACCGCATCGTCAGCGACGTCGCGATCATCCTGCGCACCGAGAAGTCGGTGATGTTCGTCATCCCGTGGGGCAGCCACTGGATCATCGGAACCACCGACACCGACTGGAATCTCGACCTGGCCCATCCCGCGGCCACCAAGGCCGACATCGACTACATCCTGCAGACCGTCAACACGCGTGCTGGCCACCCCGCTGACCCACGCCGACATCGACGGGGTGTACGCCGGGCTGCGGCCACTGCTGGCCGGGGAGAGCGAGGAAACCTCCAAGCTGTCCCGGGAGCACGCCGTGGCGGTGCCCGCGCCGGGCCTGGTGGCCATCGCCGGCGGCAAGTACACCACCTACCGGGTGATGGCCGCCGACGCGATCGACGCTGCGGCCCAATTCATTCCGGCCCGGGTGGCGCCGTCGATCACCGAGAAGGTGCAGCCTGCTGGGCGCCGACGGCTACTTCGCGCTGATCAACCAGGCCGAACACGTCGGCGAGCTGCAAGGTCTGCATCCCTACCGGGTGCGCCACCTGCTGGACCGCTACGGCTCGCTGATCGGCGACGTGCTGGCGTTTGGCCGCCGATACGCCCGACCTGCTCAGCCCGATCAAGGAGGCGCCGGGCTACCTGCAGGTCGAGGCGCTGTATGCCGCCAGCGCCGAGGGCGCTTTGCATCTGGAGGACATCCTGGCCCGCCGGATGCGCATCTCCATCGAATACTCGCACCGCGGCGTCGACTGCGCCCGCGAGGTGGCCGACGTGGTCGCGCCGGTGCTGGGCTGGTCCGCCGCGGACATCGACCGTGAGGTCGCGAACTACACCGCCCGGGTGGAGGCCGAGATCCTGTCGCAGGCGCAGCCCGACGACGTGTCGGCCGACGAGTTGCGGGCCAGCGCACCCGAGGCGCGTGCCGAGATCCTCGAGCCGGTGCCGCTCAGTTGAGCGGGTCCTGATCATGGCCGTGCGGCCGGCGCCACTGCCCGTGCGGGACGGATTCGGGCCGGCGCGGGTGCGGCTGCGCGGCGGGCCGGTGCTGGCCGAGCTGACCGCCCGGTTCGGCGCGCAGGCCCGCGCCAAGGTGCTGGCCGGTGAGGTCGTCGACGCCGACGGCGCGGTGGTCGATGACGCCACGGTGCTGCCGGCCGGCGCGAGCGTCTACCTGTATCGCGAACTGCCCGACGAGGTGCCCGTGCCCTTCGACATCCCGGTGCTGTATCGCGACGACGACATCGTGGTCGTCGACAAACCGCACTTTCTTGGCCACCATGCCGCGCGGGCGCCACGTCGCGCAGACCGCGCTGGTACGGCTGCGCCGCGAACTGGACTGCCCGAGCTGAGCCCGGCGCACCGGCTCGACCGGCTGACCGCCGGGGTGCTGCTGTTCACCGCCCGGCGCGAGCTGCGCGGCGCCTACCAGACGCTGTTCGCCCGCGGCTTGGTGCGCAAGACCTATCTGGCCCGGGCGGCCGTCGACCCGGAGCTGGAGCTGCCGCGCGTGGTGCGCAAGCCGAATCATCAAGCGCCGCGGCCAGTTACAGGCGGTCTGCGAGCCGGGCGTGCCCAACGCCGAGACGCTGCGTGGAGCTGATGTCGCCGGACGGTCTGTATCGGCTGACACCACGCACCGGACGCACCCATCAGCTGCGCCTGCACATGGCCTCGCTGGGGATACCGATCGAGGGTGACCCGTTGTACCCCAACGTCATTGACGTGGCGGCCGACGACTTCAGCTACGCCGCTGCGATTGCTGGCGCAGCGCATCGAGTTCGACGACCCGCTCAACGGTGTGCGCCGCGAGTTCACCAGCCGCCGGGTTGAGCCATAAGGTACGGTTTCGGCGGCGAACTATGGGGCGGATCAGTCGGCGGCACAGCAGCGGCGGACTTCACATCGACGGCGCAGCAGCGGGGGAATACGAAACGGGGATTCAATTGTGGCACAGTATTTTAGATGCTCAGCGCCGCACACCCCGCATGGTTAGCCATCCTCGTCGCCGTCGGCGATGACGTGGAGCGTGGCGAACAACTGGGCCCGCACCTCGAACATTGGCGTGTCCTGGGTGTCAACGTGGAGGGTACGGTCGCTACCGGTGCTTTGAAATCTTCACCGCGAGCAATGCGTCCTCAAGGGAGTAATGCAGTGACAGAAAACACGTCCAGATTGACTAGCCGGATAATTCTCGCTGCTGATCGAACCTCGCGCCGCCACCGCAAAGCAAGCTGATTCGCCAATTGTCTCGCGGACCATCTCAAGCCTCGTTCAGCCCCACCAACCAGAGGAATTGCACCTCCGACAAATCGATGACGAGTGCACGCGGATCCTCAGCAAGCACGCCCGCAACCGCCTCTTCTAGCATCGGGACGCTGGCCATGTCGATTTCCCCGCCGACCGCGAGGACTGTGACACCATCGCGCTGCTCCGCAGACGTACAGACAGACGAACAAACTGTAGGCATTGTCGTGACCGTTCTACTGAAGCACCTAGGTTGCGGCGCAACTCCTATCCGGTCACTTTAGCTGATAGCTGGAAGTGCGGAGCGCGAACCTAATTCGCAGCCACTGTCCTAACCGATGCGATTAGCCTACGCGCATCTCGGCGATAAACCATATCCAATATTGCGCTCGCCGCTTGCATCGTTGCCGAGGTCGAGCGCGACGCGCAGCCTGTGGTCTGGTTGGCTACCGAAGCCGCGGATTCCCTGTCACAGGGGGAATAGATTGTTTTCCAGATACCGCCGCGATGAAAACTAGTCTGCCGAGCACTCGCTTTGGGCGGTGGGCCTCGAAACCGGACAGTCCCCGTCAAGCCTCGCCAGTGCTAAACATAATGTGGCACAACGCTCTACGCATTATGCCCAAGGGTCTACACGACGGCGGATATCCGCCATTCCCCAGGGACGCCTTTGAGTTCGTGAGTGCCGCGGTCCTCGAACTCAAGCCCCGACCCGATCACGAGGTCGCGCAATGTGCTGGACACCAGCACCTCGTTCGGACCCGGCCAGGGCGCTCACGCGCGCGCCGATGTGCACGGCGATGCCGCCGATGTCATCGCCGCGAATCTCGCACTCGCCGGTGTGCAGCCCGGCGCGCAGCTCGATGCCCAATGCCTGCACCGCGTCGCGAATCGCTATCCCGCAGCGGATCGCTCGCTGGGGGCCGTCGAACATCGCGAGGAAGCCGTCGCCCGATGTGTTCACCTCACGGCCTCGAAACCTGGACAGCTGCGCCCTGACGACGGCATCGTGCGCATCAAGCAGGGCATGCCAGTCACGATCACCGATCTCCGCAGCCCGACGCGTCGAGTCCACGATGTCGGTGAATAACACGGTCGCGAGGACACGATCATCGGCCACGTCGGCCTGCTGGCCGGTGAGGAACTCGGCGACCTCCTGGAAGGATGCGCGCCAAGGTTCCACGAAGTGGTACATGTTGCGGCCTGGCAACTCAACGTATTTCGCATCCGGTATGTGATCAGCGATGTCCTTGCCCTTCACAGACGGCATGGCTATGTCATCGGCGTGCTGAAGCACGAGGGTGGGCACGCGGATTGTCGGAAGCACCGTACGCACGTTCAACTGGAGCGCGACCGGATGCATGAGGGCAACCGTCCCTGGGCTCGCCGCCAGACGCTCCATCCGAGCCCATGTTGCCCGAATCTCCTCGTTCCACGGCATGTCCGGGTTGAGGACGTGCTCCAACTCCCCGGTGCCCCACAACGTGACCATGGTTTCGGCCCATTCCTCGAGCGTGGGCCCCCCAGTGCCTTCGGTGTCCGTATCCGCGTAGCCTTCGGCGACTATTAGCGCCGTAGTGCGCAACGGGTGCGTTGCCGCGAATAGCGCCGCTGTCGCGAACGCGCCGTCAATCGCGAAGAGGACCGCTTCGCGACTCCCGAGGTCATCTAGCACGGCGGCGATGCTGTCGGCCCATTGCTCCAAGGTCGGCAAAGCGTGTGGCGTGACCGGATCGGAGGCTCCCGTGCCCGGCTGGTCGAAGAAGATCAGCCGGCCAAGCGACGTCATCGCCTCGACCCACCCTTGAAGGGATGGCAACTCCGGTAGGTGCTCGCAGCACGTGAACCAGTTGGGGACGAACACGATGTCGCGAGGACCTTCACCCGAGGCGCGATAGGCGACCCGCAAGTCCCCGTTCAGTGCGTAGCGCGTCTCCGAGAACATGCCGAAGTCTAATTCCCCATCGTCGCGCTGAACGACACCCAGGAAGTGCTATGAGTTGTCGACCCTGCGCGAACGCATTGCCGCTCGGGCGACGGTCACGGGGTGGTTCAGGACAGTCGAAAGGCGACCGGCAAGGGTGTTGGGGTCGCGTGCAACGCCGAGCTGCATGAATAAGGAGAGGCGGTCGAAGTAGGCGCGTTCGCAGAGGAGGTCGGGCCCGTCGAACTCGAAGATCGCGACCACCGGCAGGTCGACCCAGCGGCCGGTCGGGGAAGGCCGCGAAAGGGTCCCCGGTGGGTGCCTTTCACGCTGGCCTCCACGATCACCTGGTCGCCGTGGTGACACAGCGAGCCGGGTTTGATGTCGAAACGCACGTCCGGAAAAGCGCTGAAGAGCTCCCGGTACCAATCTGCGACGGCAGCAGGACCATCAGCAACCTCGCCGGGCAACTCCGTTCGCGCTGAACTTGATTTGAATGTCGCGAGCGTCGCCGCCAGGTCGCGCCTACCCTCGGCTTCGAAATGAGCTAGGGCCGTTGCCTCGCGCGATTGCCGTAGGCCCGCATCTGCCTCCGCCGTTTCGGTCATTCCGCTCCATCATTTAGGCCGCTCGCCGCCGGGTCGTCGTTGAGGGGAGCGTATCGGACTTGAGTGCTGCTACAGACCATTTGTGACGGGAATTAACGGCCCCCCAGCTCAGCACATCGTCCGTTTCCGGAAACATCGCGGGGCAGGTCCAGCAGGGATCAGCAGTATTTGAGTTCAACAGGCGGCGAGGGCAATCTCGCCGCAATGTTCGAGCCGGCCGCCTAAAGTCAAGGCAATCAGTTATACGGAGGGAGCCCACATGATCAAGCCAGGGCTGACCAGATTGGGTATAGGGGTCGGCGGTCTGGCCTTATCGTTGACCGCTGGGATCGGGGTCGCGTCCGCAGATCCCAACTTGGGTTCGGCCGTCAACTCGACCTGCACTTATCCGCAGTTCGTCGCGGCGCTGAACGCGCAAAATCCAATGTACGGCTCGACATTAAACTCATCGCCGCAGATGCAGGGAGATTTGCAGACGTTCCTCGCTGAGCCGCCGGGGTCGGAGCGGCGCCAGCGGTTCGCCAAGAACGTGTCGAACAATCCAGCGAATCAGCAGCTGTTACCGATTCTTCAAAGGGCTTTTGACACCTGCAATAATTTCTGAGCGGGGCCGCGCCCATCGCATCGCCACCGAACGCCGGCACAACCACCAAGCGCGGCCAGCCAAAGGTCGAGAAGCGACGCCGCCTACTCCGGTCCCGCGCCGCCACCCGACACCGACGATCCGCCACCCTTCTAGCGGCATGGACGGCCCGCGACCGGGTAGCCCGCGCCTATGGACATCACCGTCACGTATGTCGGCAACGCCACCACACTCATCTCCGCCGGTGGGTTGACGCTGCTGACAGATCCCAATTTCCTGCACCGGGGGCAACGCGCCTACCTCGGCCATGGGCTGGTGTCCAAGCGGCTCAAGGAGCCGGCGTTGCGTCTCGACGAACTTCCGCCGATCGACGCGATCGTGCTGTCACACATGCACGGCGACCACTGGGACAGGGTGTCGCAGCAGGGCCTCGACCACGGACTGCCCGTCGTCACCACCCCGCACGCCGCCCATCGGCTACACAGACGAGGCTTCGCCAAGGCGCGTGGGCTGCAGACGTGGCAGCAGCACACGATGACCAAGGGCCGCAGCACCCTCACCCTCACCTCGCTGCCGGGGCGTCACGCGCCGGGATGGAGTCAGCGGCTGCTCCCGCCGGTGATGGGCACCATGCTGGAGTTCGCCGCCGACGACGGCGCTCCCGGACGCCGGCTCTACATCTCCGGCGACACCTTGCTGATCGAAGAACTCAAGGAGATCCCCGCGCGGTTCGAACCGATCGACGCGGGCATGCTGCATCTCGGCGGCACGCGGCTGCCGGCCGGCGGGCGGCTTCCGTTCGGACTGACCGTCACGATGGACGGCCGCCAGGGCGCCGAACTCGTCGCGATGCTGGCCCTGCCCAAGGCGATCCCGGTGCACTTCGACGACTATGGGGTTTTCGCTTCACCGCTGGCCGACTTCACCCGGGAAATGGAACATCGAGGCCTGGCGGACCGGATCATCAAAGTGGATCGCGGCGCCTCGGTGACCGTGTGAAAAGGCGGCCGCCGCAGGGTAAGTGACCCCTGGCCAGCAAATGTCAAATGGCTCTCAGCTTTGATATAGGGTGTCCTAACACCGGGCAGTCGAATCGGGAGGTACCGACTGCGGGTGACAGGCCTCGGCGTGCAGTGTTTCAAGTTTTTTCGCGGCCTGGTCAACGCAAATTTGCTGAGGTGTTCTCAGCGTGTTCATTGTGAGACGTGATGGATCTTTTTGCACCACCCGAGGTGACCTCGACGCTCATCCACGCCGGGCCGGGCGCGGGCTCGCTGATCGAGGCCGCCGGCGCCTGGCAACGTCTGGCCGTCGAGCTGGAGAATTCGGTCGCCACCTACGCCTCGACGTTGTCGTCGCTCATCGAGTCGTGGGACGGGCCGTCGGCGATGGCGATGCTGCAGGCCGTCCAGCCCTACCTGATCTGGTTGCGCGAGACCGCCCAGCAATCCGCGCAGATGGCCAACTCGGCCGAAGCGGCGGCGTCGGCTTTCACCGCCGTCCGGTCCGCGGTGGTTCATCCCACGGTGGTCAGCGCCAACCGCACGCGGCTGGCGCACCTGTTGGCCACCAACCGGTTCGGCACCAACACGGCGGCCATCGCCGAGACCGAGAACGAGTATCAGACCATGTGGGCGAACAACTCGGCGGCGATGAGCCGATATCAGGCATCGTCGTCACAGGCGACCGGCCAGCTGTCGAATTTCAATTCGCCGCTGTCGACCACCACCGACGACGGGACAGCCAACCAAGAGACAGCGGTGAGCAAAGCCCAGGCCTTGGGCGTCGGCAACGCGGTTCAGAACCTGACCGCGGCTGACCCGTCGGTGGCCGGCCTGTTCGGTAGCGACGGCGACCCCAACGGCGGTTGGTTCGGCTACTTCAGCACCTGGGGCAACCAGTTCATCTCGTCCGGCTTCCCCATCAACATGCTGAGCTACCTGGCGCAGAACTCCTCGGCCAGTGCGCTGCAGAGCGTGGGCGGGGACATCGGCACCGGCCTGTCGGAGGGCTTGGGAGCGGCCACGGGAAGCCTGTCCAGCGCCGTAAGCGAGGCCGGCGCGGGAATGGCGCCGACGGGGGCTATGGGCGTCGGGGTATCGCTGGGCAAGCTGACCGCGCCCCCCGCCGTGGTGGGGTTGTTGCCCGCCAGCCAAACCGGGGTGCAACTCGCCTCCGCGGCGTCGCCGCTGCCGGCGGCCGAATCCGGGTTCCCGATGATGCCGATGATGGTGCCGCCGCCGACGGCGTCGGCGGGCACCGGCTGGCGCAAGCGTAAACAGCAGAAGTACGAGGACGTTGCCCTCGGCCAGGAGGTCAAAGGCAAAGTGATGCCTCGAAATCCATCGGCGGGATGACGCTGACGATAACGCCCTACGCCTGCGGAAGCCGAGCACCGGGCAGGCCAACGGCGACCAGCAGCGGGATACCACCCTGTCTTGCCGTCACCCGCCTTCGAATTGCCGGACTGGCGGACGCACAACCTCCGCCCCACCCACGTTCTTTCCCAAGGTAAAAACTTTCCCAAGGTAAAAATTTCATGGATTTCGGGATACTGCCGCCGGAGGTCATCTCGGCGCTGATCCACGCTGGACCCGGTGCTCGGTCATGGATCGCGGCCGCCGGCGCCTGGCAGGAGCTCAGCATGGAGCTGGAGCAATCCGCCGCCGGCTACAGCGCGCAGTTGTCGGATATGACGACGACGTGGCACGGCCCCTCGGCCACGGCGATGGCACGGGCGCTCGAACCCTATCTGGACTGGATGCGTGTCACCGCGCAGCAGTGCCAGCAGGTCGCCACCTCGATGCAAGCCATGACGACGGCATTCGAATTGACGCACTGGACAGTGGTGCATCCCTCGGTGGTCGCCGCCAACCGGGCGCGGCTGGCGATGTTGTTGGCCACCAACTTCTTCGGGATCAACTACCCGGCTATCGCCGAAACCGAGGCCGAATACCACGCCATGTGGGTGAACAACGCGGCGGCGATGTTCCGCTACGCCGCGACCTCTGCGAGCGCCGTCCGGCCGCCGGCCTTCACACCGCCGCCGCCGGTTGCCAATCCGTCGGGCGTGACGACGCAAGCCGCCCTGGTGCCCGCCACGACCACCACCAACTCCGGGATCATGACGGCCGCCGACATCGCGAGTGAAGACCTCGCGGCCTCCAGCGCCTTCGGCCTGGACCCGGACTCGGGCTGGTTCAGATACTTCAGCGTTTGGGGATGGCAGCTCGTCGCGGGCGGATTTCCCGTCAACATGCTCAGCTACCTCGCGCAGGTCAGCAGCGCCCAGGCCCTGCAAGGCGGCGTGGCCACCGATATTTTCGGCGGCCTGTCCGAAGGCGCCGCCGACCTGTCGGCGGCGGACGCGAGCCTCGTCAGCGCCGCCGGGTCGTCGTTGGCGCCGCGCGCGACGCTGGGCATCGGCATTTCGCTCGGAAACTTGACCATGCCGCCCGCCACGGTGGGGATGCTGGGATCTTCGGCGCCGGTGCAACTGGCGTCGGCGGCTTCCGCGCTGCCCGCGGGTGCCGGCCAGACGCCGATGCTCCCGATGGCCCCGATGCGCCCGTCGCGCGGCTCGGCGAGCGGTCGGCGGCGTAAGGGACGCGACTACGACGATATTGAATACGGCGCGGAGCTTCCGGGCACCGTCATGCGCAGGCCACCGTCGGCGGGATAGCGCTTCAGGACCCGGAAGAGGAAGCCGAATCCGCGTACTTGGGGCAATAGGCCTTGATGCTGACCCCGACGAAGTAGCCGGCGTGATAGCTGTCCAGCGTGCTGCTGGACAGCACGCTGTTGGCGACCTGGTCTGGTGTCTGGCCCATGTCGAGTTCGTGGCACACGGTGTGCCCCGAATTGACCGCGGCGTCGGGCGACTCGTAGTTGATGCCCTTGGCTTTCAGCGCGGCCAGAAAAGCGTCATCGGCAGAGGTGGCGTGAGCGGTCGCGGATCCGGCCAGCGCGCCGAGCAGCCCGGCCACCGGCACAACGCCGATCGCCATGAGCGCCAGCGGCCGGTGGGCTTGCGTATCTGGGTGGTCGTCATTTCTGATACTCCCGTGGAACAGAAGTGCCGTTGCTTGCTGGAGGCGGGGCTAGTTCAGATGCTTGCATCGTGCGGGGTGACCCGGTGTCGTATCGCCGATAATGCGGTGTGTGCCACACAAGGGTTTGCTCCGGCGTCGCGCGCGCGTTACCGGCGAACCCTCCTCGACGCGCGGCCGGTGATCTGACGACATGGCATATGTGCGGTGGCTGTGGCTCGCTGTCGTGGCGATATGCCTGGTGGGCTGCGGTGTGCAGCAGGTGTCGGCGGCTAGCGCCCGAGACATTTCGGGCACTTTTCGATCCGGCGGCATGGACCGAACCTACATGTTGCACGTGCCCGCGGGCGAGCCCGTCGGGCTGGTGCTCAGTTTGCACGGGGGCGGCGGAACGGGAATCGCGCAGCGCAACCTGACCGGCTTCAACAGCGTTGCTGACACCCACAACCTGTTGGTGGTCTACCCCGACGGATACGAGAAAAGCTGGGCCGACGGGCGTGGCGCCTCGCCCGCCGATCGCCATCACATCAACGACGTGGCCTTCCTGGTCGGGCTGGTGAACAAGCTGCAGAACGATTACGCGATCGCGCCCGGGCATGTGTTCGTAACGGGCATGTCCAACGGGGGTTTCATGAGCAACCGGCTGGCGTGCGATCGCGCCGACGTCTTCGCCGCGGTCGCGCCGGTGGCCGGCACCCTGGGCGTGGGGATGGCTTGCCATCCTTCCCAGCCGGTGTCGGTCTGGGAAGCCCACGGGACCGCCGACCCGCTGGTGCCTTTCAAGGGCGGGACGGTGCGCGGACGCGGCGGGGTCAGCCACTCCATCTCCGCGGACACCATGGTGGGCCAGTGGCGTTCGGCCGATGGCTGCCAGGGCGAACCGGCGATGGAGGCGCTGCCCGATGCTCGCGACGGCACCATCGCGTACCGCTACGAGTCCACGCAATGCGCGGCGAACACCGAGGTGGTGTTCTACAGGATCGTCAGCGGCGGGCACACCTGGCCGGGCGGCAAGCAGTATCTGCCGACGGCCGTCATCGGGCCCACCACGCGCGCTGTCGACGGGTCCGAGGCCATTGCTCAGTTCTTCCTCGGGCACGCCCGCGACTAGCGGCGATCGCAAGCGCGGCGGAGCCGGGCGTCAGGGGCACTCCCGCTTGCGGGGGACGGCGCTTCAGCGCTGGCAGGACGGGCACCAGTAGGTCACCCGTTCCCCGGCGTCGTCGAAGTTGATCCGGGTGCCGCAGCGGCGGCAAGGCTGCCCCGACCGCCCGTAGACCCACAGCTGCCGTCCCGGCCGGGTGTCGCCGGTGGTACACCGGTTCCAGCGGAAGCGGTTGAGCCACAACATGTCCCGCGCGCGTGACACCATCCGATGGGGATCGCCGATGTCGCGCACCGGGGCGGTCGGCAGATGGCCGGTGAGGAAACACAGTTCGTTGCTGTACACGTTGCCGACCCCGGCAAGCACCCGCTGGTCCAAGAGCGCCTCGGCGATCGGCCGGTCCGGGTCGGCGGTCAGGTTGGCGGCGGCAACCGCAGCATCCCAATCCTCGCCCAGCAGATCGGGACCGAGGTGCGCGACGGCCTCGCCGTCCCGGTCGCGCTCCAGGATCTCGAGCACGCCCAGGTCGACGCCGACGGCCCGGACGGTGTCGGTTTCCAAGATGATGCGCGCCCGGTGGTCGACCCGCACGGCGCGGTTGCCGACCCGCCAGCTGCCGTCCATCTTCAGGTGCGAGTGAATGCTGGCGGCCCCCACCCGAATGAACAGATGCTTTCCGCGGCTGAACACCTCGTCGACCACCTGCCCGGTGAGATCGACGGTGGCAAACCGGGGCACTCGGACATCGCAGCGGGTCAGGGTGCCGCCGAGCAGGTGCTCGCGCAGCACGGCGGCGGTGTGCCACACGGTGTCACCTTCGGGCATGTCAGCGCAGCCGCATCCCGCGTGGTGTGCGGGCGAAGCCTGCGTCGGACAGCGCCTCGACCGGGCCCGGCCCGTCCGCGCGGGGCTGCAGGGCCGGCACCCCGTCGATGCGTTCGACCAGGATCGAGGCCACGCGGCGCGAAGCGACCAGGTCGGCCAGCGCCGTCGCGGCGGCGTGATGGGCGGCGGGGTCGGCGGTGAAGGTGAGCAGCGACCGCCCGCCGCGCTCGAGGAACCAGGCCAGCTCGCCGTCGACCAGCACCACCAGCGCACCGGCCTTGCGGCCCGGACGTGCGCCCGGCCCGGAGCCCTCGCCCAGGGAGGCCGGCCACGGCAGCGCGGCGCCGTAGGGGTTGGCCGGATCCGCGGCGGCCAGCGCGACGGCCCGGTACTCGGGCCGTTCCGGGTCGACGCCCTCGGAGTAGCCGCGCAGCCGGTCGACGGTTGACGCGACGGCGAACTGCGCTCCGCCGAGCGACTCGATGAAATAGCCGCGCTGGCAGCGGCCGGCGTCCTCGAAGCTGCTCAGCACCTTGTACAGCGTGGCGAACCCGCCGGGCACGCCCTCGGCGGTCACCGCGCCTCGCGTCAGCACGCCGTGGCGGCCCAGCAGAAGTTCGGCTTGGTAGTGGGCGCGCAGCGTGGAGTCCGGCTCCGGCGCCGGCAGGACCGACCATCGCCCCGCGACCGTCGGGTCGGCCGGGCCGCGATTGCGGGTGCGCGACGCTGTATCTGCTCAGCCGCGGCGGTCGATGCGACCGGTGCGCGGGCGCCGCACGCTTCCGGCTTCCGGTTCCGCCGAGCAAGGCGCGGACCGGGGCGAACGTGTCGCCGGTGATCCAGCCGGCCCAAATCAGTTCCCACAGCGCGGCTTTGAGCTCGGACGCGGCGAAACCGCTTTGCGCGAGCTGGCGGAAGAAGAAGGCGCCCCCCGGGGCCAGCGTGTCCAGGACGGCGCGGTGGGCGTCGCCCAAGTCGATGTCGGCGGGCCCGGCCAGCGTCAGCGGCGCGGATTCGCTGGGGTGCAACGCGATCCAGCCGTCGCCGCTCGAAATCGACCCCGCCCCCGACCAAGTGACCTCTCCGGTGGCGAGCAGCTCGTCGAGCATCGCGGGGGAGTAGTCGCGTACCCGGGGGGCCAGCACCAGCGGCTCGACCGCCGACGCGGGCAGTCGCACTCCGGCCAGCTGATCGATCACCGACATCAGGCCGTCCAGCCCGGAATAGCTTAACGAGCGCGATGATTCGGCCGCCCCCACCCGATGCCAGGCCGGCAGGAACCGGCCGTAGGCGGCGGTGCTGACCGGCTCGACCTGGGCGCGCAGCGCCGCCAGCGACCGTCGCCGCAGGATGCGCAGCACGTCGGCGTCACACCACTGCTCGCCACCTGCCATGGGCGCTCCGGGCGCCTCGGCCGCGGCGACGAAGTCGCCGCGCACCAGCCGGCCGTCACCGGCCAGCCGGCCCAGGATGTCGGCGGTCACCCGCAGCCCCAGCCCGAAGCGGGCTGCGGCCTCGGCCGTGGTGAACGGGGTGTGGGTGCGCGCGTAGCGGCCGAGTAATTCGCCCAGCGGGTCGGCCACCTCCTCGGTGAAAGCGGCCGGGACGCCGAGGGGAACCGCGATGCCGATGCCGTCGCGCAGCCGGCCGATGTCCTCGATGGCGACCCACCAGCTGCGGCCGGCGAACGACACCGTCAACGCGCGCCGGGCCGCGCGTAACCCTTCCAGCCAGCCGCCCACGTCGGCGCCGCCGGCGCGGGCGGCCACCTCGTCCTCGGTCAACGGACCCAGCAGCCGAAGCAGGTCCGCAACAGCCTCGGCATCGCGGGCGGCGCGGTCGGCCGAGAGGTGCTGCAGCTGGCGGCCGGTGGCGGCGATGATCTCTGGATCGAGCAGGTCGCGCAGCTCCACCCGGCCCAGCAGCTCGGCCAGCAGCGTGCTGTCCAGCGAGAGCGCGGCGGCCCGGCGCTCCGCCAGCGGGCTGTCGCCCTCGTACATGAACGCGCCGACGTAACCGAACAGCAGCGACGCCGCGAACGGTGACGGCCGCTGGGTCTCGACCTCGAGCACCCGCACCCGGCGCTGCGCGATGCCGGTCATCAGCAGGGTGAGGGCCGGGACGTCGTAGACGTCCTGCAGGCACTCGCGGATGGTCTCCAGCACCACCGGGAAGTCGGGGTATTTGCGGGCCACTTCCAGTAGTTGGGCGGCGCGCTGGCGCTGCTGCCACAGCGGCGAACGGCGCCCCGGGTGCCGGCGCGGCAACAGCAGGGCGCGGGCCGCGCACTCGCGGAACCGCGACGCGAACAGCGCCGAGCCGCCCACCTCGGCGGTGACGATCGGGTCGATCTCCTCGGGGTCGAAGACGAAAAGGTCGGCGCCGGGCGGGGCTTCGGTTCCCGCGCCGGACGCGAAATCGGAATAGGTGTCGGGCAGGCGCACCACGACGCCGTCGTCGGAGGCGGTGGGCTTCTCGTCGATGCCGTAGCGCTCGCGCAGCCGGCGGGCCACCGCCAGCGCGAGCGGTCCGTTCACCGCAAGCCCGTACGGCGAGTGCAGGATCACCCGCCAGTCGCCCAGTTCGTCGCGGAACCGCTCGACCAGCAGGGTGGTGTCGGTGGGCACCACCCCGGCGGCGCTCCGCTGTTCGTCGAGCAGACCCCACAGGTTGTCGGTGGCGTACGCGTCGAAACCCAGCCCGGCGCACCGCGCGTCGAAAGCCTCCCGCTTCAAGCCCGCCAGCTCGCCGGTGAACGCGCCGAGCGCGGCGCCCAACTCCGCCGGGCGCCCCAGTCCGTCGCCACGCCAGAACGGCAGCCGGGCCGGCTGGCCGGGTGCGGGGATGACCAGCACCCGGTCGTGGGTGATCTCGGTGATCCGCCAGCTGGTGGCGCCCAGCGAGATGACGTCGCCAGGCCGCGACTCGTAGACCATCTCCTCTTCGAGTTCGCCTACCCGCGAGGGCTTTTCGGCTTCGGAGGCCAGGTAGACGGTGAACAGGCCGCGGTCGGGGATGGCGCCGCCGGACGTCACGGCCAGCCGCTGCGCGCCGGGGCGCGCGGTCAGCGTGCCGGTGTCGCGGTCGTACACCAATCGCGGTCGCAGCTCGGCGAATTCGGTGGACGGGTACTTGCCGCTCAACAGGTCCAGGGTGGCCTCGTACACGCTGCGCGGCAGCGTCGCGAACGGTGCCGCGCGACGGACGGTGTCAAACCACCGGTCGGCGTCCAACGGTTCCAGTGCGGCGGCCGCCACGGTCTGCTGCGCCAGGATGTCGAGCGGATTGGCGGGCACCCGCATGGTTTCGATCTGGCCGGTCAGCATGCGCTGCACGCTGACCGCGCAGCCGATCAGGTCGGTGCGGTGCTTGGGAAACAGCACCCCCTGCGAGACCTCGCCGACCTGGTGGCCGGCGCGGCCGATGCGTTGCAGGCCGCTGGCCACCGACGGCGGCGCCTCCACCTGGATCACCAGATCGACGGCGCCCATGTCGATACCCAGCTCCAGGCTCGAGGTGGCCACCACCGCCTTGAGCAGCCCACGTTTGAGGTCCTCTTCGACCAGGGCGCGCTGCTCCTTGCTCACCGAACCGTGGTGGGCGCGGGCCAATATCGGGTCGGCGCCGTAGGTCTGGCCGCTGCCCATGATGTGGGCCGGGGCGCCGCCGGCCACCTTCGGATTGGCGTCCGTGGTGAGCTCGACACCGCTGCGTTCGGCGTGAATCTCGTTCAGGCGGGCGGTAAGTCGCTCGGCCAGCCGCCGGGAATTGGCGAAGACGATGGTGGAGCTGTGCGATTCGATCAGGTCGACCAGACGGTTCTCGACGTCTGGCCAGATGGTGTTGTTCGCCAGGTTGGCCATGTCGGGCACCGGCACCTGCACGCTGAGCTCGACCGTCTTGGCCGACGGCGGCGCCACGATGGTCGTCGGCGCCTGCCCGGACAGGAACCGCGCAAGTTCCTCGGGCGGACGCACCGTCGCCGACAACCCGATGCGCTGGGCGGGTTTGTCCTCCCGCAGCGCGTCGAGGCGCTCCAGCGACACCGCCAGGTGCGCGCCGCGCTTGCCGGCGGCGATGGCGTGGATCTCGTCGACGATCACCGTCTGCACGCCGGCCAGCGTTTCGCGGGCGGCCGAGGTGAGCATCAGAAACAGCGACTCGGGAGTGGTGATCAGCACGTCGGGCGGTCGGTTGATCAGCTGGCGACGGGTCGCGGGCGGGGTGTCGCCGGAACGGACCCCGACGCTGATGTCGGGGGCCGGCAGGCCCTGGCGTTCGGCGATGCGGGTGAGCCCGGCAAGGGGAGTGCGCAGGTTGCGCTCGACGTCGACCGCCAGCGCCTTGAGCGGTGATACGTAGAGCACGCGGGTGCCGGGCGGGCGCTCCGCCGAGTCGGCGAGGCCGGCGAGGTTGTCGATCGCCCAGAGGAAGGCCGCCAGCGTCTTGCCCGATCCGGTGGGCGCGATCACCAGGGTGTTGTGGCCGTCGGCGATGGCGCTCCAGGCGTCGGCCTGCGCGGTGGTCGGTGCGTCGAAGGTGCTGGTGAACCACTCGCGGGTGATCGCGCTGAACCGGCCCAACGGGTCGGGGCGCCCGGACGGCCCGGGATCAGCGCGAGTGCTCACCTGTCCATCGTGCCAACGGCCACCGACAAGATGGCGGCTGCGCTCACAGACGCGAGGTCGACATCGCCTCGCCGAGTTCTTCCGGAATCTCCGGCACCCGCGCGATCGCATCCAGCAGCGCGTGCGCGCAGGCGTCGGCGAGCTTCTCCGCGTCGGTGCTGGGGTCGATGATCCGTTGCCGGCAGATCTCGAAGGTCAGTGCCAGCCAGCCGTTCAGAATCACCCGCAGGTGCCGCTCGACGTCGGGTGCCAAGCTGGCCCCGTCGAGCTCGCCGAGCAACCGGTTGATCCGGGACATGATGTGTTCCATCTGGCGGTTCTTGGCATCGTCCTCGACGCCCAGCAGAACCGGGTCGGACCGGCCCAGGCCGACGTACGCGGCCCACGCGGCCTCCGGGTTCTGCTCGTGGTAGCCCATGTAGGCCAGGACACCGACCCGGATCTCCTCGTACATGGTCAGACCGGTGGCGTCGTCCATGTTGGTGTTCTCGTACAAGCGGTCGGCCTCGTCCTTGACCACCGCCGCGAAGAACGCGCGCTTGTCGGGGAAGTAGTGGTACATCAGGGCCCGCGAAACCCCGGCGCGTTCCGCGATCTCGTCGATGCGGACCTCGTCGTAGGGACGCTTCCCGAACACCTCTGCCCCTAGAGCGAGCAGCTCGGCGCGTCGATCCTCGGGGGATAAGCGCCTGCGGGCTGTCGGCATGTGTCAGATAGTACCCATGCCGCATTAGACAGCCAGCGATAATGGATCCATTGGACCCGCCCCGGCTCGTCCACAACTCGCCGGAATTATTGACGCTGTCGGCATTTTGGCCCGCCGGGCCCCGCCGTGAGCCCGCACCGGATCCGTGGCCGCCGCGCGTCTTCTTTCCCCTCTCCCGAACGGGGCACGGGCTGCGCTCCGATCCGTGCCGACGCCGACATCGGCCGTTTCGCAGCCGGATTCGGCGTGCAGCGGCTCGCTCTCGCGGACGGCGGTGGTGCCGCCGGTGAACGAGTGGCTTTGTGGCACTGCGGTTTTGAGCGTGATCCCACAATCCCCGGGGTGCTGGCCGCCGATGATCTCGACCGCCGCGGTGGTCGATTCCGTTGGGCCGGATCTATCCGGGTTGACCTCGCGCCGAGCCGGTTTACCCGGGTTTGCCGGGGGGTATCTGATCCCGTATGCCGTCTGCCGTAACCGGCGCGGCATCACAATCCCGGACGTCGGCGCAGTAACTAATGCGACGCCGCGAACGATACAAGTAAGCGCGAGGCCCGAAGGGGAGGTGGCAACGATGCAGAAAACGGGTGCGCGATCGGGTGGGGATCGCTTGGGGCAGGAGGACGGCGAGGTGCTCGCCGCGATCCGGTTCGCCATCCTGGCAACGCTCGGTGCCGTCGGCTTCCTGTTGGTCGCGGCGGTGTGGGTGAGCACCTGCCCGGGAGTGAGCGTGGACACCGTGGCGTGTGGCCCGCCCCAGCGCACCCTGTTGGCATTCGGGGGCCCGCTGATCGGGTTGGCGCGGCGGAATCTGGGCTTTCGTGCGCACGTATCGGGTCTGGAAGGCCGAGGGCACCTGGTGGGGATGGCACGGCGCGGGCTGGTTCCTATTGACCGCCACGACACTGATGGTCGCCATGGGCGTTGCTCCGATCGCCGGGCCGGTGCTGGCCCTTTAGGTTTGTTCTCCCGCGATCTACCGTTGATGTTGCGGTGAGGAGCAGCCATGGGAGACACCTATCACGACCCCGTCGACCATCTGAGGACAACGCGGCCGCTCGCCGGCGAGTCGCTGATCGATGTCCTGCACTGGCCTGGGTACTTTTTAGTCGTCGCGGGCGTGATCGGTGCCTGCGGCAGTCTTGCGGCCTTCGGCAGTGGACACCATCACGAGGGTATGACCGCGGGCATCGTCGGGGTCATCGCCGCGGTCCTGGGGCTGGCGTGGCTCGCGGTGGAGCACCGCAGGATTCGCCGGCTCGCCGATCGCTGGTACACCGAACATCCCGAGGTGCACCGGCAGTGGCCGGCGAGCTAGGGCCGGAGTTCTGACAACCTTTCGGTCAGTCGGATCTTGCCGGTGACCTGCCCCGACGCGGCCGAATGTGACATGGCGCATGAAAGCCGATTCGGGGATTACGCGCGCGAACTTGTGGGTATCAGGTCTGCACCATGATGAGTGCCGGAACGGTTGCGTCTGCGTGGTCACCCCATCATGGGGGACGAAACGACGAATGCACCGACAAAAATGCCTACTGCGACGACGGTCGATACGCCCGGCGCGCCCGTACCGTCTCCCGTGTGTCAAACCCGTCCATGGGGGGCCGAATACCCGGCGGCGATCATGACTAACCGGCTCGAACCCGAGGTCCACGGCGGCCTGCGAAGCAGTAGTAGTGTCAGTCGAACATTGCCGGGAGACCATATGAACGATGCTGGATTGCACGCTAACAGGCGTCCGCACGGCCACCGCGCCGTCGAATTCCACGTTGCTGCGCGACTGGAGAACCTCGCGATGCTGCGCACCCTGGTCGGTGCCATCGGCACCTTCGAGGACCTGGATTTCGACGCGGTGGCGGATCTGCGGCTCGCGGTCGACGAAGTGTGCACCCGGTTGATCCGTTCGGCCACTCCCGACGCGACCCTGATCGTCGTGGTCGACCCGCAAGATGACCAATTGGTGGTCGAGGCTTCGGCGGCATGCGACACTCACGACGTGGTGGCGCCCGGGAGCTTCAGTTGGCACGTGCTGACGTCGTTGGCCGACGACGTTCAGACCTTCCATGACGGTCGCGAACCTGATGAATCCGGCAGTGTCTTCGGCATCACACTGACGGCGCGACGGGCGGCCTCCAGCAGGTGACAGCGCGAGCTGCCGGCGGTTCGGTGTCGCGTCCGAACGAATACGCCGATGTTCCGGACATGTTCCGCGAGTTGGCCGATGTCACGCCAGACTCGATGGAATTTCAACGTCAACGGGACAAAATCGTCGAGCGCTGTCTGCCGCTCGCCGACCACATCGCACGTCGCTTCGAGGGCCGCGGCGAACCGCGCGACGACCTGGTGCAGGTTGCGCGCGTCGGCTTGGTCAACGCCGTGGTCCGCTTCGACGTCGACGCCGGCTCGGACTTCGTGTCCTTCGCAGTGCCCACGATCATGGGCGAGGTGCGCCGGCACTTCCGGGACAACAGCTGGTCGGTCAAGGTTCCGCGGCGGCTCAAGGAACTGCATCTGCGCTTGGGCACCGCCACCGCCGACCTGTCGCAGCGGCTGGGACGGGCGCCGACGGCGACGGAACTCGCCGCCGAGCTCGAGATGGATCGCGAAGAGGTGGTCGAGGGCCTGGTCGCCGGTAGCTCCTACAACACCTTGTCCATCGACAGTGGTGGCGGGAGCGAGGAAGAGGAAGCCCGCGCGATCGCGGACACACTGGGCGACGTCGACACCGGCCTGGACCGCATCGAGGATCAGGAATCGCTACGCCCCCTGCTCGAGGCGCTGCCCGAGCGGGAACGAACGGTGTTGGTGCTGCGCTTCTTCGAATCGATGACGCAGACGCAGATCGCCGAGCGGGTGGGCATCTCCCAGATGCACGTGTCGCGGCTGCTGGCGAAGTCGCTAACGCGGCTCCGTGACCAGCTGCAGTAGCGGCCCGGGCTCTTCTTCAAACCGCAGCGGCTCCAGTAGCGGCTCGGCCCGCTGCGTAGTCACCGGTAGCGTGCCGTCCGGGTCGCAGACCCGCAACAACCGGGCCACCGCCGGGCTCGGCGCCATGGCCCAGGACACCTGGGCGGCCGAGCATGCCACATTGATCCGGTGCAACGCCGAAAAGCCGGCAGTACCAATGAATTTCAGGCCACGCAGGTCCAGGATCACCCGCCGCGAGCGGCTGGTGCTCTGCTGCACGTATGCGGCGAGTTGATCGGCGTTGGCCGCGTCGAGCTCACCGTCCACCGTGATCAGGGTGCCCGTCGGGCCCCAGCGGGCAGTGAATTGTGCTGTGCGGCTTTGTTGCCACGATTGGGCCACAGACATCGCTAACTCCATCCCATTGAGGGGATTTCTGCTGTGAATACGTCAGCCACGTGAACAGAGTTCGGAGAAGAGGGAATTCCGCCTACCCCCGCGTCATGACGTATTCCGGGAGGCTGTGAACTCAACCTGGCCCGAACCCTACTCGCGATGGCGAGTGCCTACAACGTGTCTGAGAAATCTCTCAGGCAGCGCTACTTGATCTCGGCGAGCACCGTGCCCTGGGTGATTGCCGCCCCGGGCTCGACCGCGAGTCCGGTGATGACGCCGTCCTTGTGTGCGGTGACCGGATTCTCCATTTTCATCGCCTCGAGCACCACCACCAGGTCGCCCGCGGCAACCTCCTGGCCTTCCTCGACGGCGACCTTGACGACGGTGCCCTGCATGGGCGCGGTGACCGCGTCGCCGGAGGCTGCGGCACCCGCGTGCGCCCCGCGCTTGCGCGGCTTGGGCTTCTTGCGGATGACGCCGGCCGGGTCGGCCGCGCCACCGCCGGACAGTGCCAGGTCGCCGGGCAGTGAAACCTCGAGCCGGCGGCCGCCGACCTCCACGACCACCTTCTGGCGCGGCCGGGCGTCCTCTTCGTCCAGCGGCTCGCCGCCGGTGAACGGTTCGATGGTGTTGTTCCACTCCGTCTCGATCCAGCGGGTATGCACCGAGAACCCGTCGTCGTCACCGATGAACGCCGGGTCGGACACCACGGCGCGGTGGAACGGGATGACCGTGGCCAGACCTTCGACGTGGAATTCGGCCAGGGCCCGGCGGGAACGGGCGAGCGCCTCCTCGCGGGTGGCGCCGTAGATGATCAACTTGGACAGCATCGAGTCGAACTGGCCGCCGATGACCGAACCGGCCTCGACGCCCGAGTCCAGCCGGACGCCGGGCCCGGTCGGGATGTCGTAGCGCGTGACGGGACCGGGCGCGGGCAGAAAGCCGCGTCCGGCGTCCTCGCCGTTGATCCGGAACTCGATGGCGTGTCCGCGCGGCGTCGGGTCCTCGGTGAGCTCCAGCTTCTCGCCGTTGGCGATCTTGAACTGCTGCAGCACCAGGTCGATGCCGGCGGTCTCCTCGGTGACGGGGTGCTCGACCTGCAGACGGGTGTTGACCTCCAGGAACGAGATCAGGCCGTCCTGGCCGACCAGGTACTCGACGGTCCCGGCGCCGTAGTAGTGCGCCTCCTTGCAGATCCGCTTGGCCGACTCGTGGATCTCCTTGCGCTGCGCGTCGGTCAGGAACGGCGCCGGCGCCTCTTCCACCAGCTTCTGGAACCGGCGCTGCAGCGAGCAGTCACGGGTGCCGGCGACGATGACGTTGCCGTGCTGGTCGGCGATCACCTGCGCCTCGACGTGGCGCGGCTTGTCCAGGTAGCGCTCGACGAAGCACTCGCCGCGGCCGAACGCGGAGACCGCTTCGCGGACCGCCGATTCGTAGAGCTCGGGAATCTCCTCGAGGGTGCGGGCCACCTTCATGCCCTTGCCGCCGCCGCCGAAGGCGGCCTTGATCGCGATAGGCACTCCGTACTCCTTGGCGAAGGCGACCACCTCGTCGGCGTCCTTCACCGGGTCGGGGGTGCCGGGCACCAGCGGCGCCTGGGCGCGGGCGGCGATGTGTCGGGCGGTGACCTTGTCACCAAGGTCGCGGATGGACTGCGGGCTGGGCCCGATCCAGATCAGGTTCGCGTCGAGCACCGCCTGCGCGAAATCGGCGTTCTCCGAGAGGAATCCGTAGCCGGGGTGGATGGCGTTGGCGCCCGACTTGGCCGCCGCGTCAAGGAGTTTGCCGAAGTCGAGGTAGGACTCCGCCGAGGTCTGACCGCCCAAGGCGAACGCCTCGTCGGCCAGCCGCACGTGCGGCGCGTCGGCGTCGGGCTCGGCGTACACCGCCACGCTGGACAGGCCCGCATCGCGGGCCGCGCGGATCACCCGGACAGCGATTTCGCCGCGGTTGGCGACGAGCACCTTGGAGATCCTCGAGCTGGCGTGAGTGGCCACAGCGCCTCCTGTTTGGCATGACCGCAGACGTATTTCTGCGGGCTTCTCTAAGAGAATTTCTTACAACGAGTTCTCGGGAAGTCTAAGCGCCGCGCCGTTCGGCCCGACGAGGCGGTCCATGTTTTTTCAGGACGACTCGCGCAGCCTGCGCTTGATGCGGGCGAGCATCGCCGACAGGCCGCGCAACCGCAGCGGGCTGATCAATGCGGCCAACCCGAGGTCGGCGTAGAAATCCTCGGGCACCGCCAAAATGGCGGCGGCGGGCTGTTCGTCGAGACCGGCGGCCAGGATCGACGCGAACCCCCGGGTGGTCGGCGATTCGGCGGGCGCGCTGAAGTGCAGCCGCACCCGGTCCGGGTCGCTGGCGTCGACATGCAGAAACAGCGGGGTCTGACACTCGGGCACCGGCTCCATGGCTGCCTCTTCGAGGTCGGACGGCAGCGCCGGAAGCTCGTTGGCGAACTCCAGCAGCAGCGCAAGCTTGTCCTGGCCCTCGACTTCGGCGAAGTCGGACACCACTTCGGCCAGCGGCGCGGGCATACTCATCACGGCGCCAATCAGGCCGGGACGGAGCCCGGCTCTTCACCCGCCACGATCGGCGTGCGCACGGTGTTGCCCCACTCGGTCCATGATCCGTCGTAGTTGCGCACCCCGGGCTTGCCCAGCAGATGCGTCAGCACGAACCAGGTGTGGCTGGACCGCTCGCCGATCCGGCAGTAGACGACGGTCTTGTCGTCCGGCTCGATGAAGCCGTACAGCTCCTCGAGCTCCTCGCGGCTGCGGAACCGCCCGCTCTCATCCACCGCCTTGGCCCACGGAATCGATCGCGCGGTGGGGATGTGGCCGCCGCGCAGCACGCCTTCCTCGGGGTACTCGGGCATGTGCGTGCGTTTGCCGGTGTATTCGTCGGGCGAGCGCACGTCGATCAGCGGCTGGCTGCCGAGAATGCCCAGCACGTCGTCCTTGAAGGCGCGGATGGGCGCGTCGTTGCGGGTGACGACGGGGTAGCCGCTGGAGGTCTTGGTGGGCACGTCCAGCGTGGTCTCGCGGCGTTCCGCCAGCCACAGGTCGCGGCCGCCGTTGAGCAGCCGCACGTCGGGGTGGCCGAACAGCGTGAACACCCACAGCGCATAGGCCGCCCACCAGTTGCTCTTGTCGCCGTAGATCACCACGGTGTCGTCGCGGGCGATGCCCTTGCGGTCCATCAACTCCGCGAATCGCGCGCCGTCGATGTAATCGCGGACCCGGGGATCGTTGAGGTCGGTGTGCCAGTCGACCTTCACCGCGCCGGGGATATGACCGACGTCGTAGAGCAGGACGTCCTCGTCGGATTCGACGATCGCCAGGCCGGGGGCGCCTTGGTTGGCGGACAGCCAGTCGGCGGTGACCAGTCGCTCGGGGTGGGCGTAGGCCGACAAAGTCGGGTTCGGATCGGGTGGTAATGCCACACTGCCGAGCCTACCGCCAGCGCTGGTTGGCGGCCCACAGCGCGGATACCGACAGCCCGGCCCGGCCCAGCAGTGTCCGCAGCAGCGGCAGGCTGACGCCGATCACGTTCGACGGGTCGCCGTCGATACCGTCGACGAACCAGCCGCCCAGGCCGTCCAGGGTGAATCCGCCGGCGACGTGCCACGGTTCCCCATGGGCGACGTACGCCCGCAGGTCCGCGTCCGACGGTGTGGCGAAATGCACTGTGGTGATTAGTGATTCGACTTCACGGTGGGTAATGCCGCCGTCGCGCAGCCGGAGCAGGCAGTGTCCGGTGTGCAGCTCGCCGGAGCGGCCCCCCATCAGGCGCCACTGGCTCGCGGCGGCCTCGGCCGTTCCGGGTTTGCCGCACAGCCGGCCGTCGATGGACAGCATCGAATCACAGCCGATGACAACGCAATCGGCCGCAATGTCACCGCTCGAGCTCGCCGGCCACCTGTTCGGCCTTGGTTTGGGCCAGGGCGCAGACCACGGCGTCGGGGGACGCGTCGGGACCCAGCGCGGCGGCGACGGCATCCTCGTCGACGCCGGAGACCACGACCAGCGGGTCGACGCCGGCCTGGCGCAATACTTTCAGCCGGCCCGTGGAGGCCGAGGCCAACACCAGGCGAGTCAATGCCTCATGTGGGTCATCTGCTGGAACGTGAGCCGCTGATAGTTGGTCATCGCGAATCGCAGCCGGTCGACGGGGAGGCCCCAACGGGTCCGCTCGGCCTGTTCGGGCTCGGGCGCGCCGCCGGCGCAACCCAGCACCGCACCAGGGCGGCCACCTCCTCGACGGTGGGCTCACCCCGCAGGATCTGGATGTGCGGCTCGTGCGGCTGGTCCTCGGCCACGGCATCGGCCGTCGCGTCGTCGGTGTGCTCGGTCATAGGGGGATGTTCCCGTGCTTCTTGGGGGGCAGGTGGGAGATCTTGCGTTCGAGCAGCCGCAGCGCGGTTGCGATGTAACCGCGGGTGTGCGACGGCGGGATCACCGCGTCGACGTAACCCCGCTCGGCGGCGACGTAGGGGTTGACCAGGGTGTCCTCGTACTCCTGCTGCAATTGCAGGCGCAGCGCGTCGACGTCCTTGCCCTCCTTGGCCGCCTCGCTCAGCTGCTTGCGGTAGACGAACCCGACCGCACCCGAGGCGCCCATCACGGCGATCTGCGCCGAGGGCCACGCCAGGTTGACGTCGCAGCCCATGTCCTTGGAACCCATCACGCAGTAGGCGCCGCCGTAGGCCTTGCGGGTGATGACGGTGATCTTGGGGACCGTGGCCTCGCCGTAGGCGAACAGCAGCTTGGCGCCGCGGCGGATGATGCCGTTGTACTCCTGGCCGGTGCCCGGCAGAAAGCCCGGGACGTCCACCAGCATGATGATCGGGATGTTGAAGCAGTCGCAGGTCCGCACGAACCGGGCTGCCTTCTCCGAGGCGTTGATGTCCAGGCAGCCGGCGAACTGGGTCGGCTGGTTGGCCACGATCCCGACCGGCCGGCCTTCGATGCGGCCGAATCCGACGACGATGTTCTGCGCGTAACCGCCCTGGATCTCCAGGAACTCGTCGTCGTCGAGGATGCGGGTGATCACCTCGTGCATGTCGTAGGGCTGATTGGGCGAGTCCGGGATCAACGTGTCCAGCTCGAGGTCCTCCTCGGTGAGGTTGTCCTCGATGGCGCCCGGGGGATGCGGCTCGGCGTAGCGGGGCGCGTCGGTGGCGTTGTTCGGCGGCAGGTAGCTCAGCAGGTCGCGGACCCAGTCGAAAGCGTCCTGCTCGCCGGAGGCGACGTAGTGCAGGGTGCCCGACTTGGCCATATGGGTGTGGGCGCCGCCCAGCTCCTCCATGGTGACGTCCTCGCCGGTGACGGTCTTGATGACGTCGGGACCGGTGATGAACATCTGGCTGGTCTGGTCGACCATGACCACGAAGTCGGTCAGGGCGGGGGAGTAGACGTGCCCACCCGCGGCGGCGCCCATGATCAGCGAGATCTGCGGGATGACGCCGGAGGCCAGGATGTTGTTGCGGAAGATCCGGCTGTACAGGCCCAGCGAGACGACGCCCTCCTGGATCCGCGCGCCCGCGCCGTCGTTGATGCCGATCAGCGGCCGGCCGGTCTTGATGGCCAGGTCCTGGATCTTGACGATCTTCTCGCCGTAGACCTCGCCGAGGCTGCCGCCGAACACCGTGGCGTCCTGGCTGAAGATGCACACGTCGCGGCCGTCGATGGTGCCGTAGCCGGTGATCACGCCGTCGCCCAGCGGGCGGTTGTTCTCCAGCCCGAAGTTCTTGCTGCGGTGGCGTGCCAGCGCGTCGAGCTCCACGAACGAGTCCTCGTCGAGCAGGGCGAGGATGCGCTCGCGGGCGGTCAGCTTGCCCTTGGCGTGCACCTTCTCGACGGCCTCTTCGCCGACCGGGTGCAGCGACTCTTCGCGGCGCTTGTGCAGCTCGGCCAGCTTGCCCGCGGTGGTGTGGATGTCGATGGTGTGCTCGGCAGCGGGTTCCGCAGTGTGGTCGGTAACGCTCGTCATGGGAGTCGAGCTTAGCGGCGCGGTACTCTCCGCTGATGGACGCCCGCCCGTTGGGAACCGCGGACTGGGCGGCCGAATGCGACGTACTGGTTGCGGGTTCCGGCGGCGGCGGGGTGACCGGTGCGTACACCGCGGCGCGCGAGGGCCTCGATGTGCTGCTGGTCGAGGCGACGTCGAAATTCGGGGGCACCACCGCCTACTCCGGCGGGGGCGGCGTCTGGTTTCCGTGCAACCCCGTGCTGCTGCGCGCCGGCGTCGACGACACCATCGAGGATGCGCTCACCTACTACCGCGCGGTGGTCGGTGACCGGACCCCGCGCGAGCTGCAGGAAACCTATGTCCGCGGCGGCGCGCCGCTGATCGAATACCTGGAGGCCGACCCGAACCTGAAGTTCGTGCCGTTGCCCTGGCCCGACTACTACGGCAAGGCGCCGAAGGCGCGCGTGGACGGTCAGCGCCACATCGCCGCGAAGCCCCTGAAGGTGGACGCCGCGCCGGAACTGCGCGAGGCGATCCGCGGGCCGCTGGACACCGACCGGCTCGGCGCCGAACCACCGTCCGACTACTTCGTCGGGGGTCGCGCCCTGATCGCGCGATTCCTCAGGGCCATCGGGCAATTCCCGACGGCGTCGCTGCAGCGCGACACCGCCCTGGTCGAACTGGTGGTCTCCGACGGTCGGGTCACGGGCGCCATCGTCGAGACCGCCGGCGAGCGCCGCGCGATCCGCGCCCGCCGGGGTGTGCTGCTGGCGGCCGGGGGTTTCGAAGCCAACGAGGAGCTGCGCCGGCGCTATCGCGTGCCGGGAACGTCACGAGACACCATGGGCGGCCCGGGAAGTCGTGGCCTGGCGCTGCAGGCCGGCATCGCCGCGGGCGCCGACACCGACCTGCTGGACCAGGCCTGGTGGTCGCCGGGCATGACGCACCCCGACGGCCGGTCCGCCTTCGCGCTGTGGTTCACCGGCGGCATCTTCGTCAACCAGGACGGCAACCGGTTCGTCAACGAATCCCGGGCCTACGACCGGGCCGGCCGCGAGATCATCGCGCAGCTGCAGGACGGCTCGGTCACCTTGCCGTACTGGATGATCTACGACGACAAGGAGGGCGAGGTGCCGCCGGTGAAGGCGGCCAACATCACCATCGTCGAGACCGAGAAATACGTCGCCGCCGGCCTGTGGCACACCGCGGACACCCTCGAGGAACTCGCCGGCAAGATCGGCGTTCCGGGTGGGCAGCTGGCGGCAACGGTGGCCCGGTTCAACGATTTCGCCGCCGCCGGCGTCGACGAGGACTTCGGCCGCGGCGACGAGGCGTTCGACCGCGCCTTCTCGGCGGGCGCGTCGCCGCTGGTGCCCATCGACTCGCCGCCGTATCACGCCGCCGCGTTCGGCATCTCCGATCTGGGCACCAAGGGCGGGCTGCGCACCGACGCCGCGGCGCGCGTGCTCGACACGGCCGGCAATGCGATACCCGGCCTTTACGCGGCGGGCAACACCATGGCCGCGCCCAGCGGCACCGCCTATCCCGGCGGTGGCAACCCGATCGGAACCAGCATGCTGTTCAGCCATCTGGCCGTGCTGGACATGCGCGACCGCCGGACCTGAGTTCTAGGCTGGGTGCGGTGACAGGCCGAGATCAGCTCCGAGCGCCGTTGGACGAGGCCGCCTTGCGCGCCGAGTTGATCGGGACCGGGCTGGGCTGGCGCAAGCTCGAGGTCGTCGAGCAGACCGGCTCCACCAACGCCGACCTGCTGGCGCGCGCGGCGTCGGGCGACGACGTCGCCGGTGCCGTGTTGATCGCCGAGCACCAGACCGCCGGGCGGGGCCGGCACGGCCGCGGCTGGTCGGCCACGCCGCGTGCCCAGATCACCATGTCGGTCGGCGTCAGCGTCGTCGACGTCCCCACCACCGGATGGGGGTGGCTGCCGCTGGCCACCGGGGTGGCGGTGGTCGACACCGTGACGCCGTTGCTGGCCGGGACGGGGGCCCAGGCGGGTCTCAAATGGCCCAACGACGTGCTGGCCGGCCCGCCGGATTCGCCGGGCAAGCTGGCCGGGATCCTCGCCGAGGTGGCGAAGCCCGTCGTCGTTATCGGCTTGGGGCTCAACGTGACTCAGTCCGCCGACGAGATCGACGGCCCCGGCGCGACGTCGCTGCTCGACCTGGGCGTCGACGCGCCCGACCGCACCCGGCTGGTGTCGGCCCTGCTGAAAGAGCTGGGCCGGCGGATCGTGGCCTGGCGGGCCGCGCGCGGGGCCGACTGGGCGCTGGCCGCCGACTACCGGGCGCGCAGCCTGACCATCGGCACCCGGGTCCGCGCGCACCTGCCCGGCGGCAAGCAGGTCGACGGGACCGCGAGCGCCATCGATGACCAGGGCCGGCTGTGCCTGGAGAGTGGCGGGCAGACCGTCGTCGTCTCGGCCGGCGACGTGGTGCATTTGCGCTAGTGGCGGGTCGCCACGTCGGCCTAGTCAGGCCGCGGATGTTCGCGTTGCACAGCTAATGTCGGCGCATGGGTTACCCGGATAACGTTCTGGCCGCCGGCGAACACGTCATCGTGCACCGCCACCCGCACTGGAAGCGGCTGATCTGGCCGGTGCTGGTTCTCGTCCTGGTGACCGGACTGGCCGCATTCGGCTCCGGATACCTCGAGTCGACGAACTGGGAGCAGCTCGCCAAGAACATCATCTCACAGCGTCATCTGGGGGATCTGGCTGGTGATCGTGGGCTGGCTGACGCTGTGGCCGTTTCTGAGCTGGCTGACCACCCATTTCGTGGTGACCAACCGGCGGGTGATGTTCCGGCACGGGGTGCTGACCCGCACCGGGATCGATATCCCGCTGGCCCGGATCAACAGCGTGGAATTCCGCGACCGGATCACCGAGCGCATGTTCCGCACCGGGACGCTGATCATCGAATCGGCGTCACAAGATCCGTTGGAGTTCCGCGACATTCCGCGGCTGCGCGAGGTGCACGCGCTGCTCTATCACGAAGTCTTCGACACCCTGGGTTCCGAGGAATCGCCCAGCTGAGTCAGCCGGCCGGCGCGGTTGCGCCAGGCGCGCAGCAGCGTGACGTTGCCGTCTTCCAAGCCGCCCTCCATCGCGTCCTCGAAGATCTCGGCGATACCGCCGGCGGTAAGCGCGGATTCCAGGGCCTTCTCGGGGTCGCGGGCGAACTGATCGGGAAACACCCAGCGCCGAAAGGCCCAGAACCGGAACGCCATCTGCAACAAGTTGCCGATGATGTAGGCCGAGATGAAGTCGGCGATGTTCTCGACCGCCAACGACACCGTCGGCTCGCGCAGCTGCAACACGTAGCTGGAGAACCACAGCGGCGCCATGGACAGCAGCACCCCCACGCCGCTGAACGCGAAGAACAGCAGCGCCTCGTGGTGGCGCTCGCGACCGCCGCGATTGCGGAAGCTCCATTCGCGGTTGAGCACGTAGGACGCGATGACCGCGACAATGCCGGCGATCACCTTTGCTGTCACCGGTTTGGGTTCCAAAATTGTCAGCTTCAGCGTGTAGAAAATCGCCGAGTCTATAACGAATGTGGTCCCGCCGACGATGGCGAATTTGATCAGTTCGTGGTGGCGTAGCAAATAGGGCTGCATAACCCTAGGCAGCCGCGCAATCGTGGCTTCGGCGAAGGACACAACACGTCAGTGTACGGACGGACACAAATTCGACGCAAAATTGTACGTAACAATTCGGTGTAGGCCCCGGTCAACACGCCTTTAGCGCCGGGTTGTTTCGCCGTGACACGATGATGGCCGTGCCGAGAAACCGCCCGCCGCGCGCAGCCCCCGCCGCAGCCCCCCGGACCGCCCCCCGCCCCGTGCCCGTCGTCGCGATGGTCGGGGGCGGGCAACTCGCCCGGATGACCCATCAAGCGGCGATCGCACTGGGGCAGACCCTGCGGGTGCTGGCCACCGCCGCCGACGAGCCGGCCGCGCTGGTCGCGCCCGACGTGGTGATCGGTTCGCACACCGAGATCGAGGACTTGCGCCGGGTGGCCGCGGGCGCGGACGTGCTGACCTTCGACCACGAACACGTGCCGAACGAATTGCTGGACAAGCTGGTCGCCGAGGGCGTCAACGTGGCTCCGCCGCCGCAGGCCCTGGTACACGCCCAGGACAAGCTCGTCATGCGCCGCCGGCTCGAGGCCCTCGGCGTCCCGGTGCCCCGCTATGCCGGTATCGGCAGCGTCGAGGAACTCGATGCCTTCGCGCGGCGCATAGCCGGCCCTGTCGTCGTGAAGGCGGTCCGCGGCGGCTACGACGGGCGCGGGGTGCGGATGGCCCGCGACCCCTTGCACGCCCGCGAGATCGCGGCCGCCTTCCTGGCCGACGGGGTGCCGGTGATGGCAGAGGAGCAGGTCAACCTGCGCCGCGAACTGTCGGCCCTGGTGGCGCGGTCACCATTCGGCCAGGGCGCGGCGTGGCCGGTTGTCGAGACGGTGCAGCGAGACGGGATCTGCGTGCAGGTGATCGCGCCCGCGCCGGAGCTGAGCGCCGAACGGGCCGCCGCCGCACAGCAGCTGGCGTTGCGGTTGGCGGCCGAACTCGGCGTGGTCGGGGTGCTCGCCGTCGAGCTCTTCGAGACGGTCGACGGCGAGCTGCTGGTGAACGAGCTGGCGATGCGGCCACACAACTCCGGGCACTGGACCATGGACGGGTCGCGTACCAGTCAGTTCGAGCAACATCTGCGCGCAGTGCTGGACTACCCGCTCGGTGACACCGACGCCCTCGCGCCGGTGACCGTGATGGCCAACGTGCTGGGCGCCCGCGAAGCCCCCGAGATGAGCGTCGACGAGCGGCTGCACCACCTGTTCGCGCGGATGCCCGACGCCCGCGTCCACCTCTACGGCAAAGAAGAACGACCCGGTCGCAAGGTCGGCCACATCAACTTCGTCGGCTCCGGTTCGGCCGAGCGCCACAAGGTGACGAAGCTGCGTGAACGCGCCGAGCTGGCGGCACACTGGTTGTCGCATGGGCAGTGGACGGACGGATGGGATCCACATGACTAGAGCGCCTCGCGTCGGGGTGATCATGGGCAGCGACAGCGACTGGTCGGTGATGGCCGACGCCGCGGCGGCGCTCGCCGAGTTCGACGTGCCGACCGAGGTTCGCGTTGTCTCGGCGCACCGCACGCCGCAGGTGATGTTCGACTATGCCCGCGAGGCCGCCGGGCGGGGCATCGAGGTGATCATCGCCGGGGCCGGCGGAGCCGCGCACCTGCCCGGCATGGTCGCGTCCGCGACACCGCTGCCGGTGATCGGTGTGCCGGTGCCGCTGGCGCGCCTCGATGGCCTGGACTCGTTGCTGTCGATCGTGCAGATGCCCGCCGGCGTCCCGGTGGCCACGGTCTCCATCGGGGGCGCCCGCAACGCCGGCCTGCTCGCCGTGCGGATTCTCGGTTCGTCGGACCCGGCACTGCGGGCGCGAATCGTGGAGTTCCAGGAGCAGCTGGCGCAGAGCGTGCGGGCCAAGGATGAGGCGCTGCAGCAGCGCCAGGGTAAGGTTACTGGCCAGTAGCTCGGCGACGAAGTGGCCGGGTAGTGGCCCGCGGAGCAGCCGGGCAAATTTCGCAGAGTGCAAGGAGGCCGACATGGCTCAGTGGGCCGGAGACCCCAACTTCGATTTGTTCCAATTGCCCGAGGAGCACCAGGAATTGCGCGCGGCGATTCGGGCGCTGGCGGAGAAGGAGATCGCTCCGCACGCGGCCGACGTGGACGAGAACTCGCGCTTTCCGCAGGAGGCCCTGGACGCGCTGAACGCGTCGGGCTTCAACGCGGTCCACATTCCCGAGGAATACGGCGGTCAGGGCGCGGACTCGGTCGCCGCATGCATCGTGATCGAAGAAGTGGCGCGCGTCGACGGGTCGGCCTCGCTGATTCCCGCCGTCAACAAGCTGGGCACCATGGGCCTGATCCTGCGGGGCTCGGAGGAGCTCAAGAAGCAGGTGTTGCCGTCGCTGGCCACAGACGGTGCGATGGCCTCCTACGCGTTGAGCGAGCGCGAAGCCGGTAGCGACGCGGCGTCGATGCGGACGAGGGCCAAGGCCGACGGGGATGACTGGATTCTCAACGGCACCAAGTGCTGGATCACCAACGGCGGCAAGTCGACCTGGTACACGGTGATGGCCGTGACCGATCCGGACAAGGGCGCCAACGGCATCTCGGCGTTCATGGTGCACAAGGACGACGAGGGCTTCTCCGTGGGGCCCAAGGAAAAGAAGATGGGCATCAAGGGCTCACCGACCACCGAGCTGTACTTCGAGAACTGCCGCATCCCGGGTGATCGGATCATCGGCGAACCCGGTACCGGATTCAAGACCGCGCTGCAGACCCTCGACCACACCCGCCCCACGGTCGGCGCGCAGGCCGTGGGCCTGGCGCAGGGCGCGGTGGACGCCGCCGTCGCCTACACGAAGGACCGCAAGCAGTTCGGCAAGTCGATCTCGGAGTTCCAGGGTGTGCAGTTCGAGCTTGCCGACATGGCGATGAAGGTCGAGGCGGCCCGGCTGATGGTCTACAGCGCCGCCGCGCGCGCCGAACGCGGCGAACCGAATCTCGGATTCATCTCGGCGGCCGCCAAGTGTTTCGCCTCCGACACCGCCATGGATGTGACGGAGGCGGCCGTGCAACTGTTCGGCGGCGCCGGCTACACCACCGACTTCCCCGTCGAGCGGATGATGCGCGACGCCAAGATCACGCAGATCTACGAGGGCACCAACCAGATTCAGCGCGTGGTGATGTCGCGTGCGCTGCTGCGCTGAGCGCTTTGCGGCGATGCTGTTGCGGAAAGACCAGCCGCACGGCTTAGGATCTGCACTCGGTGCGTGAAGCCCGCACCGACAGTCGGTAAACAGCCACCGACTCAGGACCACCAGAGCAAAGGGTTTATCGCGGCAAGGGGGTCTGCGGTGCAGAACCTGACTTCCCACACCCGTTCACAGATGGCCGGGAATTGATACCGACGCGCGTTCCAGCCACCCCGCCGGCGAGTTGGCAGTCGTTGTCGTTGCTGTTGGTGGAGGACGACCGCGCCGACGCGGTGCTGGTGGAAGACCTGATCGCCGACGCGGTCACCGACATCCAGGTGGTGTGGGCGAAGTCGATGGCGGACGCCGAACGCGAGTTGGCGTCCGCCCGGCCCGACTGCGTGCTGCTGGATCTGCACCTGCCCGACGCCAGCGGGATCGACGCGCTTGAACCGCATCGCCAAAATCGATGCCACCGTCCCGATCGTGGTGCTGACCGGACTGAACGACGAGTACTTCGGGGCTTCGGCGGTCGCCGCCGGCGCCCAGGACTACCTGGTCAAGGGCCGCGTCGAGGCCGAGATGCTGCGCCGCGCGCTGCTGTACGCGATCGAGCGCAAGCGTGCCGAACTCATCGCCGCCGATCTGCACGCGACGCAGCTGCGGGCCAGGGAGAACGCGCTGCTGGAACGCGGCCTGCTGCCCTCGCCGCTGCTGCTGGAGAACCCGGGCGTCGACATCGTCGCCCGATACCGGCCGAGCCGCGAAGACGCGCTGCTGTGCGGGGACTTCTACGACGTCGTCCAGACGCCCGACCGGGTCGTGCACGTGCTGATCGGCGACGTCGCCGGGCACGGCCCGCACGAGGCGGCACTGGGTGCGGCTCTGCGGATCGCGTTTCGCACGCTGACCTTCGCCGGTGTGCACGGCGTCGAATCGATGCGCCAGCTCGAGCGGGTCTTGTATTCCGAACGCACCGGAACCGGGGTTTTCGCGACCGTGCTCAGCCTGGAGATCTCGCCCGACAGCCCACGGGTCAGCGTGATCCGCGCCGGCCATCCCGGGATGTTGCTGCAGGCGGGCGGAACCGTGGAGTGGCTGGAGCCCGCGGGTGGCCCGGCGTTGGGGCTGCACTCCGGCGACTGGCCGCAAGAAGAGGTGGAGCTGCGAGCGGGTGAGGGCCTGCTGTTGCTGACCGACGGCCTCTACGAGGGGTACTCGGGCGAGGGCACGAACGACTCGGCGAGGACGGCCTGCTTGCGCTGGCTCGCAGGCACGCGGATCTGCCCGGTCCCGCGTTCGTCGACGCGCTGATCAACGGTGCCCAGGAACTCGCGCAGCCGCGCGGCGGCCTCACCGATGACATCGCCGTCCTGCGGCTCGAGAGGACGACCGCGTGACGGCATCGCGTCCGGCTCGGTTGACGGAGCTCACCGTGCGGGGATGGCTGGCACTCGTGCTGTCGATTTTGGGCGCGACGGTGCTCGTCGGCGCGGTGGTCGGCGCGGTGTTGCTGCATCGCACCGACGAGGTGTCGCGCGAGTTGGCCCAGAACATTCAGCCGGCGCGGGTCGCCGCGGCGCGTTTGCAGTCGGCGTTGCGTGACCAGGAGACGGGCATGCGCGGCTACCTGATCACCGCCGACCGGCAGTTCCTCGCGCCGTACTACGACGGGCAGCGCGCCGAACAGGATGCGGCCGAGGAGATTCGGCGTCTGGTGGGCGGACGCGCGGAGCTGATGGCCGATCTGGAAGCGGTGGAAGCCGCCGCCGCCGACTGGCGGGCAAACTATGCCGAGCCGCTTATCGCCAACGTGGCTCCGAAGACGCCGACCCACGTCAGCCCCCGCACGGCCGACATGGGCAAGGCCAAATTCGACCATCTGCGTGAGCTTTTCGATACGCAGAACACGCACCTTGCGGTGGCCAGGGCGGCTGCCATCGGACGAGCTCAACGACATCAACGGTTGGCGCGACTGGGTGCTGGGCACCACGGTGGTGATCGTCATCGGGGCGGCCCTGCTGCTGGGCTTGCTCAGCCGCGCCGCGATCACCAGGCCGATCGCGGCGCTGGCCGCGGCCTGCCGGCGGATCACCGAGGGCAGCTTCGACGAGACGATCTCACCCCCGCGGCGGCCCAAGGACATTCGGAACATGGCGATCGACGTGGAGAACATGCGCAAGCGCATCGTCGAGGAACTCGCGGTGTCGCAAGGCGCCCAGGCGCAACTGGACGAGCAGGCCGCCGAATTGCGCCGTTCCAACACCGAACTCGAGCAGTTCGCCTACGTCGCCTCCCATGACCTGCAGGAACCGCTGCGCAAGGTCGCGTCGTTCTGCCAGCTGCTGGAAAAGCGCTACGGCGACAAGCTCGACGAGCGCGGCATCGAATACATCGGCTTCGCGGTCGACGGCGCCAAGCGCATGCAGGCGCTGATCAACGACCTGCTCACCTTCTCCCGGGTCGGACGGCTGGGCACCACCGAAACCGAGGTGCAGCTGGACGCGACGCTGGACGCCGGCCTGGCGAATCTGGCCGTCGCGATCGAGGAGACCGACGCCGAGATCGTGCGCCCGGCCCAGCCGCTGCCCCAGATCGTCGGGGATCCGATGCTGCTGACGATGCTGTGGCAGAACCTCGTCGGCAACGCGATCAAGTTCCGGCACAAGGATCGTCGGCCCCGCATCGCCATCGACTGCGCGCCGGGCACCGGCACCCACGACGGCCAATGGTTGCTGAGCGTGGCGGACAACGGCATCGGCATCCCGGAGGAGTTCTCCGACAAGGTCTTCGTGATCTTTCAGCGGCTGCACGGCCGGGATGTGTACGCCGGCACCGGAGTCGGCCTGGCACTTGGTCAAGAAGATCATCGAGCACCACGGCGGCACCGTCCGGATCGACACGTCCTACACCGATGGGACGCGATTCGAATTCACGCTGCCCATGCCCGAACCCGTCGACGAAGCAGACTCGGTCGCTTTGGAAGGAGCGCATCAATGACGACACCCGAAGGCAGAGCGATCGACATCCTGCTCGTCGAGGACGATCCGGGCGACGAGCTCATCACGCGAGAAGCCTTCGAGCACAACAAGCTCAAGAACAGGCTCCATGTCGCCCACGACGGCGAGGAAGGCCTCAATTATCTCTACCGGCGCGGTGAGTTCGCCGACGCGCCGCGGCCCGACCTCATCCTGCTCGACCTGAATCTGCCCAAGTACGACGGTCGCCAGCTGCTGGAGAAGATCAAGTCCGATCCCGATCTGGCTCGCATCCCGGTCGTGGTGCTCACCACCTCCTCGGCGGAGGAAGACATCCTCAAGAGCTACAAGCTGCACGCCAATGCCTACGTCACCAAGCCCGTTGACCTGGACCAGTTCATGAAGGCCGTGCGGCAGATCGACGAGTTCTTCGTTCAGGTGGTGCGACTGCCGGGCAACGGGGCCTGAGCGCGCGGCGCCCGCCGCGACATCCAGGTGATCAGCCAACCCGAGCATGATCAGCAGCAGGAACACGATCGGTCAGCCGGCCGCGTCGTACGACAGGTCACCGGCCGAGCGCGGCGGCGCGCCCAGATACTCCTCGGTGTGCTGGCCGAGGGCGGGGGGAGGGTCGGTGGCCGCCGCGTCGAAGCTGGAATAGCGTGCCGGAGTGCGGATTACGGTGACCTCGTCGTCGCCCTCGCCGACCGGCAGGGCGAGCTCGTTCTCGGCGAACAGCGCGGTGCTCACCACCTGCTTCCACGTGTTGGCGTGGCAGGCCATCAGGCCGCCCTCCTGTAGCAGCTGCACCCACTCGTCCGCGGTCTTGGCGGCCAGCGCCTTCTCGAGTTCCTCGGTCAGTTCGGGATAGTTGAGCGCCCGCGCGCGCTGGTCGATGAACCGCTCGTCGTCGCGCATGTCGGGCCGGCCGATGATGTCGCACAGCTTGTCCCAGTGCTTGGGCACGTACGCGCTGATCACCAGGTAGCCGTCGGCGGCCTTGAACGCGTCCGATGGTTGGGTGGCGAAGCCGACACCCTTGCGTCGCTTGGGCTTTGGTGCCGGATCCGGCTTGGGGGCCTCGCTCGGTTTGTTCAGGTGGATGGTCAGCTGGCTGGCCTGCAGGCTGACCGCGACGTCATACATGGCCACCCGCACGACGTCGGCGACCCCGTGGCGCTCGCGGTTGAGCAGCGCGGCCAGCACCGCCTGGGCCAGCACGTGACCGCTGGCGGCGTCGACGAGCTGGAACGGGATGATCTGCGGTTTGCCGGTGGGGGTGGGCATCCCGGTGGTCATGCCCGACTCGGCGGCGACCATCAGGTCGACGCCCGGCCGGCTGCCCTCCGGGCCGTTGCCGCCGTACGCCGAGAGGCGCGCGTAGATGAGCTTGGGATTGCGCGATCGCAGCTCGTCGGGGCCCAGACCCATGCGTTCCATCACGCCGGGCCGAAACCCTTCCAGCACAACGTCCGCGGTATCGACCAGCCGCAAGATCTGCTGCTTGGCCTCGTCGCTGCGCAGGTCGGCCATCACCGACTTCTTGCCCCGGTTGTGGGGGAGGAACAAGGTGGCCAGCGGTGGGCGCCCCGGCAGGACCGCCGTGATGTGCCGGGCGGCCTCACCGACGGGTGCCTCGATCTTGATGACTTCGGCGCCCAGATCGGCCAGCACCTGTCCGGCCATCGGTCCCGCGATGTTCTGGGTGAAGTCGAGTACCCGGAATCCGTCAAGTGGCTTGGCGGGCTTGCTGTTTGGCATCGTTTTTGCCTTCCTCATGACCTGCCCTGTCCGTTAACCGGCCCTGTGCAGCACCGCGGTGCAGTAGTAATTCCGGGCGAAGGGCGCATCGGGGTCGGTGGATTGCAGCGGCAACCCGTTGTTGGCCAGCATCTGGTTCAGCGGGGTGCGGACCGGTTGCCAGCCCCGCTGCTGCAGGTAGGTCGCCACATCGTTGCGCTCACCGGGGAAGCCCAGTTCACCCAGGGCGATGTCGAGGCCGTTGCGCCGCCACTTCTCGCTCGCGGCATTCAGCGCGTCCCCGTTGATCCCGGTGTTCGCGAAGACCTCGGCCACCAGCTGACTGCCGTCGGCGGACAGGGCGGTGATGTTGTCCAGCAAGCGATCCTGAGCCTCGGGCGGCAGGAATCCGATCAGTCCCTCGGCCGCCCACGCGGCGGGCCGCCCGGTGTCGAAGCCGGCCTGTCGCAGGGCCGACGGCCAGTCGTGGCGCAGGTCGATCGGAACGGCGCGCACTTCGGCGGTGGGCTCGGCGCCGAGTTCGGCGATGGTGGCGGCCTTGAACTCGAGGACCTGCGGCTGGTCGATCTCGAACACCCGGGTGCCCTGCGCCCACGGCAGCCGGTAGGCGCGCGCGTCCAGCCCGGAGGCCAGGATGACCACCTGGTCGATGCCCGCGGCCCCCGCCTCGGCGAAGAACGCGTCGATGTAGCGGGTGCGGGCGGCCAGCATGTCGGTCATGCGTTGCATGCCCCACGGGGCGTCGGGCTCGTCGACGTCGGCGGAGGCGAGCTCGCCGGCGGCCCACCGGGTCATGAAGTCGACCCCGACCGCGCGCACCAGCGGCTCGGCGAACCGGTCGTCGATCAGCCCGTCCAGGGTGGCCCGGGCCCGCCCGGCGGCCACCATGGTGGCGGTGGCTCCCACGCTGGTCGCCAGGTCCCAGGTGTCGTCGTCGGTGCGCGCCATCGCGAGAATCCCTTCGGGTCTACTGGTTAGCCACATTAACTACCAGCGCCGCGGCGCGACTCACGGCCCGGGCGTGGGCGGGGCAGGAGTGCCGTTGCAAACCCCTAACCGGCGCGATCGCCGTCGACTGCGTCGCGCGGCGCATCGAGCCGGTAGCGGATCAGCCGGGAGCTGTTGGCCACCACCGCCACCGACGACGCGTTGTGCAGGATCGCGGCCAGCACGGGGGACAGCGCCCCACCCGCGCCGATGATCAGCCCGGCGGCGTTGACGGCGATGGACATGCCGTAGTTCTCCCGGATGACGTCGACCGCACGGGCGCCCAGGTCCCCCACGTCGAGCAGGCGATGCAGGTCGTCGTTGGCCAGCGCCACGTCGGCGGTCTCGACGGCGACGTCGGTTCCGGCCAGCCCCATCGCGATCCCGATGTCGGCGGCGGCCAGCGCGGGGGCGTCGTTGATGCCGTCGCCGACCATGCCGACGGTGTAGCCCTCGTCCTGCAGGTCGCGCACCGCCGCGAGCTTGTCCTCCGGCATCACCTCGGCGCGCCACTCGTCGATCCCGAGCTCGCCGGCCACCACCTCGGCGATGTCGGGGTGATCGCCGGTGAGCATGACGATGCGGCGAATACCGTTGGCGCGCAACTTCTTCAGCACATCGACGGCCTCGGGCCGCACCTCGTCGCGCAGGCTGATCAGCCCCACCAGCTTGCCGTCGACGGCGAGCAGCAGCGGGGTCTCGGCCCGGCGGCGCAGCTTGTCCACCCACTCCGACGCCTTCTTGGACACCCGCACCTTCTCGGCGCGCAGCAGTCCGGGGCTGCCCAGCAGCAGGGTCCGGCCGTCGGCCCAGGTCCGCATGCCCAGGCCGACCAGCACCTCGCACTCCTCGTGCGGCGGGATGGTGATGTGGCGTTCCTCGGTGGAGCGGATCACCGCCTCGGCCAGCGGGTGCCGCGAGTGGATCTCCGAGCTGGCCGCATACGCCAGCACCTGCTCGGGCTGCCAATCCTTGTGCAGGGCAATGATATTGGTGACCACCGGACGACCGACCGTCAGCGTGCCGGTCTTGTCGAACACGATCGCGTCCACCCGGCCGGCCTGCTCGAGGTGCGAGCCGCCCTTGATCAGGATGCCGCGCCGCGCGCCGTTGCCGATCGCCGCGCTGATCGCGGTCGGGGTGGCCAGGCCCACCGCGCAGGGGCAGGCGATCAGCAGCATGGTCATGGCGCGCCGGACGTCACCGGTGACCGCCAGCGTGATGGCCGAGACGATGAACGACGTGGGAACGAAACGGCGCGAGAAGTTTTCGCCGACGGTCTGGATCGGCGCCCGGTCGTGCTGGGCCTCTTCGACCCTGGTGATGATGCGGCCGATGGTGGTCTGGTTGCCGACCGCGCGGGCGCGCACCACCAGGCGTCCGCGCACCACCACCGAACCCGCGTGCACGTGCATGCCGACCACGACGCTGACCGGCAGGTTCTCGCCGGTGATCGCGGACTGGTTGACGATCGCCTCGCCGTCGACCACCTCGCCGTCGACGGGTATGGCGACGTGGTCGTGGACAACCACCTCGTCGCCGATCTGCACGGTGTCGATGGGCACCTGGACTTCGGTGCCGGCTTCGGGGCCGTCGTCGAGGCGGATCCACGCCGTGTCCTGG
The DNA here is from genome assembly GCA_963849935.1 of uncultured Actinomycetota bacterium. Classification (GTDB taxonomy): domain Bacteria; phylum Actinomycetota; class Actinomycetes; order Mycobacteriales; family Mycobacteriaceae; genus Mycobacterium. The sequence continues at coordinate 154,397 of CAWKJQ010000007.1, forward strand.
CTGCCGCGCAGCAGTTCGGAGATGGCGCGCCGGGTCCGGCGCAACGTCAGATCTTGAAGGTACTCACCGATATTGAGCAGCCAGAGCACGGTCAGCGCGACGACGTTCTCCCGCAACACCAGGCTCGCCACGGTCGCCGCCGAGACCAGCGCGTCGGTGCCGGCCCTGCCGGAGCGCAACGAGCGCAGCGCGCCGCGCAGGAACGGATAGCCGGTGAAGACGGTGACGCCGGTGGCGAACAGCCGGCCGCCGGGGCCCAGCAGCGGCGGGCGCGCGAAGACGTAGCGGCGCACCCCGAGCAGGGCCAGCGCGGCGCCGCCGATGACCATGCGCAGCACGTCGGCGTTGCGGATCTCCTCCGAATGCGGCGCGCGGGCCGGGATCAGTTCGGTGGCAACGTGCGCCGCCTCGCCGATGGCGGCGAGCACCGCGGAGCGGTCGCAGCGCCGGGGCGAATACCAGACGACGACCGATCCGGTGCGCGGGTAGGCATGCACCACCCGCACGCCGTCACACTTGGCGACGGCCTCTTCGACCGCCACGGCGCGCCGGGTGTTTGCGCGCAACCACTCGACGGCTACCCGCATGCGGCCGGCCGCATCCGAAATGACTTGCAGCGCAGGGTCTTCGGTTCGCGCCTCGGCTGCGATGTCGGGGACCAGAGCGAGGGCCATATCGGCGGTATCAGTGCTCGTGGTCGTGGGTGGCGGCGACCGACGGCGTGGGCGCCTCCTCGCCGATGCGTTCGCGGGCCTCGGCCATGACGTCGGCGAGCTTGAGCCGGGCCGACTCGGCGGCCTCCTCGGCCTTGCGGGTGCCGCGCAGTCCGAGCTCGGCCCCCTTCACCGCGGTCTCGTGCAGCGGCGCCTTGGCCACGGCCTTGCGCACCACCTCGTAGGCGGTCACGCCGACCAACCCGGTGACCACCGTGCCTGCCGCCTTCGCCAAGAGCCCGTAGACCGCCATTGCCGCAACCCTCCTGTTCGCCTCGGCGCGTTCAGCCCATGCTTGCACGACGTTAACATCGACGTATAGCGATATCAATATGTATTGGGACGCGTCCGAGCGGGCGTCGCCGGCCCTACAGCACCCGCGTGACCTTTTCGGTCTCGATTCTGCGCGGCTGCGTCGCGGGGTCCGCGTTGGCCACCTGCACCAGCGAGGCGCCGACGGCCATGATCGCCAGCATGCCGTCCACCAGTTCCGCGGGCCGCGACCACGACGCGGTGGACAGCACCCGGTCACCGGACGTCAAACCCCTTGCCGCCGCGGAGCTTTGGCAATCGGCCAACACCTCTTCGGCCGATCGCCCGTCTAGCGCCGGACCGGGGCGCGCTTCGGCGACGATCTGATCGCCGTGCACCCGCACGGCGGTGGCGTAGTCCGTCACCCCGATCGGCAGGTCGGGTGCCGGGCGGCCGAATGGGTCCAGCGACAGCACCGCCACCTCACCGCCCGCCACCGCGTCGTCGGCCTCGTCCAGGCGCTCGGCCGTGCACAGTGCTATGTCCGAAGCCGTGTCCGAAGAGCGCGCCAGCACCGCCTCGGCACCGATCCACCAAACCCCGAACAGCACCGCCGCCGTCTGCCAGTGCGCGGGCAGCAGGATCGCCACCCGGCTGGCCGGCCCGGCGCCCAGCTCATCGCGCAGCAGGTTGCCCGTCTTGGCGGCCCAGTTGGCCAGCGTCACGCCGGACAATTCGATGCGCTCGCCGGTGGCGTCGTCGTAGTAGGTGATGCGCGGGCCGACCGGATCGGCCCGCAGCATCGGATCCAGGATGGCTCCGCTGAGCGTGATCGGTTGATGCACTGGCCGCTAGTTTATGCACTCGGGCTTGTCCGAGCCGGCGGTCAGGATCGGCGACGGCGCCGGAACCTTGGGGTCGGTCGCCACCGCGCCGGCGGTGGACACCTTGGCGGGCATGATCGATTCGCTGCCGGACAGGCCCGAGCCCGGACCGCTGTAGTCGTTGGCCAGCACCACGCGCACCGCACCCGGGGCCAGCGAGGTGTCGGCGATCACCGGCAGCCCACCCAGTTCCTTGGCGACCTCCTGGGCTCCCAGGTCGTCGCTCTTGGCGGCGCGCACCTGGCTGGTCTTGACATGCCCGCCGTCGTTGTTGCCCACCGTGCCCGCGGCAAAGCCCTTGGCGCTCAACACGTCTGACACGGCCGCGGCCAGCCCGTTGATGTCGGTGTCATTGACGACGCTGGCGGTGGTCTTCGCGGGGGTGTAGGCGATCTCCTCGGTCTTGCCCTGCTCCTGATCGTGCAGCAGGCCGCCGACCCAGTCGGCGACCTGATGCGGGTCCAGCCGCACCACGCTCTGCATGCCGTCGTCGCTCCAGCCGGCGCCGTCGAGCACCGGAATGGTGGCGAAGGCGACGTTACCGCCGGCCAGCTTCTGCATCTGCTGCACGAAATCCATGACGTCCCAACCGGAGGAGATCACCACCGAGCGCTGGACGGCGGCCTCCAGCCGCTTGACCGTGGTGGGGCTGGACAGCGTCTGGCCGGAGATGACCCGGTGGGCCAGCGAGGCCATCACCACCTGCTGGCGCACCACCCGGTCCAGGTCGCCGCGCGGCAGCTCGTGGCGCTGGCGCACGAAGCTGAGCGCCTCCGGTCCGCTGAGTCGTTGTTGGCCGGCCGGGAAGTCGGCACCCGAAAGTGGTTCGAACACCGGCTCTTTGAGGCATACGTCGACGCCGCCGAGGGCGTCGGTGATCAACGAGAAGCCGAGCAGGCCGATCTCGGCGTAGTGGTCGACGGTGACACCGGTAAGGTCGGCGACGGTCTTGATCAGCGCCTCGCGGCCCGCCTCGGTGCCCTGGGCCGCCGCCTCGGTGGCGGAGGCGCCGGCCTTGACCAGGGCGGTGCGCTTGGCCTCGCGGGTCTGGCCGTAGACACCGTTGATCTTGGTCTTGCCCAGCCCCGGGGCGGCGACGTACGAGTCGCGCGGAATCGAGATCGCGGTGGCCGACTTCCCGTTGTTCGGGATGCGGATCAGGATGATCGTGTCGGTGTTGGTGGCTTCCTCGTCGCCGGCCTTGAGGGCCTCCAACTCCTCCTGCGACAACGGGTTGCCGTGCGCGTCGGTCCGGCTGTCCATGCCGACCAGCAAGATGTCGATCGCGCCGTCGTCACCGCCCTTGCCCAGCGAGGGCGCGGACATGTGAAAGATCCCGTCTTCGAAGGACCGGACATTGCTCCACGCGACCCCGGTGCCGAGGACGACAGCGAGCGTCAGGGCGGTCGCAATCACACGAACCACACGTTGCACAGGCATCCCACTACATTACTTGCGACACAGTGGCTTCATGGGTAGCCGGCGTCCGCGTGCCCCGGCCATCGCCAGAGTTTTTCCGGCCGTGCCAAACTCGATCCATGTCAGGCAGGATCGTGATCGCCGGCGCCGGCGGGCAGCTGGGCGCTTTTTGACCTCGTTGGCGGCAGGTCAGGGCCGTGACGCGCTGGCGCTGATGTCGTCGCAGTGGGACATCACCGATCCGGGCGCCGCCGAGCGGATCGTGCAGCGCGGCGACGTCGTGATCAACTGCGCGGCCTACACCAACGTCGACGGCGCCGAGACCGACGAGGCGGCCGCGTTCGCGGTCAACGCAACCGGTCCCGGGCACATCGCCGCGGCCTGCGCGAAGGCCGGCGCCCAGGTGATCCACGTCTCCACCGACTACGTGTTCAACGGGGAGTTCGGTGGTGCGCAGCCACGTCCGTACGAGCCGACCGATCGGACCGCGCCGCAAAGCGTGTATGCCCGCAGCAAGGTCGCGGGGGAGCGGGCCGTGCTCGCGGCGCTGCCCGAGGCGGTCGTGGTCCGCACCGCCTGGGTCTACACCGGCGGGACCGGCAAGGACTTCGTCGCCGTCATGCGCCGCCTGGCCGCCGGGGATGGCCCGGTGGACGTGGTCGAGGACCAGACCGGTTCTCCGACCTACGTCGGCGATCTGGCCGCCGCGCTGCTGCAGATCGTCGACGACGCGGTGCCCGGCCCGATCCTGCACGCCGCCAACGAGGGCGCCTGCTCGCGGTTCGAACAGGCCCGCGCGGTCTTCGAGGAATGCTGGCGCCGACCCGCAGCGCGTGCGACCGGTCTCCACCGACCACTTCCCGCGGCCCGCCCCACGGCCGGCCTACTCCGCCCTGGGCAGCGGTCAGTCCGTCGCGGCGGGCATGCGGCCGCTGCGGCCCTGGCGCCCCGCGCTCGTCGCGGCGCTGGCGGCGTCCGATAGCGATGTCATGGCCGGTCGACCGTTACCCTCGACGCGTGACTGACGTCCTGCCGGTCGTGACGGTGACCTATTCACCGGGCCCGCACCTGGAGCGCTTCCTGGCCTCGCTGTCGCTGGCCACCGAGCGCGAAGTGTGCGTGCTGCTGGCCGACAACGGCTCCACCGATGGCACCCCGCAGGCCGCCGTCGATCGCTATCCCAACGTGCGGCTGTTCCACACCGGAGCCAACCTCGGCTACGGGACGGCGGTGAACCGCGCCGTCGCGCAACTGGACCCCGACGACGAATGGATGATCGTCGCCAACCCCGACGTGCAGTGGGGCCCGGGCAGCATCGACGCGTTGCTGGACGCGGCGTCGCGTTGGCCGCGCGCCGGGGCGCTGGGCCCGCTGGTCCGCGATCCCGACGGGTCGGTGTATCCGTCGGCGCGGCACCTGCCCAGCCTGATCCGCGGCGGCATGCACGCGGTCGTCGGGCCGTTCTGGAAGCGCAACCCGTGGTCGGCGGCGTACCGCCAGGAGCGACAGGAGCCCAGCGAGCGGCCGGTGGGCTGGCTGTCGGGATCGTGCCTGCTGGTGCGCCGCTCGGCGTTCTTCCAGATCGGGGGGTTCGACGAGCGCTACTTCATGTATATGGAAGACGTCGATCTGGGCGACCGGCTCGGCAAGGCCGGCTGGCTTTCCGTCTACGTGCCGTCGGCCGAGGTGCTGCATCACAAGGGCCACTCCACCGGCGCGCGATCCGGCCAACCACCTGGCCGCCCACCACAAGAGCACGTATATGTTTCTGGCCGACCGGCATTCCGGTTGGTTGCGCGCTCCGCTGCGCTGGACGCTGCGCGCCTCGCTGGCCGTGCGTTCGCGCCTGATGGTGCGCAGTGCGCTGCGCGCCTCCAAGCGGGGGAAACTGGTAGAAGGGCGACACTGAGGTGGCAACTCCGCAAGTCGATGTGGTGATCCTGGTCGGGGGCAAGGGCACCCGGCTGCGGCCGCTGACGTTGTCGGCGCCCAAGCCGATGCTGCCCACCGCCGGGCTGCCTTTCCTCACGCACCTGCTGTCGCGGGTCGCCGCGGCGGGCATCGAGCACGTCATTTTGAGCACGTCGTATCAGGCCGCGGTGTTCGAGGCGGAGTTCGGCGACGGTTCCAAGCTCGGCCTGCAAATCGAGTACGTCACCGAAGAGCGACCCCTGGGCACCGGCGGCGGCATCGCCAACGTCGCCGGGTGCCTGCGGCACGACACCGTGATGGTGTTCAACGGCGACGTGCTCTCGGGCGCCGATCTGGGCCAGATGCTCGACTTCCACCGCGCCCAGGAATCCGACGTCACCCTGCACCTGGTCCGGGTGGGCGACCCGCGGGCGTTCGGCTGCGTGACCACCGACGACAACGGGCGGGTCACCGCGTTCGTGGAGAAGACGCAGGACCCGCCGACCGACCAGATCAACGCCGGCACCTACGTCTTCTCGCGCGCGGTGATCGACCGGATCCCGCGGGGCCGTGAGGTCTCGGTGGAACGCGAGGTCTTTCCCGCGCTCCTCTCCGATTCCGACGTCAAGGTCTGTGGGTACGTCGACGCCAGCTACTGGCGGGACATGGGCACTCCCGAGGATTTCGTCCGGGGCTCGGCGGATCTGGTGCGTGGCATCGCGCCGTCGCCCGCCCTGCGCGGCCACCGCGCTGAGCAGTTGGTGCACGACGGCGCGGCGGTCTCGCCGGGCGCGGTGCTGGTCGGCGGCACGGTCGTCGGACGGGGCGCCGAGATCGGCCCGGGTGTCCGGCTGGACGGCGCGGTGATCTTCGACGGCGTCAAGGTGGAGGCGGGCAGCGTGATCGAGCGCTCGATCATCGGCTTCGGCGTGCGCATCGGCCCGCGGGCGCTGATCCGCGACGGCGTGATCGGCGACGGCGCCGACATCGGGGCGCGCTGCGAATTGCTGCGCGGGGCCCGGGTGTGGCCCGGTGTGTCGATTCCCGACGGCGGCATCCGTTACTCGTCGGACGTCTAGGCGGCGCCTTCCCCTCCGCCGGCCGTGAAGCCAGCCGCACACTCGTGACGAGTTCATGGTTTGGTTGCAAAGTGTTTGTTGTGGGTTGAAGTAGTGGTTGAGGATTGGGCTGGTGTGTCGAAGCCGAAGCGTTCGCGTGGTCGGTTGTTGAGTTGCAGGGCGACGTAGTCGAGGTAGTCGCTGCCGTAGATGGATAAGTCGGTGCCTTTGGGAAAGTATTGGCGCAACAGGCCGTTGGTGTTTTCGTTGCTGCCGCGCTGCAGGGTGAGTGGGGATCGCAGAAATAGATGGGCATGTCGGTGGCCATCGTGATCCGGGCATGATGAGCCAGCTCGAGGCCTTGGTCCCACGTCAGTGTCCTGCGCAGGGTGGCCGGCAAGCGGCGCATCGTGTCGATCATCGCGTCGGCGACCACGGCAGGGTGGCGGCTTCCGGGCAGGTGCAGCAGCATCACGAAACCGGTGGAGCGCTCGACAAGGGTGCCGATTTGGGAGTGCTGATTTTTGCCGAGGATGAGGTCGCCTTCCAGTGCCCGGGTACCGCGCGGTCTTCTACTTCAGCGGGCCGCTCAGCGATGGTGACCATGTCAGGAATACGGGTGCGCCGAACTGACGCCGAGCGCTGTGGCTTGCGCAGCGCACGCCCGGTGCGCAGACACTGGGTGAGCTCACGGCGCAGCTCGCCGCGTCTTGCACGTAAAGGGCCCGGTAAATGGTTTCGTGGGACACCCGCATCTCCGGATCATCAGGAAAGGTCCGGGCAGCACACCGGCGATTTGACGCGGACTGTGTTTGTGGTTGAGTCGTTGTTCGACGAAAACACGCAACGGCTCACAGCGCCCATCTTGCCCATTTTTGGTCGACGCGCCCGCACCTGGCTGCGGGCCTGGGCGAGGTGGGCCTGATAGCGCACGTGGCCTCCCAGCCGCCGCGGTTGGCCCGAACCGGTGCAACCGCCGATACCGGCCTGTCGAACCACGCCCTCCACCATTGAGGGCGATTTCGCGCATCACGGTGGAGGGCTGCCGTCCTAACTCTTTGGCTATCGCCCGAATCGACTTCTTGGCGGCCACCCCGATCATGATGACTTCGCGTTCTGCGATCGTCAGCCGCGGCCGCAACCGCCCAACCGGATCGGTTAACTGAGGGTTCACCCCGCCACGATCTCGAAACCACTCCCGCGCGCAGCTTCCCGACACGCCCAGCAACGGCCCAGCATCTGTCGGGGTCATTCCCTGGGCCACCAACCGCCAAAACTGGCGCTCCACCAAAACCGAGGGCCCATAAGTGCCATCAACACTCCTCAAATCACGAAGTGTTGCAACCACCTAGAAAAGACGAACGTGAAGCTAGCCGCTCACTCGGCGGCTAACGGCGGCGCGTGGCCCGGGCGACCAGATAGGCCAGCGCGTGATCCGTCCCGTCCGGCAGGGCGTCGGCGGGCCACCATCGCAGGTCGTCGGACTCGTCGCTGATCGACAATCTGCGCGCCGGGCGGGGCGTGCGCGACGAATTGCAGATCCAGATGGCGAGTCGGCACGCCCAGCGAGCAGGTCACCGGGTGCACGTGCAGCGCGGCCAGGCGGGGTTCGATGCGCAGCGTGTCGATCCCGGACTCCTCGGTGGCCTCGCGCAGCGCGGCGGCGAGGACGTCGGTGTCGTCGTCGTCGCAGTGCCCGCCCAACTGCACCCACCGGCCGAGGCGGGGATGCAGGGTCAGCAGCACCTGGGCGCCGGAGTGGTCGAGCACCAGGGTCGACGCGGTCACATGGCCGGGCACGCACTCGCGCCGGCATGCATCGCTGCGGGCGTGCACGAACGCCAACACGGCGTGGCGCAACGAATCCTGGGCCGGGTCGGCGGTTTCCCAGTCGGACAGCATCGCGATCGCCGACTCGCGAACGCTCATCGCGATCCCCGCCTTTGGCGTCGGTCCCGCAACGACGCCCACGCCGCGCGGCAGTCGGCCACCGCCTCGGCCGGCAATCCCAGGCCGTCGATCAGCACGCGACGGTCCACGACGTCGAGCGCCTTGTCGACCTCGTCGGCCTTCAGCAACAGGTCCACGTCGCAAGCGAGCTCTGCATCGGCGTGTGCCGGCGCGGGAATGGGCAGCTGCTCGGCCTCGCGGGGCTCCAGCTCGAGAACGCCCCCGCCGTAACTGCGGCCCATGATCTCGGCGAAGGCGAACGTCACGCTGTTGTGGAACACCGCGGCCAGCGCGGCCGGGTCGACATCGGCGACGAGACGGACCCGGTGCACGGTGTCGGTGCTCGTGGCCGCGGCGGCGTTGACGGTCAGCCGCGGCGCCCGGTGGATCTGTCGCAGCAGGAAAAGGTCGGGCTGCCACAGCGAGGGCGTGCTCCACCAGGGCTTGCGGATCGAGCACTTGTAGCCGCGGTGCACCCCGGCCGCTTCGCCGGCGCGGATATGGGCGATCAACGCCGGCATCGGCCGGCTCGCGCGGCGCGTCGAGCAGCCAGCTGCGGTGCCCGGCGGCGATATCGCTTGCCCGGCAATCGGTGTCGTAGATCAGCCCGGACAGCTGGGCGCTGCGCGAGACGAGCGGGACGCAGTGGGGCCGCAGACCCAGCTCACCGGCCCGGGCGTCGGTGAAGGTGAAGAACGCGTTGCGCCCGGTCACGATGCCGACGTCCACCTCGGCCAGACTGCCCAGCCGCGTCAGAGTTTCTGACCGCTTGAGCGCGCGCAGGAGCTCGATCGCGGCGGGGTCCAGGAAGTATTTGGTCCACTTCTCCTCTTCGTGCAACAGCGCGGGAGCGGACTTCACCTCCAGGCGGCGTCGGCCAGGGCGTCGGCATCCTCGAGTCGCAGGGTGCGGATGCGGGCGGGACCGGTGCCGACGACACCGCAGAACAACACGACCTCCTGCAGGATGCCGTCGAACACCAGGCGCTCGAAGGTCAGCAGGGTGATCTCGCGGAATCGGCTCAGCAGAAAGTCGCGCAACTGCGCGGCGTAGGTGACCTGGAGCAGCTCGGCCGGAAGCACCAGCCCCACCCGCCCGCCGTCGCGCACCAGCACGGTGCTCGCCACGACGAACGGGACCCAGGCGTTGGTCAGCCGGGTGGGCCGCAGGCCCTCGCGCCGCATCAGGTCCAGCGCCGGATCGCGCTGTCGCGCGGGCCAGTTGCCGAACCGGATGTAGGGCGGGTTGCCGGCGACCCCGTCCCAGCCGCCGGCCTCGGCGGTGGCGAGCCAGCCGAACAGGCTCTGGTTGTCGACGGGCGCGTACCGGCGCGATTTGGCCGCCTCGTCGGCGATCAGCTCGACGCCGCGGACCTGGTCGCTGAGCGCGGGCCAGCTCGCGCAGGATCGCGCCGTCGCCGCAGGAGGGCTCGACGATCCTGGGTCCCGCCGCGCGGACCCAGCCGGCCAGGAAGCGGGCCACCGGCGCGGGGGTGTAGTAGCCGCCGCGGACCTTGTCGGGCGAGGCCGCCGCCTTGCCCGCGAACTTCATGGGCTCAGTATCACTTGCGGATCAGCAGATCACCGACGTCCGCCGGATCGCGCGGCCCGGCCGGTTCGGCGGCATAGCCGATGGCGATGGCGCCCAACGGCTCCCAATCGGCGGGCAGCTCGAGCTCGGCGCGCACCAGGTCGGCGGCGAAGATCGTCGAGCCGATCCAGCAGCTGCCCAGCCCGCGCACCGCCAGCGCGACCAGCAGTGCCTGCACGGCGGCGCCGACCGCCACGGTGAACATGGTGTGCTCGGCGTCGGTGCGCGCGGCGTCGGGATAGGAGTGGGCGCCGTCGGGCACCAGGATCGGGATGACGACTTCGGGCGCGTCGTAGAGGATCTGGCCGCGCGCCACCCGGCGGTCGATCGAGTCGGCGGGCCGGCCGTCACCGGCAAGGTCGGCGCGCCACTTGTCCTTCATGCGGTCCAGCAGCCGGGTCCGGGTGCCCGGGTTCTGCAGCCAGACGAACCGCACCGGGCGGGTGTGGTGTGGCGCCGGCGCGGTCAGCGCTTCGGCGACGGCGGCTTCCAGCAGATCCGCCGGCACCGGCTCGGCGCTGAACCGGCGCACCGACCGGCGCAGCAGCTGCGCCTCGCGGCGGCCCGCCTCGAGGGCCTCGGCGGTGCCGAGCCAGAACAGGTCTTCGGTGCCCGGCCGCACCAACTGCCGCGCCGTCGAACCGTCGTCGGTCACGGACAGGCCGCGCACCACCGCCACCGGCATCGCGGTCAGTTTGCCCTTCACCAGATCGGCGGCCGCGGCGATCTCGTCGGCAATCGCCACCTCGGTGACCAGCAGCTCGTTGCCGTGCTGATCGATGGCCCCCGAATAGCCATGCAGCACAGCCAAACCCGCCGCGCCCACGGCCGCGTCGGTCTGGCCGTTGCGCCAGGCGCGGCCCATCGTGTCGGTGATGACCACGGCGACCTCGACACCGAGCCGCTCGCGCAGGGCGGCCCGCAGCGCCGCGGCGCTGCCGTCGGGGTCGACCGGCAGCAGCGCCAGTTCGTCGCGCCCGACGTTGGATCCGTCCACGCCCGCGGCGGCCTGCACCAGGCCGATCCGGTTCTCGGTGATCAGGGTCCGGCCCTTGCGGGCCAGCACCCGGACGGCTTCGTCGTCGACCAGCTTGCGCCTCAGTTGGTCGCGCTCCTCGGGGTCCTGCGGCGCCGGCACCAGCCGGCCCTCGCATTTGGAGACCGCCTTGCTGGTGACCACGACGACGTCGCCGTCGCGCAGCCACGGTGCGGCCGCGGCGACGGCCGCGCCCAGATCGTCGCCCGGCCGGAATTCGGGCAGCCCGGCAACGGGCAGGATTTCGATCGCGGCGGCGGTGCCATGCTCGCCCGGCGAGGAGGTCTAGTCATGGCGGTCACGCCCCGCCAGGTCCAGTCCGGCGCGGACCATCTCGGCCGTCGCCTTCGGGTCGGTCATCACCAGCGGCACCGAGCGCACCGCCACGCCGTCGATGTCGGCGTCGCCCGTCGTCCTCGCTCACCAGCCAGCCATCCAGGATGCCGGTGTCCCGGCGCGCGCCGTAGTGGCGGCCGACCGCCTCGGCGGTGGACTCGACCCCGATCACCGACAGGCAGGCATCGGCCATGCCGCGCAACGGCTTTCCACCGATGATCGGCGAGTAGCCGACGATCGGGGCGCGCGCCGCGCGCAACGCGCCGCGAATGCCGGGGACGGCCAGGATCGCGCCGACGCTCACCACCGGGTTGGAGGGAGCCAGCAGGATGACGTCGGCGTCCGCGATGGCCGCCGTGGCATCAGTTGTGGCTGCCGCCTTTTCGGCGCCCACGAAGGCGAAGCTGTGCGTGGGCACCTGGGCCCGGTAACGCACCCACCACTCCTGGAAGTGGATCGCCCGCCGGCTGCCGTCGGTCGGGATCGGTTATCACCACGTGTGTCTCGCAGCGGTCGTCGCTGGCGGGCAGCAGCCGCGCGCCGGGTTGCCAGCGGTCGCACAGCGCGGTGGTGATCTGCGACAGGGGGTAGCCGGCGTTGAGCATTTGGGTGCGCACCAGGTGGGTGCCCAGGTCACGGTCGCCGAGTCCGAACCAGTCGGGCTGCACCCCGTAGCGCGCCAATTCCTCTTTGGCGTGCCAGGTTTCGTCCCGGTGCCCCCACCCTCGCTCCGGATCTACACCTCCACCTAAGGTGTACATGCACGTGTCCAAATCGGGGCAGACTCGCAGTCCGTGGATCCAGGCGTCATCGCCAATGTTGACGATCGCCGTCAGCTCGTGGCTGTCGGCTTCGGTGTCCGGACGCCGTTGCGTTTGAAATTGACCGAGCCCGAACAGCTGTTGAACCCCCAGCAGGAAGCGGGCGCCGCCAACCCCACCGACCAGAACGGTGACCTTCACATTGCACGACAGTACTGCCCGGCGACGGTGCCGTGGCGGGCCCACCGGGGGTGCCTCAAAGTTGCGGTTCCCCACCGCTTGTGGGCACTCGTGGGAAAGTTGAGGGCTGTGTGATCGACACGCCGAAGGCGCAAAACAACAGAAACGCCGAAATTCGATCACGAGATGGTATGGAAATGCGCCGAAGTGCTTGACCCGGCAGGTCAACCCGTGTCTAATCACAACAGTGTCATTTCCCGGTTGGCCGGCCGACTCCGGTGTCGCAGACCGAGATTCGATCACTTGTTCGAATTGTCTGTACATCAGAACAGTGGGAAACCAATCACTCTCTCTCTCAATCAAGCTGAGGAGGCGGACGACCGTATGTCTTACGAAACTTTTCGAGGCGCCATGGCGAGCACGCCACACATCGACATCGACCCGGCGCTGGACCGCCCCGCTCGGCCGCATTTGACCGTGGTCCCTGATGCGCCAATCGCTTTCGAGCCCGAGCCCCTGCCGGAGCCGGTCGCCGACCAGTGGCAGGACCGGGCGCTGTGCGCCCAGACCGACCCCGAGGCCTTCTTCCCGGAGAAGGGTGGTTCCACCCGCGAGGCGAAGAAGATCTGCCTGGGTTGCGAGGTGCGTCATGAGTGCCTCGAGTACGCCCTCGAGCACGACGAGCGCTTCGGTATCTGGGGCGGTTTGTCCGAACGCGAGCGCCGCCGCCTCAAGCGCGGCATAATCTGACGCACGCTGAGCGCGACGCGCGCTGACGTTAGCCTCCAGCGTTCAACGCGCAACGCGCAACGAAAGTCATTCGTCGTCGATCGTCGGATCGATGACCGACGGCTCAACGTCGAGGTAGATGGCGACCTGGGCCACCAGGATTTCGTGCAGCAAGTCGCCCAGTTCGACGGTGTCCTTGGCCCGTCGTTCAATTGGCTTGCGGAACAATACAATTCGCGCCCGCGTGGAGTTGCCGCGGATGTCGACGCCGGCCGGGATCAAGCGCGCCAGCGGGATCGGCCCATCGGCGATCACCTCGGGCGGCCACTGCACACTGTCGGGATCCTTGGCCGAGATCCGCGGAATCTCATCGACCGCCACGTCCAGTTCGCCCAGCCGGTCCTGCCAGCTCCGCTCGATCGGTTCGTAGGCCTCCAGCACCGCCATGTCGAATCGCTCGGCGCGGCTGCGCCAGCCCGGCACGGTCGGGGGCAGCAGCGGGCCGCGCATATCGCGGCCGCGGCGGAAGAGTCGATGGGTAGCGGTTCGTCGCGGAGCCGAACCGTCGGAAAACCGATCTCTTCGCGGGGAGCTGCGCGAATCGCCCACGCGCCGATGGTAACGGTTGCACATCGAGGGCCGAGCGAGTTGCGCGTGTCCGGCGCTTCGGCGGCGTTTGCGCACGATAGCCTTTCGATCGTGAACGTTCCCCGTCGCTGTTGCCGGCCCGGGTGCCCGCACTACGCCGTGGCGACCCTGACGTTCGTCTATTCGGACTCGACGGCAGTCGTCGGTCCGTTGGCGACCGCGCGGGAACCGCATTCCTGGGATCTGTGCGTCAACCATGCCGGCCGGATCACCGCGCCCCGCGGGTGGGAGCTGGTGCGCCATGCCGGGCCCCTCCTTTCTGAGCCCGCCCACCCTGACGAGGACGACCTGGTCGCCCTCGCCGATGCGGTGCGCGAGAGGGGCGATCGCGGCGTGCCGTATGCCGGCGCCGCGACGCCGGTGAACGGCTTCGCCGACGCGCACATCCATCACGGCGGAGCCCAGGCCACCGCGCCCAGCAGCAGCGTGCTGGCACCGCCCGAGCATCGGTCCGGACGGCGCCGAGGTCATCTGCGCGTGTTGCCCGATCCCACCGACTAGTCACGTGCCCCGCGGCCCGTGTGCCCGCGGCCCTGACCGGCCGGACGCGAAATCCTCTCGCACCGCGGCGGCTTTAGTTCTCCGTGGCCCGATAGGCTGACGGCCAAGAGTTCACGTCGTCAGGAGTCCCGTATGTCTCGGCCCGCCGCGACTGTCCACCGTGTCGTCAAGGCTTACGACGTGCGTGGGCTGGTCGGCGAAGAGCTCGACGAGCCGCTGGTCACCGATCTCGGTGCGGCCTTCGCCAAGCTGATGCGCGCCGAGGGCGCCGGGCAGGTGGTGATCGGCCACGACATGCGGGACAGCTCGCCCACGCTGGCCGCCGCGTTCGCCACCGGCGTCACCAGTCAGGGACTGGACGTGGTGCGCATCGGCCTGGCGTCCACCGATCAGCTCTACTTCGCCTCCGGGCTGCTGGACTGCCCCGGCGCCATGTTCACCGCGAGCCACAACCCGGCGGCCTACAACGGCATCAAGCTGTGCCGGGCGGGGGCCAAACCGGTCGGCGCCGAGACCGGGTTGCGCGTCATCGCCGACGACGTGATCGCCGGCGTCGACGGCTACGACGGGGAATCCGGAACGGTGAGCGATCGCGACGTGCTGGCCGACTACGGGCAGTTCCTGCGGTCGCTGGTGGACACCGCCGGGCTGCGCCCGCTGCGGGTGGCCGTGGACGCGGGCAACGGCATGGCCGGTCTGACCACGCCCGCCGTGCTCGGCCCGATCGGCTCGATCACGTTGCAGCCGTTGTACTTCGAGCTCGACGGCTCGTTCCCCAATCACGAGGCCAACCCGCTCGACCCGGCCAACCTGGTGGACCTGCAGGCCTATGTGCGCGAGACGGGCGCCGACATCGGGCTGGCCTTCGACGGGGACGCCGATCGCTGCTTCGTGGTCGACGAGCGCGGCAACCCCGTGTCGCCGTCGACGGTGACCAGCCTGGTGGCCGCCCGAGAGCTGGGCCGCGAGATCGGCGCGACGATCATCCACAACGTGATCACCTCGCGCGCGGTGCCCGAACTGGTCGCCGAGCGCGGCGGCACACCGCTGCGGTCACGGGTGGGCCACTCCTATATCAAGGCGCTGATGGCCGACACCGGCGCGATCTTCGGCGGCGAACATTCCGCCCACTACTACTTCCGCGACTTCTGGGGCGCCGACTCCGGAATGCTGGCGGCGCTGTACGTGCTGGCCGCCCTCGGCGAGCAGGACCGCCCGCTGTCGGAACTGACCGCGGACTACCAGCGCTACGAATCCTCTGGCGAGATCAACTTCACGGTGGCCGACGCCGCGCAATGCACCGAAGCCGTGCTGAAGTCGTTCGGCACCCGGATCCACTCCCTCGATCACGTGGACGGGGTGACGGCCGACCTGGGCGACGGCAGCTGGTTCAACCTGCGCAGCTCCAATACCGAGCCGTTGCTGCGGCTGAACGTCGAGGCCCGCACGGCCGAAGACGTGGCCGCGGTGGTCGCCCAGATCAGCGGCGAAATCGACGCGATATCGGCGGCCGTGAAGGCCGCGCCGTGAACGCCACCCGGGCGATCGACCTCGAGGACACCGAGGGCCTGCTGGCCGCCGACCGCGACGGCCTGTTGCGGGCCGCGTCGTCGCGCGGGTGCCCAGGTGCGTGCGATCGCCGCGGCGGTCGAGGAGGGCGCGCTGGACCCGTTGCTCGCCGACGACCGTCCGCGCAGCGTCATCTGGATCGCCGGCCGCGGTACCGCCGAGACCGCCGGGACGATGCTGGCCGCGACTCTGGGCGGCACGGCCTCGCAGCCCTTCACGCTGGCCGGCGAGGCACCGCCGTGGGTGGGCCCGCTCGATGTGCTCGTCGTCGCGGGCGGCGATCCCGGCGATCCGGCGCTGGCCGCCGCCGCCGCGACCGGGTTGCGCCGCGGCGCCCGGGTGGTGGTGGCGGCGCCGTACGAGGGCCCGTTGCGAGACGCCACCGCGGGGCACGCCGCGGTGCTGGCGCCCCGGCTGTCGGTTCCCGACGAATTCGGACTGTGCCGGTATCTGGCCGCCGGACTGGCCGTGGTGCACGCCCTGGACCCCCGACCGGGCGTCGACCTCGGGTTGCTCGCCGATGAGCTGGACGCCGAGGCGCTGCGCAACAGCGCCGCCCGCGAGCTGTTCACCAACCCGGCCAAGCTGCTGGCCGCGCGGGTCGGCGAGCGTCAGGTGGCGCTGGCGGGCGACGCTGCCGCGACGCTGGCGCTGGCGCGGCACGGCAGCTCGGTGCTGTTGCGGGTCGCGAACCAGGTGACCCCGGCTACCGGGCTGGCGGACGCGCTGGTCGCCCTGCGCGCTGCGGCGTCGGACGGCTTCGAGGATCCCGACGCCGCCCTGTTTCACGACGAAGAGTTCGACGGACCGCTGCCGCAGCGGCTGCGGGTGCTGGCCGTCGTCCTGGCGGCCGAGCAGCCGGGTGTGGCCGCCCGGACTGCCGGGCTGGACAACGTGTATCTGCTCGCTGCCGAGGATGTGCCCGACGGGCCGGGCGGCTCGGCCGGCTACGGCGTTTCGCCGGCGCTGGGGGGCCCCGGTAGCCCCGAGCAGCAACTGGCAGTATTGGCCGTCCGGCTGGAGATGGCCGCGGTTTATATGCGACTGGTGCGGGGATAGATACAACAGTGGAACTGCTTCGCGGGGCCTTGAGAACGTACGCCTGGGGTTCGCGTACCGCCATCGCCGAGTTCACCGAGCGCCCGGTGCCGGCGGCGCATCCGGAGGCCGAGCTCTGGTTCGGGGCCCACCCGGGCGACCCGGCCTGGCTGGAAACGGACAACGGCGAAATCACGTTGCTCGACGCACTTGTCGACGATCCGGAGGGACAGCTCGGGCCGGTGTCGCGGGGGCGCTTCGGCGACGTGCTGCCGTTCCTGGTGAAGGTGCTGGCCGCGGACGAGCCGCTGTCCCTGCAGGCCCACCCGAGTGCCGCCCAGGCGGCCGAGGGTTACCTGCGCGAGGAGCGGGTCGGCATTCCGCTGACCTCGCCGGTGCGCAACTATCGCGACACGTCACACAAGCCCGAGTTGCTGGTGGCGCTGCACCCGTTCGAGGCGCTGGCCGGATTCCGCCAGGCCTCGCGCACCGTCGAACTCTTGCGGGCCCTGGCCGTGTCCGACCTGGACCCCTTCATCGACCTGCTGAACGACCAGTCCGACGCCGACGGTCTGCGCGCGCTGTTCACCACCTGGATCACCGCGCCGCAGCCCGACATCGACGTGCTGGTGACCGCCGTGCTGGACGGCGCCATCGCGTATCTCAGCTCGGGCGCAACCCAATTCGCGGCCGAGGCCAAGACCGTGCTCGAGCTCGGCGAACGCTATCCCGGCGACGCCGGGGTGCTGGCGGCGCTGTTGCTGAACCGGATCACGTTGGCCCCGGGCGAGGCCATCTTCGTCTCGGCCGGCAATCTGCACACCTACCTGCGTGGGTTCGCGGTGGAGGTGATGGCCAACTCGGACAACGTGTTACGCGGCGGCCTGACACCCAAGCACGTCGACGTGCCCGAGCTGCTGCGCGTGCTGGATTTCGCGCCCACCACCGAGGAGCAGCTGCGGCCGCGCATTCGCCGCGAGGGCTTGGGCCTGATCTATGAGACACCGACCGACGAGTTCGCCGTCGCGCTGCTCGAGCTCGACGACGAGTACGTCGGCCACGAGGTGGACGCGACGTGCAGCCACGACGGCCCGCAGATCCTGTTGTGCAGCCAGGGTTCACGACGGTGCATGGCAAATCCGGCTCGCTGACGTTGAAGCGGGGGATGGCCGCGTGGGTGGCGGCCGACGACGCCCCGATCCGGCTGGTCGCGCACGAACCCACCAAGCTGTTCAGGGCGACGGTTGGGTTGTGAGGCTGGCCCTGCGCCGTTCGCGCCGTTCTCGCGTAGCCAGAGCCGCATGTTGTGCGCCATCGTGCGACCGATGATTCGCGGCGGCGGAACCATATAGAGGCTGTCGAGCAGCGAGAACCGCCGTAAGAACCATTCCGCCAGAACGGGTTCGGTCTCGGCGGCGCCCAGGAATTGATCGAACAGCGCACCTGTAGGGCCGCCACCACCAGGGATTCGGGCCCTTGGTGCCGGCGTGGTGAAACGTGACGTCGCCGATCGCGTTCATCGTCCACACCGGGAAGGTGCTCTTGGCGGTGGCCCGGTTCAGCTCCGCGGCGACTTGATCGTCCGGGAACTGCAGCGCTCGGCGCAGATGCCCGGCCTGCAGCGAGGTCATCGTCATGCCCTGCCCGAAGGTGGGGTTGAAGCTGGCCACCGCGTCGCCGAAGGCGAGGATGCCCGCCGGCAGGCGCTCCAGCTTGTCGTAGCGGCGCCACTTGCTGGCGGGGAAGGCGTGAAACGCCGGCTCGCCCAGCGGCTCTGCCCGCGTCAGCGCCGCATGGAAGTGCTCCGGAAGCAGCCGCTGCGCCAGCCCGAGCATCTCGGGGAAGGTCCGCGGCGGTTTCGCGTTGGCCACGCCGAAGGTGGTGAGGACCCAGCTGCGGTCCTCGTAGCAGAGCATGCCCAGCCCCAGCGACATGTCATGCGAGGCGCCGGCAACCACGACCTTCTCCGCGATCAGCCCGTCGGGGATGCGGAACCGCTGGGTGGCGTAGTGAATGCCGATGTCCAGCTCCTGTTCGACCGGGCGCTCGAATCCCCATTCCGCCAGCCACACGGGCAGCCGGGTGCCCCTGCCCGCCGCATCGACAACCAGATCCGCGGCGACGAATTCGGGGTCCTTGCTCTCGGGGTCGGCCGGATCCAGCAGCACGCCGGTCACCCGTTGTCGCGCGCGGTCGAACCGCGGTTCGGCCACCGAGCGCCGCGCCACGGTGACGTTGTCGAGGTCGCGGACCCGTTTTCGCAACTGCCATTCCAGATGCGGACGGCTGGGCACGTAGGCGGTGAACTCGTCGCGCAGCGTGTGGCCGGTGCCCAGCACGTGGCCCGCGGCACCAAGGTGGATGCAGTCGGGCCGGTTCTCCAGTTTGGGCACGCCGGCGCTCACCATGTCGTCCAGCAGGCCCGGGAAGAGGTCCTCGAATTCCATCGCCCCGCGCGCCATCAGCATGTGCAGATGCCGGTCCTGGGGAACCGTCGCACGGTTCGCCGGCTCGCGCCGGCAACTCGTCGCGCTCATACACCGTCACCCGCGAATACGAATCCGAAAGCACCCGAGCGGCGCAAAGACCGGCGATGCTCCCTCCGATGACCACGGCATGATCCCTGGCCGTTGCTCTGCTATCCGGCATTTGCGGAGAGTACCCAGTACTGTGACGGACCAATGGCTCCCAGCGTTGGGAAAGGGCGAATGCATGGCCAACCGATGGCGGACCAAGACGATCGAGCAATCAATAGCCGATACCGACGAGCCGGACACGAAGCTGCGCAAGGACCTGACCTGGCGGGACCTGGTGGTGTTCGGCGTCGCGGTGGTGATCGGCGCCGGCATCTTCACGGTCACGGCGTCGACGACCGGCGACATCACCGGTCCGGCCATCTGGGTGTCGTTCGTGATCGCTGCGGGCACCTGCGCGCTGGCCGCGCTGTGCTACGCGGAGTTCGCCTCGATGCTGCCGGTGGCCGGTAGCGCCTACACCTTCTCTTACGCCACCTTCGGGGAGTTCCTGGCCTGGATCATCGGCTGGAACCTGGTGCTGGAATTGGCGATTGGCGCCGCCGTGGTGGCCAAGGGCTGGTCGAGTTATCTGGGCACCGTGTTCGGATTCGCCGGCGGCACGGCGAATTTCGGCTCGACCCAGGTGGACTGGGGCGCATTGGTGATCGTGGCGGGGGTGGCGACCCTGATCGCGCTGGGCACCAAGTTGTC